>CAVUBW010000017.1:0-568345 GCA_963739835.1 uncultured Acidimicrobiales bacterium
AGGGAGACTGGTGCCGTGGCCGATGCGTTGGATCGTGGCCGGGAGTTCTTCGGGCGACACATGTGGGGGGATGCGTTCGCGGAGCTGTCGGCCGCGGATCGGGAGGGGTCGCTCGGACTGGAGGATCTGGAGCGGCTGGCGGTGGCGGCGTACCTGGTCGGCGTTGACGTCGACAGCGACGACGCATGGCACCGCGCCCATCACGAGTGCCTGCGCCTGGGGGATGTGGTGAGAGCCGCGCGGTGCGCTGGCTTGCTCGCCCAGGGACTTCTTCTGAGGGGCGAGATGGCACGCGGCGGCGGATGGCTCGCCCGAGCCCAGCGGCTGCTCGACGAGGCGCACCACGACGGTGTGGAGCGTGGATATCTGCTTCTGCCGGTCGCGCTTCAGTCGCTTTGACCAGGATCCGGCGACAGCGCATACCACGTTCGAGCGGGCGCCGAGCATCGGGGTCCGCTTCGGCGACGAGGACCTGACGGTTTACGGCCGGACGGGCCAGGGTCGGGCGCTGATCCGCATGGGAGATACAGCGGATGGGGTGGCCCTGCTCGATGAGGTGATGGTCGTGGTGACGGCTGGCGAGGTGTCGCCGATCTTCGCCGGGTCTCGTCTACTGCGCGGTGATCGAGGCGTGCCAGGAGATGTTCGATCTGCGGCGGGCCCGGGAGTGGACGTCGGCGCTGACCAGTTGGTGCGAGTCACAACCCGGCCTGGTGGCGTACCGCGGCGAGTGCTGGTGCATCGAGCCGAGATCATGCTGCTTCACGGCGCGTGGGAGGAGGCGGCCAACGAGGTGAATCGGGCTTGCGAGCGGCTCGCTGGCCGACCGGCGGTCGGGATGGCGTACTACCAGCAGGCCGAGGTGCACCGGCTCCGCGGCGAGTTCGCCGACGCCGAGGCGGCCTATCGGCAGGCCGGCCAGTGGGGGCGAGAACCGCAGCCGGGCCTGGCGATGCTTCGCCTGGCCCAGGGCCAGGTCGATGCGGCGACGGTGGCGATCCGCCGCGTGGTGGACGAGGCGAACGCCGCGGTGGCCAGGTCCCAGGTGCTGGCGGCCGTTCGTCGAGATCATGTTGGCCGCCGAGGACCTCCGGTGCGGCCCGCGTCGCTGCCGATGAGCTGGCGCAGATCGCGGACGACCTCGGCGCCCCGATGCTTCACGCCGTGTCCGGCCACGACAACCGGGGCGGTTCTCCTCGGCGAGGGCGATGCCCGTGCGGCGGTGGTTATGCTGCGCCGGGCGTGGGCGGCGTGGCGGAAGCTGGATGCACCGTACGAAGCCGCTCGGGTTCGGGTTGTGATCGGGTTGGCGTGTCGGGAGCTCGGCGACCACGACGCCGCAGAGATCGGAGCTGCGACGCGGCGCGCTCGGTCTTCCGTCAGCTCGGCGGGCAATGGCCGATCTCGCCCGGGTCGATGCGCTCTCGCCGACGGTCAGGACGCAGGCTCCGATGGGGCTGACCGGGCGCGAGGTCGAGGTGCTGGCACTTCGTGGCGACGGGCAAGACCAACCGCGAGATCGCAGCCGCGCTGGTCATCAGCGAGCACACCGTCGCCCGGCACGTGCAGAACATCCTCGGCCAAGCTGGGCGTCTCTTCGCGCACTGCGGCCAGCGCGTTCGCATTCGAGCACGATCTGGTCTGACTCGCCGACGTAGTCAGAACTGACCACGCGCGGATCCTCACGAAGTTGGTGGATTCGGGCTCTGGTCGATCAGCTGACGGCGGCGGGTTGCTTCCGATGCTGGTCCCGGGAGCCACGGCGGTACCGAGCTCGACCTGCCCGTCCAGATGCGGGTGATCGAGGAGCTAGCGACGGGCCGACGGGTCGGTCGGGTGGACGGTGTGATCGGCACCACGTCGCGCCTGTGCTCTGGGGAAGCTGCCCCGCGCCACCTTCGACGCGCTCTACGCCGACGGGCCTGACGTCATCATCGCCGGGACCGTCAACCCGACCGGCGTGGCCACGGCCGTCGACGGCGGGTTCCGGGTGACCGGACAGTGGTCGTTCGCCAGCGGCTGCCAGCACGCCACCTGGTTCGTGCCCACGCCGTGGTCGACGACGGTCGCCAGCCACCGGTCCGCATGATGGTGCTACCCCCGGCGACGTCGAGATCAAGGACACCTGGTCGGTGTCGGGCCTGTGCGGCACCGGCAGCCACGACTTCGTCGTCAACGACGTCTTCGTGCCGGTCGAGCGCAGCTTCGTGGTGTGGGACGAGTCCGTGCATCGACGTCCCGTTGCTGCGGGTGCCGGAGCTGTCGTTCTCGTCGCATGGCCTTCGCTGCCGTGGCGGTCGGCATCGCCGGGGCCGCCCTCGGCGACGTCACCGCCTGGCCGGCGGGAAGGTGCCCGCGTTCAGCGACGGCGACGCTGGCGGCCAACCCCTGTTCCAGCACCAGCTCGGCGAGACCGACGCCCTGCTGCGGCCGGTCGCGGCGCTGCTCGACGCCGAGGCCGCGACGGCATGGGCGACGGCCGCGACCGGCACGCCTTCACGCCCGAGCACCGGGCCCGGATCCGCGCCACCGCCACGTGGGTGACCGGGCCGCGACCACGGTGGTCGACATGGCCTACACGGCCGGCGGCGGCAGCTCGCTCTACACCTCCAGTCCGCTCCAGCGCCGGTTCCGCGACATCCACGCGCTGACCCAGCACTTCGCGGTGAAGCTCGACACGTTCACCAAGGCCGGCGCGGTGCTCGGCAGGCCAGGGAGGTCGACCTCACGTTCCTGTGAAGAAGGGCTAGAAGGCGAAACGATGAGGCTGGCGACGATTTGCACAGGTGACGGGCGTGAACGGGTGGCGGTGGTGCTCGACGGTGAGCGCCGTGTCCTGGACCTGGAGTCGGCGCACGAGCACGTGCGGGGAGGTGAGCACCCGGCTTTCGGGTCGATGGTGGCGTTGATCGATGGAGATGAGGCGGCCCTCGATGTGGCTCGGGACCTGGTGGAGGCGGCGCCGGAGGAGGCAATGATGGACCGATCGGCGGTGAGGCTGTTGGCCCCGATCCCGGTGCCGCCTCAGATCCGCGACTTCCTCGCCTTCGAGCAGCACTTGAAGGGGGCGTTCGCCATGGCCGAGCAGTTCACCGGACGGCACATCGACATCCCCGCCGTCTGGTACCAGCAGCCGATCTACTACAAGGCCAATCGGTTCTCGGTGGTGGGACCGGACGCCGACGTGCGCTGGCCGGCCTACGCCCAGTTGTTGGATTCCGGACTCGAGTTGGGCTGTGTGATCGGCCGCGGCGGGTTGACATCGCGCCCGAGGAGGCAGCGAGCCACGTATTGCTGGGTACACGATCTTCAACGACATGACTTCGCGCGATGCGATGAACCGCGAGGTCGTGGTCGGATTGGGGCCTGCAAAGGGCAAGGACTTCGACACCGGCAACGTACTGGGACCGTGGCTGGTGACCGCCGACGAGGTCGGCGACCCCTATGACCTGACCATGGTGGCGCGGGCGACGGCGGGGAGTGGAGCCGAGGCGATTCCGGCACCATGCATCACCGCTTCGAGGACATCATTGCCTTCGTGTCGCGGTCCGAGACGCTGTACCCCGGTGAGATCCTGGGCTCGGGCACAGTCGGCGGGGGCTGCGGCTTGGAACTGGGCCGGTTCCTCAACCCCGGCGACGTCATCGAGCTCGAAGTGGAACGCATCGGGCTGCTCCGCAACCGGATCGTTAAGGAGCCATGATGGCTTGCCCACCATCCCGGTACACCGAGAGGACCGACGAGGCAGCCGACGGGGTGTAGGCATACCTGCAAGACCTGACAACGGGTGGGAACGCTCGAACGCGGGAGTGATGCGGCTCGCGCCGTAGCCATCGCCGTGCATGGCGTGCCAGCCGTGAACGTGTTGCCCCGGCGTCCCCGTAGCGACGAGCGACCATCAAGCCGGTGGCGTCCACACCGCACGCCTGAGTGACCCCTACGAGCCTGCAGCTCAGATGCCAATCCGCGGGGTTGCTCCCACGGCTGCTCTCGCCGCCGGTTGTAAGGAGGGCGGTTACCGAGTCCCACACATCCGAGCCGTGAGCATCCACGGGACGAACGCGGGGAACGGGTTCGGCACGGCGCCGAGACCGTGTATGGCTACCAGCGCCGGAGCGTCGATCGGCCAGCGCCCTCCGGAACCGTCCATCGGTCACAGATCGGCCCACGGCCAGATCCGCTCCATAGATGCTGTTCCATGTCATAGCATACAATGCCAAGTGATGTGAGTTCCTAGCTCCGGATGACGGGTGACGGTTCGTCGTCAGATGACGGGTGACACCGTCTAGGGGCCTGGCGTGCCGGATCCACGGGCGTGGCAGTACGGGCTGGCACAGGCCGGCTCGTCACGTCAGCGTGCTGCCTGACGACGGCGCAGCACCTGGCCTTCGCGAGATCCGCCACCTACCGGCACTTATACGGGTGATCCACCATCTGGGCTGAGTGTCCGGGAAGCCTTCTCGGGCATCGGTCCCTCGACGTGGAGGTGTTCGGGATGTGGTCCCCGTTGTTGGAGTCGGCTTCGTGCCGATGGCGAGCGGCAGCTATCGGGTCGGTCACGAGCTCGTCGATGAGTTCTTGGAGTTCGTCGTCGGGCGGGCGTCGGCCGAACACGGTGCGGGCCTACGCGCACGATCTGAAGGCGTTCTTCACCGTCGTCGGCAAGGACCCGGTCGAGGTGACGCCGGCGCGACGTGTTGGCGTTCGTGACCGCGCAGCAGCGGCCGCGGCCGGGCGCCGAGAACGTGGTGCGGATCTCCGATGGCGGGCGGGGCTGTCGGCGTCGACGATCCAGCGTCGGCTGGCGGCGGTGTCGAGCTTGTACGGCTATCTGGTCGCCGCGGGGCGACGGGGTGGAGGCGAACCCGGTGCCGCGTGGGTTGCCGACGCGGCAGAGCCGCCATCGCGGCCGGCGGGGCGTGCCGTTGGTGCGCGGCGTGCGACGGCTGCCGCAGATCCTCGAGCCGGACGAGGTCGACGCGCTGATGGCGGCGCTGCGCACCGAGCGGGACCGGGCGATGGTCGAGGCGATGCTGCTGGGCGGGCTGCGCCGCTGCGAGGTGCTCGGGCTGCGGCTCGAGGATCTGCGTCTCGGCGAGTGGCGGGTGTTCATCGCCGACGGCAAGGGCGGCCATCAACGGCTGGTGCCGATGTCGCAGACGTTCTTCGCGACGGTCGCCGACTACCTCAACAGCGAACGACCCGCCGACGCGGCGACGGACCGGGTGTTCGTGGCGTTGAAGGGCCCGCGGCGGGGCAGCCGCTGTCGGCCGACGGGCTCGACAGATCCTGTCTGCGGCGCGCCGAGCCGGGCCGGGCTGGCGCACGGGACCTGCCACGAGCTGCGCCACACCTGTTTCACCCGGCTGCGCGAAGGCGGGCATGGCGATCGAAGCGATCCAGGCCCAGGCCGGTCACCGCTCGATCGAGTCGACCCGGGTCTATCTGCATCTCGGCGACGACTGGCTCGCCGACGAGTACAGCGCGCCGCGGAGGCGATCGAGGCCCAAGCCACGGTCGGGAGCCGCCCGATGACCGCCGTCGCTGCAATCGTCGTCGCCGGCAGCCGTCGCGGCCGTCGCGGCGTCCAGACCAAGGAGTTCACCTGGGATGACATCGGCCCGCCGGGCGCCGCAGATGGCCGCGACGATGCACCGCTACCTCGACCAGCTCGCCGTGTCTCGCACGACCGACCACGGTCGTCGCCGACGTCGATGCGTTGCGGCTCTTCGCCGGCCAGCGTCACCCGCGACGACCCGGCGCTGCGCCGCGGTCGCGGCGATCGAGCGCTCGCCACATCGAGGCCTACAAGACCTGGCTCGCCGACCCGCCCGGGCAAGCAGGGCAGGCGGCTGTCGCCGACCACGATCCGTCAGCGGCTCGGGATGCTGCGCACGTTCTTCGAACGGATCATCGAGTGGGACTACGACGACGCGCCCGCCGCGCAGCCCGATCTTCGCCGGCGACCTCCCCGAACGCGACGACCCGCTCCCGAAGTTCCTCGACGACCCCACCGCCGCGAAGTTCATGGCCGCCCTCGCCGCCGATCCGAACCCGCGACGCCGGCTCATCGTCGAGCTGCTCGCCCGCACCGGCATGCGCGCCGGCGAGCTCTGCGCGCTCGCGGCCGACGCCATGGTCACGCATCGGCGACACCCACTGGCTGCGCATCCCGGTCGGCAAGCTCCACAACGACCGCTACGTCCCCCTGCACCCGATCCTCGTCGAGCTGATCACCGACTGGCTGGCGACCCGTCCGCCGTCACGGTCCGGGCTGCTCGTCGAACGCGACGACGGCCAGCCCTTCGACCGGCGCACCGTCCACCGCTACGTCGCCGCCGTCGCCAAGCGCGCCGGCATCGGCCACGTCCACCCGCACCAGCTGCGCCACACCCTCGCCACCCAGGCCATCAACCGCGGCATGAGCCTCGAAGCGATCGCCGCGCTGCTCGGCCACCGCTCCATGCGCATGACCCTCACCTACGCCCGCATCGCCGACCGCACCGTCGCCGACGAGTACTTCCGCGTCACCGAAGCCGTCGAGGCCATCTACCGCGACCGCCCAGCCGCTGCCCGCCGACGCCGAGGGCCCAACATGCGCCGCCTCGCCGCCGACCACCGCCGACTGCTCGGCAACGGCCACTGCACCCGACCCGCCGCGCTCGACTGCCGCTTCGAGACCATCTGCGAACGCTGCGGCTTCTTCGACACCGGCCCCGAGTTCATCGCGATCCTCCGACGCCAACGCGACCACGCCACCGACCACGACGACCACGACCGCGCCCAGATCTTCACCGGCCTCCTCGACGGCATCGACGACACCCGATGAGCGTGCTTCCATGACCCCAGCCCAGACCCCTGGATCACCCGTGTAACAACACTTAGGGGACAGTGGCTCGCTAGCCTCGGCAAACGAGGAAAAGGGGACGTGGTGCTCACCGACGGCCTGAACCATGTGGCGATCCTCACGGGCGACATGGATCGTTTCATCGACTTCTACTCGAGGATGTTCGAAGCGGAGGTTGCTCACGACCGAGTTGTGCGAGAGGGGCGCGGTTGTGCGTTCTGAACGTCGGACCTGTCGCTGAGCTCAACGTGTTCGAGATCGCCGGCAATGAGGAGTCGGGCAAGCAGGTGCCGATGTTCGGTCGCGGTCGCCTGGATCACTTGGCGCTTCGGGCGCCTGACGTCGATACGTTTGATGAGATCAGAAGGCGTTTGCGCGACGCCGGCGCGTCCAGATGGCTTTGTCACTGACTTCGGACCCCTCCTCAGCGTCTTTTTCGCGACCCCGACGGACTCGAGGCGGAGGTCGTCGTCGCGGACCCAGATTCCGTACCGGGAGTTTTCCATGGACCCGGCAACCCGTCCCAGAGGTTCGCCGACGACATACCTGCACACGCGCACGAAGTAGCCGGCTCGATTGCGTCACCTATCGCCGGGTGAGTGTGACGGGGTATCCGGCGTAACGTCGAAGCATCAGCCGGCAGAAGGCGATCTACGAGGTCACCCACGCCGAGACCGGAGACGTGCTCAGTGGACACCGCACTCGCCAAGCCGCGGTCGATACCTGGCGGGTCCAGCACTCAGGAGTGCCTGTCAAGATCATCCGGGGACTCGCCACAGCGACGGCCCTGGGGCGCTCATCGTCGAGGGCACGTGGCTCGAGTCGCACCGGCCCGACGCAGCCGAACCGCAGGACTGACGAGGGCATCGCCTATCGCCGGAACAGGGAGGCGGGCACCGGGCGCTGCGTAGCCTCCGTCAGAGTGCGAGCTGGTGAATGCGCTCGTTCCGAGCCGTGACGAACTCGATGGTGCGCTCGCAGAAGGCGAGGTAGTCGGCGAGGCTCCGAGGGACCGACGGCAGGGTGAAGTCCTCCGAGGGCAGGAAGAGCTTCACGCCGCCGTCGGTATCCACGAGGTCATCGAGGAGCCAGAAGTCGACGTACCCGGCGAAGCTGCCGAAGAGGTCGAAGAAGTCGCGGTAGCGGCCGAATGCATCAGCGAGCGGGTGCGTGGTGTCGCCCTCGTAGTGGCGGCGTACGCACTCGACAGTCAGGTCGAAGCGGTCGGCGATGCGGCCGGTGCATCCGCGGGCCTGGTTGATCGTCCACTTCCCGTCGATCTGATTGCCCGGCCAGAGGACCATCCCGCCGATGGTGTAGGTGATCGTGTTGAGGGCGTCGATGTCGGCGGGCGGCAACTGGTCGATGATCGCCTGCATGTCGGGACGCCGGGTGAACGTCGCCAGAACCGAGTCACTCGTCAGAAGAAACGTGCCCAGGTCGGAGTCGTGAAGCAGGGCGTACGGCTTCTGGCTCCGTGGGGTGAGTCGAAAGTGCCTGCCCGAGGGCAACGGCTTGCTCCACAACAGGTGGTGGTAGCGCAGCAACGTTGGGCTTGACGCGTCCGGATCCGGGTTCTTGCCGGTGGCGTCGGTGCGGAAGTCGAAGGTGAGAGGGTGTCCGTTTGTCTGGGTCACGCCCCGGGAGGTGGTGTAGGCGACGGTCACCGCGTCAGCCTTGATCGTTGTTCTACATGACTTCGCTCAGGGCGTGGCTGGTCACCTCCTCCTCGAGGTCGCCGGTGATGATGCGGAGCCGGGCTTTGGCGAGGCCTTCGGCGCCCATGTAGCGGCGGGCGACGGCCCATTCGTCGTGTTGTTCGGCGAGCACGGCACCGACGAGTCGGAGCACGGCGTCGCGGTTGGGGAAGATCCCGACGACGTCGGTGCGGCGACGGAGTTCCTTGTTGAGCCGCTCCTGGGGGTTGTTCGACCAGATCTGACGCCAGTGCTCGGTGGGGAACCCCGTGAACGCCAACACGTCGGTGGCCGCGTCGGCGAGGTGGGTGGCGGCGTCCGGGAACCTTTCGTGGAGCTGGTCGACGACCCGGGTGTGCTGGGCCCACACCGACGCCGCGTCGGGCTGCTCGAAGATCGTGCGAACCAGGGTGGCGACCATCGATTGCGCGGACTTGGGGACCCTGGTCAACAAGTTGCGCATGTAGTGGGTGCGGCAACGCTGCCACGCGGCACCGACCAGCGTGGAGGCGATGGCGTCGACCAGGCCCGGATGGGCGTCGGAGATCACCAGCGACGTGCCCGCCAAGCCCCGGGCGACCAGACCCCGCAGGAACGCCAGCCAGCCGGCGCCGTCTTCGCTGGTGATCACGTCCAGCCCGAGGATCTCTCGGTGACCGTCACGGTTCACACCCACCGCGATGACCACGGCGACGTTGATGATCCGGCCGCCCTCGCGGACCTTCTGGGTCAGGGCGTCCATCCACACATAGGTGTAGGGCCCGGCGTCGAGGGGCCGGTTCCGGAACTCGGTGACCATCACGTCGAGCTCGGCGGCCATGCGCGAGACCTGGGACTTCGACAGCGACTCGATACCCAGCGACTTCACCAGTCCGTCGACCCGGCGGGTCGACACCCCGCGGACGTAACACTCGGCCACCACCGCCACGAGCGCCTTCTCGGCCCGGCGGCGCGGGTCGAGCAACCTGAAGCGCCCCGGGTTTTGTGGAGGCATTGATCCCACGGAGAGGGTGGAGTCATGCCAGCACCGAGGAAGTACCCGAGGGAGGTTCGGGAGCGGTCGATTCGGCTCGTGCTCGAAGCCCGTGAGGCCGAGCCTGAGTTGTCGTTGAACGCGGCGGTGGAACGGATCGGGCCGCGTCTGGGGGTGAACAAGGACACCCTGCGGGGGTGGGTGAAGCAGGCCGAGATCGACGCCGGCCGCCGGAGCGGCGTCACCACGGCCGACGGAGCCCGGATCAAGGAGCTTGAGCGGGAGGTCCGCGAGCTCAAGGGGGCGAAGTGCCGGGACCGGCGATCAACGTCGGCGTGCTGCTGCCCTGGGTGACCCCCGGCCGATGGGCACCAGGTGTCCGTGAAGGTCATCCACGAGTACGACCAGTTCCTCCAGGAGATTCCTGCCATTAACTTCCCGTTGACGCATAGCGTGGATCCGCTCTACGGCGATCGATGGGATGGCCAGGTTGACATCGGGGCCGTTCCCCCGCCCGGGCCGACGTCTGCGTGGGGGAGTCCCGGCCGATACCTGTACCGCCTCACGGTCACCGCGACCGGTGATCGACCGCGCACGGTCGACTGGGTGACGGATCCGTACGCCAGAGAGTTCGGCATTGGGCGCCAGTCCGCGGTCACCGTTGGCGGCCAGCCCTACGTCTGGTCTGCGTCCGAGGACCATTGGCGAGTCCCGGCCATCGAGGATCTCGTGATGTACGAACTGATGCTGGCCGAGTTCGCTGGAAACGTCGATGGGGCGATCACCAAGAAGTCGGGGTCCCGGCTGGCATCCCATCCTTTGGGGACGCCCATGATGCGAGCGACGCCATCGACGACGCTGTGGTCGAAGCTCAACGTGCGGGCGCCAGCAATGACAATGGTCCTGGTCCAGTCAAGGTCCGTTCCAACAGCACGACCGTGTGGCGGTCCCGCCGACGGCAAACTGGTGATTCTCTGTCGCCTGCCAGCCGCATGGGACCAACCTCGAGGTGGCTTGCCGGCGGAATGGGACCGGCTCAGCGCCAGTGATGGGACCACCACGGGTCTACTAGCGCTGCCGCCGTTGACGCTGCGCTCGCCGCGTCCGGTCAGCGGGTCTGGAGGCCCGGCGGTGGCGCTTGTCGTCCACACGCTCGAGTCGGTCGAGGAAGTCGGAAGAGCGCATACGCCGTTGGTCCGGTAGCGCCGTGCAGTCGCCCGGAGTCACAATCGTGTCGAGCCGGGTTGGTGCGGAGGTGACAACAACGAACGGAATGCAAGGAGGAGCCGATCCAGCTACCGCCGAACGCGGCGGCTCGCTCGATCGGGTGACCGCAGCGGATCTGATGTTGATCTGGCCAGAGAAGGAGGGCTGGCCTCAGGTGATCGGGGCCCTCGCCGTCCTCGAGGGCAGATCGATGGTCGACACCGACGGTGAGTTTCCGATTGAGGCGATCCGCGAAACCGTGGGTCACAGGCTGCACCTTGTCCCACGGTTCCGCCAGACCTTGTACTGGCCCAGACGCGGTCTGGGGTGGCCGGTGTGGGGGGATGCCCAATCCTTCGACATAGCCGATCACGTCCGCGTCCACCCGGTGCCGTCCCCGGGCGACGAGCTGCAACTCCTCCTCGCCTGCGAGAGGCTCCGGCGCCGTCCACTCAATTGGGGCCAGCCCTTGTGGGAGATGTGGTTCCTGACCGGCCTGTCTGACGACCGGGTCGGGTTCTTCATCAAGGTGCATCACGCCATCGCCGATGGCGTCGCCGGCGTGGCCACCCTCGCCGCGTTCTTCGACCCCGTCTCCGACCCACCGGAGACCAGCGCGCCGCCCTGGACACCGGTCCGTGTGCCCAGCACGCGGGAGCTGTTCCAAGACAATCTGCGCCGGAGGCTCGGCGAACTCGACCGTCAGCTCACCGCGCTGGCGAAGCCCCTGGCCACGACCCGGCGCATCCTGAGCTCATGGCCGGCGGTGCAGGAGCTCTTCGCGGACGGACGAGCCCCGCGGACCAGCGTGAACCGCAGGATCGGATCGGACCGCAGGCTCGCCATCGTTCGCGGTTCCCTCGATGGAGCAAAGAGGGTGGCCCACGCGCACCGCGCGACGGTCAACGACGTGCTGCTGACAGCTGTCGCCGCCGGCTACGCCGACCTGTTCAGCAGGCGTGGCGAGCCAATCGATGGCGTCATCCTCCGCGCCTTCGTGCCCGTCTCGCTGCACCAGGAGCAACCAGGAGCGGCGCGTGGGAACGTGGACGCCGGGATGCTGGTGCCGCTTCCAATCGGCGAGCGTGACGACGTCCGCCGTCTCGAGCTGATCGCTGCCGAGACATCTGAGCGCAAGAAGAAGAGCCGACCCCCCGCCGGCAGCATGTTCCGCACCGTGCTCCTGCAGCGCGCGTTCGTGCGGCTCATGCCCCGCCAGCGGTTCATGAACGCCTACGTCGCGAACGTTCCCGGTCCGCCGATCCCGCTGTACTTCGCTCGGGCGTCGCTCCTCGAGATCTTCCCGATCGTGCCGATCACGGCGAACATCTCGATCGGGGTAGGCGCGCTCTCATATGCCGACCAGTTCAACATCACGGTCGTCGCGGACCGCGATCTCTGCCCGGACCTCGACGTATTCGTTGCTGGCTTGCGGCGCTCACTCGAAGGGCTCGAGCGCTCGGTGACGCCCACGGCTTCCTAACCGAACACCTCGCCTTCGTCAGAACCATTCCTCGGACCACGAGACCCTGTGTCAAACCTGACGAAGAAGCGAGGGTCGTCAGGGTCTTCAGTCTCTCCGCGAGTCGGTCCAAGAGGTCATGGAGGGGCTGTTACCAATGCGACCCCTGGGAGGACTACGTGCTCGACGGGATCCCCGGTGCTCGCTCGGCACCATCGACCGACGCTGCCGGGTGTTCCTGGTGGGGGGGTGGGCCGGCGGCCAGATCAGCATCGCCGACGCGGCCGGCACCACCCACGTGATCGTCCGACGTCATGGGTTACGCGGGCGTGCTCGCGCAACGAGCGAGCGACGACACGACGAGCATTGCGGTCGTCGGCGTCGCGTGTGCGCGGGGTGAGCGAGCAGGTGGAGACCTCGATGCTGTCGACGAGTGGGTATGGCGCTGTGGGTGATTGCGGCGTTCGACGGACCTTAGAAAGTCACGACTCGGTCATATCCTGCATAGGCGTTGGCGGCATCTATCGACGTGCCGAAGCCGCTGTTCTTTCCGGCAAAGTCGTCTTCCGTGACCCCGAGCGCACGGCCGCTCGGCTCGCAAACAGAGATCCTGATGTTCCGGTCAGTAAGGAAGTCCATCAACTCCTTCAGTGGCGGCACTCCAATACCTTGGACCTGGGCAGCAACGTGATCTTTGATCAACGGTGCGGCCTCCATCATCAAGATGATTCCGGTCTCATGCCCTGCCTCGACAGCTCCCTTTGCCTCCATGAACGGGAAAGTGGCTCTGGTGGGGTCTTCAGTTCCGTGTGTTGCAACGAACAGGATCTTCGCCATTATCGGTCCTTCCAGATAATGCTCGGGGTCGAGTCGGCGGTCCGCTGGAGTGCCTCCAAGAGCCGCTCGTACTCGCCGATGTCGATCTCCCCGCTCGCCAAGCGGTTGGCGAGGGTGCGCTCAGGTGCATCACGCCCAGCGTGTACTGGGTTCCCGTGGTGTGAGCTGGACATGCCGTGGCTCATCATGCGGGCCATCATCACCATGCAGATGACCATGAACACGGCCATGACAATGAGCCCGGGCCACCACCAGCCGTGTCCCCAGAAGCCGTCACCGTTCCACCACATCATGATCCGACCTCCTCATCCTGAAGCGCCTCCGGTTGTCGTGACGCTGTTGCCCCTTCAGGACGATCCGGTGGGGACGAGGGATACACCAGCGGCGTGTGTGCCTCAGGGGTGTGACGTCACGGCACTCGCGGCGAAGCTGGTTCGCAGACGAAGACGCCGTCGTCGTCGTTGGAAAAGCTGCAGTTCGCCCCAAGGGCGGCTTGCAGCTTGCGTCGCGCTCGGTGGAGGCGGATCTTGATCGCGTCCAGGGACACGTCGAGCATGCCGGCGATCTCGGGGTTGGTCAGCCCCTCCATGTCGTGGAGCAGTATGACTTGGCGGTACTCGTCGGAGAGTTCCTCGAGGTAGCCCCTGACGCAGGCGGTCATCTCGGCTCGTTCGATCACTCGGTCCAACCTCGGCTCATCGGTGTCGGCGCCCGCGGCATTGCCGGAGACGGAGCCGTTGCTGTCGAGAGGATCGAATCCCGGTTGGCGCGACCATTTACGGAACCGGTCGTAGCAGGCGTGCGTCGCGATTCGATACAGCCACGACGCCACCGCATCGGGATCTCGCAGCGAACCAAGCTTGCGGTGGGCCTGCAGGAAGACCTCTTGGCTGAGGTCGTCGGCCTCCGCCGGGTCGTGCACCATGCTGAGGATGTACCGGCGGATCCTGGGCTGATACTCGGCGAAGAGATCGGCTGACGACACGACAGTGGCGCCGCGGGAACGCTCGTCTCGGGGGACTTTGCTGTCACCGGTCAGGCGCGCCGCGACTGACGTGGCTGCGCGCTGCACGTCGCCCGATGTCCCGGTCACGTCTCCATCCTTGGTCGCCTGAGACTCCTCCGCCCAGGGCCGAAGGTCCTCAGCGGCGAGGGACACTCACCCGATCGCGGCCGCCCGCTGTTCGTGTGACGGCGGTCCTGTGCCAGCGTCGTCCCGGGTGTATCTCTCGCGACGGGTGTGTCGTCCTACCGGTCGAGAACAAGACCGACCAGGAGGCAACGATGAACACGGACGAGCGTGAACTCAGCCAACAGGAGAAGGAGTTGGTGGGACTCGGCGCGAGCGTTGGCGCCGGCTGCCATCCCTGTCTCGACTACCACCTCAAAACAGCCATCAAGGCCGACCTCGACGATGACCGGCTGCGAACAGCGATCACGACCGCCCAGCTTGTGACCGCCCAGGCGGCGGAGGACCTCGCGCTCCACATTCGGCGCCAGCTCGACACGGAAGACCTGACACCCTCCGCGCCAGCAGCGTCTGACATCGAGCTCGCTGCCCTCGGCGCTGCGATCGGCGCGAACGACCGAACGAACATCGAGCGCCACATGACGGCCGCCGCCGCGCTGGGCGTGACGCGATCACAGCTCCAGCAGGCGATCGACGTCGCGAACAACGTCCAGACCAACGCCGCCGGAATTCACCTGCGGGCGGCGCAGCGCACCCTCGACGAGTTGACGCCAGCGCCGACAGCCGCTCCCGCCGACCCCCGTGAAAACCCGGGCGCCTGCGGCTGCGGCGAGAACGTCGAGGCACTCAAGACCTGATCGCCGAACACATCAGGGCGCCGAGGATGAACCGACGGAGACACCCCGCGGAGCGTCGGCTGACGGCGCTGCGCGAGACAAGCAACGCCGCAATGCGTGACGCCAAGGGCCTCGCAGCGAGCGCTGCCTGCCACGAACTCGGTCGGGCGAACGCGCCCGACCAACGAACAAGAGAAGGGGAGAGCGTGATGAAGCAGAACATGGGAACGGTCGATCGTGCGCTTCGGGCCTTTGTCGTAGCGCCGGCGGCCATCGTGGTTGCCTTCCTCGTCGGCACAGGCACCGTTGGCGGCATCATCCTGTTCGTCGTCGCCGGGATCATGCTGGTGACGTCGCTGACGGGCTACTGCCCCAACTACACGATCATCGGGATCACGACCCAACACGGCGTGCACCGCGTGCCGCGGTGGCATCTGCATGCCCATCACGCATAGCTGTGCGTGCCCGATGGGTGATGCGAAGAGGATGATGCGCGGCATCGAGGAGGTCCGTGCCAACCCAGCGCGGATCGTTAGCTTGCTCGAGGGGCGCGCCGCCGAGGCGGACGACGGCTACAAGACGCTGACGATCCCCCTCGCCACGCTCGGCATCCTGCCCTCCATCGCGGCGGGTGCCGCCATGGCCTTCTCCTCGGTGTCGGCCGTGACCAACTCGCTGCGACTCAACCGCTTCGGTCGCAGGACTTCGGCAGTGCCGGCGTAGGTCGAGCGACCAGTGGCTATCGCCGCCCTGGTTGGCTACGGGCTGCTCTTGATCGGCACGTTCGGCATCAGGACCGTGGTGCATCGCCGGCGCACGGGAAGCTCCGGTTGGCTGGCGCCCCCAACCACCGCGGCGTGGTTCGGGGACGGCCTCTTCACCGTGGGACTGATCGCGGTGATCGCCGCGCCGGTGTTGGATCTTGTGCACGCAGGTGGCCACGTCGATGCGCTCGACCGAATGGCCGTCAACGTCACCGGGCTTGTGCTCCTCGGAGGAGGCGCCGCCCTCGCCCTCCTCGCCCAAGCACAAATGGGAAGCGCGTGGCGGGCCGGGATCGACGTCTCGAATCCCTACCACCTTGCGACCCACGGGGTGTTCGGGATCGTGCGAAACCCCTTCTACACCGGGATGCTCACGGCGTCGGCTGGCGTGGCGCTCATGGTGCCCAACCTTGCGTCGCTTGCCGGCGGGGTGGCATTGCTCATCGGATGTGAGATCGACGTCCGCATGATCGAAGAACCACACCTGCGCGGCGCCCATGGCGCGGCGTACGCCGCCTACGAGCGATCGACGCCGCGCTTCGTGCCCGCGATGACGGCCCGGGCCGTCAGGGGAGGAGCCGGGCGTGGGTGGCGGCGTCGATGAGGGGTTGGGCGCCGACGCCGACGGCGACGACGAGGCCGGTGGCGATCGCGGTGGCGCAGCGTCACATAACGTGCTCGCCCGAAGGCAGGTCGCGACTGCCCTCCAGCGCCGGGTCCGTGACACGACGTGTGCACAAGTTGCCCGGTGGGCGTCGCCTTGCCGCCGTGATGCGCCGCACAGATCGCGCGCTGGCGAGTGCCTCTACGGCAACGGGATCGGCAGGCGCACCACTCCTTGCCAGAGTCAACGTCAGCGGTGGATCGAGGATGTGAAGGACTCCCCGACCTTCGCGTTGACCCTCTCCCGGTCGCCGCGCGCGAGCGCCCGCCGCATTGCCGTCGGACCGCACATCGGGATGCATTGCGGTGGCGGGTGGATGCGCCTTGGGTCAGGATGGGCTCACGCCGACGGAGGGGTCAGCCGTGATCCATGTGCGCCGCTGGTGGCCTGTGCCGGTGTTGCTCGCCACCTCCCTCGTCGTGCAGAAGGCCTTCTTCGAGAGCCGCTACGACGTCTCCGGTCACGCTGCCGAGCATCTCTCGAGTGCCAGCGTCGCCTTCTTCGCCTTCGCCTTGGTGGCGATTCTCCTTTATGTCACGCCGCTGGCGCGCCGTCAGCCGCTGGTGCTCGTCACGAGCGCGATGTGGCTCGTCAGTACGGTGCTGGTGCTCGTCGGCAACGTTCGAGTTGTCGACGCTCTCGTTCGTGCCGGCATGAGCGATACCCCGACGTCCCAGCTCATCGTGGACGACACCCTCGACTCGGCACACGATCTCGCGAATCTCGCGCCACGGCTGGGTGTGCTGACCGCGATCGCCTTGACCGGCGCGCTCTGGCGATACCGACACGTCAGCGGCCGGGTGGCTATCGGCGCGGCGGTCCTCAGTTTGATTTTCCCGCCGTGGATCTTCCCCGGAGCAGGAGTGCTCGTGCTTACGATCGCGCGTTGCATCGCGTACCAGCGCGCGTCCCCAACCGATCGAGCCTCTTCCGCAGGCACCGCCGTTCCGGCCGACCCCTAACGCCGGGGAGCGTGACACCGTTCGGCACCTCTGGGCGATGCCCCACGTCGATATGCCGGCACGTTCGGGGACACTTCGCGACGCCGTTGCCACGCGTATTCGTCGCGATCGGTCGCGGCACCACCGATCTGCGCCACGCGACATACGCTCGCCGCCGTGGTGGGACGCGCCTTTCCCGTGCTCTACTCAGCAGACGTTGAGTAAGCCGCTCAGTTCTGGCAGGAACTCGGCTTCGACCGACACTTCCAGCTGCCGGATGACGGCGTGCCGAGCTATGTCGGACTGCGAAGCGGTGCGGTAGAGCTTGCCGTGACGCACGTGTCGTGGGCGACCGATCGGTACGGGATGTCGATGGGCGACGGCCCGCGTGTCGAGATGTACGTCTATGCGGCAGATCTCGAGGCCACGGTCGATCAGCGTGGGTCAACACGCGCCGGGGCAGGGGCGGCCCTGGCATCCGCCGGTTCGGCCTGGTGCAACGATCAGGCGACGATCAGGCGACGGCGAACTGGCGGCTCGCGGTCGTCATGCACGCCAGCATCACCGGCATCGTCGCCATGATCGTCATCCCACCCATCAGCAGCCGGCACAGCGGCAGGACGAGAAGGCAGAACAGGAACGCGGGCACGAGGAGCGACAGGTCGAATGCTCCGGACGCGTCGCCGCTGTCCCACACGAACAGAAGTAGGTGCCAGAAGCCCCAGACCATTCCGACAACCAGCCCGGTCGCGAGGACGCTGTGCCGCTGTCTCAGCTGAGGTACGGCGAACCCGGTCCAGCCGATCTCCTCGAACAGCCCGACCAGGAGTCCCCCGACGACGCCCAACGCGATGAAGGTCGCCTTGTTGTCGTCCGCTGCAAGGAACTCGGGACGCAGCATCGAGGACACTGCCCAGAGCGGCAGGAGGCTCCCGACTGCGATGACGGGGACCGCCAGTATCGCGGCGACCCACCACCTGCCGGCTACGCGCCAGCGTCCGAGGCGTGACCGCAGGTCACGGAACCCGGCCCTCCCGTGGACGAGCCCGATGAACAAGAGGCCAGCGACGACGACCGGCCCAACGAGCATCGGCATGTAGGCGTCACCGCCGAACTCGTCAGCCTCCGCTGGCGTCGCGGGAATCCCATGCTGACCGACCACGAGCAACACGCCGACCCCGGAGATCGTGATCGCCAGCGCGAAGTAGCCGGCGACGCAGTGCTCCTTGAATACGGCTCGAAGCCGCAAGGAAGCCCCTTCCACCGGGATGGATCTGCGTTACGACCACAATGTGCGACGGGCGTCTGGTGGCGTCGTAGAGGCGAACGACCCGACCTGGACGCGCCACTCACGTGTTGTGTCGGGTCGCCACCGATCCAGAGTCCAAGGGCTCTGGCGCTCCGCACTGGTGCGGGCCGATGGTGAGGGCAGGTTCGATATCAGCAGTGTCACGTCGCGAGCAGAGGTTCAGAGATGAAGATCGAGTACCTCCACGCTTCGAAGTTCGGCAACGGTGCCATGGTTGCCGCGGAGTTCGCCAGGCTCATGGCCGGCAAAGGTGTCGCCGTTGAGGTCCATCACATCCGGGAGTTGAATCCGACCGAGGTTCCGCCGGCAGATCTCTATGTGTTCAGCTCGCCCGGCCGGATGGGCAAGCCGATCGGGCGAATGCGGCGCTTCCTCCGCAAGCTGAACCTCGGGATCGGTGCCAAGTACGCCCTCCTCACGACGGAGATGGCCCCAAGCCCGGACAAACAGACCGGGCGCGTGCCGACCGAGGAGGAGCTGGCCCGGTGGCAGCGGGTGCGCCCGATCATGAACGAGATCCTCCAGGCCAAGGGCCTCGTCAAGGTCGGAGAAGACAAGGTCTTCGTGACGGCGATGAAGGGCCCGCTCGAGGAGGGTTGGGAGCAGAAGGTCTCGGGGTTTGTAGCGACCCTCCCAATCGTCGAGGCAGCGGCATGACTCCCGAGGTCGTTTTCGTGAGGAATGCCTCGACGGATGCCCGACTTCCGACCGGGCACTGGAGTTGGAAGAAGCGCGGTTGAACGGAGGTGTCGCGTGGCTCGAAGTCATGGGGAGACCACAATCGCGAGGGACACCCAGGCACCGACTGCCCACACTCAGCCGGATCGTGTAGACGCGAAGGGCCTTTCCCGTGTACATCCCAGGCGTCGCACCGTCGCCGCGATCCGGGCGCGGTTGGGAACGAGCACCTGGCCGGCGTACTGCGCTGCGGCGATCACCGCTGCGTATGGGTTGCTCAAGGCCTACTGGGTGTTCGGCGGCACCGCCCTGTGGTCCATCGCGCCGCTGCCAGAAGAGCTGATCGACAAGCTCCGATCCGGCACGGCCCCAACGTGGTTCGAGATCGCAGATGCTGTCAGCCTTGTGCTCGCCGTGGTGGGCGTCTTGTTTGCCCTGGCGACCGTGCGCCCACGGCGATGGCTACCGGTGTGGCTGGTCCGCTGGTCGCTGTGGCCGCTCGCCACGTTCATGGTGCTGCGCGGGGTGTTGGGGATGATCGGTGACGTGCAACAGATTGCCTCCGGTGAATCTGGCCCGCTGACCCACCAGGCCATATGGGATCTGGCCCTGTGGGCCCCGCTGTTCCTGATCTGGGGTCTGCTGTGGGCAGCGACCGCAATCACATACACCCGCCGCGGGGGCGCCCTACCACGATCACAATCAACCAGGAGGTAGCCATGCTTGAGCTCGACGCCGCGAGCAAGCGATTCGGCAGCCTCCCGGCACTGGACGCCTGTTCCTTCACTGCTCGCCCCGGGCGGCTCACCGGCTTCCTCGGACCAAACGGGGGCCGGGAAGACCACGGCGATGCGGACGGTGTTCGGGCTGGTCGAGCTCGACAGTGGTGCCGTGCGCTGGCAGGGCGCTCCCATCGGGCCGGAACAGCGGGCGCAATTCGGCTACATGCCGGAGGAGCGTGGCCTGTATCCGCGCATGCGAGTCCGCGATCAGCTCGTCTACCTCGGCCGGCTCTGTGCTCGTACGAGCGCGGCGGTGAACCAGACGGTTGACACGTGGCTCGACCGCCTCGGTCTCTCGGGCCGGGCGGGTGACCGGCTCGACGCCCTCTCCCACGGCAACCAGCAACGCGTCCAGCTCATAGCCGCACTGGTCAACGCGCCCGAGTTGCTCGTCCTTGACGAGCCGTTCTCGGGTCTCGACCCGCTCGCGATGGGCTCGATGTCCGAGATGCTGGCCGAGGTCGCCGCGGCGGGCACGACGGTGCTGTTCTCCACCCACCAGCTCGACCTCGTTGAGGACGTCTGCGAGGACGTCGTCATCATCAACGCCGGCCGCGTCGTGCGGTCCGGTGACCTCGCCGAGCTGCGGGCCGAGGTGCCGCAGCGGTTCGTGACCATTCGCTACCGCGGGAGCGCACCCGACTGGTCCCGATCGTTCGCGGTCGAGGTTGTCGATCAGCACGAGGGGGAAGCGCCTGCGCGTCGATCAGGGTGCCGATCTCGCGGCGATGCTCGCCGCCGCGCAGCGCAGCACGGATCTGGTGTCGTTCGCGTACGAGCCTCCGACGCTCTCGGAGCTGTTCCGGGAGGCGGTGGCGGCATGAACGGCGCGCGCCAGATCTGGCTCGTCGCAGCCCGCGAGATCCACGAGCGCGGCCGTTCTCGCGCCTTCCTCGCGTCGCTGCTGGTGATGCTCCTGGCCGTCGCCGGCGCCATCGTACTGCCCGCATTCCTCGACACCGGGCCCGGCACCAAGGACGTTGGGCTGACCGGAACGATGCCAGCAAGGCTCACCGCGTCCAGGTGTCGAATACCACGGTCTCAGCGAGCGACCCGTCCGTGATGACTCCCGAGCGAACTCAGGCCGCAGTGCGGATGCGCGCCGATGGCGACAGCATCGCGCAGATCGCGCGCACGTTTGGCGTTGGGGCTTCCAGTGTCTCCCGCGCCCTCGCCAAGCACGACGAGGCCCCCGTTACGTCGTAACGGGAGTCTCTGCTGTCTGCGAGTCCTTATGGACGAACGCTGATGATCGTCTTCCCCTTGCTTCGCTCGGTCGGGTTGAGGGCCGCAACGGCGTCGTCGAGGGTCGCGACGTTGCCGATGTTCGTCCGCAGTCGTCCGTCCCGCACCCGCTGGACGATCTCACCCAGTTGGGCGCGATGGGACTCGACAACAAAGTCGATCGCCAGGCCGTCCGCGGGCCGCGCCTCGGGCGGTCCGACGACGGTCACCAGTGTTCCTCCGGCTCGAACCAGACCCGCGGACCGCTTCTGGATGTCGCCACCGATGACATCGAAAACCAGATCGACTACGCCGACGTCTTCCAGAGCGTCGTTGTCGAGGTCGATGAACTCCTGCGCGCCGAAGTCGAGCGTCTTCTGACGGTCGGCGGCGCGTCCGGTGCCGATGACGTAGGCGCCCAACTCGCGTGCGAGCTGGGTCACCATCGACCCGACTGCGCCGGCCGCGCCGTGTGCGAGGACGCTCTGCCCCGCCTGAAGGCGGCCGTGCTCGAACAGTCCCTGCCACGCGGTCAGGCCCGAGATTGGCAGGCTCGCGCCCACCGTGAAGTCGATGTCGCCCGGCAGCGGCGCGAGGTTGCGTGCCTCGACGGCCACGTACTCCGCCAGGGTGCCGTCGCGATGCCAGTCGGTGAGGCCGAACACCCGCTGTCCCACCGACAGTCCCGTCGTGCCATAGCCCAGGGCGGTGACCACTCCGGCCAGCTCGTGGCCGGGGATCGACGGTGTTCGGTCGCGGTCGCGGCGATCGGTCCAGGTCGAGGGCCACGACAGCTCAGTCGGGACGAATCCCGACGCATGAACCTGAACGACGACGTCGTTTATCGCCGGTTCGCGGCTCGGGCCGCTCCACCAGCATCATCCCGGCCGTTCCCGCGGCCTCATCCGTCACCAGGATCGCTTTCATTTGGACACCTCTCTGTATCAGTCCTCGCCTACACGACATCTTCGGTTCACCAATATCAGGGCGCGAGACCTCGGCGTCCTTACCACGCAGATCGAGCTCGAGAACAGTCACGGGAAGGGCGAGGGAAGCGGCGGTCCCGACGTACCAGCGGCCCAGGCTGACCAGCACCGGGCTCACGAAAGCCAAGCGTGCCGGCGGAAGGGTCAGGGCTCGCGGCGTGGGGCCCCGCCCGCGCCACGGCACGCGTCGCGACGGCCGAGGCGATGCGCGTCGCGCCTGCCGTACACGGCACCCGGTCGATCCTCGAGCGGATCATCCCGCCCCTGCGGCACGTCCCGGCACGGTGGCGGATGGTGCTGCGCGGTCTCAGCCGCAACCGCCGGCGCGCCCTGTTCACGATTGCCGGTGTGGCACTCTCGCTCAGCCTTGTCATCGTGTTCGCCGGTCTGCGCGACACCGTGTCGAGCGTCCTCGACCGCCAGTACGGCACCATCGACCGATCCGACGGACAGCTCTACGCCAACCCTGGCCAGGCCGCAACATTGCTCGCCGCCGCTCACCGCGACAGCGACGTCGCGGTCGCGGAGCCATTCGCCCGCGCCGAGGTCAGCCTGACCGCGGGCGAGCACCGCCACGACACCATCGTGTGGGGACTGCCCGCGGATACGACGCTGCACCGCTTCGTCGCCACCAACGGCGACCAACTGTCCCTTCGAGACAGCGGCGGACTGCTGGTCGGCGCCGGCGTCCGGAACATCCTCGACATCCAGGTTGGAGATGCCGTGACGGTGACCCTCGCCGACGGCACACGATTCCAGGAGCCCGTCGCGGGCTTCGTCGACGAGCCCATGGCTGCGGTTGGCTACCTGTCCGTCACCCGTCTCCAACAGGTGACCGGTCGCGACGTCATCACCGGTGCGCTCGTCCAACTCCGGCCGACCGCCGATCGGGACGCCGCCGCGCACCGCCTCGGCGCGTTGCCCGGCGCCGCCGCCTACCTTGACAACGCCGCGGTCGAAGCCACAGGACGCCGCGACGTCTGAGCTCGCGCGTCATGGCCGTCGCGTTGCTGTTCAACGCCATGTCCGCCAACGTCGGCGAACGCTCGGTTGAGCTCGGCACCCTCCACGCCGCCGGGCTGGCCCGCGACCCTCGGCCGCATCGTCGCCGCCGAGAACCTCCTCCTCACCCTCGCGGCATTCCCGTCGGCCTCGCCGCCGGGACGCTGCTCGCTCGCTGGTTCATGGCGAACTACGAAACCGAGGGCTACCGGTGGGCGCTGCGCATGCAGCCAGCCACCTACGTGATCGTCGTCGTCGGCATGCTCGCCGCCGCGCTCGTCGCGCAGCTACCGGTTCTACGCCGGCTGCGCCACCTCGACGTTGCCCGCATCGTCCGCGAGCGCGCCCTGTGACGCGTTCGTTTCCCTACCCGCGTCACCGAGTCGGGCGGAACGGCTGCCTTGGGGGCGTCTCCACCGACGACGACCGTGCGATCGGCCATCACAGCCGTTTCCTCTCGGTTCAGAAGGTGATGACCTTGTCGGCCCAGGTTGTCCACCCGGCGAGCTCGTCGAGGGTGGAGCGGTGGGCGCCTTTTTGGTGAGGTGGTCGTCGTCGATGCCGCGGGCGTCCAAGCAGGTGCCGCAGCAGCCGACGTCGCCGCCGTGACAGGCGACGGTGAGGATCATCCGGTCGAGGTCGTAGTAGCCGTCGGGGCGCCGGCGCCCCGGGGCCGGGATCGCGCTTTCGTCCGCTGCGACAGCTGGCCCGAGCTCACCGCGAGCGTCCTGCGGTCCTGGTGCCGCCACCATCGCTGCCGACCACGGCGCGCGGCGACGCTGCCAGGTCACGCGCCCGGGGCCGAGCGTGGCTTCGGCGGCAACCGGAGCGTTGAACCCGGTACGAGCAGGTGCGCCTCGCCACGGATGGTCACCTCGAGCGGCTCGCCTTCGTCGAGCGTGTACCGCTCATCCTCGTGCGTCAGCGCGACTCGGATCTGGCGATCATGGAACCGGAGCGGGAACTCGAGGCCGTCGTAGCGCCTCGGCAGCCGCGGGTCGATCCTCAGCTGACCATCGAAGTCACGCACTCCCCCGAACCCGAACACCAGCGCCATCCACGCGCCCGCCGCGGCGGCGACGTGCACGCCGTCGGACACGTTCCCCGCGATGTCTGCGAGGTCCATGAGGAGCGCGAATCGGAAGTACTCGACGGCGCGCTCCTCGTCGCCGATCTCCGATGCGACGATGCTCTGGATGCTGGCCGAGAGCGACGAGTCGCCCGTCGTCAGCGCGTCGTAGTAGACGAAGTTGCGGGCCTTCTCCTCGGGCGTGAACTCGTTGCCGACCAGGAACATGGCCATCACCACGTCGGCCTGCTTGAGCACCTGGTGGCGGTAGATGACCAGCGGGTGAAAGTGGTTCAGGAGCGGGAACCGCTCGGGTGGCGTGGCGTCGAGGTCCCACACCTCACGCTCGAGGAACGAGTCGTCCTGCGGCGTGATCCCCCGTGACTCGTCGTACGGGATGTACATCGCGGCGGCCGCCTTCTCCCAGGCGCCCGGCTCGGACGAGGTCAGCCCGAGCGAGTAGCACAGCGCCGCGTGCGCCGCCGGATGCTCGGCCTCGATCGAGCGGACGGCGTGCGCCGCGTAGTTGAGATTGAGCCGCGCCATGAGGTTCGTGAACGCGTTGTCGTTCACCACGGTCGTGTACTCGTCGGGACCCGTGACGCCGTGGATGTGGAAGCACCCGTCGCTGCCGTAGAAGCCGAGCGACTCCCACATGCGTGCCGTCTCGACGAGCACCTCGGCACCCACCTCCAGCAGGAAGTCTGGATCGCCTCGCACGTCGACATAGCGACGGAGCGCATACGCGATGTCGGCGTTGATGTGAAACTGCGCCGTTCCGGCCTGGAAGAGCGCCGATGCCTCGTCACCGTTGATCGTGCGCCACGGGAAGAGAGCACCGGAGAGCTCGACCACGCGGGCCCGCTCCCTCGCCTGGTCCAGCATGCTGTGCCGGAACCGAAGCATGTTCCGCGCGATCCGAGGCTGCGTGTAGGCCAGAAACGGAAGCACGTAAGCCTCGGTATCCCAGAAGTAGTGGCCGTCATACGCGCCGGACGTGAGGCCCTTCGCCGGGACGCCGGCACCCTCGGCGCGCCACGTCGCCTGTGCCAGCTGAAAGATGTTCCACCGGACGGCTTGCTGTGCGCGCACCCCGTTGACC
Source organism: uncultured Acidimicrobiales bacterium (assembly GCA_963739835.1). GTDB lineage: Bacteria > Actinomycetota > Acidimicrobiia > Acidimicrobiales > VFJN01 > ZC4RG19. The sequence continues at coordinate 25,350 of CAVUBW010000017.1, forward strand.
GGATCCGCGATCACGACGTCCGCCCGCGACCAGAACCGTTCGAGGTGTGCTCGCTGGGCATCGGCGAGCATCTTGAACCCCCCTCGCACCGCCCGGTCGAGGGTTCGCTCGCAGCGCGGGACGAGATCGCGGGAAGGGACGGCGCGCGACGTCTGATAGGCGGCGTACTTCACGATCCGGATGGGCACCCCTGGCTCGGCCTCGGCGGTGATCACGACCTCGGACAGGTCAGGCGTGACGCTGCTCGTCATCTCGTAGCGATTCGCCGTCTCGACGACGTGCTCGATGCCCATCGCGAGCGTCATCTTGCTGTTGGTCGTCTCGTAGGCCAGGACGGCCCGCCCGTCGCGATCCTCGGCGAGCTGGCCGTTGAGCACGCGATGGTCGAGCCGGCTGCCGAGCCGAGCGTCCTGGTAGTTGCGTCGTCGTGAAGGGGGCCGGTCGATGCGGTTGACGGTGCGCGACACGACCGACACCGGGGAGGCGCGATCGACGGTGACCTCGTACTCCACCGCCACCAGGTGCCGGTGTTCGAGCGAGACCAGCCGGCAGGAGTGCACGGTCACGTGCTTTCCTCCCGCCGTCGACCAGGCGATATCCCGCTGGAGGACACCGTTGCGCATGTCGAGGACGCGGGCATACTCGCGGAGTCGAGCGGTGGGCAAGAACAGGGGCTCGTCGTCGACCATCAGCTCCATGACCAGTGCGTCAGGGACGTTGCAGATCGTCTGGCCCGTTCTCGCGAGCCCATAGGCCTCCTCGGCGTGGACGATCGGCCACGTCTCGTGGAAGCCATTGATGAACGTGCCCGGGTCGAGACAAGGCCGTCCCTCCTCCAGCGCGCCTCTGACGCCGACGTAGCCGTTCGAGAGCGCGAACGCCGTCTCGGTCCGGTCAGAGAACTCGGGTGTCCAACGCGCCTCGACGATCCGCCACTCGTCGGGCGGAAAGAGATGCTCCGGGGGCGGCACGATCTCTCGCTTGAGAATGCCCCAACCGTAATGACGGCACGACGGCTATGCCCGCCCGCCGGCCCGGTCCGGCGCCAGCGGCGGCGCCATGGCCGTACCGCCGTCGGGGTGACGTTCCCGAGCTCGAGGCGACCAGCAACTCCCTCGGAGAAGCGCACCCGTCCACAGGCCGACGGTCGCCCGAGGATCGGACGGGCGCAGGGTTCGGTCGCGGCCACGTCGATGTCTGCACCTCCGCGCGCCGATGAGCCCGCCGCGATGCGGTACGGCGGCGAGAACACGGCAGGCCGCCTCACGGACCAGCTCCACTTCGGGCGGCCGGTGCCCGAACCCTGCGCCGCCCCGCCTCCCGAGCCACACCAGCCCGCTCGCGCTCGTCCGTCACGACTTCCCCAAGGGGCTCGGCCTCACAGCGGCCACCGATCTTCGCCTGCAGCTCACCCCAACAACCGACACATCCGCCGTCGTCCCAGGTCAGACATGGTGTCAGAGTGACCGTCAGCCCTGCGGGTCGGCTGCGTCGGGCCGGTGAGACTCGTGCCACGTGCCCTCGACGATCAGCGCCCAGGCCCGTCGCTGCGGCGAGGCCGCCTAATGACGTTGACCGGCTGTCCTAAGTGCTGGATCCGCCACGTGTCGACCACGGCTTGGCGAGTGCGGTGTGACGGGCGTGAGCAGCGTCCGTTGCCCCGACGTCGCTCATGGCACGCGTGAGCGCCGATTCCGCGCTCGTGCCGCTCGACTCGTCCGGCAGATCAAGCAGGGCCAATTCGGCGATTGGCGCGGAACTGCCGTTCCGCGTGCCAGGGCCGCGGTCAGGAACTGTCTCTTCGACCCGGTCGGGTGACCTTCGGCCCTGGCCGGGATCGGCAGGTCGAGGGATCCTCGAAAGGTCAGGTCGCGTCCATGCGAGCCGGCAGAGCGAGGCGCCATGAAGCGTTCTGGCACCGACCAAGTCCCGCGTGTCGTCGTGCTCGGCCGTTCCACAGCGGTGGGACAAGGAGGGAACTGGCGATGACGTCGATCGCTTCCGCGCCAGCCGGCGCGGCTGTTGGGAACGGCACCCGCGCCGGTCCGATGCGTGCCATCGAGATCGACCACGTCACGAAGCGGTACGGCCGCAATGTCGTCGTTGATGACCTGTCCTTCACGGTCCGACCCGGCCGCATCACCGGGTTTCTCGGCCCGAACGGTGCCGGCAAGTCGACCACCATGAAGATCCTGCTGGATCTGGCTTCGGCCGACCGGGGCACAGCGACGATCGGCGGAAGCCGCTACCGCGAGCTTCGCGATCCGGCGCGAACCGTCGGGGTGGTCCTCGAGCCGAACGCATTCCATCCGGGCCGCAGCGGACGGAACCACCTTCGCATCCTCGCCGATGCCGCGGGACTACCCGCGGCGCGGGTCGACGAGATGCTGGCGCTCGTCGGTCTTGCCAGCGCAGCGGACCGCCGCGTCGGCGCCTACTCCCTCGGCATGCGGCAGCGGCTCGGACTCGCAGCCGCGCTGCTCGGTGACCCGCCCGTGTTGGTGCTCGACGAGCCGGGCAACGGGCTCGACCCGCAGGGCAACCGCGAGCTGCGGGAGCTTCTACGGTCGCGCGCGGCGGGGGGAGACACCGTGTTCGTGTCCAGCCACCTGCTGGCGGAGGTCGAACACCTGGCGGACGACGTCATCGTCCTCAACCAGGGGCGCATGGTCGCCGACGGCTCGCTGTCGGAGTTGCAGAAGGCGGCGACTCTGGTGCGGACACCGTCGCCCGCCCGTCTGACCGAGATCCTTGTCGCCTCCGGCGGCGTCGTGCAGCAATCCGAGCGTGATGCCCTCGTGGTTCGCGGGCTGGCGATCGAGGAGATCGGCGATCGCGCGGTCGAGGCCGGTATCGCGCTGCACGAGCTGTCCCCACATTCGGGGTCCCTCGAGGAGCTGTTCCTGGGCTGGACCGGCGACGCGACACCCGGTGACGTTGCAGCTTCCGGGAGGGAGGTGGTCTCGGTATGACTTGGCTCCGGCTCGTTCGCGCCGAGCTTCGCAAGCTGACCAGCACGAAGATGCCGTGGGCGTTCCTCGCGGTGCTCGTTGCGATCAGTGCCACGACAGCCTCGGCCGTGATCTGGGGAACCGACATGGACGGCAGCAAGGCATTCATCTCGACGGCGGCCGACCAGCAGTCGCTGATGGCGTTCGCTTCCAACGCGTTCATGATCGCCGGGCTGTTCGGGGCGATCGCGGTCGCCCACGAGTACGGCCACGGCACCGTCGTACCGACGTTCCTGGCCGAGCCGCGCCGGCATCGGGCGATGACCGCGCAGCTCACCGCCGTCCTGCTCGGCGGCGGCCTGCTCGGTCTCATCGGCGCAACGCTGACCATCGTGGCCGTCGCCGCCTCGCTTCCGATGACCGACTACGACTTCATGGTGTCCGTCGCCGATCTGACACAGGTACTGGCCGCCTCGGCATTCGCAGGCGCCGCTGGTGCTGTTCTCGGCGCGGGTATCGGCGCTCTGGTTCGGAACACGGGAGGTGCGGTCGCCGCAGCTGTCGTGGTGCTCGTCATCGCTCCGCCGCTCATCGTGCAGCTCGCGAGCGAGACCGCATCGTGGGTTCCGGCCACGCTCGCCAACGTGCTCTCCGGCGTCAGCAACGACGTGACCACGCCGGCCGCCCTGGCCGCCATCGCCGCGTGGGCGATCGTCCCCGCTGCGCTTGGCGTTCTCGCGGTGCAACGACGCGACGTCGTCTGACGTGGCGGCAGCGCGGTGCCTGCCTCCGCGGTCCTCGGGCCTGTCGAACTCGGGCGCTCGCTCAGCAGTCTCGTAGGCCGGAGGCCCCCCGTGACACTCGCCGGGCGTTCTCGGGCCGTAGACCCTGAACCGCGTCCCGTCCCCCTGAACCCGAGCCGACAATCACCGAGCTTGTCGGTGAATGCGGCGAACCGTCGCTCTACGAGCTCGGGCCAGCTCGAGTAGGCCCGCGTGAAGTGCCGCCACCGGTGGCCGCTCCGCGGCGGGCGGCGTCTTGCGCGTCGACGACGGCGATGGCGGCCATGTTCACGATGTCGGCGACCTCGGCGCCGCGGCTCAACACGTGGACGGGCCGGTCCATCCCCATGAGGATGGGGCCGATCGCGACGGCCTGCCCGAGTTGCTGCAGCAGCTTGTAGGCGACATTGGCGGCCTCAAGGCTGGGGAAGACGAGCACGTTGGCCTCGCCGGACAAGCTGGCGAAGGGATAGTCGAGGTCACGCAGCGCCGGTTGCAGGGCGACATCGGCCATCATCTCGCCGTCGACCATGAGGTCGGGACGGCGTGACTTCACCAGTGCCACCGCGTCCGCCACCTTGGTCGACCGGGGGTGGCGGGTCGACCCGAAGTTGGAGAACGAGATGAGCGCCACCCGAGGTTCGATGTCAAACTCCCGGGCTCGGTCGGCGGCCATGATCGCGATGTCGGCCAGCTCGTCGGCCGTTGGATCGATGTTCACCGTCGGGTCGGCCAGGACGACGGCCCGACCGTCGGCGGTGACGATCACGTACAGCCCCGCCACTCGGGATACCCCGGCCGCCGCCCCGATCACCTGGAGGGCCGGCCGGATGACGTCGGGATAGTGGTACGTGAGCCCGGCCACGAAAGCATCGGCGTCACCGACGCGCACCATCATCGCTCCGAAGTAGTTGGGTTCACCGAGCAGGGCGCGCGCTTCCCGGAGAGTGATCCCCTTGCGCTTCCGGGAGGCGAACATCGTCTCGGCGTAGAAGCCCGTCCGCTCCGAATGCGCCGGGTCGATCGTCTCGAAGGAGGTGTCGAGGTGCATTGCGTCCAGTGCCGCCCGCACGACCTCCGCTCGGCCGATCAGGATGGGCACCCCGATCCCCTCGTGCTGGATTTCGGCCGCGGCACGGATGACCTTGAGGTCCTCGCCTTCGGAAAAGACGATCCGCTTGGGCGCGGCCTGAGCCTTGTGGATCACCACGCCCATCACCTCACGCCCGGGAGTCAACCGGTTGGCCAGATCCTCGGCATAGGCCTTTTCGTCGATCGGGTGCCGGGCAACCCCCGAGGCGATCGCCGCCGATGCCACCGCCGGCGCCACCCGCAGCGGCACTCGCGGGTCCAACGGTTTGGGAATGAGATAGTCGGGCCCGAACTCGAGGCGCTCCTGTCCATACGCGCGCAGCACCGAATCGGGCACGTCTTCCTTGGCTAGTCCAGCTAAGGCACGGGCGGCGGCGACCTTCATGCTGTCGTTGATCGCCCGCGCTCGGACGTCGAGCGCGCCACGGAAGATGAACGGGAACCCCAGGACGTTGTTGACCTGGTTGGGATAGTCGGACCTGCCCGTGGCAATGATCACATCGGGCCGTGCCGACCGAGCATCGTCATAGCTGATCTCGGGGTCGGGATTGGCCAGCGCGAACACGATCGGACGGTCGGCCATCGACTCGACCATCGCCTTGGAGACGGTACCGCCCGCCGAGACGCCCAGGAAGACGTCGGCGCCCTCCATGGCGTCGGCCAGTGTGCGGGCCGTCGTGTCCGCCGCGAACATCGCCTTGTACGGATTCATGTGGTCGACCCGGCCCTTGTAGATAACGCCACGGGTGTCCGCCAGCGTGACGTGTTCGCGGCGCATGCCCAGTTGGACGAAGAACTCGCAACAGGCGATGGCGGCCGCTCCGGCCCCACTCACCGCCAAACGGACCTCATGGATGGACTTGCCAGCCACATCGAGTGCGTTGAGGAGGGCCGCCCCGCTGATGATCGCGGTTCCATGCTGGTCGTCGTGGAACACCGGAATGTCCATCTCGGCGGCCAACCGACGCTCGATCTCGAAACACTCCGGGGCCTTGATGTCCTCCAGGTTGATGCCACCGAAGGTGGGCTCGAGCGCCTTCACGATCCGCACCACGTCGTCGGGGTCGTGGGCGTCGATCTCGATGTCGAACACGTCGACATCGGCGAATCGCTTGAACAGCAGACTCTTGCCTTCCATCACCGGCTTGCCGGCCAAGGGACCGACGTCACCCAGGCCGAGAACCGCGGTGCCGTTGCTGACCACGGCCACCAGATTTCCCCGGGCCGTGTAACGGAACGCATCCAACGGGTTCTTCACGATCTCGCGCACGGGCTCGGCGACCCCAGGTGTGTACGCCAGCGCCAGGTCCCGCTGGGTGACACACGACTTGGTGATGGCGATCTGAACCTTTCCCGGCCGGCCCGAAGAGTGATAGTCAAGGGCTTCGTCTCGCACCATGAGCACCTCGTGCCTTCTCACATCCGGAGAAACGCGTGCTGGATCTCCGCGCGTCCGCTGACCCCGTCGGGAGGCCCCTCCACTGCGATTCGTCCCTAAGTCATCACATCAGTCGATACTACGATCCGCGTCCTCCGAGCTCGACGGACCGTAAGACAATCCTGCCCAAGCCCGAGCAGTACCGGGACGACAAGCGAGCGACTGATCGTCACCCGGCAGGGGAGCGGGTCGTTCGTGCGCGCGCAGACCCAACGACCCGTGGAGTTGCGACCGCACATCGAGGCGGCGTTCGAACGGCCTCATGTCGCCATCGACTTCGCCGGGTTCTCAGGCGAAACGCTCCGGGACGCCCTCTCCGAACCGCTCGACAACGTCCGGGCCGGACGACTCCCCGGAGTCGATCACGATCCGGCTGCTCATCTCAGACATGACACGCCCCATGGCCCTTCCCGCCCAGCGCGGAGACCCGATCCGATGACCCGATGGTCCGGGAGCGTGCAGAGCGGATCACCCGGCGGGCCGTGGAAGGCGTGCTCGACCAGGCACGAGAGTTGAGCGACTTCGGCCTGGTCCCGCAGGTCAACGCGCAAGCCCGCGCCCATGGCCTCTCGCCGGTGTTCAAGCTCTACGTACTCAACAACGACGAGGCATTTTTCGGCTTCTATCCGGTGGTCGAGCGCACCGTGAGCATCAAGGGCGAGCCCGTCGCGATCTTCGACCTGTTGGGCAAGGACGTGCCCCTGTTCCACTACACGGCCGATGATGACGACGGCCGAGACGGCAACTTCGTCCAAGGGGCGCGGCAGTGGTTTGAGTCCGTGTGGAATACGGTCGCGGGGGACTGGGAAGCGTGATGGGTCACGTACCCGTGGCGGAGGTGCTGGCCGGCACCGGCCCGCTCCTGTTCGACTTCGACGGACCGATCTGCAGTGTCTTCGCGGCGTATCCCGCCCCCCAGGTCGCGAGCGAGCTTCGCCGAACGCTGGCCGGCGGCGGCGTGGCGGTTCCACGGAGGATCGCGGAGGAGACAGACCCTCTTGAAGTCCTGCGCTGGACCGCCACCTTGGGAGTAGAACGACTCACCTACGAGGCCGAAGCCGCCCTCTGCATGGCCGAACTCGCGGCGGTCGCCAACGCCGAGCCAACACCATTCGCACGAGATGCGATCGTCACGGCCCACGAGGCCGACCGCCGCCGCCTGGTCGCCGTGGTCAGCAACAACTCTGAAGAAGCCATCGGGGCATACCTCGCCACCCACCAACTGACCGAACACATCGATCAGGTCATCGGGCGCGACCCCGCCAACCCCAGCAGGATGAAGCCCCACCCCGAACCGGTCGTCCGAGCCCTCCGGCTGTTCGACGCAACCCCGGCCACAGCCGTCATGATCGGTGACTCCGTGAGCGACATCCTCAGCGCCCAAGCCGCCGCAACCCGCAGCATCGGCTACGCCAGCAAGCCGACCAAGGTCGACGGGTTCTCCGAGAGTGGAGCCGACGCCATCGTGCACAGCATGGCCGAGATCGTGCACGCCCTTGCGGCGTCAGTGCCGACGTCCTGAGGACGCTCGGGACCTCCTCTGCCGAATTTGGCTTTTACAGGTCAAGCGCCCAGCCTGCGGGCGGCGCCTGGAGGCGCCGTACTCGGCCGGGCGACCCTGCGGTTCCTGCTCAGGTTCTTCCAGACCATGCACACGGCTCCCATTCGCCATCGATTGCTCGCCGTCGGCGCGGCCGAGCATCGTACGCTTCGCCTGACGATGGCTGTCTCGCGCCGGCTCGACCGGACTTTCCGGATCAGCATCATCCTCAAAGGCCTCGACGGCGCCCTCGAGATAGTCGGCGGTCTCTTTTTGCTGGTCGTCCCGCCCAGCTCGCTCCACGCCATCGCCCGCGACCTGACCGCGCACGAGCTATCCCAGGACCCCCACGACTTCGTTGCCCACCACATCTTGCGCGCGACCGGCAGTTTGTCTCATGAGACGGCCCTGTTCGCCGCCGCCTACCTCATCAGCCACGGGGTTGCCAAGGTCGCCCTCGTCATCGCTCTGCTCCGCGACCAGATCTGGGCCTACCCGGCCATGATCGCCCTGCTCGTCGCCTTCATTGCCTATCAGCTCTATCGGCTCCACGTCCGTGCCACCGTCAGCCTCGCCCTCCTCACCCTCTTCGACGCTGTTGTCACCTGGCTCACCTGGCGCGAATACCAGAGCAAACACCGGCCAGCCATCCACTGAGAGCAGAACGATCTGGGGCTCCGGACGTCGGTGGCGTCTCAGGACATGGGATCCATGGGTTCATCGTCCACTTGGACCAGCTCCGAGCGGTTCTGACCCAGCGCGCGCCCGAGATCGCCGTCGACCTCCGGAGCTGCGTGTCCGAAGGCCTCCCCTGATCGCGCGTCCATCGCACGGCCGCTCCTGATCGCGGTGGGTCGCCGCCGTCTGGACCGGCGCGTGGCCTGGCAGTCGTTTCCGTATCCGTCCGCCAACATCCGTCCGACCAGGGCTTACAAGGCAGATGTCTGGGTCCGACTACCGCAGCGCCCACCAGGCATCTGGGCGCCACAGGCAAGACTCCACGATCTGACCCCCGCAGGCGCGCCGGTGCGCTCAGGGCATGCGCCGCACGGCCCACTCTCGGGGACTGGTCAGGAGATCAATCAGGGCTTGGTGGAGGGACGGTGGATGTCGAGTAGCTCGTTGACCCCTGCCGTTTCGAAGGCGTCGAAGAGGCCCTCGGTGCCGTACGTCAGCTTATGGTCCATCTCGGCTTGGTGGAGGCCGATGATGCCGAACAGGTCGACTCGGGCGCCGCCCGGCAGCTCGACGTGGCGGAAGCTCGACGGGAGGGTCAGCGGCGGCAGCAGCAGCCACCCACAGAGCTGCGTCGTGCTCGCCAGCGGCACGGGAGGATCATCGTTCGGGATCGTGTGCCCGAACCCGAGCCACGTCCGGTACTCGTGGGGCAGGCGGGCCAGCTGCTTCAACCAGCGGATCGGGAAGTAGGCGTCCGCATCGTCCCAGGGTGCGATCGCGCCGCGGTCGGGATCGGGAATGGGCCAGGTCGGTGGCAGGCAAACGACGAGTTCGGCTCGGTCGGATTGTCCCGCGGCGAGCGCCTCGTGGGGCACGCTCATGGGGAAGTCGCTCATCCCCACCGTGGCGAACGTGTACATCGGCCGCTCGGGTGTCGGCGTCCACATGAAGACGTCGATGTGGACGAGGTGCGAGGCGAGCTCGTGCCACACCGAGTAGCCATGGCCGAGATGGTCCGCAAGATGATCGTCGATGGCACCTCGGATGGCGGGATCCCCGTAGCTCGCCGCCTGCCAATCGCGCCGGCGCGCCTGGTGCCGCATGATGGGCTGCCCACTCGGTGAGCGTTCTTCCGATCGCCGACCCCGTCGCCCTCGACCCAGCATCCCGCAATCGTAAGACGTGCTCTCAGTGCGACGGAGTCGGCCGAAGCTGTCTGCGTGTAGAGGCGTGCCAGACCCGAGCCACATCGACCGCCGCTCCGTGACGACGAGCGGCGACCTACGGGACATGACGCGCCGATAGTCCTGCTCCCACCTGACCAGGGGACATCACGAATCCCACCCGTTCGCAGTCCCGGCTCGGACGACCCGGCTCGCGCCAGATCCGCGCCAGACAGGGCGGCAACCCGGTGTCACTCGCGGTCATCGCGGGTGACACGTCCCTCTGTTGACTAGGGCACCCATCCCAGCAGGCCAGCCACGCCGTGCCGCGGAGGAACTCTCAAGGTGGCGACACGGGTTCGAATCCCGTTGGGGGTGCCAACGACAAAGTCCCAGGTCGGAATAGGTAGGTGACCGGGACAGGCGGTGGCGGATCAGTCGGCTTGCGGCTCTCGCGCCCAACCCGCGCCCAACCCACTCCGGCATCATGCCCGGCCGCCCTGCTTCGCGAGCCCTGACTCGAATTTGGCTCTTACAGGTCAAGCAGGCGCCGGCAGAGCCGGCGCCTGGGCCTGCGGGCGGGCGCCAGAGGCGCCCGGCCTCGGCCAAGCCAGCGCTCGCCTACCGATCGGCAGCTCGGTGCTCGTGGTCGTCTGACCGCGCCGCAAGCGATCTACGCGAGGATCAGGATAAGGCCGAACGCCACAACCCAGATCGCGGCGAGCTCGGCGGTGCCAAACCATCGAACCCGAGCCAAGGCGGCTCTGTCGTCCCACGGAGCATCGAGTTCTGCCACACGAAGCATTCGACCGAAGAACTCCCCCACCGACCGGCGCGCCCCAGACGCCACGCTCGTCTGGGTCCGCTGAATCCGGACTGCTGCGGCCGGACGGAGAACAACGAAGGCGGGATAGATGGAGCAGACGATCGCGGTGACGATGATCAAGTAGCGCAACACTGACCGTCCTACCGATGCTCCTGTGCCTATACGCGACCATGCATCCCTACAACTCCGCGGGACCATAGCGGGACCATCGCTTGCCGGCCACGCCTCACACGGCTGTCCCCGCACCTGTGGCTCGCGGCCATCGGTCCCCAATCCTCCGGAGTCATCGATCGTTGTGACGACGCGCCAGGTTGCTCGTCCAGTTGCTCGCGCCGACCGCCCTGACCAGGACAGATACGCCATCCCATACGTTCGAGCCGTAGGTAGGCGCGGGAAGAGTCCACCGCCTCGCTGTAGCTATGGCGCTGGTGAAGCTGGGTGCCAGCGCTGCCCTGGCCTGTCGGCTGGCGGTCCTCGCCAGAGCCGTCGTGCCAGCGTCTCGTCGCCTTACCCGAGGCCACTGGGCGCCGCCCGCCAGCGGCCCAACGCTCGGACTAGGACAGGCCCTGCGGCCCGACCACCGGGCGCCAATCGCGCACGGCGGCGACCGTCACGCCAGGAGTCGCGTAGTAGGGATCGGTGGCCAGGATCTTGTCGACGCCCGGCCGGTCGATGTCGAATACCAGGAGTGCTCCGGAGTCGTCGGCCCACGGTCCGGCCATGACCAGCCGGCCCTCGGCATGGAGTCCGGCCAGCACCTCACGGTGAGCCGGACGGGCAGCGAGACGACGATCGTCGTCCTCGAACACAAGCTCCACGGCGAACATGCCCCCCGACCTTAAGCCCCGTTCCCTCGCCGCCGACATCGCGTTCCGCCGACCTGCTCGCTGCCGCTCGACGGGAATCCGCAGTGGAACGGCCCGCTTGAGCCACGGAGCAGAAGGTTCACGGACACGCGCCCAATTCGTGCCCAACGACACAGCGAGTCCCGGGCATTCGCGGGCACGGCCGCGCCATCGGCACGCCGCCACCTGCCCCCGTGTCCGCCCAGCTCGGTCGGCGCACCACGGACCAGTTCGCCGCCCTGGTAGGGGCGGAGCTTCTCCGCGTGGGCCCAGGGCCAGGCCCCGTCCTTGCGACCGCGTCGACGACGGCCGCATCCCACGACGCGCCGGGTTGGGCCCCCGGCTCAGAGGAAGAGGCGCTCCGTGGCCATTCCTTGCCCAGGCCGTGGGCGATCCGTTCGTACACGGAGCGCTTGAGCGGCCGCACGGTTTGGGGGAGAGCGCGGCATGGCTTGGAGACGCCGACCTCGACCCGGTCCCGGGTCCCGGCGCCGCCCTGGTTCACTGACCGGCCTGCCGGCGGATGGCGACGGCGCTCTTCGCCCGACCGACGTTCGGCGGCTCCGGCCACGCGGCGACAGAGAGCATTGCGACGCCGTCGACAGTTTGGACCATTTTCCCCGACGTTCGACTCTGGTCGTCGCACCCGGGCCGGGCGCACCCTTTGGTCAGCCAGTGGCACAGGAGGCTTCGACGATGCTGAGAGATCTGGCGACGTGCCCGGCCGTGACGTGCCCTGTCACCGCGTCGGTGACCGAGGTGGCCGAGACGATGGCGGAAGCCGACGTTGGGCTTCTGGTCGTTCTCGATGCCCACGACGAGCCGCTCGGGGTGGTGACCGACCGCGACATCGTGGTCAGAGCGGTCGCCCGTGGTCGGCACGACGCGACGGCGGCCGACGTCATGACCCGCCACGCGCTGTCCGTGTGCGACCAGGCGACGGTCACTAAGGCGGCGCAGATGATGGCGGACCGTCAGTGCCGGCGGCTGGTGCTGACCGATGACGCCGGGAAGGTCATCGGCGTCGTTTCCCTCGACGATCTGCTGCGCGTCGCGGGCGACGAACTCGGCAAGGTCGCCCGAGCCGTCCGCAGTACGAAGCACGGCCACCTCACCCTCCCGTGAACACGGCAACGGACGGTGGCGTGCTGGGCTCGCTGTGCAGCACAGCCGATGATCTCGGACCCGACGCGGTCGTCATGCTCCGGGACGGGAGGACAGGTGCTTCGGCGGTCGTGGTCGTGGACAACACGGCCTGTGGACCCGCCATCGGTGGGACCCGCATGGCCACCGATGTCACGGTGGACGAGGTCGCGCGGCTGGCGCGCGCCATGACACTCAAGAGCGCGACAGCCCGCTTGCCCCACGGAGGCGCCAAGGCCGGCATCGTGGCTGACCCTGCGATGCCCGAGTGCGAGAAGGAAGCCGTGATCCGGTGGTTCGCGCAGGCTATCCGCGACCTGCACAGCTTCATCCCGGGGCCGGACATCGGCACCGACGAGCGTTGCATGGCCTGGATCCACGACGAGATCGGGCGCTGCGTCGGGCTGCCCGCAGCTCTCGGCGGCATCCCACTCGACGAGCTCGGCGCGACCGGCTACGGCCTGGCCGTCGCCGCCGATGCGGTGGCCGCCGCCGGGTTGCTCGGGCTCCAGGGCGCGCGCGTCGCCATCCAAGGCTTCGGCGCGGTTGGCACGCACACCGCCCGCTTCCTCGCCGAGCGGGGCGCGTCCCTTGTTGCGGTGAGCGACATCGCCGGAGCGATCGGGGACCCGACCGGCCTTCCCGTCGACGAGCTCATCGCGTGGAAGCAAGCCGGCGGCGAGATCGCCGAGTTCGCCGGCGGGGCGCCCATGGACCGAGACAGCCTGATCGCAACCGACTGCGAGATCCTCGTGCCCGCGGCTCGACCCGATGTCGTCACCGAGGCAAACGCGCACGACGTCAAGGCGATGCTGGTGTTGGAGGGCGCGAACATCCCGGTCACGAGGGACGCGGAGGCGATCCTGCACGACCGGGGCGTGCTCTGCCTGCCCGACTGGATCGTCAACGCCGGTGGCGTCATCTGCGCGAGCGCGGAGTACGCAGGCGAGGGACGAGCGCAGGCGTTCGAGCGGATCGCACACACGATCCGGGAGAACACTCGCCTGGTGATCGAGCGCTCGAGGCAGGAGTCCCTGCCCCCGCGGTTGGCCGCCGAGCAGATCGCCCTCGCGCGGGTGAGGGAGTCCATGTCCTTCCGTCGGTCCTGGTCCAGCTGAGCGCGGCAGCCGGCCGCGAGGGCCCAGCAGAACGGCCACCAGCCGCTCGACGGCGGCGTCGGCACTCGCTGACCACGGTCCGTGACATTGTCCCCTAGCGGAGACCTGGCAGTGGGAGGACGGTGCTCGCATGGTCGGCTCCACGACAGGCGAATCATTCTCCTCGACGGGGTGGGGGGTCCGGCCGGCCCCCTTCGCCGTCGATCCGGTCGAGCTGCGGCACGTCGTCGTGCCGCTCGACGGCTCACCGTTCGCCGAGCACGCCCTGCCGGTCGCGGGCTGGCTGGCGGCGGCGATCGGCGGCGACGTGCAGCTCGTCGCGGTCGTCCCGTCCGGTGACGACGAGGGGGCCGAGAACGCGACCCGCTACCTCGACAGCGCCTGCCGTCACCATCACGCGACCAGTTGGGATGTGGTCCAGCAGGACGATGTCGGCGACGCCCTCGCCGCGGCGGTCGCGCGCTCCGGCGATCGGTTGGCGTGCCTCGCCACCCATGGTCGAGGCCGGAGCGCAACCGTCGGCTCGGTGGCCGTGTCGCTCCTGGAACGGAGCACCCGGCCGGTGATGCTCGTCGGGCCGGCGGCCCGGGTGGTGGCGGCGGTCGACGCACCCCTGGTCGTGGCGGTCGACGGCACCCCGCACGACGATGTCCTGGTGAGCGTGGCCCTGGACTGGGCGGCGCAGCTGGCGCGGCGGCTCGACATCGTGACGGTTGCCGAGCCAGCCGCCGGGACGGGGAGAGCCCCCGGGGCGCACCCCAGTCGCGACGTCCGCGACCTCGAGCGCTACGTCGACTCGCTGGCGGATCGCGCCCGGGGTTGCGGGGTCGTGGTCGGCACCCGGGTCGTGCGGGACGCGGCCGACGTCGGGGACGGGCTCGTCCCCGTGCTCGACGGGTCGCTGGTGGTGCTCGGCTCCCGACGTCGCCCAGGTGTGGGCCCGATGGCGCCGGGCAGCCATGCGGCGAGCATCGTGCGCGACGCGGCCGTTCCTGCACTCGTCGTCCCCCTCCCGTCGCCCGGCTGACCGCCGCTCTCGCGAACGTCCCGAATGTGCCATTCGGCCCTGCCATGCGTAGGACTGACGCGTGCAGTGTGGGTCGTGAGACGACATGCGAGCCGATCGGAGGCAGCCGTGATCGATCTCTCCTCACTCGGGATCACCAACGTCGGATCCGTCTTCCACAACCTGTCGACCCCCGCGCTGTACGAGGAGGCGATCCGCCGCCGCGAGGGCTCGCTCTGCCACTTGGGTCCGCTCGTAGTCCGGACCGGTCAGTACACCGGGCGCTCGGCGAAGGACAAGTTCATCGTCCGGGACCCGTCGACCGAGGACAAGGTCTGGTGGGGGGAGCACAACAAGCCGTTCGACCCCGAGCACTTCGAGCTGCTCAAGATCCGGCTGCTGGCGTACCTCCAGGGACGCGACGTCTTCGTCCAGGACTGCTACGCGGGAGCAGACCCGGACTACCGCCTGAAGCTCCGGGTCGTGACCGAGACCGCCTGGCACAGCATGTTCGCCCGGAACATGTTCCTGCGCGAGTTCGACCCGGACGTCCTGGCCGACTTCGAGCCCGACTTCGTCGTGATCCACTGCCCGCAGTTCCACGCCATCCCCGAGGTGGACCACACCCGGAGCGAGGCCTTCATCCTCCTGAACTTCGGCCAGCGCCTCGTCGTCATCGGCGGCACCAGCTATGCCGGCGAGATCAAGAAGGCGGTGTTCACCGTCATGAACTACCTGCTCCCGCAGCGGGGCGTGCTCGGCATGCACTGCTCGGCGAACCAGGGGCCAGACGGCGACGTGGCGATCTTCTTCGGCTTGTCCGGCACCGGCAAGACGACGTTGTCCGCGGAGGCCGACCGAGCGCTGATCGGCGACGACGAGCACGGTTGGAACGACCGTGGCGTGTTCAACTTCGAGGGCGGCTGCTACGCCAAGGTGATCCGACTGTCGGCGCACGCCGAGCCGGAGATCTACGAGACGACCCGGCGGTTCGGCACGATCCTCGAGAACGTGTCGATGAACCAGGAGACCCGGCGTCTCGACCTCGACGACGACGGCCTGACGGAGAACACCCGAGCCGCGTACCCGATCACCCACCTGCCGAACATCGTGCGCAGCGGGATGGGTGGTCAGCCCAGGAACGTGATCATGCTGACGTGCGATGCGTTCGGCGTGCTGCCGCCGATCGCGAAGCTCACGCCGGCGCAGGCCATGTACCACTTCATCTCGGGCTACACGGCCAAGGTGGCCGGCACCGAACGGGGCATCACGGAGCCGACGGCCACGTTCTCGGCGCTCTTCGGCGCCCCCTTCATGGCCCTGCACCCGACCGTCTACGCCGACCTGTTCGGGAAGCTGATCGCGGTGCACGACGTGGACTGCTGGCTGGTCAACACCGGCTGGACCGGTGGCTCCTACCCGGCCGGGGAGCGCATGGCGATCGGCTACTCACGCGCACTGGTGCGCGCGGCCACGTCGGGAGCGCTGGCGACGGTGCCGTTCGCGCGGGACCCCGTCTTCGGGTTCGACGTGCCCCAGCACTGCCCCGACGTCCCCGACGAACTCCTTCGGCCCCGGGACACGTGGAGCGACCCGGGCGCGTACGACGCCAAGGCCGAGGAGCTGGCCAAGCTGCTCGCGGCCAACTTCGCCGCCTATGCGGACCAGGCCACCCCCGAGGTCCGCTCCGCTGGGCCGCTCATGTCCTGAACGGGCCCCCGACGACGCCCGTGGGCGGTTCGACGGAGCGGACGCCCGGCCCGGCCGGCTCGGTACGGGCCGGCAGCGTCCACTCCTTGGAGGCGCCGCCACCGAGCTCGACGACCTCGCGGCCGAAGCCGACCTGGATCGGCGGAGCCAGCGCGGGCAGCACCATGACCTGGAGGCGGTCACGGGCGATCACGACGTCGACCCGATGGCCCCGGTAGTGGAGCAGGAACCGGAGGGTGGGCAGCTCGTCGGGGAGCGCGGGGTCGAGCCAGAGGACGTCGCCGCGCGCCTCGACACCGCCGTAGCAGCGCTGGATCAGGTCGACCGTGCCGGCCATCGCGCCGAGGTGGATGCCCTCGTGGGTCGTGCCGCCCTGGATGTCGGCGATGTCGCTGCGGAGCGCCTGGAGGAACAGCTGCCACGAGCGTCGCCGATCCAGCCGGGCCAGCACCCAGGCGTGCACCACCCACGACAGAGTCGAGCCGTGGCTCGTCCGCGCCACGTAGTACTCGACGTTCGCCCGCAGGTCCCTGTCGGGGTCGAAGGGGTAGCCGAGGCGGTGGAAGATGTCCTGCACCTCCGCGGTGTTCAGGAGGTAGAAGATCATCAGCACGTCGGCCTGCTTGGACAGCTTGTAGCGGTTCGTCGAGTCGCTCTCGGCCTCGAGGATCCGGTCGAGCCGCTGGATGTCGCCGTAGCGCTCCTGGTAGTCGAGCCAGTCGAGCTCCTCGAGCCGCTCGTAGCCGTCGAACTGGCTGATGACGCCGTCGCTGTGGAAGCACACCCGCATCTTCCGGCTGACCTCGTCCCAGCGGTCCAGCTCGGCCGTGGTCACGCCGAGCTGGTCCGACAGCTCCCGGGCGTGGTGATCGGGGAGGAGGTCGAGGATCTCGAGCGCCCGGCACAGGACCCACACGATCATCACGTTGGTGTAGGCGTTGTTGTCGACACCCGGCACCTCGGCGTCCGGGTACCCATCGTGGTACTCGTCCGGCCCCATCACCCCGATGACGTCGTAGCGGTCGTCGGAGGCGTCGTACGTCGCGAGCCCGGCGAGGAACCGTGCGATCTCGATGATCATCGGTGCTCCTCGGAAGCGGAGGAACTCGATGTCGCCGGTGACCTGGTAGTAGCTCCACACGTTGTAGGCGACGGCGATGTTGATGTGCCGCTGCAGGCGGGAGTTGTCGGGCAACCATCGCCCGGACCGGGGGTTCAGGTGCAGGCTCTGTGTCTCCTCCCGGCCGTCGCTGCCGCTCTGCCAGGGGAACATCGCCCCGGCGTGACCCGCGAGCCGGGCGGCTGCCCGCGCCCGCGCGAGCCGCCGGAACCGGTAGTCGAGCAGTCGACCGCGTCAGCACCGGGAGCCGGAGGTTGAGCAGCGGGAAGATGAAGAGCTCGTCCCAGAAGATGTGCCCGCGGTAGGCCTCGCCGTGGAGGCCGCGAGCCGGGACACCGCAGTCGAGCCCGATGGTGTTGGGAGACACGGTCTGGAGCAGGTGGAAGACGTGGAGCCGGAGGGCCAGCTCCGCGTCGGCCTGGCCGGTGAGCGGTAGGTCGAAGCGGCCCCACAGCAGCTGCCAGGCGAGCAGGTGGGGTGGGAGCAGCTCCGCGAACCCGCCCGACTCCTCGAGCGTCGTGCGGGCCGCCAGCCCGGCCTCCGAGATCGCCGGGTCGCGCGACGTGTGGATGGCGACGACCTTCTCGACGGTGAGCGTCGTGCCTTCGTCCAGCCCGATGCGCCAGTGGTGGGCGACGAGGCCCGGCGCCTCGTGCACGCCGGGCGCGTCCGGCAGGGGCCGGCCGTCGACCATGATCCGGGTGCGCGCGGCCTCGGCGATGAACGTGCGCGACTGCCGGGTCTGCACCTGGACGTGGAGCAGCCCGTTGCCCAGATCAGCCTGTTCGACGGGCACGAGGTGGTCGCCTCGCAGACCGCGGTAGCGGGCGACCCCGGAGTTCGTGACGGTGCCGTCGAGTGCCGAGCGCAGCTCGAGCGGACCCGACCAGTTCTCGCCGACGATCGTGACCTGCATGGCGGCCAGGTGGGGCTGGGACATGTCGACGAACCGCCGCTGCGTCACCCGGGTCACCCGCCCGGCGGCGTCGCGGGATCGCACGACCCGCGTGAGCACCCCGCGGCGGAGGTCCAGCTCCTGTGCGTAGCCGAGCAGCTCGAGGCGGCGGACGTCGAACCAGGGGCCGTCGCCGATCCTGAAGGTCAGCGGCAGCCAGTTGGGCATGTTGACGAGATCCTCGTTGTCGACCGATCGCCCCGCGATCTTGGTGACCAGGCGGTTGTAGCACCCCGCCACGTACGTGCCGGGGTAGTGGACGTCGTCGGCCCGGGCCTCGGGCGCCGCCCCCCTCGTCGCGAAATAGCCGTTGCCGAGGGTGCACAGGGCCTCTCGCAGGCCCTCGGAGTCTGGATCGAAAGCGTCGTAGCACAGCGCCCAGCCCGAGTCGCGGCGGTCGCGGTCCTCGTCGTCGACGTGCGGGGCGTCGTCCCGTCCGGTGGTCATCTCGCCAATCCCCCTTTCCGCGAGTGGACCGTCGTCCGCGCCGGTCGTCGCCTTCACGAGCGGCGCCGGCGGGCCCGTCGGGCGAGCCGCGCCAGGCACCTCGGCAGTCCGTGATCCGAGGTCGGGTGTCACTCGTCCATGACGCGCCTCGGCACGCGTGGACGCTATAGGCGATCGTCCGCGCTTTGGCCGGCCCAGTCAGCCAGCCGCTGTCGTCGAATCCACCGCAGTTCGGCGCCGTCGGATCACAGCTTGTACCCGATGTCGCGCAGCAGCTGCTTGCGGTCAGCGACATCGGCGTCGGTCTCGATACCGGCGGGTGAGCGCCCGTCGACCACACCGACGATGGCCCGACCGAGCTCGGTCTCGGCGATGACGAGCTCGACAGGGTTCGCCGTGGCGCACAGGATGGCGCAGACCTCCGGTACCTGCTTGAGCGCGTTGAGGACGTTGACCGGGTAGCCGCCCTCGAGGAATACGACGAACGAGTGCCCCGCTCCGACGGCGAGCGCGTTGCGGGTGGCCAGGTCGACAAGATGATCGTCGGTGCCGGATCGCCGGACGAGGCATGGACCGGACGCCTCGCAGAACGCCACGCCGAAGCGCAGCTGGGCACCGATCCCCACGAGTGCCTCGTGGACGTCCTCGATCGTCTTGATGAAGTGGGCTTGACCGAGGATGACGTTCATGTCTTCGGGCTTGTCGATCGGGACCACGTGGAGTTTCACCGTCGACCTCCTTTGCCGGTTCAGATCCATGGGAGCGGCGATGGGCCGTCATCGTGAGCAAGGTATGGAACACTAAGAGGTTCAGTCGCACTTCGGCGACGTCGTCGTAGACCATCGTCTTGAGCGTGGCCGCAGCCATGGCGGCTCGGGCACCGGAGGCGTACACCACGATGATGCGCTTCAGAGAAGCTCAGCCGCTGGCTCCTGAGCGGAAGGTGAGAACTTCGGGCTATGCCAGGTCTCGTCCGAACGTGCCCGCACGGCTCCGTCGTCGTCCATCCAGTGTTCGATGGTGAAGAGGTTTTCAGCGTGTTTCGGCAGGCCGTAGGAGAACCAGGTCCAGACGACCCGGCGGGCACGCTCGACCCGGAAGACGTCCTTGTCGAAGGTCCAACGCGACGGAGACGAGATTCGAAGCTGCTCGCTCTCGTCGAAGGTGACGAGTAGGTCGTCGCCCTCCGCTACGGCGTGACGTGCAGCGTGAATGTTGTCGAGCGGCCGGCCGAACCAGTCCCCGAACACGCGGAGCGACCCTCGTTTCACCTTGCTGATGACAGCGTTCAAGTCTTCGGCGGCTTGGACTGATGCGCGTCGCACCACGGCAAAGAATGCCGTCCTCGGTCGCCCCGGGCCACAACTGGGCCACACCGGGAGTCCTGAGCAGGTGTCAGCAGGCCGTTGAAGGCACAGAGCGGTGCAGGCAGGGGCGGTCCCGGCCGCTGAACCGCACGGTATGCAAGCAGGAGTTCGATCGCGCGTCCATCGCGCGGCGATCTCGGGTCGGAGCTGTTCAGACTGGTCCGCCCGTCCGGCCGACCACGCACGGCCGTCCACCTCAGTCCGCCGACTGTCGGCCGACCAGTCTTCGGGACGCAGATATCGCGAGAGCCCCGGCGTGTCGTGTCTGGCATCGTGGCCGTCATGGAGGAGCGGGTGATGTACGTCGAGGACCCGCACTGGGCCGGTCGGGGTCGGGTCGAGATCGATGCCGACGCCCTTGACGAGTACCAGCGGCTCGTCGGACCCTGACCGATCAGCGTTCCGGGGAGCCAACAGGGGAGCCAATCGGCCCCAGGGCGGCCACGTGCAATGCGAGACCGCGCCCAAGTCGCGCCCAACGGGGGAGTGACTGGTGCGACTGGACATCGGCCGGAGCGCGCCAGGTCACGGCCACAACGCCGGGCCTAACTCTCAAGGTGGCGACACGGGTTCGAATCCCGTTGGGGTGCCACAAATCACCAGGTCACGTGCCTGCGGGGGGCATGGGCCCGGCCCGAGAGCCTCGGATTCGGGGTCGCCTGCCAATCCTGTGCCACTCCCATTCCAGCGCGTAGCGGACGGGGATGAAGGGCTACATGCGTCGCCGGGGCCCGAGCTGGGAGTTGCGGGCGTACCTGGGTAGAGATCCCGTGTCGGGCCGCAAGCGCTACGTCACCCGGAGCGTGCGCGGCTCGAAGCGAGCAGCGGAGCGGGTGCTGCGGGACATGGTGAGCGCCGCGGAGGCGGGGGGTGACGCACCGGGCCGGAGCGACCTTCGGCGACCTGTGCGAGACGTGGCTCTCACGTGCCAGTGGGCACCTGGCGGCCAACACGGTGACCGAGACCCGTCGCATCCTCGACCGCACGCTGCGTCCGAGGCTGGGCGACGTGGCCCTGGCGGGCCTGCACCCCGAGCATCTCGACGCCCTCTATGCCGACATGCTGCGTAGCGGCCGGCGGGACGGCGGCGCCCTGTCGCCGGCGACGGTCCAGCGGATCCAGGCCGACCGGAGATCACGTCCCCCAGGGCGTCAGCGAGGGGCACGCCACGCCCTCGCTGTACCGGTGGCGGTCAGTCGCCGCGAGGCATAAACGCGTCGAAGACCCGCAAGGCGCCGCGCTTGAGCGCGGTGGCGCCGGATCGCGCCACGGTCGGGGCCGAGCCAACAGTCGACGGCTCGAGCTCTAGCGGGTCGCCCTCCGACAGTGTGCCGGCCGTGGCGACGTTGGCGTACACCCCGAGGCAGTGGTCAGCGTGAGCGTTGATGGTCCTCAGGACGTCGGGGTCGGCTGGTAGGTCGCCTTGCTTGCGCGTCGGGATCGAGCAGCGCAGAGCGGGGATCTCCGCGTCGAAGATGACGTTCGGTGCGCGGAGCTGTCCCCCGCACCAGCTGAACTCCGCAAGCTCGGCGCCGTCACGGTCGATCAGCACGTTAGGACGGAAGCGGCGGGCGTCGAACTGCGATCCGGGCGAGCGCTCGGCCATCGCCCGCAGGCTCGCTCGCGTCAACACGAGGATGGGGTAGGCGTCGTACATCGCCCCGACCGGAGTGGCATACCGGGCCAACGCGGCGAGCTTGCGCACCGGGAACATCGAGAAGTCGGGAAGTGGCTCGCCGTCTGGGATGGCGAACTGACGGCGGATATCGGCCTTGGTGGCCTGTGGTGTGCGATAGCGCCGCTTCTCCGAAAGCGCCGGGAGCGACTCGAGCCGCGCCGGCTTCCCGACCAGCTCCGACAGGTGGTCGTTGATCGCCGGATCGGAGCTGGAGAACTCGCTCCCGTCGGGGAAGGTGACGATCACCTCGAGGACGTCCCCCGGCCCAGCGGACCGGCCAGTGGGGTCATGCACGAACCGGGCGCTGCACTGCAGGAGGACCGGCCATCGACGCGCGGTGGTGAACGTGTCGAGCTCGACGTCGCGTACAGCCCACATCCTGTCTGCGTGCAGGCCGCGGGTGGCGATGGCCGACTGCACGAGGCGTTCCCCGCCCATTGACTTGACCGGGTACCGCCAGATCTCGGCGACGGTGCCGACGACGGCCGTCATGTCGGCGAGTGTACGTCAGCCCAAGGTCGACAAACCGCTGACGCCATGCCCCTTCCCAGGGGAAGCGGTCGGCATCGCCGAACCGCCAGCGCGTCGGGGCGAAAGCCATTCGTAGATCGACGCGTATGCGCCGGCCACGCGCCCAAGGGCGTGCTCATGGCGCACCTCGGTCGCTCGGCCCTCGACGACGAGGTCGAGTGGGTTCTCCTCGACGGTCATGACGCACCGCGGGTTCCGCGCAAGGTTCCTGGCCTTGCGGGTGCTCTCCCCGCGGAGAAGTACAGGCTCCCATCGACCCACACGGCCAACACCGAGACGGCATGGGGCAGTCCGTCGGGTCGTACGGTCGCCAACCGGTAGGTGGCCGTTGATTCCCGGAGGAGGGCCTGCGTCATCGCCCAGGGTGTCGGGTTGGTGGTGCCGGTGATCATCGGCTCAGCAGACAGAGGTTCAGGGTGGGTCATGCCTCGTTCCTGCTCATGTCGATGAGGTCCGACGGCGGGGGTCGTGCGCATCGCCGCCCCGCCGAGTGCACGCAGGCACGTCGTGGCAGAGGACGGCGGAGGAGTCGTGTCTGCGGGTACGCTCCTTCCGCCATCGGCGACCGGTCGTCGGCCGTCTCGCGATGAGCGGTGGACGGTCCCGTCGAAGACGAGCGGCCGCGCTGGCAGTCGGGTCACGGGCGTCGCAGTGAGACCGTCGAAGCTCTCGTCGGCGGTGCAGGCTCGGTCATGACAGTCCGCCAGACAACGTCGAGACGTGGCTCGAAGAACTGGCGCTGGGCCAGGCGTCGTGGACCACCGGGCCGGGTGTCATGCCGCTGGTTCGGCGACCGCACTACGTCGATCCCGTCATCATTCGCGTCGAACTGCGGCGGGCGTGGTGCTCTCGTTGCGTGAAGAGCGCTGCGAAGACTGCTCCAGCTAGCACTGCTCCCATGAGGCTGAGCGTGGCGTAGCCGACGCTGCCGACGACGATCCCCGAGACCGTTCCACCGGCACCACCGGCGACGCCCATCGTCATGTCGGCGACCCCCTGCGTGCGGGCTCGTTCCTCGGACGGCACTGCTGCGACCAACAGCGAGGCACCGCTGATGGTCGCCATGCTCCAGCCGAGCCCGAGAATGGTGAGCGCAACACCAATCACCGCGTGGTTGTGGCCAGGCGCGGCGGCAAGCACGGTGGACGCGACGAGCATCGCGATGCCGGCGTGCGCGGTCGGGAGCGAGCCGCGGCGGTCGGCGAGAGAGCCGACGAGCGGCGCGAATGCAAACATGCCCGCCACGTGGACGGACATCACGAGACCGACCATCTCGAGCGAGCCGCCGTGGTCGCGCAAGTGCAGCGGCGTCATCGTCATCACCGCCACCATGACGCAGGTGGCCGTCACCATGGCAACGAGCCCGGAGCTCGCGGAGCGGTTGCGCAGCACGAGGCGGAGCTGCGCGACAGCGGATCTTCGCGACGCGGGTGCTTCCGCGGTCTCGAGACCTCCGGCGACGACGAGCGGGTCGGGTCGCAAGAGCATCCCGACGACCGCGGCAGCCACCGCGAACCACACGAGTGCCACCACGAACGGACCGGCCAGGGACGGCAAACCGAGCCAAGCCCCGAGTCGGCTGGTGGGACCGAGCGCATTCGGACCCGCGACTGCACCGATGGTGGTCGCCCACACGACGGTGGAGATAGCCCGCGCTCGATGTTCCGGCGCGGCGAGGTCGGCACCCGCGTAGCGAGCCAGAAGGTTCGCTGCGGTGCCCGATCCCATCAGGACCATCCCGGCGAGCAGCAGCGGGAACGACTCGATCTCGGCGGCGATCACGGCGGCCCCTGCACCAATCATCGCCGTGACGTAGCCACGGACGAGCCCGGGGCGTCGCCCGCGCCGTGACATCACCCGCGACAGGGGCACTGCAGCGAGCGCCGAGCCGAACGTCAGCGCCGCGAACGCGACGCCGGCGAACGTGTCGTCCCCGCCGAGGATCTCCTTGGCGAGCAACGGCGACACGGCGGCACCGACGCCGATGGCGGCACCACCCACGACTTGGGCCGCGACGAGGACGCGGACGGACCGCTGCTGGAGCCGCTCCAGGTCTGGATGCTCAGTACGCCTGCGGGCCATCACGAAGCACGCCGCGCACCTGGTCCGACGACACCCCATCCGGTTCGAACTCCGAAAGGCACCACGTGGCACCCGCCTGCTGCCACGGGTGCGGATCGACGCCCACGGGGAGACCGACGACGAAGTCGTACGGTGCGGTCGGATCCTTTCGCAGCTCGGTGACCGTGGCCACGACTTCGGCGAGCTGGTCGGGATGCTCGAGGTTGACCGGGAAGAACCCGTCGTATCGGGCGGCTCGCCGCATCGGCCTGGCCTTGCCGGGGAATCCGGCGATCCACACCGGGACGCCGGGTCGCTGCACCGGCCGGGGGAGGAACTGGACGTCGTCGACCGTGTAGTGGTCGCCGTGGTGGTGAACCGGCTCACCGCTCCAGGCCGTGGTGAGGATCTCCAGTGCCTCGTCGAGCATCTGGCCCCGGGCCCGGTCGTCGAGCTGCTCGCCGGTCTTCGAGAACTCGCGAGCGAACCGGTCTTCGCCGATCCCGACGCCCAGGGTGAGGCGGCCGCCGCTGAGCTGGTCCAATGTCGCGGTCTCGCGGGCGACCTTGACCGGTCGGCGTCGTGGCAGCGGTGTGACCATGGGGCCGAGCCGCAGCCGCTCGGTCGCAGTCGCGATCGCGGCGAGCGTGATCCACGGGTCGGCAACTTGGCGCACGGGCGCTTCCCAGCGCAGCTGGTCCCACACGAAGAACCCATGCCAGCCCGCCTCCTCGGCCTCGGCGGCCAGACGGGCGCAGACGGTCGGGTTGGAGAGCTCATCGAACAGCGGGAACCAGAGACCCGAGCGGACGGCGGGCCCCGGCGGTGTTGTGCCGGCTTCCACGTTCGACGAATCGGGCGCGCTCAATGCTCGCCCACGCGCTCGAGAGCGACGATCCTGGTTGGCTCGACACGGACCAGCATCCCGAGCTCCTCGCGGGCGAACCGCACGAAGTCCTCAGTCCCCTCGCCGGCGTCGTAGCGCTGGCTGATTCGTCGAGCGAGCTGGTCGAGGTCTCTGACATCCCGTGACGTGACGGCCGTACCCTCGATCATCACGAAAGCGAAGGGCGGCGTCTCGTCGTCGACCACGAGGGTCACCCGAGGATCGCGCAGGAGATCACGGCCCTTCACCGTCTCGGCGTTGGTCAGGAACAGGATGTCGTCGTCATCGAGGACGAACGCGATCGGTGCGGCATGAGGCTTGCCGTCCGCACGGGTGGTGGCGAGGACACCGGTGCGGGTGCCCTCGGTGAGGAAGGCGCGACGCTCGTCGAGGGTCATCTCTGCTGCTGCCATCTTCAGCTCCTTCCGGTGTGGTCGAGAGCCCCTCGCGCTTCCGGGAAGACCTGCCCACGTGGATCTGCGTCTATACTTTTGTCGTGGTCTATTTTTGGACTCAAGTCTAGGAATTGTCAAGTGTCGACGCCTGACCACGTCGTGAGCCCCACCAGGGCAGGCCGCCGTGAACGCAAGAAGCTGGAGACCAGACAACGCATCTTCGAGAGCGGCGTCGCCCTGTTCGCCACTCACGGCTACGACTCGACGACGATGGAGCAGATCGGCGAGCGCGCGGACGTGTCACGGGCGACGGTCTTCAACTACTTCGCCCGGAAGGAAGACATCGTCTTCGAGTGGTTCGGACGACTACGAGTCGAGTTCGCGAAGGCCCTCGCCGAGGACGACCAGCACACGGTCGACTCGACGAGCCGGGTACGCCGCGCGATTTCGCGTGCTCGCCGACCTCTACGAGGACGACCCCGCGACCGGACGTGCCATGGTGCGCGCCTGGCAGCGCGCGGGAGGTCCACTGCTCGCCGATGAATCGGACGCACCCCAGCTCGTGGCCGACAGCGTGCGCGCTGGACAACGTGCCGGCGACATCCCCCGCAGCGTCGATCCCGAGCGTGCCGCGCTCATCCTGTTCGACGCGTACCTCGGAGTCCTCTACCGGTGGGTGCTCGACGAGACCGATCAACTGGCCCTCGGCGAGCAGCTCACGGCCACGCTCGACATGATCCTCCCCGCCATCATTCGCACAGCCCCCATCGACACCAACGGGCCGAGCCACCGCACCGGCAAGATCCGCCCCACGTCCTAGCCACGTCATCGGTCGGCCCGAGGCGGTCTGCGGAGGTGTGCGGCGTCGCGCATGCGCGATGACTCTGCTGAGTGCGGCACGTCTGATCTGCGACAGGTCGTTACACGGTGTCGCCCGACGAAAGGGACCCGCCATGGAGATCACCAACCTGGGTGCAGCGGACGGGCTGCCGCCGGTGGACTGGGCCGCCGTCATCGAGAAGCTCGATGCGGGATCGGCGCCGGCTCCAGACGCGCACAACGCTCGCACGAAATGGCTCTCAACCATCAACGAGGACGGAAGCCCGCACGTGACCGCCGTCGGTGCCCTCTGGCTAGACGGCACGTTCTGGTTCCAGACGGGCGCGGGCACGCGGAAGGGCCGCAACGTCGCACGCGATCCGCGCTGCTCGATCGCCGTGTCGATCCGCGACGCGGACGTCGTCGTCGAAGGTGACGCCGCTCAGGTCACCGACCCAGCCACCGTGGCGCGCATCGCGAAGGCGTGGGCAGACGATGGTTGGCCGGCTGAACCCGACGAGAGCGGCTCCGGTATCACCGCCCCATTCAACGCACCGTCGCTCGGACCACCGCCGTGGAACGTGTACCGCGTCGACCCACGCTCGGCGACTGTGGCGCTGGGCACCGAGCCGGGCGGCCTCACTCGCTTCAGGTTCTGACCCCAGGGAGTGAGACGACCTACGCGGCGCGCAGGCTTCCTGATTCTCGAGCGCCGGGAAGGATCCGGACGACCGGACCGACCGATCGCGCGCGAGCGACTCGACGGATGCTGCGCGCGGCATGCCGCCGGGTTGATCGGGCTATTGGGCAGGTGCACTCGCCTACCGTTGCTTGGTGATCCTCCGTAAGGACCGCGACCCCTCACCCGCCAGTGTCCTCCACGGCACCCCCCGTGCATCGGCGCCGTCCCAGAACATTCAATGTGTGAGGACCTCCTCGGCTCGTGTGCGGACAACCATGTGGTTCGCCAAGTGTCCGTGGACGAGCGAGGAGGTCCCTGATGGCGATGGTATGTGGGTTGGATCTGCACCGGCGGCAGATCACCTTCGATGCGCTCGAGGTCGACTCGGGCAAGGAGTGGCGGGGCCGTATCTGGCAGCCCGATCGGGACCGGTTCCGGCGGTGGCTGCGCAGCGACCTGACCCGCCGAGCAGAGGGCGGCGGCCCGGTGGCGTTGGCGGTGGAGGGCTGTACCGGGTGGCGCTACGTGGTCGAGGAGATCGAGGCCGCGGGGTTCGAGGCGCACCTGGCCGAGCCGGCCGATACCCAGGCGGCCCGTGGTCGCAAGCACCGGGCGAAGACCGACCGTACCGACGCCCGGCTGTTGCGGGAACTGCTCGCGGCCGGGGAGCTGCCGGCGAGCTGGATCCCACCCCAGGGCGTGTTGGAGTGGCGGGAACGGGTGCGGCTGTACGTGTCGCTGGTCAACCAGCGCACCGTGTGGTGCCAGCGGATCCACGCCGAGCTCTATCAGCACGGCGTGGCGGTGCCCGAGGGCGCCATCCGGACACCGAAGACGCGGTCGATGCTGGCCGACGGGGACCTGGCGTTATCGCCGGCGGGGCGCCAGCGGATCACGGTCGGGTACCGGATGATCGACGCCACCGACGCGGAGGCCCTGCCGTTGAAGAAGGAGCTGCAGCGTTTCGGGACCCGTCAGCCAGCGTGTCGGGCCCTGGCCGACGCGCAGTACGGCATCGGTGGGTTGATCGCGGTAGCGGTGTGGTCCGAGCTCGGCGACTGCCGTCGCTTCGCTCGTTCGGAGCAAGCGGTACGCCACACCGGCCTGGACGTGTCGGTGGACTCGTCCGACCGGCGCCGCGCCGGCGGGTTCTTGTCCCGGCAAGGCCCCCAGACGTTGCGGTGGGCGCTGTACGAGGCGGCCAAGAACTCGTCGCACCTGCGCAGCCCCGACCACGACTTCTACGCGGCGGTCAAGGCGCGTCACGACGGCAAGATCGCCGCCATCTCGGTGGCCCGCAAGCTGGCCCGCCGCTGCTACCACGTGCTGCGCAGCATCGAGCCCGAGCTGGTCTACGCCATCCCGGCCTGAACCTCACCACCGGCCGGGACGGTCGGGACCGCCCATCTCCACATCAGGGTCACCCGCGGTCAGCTCCTGCAACCGGCGTGCCCGCCAGCACTCGTGCTGGACGGCCTTCGAACACTGACGCGACCGCGCTCCCACCCCACGGGGGACACCCGATCACGATTGTTGTCGCCGACGACACCAGCTTCGTCGAGCACCCAGGTAACGCTGGGCGCCCCCACGCCACCGACCGGCCCAACAGGATTCTGCACCGGCCCTCGGGTTGGTCAAGGTCGTACGTCCTCGCTTCGCTGCGGGCGCTCCACCTTGACCAACACCTCCGGTCCGGAGCCCTCCGCACCCAGGCCTTGCCCGGCGCCCCTCACACAGGTAACGCCGGGAGGGGTCGGCGTGGTCGGCTGAGGAAGCCGAGCTATCGGACGGCCGCGATGACGGCGGCCGGACCTGAACGCCAGACGATGCCAGCTTCCGCGAAGCCTGCGTCCCTCAGCGCCGTGACGTGCCAGTCCGCCGGCGGCGAGAACCCCTCGGTCGGATAGGTCGTCTCGAATACCGCGTGCCGCTGTGTCACCGCGGGCTGCAGCGCCGGCTCGCGGGATGCTTGTTCCCACCAGGCGTCCCAACGGGCCCGGCGGTCATCGCTGCCAGCCGCGGGTTGCCCCTCGATCTCGGCGAGTGCCGGCCCGAGGCGGGGGAGGTCGGCCAACGGCATCCGTTCGCTGTGCGCCACCACGCCATCCCGATGGACCAAGACCGCGAGATCGCGGTAGAGGCGGCGAACAGCGTCCTGGGGGAGCCAATGCAGCGCGGTCGCCGTGAGTACGGCGTCGACTTGGGACTCGGGCAGGGCATCGCCCCACCCTGGGTCGCGCAGGTCCGCACGCACGACCCGCACGCGGTCGTCATTGGCGCTCGCGGCGGATCCCCCACGGGTGGATAGTAAGGTCGACCACTCACCCGACCTCACCGTCCCTGATCGCCGGGACGGTGTCGAACGCCGTGCCTTCTTCTGTGGTGTCTCGACGCTTTCTCGATCGATGAGTCGGCGACGCCAGGCGAGTCCTACAGACATGACCAAGGTGCTCACCCACATGTGCATGTCGCTGGACGGGTTCGTCGCCCAGCCCGACGACAACCCCGCGGAGTTGTTCGACTGGTACTGGATCGGAGACGTCGTGGTGCCGAGCGCGCAGGAGGGCATGAGCTTCTCGGTCGATGCCGCGAGCGCCCCGATGCTGCAGGAGCTCACGTCGGGTTGCGGTGCATTGATCGCCGGCCGCCGGCTGTTCGACCAGACCGACGGCTGGGGCGACAACCACCCTGCCGGTGCGCCCGTTGTCGTCGTCACGCATCGACCGCCGCCCGAGGACGCCGCCGAGCGGTTTTCGCGGACGACCTTCACTGGCAGCGTCGAGGAGGCGGTCGCGACGGCGAAGGAGATCGCCGGGGACAATTTCGTCACGATCGCCAGCGCCGACATCATCCAGCAGGCCCTGAGCCTCGGCCTCGTCGATGAGCTCTGCGTCAGCCAGGTGCCGGTGCTGTTCGGCACTGGCATCCGCTACTTCGGGGAGTTCGTCGGCGGTCACGTCATGCTCGAGGACCCCAACGTGGTCCAGGGCACCCGGGCGCTCCACCTGCGCTACCCGGTGCGGCGCTGAGCTTCGTCGGCCGGCCGGAACCTTTCGTTCGTGATCGTCGTCGAGGGCCTCGCAGCGGTCTGGCGATGGGCGTGGGCAACACGTGGCGGCGGCCGCCGCTCAGGTTTGCCGGCAGTTCCCGGTGTGCAGGTATTGCCGGCACTCGTCGTCGGTGAGGTCGCGGGTGAGCCCACGCTCGGCCACCTCGACGAGCTCGTCGAGGTCGAGCGTCCAGACGCGTACGGTGCCGTCGGTGCTCGTCGAGACGAGCCGGGAGCCGTCCGGACTGAAGGCCAGGCCGCCGACCGGTCCCGTGTGGCCGCGTAGGACGAGCTGCACCGGTGCGTCCCTATGGGTGTCCCAGATCCAGACGGTCCCGTCCTTGCTCGCGGTCGCCAGGCGGGAGCCGTCCGTGCTGAAGGTGGCACGGGTCACGCTGCCGCTGTGGCGGAGCGTCCGCAGATGTCGTCCCGTAGCCCAGTCCCAGACCTCCGCGACCGGTGAGCCCGTGAGCTCTTCGAGGTCGAGGACGTCCACACCGGCGACGAGTGGGCGCTCATCCGCTGGCGCTACGTCTGGGGCCCCGGTCCCGACGACTCGGTCCGTGGTGTCAACGTCATGCGGGTCGTCGACGGCAAGATCGTCGAGGCCGCCGGCTACTCGAAGACCGCGCCGGTCGTCGCCGCCCTGGAGAGCTGACGACCGATGACCACCGTCACCGCCAACGGGGTCGCCCTGGGCATCGAGTCCTTCGGTGACGACGACGCACCACTCGTCCTGCTGGCGGGCGGGACGACGATGCTCTCCTGGCCCGACGGGCTCTGCGAGCGCCTCGCCGCCGGCGGGCGGCGCGTGGTGCGCTACGACCTGCGCGACAGCGGCGAGTCGACGACGGCGGACCCGGAGGCGCCCGCTTACACCCTGCGCGACCTCGCCGCCGACGCCGCGGCCCTTGCCGACGCCCTCGGCGGCGGGCCCGCGCACCTCGCCGGGATCGGCGTCGGCGGGATGGTCGCCCAGGTCGCCGCGCTCGACCATCCGAGCGCGTTCTCGGCGCTCACCCTGGCCGCCACCCCGCGGAGTCGCGCCCGGCAAGCCCGACGCTGACCTCCCCGACCACGACCAGGCGACGATGAAGCGCACGCACATGCCCGAACTCGGGGGCGGTCGGCGACCGCGTCGCGGCGAGGCGATGCTCACGCTCGGGTAGCTGATCGCCCATCCACGCGGCTCCTCAGCGGCGCGTCCGAGGCCTCCCGGCTGGATCGCGGAACGCCACGGCTCCAATCACCGCTGGCATGCGACGCCACTCACGTCGAGAAACCAACCCCGGTCGGCGGAGGGGCTGCTGCTGGGCCAACAGGTAGCCCATCGCCCGAACCCGCTTGGAGGCGAGCTCGTCCTCGGCGGCGCCGATCGCCACCGCGGTGTGGGACGCCCCGTGGGGGTCGACGCCGATGATCCACGGCCGCGCTCGTCGGTGTCCGCCTACGGCCCCCAGAAACCTGGGATGGACGCCGGGCGATTTCGGCCCGACCGTGAAGGGGCCATGGACATCATCGACGTACAGCACGAGGTCGCGGCGGCCGCCGTCTAGTCCCAGCAGAGGCAGAAGGGATGGCCGGCGGGGTCGAGGTAGACCCGCCAGGGCTCGCCCTCCGGCGGCTGCACCTCGTGCCGCCGGGCGCCCAGCGCCAGCACCAGCGGCTCGGCCGTGTCGATGTCGTCCACGGTCACGTCGATGTGGAACTGCTGGGGTCGGTCGGCGCTGGGCCACACCGGGGGCTGGTAGTCGAGCGCGAGCTGGAAGCTCAGCCGGACGTCACCCCCGTCCCGCAGCGACACCCACTCGTCGTCGGCGTGGGTGACCTCCCCGCCCACCAAACCCTTGTAGAACTCCGCCAGCGCACGCGGGTCCGGGCAGTCCAGCACCACCGCTCGAAGCTTCGAGATGGGAGCCATGAGGAGAGATCGTCGCGCGCCGTCAGTACCCCGGGGTGCAGGTCGTCGTGAGGGCGGTCACCCAGCAGTCTCCTCGAGGGCGACGCGGGCCTCGACCACGCTGAACAGGGGCCCGCGCGGGCCGATGCCGGATAGTTCCAGGCCGGCCCGGCGGAACAGGTCCCGGTACTCGGCCGCGCTGCGCTGCCGGCCGCTGCCCATGACCAGCATCTCGACGTCGACGAGCTTGGCCAGCGACGGTTCCGGACCGTCGGGCAACACCGCCTCGCCGAGCAGGATCCGGCCGTGGGGCTCCAGCGCCTCCCGGCAGTTGGTCAGTATCCGCACCGCCCGCTCGTCGTCCCAGTCGTGGAGGATGTTGGACAGCAGGTGCACGTCGGCTCCCGGGGGCACCGACTCGAAGAAGTCGCCGGCCACCGTCGAGGCCCGATCGCCGACGCCGGCCCCTTCGAGCACCGGGTGCGCGCCGGCCACGACCTCGGGCAGGTCGAAGACCACACCGTTCAGGTGGGGGTGGGCCTGCAGCACCGCCGCCACGAGGAACCCGTGCCCGCCGCCCACGTCGATCACCGTGCCGGCGCCGCCGAAGTCGTAGGCCGCCATCGTCTCGGCGATCGGGGGACTGGAGGCGCCGGTCATGGCGTCGTTGAACAGCGCTCCCTCCTGGGGGTGGTCGCGGAACCAGTCGAACGCAACCTGCCCGTGGACCCGCTCGAAGGCCGGCTCGCCGGTTCGCACCGCCCCCACCAGGTCGGTCAGTGCCCGCATGTGGAACGGCGAACCGACCATCGTCGCCCAGGCCCGCAGCGACACCGGAGCGTCGCTGCGCAGCATGTCCGACAGCTCGGTCGCCCCGAAGCGCCGGCCGTCGAGCTCCTCGAACACCTCGGCGTCGGCGAGTGCCCGCAGCACGCGGTAGAGGCTGGGCCCGTCGGCTCCGACGGCAGCCGCCAGCTCGTCGACCGGCCGGGGCCCGGCGGCGAGTGGTCGGCCACGCCGAGCGCGGCCGCCACACTGAGCGCCTGGGTGACCCAGGCCGCCGTGGTCAGGCCGATCAGGCTGGCGGAGGCCGGGGCCGCCGTCGTGGCGTCGACGGCGGCTTCAGCGTGCATCGTCATCTTCCTGCTCCTGTGGTGTCGTGGTGTCGTCAGGAGGAAAGGGCGTGACGCCCGCGTGCCGCCGCGACGGCACGGTCGCCCCCGCGCGGTCATGGGACGTCGGCGAGTGTGGATCGGGCGGCGGCGATGACGATGCTCTAGGCCGCGGTGAAATAGCACACGCGACGGCCTCGGGGTCCCGCACGGAGGCCTCGGCGACGCCGGGGCCCTCGCCGTTCTCGTCGACACCTTCGAACACGCGGAGCCGTTGGCCGGATGGCTGTGGGAGGACTTCGTCGCCGACCTGCCGGCCAACGCGTTCGTCGTCGTGGCGAGCCGCAATCCGCCGCCGGCGGCGTGGCGGGCCGTCCCGGGGTGGCAGCAGCTGGCGCGGGTCGTGGCACTCGACAACTTCTCCGCCGAGGAGACCCACCACTACCTCGAGCTGCGCGACGTCGACGAGCGGCTGCACGAGCGGTTGGCCGCCCTCACCCGCGGGCACCCGCTCGCCCTGTCGTTGGTTGTCGACCTGCTCGAACAGGGACCGGCCGGCGAGCGCGGCCCGATCGACTTCGTCGACGCCCCCGACGTGGTGTCCATGCTGGTCGAGCGGTTCGTCGGGGAGATCCCCGACCTGCGCCGCCGGGAGGCGCTGGCTGTCTGCGCCCCACGCCCGGTTCACGACCGAGGACCTCCTGCGGGCGGCCATGGGCGGCGACGACGCGGCCGAGCTGCTCGCCTGGCTGCGTTCGCTGTCGTTCGTCGAGGAGGGCCGGTTCGGGCTGTTCCCCCACGAACTCGCCCGGGACGTGCTCGACACCGACCTGCGTTGGCGCGATCCGTCGGGCTACGAGCACCTGCACAAGCGGGTGCGGGCCCACATCGTCGGGCGGATCCGCGGCTCGGAGGGACTGGCCAGGCGCAAGGCCGCCATCGACGGCTGACCAGACCGGCTGACTGCCCGGGCACGGGGTCACTCTCGTGCCCGCTACGTGCCCGATCGGATAGGCGTTGGCGGATCAGTCGGCTTGCGGCTCTCGCGCCCAACCCGCGCCCAACCCACTCCGGCGTCACGCCCGGCTGCCCTGCTTCGCGAGCCCTGACTTGACGGCCGCCGACACCGCGTTGGCGATCTTGCGTTCGCGGCCGGTTGAAGTTGGTCCGCCGCGGGTCGCGCCCTTCGGCCCCACGAAGACCCGGCCGCTCGGACCCGCCTCGGACTACCTGGTCAGATGCGTACGCAGGTCATCCATGATCACCCGGCGGGACGATCCTCCGTAGCCATAGCGCAGACTCGCGCGAGCAC
This sequence comes from uncultured Acidimicrobiales bacterium, assembly GCA_963739835.1. Taxonomy (GTDB): domain Bacteria; phylum Actinomycetota; class Acidimicrobiia; order Acidimicrobiales; family VFJN01; genus ZC4RG19. Next base: position 59,956 of record CAVUBW010000017.1, read on the forward strand.
CGGAGCGAACCACGCGCATCATCGAGTCAGCCGGGTTTCCCTGCCACCGCCACGCGGCCCTGGTGACGTTCCGGGCCTCTCGGGTGCAGGGGGCGCAGGGATGCGAGCGAGCACCCGGATGTCCTCGTGAGCCGGTCCGTTGGTGAACACGGCCGTTCCGGTGTCGATGCGCCGTCCTCCCCACAGGTCCGAGAACCTGCCCCCGGCTTCCTCGACGAGCACGACGAACGGCGCCTGATCCCAGGGCCCACCCCCCAGGTGGACCGACGCCTCGATGTCGCCGGCAGCGACCAGCAGTGGCCCGTGACCCGCAGCCGGGGACGGCCGCACAAAGTCGAGGACCTGACGGGCAGACTCATGCCGCCAACCTTGAAGATCTCCCAGTAGTGGCACCACAACCGCACGCACCCGGTCCCGGGACTCCTGGGCCGACACGCTGAGGCGTCGAGCGTGCCGAGGGTCGCCCGACGGGACGTGGCCGGTCCAGGCGCCCTGGCCGCGGGCTGCCCACCAACGCGCTCGCAGCCCAGGGCTCGACGCGACGCCGACCACGATGTCCCCGTGTTCCTGGAGCGCGATCAAGGTCCCCCAGGTCGACGCACCAGCCACGAAGGCGCTCGTTCCGTCGATGCCATCGACGATCCACGTGCGCGACGCCTCGCGTTCGTGAAGGCCGAGTTCTTCACTCAGGAAGCTGTCACGAGGTCGATGCTCTGCGACGATGGCCCGCAGCGCCTCTTCGACCTGCACATCGGCGTCGGTGACGTCGCTGCCGTCTGCCTTCCGGTTGACCGTGAAATCTCTGCTGGTGAACCTGGCCGCCGCGATGTCGTCGGCGACGTCCGCCAGCCGATGCGCAAGCGCGAGATCGTCATCCATCTCAGAACACACACTGCAAACCTTGACTGCAGGCCTAGGCACCGTCCGCCGCCTCGCCGACCCCCAACCTGCAGCGTCACCCGTCGCCGGGTGCATGACGACGCTCAAAGCACCTTGCGCATGTGCACGTCCTCGGGCTCGAGTTCGAACAGCTCCGCCAGCGGTTCCGCCATGGGCTGGAAGCCGCGACCGAGGTAGAACCGCACGGTGTTCTCCGATGGCGTCGCCGAGACGACCATGTCGGAGTCGCCGGCGGTGTGGGCGATCTGCTCGAGCTGCTCGGACAGACGGCTGCCGATACCCGTCGCACGCAACGGTGCGCTGACGTGGAGGAATGCGAGCTGCGCGATCCCGGGCCGAAGGTGTGGCACGACGACACCGATGCCAACCAGCCGTCCGCTGGCGAACGCACCGAGCGCGATCCCGCCGGTGTCGACGTAGTGCTCGAGCGTGTGCACCCGGGCCTCGACGGAGTGTTCGCCGTGACCGTCCGGGTCCCAGGCCGACGCGCTCCAGTTGCCGTGCCGCGCGACGAGTTGGGTGCCGTGCTGGTCGTAGAGCACGTCGATGCGTTCCGTACGGTCGATCTCGACGACGCGCGACAGCTCGGTCCGGCCCAACCTTCGGAACTCGACTGCCGGTTCCACCGCCTCACGTTGGCACACGGACGTTTCATGTCGAGCGGCCCGTGGCCCGCTGCGCCAGGATGAACCGCCCTGGGTCTGGTGGGGCTCGGGCTATTGGCTTCCAACCCCGGCGGGGTCGGCCTGTAGGGGCAGCGGAGAACGCCGTTTCGAACTCGACGGGCCGCCATCACGGCCGCCCAGACCGCTTCCCAGGTCGGACACTCGGCCGAGTGCACTGTGCGGAAGGAGGCCGCTATGACCCCGGCAGTGCTCCTGTGGGACTTCGGAGACACGCTGGTTGACGAGCCGTGGATGCGCCGCCCGCCACCGCCCTATCGATCTGGCACGGATGTGCCACGACGACGTTGCTCACCGTGCGACCGATCCTGGCGGGGGCCGGTCGCACGGCCTCAGCCGGTGGATGATCGAGCTAGCCGACCGTGATGGTGCCTTGCATCCAAGCGTGGATGGCGCAGAAGAAGGAGAGCGTCGTCCCCGTAGGGGCGTCGACAAGCACGCTGATCGAGGTCCCGGCGGGCAGGAAGATGGTGTCCAGACGAGCGTCGAGGCCGGGACCACCGCCGACGTTGATGAACTGCGCCACATTCTCGTCAACGATCTGGGGGCCGACCGTGTTGAACACCTCGTCGCACAAGGTCCCCGGCTCACCGCAACTGAACACGTCCTCGACGTCGGTTGGAAGCTCGTCTGAGTTGACAACGGTCAGCGTGTGCGGCTCGTCGGTATCGTCGTTGTGGACCAACGTGATTTGCTCGCCACTCTTGACTGTGGTGGTCCCCGGGCTAAACCTCAGACTCGAGAAGATCTTCGAGTTGATATGGACGTCTTCGGTGCCCATTGTCCGGATGGTCTTGCCTGTCGCGCCGCTGGCGCTGGTTCCGATCGACATGGTGACGGCGGCAAGAGCCGCCACGGCAGCGAGCCGGCCAAGCCGAGACACTGTCAGTGCACGAATTGCAGAGCCCATTGATGCACCTCCTGGATGCCACACGGTCAAGGGCCATCCGGCGGCGAGGCCGCGGCCACTTGCGCTTCCCGACCGCTAGTCAGACGAGTGACCGTCCCCGCGGCGGAGTACAGAGCGGGCCGGGTCCTCTCCCAGGACAGGAGTCGTGACTCGCCAAGGCCCATCGCGCCCGCCACAGACTCTGGTTCTACTCGCCGATCCTTAAGCCAACCTCAAGCTTGGTCTACCTTCGCCAAGCAACCGGCCGAGCGGCCGAGCGGCAGATCGGGCAGTGTGCGCATGTGGAACTGGCGTTGCTCGGCGCCGCGATGCTGGCACTGGAAGTTGCGGTCGCCAGGTCGATGGCGGCCGAGCTAAGGGCACAGGGTCGATCACCACGAGAGGTGTGGCGCTGGCTTCCTCGGTCTGCAATGACCTGGCTGGCGGTGGTTCTGGTTGCGAGCGCGGTCAGTCCCGCCGCGGCAGCAGCCCTCTTGTTGATCGTGGGGCTGGCGGCCGCCGTCTATCTGATCGTGCTGCTGGCCCGCGCCGTTCGCGGCCTTCCGGAGTTTGTTCGCCAGCTTCGACGAATCGGCGACCCCGATGCGTGGCGAGGAATCGAGCGCGGTTAGGTCAGGGCTCAGTGAGGGGAACGCGGCGCAGGGAACCCACACTTGCGCGACGCGTGGCTCACTCAGCTCGACGCCCGCCGCCGCTTCCGTCGAGCGAGCTCCTCGGCCAACGTCAGGGCCGCGCCGCACCGTGGGCAACGCACGGACAGGCCAAAGGTCGGGCGCCGATCGCGTGTCGCCCAAACGAGGGCGGAGAAACCGAGCACGTTCGACGCAGGAAAGGTGCTGAGGTCCGGCTCGTTGAGCCCGCACTCTGGACAGACACGTTGCACCGGCCGGTGCCGGTAGTGCCGCTGGATTGCACGGCTCAAAGCTGAGTACATCAGTCCCTCCGCGCCCTCAGCGTACGTGCTCGCGCACCCAGATCTGCCTGCTTGTCGTGTTGCATCACCAACTGGGGAAGGGCTGGGGCGTCTGCATCGCGACCAGGACCTGCGCTGATTCGGCTCGTTGACCGTAGGTGACCGCTGGTCCGATCGGTTCCGTGCACAATCTGGCACGAACTGGCACGACACCAATGGCCGGTTGGCTTCGCACACGTGGGGTTCGGAGGTGGGCTGGAGCGTTCCAGGCACGATGCATGACTCAGGGTCTGGTGGCGGTGATGAGGTACGGCACACCACCGCCGACACTGAGATCGGGCCTGGGCTCGGCAGCCAGGTCCACGAAGCCGGTCCCTGCCAGCATTCTGAGGATCGGCTCAGGCCCGTCGAGGTGCATGAAGGGGAGCTCGCCCCTCGTATCAGCGGTGTAGTGCTCGGAAAACAACGCTGGCGCCTCGTCGTCGCTCCAATCGGTGAACCAGAACCCGTCCACCGCGACCAGATGGCCCCCCGGCCGGAGAAGCTGTCTCCAATTCGCCATCGCAGCGCCCGGCTCGCGGAGCGTCCAGAGAAGGTGTCGGCTGGTCACGGCATCGAAGCTGGCTGGAGGGAAGTCGGGCGCCACTGCGTCACCGAGACGCGCCTCAACCGTGAGGCTACGGGTGGCGGCGTTGTCAACGAGCTCATCGAGCATGGCGGCCGCCAGATCGACCGCTGTCACACGATGGCCCAGGAGTGCCGCAGCCAGAGCCACGTAGCCGGTACCAGTCGCTACATCCAGGACATCGCTTGGCGGGTCAGGAAGGACCGAGGCAAGGGCGTCGAGCCAGATTTGGTACTCCGCTGAGTCATACGCGGCCACGTTGCCGGCGTGCGCCTCGTAGTCGGCTGCCACGACGCTCCAGAAGGTGGTGATGTGAGTTTGCGCGTCGTTGGGACCACGTACCGCGGGATCTCGGTTGCTTCTGTCTGTTTCGGTCATCGTCGCTCCTTCGCTCGTGGCTCCGCGGCCCGATACCGCCTTGCTTTCTGGCGTTCCGGTTCGGCGAGTGCAGCGACGGGGTCGATCCTGCTGACAGGGGGCTCCAGCCGCCGGACAGGTTCTCCGTCACACATGTCATTCCCCGCTATGGGCCGACGGGTTCGCGCCGGCCCGCGAGCTGCCGCTTCTGGCATCGGTGACCGCCGCCGAGGGTCCGTCACCAGTTCGCGACGCGACGTCGCTCGCTCAACCCGTCGGATCGGGACCTGTTAGGCGAGTGCGGCGGTGATGTCGGCGGCGAGCAGGTCGGGTTCCTCGATGGCCGCGAAGTGGCCGCCCCGGCCCATGTCGGTGAAGCGGGTCAGGTGGTAGAGGCGCTCGGCCCATTCGCGTGGCAGGGTGCCCTCGTCGGCGTAGTTGTGGTGGAAGTTGGCGATCGCGGTCGGCACGCGCACGTAGGCGCCGGGCGGCAGGGTGCCCGTCGCGGCGGCCCGGTTGTCGGCGTAGTCGCGGATCGACGTGCCGATCGTGCCGGTCACCCAGTACAGAGTGACAAGCGTGAGCAGGAAGTCGCGATCGAAGCGGGCGTCGATGTCGCCGCCGGTGTCTGCCCACTGGCGCCACTTCTCGAGGATCCATGCGGCGAGCGCGGCGGGTGAGTCGGTGAGCCCGACAGCAAGGGTCTGCGGGCGGGTGCCCTGGATCAAGCTGTAGCCGCGCTCGGCGGCGTCCCAGCGCTCCGTGGCGGCGACGAACGCCTGCTCGGCGTCGGTCAACGGAGTGGTGGGGGTGGGCCGGTTGTCGATGTTGGACAGGTGGATGCCAACCAGCGGGTCTGGGTCGTCGAGGGCCATGTAGGTGGTGACCTCGGAGCCGAAGTCGGTGCCACCAGCGGCGTAGCGCGTGTAGCCAAGGCCGCGCATCAGTCGGTGCCACAGCCGGGCGACGTCGCGGGTCGTGCACGTCGGTGGGCGCTCGCTGAATCCGTAGCCGGGCAGTGATGGGATCACGAGGTCGAAGCCGGCCAGCCGGTCGACGAGGGGCAGGTACTCGACGAACGCGCTCGGCCAGCCGTGGGTGAGGATCAGCGGTGTGCCGCCGCGCCGGACGTGCACGTAGTGCACCCGCAGCCCGTCCAGGTCGGCGACGAACTGCGGGTGGGCGTTGAGGGCGCGCTCGTGGGTGCGCCAGTCGTAGCCGGCGGCCCAGTACGTGCACAGGTCCTGCAGCCATCCCAGGTCGGTGCCCTGGGCCCATGGCTCGCCCGGCGCGGCGCTCGGCCAGCGCGTGCGCGTCAACCGGACCCACAAGTCGTCAAGGACCCTGTCGTCGACGGCGATCGTGAAGGGCACTACTTGCATGTGCGGAGTCTCACAGTCCAGGCGGCGTGGCGCGACGGTAGGCAAGCCAGATGGCCACGCCGACGCTCACCGCTCACATCCAACAAGGCGGAAGCGCTCCGGTCCGGCGGTCGCGACGCAACGACACCACCGTCGTGGGGGTGAGCCGCGACGTCCAACGACGAAGGACTCCCCGAACCTCGCGCCCACCCGTGCCTGCCTGCCGGATCAAGCGTCTGCCCTCTAGCGGCACCTCGGGATGGCCGGCTGTGTCGAGCCGGCGAGCGTTCTGGGATACGTGCCTTTGGCCGACGCAACCCGAGCCGTCGTCGTGGACGGATTCACGCTGGACAGCACCGATCGCATCGAACGCCACGTCGGGAGCTCATGGGTGGCGGCGTGGGCTCACCGGCTTGGCGGCGGGCAAGCGCCGGTGTTCGGATCTTCCTTGTGCCCGGCGGGCTACGCAGGACCAGGGCCACGACGTCACCCTTCGCCGGCGTTTCCGCCGTTGCCGAGTCCTAGCCGCTGGTGGACGACCTGTCGGGCCAGGTTCAGGACTGCGGGGTCGTCGTGCAGGACGAAGCTGGTGTCGGCGGCAAGCATGATCCCGTGGAGCTCGAAGGCGAGCCGGTCAGGGTCCTCGCGGGCGGGAAGCTCGTGCTGCTCGAGCGCAGTGGCCGCGAATCCCCGGATGAGCGCGTCGAACCCGGCCTGCAAGGCCGCGACCCGTTGCTTGACCGGCCCGGGGCGGGTGCCCATCTCGAGCGCCGCGGCAGCGAAGAAGCAGCCGCCGGGGAAGGTGCGGCGCTGCAGGTAGTCGAAGAACGCCTCGCAGACCGCGAGGAGCTGCGCCCGGCCGGGGGGAGCGGCACGCGCGGGCCGCACGACTTCGTCCTGGAAGATCCGGTCCGCCTCCTCCACGGTGGCCAGCTGGAGTTCCTCCTTGGAGCCGAAGTGCGCGTAAAGGCCGCTCGTGCTCATGCCGGTCGCAGCGGCCAGGTTCCTGATCGACAGGCCCTCCAGGCCGTCGACGGTGGCCAACGAGGCAGCGGTGCGCACGATCGCGGCGCGGGTGCGTTCCCCGTCAGCGCGCGGACGCCGTTGCGCACGGGTCAGCTGATTCATGTGCCGCTCTTCATGTTGACAAGATAGCACGATCGATCGTACGGTGACACTTAGCGCGAACGATCGTGCTATCTCTGGACACGGGAACACCTTGACCACGTCTCCACGAGCTGGCCGCCGCCTTGCGTCGTAGCCACCCACAAGAGGAGACACAATTCATGACGCTCACCTCAGAGACCTCGACGACGCAAGCCATCGTCAACCACCACCTGGAGCGTTTTGCCGCCCTCGACTTGCAGGGCGTCGTAGCGGACTACGCACCTGACGCGGTGATGATCGTGCCGACCGGCGTGCTGCGCGGTGTGCACGAGATAACGCCACTCTTTCAGAACTTGTTTGCCGAGTTCGCCAAGCCCGGCGCCACGTTCGACTTGCAGCAGCAGGTGATCGAGAGCGATGTTGCCTACATCTGGTGGGTCGCCGAGACGCCCGATAACACGTACGAGCTCGGGACCGACACGTTCTTCGTGCGGCACGGCAAGATCGCGGTGCAGACCTTCGCGTTCAAAGCGACGCCCAGGGCCTGACGTTGGAGAATTCCCCGTCTGTTGGCTCCCGGCGCCGGGCGTGGTGGTCATTTGGCCACGCGAGCCAAGCGATGCCCAGTCTGCGGCATCTCACGCCGGCGGCGTCGCTGCTGCTGGTCGCGGCCGCCGGCGCATGGGTCGGGGTGGTGCTGGTGGCGCGCGATATGGGCTCGATGCCCGGGACCATGGGCCTCGGTGCCGGTTCGTTCGCCGCCGTCTGGGCGATGATGATGGCCGCCATGATGCTGCCGTCGGTGGCGCCGTTCGCGTCCCTGTACTCGCGCACCGTCACCGGCCGCCGCGGCGCACGGCTGGGCGTGTTCGCCTCCGGCTACCTGATCGTCTGGACCCTGGCGGCCCTGCCCGCGTACGGGCTGGCGCGGCTCGCCGACCGGCTCGCCGGGACCCACCCGGCTGCGGCGACCGTGCTGGCGGCGGCCATCTTCGCTACCTGCGGCGCCTACCAGCTCACCCAGGTGAAGGACCGGTGCCTCGCCCGCTGCCGCTCGCCGCTCGGTTTCATGCTCACGCTTGGCGACCGGGGGCGAACCCGCGACCTGCGGGCGGGGCTCTACCACGGGACATCCTGTTTGGCCTGCTGCTGGGCTCTCATGGCCCTACTGGTTGCCTTCGGGCTCATGAATGTGATCGCCATGCTGGTTCTTGCCGGTGCTGTTCTCACCGAAAAGACCTGGGCCTGGGGCGCCGGCTTCAGCCGCGCGCTGGGCGTCGCCGCGCTCGCCCTCGCGATCTCAGTTCTCTTCTTGCCGGGCCTCGCACCCGGCCTGCAGCACACCGCCGGCACCGGCGGGATCGGCGGTATGTGATGGCCGTATCAGGGCCCGGCCCGGTGACGGACTGGCACGTCCGGGGCTCCTACTTCGAGGCATGCAACTGCGAGGCGATCTGCCCGTGCCGCAGCGTGGGCGGCGGCCCGGCGGACCCTCCAGCTTCGGGGAGTGCTTCGGCGCGTTGTCGTGGTACATCCAAGACGGCCGCGCCGACGGGACCGACCTGTCCGGTCTGCGCGCCGTCATGTCCCTCCGCTACCTCGACCGGGTACAGCCGAGTACCCCCTGGGAGGTCGTCCTCTACGTCGACCAAGGCGCCGACCGCCATCCAACGGGCCGCGATCGCCGACATCTTCCTCGGCCGGGCCGGCGGCACGGTCGCACGGCTATACGGACCAGCCATCGGCGAGGTCCACGCCGTGCGCTCAGCCCGGATCACCCTCGAGCACACCACGCCCCGCAAACGCATCGGCGTCGTCGGCTACCTGACGGCCGAGGCCGAAGGGGACGCCTCCGAGCCAGGCAACGTCCGATGCGGCATCCCCGGCAACGACCACCCCGGCACCGAACAGCACGGCGACACACTGCAATCAACCGATCCGGCGCTGCGCTGGGAGGTAAGAGGACGCCGCCACGCCGCCTTCACCACCGACTTCGAGTACCGATCCGGCACCTGAAGGCGCAGCCCGCGCTGACCCGTGGCCCAGGGACGAACGCACCGGTTCATCGTCGGACCGGCGTAGCTGCCGTTCGACACCGATGTGCACCTCGCCCACGTGCCGCGCGACCCGGACGCGCGAAGGCTTGGCGGTTCTCCAACGCTCGGCCGCGAACGCCAACTCAGCCAGTTGGCCTCAGCATCGACGTTGCGGTCAACCTCTAGCCTTCGACGCGCCGGAGCCCGTAGAGGCGCAGCGAACGCTGCTCGACGTCTTCCTCGGTCGAGCCGTCGTCGTAGGCGGGCGAGATGATCGGCGCCGCGAGATCGACGCGGACGAGCACGATCGCAGCGACCCGGCCCGGTTCGAGCCCGCTGCGCTGGTGGTAGAAGTCGAGGCCCGACTCGTAGACGGCTCCCTGCCGGTGGACGGTCGCCGTGCCCTTGAAGCGGTAGCCCTTCCGGCGGATCGGATCGACGACGTTGATCTCGACGGTCGGATTGCCGCCTTCGATGTTCGCCACCGTCTGGTGGGAGTGCAGGTGGGCGAACACCAGGTGCTCGTCGTCCCAGACCGCGGTCGTCCCCTTGGGTGAGAGGTTCGGCGTTCCGTCCGGGCCGACGGTCGCGACGTACCCGAGCCGCTGCTCGTCAACGACCCGCTTCATGTCATGGTTGAGCATCGGCCAAGCATCACCTTCCGTGTGTTTCGACCACAATCGGATCCAAGGTCAGAGCCCGGTCAAGATGCCCCACACCGTGATCAGGAGCCCGGGCCAGATCACGAGGGTGGCCGTGGAGTTGACCACGAAGCCTGGTGAGCGTGAGGCAAACTGATCCTCGGCCTGGGTGATCCAGTTCAGCGTGACGCCGCCCGCCTGCAGGCCTGAGCCGATGACCAAGAGCGCCGCTCCCCAGGTGGCGGCCGTCGAGTCGAACTGGACTGCTCCGACCGCGAAGGCCAACCCGAGATGCATCGCGGCTTGCATCAACGTCTCGATGTGCGCTGTGGCGAGGTTCCGTAGCGACGGGGTGTTCCTCCGTAGCATGCCCAGCACCGTCCCGAGAACGAACCCAACTGCCAGGATGGCCGTGCCGTATCCGACGAACAGACGTTGCGCAGCGCTCATGTGTCGCACTCTACGAACAAATGGCACGGCGTGCCAGACTTGCACGAGATGCCGAATCTGATCGAACGGCGCCACCAGGAAACACGCACCGCGATCGCCGATGCGGCCGTCGCGCTGTTCATCGAACGGGGCTTCGTCGAAACGACGATGGACGACGTCGCCCTGGCGGCAGGCGTATCGCGGCGCACCGCGTACCGGCACTTCCCGAGCAAGGACGACTTGGTCTTCGAACAGCCCCGGCGGTGGCTTGTGCACTTCAACGCCCAGGTCGCTTTCCGCCGCCCGGACGAGACGCCCCGTCAGATGTGTCGCAGGGGGCTGCTGGCCGTCGCCCAGCTCATTCAGGCCAACGCCGAGTCCGTCTTGTCGTCCTACTCCGTGCTGCTGGCGACGCCCTCCCTGCGAGGCCGCAATGGGCAGATCGAGGACGAGTGGTTCGAGCGCTACCTCGAACTGCTCAGGCCGACGCATCCAATCGGACGGGCACGGTCCCTCCAGATCGCGACCGTCGCTGGCGCGCTCGTCGGCACGACGACGATGCTGGTGGCGGTGTGGGCGGCGGCCCAACCGGATGCCGACATGGTGGCGATGACCGGTGCGGTCCTCGACCAGCTGGACCCCATCTGGCCGGACTGGCTCGACGCGTAGCCCGAGCCTGGATGGGTGGTGGTATCAGACGCCGACCGGACGGTGACCGCGGTGTTGCGGCCGGCCGGTGCGGCCTCCGGCTTCGCACTGAATGCGTACCGGGACGGTAGCGCCGGTGGGGGAGAAGTGGGGGATGACTAGGCCCCCGCTCCGGAGGCCGATTGGAACGGCGTCAGTGCGCAATGAGCCGCGCGTCCAGCCGGGCCAGGCGCTCGTCCAGGCTGGGCGTGAGCGCCACCGCCTCGTAGTCCTTCACTCGCTGCTCGTCGCCGTGGGGGAGCGGCTCGAACCACAGCGGCGCGGTGCGCAGGTCCAGCGTCTCCACCACCTTCGGGTCATCGCGCAGCTTCACCATCGCCCGCCGCAGCGCCTCGGGATGCCGCGTGGTGGCCACCGCCAGCTCGTCGGCCCCGAAGTCAGCGTGGCGAAGCATCAGGCCGCGCATCAGCTCGGCGACGATCATCGTCGGAAAGCTCACGACGATCGCGAGCCAGGCGCGGGGATCCTGCCAATGGTCGCGATAGCTACGGTGTATGGCGACCGCGTCGCCCGCGCACGCCAGCGTGACGGTCTGCATGGCGGTGTCGTAGCGGCGGACGGCCCACATCTCGGCGGCCAGCACCGCCTCGAGCTCGTCCAGGGCCAGCGTCTGGACCAATCCCGAGGTCACCATGATCGTGGTGTCCTCGGGCCGCCGTCCGACCGACAGTGCGTTGGGCGCATCATCGGCGACGAGCGCGGCCCGCACCGGCGGCGCGCCGACGGCGATGGCCAGGCCGTGCAGGAGGTTCTCGACCACGGGCAACTCCCCGTGGCGATGACCACTGCGCCGAGCTCGTCGAGCGTCTTGGTGCCCTTGGAGCGCAGCTCGCGATTGACGAGCCGTACGGCCCCGATGGCGCTGACGACAACGCAGCCCACGGCGATGGGCAGGATGTCGCGGTCCGGATGCAGAAGGACAGCCGGGACCGCGAATGCACCGAGGAGAAGGCTGCCGAGCACCCAGTAGTTCACGAGGGCGACCGCAGCGATCAGGACGATTCGCCGGCGGTTCCGCCGTACCACCTCATCCACCAGCACGCGGTCAAGCCCCCATCAGCCGCCGCGCCCGGATGGCCGCGGCCTGCACCCCAGCTCCAACGCCCGCTCCATCCGCGGATCCAGCTCCCCCACGCCACCCGAGCGTACGGGCTGGCAGCGACGGAGTCCGGGCACGGCGGACCGACCTCGCGGTGGACCAGAGGGGACTGTGGTGCACGCGCTCCACATCGAATCGGCGCTGGCCTCAGGGAGATCAACGCATCGCTCGGTCGAGCGTTTGTGACGGTGTCATCCAGCCGAGGGTTTGAGCCCTGACGTCTTGAGCAACGCGACGCGCCCCGGTTCTTGTGAACCGGGGCGCGTCGCGGGAACGAGCTCGCTAGGAGGAGTCCGGCTAGACGTCGATGCTGGACATCTCGGCCGGGACGCCCGGGGCCTCGATCTGACGCCAGATCGTGCGCCAGCGCGGGCAGCTCGTGGTAGCCCCGCAGCGCGGCGACGCCAGTGAGCCAGCCGGCCCAGCCCGAGTACGGCGGGTTGTTCGGGTCGAACCCGCTCGACATGAGCGTGAGCCGGGTCTTGCCGTCCGAGCCGGCCAGCTCCCAGCTGTCGGTTTGGCCGTCGGCGAACCGCAGCGTGGCCTTGCGACCCGGCTCGAACTCGACGAACTTGATCCCTCCGGGGTCCTGCTCGAAGCCGCCCATAGCGAACCGGCCGCCCACGTAGGGCTCGATGTCGACGTGGGCGCCGAACCAGTTGCGGAAATGCTCCGGCTGGGTGAGCGAGTCGAACACCGCCTCCGGGGCGGCGTCGATCACCACTGAGGCGCGCAGCTCGGCTGAGGTGTAGTCGCACTTCGGCGTCAGCTCGCGGCCCGACAGATAGTCGGACAGGTTCGCGATCGCGAGCGACCAGAACGTCTGCAGCTCACCGCGGGCCCCGCCGTGTCGGCCAGGATCTCGTCGAAGCTCGGCAGGTCGCCGCTCTGGCTCAGCGTGAGCAGCGTGCCGCCGCTCCTCGTGCTCGGGTTCGTTCTCGGTCAGGGTGAACTCGACCGTGGTCTCGACACCGTCGACGGTCCAGGCGAACCGCATGGTGCGCTCGTCCGGCGTGCAGCACGCGCTGGTGCGGCTCGGCGCCGTCGGGCGTGTAACGGCCCCAGAACTCGTACCGGTCGGGCAGCGCCACCTCGGCGTGCTCGGCCAGCCACACGCGCAGCGCGGCGGCGTCGGTCAGCGCGGCGTGCACCGCCTCGGGTGGCGCCGGCATGACCGCGCTCAGGCGCAGCTCACTCAGCTCTGTCATCGGAATCTCCTTCGGTGTTGGTAGCGATATCCGGGGCGACGTCGGTGCTTGTGGCGAGGTCCCGGGCGACGTCGGTTTGGCGGGGCAGGTTCGGGTAGCAGGCGACGGCCAGGCGGAACGCGTCGCCCTCGGCACCGCCGTAGCGGGTGAACAGGTCCCGCAGCAGGTCGCTGCAGCTCGTCGAGGAACGCCGTGCGCTGCTCGGGCCGGACCCGGATGTCACCGGACACGCCGATCGAGGGCAGGTCGGACCGGGAGAGGTCGAGCGCGGCGACGTCGGCCTGCACGTCCTCCATCAGGTCGAGCAGGTAGCCCAGGCTGAGCCGGTCGCGTGTCTGGCGCAGCCCGATCCGGCCCACGAGGCGTGGCGACAGCCAGTAGGACCGGCCGGTCGCCTGATAGATGCCCTCGTGGATGCCGCGCACCCGGCGTTCGCGACCTGGCTCACCAGGCTGGCGTCGACCAGGCGCTTGACGTGGTAGTAGACCCGCTGTGGCGTCTGGTCGAGCTCGACCGCCACCTCGGTGCACGACCGGGGCTCGGCGAGCTGCCGCAGCACTTCGATCCGCTGCGGCTTGAGCAGGGCCTCGGCCTGCTCGATCTGATCGAGGTAGACGACGTCTCTCATGACGAAAATCAGTCTTTACGTAAAAGAAGTCTTTGTCAATGGTGCGGCGGGCCGCCCAGCTCCGAAAACGGCGCTTACAAAGCCGCAGCGACCAGGCGAGACTGGGGAGCCGGACCGAGCGGCGGGCGGCGTGGCGGCGGGCGTCGAGCTCGTCTCCGAGGACCTCGGGCGACAGCCGCCGGACGGCCGCGTACCAGGCCTCGGTGCCGTGGCCGGTCTCCTGGCCGGTCTGGGCCAGCCAGGCGTGGAGCATCTCGTGGACCATCGTGTCGTCGACGACCCGGCGGCCCCGGCCGAAGATGCTCGACGAGAGCGTGATGCGGGGCCCTGCGACCAGGTCCTGCGGGTCAGGCCGAGGCAGCGGCCCTACGCGGTGATGCCGATCACGATGGGCACCTCGTCGGGCAGCCCGGGGTAGAGGTGCAGGCGGCGCTGGTAGGCGTCATAGTCGCCGCCGCTCCGTCAATGATGTGGCGGTGGAACCAGAGTTGCTCGATCGAGCGACGAACATCTGCCTGGCCCTTCCAGAAGCAACTGCGGACGATCGGCACCCGCCGCACCGAGGCTTCCTCGTGGGCAAGAAGAACTTCGCGTGGTTCGTCGTCGACGAGCACGGCGACGGGCGCATCGGCCTCGGCGTCCGAGCGGCACCTGGAGAAAACGAGGAGCTCGTCGCCACTGACCCCGAGCGGTTCGGCCTGCCGAAGTACGTCGCCCGTCATGGCTGGGTGACGTACTACCTCGACCTGCCAGGACGCCCAGTGGACTGGGACGAGGTCGCCGAGCTCGTACGGGAGAGCTACATCATCCAGGCTCCGACGCGGCTCGCGTGCCTCTTGGACGACTGAGAACCAGCGATCGGGGCGACGGGGCGCGCTGTCGCGGGTCGGTTCCGCTGCCCCGTGCGTCGCGGGCGGGCAGCGCAAGCTGGTTCGACCGGCTCCGGCGAAACGAAAGTCACCGTTGGCCTCGGCGCCGCCCGACGTACCAGAGCTGGCAACCTGGCCATGGATCATCTCGCTGCAAGGACGTCGTGCACCCGTGAGACCGCCCGCTCGAACGGCGGGGTGACGAAGACGACCGCGCGGTGGACGCCTAGGTCCTCAAGGCGATCCAACTCGGCGCGGTCGGGCGGCGCCGAGACGGTCACGAGGAAGCTGGCCATGTCGCCGCCCGCATCGGCGTGGGCAGACCGGGCCACGCCGAGGAGGGCCGGCAGGCCAGGCCCGCCGGGCAGGTTGACGCCGTCGCCGACCGTGCCGGCCAGGGCGGCCATCTTGGGGCCGAAGCCGCCGACGACAATGGGTGGCGGAGGCTCGGGCTGCAAGAAGCCGCCGGCGCCCCCGCTGTGCCCTCGCCACACCGCCCTCAACGTGGCCACCTGGTCGGCGACCGCCGCCCGCCGGCGAGCATCGCCAAGGACAACACGCCCCAGCGCCTCCTGCTCGGCGGCGTAGGGGGTGTCACGTCCGCCGCCGGCGCCCACGCCGAGTAGCAGTCGCCCGCCACTTAGCTCCTGAAGAGTGGCGGCCATGACCGCGAGCGTCCCTGCTGGCCGGTTCGCCACGTTGAGCACGAGCGGCCCCACCATGATGCGGCCAACAGTGGCGGCGATGGCAGTGAGCGTCGTCCAGCACTCAAGGACGCGGTCCCGCCCATGCACCGAGCCGGCCAGATGGTCGTAGAGCCACACGCCCCCGAAGCCGGCCCGCTCGGCCGCGGTGGCGCCGGCCAGGGCGTCGTCGACGCGGACACCGAACGGGTCGAAGAGCAGGTCGATCTCCACGAGGCGAGCATGGCAGAGCCGACGGGGTGGACCGACCCCGCGCGCCCAGCGATTGGTGGCACCCCGCGGACCCACCGTCGGAGCATCATCCGACTGTCACGTCGGGGGCGGTTCGTGGGGGGCAGTGCGCGGGTCAGCGCGCTGTGATCGTGGACCGGGACCAGAGCCGCTACGCCGCCATGGGGTGTGGAGGTATGAGCCGGCGCGCAGTCGCACTCGATAAACCCGGCGACGTCGGTGGTGATCCCGCGATGATGGCCGACGTGGAGGAGGTCGAGGTTGTCGTCGCCCATAACGAGCGCGCGACCCTGCGCGTCGGCGACGTGTTCCTGAAGATCGACGCTGATCAGACCCGCACCGACGTCGAGGTCGAGGCGATGGCGATGGCGCCGGTCCCGACCCCGGAGATCCTGTGGCGGAAGCCGCCCGTGCTCGCGCTCGCCGCTCTCCCGGGGACGGCACTCGGCCACCTCGGCGAGCCGTCGACCGCGTCGTCGGCCGCGTGGGCCGCGGCGGGTGCCGCCGCCCGGACGCTGCACGACGCGCCGCTGCCGCCATGGCCCGGTCGGAGCCTCGACGAGCTCGCATCGCGCCTCGCCGGCGAGTGCGAGTGGCTCGTCGCCAACGACGTCCTTCCCGCCGACGTGGTCACACGCAACCGCCGGCTCGCCGAGACTGCGCTCCGGCCGTGGACACCGGTGTTCATCCACGGCGACCTGCAGGTCGACCACGTCTTCGTCGCCGGTGACGAGGTCACCGGCGTCATCGACTGGTCCGAGGCGTCCCAGGGCGACGCGCTCTTCGACCTCGCCACCCTCACGCTCGGACACCCGGAGCACCTTGGCGACGTCGTCGCCGGCTACGGCACCGACGTCGACCGCGACCTCATCCGCGCGTGGTGGTCGTTGCGATGCCTGTCGAACGTCCGCTGGCTGGTCGAGCACGGCTTCGGCCCGCCCGAGGAGATGCCCGAGGTCGCCGTGCTGCGATCCCGGCCGTGAGGCTGCACGAGCCCGACAGCTACGAGTGCCCGTTCTGCCGCGACCGCCGGGGAATCTCCCGAAACCCGTCGTCTTCCGGACCGACGAGGTCATGTCCTCCTGAACATCAGGTGGTGGCCGAGCAACCCGCGGGCGCATCGGCTTGGGGCATCGCCCCCCATGTGCCGCTCGGCCGTGGTCGGCGACCGATAACGCGTCGTTCGGATCGTTCTTGTTGGTCCGGCCCGTGCCCAGCAGCCGGGTTCGCGCCGCCCGGGTCGCGGGCACGTTGCACACGGGTCGGGAACGGCGCCGCCCACGCCAACAGCTGGTCGACTTGGGCCCGAGTCGCCCGGACCCGCTTGGTGGCGAGCGCGTCCTCGGCGGGCCGAGTCGCCCTTCGTTCGGAAGCCAGACCCACACGAGCGGGCCGGCAGGCACTTCGTGAGCTATCTCGACCAGGACCTCTCGAACGCTACGAAACGTCCGCAGCGCCCACGGACGTCTCAAGCAGGCACGTCGGGGACGCGGAGGCCGTTGCTGGTGGAGGGTCGCCTGGTTTGCCAATGGATTGGGTAGACATCGGAGTGAGGACAGTCGGCCAGAAAGGACGACACCATGGGACAGCCGGTTGTGCACTTCGAGGTCACCGGGAAGGATCCTGTGAAGCTTCGGAGTTACTACAACGCCCTGTTCGGATGGGAGTTCGACACGAGCGCCGCGGTCGCGGCGGCGATCTCAGAGCCGGGCAACTACGGCTTCGTCGAGCGCAACACGACCAGCGACGGAACCGGAATCCCGGGCGGCGTAGGCGGAGGGATTGATCACGACGGCCACGCGATCTTTTACGTCGGCGTTCCCGACGTCGAGGCCGCGCTCCAGAACGCCGAGAGCCTCGGGGGTGTGCGCCTGATGGGTCCCGAGAAGAATCCAGGAGCAGACCTTGTGGTCGGCCACTTCGCTGACCCGGAGGGCCATGTGATCGGCGTTGCCGGGCCGGCGTAGCCCTCCGTGATCGAAGCCGCGAACGGCCTCGCTTTGGCGGTTCCGGCCACGTGATGCGACTTCGGTGGGGTGATCCCTCGGTCCGATGGATCGTGCGTGCTCGGCGCACGGCGCGACGGGCCTCGCCACCGATCGGGACGCTGCACCGCTCGTGGGTTCGGGCCGGACGACGCTCCTATAGCGCGTCAAGGGGTTGTTCGAGTTGGCGGTAGAGCTGGCGGGCGACGTAGCGCTTGAGGCAGCGCTTGATCTCGCGGTCGGTCTTGCCTTCGGCGCGGCGGCGTTCGGCGTAGGCGCGGGTGATGGGGTCGTGGCGCAGGCGGGACAGGACGATGACGTGCAGGGCGCGGTTGAGCTGGCGGTCGCCGCAGCGGTTGAGCCGGTGGCGGACGGTCTGGCCGGAGGAGGCGGGGATCGGGGCGACGCCGGCGAGGCATGGCGAACGCGGCGTCGTTGCGGCAGCGGCCGGGGTGGGACCAGGCGCAGAGCACGACGGCGGCGACGATCGGGCCGACGCCGGGCTGGTCGAGCAGGTCGGGTCGCCAGGACCGCACGATCGCCAGGATCGCCGTCTCGTGGTCGGCGGCTTCGGCCTGCAGGGCGCTGGATGCGCCGGGCGAGGTCAGCGCAGCACTCAGGCGGTGGTGCGCGGTCTCGAGGTCCCAGCTGGAGTCGAGCCGCAGCCGGGCGGCGATGGCGATGAGCATCGGCTGGTGCGTCGTGGCCGCGGAACCGGGACCGCAGCGCCTCGGGGGCGGCGACGACCAGGGCGTGGAGCTGGCGCTGGGCGTCGGTCGCGGCGTCGACGGCGGAGCGGCGGGCGGCGAGGCGCACCGCCAGCGCGGCCCGTTCGCCGCCGGCTCGAGGCTGGGCGAGATGCTCGCGGGCGAGCGCTTCGCGGGCGGCGCGGACGGCGTCGAGCGGGTCGGACTTGGCGCCGTTGCGGCGAGCGGCCGGTTCGGGCGGTCGAGCTCGATGACCAGCTCGCCGAGCGTCGGCGAGGTGCCGGGTCAGCCCGGCGCCGTAGCCGCCGGTGCCCTCGATCGCCCACGCCCGCAGCCCGCCGTGGCGCTCGGCGAGGGCGACCAGCTCGGCGTAGCCGTCCGGGTCGGTGCGCGACGGTGAGCTCGTCGACCAGCGGCGCCGGTGCCGGCGGCGACGACCGCGGCGGTGTGGGTGTGCTTGTGGGTGTCGACGCCGATGACGACATCGACGAGCTCTGCGAGCATGGTCATGCGTTCTTCTCCTTGCCGGGAACGGACGTGTGGTTCCGGTCCGGTTCGGAGATCGGCAGGACTGTGACGGGACACGCCAGGCGGCTACCTGGCGGTCAAGCTCCTGATCAGGCCAGTCACTCCGGCCGGGCCGGTGCCGGCAGCAACGAACGGACAAGTCGCCGCAAAGGCACCAAAGCCAGTCAGTCGATGGGTCACGCCCGCTGCTACCGACAGCAGCCCAGCACGCTCACCGAGCTACAGCGCTGATCCTCACAGTCAGTCGATGAACGTCGCTCCCTGAGGACGTCGTTGCCTGCGTGGTCCACCTCATCGAGGACGACAGCTGCGGCAGTGCAGTCCTGCAAATCACTATCGCCGAGTGGCGCGCACGGCGAGCCGGGTCGCGTCGACGACGGTCGTGAGATCGATGTCCACGACGCGACGCCAGTCGCCGGGATCGTCCGCGAACAGATCACCACCGTCACCGATGCCGGCGATGTTGGCGACGACGTCGAGCCGGCCAAACGCGTCGACGGCCGAGTCGACCGCAGCAGCGAGGTCGTCACCGTCGGTCACGTCACAGGAGCGGAAGACGACACGGTCGACCGCAGCAGCGCGGTCGATGGTCTCCTCGGCACCTTCCTCGTCCAGGTCGGCGAAGACGACCGATGCGCCCTTCCCCGCCAGGGCGACGACGGTCGCCCGGCCGATCCCCGACGCACCCCCCTGCTGTTTCGGCGGCTAGACCCAGGTATGTGGCCGCGCCGCCGTACGAGCAGCCAGGAGCGAACATCGCATTCTCGGTGCTGTTCGGCTTGTTCGTCCTCGGCGAGTACGCCATGCGCGTCCGAAGTCGCCTCAACCGGAGCGGGACCAGGGCAGAACGATGGAGTCTCGTCATCGTCGCCATTGCCGTCATAGGAGGCTTGCTCGGCGGGTTTGGGTTGGCTGGCTGGCATGCGATGACGATCACCGTGGGTCGATGGCCCTTCTTCATCGTGGGCCTCGCATTGATGGCCACCGGGATCTACATCAGACAATGGGCCATCTTCACCCTCGGTCGGTTCTTCACCGCCGACGTCCGGGTACACCCGCAGCAGACGGTCGTCGACCGTGGCCCCTACCGGTGGGTACGCCACCCCTCCTACAGCGGGCTGATCATCTTCTTCCTGGGCCTCGGCTTGGCCCTGACCAACTGGATGTCGCTTCTCATGCTCGTTGCGGTCCCGACGGCCGGTCTCGTGATACGGATCCGCTCGGAGGAACGCGCACTGCTTGCGGGGCTGGGCGAGCCCTATCGCCGCTACGCCGCGGTCCACCAGCGCCTGTTCCCCGGCGTGTGGTGACGTCGCTGTTGAGCACACGAAATATGCCAGAACCTCCAGTCGCATGGTCAGCTCACACTGCCCCGAAACGCCGGGAGCGTGACACCCTTCGGCACTTGGAGGGCAGGCCGGGCGAGACCAGCGATCAGGGGTGAGAGGTGAACGCGCCGAGTTGGCGGAGCATCGTGAGGTCGTCGCGCATGGCCCAGCGTTCGGCGATCTTGCCGTCCTGGATGCGGTAGCAGAACGCAACGTGGCGCGAGTAGGGGCCGGGGTTGACGTCGAATCCAAGGAACGGGCCGCCTCGCCAGGTACCGGCCCGTACGCCGAACTGCACGACGTAGTCGCTGTCGGCCACGATCACGCTGTCGGTCCAGCCGTCGGCCTGGAACTGCGGCATCCCGGTGCGCAGGAACTCGCGGGTGCCTTCGAGCCCCTTCGGTCGGTCGGGCGCGAGGGCATGGTTCACCATGTCCTGTGTGCACAGCTCGTCGAGCGCGTCGACGTCACGTGTCGCCACCGCCTCATCGAACTGCCTGATCAGCTCCCTGTTCTGCTCGCCAGTCATCCCGAACACCTCATTTCGTGAGAGTCACACTATCATGTGATAGTCTGACTATCGCCGAACATGAGCGATTCCGTCAAAACTCGTCCCTACGATTCCAGCCGCCGCGCCGAGCGAACCCAGGCCAGCAAACGAGCCGTCGTCGCGGCCGCACACGAACTCTTCGTCGCCCGTGGCTTCGCCGACACCACCGTCGACGCCATCAGCACCGCCTCCCGGGTTCCGATCGCCACCGTCTACCGACTCTTCAAGACGAAGACCGCCATCCTCAAGCAGGTCATCGACACAGCCGTCGTTGGCGACGACGCACCCGTGCCGCTCGGGGACCGCTCCGTCGTGAAAGCCGCACAGGCCGCCGACGATCCGAAGGCCATGACGGCAGCATGGGCACACGTCGCTCGCCAGGTGTTCGACAACACGGCCGCGCTGCGACTCGTGCTGCGCGTCGCCGCAGCACTCGATACCGACGCAGCCGCGCTGCAGGACTCCATCGAGGCGCAGCGCCGAGTCGGCCAAGCCCGCGTCGCCAGTGCACTCGCACGCAAAGGATTCCTCGCTCCCGGCCTGAAGGAGGCCGACGCGCTCTGACATCGTCTACGCGCTCATGTCGATCGACACGTACCGCATCCTGAGACTCGAACAGCGGTGGAGCGGAGCACGCTACGAAAGGTGGCTCGCCAACACGCTGTACCAGCTGCTGGTCGCGCCCATTGAGGTCTGAGCCGCCACCGCGCGCCGCGCGTTATCCCATTCGCTGACCGTGCGGACCCATCCCAGAATGCCGGGAGGAGGCGACACTGGGGTCGATGGAGCCGAAGTCGCCTCCCACCGATGTCTGGGTCGACGATCGGGTCGTCGTCCGTCGCTCGTCGATCGACGGCAGGGGACTCTTCGCCTGTGACGACATAGCGGCTGGGTCTGTCGTCCTGCGACTCGGCGGTCGAATCGTCACGTCTGGCGAACTGACGGTGCTGATCGCTTGTGCAAACGCAGATCCGGACGCCCCCTACGTCGACACGATCACGGTCTACGAGGATGCGCACCTGGTCATGTCGCCGGGCTCGATGGCCCACTTCGGGAACCACAGCTGTGAACCGACTGTCTGGCATGTGGGCCCCTACGAACTCGCCACGCGTCGAGACGTTCGTGCTGGCGAGGAACTCACCGTCGACTACGGGACGAACTCGGGGGCCGGAGGACTGGAGATGGCGTGCCACTGCGGGTCGGCGCTCTGCCGGCGACGAGTGACCGGTGACGACTGGCGCCACCCAGCCTTGCGCGCCCGCTACGACGGCCATTGGACACCTGCCCTGCAGCGCCGCATTGACGGCTCGTGACCGCCCCCGAGCGCCGGGTCGGTGGCCAAGGCCATGTCGCGACAGGTTGGACACGACCACGCTGCGTCTTGGGCCGTCCTTCGGAGGACGTCCCAATACGGGCGGTGCCGTGGTTGAGACGCACGGCCACTCCATGGAGGACCACCCAGCGACCGAAACAAGCCAGTGTCCGGCGTCGTCGGGGTGGGCGGCCTTGACCGCCTCATCGAGCGCCGACTGCACCTCGGCGATGGGTTCGTCGCGGTGTTCGAGCACGCGGGTGTCGACCTGGCGGGCCCTGACCGGGGGAGGCGGATCGGGTCTCGTTGATGGCGTCGAGGACACCGTGGTCGATAGGGATTTCGCGGCGCAGCATCGCCTGCAGCAGTCGACCGGAGACCGTTGCACGCAGGCGGCGGCGGGCTCCTCTCGATGCACTTCCCCCTGGCACATCGGGCGATCCGCGTTAAGATAGTCCTCACCATCTTAAAGGGGTTGGGGGCAGGGACATGGGGCAGGCGATCATGCTCGGGCACGCTGTTCGGGCTGATCGCTCTCGATCTACGGACTGGTGCTCCGCTTCGACCCGGAAGCACGTCGTGCTCCGGACCGTGAGGGCGACCAGTGAACGAGGAGCTGACCCCGCTGCTCACGGCGTCCATCGCGTTCGCCTACGTCGGTGGGATCGGGTTGCTCGTCGCCGGCGCGTACCTCAGCTGGCGGCGCGGTCGCCTGCACCCACTGCTCCTCGTGTGCATCTCGGCGGCGGCGATCTCGTGGATCGAAGCGCCGTACGACTGGGCGATGTACGCCCAGTTCCCGCCGGCGATCCCTCGGATGCCGTCGTGGTGGCCGCTGAACATGACGTGGGGCGGGCCTGCCGTCGTCGGTGCCGATCGGCTACATCTCCTACTTCGTGATCCCAGCGTTGATCGGCGCGGCGCTGGGCAGACGGGCGAGCGCGAGGTTCGGGTGGCGGCGGCCGATCGCGCTGCTGACCGTCGGCCTCGGCGTCGGCTTCACGTGGGCCTTCCTCTTCAACGCGCGTGCTCGGGGCCCGGCTCGGCGTCTTCTACTACGGCCGCGTGATCCCGGGGCTCGCGCTCTTCGAGGGCACGAAGCACCAGTACCCGGTCTACGACGCGGTGGCGATGGCCCTGCAGATGATGGTGTTCGCCTACCTCCTCGGCCGGACCGATCCGGACGGTCGCAACCTCATCGAGGTGTGGGCCGACTCGAGGACGAGGAGCCGCCTTCGTCGGGCTCCTGCTCCGGTCGTCGGCCGTCGTGCTCGTCGGGCACGCGCTGTACCTCGGCGGTGTTCGCGCCACACCTCATCACGAAGCTGACGGGTGACGTGACCGCCGGGCCCGACCGAGCAGCTGTTCCCGGGCGTCGAGAACCAGCCGCTGCACGGCGGCGGCTGAGCACCCTGCACGACCGAGCGATCGAAGGACACCGATGAGCCGAGCACCCCGCATCAGCGGTCCACTACGACCCCTACGACGTCGACATCGACGACGATCCCGTACCCGACGTGGACCCGGCTCCGGGACGAGGCGCCGCTGTACCGCAACGACGAGCACGACTTCTAGGCGCTGAGCCGCTGGGACGACGTGCGGCCGGCGCTGCTCGACTGGGACACCTACCGCTCCGGACGCGGAACGGTGCTCGAGATCGTCAAGGCCGGCGTCGAGATCCCACCCGGGCATCCTGCTCTTCGAGGACCCGCCCGATCCACGACGCGCACCGAGCGCTGCTGTCACGGGTCTTCACGCCGAGGCGGATGCTCGACCTCGAACCGCTGGTGCGCGGCTACTGCGTCGAAGGCGCTCGACGCGCTGCGTCGGGCGGGACGAGTTCGACATCATCGCCGAGTTCGGCGTCGAGATCCCGCTGCGCACCATCGGCTTCCTCTTCGGCATCCCCGAGGCCGACCAGGACGTGTACCGCAAGACCACCGACGACGCCATCACCACCGACGGCACGCCCGATCGCGTTCGACCAGTCGTCGTTCGACGCGGTGCTGTCCGTGCTCGCCGACTACGTCGAGTGGCGATCGCAGGAACCCCGGCGACGACCTGATGACCGAGCTGCTGAACGCCGAGGTCGACGAGCCCGACGGCTCGCGGCGTCCGCTCACCCGCGACGAGGTCGTCACCTACGCCAGCATGGTCGCCGGCGCCGGGAACGAGACCGCGACGCGCCTCATCGGCTTCACGATGCAGCTGCTCGCCCAGCACCCGGACCAGCGCCGCCTGCTCGTCGAGGACCCGTCGCTCGATCCCGAACGCGATCGAGGAGATCCTCCGCCTCGAGTCGCCGTCGCCCGTGCAGGCGCGGTAGGTCCAGCGCGACGTCGAGGTGCACGGCACGACCGTTCCGGAGGGCTCGATCATGCTGCTGCTCAACGGCGCAGCGAACCGGGACGAGCGCCACTGGACCGACCCCGACCGCTTCGACGTCCACCGCGACGAGGGCGCCGCACCTGTCCTTCGGGTACGGGCTCCACTTCTGCCTCGGCGCCGCGCTCGCGCGGCTCGAGGGGCGGGTCGCGCTCGAGGAGATCCTGCGGCGCTGGCCGGAGTGGGACGTCGACATCGACCGAGGGCAGATGGCCCACACGGCCAGCGTGCGCGGGTGGGGGTACCTCCCCGTCCGACCGAACCAGAGGAGCAACCATGGCTAAGGGAACATCCGGAGACGTGAAGCGCGTCGTCGTCTGGTCGACCGGCGGGATCGGGTCGCTCTCGATCGTCGCCGTCAACGAACGTCCCGACCTCGAGCTCGTCGGCGTGTGGGTCCACTCCGAGGACAAGGTCGGCCGTGACGCCGGCGAGCTCGCCAACGGCGTCCCGATCGGGGTCGAGGCGACCAACGACGTCGACGCGCTGCTCGCCCTCGAAGCCGGACTGCGTGATCTACGGCGCCAGCGGCCCGGAGCGCGACGCGGGCGCGGTCCCCGACTACGAGCGCATCCTGGCCGCTGGGGTCAACGTCGTCACGACGACGTCGACGACCCTGATCAACCCGCTCGCGTACGTACCCGCCCACCGCGAGCGACTGGAAGCGGCAACCCGCGCCGGCGGGACGTCGATCTACGCGTCCGGCATCGAGCCCGGGTTCCTGTGCGACCACCTGCCGATCATCTTCTCGAGCGCCTCGCGCTCGGTCAGCAAGGTCCACTGCTACGAGATCGCGCTCTACGACGACTACGGCGTCGAAGGAGATCATGATCGACGCGCTCGGCTTCGGTCAGCCGCTCGACTTCGAGCCCTGGATCATGCTGCCCGGCGCGATCGCCGGTGAGTTCGAGGGCCAGGTCCGCTACATCGCCGACGGTCTCGGCGTCGAGGTGTCCGAGGTCCGCGAGACCTACGACCGGCGGCTCGACGGAGCAGCCGATCGAGACCGCGTTCGGGACCGTCGAGCCCGGGACCTGCGGCGCGATCCGCTTCCAGGCGATCGGCGTCGTCGACGGTCGTGAGGCGATCGTCATCGACCACATCACCCGCCTCGCCCGCCACGTCGGAACCGACTGGCCCATCGGCGAAGCCGACCTCTCGTACCGGATCATGCTGGAGGGCAAGCCGAACTTCGACATCTGGGTCACGCCGACGCTGGATGACCCGGCCGAGGCCGGCATCCCGACCATGGGCAGCGGTGCCGGCGCCATGCTCGCCACGGCGATGCGCGTCGTGAACGCCGTCCCCTACGTCGTCGATGCCGAGCCCGGGCTGCTGCGCTCGCTCGAGATGCCGATCACGATCCCCGGGAACGCCTTCCGCGCCTGACGCTTGATGTTCACGCTCCGCTGGTTCTGGCTGCTGCGATCGCGGCCCGGACCGAGACGCGCCCGATCATGGTGGCCGCAGCGATCCTCCCGTTCTACGAACCAGTTCGCCTGGCCGAGGCGCGGCTGCACCGGCTCGACCGGCTCTGGAGCCGGTTCCGTGCCGAAAGCGACCTGACCCGGCTCAACCTGGCGGAGGGCGCCGCCGTCCCGGGCGCCCCACGATGTGGCACCCGACTGGCCGGCATCGGACAACGACGCCACCTACCTCGTCAGCATCGAAGGCGACGCCGACATCGACTGCCGCCTCACTCTCGGACCGTCCCGGTCAGCGCCTTCACCCAGGCGTCACACCCCGGGGACGCACTGCATCCGGGCCCGAACGGTGGAGGAAGCCGTGAAGCGTGGCCTGGGCGAGCTCCTCGACGATGACGTCGCGCGGCGGCCGCACACCACCGAAGAAGGTCGTGCCGAACGCGGCCATCCCGGCGACCATCGCCACCGTCGAGCGAGCAGCCATGTCCTGGTAGTTGGCGTCGATCCCCAATATGTCGAACGCCTTGCCGCCGAGCCGACCGAGGATGCCGAGTGCTCGGTCGATCTCGACGATGCCGGTCTCCTGCAGCTCCTCCTCGCTCAGCGCATCAGCGGTCCACAGGGTCATGACCAGACCGCGGTTGTCCACGAACAGGTCGTAGAGCGCGCCGAGGAACTCTCGGGCGACAGCTTCGGAGCTCTCGGGTCCGGGCTCGATCGACTCCCACCGGACATTCAGGTCGTCGACGATCGTCATGAACGGGACCACGATCGCTTCGTTGAACAGCGCGGCCTTCGAGCCGAACTGGCGGAACAGCAGGTGCTCGAGGACGCCAGCGGTGTCGGCGATCTCACGGGTTGTCGTGCCCCGGTAGTCCTGACGGGCGAAGAGCGCGCGGGCAGCGTCAAGGAGCAGGAGTCGAGGCGCGCCTCGCGGACGGCGTGTCGCCTTCGCAGGGGTGCTGCTGTCGGACGGCATCCTTCATCCCTTTGCTAAGATAGTCATCACCATCTTAAATACGACCGATGGTGGACACACTTGGACACGAAGGTGCCAGTGTGGTCGTGACCGGCGCCGCGAGCGGGATGGGCGCGGCAACCGCCCAGATCCTCGTGGGGCTTGGCGCCCAGGTCACCGCCCTCGATATCAAGCCGATGGCGGTCGCCGCCAGCGGGACCTGACATATGGGTCAGTCGTTCAAGAGGTCGGTCGAATCGATGGCCTCGTAGGTGGTGGGCTGGCCGTGGTCGTCGAGCCGTGTCCGAAGCCACTCGTTCGAGCACACCGCCGGCTGGGCCGGCAGCGCGGAGCCGCCGCATCGGAACATCACCCCGCCGCCACCGGGGAGCTCCTGTTCGGGCATGGCCTTGATCGTCTGGGCGGCCGTCCCGGGGGTGATGTCGCCCTCAATGCCCTCGAGCGAGGTCGCCAGGGCGGCCACCACGGCGTAGCTGCCCATCGACTGGGTCGTCTCCGTGTCTCGGATGCCGACGCCGTAGGTGCTCATGACGGCCTCGTACAGCTGGTACGTCGGATCGTCGGTCGCCCCCAGCGCCAGGCCGGCGGTGAGGTACATCCCGTCGAGGACGTCCCCCGGCACGCCCTCGCGTGTGGCATCGGTGATGCACTGCGAGACGGCCGTGATCGCGCCCGGATAGGCGGCCACGGCCAGCCCGTTGAACGCCGCGATGCAGAACGCGTCGTTGCCCAGCACGTGGACGACGCCCGGATCCCCTTCGACGACCTGTTGCATCTGCGCCGTCATGTCGGCCGTGCCGAGCGGGATCGGGACGACCTCGCTGTCGACACCCGAGCGCGCGAGGATCTCGGGACCGGCTCCCTCCCGGAGGATGCCGGTCGCCTGCGGGACGTCGAGCACGACGAACGTGACCTTCTCTGCCCCCTCGCTCTCGGCCACTGACATCGGCAGACCGAACAGCGTGCTCAGGGGACTGACGATCGCGAACGTTCGACGCACCGTCGGCCAGGAGGCCGTCACCGAAGGCCTGGAACAGCATCATCGGGATGCCGGCGGCGTGCAGCGGCTCCGACGCGGGACTCGGCGACCGCCGAATTGTTGAGAGCGACGGCGACGACGCCCTCCTCGACGAACTCGTTGGCACAGTCAGTCGCCCCGGCCGGGTCGGCGCCCGTCTCACAGGTCACTACGTCGATGGGTCGCCCGCCGACGCCACCACGATGTTCGTTCCAGTACTCGGCCGTCGCCTCGGCAGCGCGCAGCTCGTCGGTGTTGTCGTAGGCCGGCGTGACGCCATCGGACACCAGCCCGAGGCGCACCGGTTCACCGCTCGCCGGATTCTCGGGCCCGAGCAACTCTTCGACATCGAGCCCTTCCACACCACTCGTCCCGCCGCTCTTGTCGTCGTGACTGCAGGCCACCACGGACAACAACAGGACGCACAGACCAACCCGGAGCAACGCTCGAGGTCGCCTCACCCCAGCTTCGGGGATCGGTCTCGAACCTGCGGTCGGGAACGATCGACCATCAGCACCGCGCTCGTGCGCCACGGCATTCCCCCCTTCGACCTGCGCACCAGATGCCAGCGCACTTGGCCTCGCCCCTCGTCACTATGATAGTGGACGCTATCTTAAGTGGACTGGGGACGTCGAGAGCGTCGCCAGCTTCCATGTCACCCGTGGCGAGATCCTCCAGGCACTTGACGATCCACAGGGAGCGTCGTGGGCGACCCGTCCATTGCCCCATTCACTCGGTGCGGATCATGCGGCGCGAAGATCGGCCGCCGCCTCGGTGGCGACCCCGCTGCCCGACCGCCTCGGCGTCGACCTGAGCGGCGGCATCTGGATCATCACCGCCGCCGGCAGCTGAGCCCGCGGTCGTTGGCGTGAGCGGCAACGCCCAACGACGAAGCACTCCCCGAACCTCGCGGTGCGCCACGAGGCGCCATGTGACCGGGTGGGGTGGAAGGACCCACCTGTCGGGCTGTCGCAGCAGGCCGGTGAAGCTGGGGGCAGCCTGATCCTGGAGGCGCGGGTGAGGGTGGGAGCAGCCCCGACAACGACGGGACGGGTCGGCACTGCCAGACGGCCCGGGTCCGGCAAGCGAGACGGAAAGGTGTAACGAGTGGAACCAGTGGTTGAACCCCCTCAAGTCGGGAACCGGCTCGAACCTGGTGGATCTGGGCCGGAGCAGTGCGCGGTCGCCTCCAAGTGGAGGGGACCGACTCCGAGCCGACATCGCGAGGTCGGTGGGGAGGCCACGGTGAAGGCCTGCGGCGTAGCCGTGGCGAGGCTGCAGGGGAAGAGCTGGGCACCGATCCCGTCGATCGGTTGATGGTGAACGTGGGAACCGTCCTGGGGTCGCCCTCCCTGCCGGCCGACCAGGTCGGCGCGGCCAGGCCCATCGTCGGCTGATGGCTCGAGGACGGGGCGGAGTCTCGTAGTAGTCCGAGCGCGGGAAAGCCGTGCACATGGCGAAGGGAGACAGCGAGTTCGCAGTTGCGGGACTGGAATGCCAGGAGGTCGCCGGTGAACACCGACGCACCGTGGCCCGACCTCGACGAGGCCGAGCTGCGGGTACTGAAGATCCAGACCAAGCTGCACCAATGGGCTATCGACGATCCTGATCGTCGGTTCGATGACCTGTTCAACCTCGTCGCTGATCCCGCCTTCCTCACGGTGGCGTGGGATCGGGTGCGGGGCAATCGAGGGGCACGATCGGCCGGCGTCGATGGAGTGGCACCCCGCTCCATCGTGTTCGGCGTGGAGGCGTTCCTCGCCGGGCTGCGAGACGATCTCAAGGCTCGGCGGTTCGAGCCGCTGCCGGTGCGGGAGCGGATGATCCCCAAGCCCGGAAGCGGCAAGCGCCGACGGCTGGGCATCCCGACCGCCCGGGACCGGGTCGTGCAGGCCGCCCTCAAGCTGGTGCTCGAGCCGATCTTCGAGGCGGACTTCAACCCGTGCTAGTACGGGTTCCGCCCGAAGCGACGGGCCCAGGACGCGATCGCCGAGATCCACCAGTTCACCTCCCGCGGTATGAGTGGGTGCTGGAAGGTGACATCACGGCGTGCTTCGACGAGATCGACCACCCGGCCCTGCTGGACCGGGTGCGACATCGGATCGGGGACAAGCGCGTCCTGGCCTGGTGAAGGCGTTCCTCAAGGCCGGCATCCTCGCTGAGGATGGCGTCGAGCGGGACACGACCACCGGCACCCCGCAAGGCGGGATCCTCTCGCCGCTGCTGGCCAACATCGCCCTGTCGGTCCTCGACGAGCACTTCGCCGAGGCCTGGGAGCGCTGGGGCGACTTCAACGCTCGCAGCCGACGGCGCCGCAAGGGACTCGCCACGTACCGCCTCGTCCGCTACGCGGACGACTTCGTGGTCATGGTGGCCGGCACCCGGGCACACGCCGAGGACGCTGCGAGACGAGGTGGCAGCGGTACTTCGCCCGATGGGCCTGCGCCTGTCGGAGGAGAAGACGACGATCGTCCACATCGACGAGGGGTTCGACTTCTTGGGCTTCCGCATCCAGCGGCAACGCAAGCGAGGCTCGAACAAGCGGTTCGTCTACACCTGGCCGTCGAAGAAGGCGCTCGCCTCGATCAAGGCCAAGGTGCAGGCGATCACCCGAGGAGGCACGAACCAACCGCTCGCAGTCGCTGCTGCGCCGGCTCAACCCGGTGCTGCGCGGCTGGACCAACTACTTCCGGCACGGCGTGTCCAAGGCGACCTTCGCCTACCTGAGCGCCTTCACCTGGCGTCGGGTGATCTGCTGGCTTCGCCACAAGCATCGCCGCGCCAACTGGAAGTGGCTCCGACGCCGCTACCTCCCGGGGTGGCGGCCAACCGACGGCGAGGTCACGCTGTTCGACCCCACGGCGGTCGCGGTCACCCGCTACCGCTACCGGGGCGGACAGATCCCCACGCCGTGGACCCGAGCGGAGGCAACCGTCGCATAGCCCAGCGACACGAGCTCGTGGAGAGCCGGATGCGTGGGAACGCGCACGTCCGGTTCGGGAGGGCGGGCCGGGGAAACGGATGCTTCGAAAGAACGACACCGCGCCCCGGCCCGATCCTCACCCCACCCGTGCCTGCCTGCCGGGTCAAGCGTCTGCCGTCGAGCGTCACTTGAGGGTTGCCGGATCGTCGAGTCGCCCGCGCGTTCTCGGGCAGCCCGCGCTTCGGGTGTAGAGCGCGAGAACCGTCGTTGTGGGCGCGTCACGCTTGGGCGGCCGCGGTCGGCATCGGTTGGCTGCTCGCGTACGGTCAGGCGGCTGGGTGCCGCTCTGCCGCGGCCTGGGATCGGTCGAAGTGGCGGCCGAGGTCGTAGGCCTGCTGGAAGTATTGCTGTACCAGTTCGGGTGTGGCGGCGGTGGCGGCGTAGAAGTAGACGTGTTCGACGTCGTCGATGCCGGGGTAGCGGAAGCCCCAGTCGTCGATGACCTTGGCGATGGCGTCGCGGATGCCGTCGTCGTAGGCGTCCTTGTTGAAGATGGTCGAGGTCAGGATGAGGGCGCGCTTGTGGTGCAGGAGCGGGATGCGGCCGTCGACGTCGCCGTGCCAGGCGGCGGAGGTGAACCCGTAGGCGAAGTCGAGGGTCCAGACACGGTCGATCCAGCCCTTGAGGATGGATGGGAAGTTGCAGAAATGGATGGGTGCGATGAAGGCGAGAGCGTCGGCCGCGGCGACCTTGGCCTGCTGGGCCACCACGTCTTTGGGCATGTGGCTGCGGATCAAGGCGGCGATCTCCGCTTGGGACTTGCCGCGCAGGGCCCGGTCGGCGAGCCAGCGTTGGCCCGGCCAGCGGCAGGAGTTCAGCACCCGCCCGCGCAGGTCCATGAGATCGAGGATGTCGGCGGGAATCTCCGCGCTGATGTAGCTGGCGACGTCTCGCTCCCGGAAGACGGGGTCGAACTTGATCGCGTAGAGGTCGATGATCTCGCTGGTGTGGCCCGCGTCTCGCAGTCCGTCCGTGAATCGTTCGAGCACGCCATGGCAGAACGAGTGGGGGTCGTGATGGGCGTAGACCGTGAGCACCTTCATGGCGGGCTCCTTCCTGCGCATGCCGGCGTGCCTGGACGTAGGTGTCTTCTCCTTGCCCGCGACTATCCGCCGGTCGGGTCGTCTGCGGGCAGAGCCGTTGGTCGTTTCCTGGACGCGAGTACGTCCCCTTTGCGTACCCGAGTGGGGACCTCGTGCTCTGGTCGCACCAAGTCATTGGTGCTCAGGATGGACTTGTCCCCGGTCGGGCGCGCCAGTGGGCGCGTCGGCGCCGGGACCGAAGGGAGGGACTGATGCGCCTTCCGAAGAGAGATCTGATCGCCACAGGACTTGTGGTGGCCGCGGGCATCCTGTACCTGCTCTGGGCGGTTGACGCCGCCCCGCCGGGTATGGACGGGACGCGCGCAACGGGACTGGTTGTGCTCGGTCTGGGCTTTGCCGCCTCGGCGAGCGCCGTGGTCCCGGGCTTCGACGGCCTCATCCACGGCAGCAAGCTCTATCTCGTGGTCACCGCGATGATTGGCCTGGTCGCGTTCGGTGCGGGGCTGCAGATGCTGCTCAGCGCGAGCGAGGCCGCTCTCGGCGTGCTCATGGCGGCGACGGGAGTGCTGTGGCTCATCGCCACGATCCACCACGCGCTACTCGCCCAGGCCGCCACCGCCTCCGCCGGGCCTTGGCCGCGTCCGCGGCGGCACGGGCCGCGGTCAGTCGGTGCGGCCTGACCCGGCATGCGGGATCGAGATGTTGAGACTGAGGAGGTGGTCCCATGGTTGATGTGAGAGAACACACGTCGTTGACCACGTCGACCGGCGACGCGGACCGTGATTGGGCGCGTGCTCGAGTCGAGAAGAAGCACAAACTGCGTGCCGACTTCGTCGCCTACGTCGTGATCAACCTCGCGCTCATCGTCGCGTGGGCGGCGACGGGCTTCGGGTACTTCTGGCCGGGTTGGGTGCTGGGCGTCTGGGCGGTGTTCCTGCTACTCGACGCCTGGAACCTCTACTACCGGCGGCCGGTCACCGACGACGAGATCGACAAGGAGTTGCAGAATCGCCGATGAAGGCTCAGAACCGTGACAGGGGCTGAAATTGGGGTCGAAAGACCCTACCATATTTCTATAAGCATCGTATGGTTGGGGCGTGGTTCAGACGCGGGTTGATGCTAAGGAAGATCTGACGGCTGCGGTCGTCATCGAGGGGCTCGGGGCGTTGGCGCACCAGACCCGTCTGGCGATTTTCCGCGAGTTGGTGCGGAAGGGGGCGCGGGGCCAGAGCGCCGGCGAGTTGGCCCGGCTGTTGGACGTCCCGCCGCAGACCTTGTCGTTCCATGTGAAGGAGTTGTCCCGCGCTGGGCTGATCGAAGGTCGGCGCGAGGGGCGAAACATCTTCTACGCGGTCGACTTCGAGCATGCACGCCGCTTGATCGCGTATCTGAGCGAGTCGTGCTGCGCCGAGGGATCCCCGCCCACCGGCGGGGCTCGCTCCCCAGGGTAGGAGGCATTTTCGATGACCGATCAGGATGTGAAACAGGCGGTGCAGGACCACTACCGGCGGACAGCCCAGGAGGTGCGCTCCGGCACCGGCGTGTGCTGCGGCTCGGACGAGGACCCCGTGACCGCCGATCTCTATGACGACGCGGAGCAGGCGGTGCTGCCCGCGGAGGCGCTGCAGGCATCGCTGGGTTGCGGCAACCCCACCGCGCTCGCCGAGCTGCGCCCAGGCGAGGTGGTACTGGATCTGGGCTCGGGTGGTGGTATCGACGTGCTGTTGTCGGCTCGCCGCGTCGGGCCAGCGGGCAAGGCGTACGGGCTCGACATGACCGACGAAATGCTCGCCCTCGCCGAGGAGAACAAGGCCCGGGCAGGAGCCGAGAATGTCGAGTTCCTGCGAGGAGAGATCGAAGACATCCCGCTGCCCGACGCGTCGGTCGACGTGATCATCTCGAACTGCGTGATCAACCTGTCGGCCAACAAGGACCAGGTGTTCGCGGAGGCGTTCCGGGTCCTGCGCCCCGGCGGGAGGTTCGCCGTGTCCGACATGGTGCTACGCGGGACGCTTCCAGCCGAAGTCGCCGAACTCGTGGCCGCCTGGACAGGATGCGTCGCAGGTGCCCTGGAGGAAAGCGACTACCGCGCCAAGCTGGCGGCGGCCGGGTTCGTTGACATCGACCTCCGGCCCACCCGTGAGTTCAGCGCCGCCGACGCGCACACGTTCCTGGCATCCCAGCACCTGGACGCCGACCGCCTCGCCCCGCAAGTCGCCGGCCACGTCGTGAGCGCGTTCGTCCGCGCCCGCAAGCCGTGACCGGTCCTCGGCACCACGCGCCCGGACGGCCGCCCGGAGCGATGGGGTCGGAGAGCTCTTGGATGCCGGACCTCAGTCGCCGTTGGCGACCATGGCCTGCCAGGTGACCGGGCCGACGATGCCGTCGGCGGTGATGCTGGAACCGTGGCGGCGCAACAGGTGCTGCAACGCCTCGATCGGCGCGCCCCGCATCGGCGGGGCGATCACGGGGCTACGGGGCCAGGGATGTCTGGGGCATGGTGTCGTCCTTCCTCACAACGACAACATGCCGCTGATCAGGGCCTGCCAGGTGACAGGGCCCACAATGCCATCGACGGCAATCTCGACGGCCTCCTGGAAGCCGCGCACCCAAGCCTCGGTCTTCGGGCCGAAGATCCCGTCGATCGCCAATGCCGGGGGGTTGCCGCTGAGGTCGCGGAACGCCGCCTCCTCCTGCACGCCCTTGACCGCCTCACCCTGGCTGCCCCGACGTACCGTGACGATGAGGGCGCCCCAGGTCTGCGGACCGACAATGCCGTCCACCGCCAGGTGGGCCGCGGTCTGGAACGCACGCACGGCCGCGTCGGTCTTGGGCCCGAAGATGCCGTCGACCACGACGGTGTGTCCGTGCTGGCGGAGCAGGCATTGCAGGGTCCGGACGGGATGGTTGCGATCGCCCTGGCGAACCAGGGGCCAGGGCTGGACGTTCGTTGCTGCCACGGCTGCCTCCTCAGGCGTCACTACACGCAAGAGGATGCCGCCGGCCGGCTGACAGATCCAGGCCCATCGGTGTGGCGGGGGACCGGCGCCGGGGCCGGTCAGATGGGTCAGCTTGAACGAGAAGAGAAGCGCGGTGTGACGGTGTCGGGCGAGAGAGCCTCGTGGGACCCCTCCGGCGCCGGACCGTCCGCGGGTGCGATCGGCCACACATGGACCGTGCCGTCGTCGGCAAGCACCATGTCGGCCGTCCAGTAGTCCGGGGCCGGCGGCGCGGGCGAGAGCGGGGTCTCGCCCGATCCTCACGCGTGGTCCGCCGTGGGCCGCCTCGTCGAGATCCACGGCGCGATCGTGATGTCGAGGGGGCGCCGCCGAGCAGGGCCCAAGATCCTTCGCGCCCACGCGGCACGGGGGCCGACCGGGCACGCGGTGCCCTCTCGGCCCCCGGTTGGCGGGTACAGGTTGCCGGTCAGGCGACCTTGCGGATGATGGGTGTGTGCTCGCCGAGCGACTCGTCTCCGGTGGCCCGATCATGGGTGAGCCAGCTGAAAATGGCCCGCCACGGAACGGTCAGGCCGGCGACGACGAAGCCGGTGATCCAGATGCCGAGGGTTTCGTTCCGAATGGCGACGTTCCAGCCCTGGAAGAGCGAGTAGTCGAGCCAGACGGTGGCCCCGACGGCGACGATGAACGTGAGCAGCGAACGGAACCGCTCGATGAGGGGAACGTTGTCGCTGAGGAAGTCCACGACTTTCACCGTGGCGAGTGCCAACAGCGCCACGACTGCAAACTCATACATGGTGCTGCCTCCTCTCTGTGTTGTGGGCATTTCGCCCACTAAGTCCGACCCCACCCCGTGACCCTCGTTACATGACAGATTTACGAAATATCCGTGACGAAGATATGGCCGAGACCCTGCGGTACTTCCGACAACGCGGCGGCACGTCCGTGGTTGGTGAGGTCACCCCGCGACCCCGACGCCTGCGGCGAGTATCGGTGTTCTCCCGCCGCAGACAGAGGACGCGACCGATCGGCGATCTGCGGCCGGGATCGCACGCTTCGCCCCGCGTCCCCGTACGAGGTCTCATTGGGTCACGACCCCTCACTGCGGACGTCGGATACACCGAGGTGACCCGGGCCGGGCGACCAATGGTTGACGCTCGGTCTCTTGCGAGGAGTTCACCGAAGCTTCAGCTTTCGTAAAGGCTGGAGCCCTAGTGTCCGAGGTGGGTCGCGGGCGTCAGCGAGATCCAACGAGCAGGGTGGCTCGTGGTCCCGCCGGGGTCCAGGTCTCGACGGTGTCCGGTCGGAGCGACGCCGTTCGGGTGCGACGGACGGAGGTGGGTTCATGGGCACATCGCGTTTGTCCCGGCGGGACTTTCTGCGCATCGGCGGGGGCGCGGGCGTGGGGCTGTACGTCATCGGTCGGGTCGGCGGCCGGTTCTTCAGGGTGCCGGTCGCCGAGGCGGGGATCCCCGGTGGCACGCTCGACCCCGGCGGTGTGCCCAAGTTCCAGACGCCGCTGCTGGTCCCGCCGGTGATGCCGCGGGCAGCGACCCTGACCGCGCCGGGCGGCAAACCGGTCGACTACTACGAGATCTCCATGCGGCAGTTCAGTGAGCAGATCCTGCCCGCGGGACTCCCGGCCACGACCGTGTGGGGTTATGGCACCATCGCCTCGCAGAGCAACAAGGGCGTGCGGATACACCACGCGCCGTCGCTGACGATCGAGGCCCAGTACAACCGGCCCGTGCGGGTCAAGTGGATCAACGAGCTGGTCGACGCCGACGGCGGCTTCCTGCCCCACCTGCTGCCGGTCGACCAGACGCTGCATTGGGCCAACCCCCCGGGGGGCACCGGTGGCCGTGACTCGCGACCGACGTTCAGCGAGACGCCCGGCGCCTACACCGGCCCGGTGCCGATCGTCACCCACGCACACGGCGCGGTCGGTGTCGGCGACGAGAGCGACGGGTACGCCGAGGCGTGGTACCTGCCGGCCGCCAACGACGTCCCGGCCGGCTTCGCCACCGAAGGGACCTGGTACGGCTTCTTCGCCGGCAAGGCCTCGGCGAGCTACGGCGCGACCTGGGGTCCGGGGTTCGCCACGTTCCAGTATCCGAACCTCGGCCGGGCGTCGACCACCTGGTACCACGACCACACCCTGGGGATGACGCGGCTCAACGTCTACGCCGGTCCGGCCGGCTTCTACCTCATCCGGGGCGGTCCCGCCGGCGACGCCGCGGTGCTCGACAGCCGCACCGGCCTGACGGCGTCGCTTCCCGGGCCGGCACCGCGTGACGGCGACGGCTTCCCGTCGAACAAGCGCTACCGCGAGATCCCGATCGCCATCCAGGACCGCTCGTTCAACACCGACGGGTCCTTGTTCTATCCGGACACGCGGGCCTTCTTCGACGGGTTCACCGGCCCGTACATCCCCGATTCCGACGTCTCGCCGATCTGGAACCCCGAGTTCTTCGGCAACACGATCATGGTCAACGGCAACACCTGGCCGTTCCTCACCGTCGAGCAGCGCCGCTACCGGTTCCGAGTCCTCAACGGGTGCCAATCGCGCTTCCTCATCCTCGACTTCGCGGGCATTCCCGGCGTCGAGGTCTGGGCCATCGGCAACGAGGGCGGCTTCCTCGCGACGCCGGTGAACCTCACCGCCACCAACAGGAACCAGCTCCTCCTGGGGCTGGCCGAGCGCGCCGACCTGATCGTCGACTTCACCAACGTGCCGCTGGGCAACCACGTCCTCGCCAACGTCGGACCCGACGAACCGTTCGGAGGCGGCGAGCCGGACGAGGACTTCGATGTCTCCGATCCCGAGACGACCGGCCAGGTCATGCAGTTCGGCGTCGTCCCGGCCCTCACCGCCGACGCCTCGACGCCGCCGCAGTTCCTTCAGCTGCCGGCGATCACGCCCCTGCCGCCGGCGACGGTCACCCGGCCGCTGGCCCTGCTCGAGCAGGCGTCGGCGTTCACCGATGGACCCGCCGAGGCGATGCTCGGCACCGTGGCCGGCGACCCCAACGTCGCTCCGGGCGTCTGCGTCAAGCGGCTGTGGATGGACCCGGTCACCGAGAACCCGGCCGTGGGCACCACCGAGGTGTGGGAGCTGTACAACACGACGGCCGACGCCCACCCCATGCACATCCACGAGGTGCACTTCCAGGTGGTGAGCCGGCAGGACATCCTCATCGACGAGGAGACCCTGGAGGTCCAGGTCGCGCCGGGCTCCATGGCCGCCGGCCCGGAGCCCTGGGAGATCGGGTTCAAGGACACGGTCATCGCCTACCCCGGCCAGGTCACCCGCGTGCGACTCCGGTTCGCCAAAGCGGGGCAGTTCGTGTGGCACTGCCACATCGTCGAACACGAGGACAACGAGATGATGCGGCCCTACCGCATCGGCCCGGAGCAGCCCGGCCAGCCCGGCGCGTAGGCCTAGGCCGGCCGCGGGCGCGGTGCCGGCGGCGTTCAGTAGACCCAGACCGGGGTGCCGATCGGGATCAGCTGGTCGGCCCAGATATGGTCTATGGCCGGGTACGTGACGCGGACGCAGCCGTGCGACGCCGGGGACGGGGGAACGCTCGTGTAGCCGTGGACGGCCACGCCCTCGTGGAAGTATTTGGGCCGGTAGAGCAGGCCGAGCGGGCTGCGGCGTAGGCCGTCGATCTCCCGCGTGACCGTCCAGTGCCCCGCGGGCGTGGTGCCGGCCGCCCGTCCGGTGGAGGTGTCGAAGATCTCCGTCACGGTGCCGTTCGTCACGACGAGCAGGAGCTGACGTTGGAGGTCGATCTCGACGACCCGGCCGGACTGGCTGCGGGCGACCGGACGAACGCCCTCGTCGGCGGCGGCCTGGGTGACGGGCCCGACGATCCCGTCCCGTCCTAGCCCCGCGGCCTTCTGTAGGGCCACGACGGCGTGATGGGTGTCCTCGCCGAAGACGCCGTCGGCGTCGCCGGTCCAGTACCCGAGCTGGGACAGCCGTTGCTGCAGCTCGTGGACGGCGGGCCCGCTGTCGCCGCGCCGAAGGTTCGGCGACGCGGGAACCGACGGCGGCGCCGTGGGAACCGTGGTCGTCGTGACGCTGGTCGACGTCGAGGGCGTGGCGGTGGTCGGCGGCGGGACGACCAACGAGGTCGAGCTGGTGGGCTCGTTCCGGGCCGTCGTCTCATCGACGCCGCCGCCACAGGCACCGATGACCGTCGCCGTCATCAGCGCCACGGCCACCGGCCACGACCGACGAATCCAGCTCGTCATGCTCTGCTTCCTGGCATCATTCCTTGAGGAGATCGTCGCCACCTACCGTTCCCGCCCCTAGGGTCGGAGGTCCCGCGCCGGCCGACACACGGCCGTATCGGTGCGGGGCGCGGCGGCCGGCTCGACGTCCTGCCGTTGGACCGTCGCCGCCGTGACGATCGGCGCTGCCGACCCGCACTCGTCCCGATCAGGTTGAGATCGTGCAGGCGAGGATCGTGCGCATCGGCATGGTGGCGGCCCTGGTCGTCGGCGTCGCAGGCGCGGTCATCGCCGGCCTGGTGATGGTGGGCGATGACGAGTGGCCTGTGGCGATCCGGGACCTTGCTCCCTGGTCCGGTCCCACGACCCCATGTCGAATCGACGCATCCACGAACGAAGGACGCTCAATGGAACCGGTCTCGTGTTGCCCATCCTGTTGGCCATCACCATCGCGCTCGGTGCGACGGCGATCGTAGAGGCGTCGCGGCGGCACCTGGTCGGGGCTCGCCTGGAGCGAGACCTGCGCGGCTTGGGTTACCTGTCGAAACCGGGTCGCACGACGCTGTGAGCCGCCAATGCGCCAGCGGCACCGCCGCGTCCCGGATCGGCAGAGACACAGTCCAGCCGACAGTGAACTGTCTACGTGAACGACAGCGGCAGCGGCTGAGGCCGCCAGGGATCAGCGGAGATCCCGGAAGAAGGCCTGGATGTCGGGGACGAGGAGGTCGGGTGCGACGTGGGGAGAGAAGTGTCCGCCCCGGTGGTAGGACGTCCAGCGGACGATGTTGGCGTGGTCGCGGTCGGCGAACTTGCGGATCGACCTGAAGTCCTCGGCGAAGATCGCGACGCCGGTCGGGACGGTCGTCGGCTCGGTGGGCACGTCGCCGGCGTGTGCGTCCTCGTAGTAACGGCGGATCGACGAGGCGATGGTGCCGGTGACCCAGTAGATGGCCGCGTTGGTGATGATGTAGTCCCGGTCGACGAACTGCTGGAAGAGCTGGGTCACCCAGGCCAGCCATCCCGCGGGCGAGTCTTGCAGCGCATAGGCCAGCGTCTGGGGCTGGGCGGACTGGTACTGGTTGTAGGCGAGGCCGCCGCCGGCGCTGAACTGCTCGAGGAACGCCATGGCCGCCATGTCCTCGGCGCTGAGGTCGGCGAACTCCGCAGGGTCGCCGGAGGGGAACGAGAACAGCTGGGTCACGTGGACGCCGACCACCCGGTCGGGGGCATGGCGACCGACCTCGGGCGAGACCAGCGACCCGGCGTCGTTGCCGTGCACGCCGTAGCGGTCGTAGCCCAGGCGGGACATCAGCTCGACCCAGGCCCGGGCCGTGCGGTGGGTCCCCCAGCCGCGGTCGTGCGTCGGACCGCTGAACGCGACGCCCGGCAGGGAGGGGATCACGAGGTCGAAGGCGTCGGCCGGGTCACCGCCGTGGGCGCCCGGGTCGGTGAGGGGCCCGACGACGTCCAGGTACTCGATGACCGACATCGGCCATCCGTGCGTGCACAGCAGCGGTAGCGCGCCGGGCACCGGTGACCGCACGTGCAGGAAGTGCACGCACTGCCCGTCGATCGTGGTGGTGAACTGGGGATGCTCGTTGATGCAGGCCTCCTGCGCGCGCCAGTCGTAGGCGGTGCGCCAGTGGTCCACCAGCTCGCGCACGTAGCCGAGCGGCACGCCGTAGCTCCACTCGGCGCCGGGAGGCTCGTCGGGCCAGCGGACCCGGGCCAGGCGCTCGTCGAGGTCGTCGAGGTCCGCCTGGGCGATGTCGACCCGGAACGGCTGGATGTCGGCGACCGCCTCGGTCGTCACGACGCCTCCCGCAGGGGTGCGCCCGAGTGGTGGGCGCCCACGACCACGGCGACCAGCACCGCCGGCTCGTCGCCGTCGTTGCGCCAGCTGTGGGTGATCCCGTTGACGACGACCCAATCCCCTGGTGCGAGGCGGACCTCGGCATCCTCCAGCACGAGCACCGCCTCGCCCGAGAGTTGGAGCATGCAGTCGACCGAGGCCGTCGCGTGCATCCCCGTGAACCCCGGCAGCGTCCCGTAGATGCCCGGTGGGTTGGGGTCGGGCACCATGGCGATCGCGCCGGCCATCTGCTCGCGGGCGCTGGCCGCGGCGCGCGTGGGATCGGACGTGTCGAACATCCGGTCGGGGTTGTAGCCGACGGGGAACGTCAGGACGATGACGTGGACGCCCCCTGGCGCCGGCACGAGCGGACCGGCGAACGACGGCGGCAGGCCGCCGTCCGGCAGGGTCACGGGGGCGTCTGCAGCCCAGATCGACCACTTCGGTGCGAAATCCCGGTCGGTCGGCTCCACGATCTCGTCGCTGACGACGACGGCCTTGCCAGTGTCGTCGTGTCCGGTCAGCACTCGGCGCGTTCTCATGGGATCCGCAGCATGACAGCCCGGCCCGTGGGCGCGTGAGGCCACATCTCGCCAACCCGCGGCTACTTTCGGACAACGTCGCTGAAGGCGCGCGGAGGGGAGGAGCGCACCCACGTGGACATCATGCAACCCGTGCACGCGGCGCCGCCGGCCACGACGTTTGCTCCGCTCCCGCCGCGCCGGCTAGCCGTCGTCGCCTTCAACGGCGCCTCGATGGGCATCATGTCGTTCGCCTTCGGCGTGTTCGACCTGGCGGTGCAGTATGGGGCGTTGCCCGATCTCGAGGTCCAGCTCGTCTCCGGTGAGCCCGGCGGCGTCCTCGGGGGCGGCGGCCTCACCTGTGAGATCCCCTACGACCTCGCGGCCGTGCGCGATGCCGACCTGGTCATCGTCCCCTTCTGGCGCGACCCGGGCGGAACGCCCCCCGCGCCGGTGCTCGACGCCCTGCGTGACGGGCACACGTCCGGGGCGCGCGTCGCCGGCCTGTGCACGGGCGCCTTCGCGCTGGCAGCCGCCGGGCTGCTCGACGAGCGCCCGGCGACGACGCACTGGGCGCTCACCGGCGTGTTGGCAGCGATGTATCCGAAGGTCTGCGTCCGGCCGTCGGTCCTCTACGTCGACGACGGCGACGTCCTGACCGCCGGTGGGGGCGCCGTGGGCATGGATCTGGGCCTCCACATCCTGCGGACCTCGCTCGGCGCGACGGTGGCCAACAGACTCGCCCGCCACATGGTCGTCCCGCCGCACCGGCCCGGCGGACAGGCCCAGTACATCGAAGGCCCCCTGCCCGACCAGGTTGCCGACGAGCCGGTGGGCGAGGCGATGCGCTGGGCGCTGGACCACCTCGACCAGGCCCTGGCCGTCGATTCCCTGGCGCGCCGGGCCCGGATGAGCAGGCGCAACTTCGACCGGCGGTTCCACGAGCTCACCGGCACCGCACCGGCGACGTGGCTGACCTATCAACGTGTCCTCCACGGCCAGCGACTGCTCGAGTCGACGACCGCGCCGGTCAGCGAGATCGCCCGACTGTGCGGCTTCCCGTCGCCGGCGTGCCTGCGCCGCCACTTCCGCCGCCACGTCGGCGTCGCACCCAGCGCCTACCGGG
This sequence comes from uncultured Acidimicrobiales bacterium, assembly GCA_963739835.1. Classification (GTDB taxonomy): domain Bacteria; phylum Actinomycetota; class Acidimicrobiia; order Acidimicrobiales; family VFJN01; genus ZC4RG19. Next base: position 102,305 of record CAVUBW010000017.1, read on the forward strand.
CGTCCTTCTCGGCCCCGTCCTGACCCGGGGGGACGGATCGCCCTGAGCGTGGCGCGGCTCTGGCGGAGTCACGAAGCGCGAGGGCGGCTTGGACCAGGGCGGCGTGGGTGAGCGCCTGAGGGAAGTTGCCGAGATGGGCACCGCTGGCGGGGTCGATCTCCTCGGCGTAGAGGCCGAGCGGGCTGGCGTGGTCGAGGAGTGCTTCGAACCGCTTGGTGGCTTCGGATGCGCGGCCGGTGCAGGCGAGTGCCTGGACGAGCCAGAACGAGCAGGGCAGGAACGCGCCCTCGGTGCCGGGCAGGCCGTCGCGTCCGGGCGGGTAGCGGTAGAGCAGGGGACCGCCGGCGCCGAGCTCGGCTGTGATGGCGTCGATGGTGCCCCGGACCCGGGGCGAGTCGGCGTCTTCGATGCCGAGCGAGCGGCAGGACGAGCAGGGCCGCGTCGAGGTCGGTCGAGCCGTAGCTGCGGGTGTAGCTGCCTTTGACCGGGTCGAAGCCTCGTCGCGGTCACGTCGTCGGCGAGGGCGTCTCGTGCGGTCTCGCCAGCGCCTGCGTTGCCGGGTGGAGAGCCGGTGGGTGTCGGCGATACGGAGGGCCCGGTCGAGGGCGAGCCAGCCCATGAGCTTGGAGTGGACGTGGTGGGCGGCGTCGTCGCGGATCTCCCAGATGCCGGCGTCGGGCTCCTGCCAGCGGCGCGCGACCGTGCTCGGCGAACCCGCGCATCGTCCGCCACGTCTCGGAGTAGAGGCGGTGGCCGGCCTGTTCCAGGTTCCAGGCGGCGTCGAGCACCCAGCCGTAGCCGTCGAGCTGGTGCTGATCGGCGGCGCCGTTGCCGACCCGGACCGGTGCGCTGTCGGCGTAGCCGGGCCAGTCGTGGAGCTCGCGTTCGGGGGGTGAGCGGCGGCCGTCGAGGGTGAGCAGCACGGGAAGCCTGGGTCGGTTGAGCCGGCTTGCGTGAAGCAGCCAGGCCAGGAACCCGCGGGCTTCGTCGAGCTTGCCGACGCCGAGGAAGGCGCCGATGCCGATGCTGGCGTCACGGGGCCAGGCGTAGCGGTAGTCCCAGTTGCGGACGCCGCCGGGATCCTCGGGCAGCGAGGTCGTGGGCGCGGCGACGGGGGCGCCCGAGGGCGAGTAGGTCAAGCAGGCGCAGTGTCAGCAGGCTGCGCACGACGGCGTCGCGGTAGGGCAGGTCCTCGTCGATCTCGGCGGTCCACGCGCCGCCAGCGCGCTTCGTCTTCGGTGACGAGGTCCCAGGCGGCTGCGGGGTCGACGTGGATGAGCGGTTCGCGGTGGGCGACGGCGAGGACGAGTGTGAGCGGGCTGGTCGGGCGTGACGGTGACGGGCGCAGGCCGGCCGACGTCGATGCCGTGGTCGGGCGCGCAGCCGAGCGACACGGCGAGCGGCCCCCACGTGCAGACGAGGTTCCGGCCCCGTCGCCGGGTCGCGGGCGCGCGGTGGTGTTCGCCGAGCCGGGGGTCGAAGTCGACGACGACGTCGACGGGCCCGCCCTCGGCGACCAGCCGGCGCACCAGCAGCGTGGCGGGGAGCAGACGGCCGGCGACCTCGGCGACCATGGCCTCGGTGAGCGTGAGGCGGCGCTCGCCGACCGTCCAGGTGGTCTCGAGGGTGGCGCTGTGGCGCCGGTAGCCGCGGGTCGCGATCGTGGCAGGTCGAGCGGGTGCGATCCGGAACGTGCCGGCCGCCGGTCCGCCGACGAGCCGTCCGAAGATGGGGTCGGCGTCGAAGCGGGGCACACAGAGCCAGTCGATCGCCCCGTCGCTGGAGACGAGCGCGGCGGTGCGGGTGTCGCCGAGGAGGCCGTAGTCCTCGATCGGTGTCACGATCCCCGCCCCCAGCGGGCGTTCGTTGCCCACGTCAGCTGGCCGTGAGGAGCAGGCCGAGAACGATCCCGTAGACGACGTGAGCGACGACCGCGACGAGCGGGGGTCTGCAGCCCGTAGTTGAGGGCGAACAGGCCGGGGGGTTCCAGCGCAGCCGTGCTGGCGGGACCGGCGCGGTGCGAGGCCATGCGGGGATGGGTCCCGGCGAGCAGGGGAACGAGCACGGTGAGGGCGACCGCGACGTGGAGGAGCCCGAAGCAGCGCGCCGAGCCACCAGGTGGCTCGGTCCAGCAGCGCGAAGGCGGCGGCGTAGCCGAGGGCGAAGCCCTGCCCGACGGTGAGGTGGATGAAGAACCCGGCCACGCGGGCCCGGTCGGGATCCTCGGTGACGAGGGTGCCGAGCACCAGGGGAAGGTCGAGACGGGTGAGTCCGGCGAGCTGGGCGGCGATCATGACGGCGGTCAGCGCAGCCGTGGCCATCAATCCGAACAGCGCCCACCCGGCCCAGTCCATCAGCGTCCGGCTTGGTGATCGGGCTTGGCGTCGAGTGCGGCGAGCATCAGTTGGAGGGACCCGTGGAAGCTGACCACCCCTCTTGCCCCGAGGGTCAGGCCGACGTCGTCCATGTCGATGCCCACGGTAGCCAAGCGGTGCATCCCGTCGGCCGCTTCATTCACCCCCGGCGTCGGGTTGACCCGTCTAGAGCTGTCGCGACGACCACAGGAGTGCGGCGAGGATCACCGACGTGAGGCCAACGGCCAGTCCCACGATCCAGCCGGCAACGCTCTGGCTTACGAGCACGGCGCCCAGGGCGGTGGCGAGACCAATGATGCCGCCCGTGGCCAGCACCCGCATGGAGCCACGCTCGAGCTTGGTGCGACGCCGTGATCGGGCAGGGATCATCCCCTGAGGCGGATCGCGGCGCGGACTTACAGGGGTTCGGGGCGCGGTCAGCGACGATGACGGGTCGTTTGCGGGTCGCTCGCGGTCCTCGTCGGTCGGAGGACGGGCGGCGACGTCTCCGGCTTCCCCCGGAGGACGATCGGTGTCTCCGGGTTGTTCCACAGACGGATCAGTCATGAGTCATCTCCACGTCCGCTGTCTTGACCATGCCGGCGAGTACAACCGGCCGGGCGGCGTCGCGTACCGCCGAGCACCAGCCTGGGGTGACGTCGCGCAATCAAGATGCCCCACGCCAGATGTGACTACCACGGCTGCACCCCCGTTCGCCTCTGTGAGACGCCACCTGGGTCCGGGGCGACGGCCTGGTCGCCCCACTACTCGGCGACCCGGTAGGCAAGCGTACCCAGCGTGGTCATGCGCGGGCCGCGCCTCGTGGCCCAGGCCCGCTTGTGCTGCTGAGCAACACCAGGCCGTGCTCGCGGACAACATCACCATGCAGCCATCCGATGGGACGAGTGCCGGCTGGCGGCGTTGCTCGGCGGGTATGTATCGGCCCCAGCGTCGTACAACGAGAGGGAGCGAACCATGTACATCGGAGTCGGAACAGTCCTCGTGATCCTGGCCGTGATCATTGTGCTCATGCTGCTGCGGGGACGTCGCGTGTAGCTCAGAACGCCAAGGCCTGTTTCGGCGCCTGCAACCATCCGTCAGGACGGTTGCTCCTGCAAGGACGGTGGCGACCCATTGGGGCCACCGGAGGTGCCCCGCAGGCCCGGCGGCTTGGTCGTCCCGATCGGATGCCGCTCACCGCGGTTGGGACCCCACGATCAGGGGGTAGGCCTGAGCGATGGACGCGATCACCCTGCTCAAAGACGATCACAAGACGGTGGAACAGCTGTTCAAGCGCTTCGAGAAGGCCGGAGACCGGGCACACGTCGAGAAGCGTGACATCGTCGACCGCTTCAGCGAGGCGCTGTCAATCCACGCCGCAATCGAGGAGCAGCTCTTCTACCCCGTGGTGCGGGCGACCGTCCCCGGCACCGAGGACATGGCCCTCGAGAGCCTCGAGGAGCACCACATCGTGAAATGGGTGCTCTCCGAGCTGGAGCGCATGGCCCCCGAGGACGAGCGCTTCGACGCCAAGGTGACTGTCCTCATCGAGAACGTCCGCCACCACGTCCGGGAAGAAGAGGACGACTTCTTTCCGCGCGTCCGCGACGAACTCGGGCGGAACGCCCTCAACGACCTCGGCGAGGCCATGGCAGAGGCCCGGAGGACGGCACCGACCCGTCCGCACCCCCGGTCCCCCGACACGCCCCCGGGCAACGTGGTGGTCGGCGCCGCGGCAGGTGTCGCCGACCGCGTCGGCGACACGGTCAGCGGGCTGGCCCAGGGCAGCGTGACTGCGATCGGCGACCTCGTGGCCACCGTGTTGCGGCGGAAGAAGCCCCGCACGGCGCCGCGGGGTTCGTCCCGGGCACGGGCGACGGCCAGGGACGTGCGCGGCGCGGCGAGCGATGCCACCGAGGCCGCCATCGAGGCCACCCGCAGGGCCCAGGAGGCAGCCACTCGTGCGGGCGACACGGCACGCGCGACGGCGACGTCCGCCACGGCGGGCGGTCGGCGGACTGCCCGGACGGCCAAGCGGGGCGCCACCGGCACTGCCCGGGCCGCCAAGGCGAACGCCGGGAGCACCGCCCGGGCCGCCAAGGCGAACGCCGGGAGCACCGCCCGGGCGGCCAAGGCGAACGCCCAGAGCACCGCCCGGGCGGCCAAGGCGAACGGTCGGACGACCGCCCGGGCCGCCAAGGCGAACGGCCGGACGACCGCCAAAGCGGTCCGCACCTCCGCCAAGCGGACGGCGGTCACGGCCAAGCGGAACGCCACCGGCGAGCGATCCGGCCGCTGACGAACCCTGTCAGGGTCGAGGCCCAGCGCGTTCCTCGACGTCCCATCCGGGCCGCTTGTCGCAGAAGCGCGTGAGATCGCTCGGCGTTACGTGCCTGCGTCTCCGGGCAGCCGACCCGTGTGGTGCATCACCAGCAGTGCGATGTCGTCCTCGGCGGCGTGATCGTTGATGAGCTCGTCGAGAAGCGCCTCGATGATGTCGACACCGGAGGCGTCGTCTGCGATCGCGTGGATTCGTGACATGGCGAGGTTGATGCCGTCGTCGACTGGGCGATCCCGTCGCTCGACCAGGCCGTCGGTGTACATCACGAGCTTGGAACCCTTCGGGAACGGCGCGGTGCCGGCAACCCGGCGCCCGTCGGGGCCGCCGATGAGCGGTGAGTTGGCCGAGTCCAGGCGGCGGACCTCGCCATCGGGGAGGCGCAGCAGCGGCGGGGGGTGGCCGGCGGTGGCGAACGTGACCGTTTCGTGCTCGATGTCGACGACAACCAGGGCCGCGGTGGCGAGGAGGAGACCGCTGCGTTGACGGAGGACAGCGGACAGTTCGGAGAACACGTCCGGCGTTGCCACCCCGGAGTGGAGGAGTGCACTGACCATCCCGCGAACCAACGCCATGTCGGCCGCGGCGGCGATCCCATGACCGGTCACGTCACCGACGACGAGCGCCATCCGGGTCTTCCCGAGCACCAGCCCTTCGTACCAGTCTCCGCCGACGGCGAAGGACGCTGTCGCGGGCAGGTAGCGGGCAGCGGTTTCGATCCCGGACAGCGAAGGCAGGTCACCGAGGAGACGACGCTGCATGGCGATGACGAGCTCATGGTCGGCGTCGTAGCGCTCCGCCCGCTCCACGGTCTCGACGCACAGGACGCCCACGGCTCGCAGCGCAGCCTCCAGTTTCGCGCTGAACACGGTCGGGTCGGTCCAGGCGAACGCGAGCGCACCCAGCACGGTGCCGTCCGACCGGTAGAGCGGCAGAGACGCGGACGCCCCGACGCCGGCCGCGATCGTGTCCGCCACGATGTGGGGGAACTGCACACGGTACGACTCGATGTCGGGGAGCAGCACGACGCGTTCCTCTCGTACCGCAGACGCGATCGGGTAGGCGGCGTCGACCGCGACGTCGGTGTAGCGATCGGCGATGTCCCGGTCCAGGAAGGAGTCGTGGAACAGCCGCAGTGTCGTGCGGGCACGATCCAGCAGCGCAAGGTTCGCGTAGTCCGCCCCGACGCAGGCAGCCGCACGGTAGGCGACGAACTGCGCGACCTGCGCACTGGTCGCGGGCAGGGGGACGGAGTCGGGCAGCCGGATCGGAACGGGCGCCCCCACTACCGGGATCGGCACGTCGGTCAGAGGATCATCCGCCATCTGTCTCGCCTCCGTCCTCCCGTTCGCTCGCGTCCCGCGGAGAGGCGATAGGCGGTTCCATCGGGAGAGCGGCCAGGACGTTATACGCCGCCGGCGGCCAAGGTTGTCCAAGGCGTCGCTCTGGCCGGGTCTTTTTCCAGGACGGCGGTTCCGGCCGACCCTCGTCACCCCGGGTCGAGCGCGGACACCACCTGGCGCATCCGCTCGATGGCGGCGTCGAGCGCGCCCGCCCGCGGGGCGCCATTGCCATCGCTGCCATCGGCGTCGTCGAACAGCCGGACGCCGATCGCAAGCGCAGCAGCCGCCCGCACCTGGGCCTCGACCCCGCAGAGGTGCCGGACGACGTCCATTGGGTCCGGCTGACCGACGGGGTCGAGCAGCTGGCGTCGCATCCGCCACGCCAGGACCTGGGGCCAGGTGGTCTCGAGCTCGGCTGCCACCCGTCACACGCCCGCGGCACGCCGGGCGCGGAGAGCCCGGAGCTTGTGGCGGTTGCCGCACCGTTCCATCGCGCACCAGCGCCGAGCGCCGGGGCGGGACGAGTCCACGAACACCAGCGGGCAGTTGTCGCTCGCACACTCGCGGATGCGCCCGGCGAGCGGCCCCGACAGCAGCTCGATCATCTCCCGCGCCAGCGTCGACAGCGCCTGGGTCGCCTGCACCGGTGCCGCCCACCCTGCGGTGGTGCCGTCGGCGGCCAGCGCAGGGACGAGCGGCGCCGCGGCCGCGGCCCGGTTCATGGTCGCGACCGCCCCGGCGGGGAGCGGGCGCCGCGCCGCCCGGGCGTGCGCCGCGTCCCAGATCGCCTGGCGGAGGGCCTTGGCCGCGGCCAGGCCGTGGGCCGTCACGGGGACGGTCACGACCGCGGCCAGCGGCGGCTGGGCCAGCCATTCGGCCAGGTCGGCGGGCTCGTGGAGGATTTCGAACACCGCGTACCGGCCCTCGCCGCCCGCGTGGGCGAAGTCCAGGCAGACGGCGCCGGCGTCGAACCGGAACGACCCGCCGCGGGGGTCGGTCAGCACCCGTCCGGTTGCGCTCCCTCGCACGACGCCACTATAACCGGTGTTGCTTGTACCGCTATTACTGGTGTCATGAACAGAGGAGGCGACGCATGAGCACGCGGCACATCAACCCCGAGGGGCTCTACCGCAGCCCGGCCTTCAGCCAGGCCGTCGTGGTCGAACAGCCAGCCAAGACGATCTACATCGGCGGGCAGAACGGCGTCGACGCCGACGGCAAGGTGGTCGGTCCCACGGTCGGGGAGCAGGCCAGCCAGGCGCTCAGCAACCTCGCGACCATTCTCGAGAGCGAGGGAGCGAGCCTGGCGAACATCGTGCACTGGTCCATCGCCGTGGTGGACGGCCATGCGTTCGACGAGGGTCTCGCCGCCTTCCAGCAGGCGTGGAACCCGGCCGACCCACCGCCGGCCATCACGGTCCACGTGGTCGCCGGCCTCGGCCCCGGGTTCCTCGTCGAGATCGACGCCGTCGCCGTCGTGTGACGCCCGGGAACCCACCGCCGTCGGGCGAGGGCGCGGGCGTCTGGCAGGCTCGGCGTGAGCAGGCACATAGCGGCGCTCGATCGTGCTGGCCCGGGTCAGCGGCGGATCAGCCGTCGGAGTTCGACGTCGCCCGTGCTCCCCTTGAGCCGATGGCTGCCCCGCGTTTCGTAGCGGAGCCCAGATGCATCCGCGACATCTGCGGTGGCGACGACCTCGCCGGGTTGCGCGGCCTTCACGACTCGTGCGGCCAGGTTCACGACAGGTCCGAACACGTCGCCGTCACGCAGCATCACGCGGCCCATCGCCACGCCCGCTCGCACCGAAGGAACGAACGGGTGGTCCCGACACGCCTGTAACAAGTCGAGCGCGATGGTGCACGCGGATGCGGCGTCCGAGGTCGTGAAGAGAATCTCGTCGCCGATGAACTTGACGATGCGGCCGCCGCCGGCGGTGACGGCATCGGCGGCAAGCTCCTCGAAGCTGGTCAGCACGCTGCCCAGCTCGCGCAAGCTGAGCTGCTCGCCCAGATCGGTGAACGCCACCAGGTCCACGAACCCCACGACGAGCCTCTGGGTCTCGTACCCGACCAGATCCACGTCGGCGAGCACCGCGCGCTGGGCCGACAAGAGGTGTTGCCTGAACAGCAGGTCGAGCACGGGCGCGACCATGGGCAGCAACGCCGCGGCCTCCACATTTGCGTGCGCGACACCCAGGCCGACGGGATCCTCGCGGCGCGCCGCAGGCTCCACGTTGACGAGGAAGGCCGAGACCACCGCGTCGGCGACACGTGCCATAGCCGACCCCATCACTCGCAGCAGCTGATAAAGCGCCTCCTCCCCGAAGACTTCGGCCGCCGCCCTCGTGTTCGTCGCGAGCGCCGCGAACCCCTCCGTGAAGACCCGGGCTCCGGGTTGGGGGTCTGGGAACCCGGCGGCCCGGGTGAGCCGCCCAACCTCATCGATGGTCAGTCCGGACCGTTGCCCCACGTCCTCCGCCGTCAGCGGCGGACCGCCGCGGATCGCGAGGACCACGGCCAGACCTGGAAGCATCTCACGATATGTGACGAGCTCGTCAGCGGATGCGCCGAGGTCGATGAGGTAGCGCAACAGCTCCAGGCGCAATCCGGCGTGCTCGTCGGCCGGGTCGTACAACCCCAGCGATTCCAGGTCGCCGGCATCCATCAACGGACCAGTACACACGAGACAGCCACCGGTGCGCCTAACGGGTGTCTCGCCCGGGACAGCCCGGCAGGCCGGTGAACAGCACGAGGTGCGGAGGGCTCTCCGCCACCGGGCGTGTCACTGTGGTCGCCACATGGCCTCGAGCGGGCGAAGACCGAGATCGGCGGCCAGCCGTTGCGCCTCTGCTCGGCGGACGCTGACCCGCTCCCGATCGGACGAGCGACCCCGAACATCCAGGACGTAGGCGAGTGCGTGCTGGGTCAGGGCGATCCACGGTTGGGCTCCGGTCGCGCTGAGCTGCCGTAGGGCCAGCACGAGATGTCGTTCGGCGTCTGCGAAGTCGCCGAGGAGAGCTGCGAGCCGCCCGAGGTGGAAGGCCGCCGTGCCGACGAAGCTCCGGTAGCCGACCGCACACCTCAGCGTCGCGTAGGGAGCCAGGAGGCGACGCACGTCGGCGGCGATCACCGGGTCACCCAAGTCGACCGCGGCGAGGCCCAGCAGTCCCACGGCGTGGAGCCAGGCGTCTCCGGTCGGCAGCGGCTCGGCGCCACTCGTCAGCGCGCGGACCGCGACCTTTGCCCGGCCCTGGTCGCCGCGCGCGAGCGCCACGAGCGCTCGCTCCGCGGCGCCGAACTCGGAGAGGTCTCGGGCGGTCGCGGCGCCGTCGATCGCGTCCTCTCCGAGCCGGCCCTGCAGCCACCGGGCCACGAGCAGCTGACGACTGGCCATGGCACCCGGAGGCAGCAGGCCGAGCTCGTCGACCTCCCCGGTGGTGATCGTTCCCGCCGCGTCGACGAAGCTTCCCCGACTGATCGCCAGCGTGATCGCCCGTTCTTCGAGCAACTGGTACCCGATCTGGTGGCCCAAGGTGTGCACCGCGCTCGTCATCGATGCGAGGGCGTCGTCGGCGACGTCGCCGTCGCCGACGACGGTGGCCACCATCGCTCGATGGTGGTGTGTGACCAGCTGGCTCACGAGGTTGTGCGTGACATCGGCGATGGTCCGGAGGTCCTCGGCCACACCCGATCGGACCTCGAGGTGGTCCGGGCCGTCGAGACCCCTGAGCCGGCACGTGAGAATGGCGGCGGCTGTCGCCACCTGCCCGGAGTCGACATCGGCCGGTGAGCGTCCCAGCTCGAACTGGCGAGCGACCAGGCGGGCCCAGAGCACCTGCGGGGGTTGCAGCCCGTGCATGGCGAGTGTCGGCGGCCCGCTGGTCAGGATGTCCTCGACCAGAGCCGCAGCCTCCCCTCGTAGCCGCGGTAGCTGGCGGGCCAGATCGGCCAGGCCGAGGACGGCACGGGCGGCGATGTCGATGCGCCCGCACCCGCGCGCGCGGATGGCCCCGTCGAGCAACGTCTGCTCTCCCTCGTGATCACCTCCCTGCGCCTGGGCGAGGCCCAGCGCAGTCAGCACCTCGGCCTCCAGGGCGTCCTCGTGGGCTGGCACATTGTCGAGAGCCTGGCGGCAGCGGCGCTGGGCGTCGGTCGACGCACCCATGGCATACGCCTGGGCCGCAGCGGCGAGGGCCCACCGGACGGCGCGCACGTCCCCGCCGGGCGCCGCGCCAGCACAGCGGTGGTGCGCCAACCGGGGGGCCAGGTTGACCGCGGTGTCGGACTCGAGATCCTCGAGCGCGTCGGCGACGCGCCCGTGGAGGCGACGCCGCGTGGCCCGGCCGAGCCGCCGGTACAGCGTGCGCCGGACCAGCTCGTGCGCGAAGCGGTACAGGTTCGTCCGCTCGCCCAGGCCGGCGTCGATCACCAGGCCCGACGCCAACGCGACGTCGAGGGCCTCCAGCGCAGCCGGCTCGTCGAACATCGCGGCCGAGGCGGCCACCTCCAGCTCGAAGCTGCCGCCGATCACCGACGCAACCTCGAGAAGGAGGCGGGCGCCCGGGTCGAGGATCCGGAGCCGGCCCGCGACGAGATCGTCCAGCCCGGCCGAGCTCACCTCGGGCACGGGCGACGTGAGCGGCGCGTCGTCGCGGTAGGCGCGGAGGACCTCGATCAGCATGAAGGGGTTGCCCGAGGTGTCGGCGATGAGCTGGGGGACGAGTGCCAGCAGCTCATCCGCCCCGGGAAAGAGCTCCCGAACCAGGGCTGTGCCTGCGGCCTCATCGAGGCCGCCGAGCCGGATGCGGTGGAGAAGGCCATCACGGTCGAGCGACTGGATCGTCTCGCTCAGCGGGTGGCTGGAAGGCAGGTCGCTGCGCGCGATCGCGATGACCATCAGACGCGTGCTGGTCGCGTGACGAAGGAGGTAGCGCAGCAACAACGACGTGTCCGCGTCCGCCCACTGGAGGTCGTCGAGCACGATGAGCAGTCGATGGCCCTGGGCGGCGCTGGTGACCAGCTCGGTGACTGCGTCGAACAGCACGGACCGATCCGGGGGGCGCCTCGTCCCCCAGGTCCCGGCGAATGACGGGAACGCGGTGGCCAGTTCGGACCGAGCAGCCGCGCTCAGGGGGGGCAGCTCGTCGTACGGGGTCGCAACGACGAACCCATCCAGCACCTCGGCGAAGGGCTGGTACGGGATGACCGCCTCAGGGTCGCAGCGACCGAACATCACCAGCGCACCGTCGGCCGCGACCCGACGCCCGAACTCGACGGCCAGGCGGGTCTTGCCGACGCCAGTCTCGCCGCTCAGGAGAACCACCTGCGTCGCCGCGGCGGCGGCTCGGGCCCAGACGGCGGCCGCGGCGGCCAACTCGGGTCCTCGACCGACGAAGGGGGTGGCGGTGCCCGGCTCGAGGAGGTCCCGTCGACTGTCGGGCTGCGGAGGAGGCAACGGAGGGGCTCCGAGCAGCTGGAGGTACGACGCCTCGGTCTCGGCGTCGGGGTCGACACCCAACTCCTCGGCCAGCATTCGACGGAGCCGCTGGTAGGCGCGCAACGCCTGGGCCCGATTCCCGGCGGCCGCGTGCGCGGCCATGAGGCAACGATGCGCGCTCTCACGGAGGGGTGCCAGCCGGATGGCCTCGAGGGCGGCGTCGAGGCTGACGGGGCCCTCGCCGAGCGCGCTCGCGGCGCGACCTACGAACTCCAACCCGGTCACGAGCAGGTCGCCCAGGTGCTCCCGCTGCAAGGTCACCCACTCGCTGTCGTGGTCGGTGAGGAAGGGGCCCCGTAGTAGACGCGTCGCCTCGGTCGCCGACCGCAGCGCGACCTCGAAGCGGTGGTGGTCGAGAGCGTCATGGGCCGCGGCGATTTGGCTCTCGGCGAGCTCCACATCGACGACCGTGTCCGTCGGGAGTCGCAGGAGATAGACCCCACCCCGAGCGACGAGCAAGTCGTCGTCCTCGCCGAGCGCTTCTGCGACGAACGCACGTACCCGGCTGATGACGCTGCGTAGGGCGGAGCTCCACGTGTCAGGCAGGCCGTCGGGCCACACGGCGTTGGCCAGCGCGTCACGAGTCACCCCGTACCGGCGCTCCAGGACGAGCAAGGCGAACGCGACGCGTGCCTGCGGGCTACGCAGGTGACGCCCGCGTGCGCCTCCTGCTCCCACAGTGATCGTCACGTCCCCAATGAGTGCGATCTCCAGCTCACTCATCCACGACTCAGCGTACCGGTATCCGCACGGCTACTGGCTCCGCCGGGTCTTGCGCGTGCTTTGCGACACGCGTCGCACGATGCCTCGGGAACCCCGCGCGGCATACGGCTCCGGTCGGAGCCCGAGGAGCTGTCAATGATCGACGCCCGGAGTGACGCATCCCACGCTGTGCAACTGCGCTATCTCTCGCGTGACGACGTCCGCCGCGCGCTGGCCGACATCGACGTGGTGGACGTGATCACCGCAGTCCTGCGGTTGCACGCCGACCGGGACGTCGTCCTCCCGCCGGAGGCGCACCTCTCGTGGACGCCACCCGACGGCGGCCGGGCCCGGAGCCTCAACATGCCGTCCTTCGTGGGTGGTCAGTTCCGGGCCGCCGGAACCAAGATCATCAACGCCAACCCTCACAACACGGTCTCCGGGTCCCCGAGGGCGAGCGGTCTCACCCTGCTCTTCGATCTCTCCAGCGCCGAGGTCAGCTCGGTGATGGACGCGGGACTCGTCTCGGCGACCCGGACGGCCGCCGTCACCGTGGTCGCGGCGACCGCCGCCGCGGGCGCCGCGCCGGCGGACACGCTCGCGCTGCTCGGTGCCGGGGCGATCGCCGATGCACATCTCGACCTGCTCCCGCGCCATCTGCCGGCGTTGGACCGCGTGGTCGTGCACGACGTCGCCCCCGGTCGGGCCGAGGCGTTCGCCGAGCGGTGGCGGCCGCTCCTCGGCCCCGGGGGCGTCAAGCTCCGGGTGGCGGCCAGCGCCGAAGACGCCGTGCGGTCGGCCACGCTGGTCGTGGCGGTCACGACGACCACGACCGGCTACATCCCCTACCGGTGGTTCCGACCCGGTGCGGTCGTCGTCCACGTCTCGCTCGACGACCTGCTGCCCGAGGTCGTGATGCTCGCCGACACCGTGATCGTCGACGACTGGGCTCTGGTGCGGGACGACGAGCACCGCCTGTTCGGCCGCATGTACCGGGCGGGCCGTCTCGCCGGGCCGAGTGAGCCGCCGCCCGCCGGGGGGCGGTCGGTCGACGCGGAGCTGGGCGACGTCCTGACCGGCGCGCGCCCGGCCCGTCGGGAGCCCGACGGGGTCGTCGTCGTCAACCCCTTCGGCATGTCGATCGAAGACATCGCCCTCGCGAGCGAGGTGCGGGTTCGTGCCGAGGCGCTCGGGCTGGGCATCGTCCTGCCGCGCTCGACGGCCGCCACGGAGCGACGGTGACCGTGGTCGGCGACCCACGCCCGCGCGCGGGACGTCACGGTGTCGGTGGCGACACCGGGTCGATGACGACGACGGGGATCTCGCGGTCGGTGTGGCGCTGGTAGACCTCGTAGCGGCCGGTCGCGCCGGGGTGCAGCAGCCGGGCGAGGCCCCGGTTGCCGCGGTTCACCACCTGCCACAGCTCGCTGCGCTCGTCGTCACTCGCGATGCGGGCCCGTGCCGGCTGTCGGTTGCGGCCCACCTGCAGTTCCACGTCGGGCTCGGCCTCGACATTGAGGAACCACGCGGGATGCCGGGAAGCGCCGCCGTTGGAGGCGACGACGAGATAGTGCTCGCCCTGCCTCGTATAGATCAGGGCGGTCGTCCTCGGCATGCCCGTCCTGCGGCCGGTGGTGTGGAGCAGAAGGGCGGGCCGTCCGCCCACGTGGCGACCGACCGCGCCACCGGTGCGTCGATAGACCGCCCCGTGCAGACGGAGGTATGGCAGGACGAGGTAGGAGCTCGGCGTGTAGCGCACTCGGCGATCCTCAGGTGAACGCGGGGGGAGCGGTGAACCCACCGACGACCTCCCCCAGGTGGCCGGCAAAGGCGATGGTCGTGCGATCGTCCAGGTGGGGTCCCACGATCTGGACGCCCACCGGCAGGCCAGCGGCGCTGAGCCCGACGGGCGCGACGGTCGCCGGCAGGTAGGCCAACCCGACAGCGCCGGCCCACATGAGCTGGTCGGTGTACGGGCGACGCGACCCGTCGGAGCCGGGCATGGAACGTAGGACGATCGCCTGGCCGAAGCTGTGGTCGTGGGGTATCGCGGTCACGGGGCTGACCGGGCAGAGCAGAACGTCGTAGCTCGTGAAGAAATCGGCCCAGGCGTGGCGGTACTCGTCGCGCGCTTCGTTGGCGAGGATCCAGTCGCGATGGCTCGCGCCGCCATAGCGGCCCACCCGGCTGAGCTGGTGGTCGCCGCGCAGGAGCGGTTGCACGAAGGGCAAGAGGCGGCCGAGGGGAAGGCCGTGGGTGATGGTGCCATAGAGGAGCCGCTGGAAGTCACGGAACGCGTCATCCAACCGGAACGCCGGTCGGGCTGTCTCGTCGACGGTCACCCCGCGCTCGCGGAGCAGCCGCACCATGCGTGCGAGCGGGCCCGCGACCGCGGGATCGGTGGCACAGGCGGGGTCGTCCAGCCACGCCGCGACCCGATAGTCCGACAGGCTCCGGGGACGGGCGCGGGGTAGCTCGAGCCGCCAGGCGGCCGCGTCCGCCGGGCTCGGCCCCGCCAGGACGTCGAGCGCCAGCTCCAGATCTGGCGCGCTGCGGGCCAGCGGGCCCGGGGTGGCGATGTCCAGCTCGGTCCGGAAGCCTGCCGGACTCGAGCGCGATGGTGGGTCGGCGACGATGCCGTAGGTCGGCTTGTGGCCGTAGACGCCGCAGCAGTGGGCCGGTAGACGGACCGATCCGGCGATGTCGCCGCCAAGTTCCAGGGCGGTGAGCCCGGCGGCGAGCGCGGCCGCGGAGCCCCCGGACGAGCCGCCGGGGCTGCGGTCGAGGTCCCACGGGTTGTTCGTGGTTCCGAACCATGGGTTGTAGGTCTGCACATCCATGCCGTGAAGCGCGAGGTTGGTCTTGGCGAAGACGATGGCGCCCGCCGCTCGGAGCTTGGCCACCGGCAGCGCGTCGTGGGCGGGCACGGCGTGCCGCAGCGCGGGATCCCCGGCTGTGGTCCGCAGGCCGGCGGTCGCGAACTGGTCCTTCACGGTCATGGGCAGTCCGTGCAGGGGCCCGACGGGCGAGCCGGCGGCGATCGCCGCGTCCGCCGCGTCGGCGTCGCGTCGTGCCCGCTCGGCGTCGACGGTCACCACCGCGTTGACCGCGTCGTTGTGGGTGCCGATGCGCGCCAGGTAGTGCTCCAGGAGGTCCCGGCTGGACAGCTCGCCGTCACGCATCAGCTGCACCAGGCGCGTGTGGCGCTGGCGAACCCGAGACCTTCCGGCGGGCAGGCGGGTGGCCGGTCCCGGCCGTCCGCGTCGTCGCTCGCTGGCCTGACGGTCGTAGCCATCGCGCTCCTCGAGATGGAGAGGTCCCACCCTATGAGGGTCGGGCCCCCGTGCGTCGATCGTGCTCGGGCAGCGCGTGACCCGAGCGCGGGCACCCGCGCAACTGTCCACCGCATGCGCTTGGGCTGTCGATTGGTGCCGTGCGCCCGGCGTCGGGCCCGGCGGACGCTCGGTCGGCGCACCGTTGTGCCGGTGGTCGGGCTGCCAGACACTCGCAGCGTGGACCTCTCCACCCTGCGAGACGACCTGTGCGCGGCGGGATGCGCGTCGCGGTCGTCGACGGCGACCATGCGACGTCAGCGGGAGATGTGGCGTCCGCGGTCGACGAGTGGTCCGCCACGCTGCGAGACGCGGGCATCGGGGCCACCGACGCGGTTGTGCTCGCCTCGACCGATGCGGTCGCGCTGGTGGCGATGGTGCTCGCCTGCATGGCAGAGGCGGTCGTCTTCGTGCCGCTCGACGCTGCGCAGCCGCCTCGCCGGTTCCGGGACCTGGCCACGGCCGTCCGAGCGCGAGCGGTGCTCACGACGGCGGCCGAACGCCGTGCGGTGGCCGAGACGGCCGGCGGGCTCGCGGCTCCGGTCCTGACGCCGGGGCGGTACGCGCGGTGCCGCAGCACGCCGTCGGGCATGGACGCCGATGCCTGCTACGTCTTCTTCACCTCCGGGAGCACCGGCGCCCCGAAGCCGATCGTGGGCCGCCGCCGACCGATCGAGCGATTCCTCGAGTGGGAGATCGACGAGTTCGGCGTCACCTCGGGGGATCGGTGCAGCCAACTCGTCCGGCCAACGTTCGATGCCTTCCTGCGGGATGCCCTGCTTCCCCTGGTGGCCGGCGCGCGCTCGTACCTGCCGCCGGGGGGCGCCTACGGGCTCGACGCCGACGTCCTCGCCGATTGGCTGGCGGCCGAGGAGATCACGCTCGTGCACACGACGCCGACCCTGCTCCGCCGGCTCGTGACGGCGAGGCCGAGAGCCGGCGGGTTCCCGGCGCTGCGTCATCTCCTGTTGTCGGGTGAAGCGTTGCTGGGTCAGGACGTCCAGCGCTGGCTCGACATCGGCGGGTCGGCAGACCAGCTCGTCAACCTCTACGGGACCACCGAGTCGACGATGGTCAAGCTGTTCCATCGCGTGTCCGACGGCGATGCGGGTGTCGGGCGCGTGCCGGTCGGCATCCCGATCGCCGGAGCAGAGGCGTATGTCGTCGACGCCGGCATCCGCCCCGTTCCCTCCTGGGTGGTCGGGGAGGTCGTCGTCCGCACCGCCGACCTGACGATCGGCTACCTCGACGACCCGGTGGCCACCGCCGCCGTCTTCGTTCCCAACCCCTTCTCCACCGACCCGGCCGACCTGCTCCACCGGACCGGCGATCTGGGCCGGGTCCGTCCCGACGGCGCCATCGAGCTGATCGGCCGGGCCGACGACCAGATGAACGTGAACGGCGTGCGGATCGAGCCGGCCGAGGTCGAGGACGCGGCACGCCGCCTCGCGGGCGTCGACGACTGCGCCGTGGGGACGATCGAGCGGGCGGGGGAGATGGCACTCTGCGCCTGGGTGGTCTGCGGGCCCGCCACCGCATGGGACGAGGGCGATCTCCGCAGTGGCCTGGCCCAGAGCTTGCCGTCGGAGCTCGTGCCGGCTCGCGTCGTGTTCCTCGGGACACTTCCGGTCGGGCCGACCGGGAAGGTGGACCGGGCGTCGCTCGTCGCGCCCGAGGGCCCGGCGGAGCCGGCTGACCGGACGCCGTGCGCCGACGACACCGAGCGGGCGATCCACGCGGTCTTCCGTGCGGTGCTCGAGGTCGGTGAGCTCGGCGTGCACGAAGACTTCTTCGCTCTCGGCGGCACCTCGCTGCGGGCCGCACGGACCGTGGCGCGCCTGCGCCGCGAGTTGGGCGTGGACGTACCGCTCGCGGCGCTGTTCGAGTCGCCGACCGTGCACCGCCTGGCGACGCGGCTCGACGAGATCCGGTCGTCGGGCGACTCCCGGCTGCTCGTGGAGCTGACGACGGCGAGCGGCCGGCCGACGCTCGTGTGCGTGCATCCGGCCGGTGGCACCGTGTTCCCCTACGCGCCGCTCGGCGCACTGCTGGCCGGACGCTGCAGCACGCTCGGCATCCAGGCTCTCGGCAACGAGACCGACGACCTGCCCGACGACGCGATCGCGACGATGGCAGCCCGGTACGTCGCCGCGCTGCTCGACCGCCAGGCGCGCCCTCCCTACCGCCTCCTCGGCTGGTCCGGGGGCGGGCTCATCGCCTACGAGATGGCGGTCCAGCTGCAGGCCGCAGGCCTCCGGACCGATCTGCTGGTGCTCCTTGACAGCGCCGCCCCCGGCTGCTGGCACGAGCCCGACGAGGACGTCGAGCTGCTGGACGATCTGGCGGCCGCGGCCGGCGACGACACCGCGCGCGCCCGCGTCAGGCCGCCGTCTACCGCGTGCGACGTGCGTGCCCGCGAGAACTACGTCGGGCGGCCGTACGAGGGCGCGCTCGTGCTGATCCAGCCGTCCGAACCACCCGTCGTGAGCAACGGAGCGTCGCTCGTGCGGTGGAAGGAGCTGGTGCACGGCGGGGTGGAGACGATGACCGTGCCGGGCAACCACGATCGGATGTTGCAGCCCCCTGCGCTCGCGCAGGTCGCGCAGCTGCTGGGCGTGCGGCTCGAGCGGAGCGGGTTGACGTGACCCTCGCCCTTCCGTACGAGCGCCGCCGCTCGCGTGACGCGACGTCGCGCCGCTCGCTCGCGGTCGAACTGACCCCCGACGCAGCGCGGCGTCTCGGGTCGCTCCTCGACCCTGGCACGTCGACCCGGTTCGCCGCGCTGGTCGCGGGGTTCTGCGTCGTGCTGTCCCGCTTCACGGGCGCCGACGACCTGTTGCTCGCCGTCGTGTGTGGGCCCCGGTCGCTCCCGCTGCGCGTGCGGATCGAGCCGACGACGAGCGTGCTCGACCTCGTGGCCGACATCCATCGCGCCGGCCTCGACGGTGCCGGGGTCGAGCCGGTCGAGCTGGAAGGGACAGCCGGTGCCGCGGACCTGGCGGTCCGCCGCCAGGTCGTCGTGCGGCGCGAGGACGCCGGCACACCCGTTGCATCCGGGATCGACCCCGATCTGGTCCTCGTGGTGGGGGCGGTCGGCGCGGCGCGCCCGCTGGCGATCGAGTACGACCGCTCCCTGGGCGGACTGACGATGGCATCGTTCGCCCGGGCGTTCGAGCATGTCCTGGCGCAGCTCGGGCGGCACGCCTGGCCCGTCGACGACGTCGCCCTGCGGGACGACTCGGGGTCAGCCGAGCCGGTGCTCTCCCGGGCTCGTCACCGTGCCGCCGCTTCGCCCTGGGCGATGTTCGCCACCGCAGCCGCCCGTTGGCCGGACTCGGTCGCGGCGACGGATGGCGCCTCGTCGCTGACCTACCGGGCGCTCTGCGGCCGCGCCGACCGGCTGGCCGCGGCGCTCGTCGCGGCGGGTCCGGGGCCGGACGACGTCGTGGCGCTGTGCGTCGAGCGCGGGCTGGACTACGCCGTCGCCCTGCTGGCGACCGTGCGTGCGGGCGCCGCATTCCTGCCGGTGGATGTCGCGCTGCCCCGCGGACGGCGTCGCCAGATGCTCGAGCACGCCAACGCCCGCGTCGTCCTCACCCCGGTCTGCGACGACCCCGGCGACTGGGCGTGCGGGCTCGGCATCCCCACGCTCCCGGTCGACGCGCACGGTGAGCGGGACCTGCTGGGCACGCGCGCGCCCGGCGGGCCGGACGACCTCGCGTACGTGCTGTTCACGTCGGGCACGACCGGCGAGCCAAAGGGCGCGATGGTCGAGAACGCGGGGATGGCGAACCACCTCGAGGCGAAGATCGCCGACCTGCGCCTCGTCGCTGTCCGACGTGGTGGCCCAGACGGCCCGCGTCAGCTTCGACATCTCGATCTGGCAGTACCTGGCTCCGCTGTGCGTCGGCGCGCGCGTGGCCATCCTGTCCGACGAGGCCAGCTCGGATCCCGCGCTGCTGGTAGACGAGCTGCGGGCGTCCGAGGTCACCGTGTGGGAGGCGGTGCCGGCCGTGCTCGCCCGCTGCATCGATCGCGTCGACGTCGACCACGGGAAGCTGCCGCTCCTGCGCGTCGGGCTGGCGACCGGTGAGCCCCTCGTACCCGAGCTCGCGCGCCGGTGGTTCGCCACGTTCGGTCCCGTCCCGCTCGTCAACGCCTACGGCCCGACCGAGTGTTCGGACGACGTCACCCACCACCAGCTCGACGAGGCGCCGCGGGAGCTCGAGCTCCGCGTGCCGGTGGGACGACCGATTCCCGGCGTCGACCTCTATGTTCTCGATCCACGCGGGCGGGCGGTGCCTCGTGGGTTCCCCGGCGAGTTGGTCGTCGGGGGTGTGGCGGTGGGACGCGGCTACGTCGGCGACCCGGAGCGGACGGCCCGCTCGTTCCTGCCCCCGGGTCCTGGCCGCCCCCGTGCCGGGCGCCGGTACCGCACCGGCGACCGGGCGCGGCAGCGCGACGACGGCACCATCGAGGTGCTCGGTCGTCTCGACGAGCAGCTCAAGGTCAACGGCGTGCGCGTCGAGCCGGGCGAGGTCGAGGCGACGCTTGCCGACCACCCAGACGTGCTCGCCGCGGCCGTGAGGGCGTGGGACGGCGCCAACGGTTCCAAGCACCTGGTCGGCTACCTCGTCCTGCGCAGCGGCGCCGCCCTGGACCGCCAGGACATGCGCCGGTTCGCCGCCGATCGCCTTCCGGCCCAGATCGTTCCCACGCGCTGGCACGTGCTCGACCGGCTGCCGTTGACGGCCCACGGCAAGGTCGACAGGGCGGGTCTGCCGTCCGTCCACGACGAGCACGGCCCTCGTTCGGCCGCGGCCCCTTCTCCCGGCGGCGAGCTGGGTCGCGCCCTGTCATTGCTCTGGCAGTCCGCTCTCGGGCACCAGCCCGCATCGGCGTCAGCCAACTTCCTCGACGAGGGTGGTGACTCGCTCCTCGCCGCGCAGCTCGTGGCGGGCATCCGGGATGCCCTCGGCGTCCACGTGGGCGTCGGCGACCTGTTGGCCAGACCGACCTTCGGCGCGCTCGTCGAGCAGGCCGCCGACGCGTCGGCCCGTGATCCGGCGCGGCCGGCGCTGCGGCGAGGCGCCCCGTCCGATCGGGCGCCGTTGACCGCCGCCCAGCGCGGGATCTGGTTGCGGGAGCAGATCGTCGTCGGCGACGCGGCCTACAACATGCCCGTCGCCCTCCTCCTGCACGGGGCCGCCGTCGATCTCGCGGTGGTCGACGCGCTGGCCGACCTCTGGCGGCGGCATGCGGCGCTGCGCACGCTGGTGCGCGTCGATGGCCGGGGCGAGCCCTACCAGCACGTCCAGCCGGGCCACGCCCGATGGCAGCCGAGCCAGCGCGCCGCGGCACTCTCCGGCGATCCCCTCGATCCGACGGCAGTCGCCGACGCAGCGGCCCTGCTGGCATCCCGGGCGGCAGCGGTCGGACTCGACCCGGCGCGCGAGGTGTTCCGGGCGGAGGTCGTCCGACTCACACCGGACGACCTGCTGGTGGTGATCGTGGTCCACCACATCGCGGCGGACGGGCTCTCCCTCGCCATTCTCCTCGACGACTTCGCGACCGCCTATGGCGCCGCCGTGCGGCGTGACGGGGACGCCGTGGAGTCGCCGGGCGCCGGTCCGCCAGGCACCGAGCCGACCGCCGTCGAGTTCACGGACGTCGCCCACTGGCTGAGCCAGCCGGCGATGGCGCACGGCAGGAGGCAGTCGGAGGCGTATTGGCGCGGCCACCTCGCGGGTGCGCGCCTGGAGCTGCCGTTCACGACGATCCGCCCGGCCAGGCGGCCCGGCGCCCGTCGCGCCGCCGGGATCGTCCGGTTCGAGGTTGGCGGATCAGGTGCCATACGCAGGACGTGCCGGGCCCTCGGCGTGACGCCGTTCATGGTCCTCTACGCGGCGTGGCTCGTCGTGTTGCACGGGTGCACGGGCATGACCGACCTCACCGTCCTCGTGCCCATGGGACAACGGGTCGAACCGGGGACGCAGCGCCTCGTCGGCCTGCTGCTCGACACGGTCCCGCTGCGCGTGGTGGTCGATCCGTCAGCCCCCTTCCGGCGGCTCGTGGACGAGGTCCGGCGCCAGACCCTCGCTGCCCAGACACACGGCACGACCGGCATCGTGCCGCCCTCGTGCAACTCGATGTTCGTGATGGACACGCCCTTGCCGGCGCCGACCCTTCCCGGCGTCGGCACCCGCGTGCTCCCCGTGCATCCGGGAGGTGCCAAGTTCGACCTGACCCTGTTCGTCGACGAGACCCCCCAGGGGGCCCGGTGCCTGATCGAGCACGCCACCGACACCGTCGGTGGGGACGAGGCCGGCGTGCTGGCCCGACGGTTCGCCGCGGTGGTCGTCAGGCTCGACGACGCGCTCGACACCGCCGTGCACAGCATCGCGGTCTCGGGTCCTGGCCGCGATGCGGCGCGGGCGTCGCTGTCCGCCCCGATCGGGAGCCTCGGGTGATCGAGCACCTGCCCGCGCCGCCGTACCGCGGGGACGGGAGGAACTGCCCCATCGTCGGGATCCTCGGTGGGCTTGGTCCCCTGGCCTCCGCGGCGTTCCTCCAGAGCGTGTACCGGCGGGTCGCGCAACGGCCCGAACAGGATCAGCCACGCGTCGTGCTGTGGTCGGATCCGACCGTACCGGACCGGACCGCCGCCATCATGGGTGGTGACCGCGACGAGCTGCGCGGCGCGGATCGCGGGCGGCATCGCGGCGCTCGAGCGCTTCGGAGCCGACGTGATCGTCGTGTGCTGCTTCACCGCCCACGCCGTCCTCACACGCGTCGCCGCGACCTCGTCCGGTGCGGTGGTCTCCCTGCTCGACGTGGCGATCGACGAGCTGGCACATGCCCGGCTGCCGCACCTGCTGGCGTGCACGCGGGGCGCCCGCCAGGCGCGGATCTTCGTCGACCATCACCGCGTCGCCGATCTCACCGAGCTGCTCGTGCTGCCGACCGACGCCGATCAGCAACGCATCCACGAGTTGATCTACGCACTCAAGCGCGGTGCGGCATCACGGGGTGCGGCGCGTGCCCTGGCCGACATCGCCCGCCGCTACCCCGTGGACGGGGTGCTGGCCGGGTGCACCGAGCTGCATCTGATCTCCACCGGGGCCGGCGGCCCGCCCTGGCCGGCGCTCCTCGATCCGCTCGACGTCGTGGCGGCGTCGATGCGCGGTGGAGCTCACCGGGCGCGCTGCCGGTCCTCGACATGGGCCCGCAGGACGCGTGATGTGCGGGATCGGTGGTGCGATCGGACTTCACGGACAGGACGTCGAGCCCGCCACCGTCGAGGCGATGATGCGGCGGCTGGAGCACCGGGGCCCGGACGCGCGGGGCGCGTGGGCCGCGGGGCCCGCCGCCCTCGGCTTCCGGCGGCTGAGCTTCGTCGATCTCGACGGTGGCAACCAGCCGTTGCTGAACGAGTCGGGCGACGTCGCCATGGTCTGCAACGGCGAGATCTACAACCACCGCGCTCTGCGGTCCGAGCTCGAAGGCCGCGGTCATCGCTTCCGCACCGGCACCGACGTCGAGGTGATCGTTCACCTGTACGAGGAGGTCGGCCCGCGCCTGGTCGACCGGCTCGAGGGCCAGTTCGCCTTCGCCATCTTCGACACACCCCGGAGGCGCCTCCTGCTGGCCCGCGACCACTTCGGGGTCTGCCCGCTGTTCTACGCGTTCGCCGGCGACGAGTTGCTGTTCGCGTCGGAGATCGAGGCGCTGCTCGCCGATCGCCGCATCGGGCGGGGGGTGGACCTGACCGCGCTCGACCAGGTCCTGACCTTCCCGGGATTGCTGAGCCCCCGGACGATCGTGCGGGACGTCGTGAGCCTGCCGGCCGGACACCTGTTGGAGCTGCACGACGGTGAGGCCGTCCTGTCGGAGTTCTGGGACCTCGACCTTCCCTGCCCGGGCGATCGTGCTCCGGTGTCGGAGCACGGTGCCGTGGACGCGCTGACCGCGGCGCTCGAGCGGGCGGTGCGTCTGCGGCTCGATGCGGACGTGCCGATCGGCTACTACGTCAGCGGCGGCCTGGACTCGGCCGTCATCGCGCTGCTGGCCGATGCGGAGGGGAGAGCGGGGCATGCGTTCTCCGTCGCCTTCGACGATCCGCAGTACGACGAGACGAGTCATCAACGACAGCTGAGCGCGGGTCTGCGGGCGGAGGGGAGCTCCGCGCTCGTCACGCCGCAGACCGTGGTGGCCTCGCTGCGGCAGGTGGTGCGTCACTCGGGATGTCCGCTCAAGGAGACCTACAACGCAGCATCACTCGTCCTGTCGGGACTGGCGGGCGATGCGGGAGTGCCCGGCGTGCTGTCCGGCGAAGGCGCGGACGAGCTCTTCGCGGGCTACATCGGTCATCGCTTCGACGCGATGCGCCGCCGCCGGCCGCAGCGAGGAGTCTCGCCGCAGGAGAGCGCCGTCCGCAGCGACCTGTGGGGCGATCCCGACATCTTCTACGAGAAGGACTACGCCGCCCATCGCCTCGTGCGCCGGCACCTGTATGCCCCGGACGTGGCGGCGGCCTTCCCCGACTTCGACTGCACCCGCGAGCCGATCGTCGACCACACCCGGCTGAAAGGACGACATCATCTCGATCAGCGGTGCTACCTGGACTTCAAGCTGCGGTTGGTCGACCATCTCGTCGCCGACCACGGTGACCGCATGGCGATGGCCAACTCGGTCGAGGCGCGCTACCCGTTCCTGGACCTGGAGGTGGCGCGTGTCGCGGCCGCGCTGCCGCCCGATCTCAAGCTGCGCGGCCTCACCGAGAAGTTCGTCCTGCGTCAGGTCGCTCAGAGGATCGGCGTTCCCCGCCGGATCCTCGAACGGGAGAAGTTCCACTTCGTCGCCCCGAGCTCGGCGTCGCTGCTGCAGAGCGGCAGCGAGCTGGTCGACCACCTGCTGTCGCCGCAGACGATCGCCGGCCAGGGGTACTTCGATCCGCGGGCCGTCGAGGCCCTGGTCGCCCGCTACCGCGCACCGGGCTTCGTCCTCGACCTGCCGTACGAGGACGATCCGCTCGCCGTCGTCCTCACCTTCGGCTGCCTGGTGGAGGAGCTCGGGCTGGCGACGCTCGGATGAGCTGGACCGATCTCTGTCGCTCCTGGAGGAGAGTCCCGTGAGCAGACCGGACAGCCCGGCCCCGTCAGCGCTTCCGGTCGTCGTCGATGTCCGCCGCGGGCGGCCGGCGGGGCGGGGAACCGCCAGGGACACCGCCGACGCACTCGTCGAGGGTCGGGCCACGGTCGACGAGGCGCTGCTGCACGGCGGCGCGGTGCTGTTGCGCGACAGCGGCGTCGCATCGCCACTCGACCTCGGTGTGGTCGCCGAGGTCGTCTGCGGTGCCCTGAGCCCGTACATGGAAGGATCGTCGGAGCGGAGGCACCTGGCCGGCAACGTGTACACCTCGACCGAGTACCCGGCCGAGCTCCGCATCTCGCTCCACAACGAGCTGTCCTACGCCGCTCGCTGGCCGGCGCGGGTGTGCTTCGCCTGCGTCAGGTGCGCGGCGACCGGTGGGGAGACCCCCATCGCCGACAGCCGCCGCATCCTGCGCGAGCTCCCGGGGAGCATCGTCGAGACGTTCGAGCGACGCGGCGTCTGCTACCACCGGAACCTGCGGAGCCGCGACACCCCGGGCATCGGGCTGTCGTGGCAGGCGGCTTTCGAGACCGACGACCGTGCGGCGGTCGAGCGGCACTGCCAGGCATCGGAGGTCGAGCTCGAGTGGCGTGATCACTCGTCGCTCCGGACGCGTCAGGTGCGGCCGGCGATCCGATCGCACCCCGTGACCGGTGAGCGCGTGTGGTTCAACCAGGTGGACCAGTTCCACCCGTCGGATCTCGGTCCCGCCGCTGCCGCGGATCTCTACGAGCTGTTCGGGGTGGACGACCTTCCCCTGAACTCGACGTACGGCGACGGCGGCGCGATCGACGCGGCGGTCCTCGACGAGATTCGGGCCGTGTCGTGGGGTTGTGCCGTGGTCCGGCCGTGGGAGGCGGGGGACGTGCTGATCCTCGACAACATGCTCACCGCCCACGGGCGGGCGCCGTTCCGCGGTGAGCGATCGGTGCTCGTCGCGCTGGGCTAGTGACCCGAGTCGCAAGTCATGCCGCAGTTTCGCCGGCCCTGGACGCCGCTCGGCGGCGTCCTCCTCCTCGACGCAGCCGCTGGCTGCGCCTTCGTCGTGCGTCCTTGCGAGCGACGCCCAGGACTCGCCGAAACTGCGGGCGGACTCACGACTCGGGTCACTAGTGCCCTCACCGGCAACGTGATCGCTGCCAGAACACCCGGTGTCAAGCGGTCCCGTCGCGCGGTTCGAGAACGATCACGGACGTCTCGGTCGACCGCCGGCCGGCATAGCCGTCGAGCTTCGGATCGACCGCGACCCAGCGCTGCCACAGTCGATCACGCTCCTCCCCGACCACCGGGAGCGCGCGCACCGGGCGCGCTCGCTCGCCCGCCAGGCGAACGACGGCATCCGGGTGCGCCTCGAGATTGAGCCACCACGAGGGATGGCCCTCGTCCCAGCCGTTCATCGCGAGCACGACGAGATTCGGGCCATCCTCGAGGTAGCCGACGATGACGCTGCGTTCTTGCCCGGACTTCCGCCCGACGGTCGTGAGGCGCAGCGCGCCCCAGCCGCGCTTGTTCGACGTGGTCCACAGGAAGCGGCCGCCACTGAGCCGGTAGAGCGCTCGATGAACGCGCCAAGCCACATGCACGAACCATGGCGGCGGGACTCTCGGCGGTCGGGTTGCGTGCGGTGCCCATGGCCGAATCCTCCCGGGACTGGCGCATCCCCACCGTACGCTGCGTCCGCTCGTTGTCGCAGCCCGGGAGGGGAACGCGCCCCTATGACGAAGACGCAGACAGCCGGGCGGCGATATCGCGCCACACGTCCGCCACCCGCGCCGGGCCGCCGTCGCCGACGACCAGCACATAGGGCGGGAGATGGTGGGTCGGCGTCGCACGCGACAGGGCAGGGATCCTGTAGAGGACGGACGGCATCCAACGCCCGCCGAAGCGCAACTCGGAGGCGCCCGGGAACACGAGCCCGGCTACGAGCCCGCCGCCGGCGAAGGCGGCCCATGGTGCCGCATGGTCCGCGACGTCCGGGCTCGGCGACGCAGGCCGCATGAACTCGTAGTTCGGCATGGCATAGGGGAGCCGTTCGTCGTCCGACCAGCGGCGCCACGATCCGCCCGGCGTCGGGAGGATGAGCTCTGGGGCATCGAGGCAGACCCGGGGCCACGTGCGGAGCCAGCGCTCGCCGTCGGACGATTCTCCCACGAGCTCGACCGCGGTATCGATCCGCAGCACCCCCTCGTCGAGCATCGTGAACGACCGTCGTACCAAGAGCTTGTCGAGGCCGCGGTGCACGGCCGGCTTCCGCAGCTCGTCGTGCGACTCGATCCACTGGTTCGCGCCGCTGCGCAGTTCGAGCCCGGGGTGGGAGCGTCCGGCGACCTCCTCGAGGCGGCGGGGGATCGGACGCTTGTGTCCACCGGGGAACGGGGGGCCGACCTCGGGCCAGAGCTCGACAGCGCCCAGGCGCCCGCCCCACGTGATCCGCAGCTCACCGGTCGCGGCGTCGATCGTGCATCCCGCCTCTGGTCCCCGTGCCGTCCAGCCACCGGGAGTCCGGCTGAATCGATGCTCGTCGTGGACGGGCGCGGGGTCGACGTCGAACCAGGTGGTGACCGACACGCGTTGGAGCGGTGACGAGCTGTCCTGATCGATCAGCTGCAACGTGAGCTCGACGACGTGACGGCCCGGGATCGAGGCCGGCACCGAGAGGGTTCCGCTCCGCTCGTCCCCGGCCTCGAGGACATCGTCGAACACCGTGTCGTCGGTTCCACGACTCAGGACCGCCCGGACGGGGTGGTCGTACCCGCTCCTCATCCGGAAGTGGATCGTGACCTCCCCGCCCGAGCAGAAGGATCGGCCGCCCTCTGGCCAGCAGGCGAAGTCCTGCCGCTCACCGCCGACTGCCGTCACGCGATCGATGGCGCGATCGATCATGAGGACGAGCCTCTCGGCACGGTTCAATCGCAGCTCGTAGACGACGACCTCGGAATCGAACCACGGCAACGGGACGTCGATGCCAGATTGCTGTTCACGGCGTGGGAGCAGGCGCCGTAGTGCCTTCGGATCGATCAGCCAGTCGCTGACCCGGTATTGGGATGACCAGAACGTCGTGATCAGATACCGGACGATCAAGGGCAGATGGCTCTCGAAGAGCAGGGAGCCGTCCTCGCAGGGCTCGTCCGTGACCTGACGGAAGTGCAGACGCCGGTACATGCGTTCCGCCCGCTCGTTGCCCACTTCGATGTGCGTGTCGATCCGGTCGTAGCCACTCGCGAACGCGGCAGTACCCGCCTCCTCCATGAGCGCGGCGGCCAACCCGGTGTAGCCGCGAAACGACGGATGGACGACGAGCAGGTCTCCGAAGACGCTGTGTCCGCGGGGGCCTCGCTGGGACGAGACGGGGACGAGAGCGACGCAGCCGATGATCTGGTCGGCGCCCCAGACCCCGACGAAGAGCTCGAGCGTGCCGTTCTCCTCGAGGCCACGCAGGAGGTCGTCGGGGCCGAAGCCGT
Source organism: uncultured Acidimicrobiales bacterium (assembly GCA_963739835.1). Lineage (GTDB taxonomy): Bacteria > Actinomycetota > Acidimicrobiia > Acidimicrobiales > VFJN01 > ZC4RG19. The sequence goes on from CAVUBW010000017.1 coordinate 130,484, forward strand.
GACCGTCCCGGTACGGACCCCAATCACAGGTCTCGAGCAGATCGCACAGCGAAGGGGCGTCCGTCTTCTCGAAGGAACGGACCACGTATGAGCTGCGCCTGGAGGCGGGCAGGTGGGGGCGAGCGTTCGTGACGACCATCGATCTCACCCTGAGTCCGTCCACGGTCGAAGGCAACGGGCCGCCCGCCCGAGCAGGCATCGAGGTGCGACCTCGATCATGAGATCAGCCCTTCCGTGCCTGACCCTCGAGAGCCGCGGCCACCCGGGCCCAGAGCTTCGACTGGCCGGCGGCTGCGTCCGCCATCACGTACACCCGCCCCTTGGGCACGCAGCCGACGCGATCGACCGCGTCCTCGCCGATCCTGTGGCGCTCGAACCACTGGAGAAAGGCCGCCGCGGCGACGGTGCTGGCCATGGCGTCGCCCCCCGGCAGCGCGGCCAGATCGGGGACGGGGCGCTCGGCCTGGAGGCGGTGCGGCAACGGATTGTCGCCGCGATGGATCCGCCGCTTGACGTCGAGGGCCGTGGCCTGGGACGTCCCCGCCTGTCGCGCCAGCGTGCGGAGCGATGCGCCTGGCTGGGCGCGCACCAGCTCGGCCACGCGCAGGCGTCCCGCGGACGGGTCGGACGGGCGGATCCGACCGTCCCTTCCGATACGGGCTGCCGGCTGCTCGCCGGCGGCGGTCGACCGGGGGCGCTCACGCGCCACGGTCTGGCTGGCCAGCCCGCACAGGCTCGCCACCCGGCGGTCGGACCATTCGGGCCGCAGACCCAGCATCCGGCGAGCCGCCGCCTGTCGCTCGCTGATCGTCAGAGGCTTGCCGTGCGTGACGTTCGCTCGGACGGCCTCGACGTACGCATCCACCTTCAGCCCGTGCATGGCCCGGCCGGAGATGCTGTCGAGACCCAGTTGCCGAGCGGCCATCACGCGGTGCACGCCGTCGATGACCTCGTTCGACGGCGCGTACACGAGGATCGGCGGGAGCTGATCGAAGCACTCGGCGAGGGCGCGCACATGGTCGCTGTCCCTCGTGCCCAGGCGAGGTGACAGGGTGAGTCGCAGGTCCGCCAGGGTGAACGTCGTGAGCTCGCCTCGCTCGATGCTCGCTGTCAGCGGCGGCGCAGGGGGGGTCACGCATCCAAACTGGCCGGCGCGGCGCAATGAGGACGAAACGAGGGTGCCCTCTCGGCCCGGGCACTCAACCGGCCAGCGACTGCGGTCGAGCCCGCCACGCCCGGCCGGGCCGACGCCGACGCGCAACCGCGAGGCGTCGACCCAAGCGGGTGTGGTGAGGATGATCGCCATGGGCGAGCGGCGCGACCGTGGCCGCCACGCCGGTCTCGACATGAGGATCGATCGCCATGCTGCTCGCAGTCGACGCAAGCGGGAACCGCCGGACCGGACCGTCGCCGGCGCAGGTGATCGCCGCCCTCGGCGCGCTGTCGCCCCGGTCGCTGCGGTCGATGCTCGACACGATCGGGGCGACACCGCTGTCACCGCTGTGGATGCGCTCGCAGGGCCGCCGTCGCCGCGTCGGCGTCAAGCTCGAAGGGCACAGCCTCACGGGCTCGATCAAGGATCGTACGGCGTTGAGCCTCGTGCGCGGGCTCGAGGCGCGCGGTCGCCTCGCGCCCCGGTCGACCATCGTCGAGTCGACGTCGGGGAACCTCGGCGTCGCGCTCGGCGCTGATCTGTCGTGCCCTTGGTCACTCGTTCATCGCGGTGGTCGACCCGCACGTCACCGGCGAGAACCTGGCGAAGATGTCGGCGCTGGGCGCCGAGGTCGACATGGTCGGCGAGCCGGGTCACGGGAGCTGTGTGGCCAGCCGGCTGGCGAGGGTGGCGGAGCTCCGAGCCGGGACGCCGGCCCTGGTCTGGGCCAACCAGTACGGCGACGAGGCCAACCCCTTGGCCCACCGCACCTCGACGGCACCCGAGATCCTGCGCCAGATGGACCGGCGCCTCGATGCTGTGTTCGTCGCGGTGTCGACGTGCGGGACGCTGGTCGGGGTGGCGTCCTTCCTCCGCAAGTTCAGCCCCCGCACGCGGGTGATCGCCGTCGACGCCGTCGGGTCGGCGGTCTTCGGAGGGGAGGCGGGCCCTCGCCTCCTCGTCGGCATCGGGTCGAGTCGTCGGCCCGACTTCGCCATCGAGGGGCTGTACGACGAGGTCGTCTGCGTCGACGACGAGACCGCCTTCTCCGCCTGTCGCCAACTCGACGACCGGTGCGGCCTGCGCGTCGGGGGATCGAGCGGTGCGGTCTTGGCCGCCTGTCACCGCTACCTCGCGGAGGCTCCCGAGCTCGAGCGCGTCGTGTGCATCTGCCCGGACACCGGCGACAACTACACCTCGACCATCTGGGACGACGGGTGGCTGCACAGCAACGGGCTAGACCTGGCGCGGGCGTCCGCTCAGCTCGACTTCGGCTTCTCCCTCGACCCGGGTCACGACCGTGGCCGGCCCCATGGATCTGTTCACGGATAGCCACCCCGCCGCACAGACCGTGACGAGGGCCGGGGCCCCCGGCGCGGTGGTGCTCCGTTGCCAGGCGCTCGCCCGCGTGTACGGCGATCGGCCCGCGGTGCGCGACCTCTCCTTCCAGATTCGTGCCGGCGAGGTGTACGGCCTCGTCGGACCCAACGGAGCCGGCAAGACGACGACCATCCGCATGGTCTGCGGCATCCTCGATCCCGACCGCGGCTCGGTCACGGTGGCCGGAGGTGCCATCGGCGGTCGGGCCGGACGACAGGCACGGGCGGCCATGGGTTACGTACCCCAGGAGCTCGCCCTGTTCCCCGTGCTCACGCTGGCCGAGAACCTGGAGTTCTGGTCGCGCATGTACGGCGTCCCCCGGCGGCATCGGGCCCGGTGCGTCGCCGAGGCGCTCGCTTGCGTCGGCCTCGCCGACCGGGCCGGCGATCGGGCCGATCGCACCTCCGGCGGCATGCAGCGCCGGCTCAACCTCGCGATCGCCCTGCTGCACGAACCTCGCCTCCTCGTCCTCGACGAGCCCACCGTCGGGGTCGACCCCCAGAGCAGGGCCTCGCTGCTCGACACCATCGCCCGGCTGCGCGACGGGGGCACGGCGGTTCTCTACACGAGCCACTACCTCGACGAGATCGAGCGCGTGTGCGATCGGGTGGGCATCATCGACCACGGTCTGCTGCTCGTCGAGGGGACACCCGGCGAGATCGTCCGCGGCGGCGGAGACGACGACCTGCAAGACGTCTTCCTCCGCCTCACCGGGCGAGAGCTGCGGGACTGACGCGGCGCGATGGCCACCGCGCCGCAGGGTCGGGAGACGTCCGGTCCACCCCCCGTCGTGGTGATCCGCTGGTCCGCCGTGGCCGCCGCGTCCGCCGTGCTCGACCTCCGGCGCTGGTACCGGCAGCCGCTGGCGGTCGTCACGGCCCTGGTCCTGCCGGCGCTCGTGGCCGTGCTCGTCACCGCGGCCCTGGGCGGCGGGCCCCAGCTCACGACAACCTGGGCGGTCGTCGACGACGACGGCGGGCCGGTGGCCCGCGCCTTCATCGACGACGACGCTGGAGGCTCCCGCGCTCGGTGACCGGGTGGACGTCCGCCTCGTCGAGATCGGGCCTGCCCGGCGGGCGCTCGACCGCGGTGCGGTCTCGGCGGTGATCGTGCTTCCTCGCGACCTGAGTGAGTCCGTGGCGACGGAGGGGCGCGCCACGATCGAGGTGATCCCACCTCACGAGGCCACGCTGGGCACCGACCTGGCGACGCTGGTCGTCGATCAGTTCGCCGTGCGAGCCTGGGCCGAGAGCGTCACGGCGGCCGACGGCGGTGCCGGCATCGGTGAGGCGTGGCCGATGGCGCTGACCCTAGAGTCGGCCAGCGGCCACCGCCTGGACGCGGCAGCGCACTACGGGCCGGCCATCGGGCTGTTCTTCGTGCTGCTCGCCCTCGGTTTCGGGGCCCAGGTCCACGTCGTCGACCGGGAGCGCGGCATCGTCGGCCGGCTCGTGAGCACCTCGGCTCCCCTGTCCGCGGTCCTCGTCGGGCGAGCGGCGGCGGGCGTCGCGGTCGGCGGGCTCTCGCTGAGCGCGACCGCCGTCACCATGGGACTCGTGTTCGACCGGAGCTGGGGGCCGCCCGCGGCTGTCGTCCCGCTGGTGCTCGCCGTCCTCGTCTGCTTCACCGGCATCGCCGCCCTCGTGGCGACCGTCGTGCGTACTTCGGCTCAGGCGCAGGTGGCGACCACGGCAGTCGCGTTCCTGCTGGCACTGGGAAGCGGATCGTTCACCCCTCCCGGATCGACGGGCCGCCCGCCGGGCGCCGGGCTCGTGCCGACGACGCGGGCGCTCGACGCCTTCGCGAAGCTCGCCGTCGACGGCGCGGGCCTGCGGGCCATCTGGACTGACCTGGCCCTCCTCCTCGGCCTCGGGGCGGTGTTGCTGATCACCACGGTCGGCCTGGCGGAGCGCACCAGGTGAGGACGATCCTCGGCCTGGCGTGGCTGGATCGCCGGCTCATCCGCCGGGATCCGGTGGGCCTGTTCTTCACGCTCGTGCTGCCCCTGGCGATCGTGGCCGTCCTCGGCCCGATCTACGCGGCCGCGGGCGACGGAACGGAGGTCGTCGGGGTCGTCATCGACGAGCCGGGTGCCGTGTCCTCGGTGCTCGAGGAGCGCCTGGCGGTGGACGCCACGGTCGTGGTCAGGCACTTCGCTGACCGTTCCTCGGCCGACCGGGCGGTCCGGCGGCAGGAGGTCACCGCGGCGGTCGTCGTTCCCGCCGCGGTGAACGACCCCGGCAGGGGGCCGTCCCGCGTCGTGCTGGTGGGGCCGCCCGGGGTGGCGGTGCCGGGGGGCGTGCGCGCGGCGGTCGAGGACGCGGTCGCCGAGACCGCGGCGATCGTGGTCGTGGGGCAGACGATCCGCCCGGACGACCCGCTCGGCCGCGGTCTCAGCGAGGCCGACGATCGCGCCAACGCGGCGCTGGGGAGCCGAGACGGGCGGTTGCAGGACGACCCCGGGAGCCGCCGCAACGACGCCCTCGCGGGCGCCGTGATCGGCACGACGGTCCTGTTCACGTTCATGAACTCGATGGCGAAGTCGTCGCTCCTCTCGATGTACCGGGAGCTCGGCATCCTGGCCAGGCTGCGGACCACACCGGCATCGCCGGGACAGGTCGCCGGCGGGTTCGCCCTCGGGATCGGCGGATTCGCCGTCGTCCAGGCCCTCCTGATCCTCGCCGGAGCGACCGTGCTGCTGGGCGTCTCGTGGTCCCGCCCGATCCCGGTCGTCGCGGTCACAGCCGCGATCGGGCTGTCGGCCGGCTGTCTCGGTGCCTTGACCGGGAGCTTGTTGCCGTCCTCGGCCTCCGGGAGCACCGTCGCCGGGCCCGTCGCGTTCGTGCTCGCGATGCTCGGCGGTTGTCTCTGGCCGCTCGAGATCGTCCCGCCGGCCCTCCGGACGATCGGCCACGCCACGCCCCACGCCTGGGCCGTCGACGCGCTCGGTGCGGCGCAGGCTGGCAGCCCGGCCAGGGAGTGGCTCGCCCCGACGGCGGTCGTGCTCGTCTTCGCGGCGGTCGCCGCGGTCGCGGCGGGCAACCGCCTTCACCGTCTCGTCCGCCGGGCCGTGTGACCCGGCTCAGGGGAGGGCCGCGACCGCGGCTGCGACATCGCTGGTCCCGACCGAGAGCAGGTCCGGGCCCCGGAATGGCGCGAGCGCGAGCTGCGCCAGACGAGGGTCCCGTCCGATCGCCTGCCGGGCGGCGGTGCGTCGGGCCTCGCCGGCGCGACCGAACGAGGCCAGCATCTCGATGTGCAGCGCCACCGCTGCGGACAGTCGGTCGAACCGCTGCTGCCGCTCCCGGCGATACCGACCGAACGTCAGGTCGCGGCGTGGGCCGGTCAGCGAGTCACGCACCAGTCGAACGTCCCGGAGGGCCATGGAGAGGCCCTGGCCCGCGATCGGGTTCGTGAACCCGGCCGCATCTCCGATCAGCACGGCACCGGCCGCGGCCACATCGGCCACGCGGCCGTTGGCGAAGGGTCTGATGACACACGGTCCGGCGGGAACCGCGAGGTCGAGGACCCCCGGCGGCATCGCCTGGCGCAGTTGGTCGAGCAGACCGGCGGCCTTGTCCGCGCCGAGCGCACGGGGACCGGCGTCGGGACCGAGGTTCAGGTAGAGCCGAGCCCGGCCGGCACCCTGCGGGATCAGGTACGACATCGCGCAGTCGGTCGACACGATCAGGCTGGTGTCGTCGTCCCACGCATCCAGGCCGTCGACCAGCAGCCCCGATCCCCAGAGGGTGGTCTCCTGGAGGGCGAAGGGGAGCCCGGCGCTGCGGCGGACGAGCGACCGTCCCCCGTCCGCACCGATGACGACGCCGGCCTCGACCCTCAGCCGGCCGGCCGGGTGTCCGGCGCGTACGACCGCGGGGCCGGTGGTCGAGATCTCGTCGATCGACACGCCCCGGTACACGAGGGCGCCGGCCGCACGCGCTGCCGCCAGGAGCTGCTCGCAGGCCACTTCGTGGCGCAAGGCGAGTGCTCCGTCGGTGCCGCGGACGCAGGTGGCGAGATCGACGTGAAGCGGTGGTCCATCCGGGAAGAGGCCGTCGACGACGTCGAGCGTCCGGACCCGATGGCTCCCCCGTGTTCTCGAGATCCCCGAGCACACCGAGTCGGTCCGCCTCCCGAACCCCCCACGGGGCGATCCACTCGCCGCGCACGCGGTCGTGGAAGCGCTCCTGTCTCTCCAGCACGGCCACGCGCGAGACCGCGTCGGGCCAGCACGGTGGCGATGGTGGCTCCCGCGAAGCCGCCGCCCACGATGGCGACCTCGGCGTGGACGCGCTCGCTCATCCGGAGCGGGGATTTCGCCGGCCCCGGTCTCGTCTGCGCTCCCACTCGCCGACGAGGCGAGCAAATTTGCCGTCGGCATCCAGCTGGGCGCGGTCCGAACCGGCCAGCAGTTTGATCGGAGCGGCGGACCGTACGGTGGCGGTACCGGCATAGACCGTCCAGCCGAAGTGCAGCTCGTCGCCGATCCAGTCCGGGCCAGTGGTGATCTCGAGCGCGAACCCTCGAGGCCGCGCACGACAACGCCCTATGTAGTCGCTCAGCTCGTCGATCCCACGGCATTCCGCAGCCGGATCCTTGAATCGAGACGACTCCGTCCAGATCCGGTCCAAGAGGCCGCGTCGAACGCAGTCATCGTCGCAATTCCAGGCGTGTTCATACGTGCTGACCAGCTCATCGAGGGCCAACGCCTGATCAGTCATGCGCGAAGCATGGTTGCTGAACACATGGCCTCGCAATGGGCATCGCTGCCCAACGGTTTGGGCAGCGATGCCCATTTCCGAACGGCCCACATCGTGCTCTAGTCGGGAGCGTGGTTGAACCGACTGAGCAGATCCTGGCGACGCCAGCATCGAATGGTGACCGCGAGTCCCTCGACCGGCGCGGTCGCGCTCGTCGTCGGGGGCAGCGGTGGAATCGGCCGGGCGGTCGCGGCGGCGCTCGCCGAGCCCGGCGCGACGGTCGTGGTCCGACTACAGCAGCAACGAGGCCGCTGCCAAGGAGACGGCCCTGGTGGTCGAGTCGTCGGGAGCGGACGCGATGTACGTGCACGCCGACATCACGGACGATCGATCCGTCAGGCAGATGTTTCTGGCAGATCCGATCCACGTTCGGCCGCCTGGATGTCCTCGTCAACAGCGCCGGGATAACGAACGACGGCTACACGTTGATGATGAGCACCGCCAAGTTCGATTCGGTCGTCCAGGTCAATCTGGTCGGCGCCTTCCGCTGTGCGGCGACGCCCTCAAGATGATGGCGTCACAGAAGAGCGGCTCGATCGTCAACGTGTCGTCCCTCATCGGAATCCTTGGTTGGGAGGGACAGGCCAACTACTCGGCCGCCAAGGGTGGATTGATCGCGCTCACAAAGTCGATGGCACGTGAGGCGGTCGGTTTCGGTGTGCGGGTCAACGCGGTGGCCCCCGGTCTCATCGATACCGAGATGCTGCGAACCATCCCCTCTGAGCACCTCGATCTGTACAAGAACTGTATCGGTATGAACCGGTTCGGACGCCCGGAAGAGGTCGCCAATGTCGTGGCATTCCTGGCGTCGGATAAGGCGTCGTACATCACTGGTGAAACGATCATCGTCGACGGCGGCATGAGCCGCCAGTTCATCTACTAGGCCGGAGAGGACGACGTAAATGCAGACGCATGAAGCGCTGGAACAGGCCGCACTGAGCCGTCAAGAAACGTGTCGGAGAGTCTCCGAGATCGTGGTCGAGCAGCTAGATCTGTCCGTCGATCCCGGCTGGATCACGAACGACCAACCACTCTTCGGACGAGGTCTCGAGCTCGACAGCATCGACGCGTTGGAGTTGATGATCGGGATCGAAGAACAGTTCTTCGTCTCGATCAACGACGACGAGATGGAGGTCTTCGGGTCGATCAACACGCTCGTCGACCGCATCGAGCGGGGCGACGGTGACTGACGTCCTCGCCCCGGCCACGACGAGCGCCACGTCTGGACGGATGGAGGCGCACGAGCTGGCGCGCCTCCTCCCGCACCGGTGGCCGTTCCTGATGCTCGACAGAGTCCTGACCGTGGAGCCCGGTCGCCGGCTGGTGGCGATGAGGTGCATCTCGCAGGGGGACTGGTCGTTGGCCGGCCATTTCCCGGGCAACCCCATAGCGCCAGGTGTCCTGCTCATCGAATCCGCGGCGCAGGCGGCGGGCGTCTATCTGGCCCTCGACTCCGGGCAGGGCCTCGCCTCGGGCATCGGCTATCTCGTCGGCGTGAAGCGGTTCCGCTTTCGCGCCGTCGTTCGTCCCGGCGACTCCGTGACCATCGAGGTGTCGCCCAGTGGCGGCAGCCGCGCCACGTTGCACGAGTTCCGGGCCGTCCTCCGCGTCGACGGGGTCACGGTGGCCGAGGGAACTCTGTCCATTGCGTTCGACGCGACCACCGCCACTGCGATGCCATCAGTCCACGAAGGAGACCGCTCGTGAGTACCACCTCTCTTGCACCGAACGAGACTCACGCCGGTGACCCGTTCTCGACCGGCGAGGACGTCGGGTACCTGGCGCTCCGCGACGGCGTCGGCTCGCGACGCTCGACAGCGTCGAAGTGCTGCGCGTGGTCGGTCCCGACGCGCACGGGTTCGTGAACTCGATCGTCGCCCGCGACATCGAGTTCATCGGCCCAGATCAGGCGATCTCGACGCTGATCGTCGACGAGGTCGGACATCCGGTCGACGTCGTGCACTGCAACCTCAGCGACGACGCCGTCGAGATCTGCACCGGCTTCGGCCGAGCCGATCACGTCCGACGCCTCCTGACCGCGCACGCATGGCCCGGCATCGAGATCGGCGACGACACCGAGGGCACCGCCGTGGTGACGGTGGAAGGTCCGTACGCCTGGTCCGTGATCGGCAAGATCCTCGACCCGGGCCTGGCCAGCCTCCCCTTCGAGGGCGTCGCCTCGCTGACGTGGCGGGACCATCCCGTCGTGTTCAGCCGTCTGGGCTACACGGCCGAGTACGGATACCAGATCCGTTGCCCGCGAGCCATGCTCGAGGAGCTCGATCGAGCGTTGGACGAGCTGGCCCAGCGGGTGTCCGTCGTGGACATCCAGCGGGCGATGATCGAGGTGCGCCAGCCGGTGCTCGAGCTGGAGCTGTTGGCGGACGACTCCGTCGTCAGCGCCGGCCTCAATTGGCTCGTCGATCTGGGCAAACCCACGTTCCTGGGACACGAGGCCGTGCGTGCCGTCGCTGCGGCACCTAGCCGCCTGCTGACCATCGGCTTCATCGGTCCTGCGCTCCCCGACCGCGGCGACGACCTCGTCGTGGGTGAGGAGGTCGTGGGCACGGTCGTCCACGGCATTCGCTCCCCGAAGGTCGGAGGCTGCATCGGCCTGGCACGCATCGACGCCAGCCTGGCGGCATCCGGCCTGGAGCTGACCCTGCGCAAGGCGCACGGCGACCGCACGACCGTGCGCACGGCGTCGTCGCCCTACATCACGCCCGCCAGCTGGCACGTCCCGATCATCTGAGCGGCGGACGAGGCACCGACATGGAAGACACCACAGTGGTGATCACCGGCATGGGCGTGGTGTGCCGCGCTCGGCGCCGACATCGGGGCGTTTGGGGACCATGTCTTCGCCGGCAAGTGCGGACTCGGCCCCGCCCGCGGGCTCGACGTCTCGGCGTTCACCGCTACGCCGTCGCGGGCGAGGTGGACGACGCCGTCCTGAGCGCGCGGGTCCCCGCTGCGCTGCCCCGCCTCGACCGAGGAACCCAGCTCGGCGTGGTCGCGGCCCTCGAGGCGGTGGCGCGGGCGGGACTGACCGACGCCGCTGTGGACCGCGGCCGCATGGCCGTGGTGGCCGGGCGGTGCCAGGGCAACCTCGGCCTCGGCGACGAGCCGCTGGTCCTCATGGAGACCCTCGCAGACACGGTCGGCGATCTGGTGGGCGCGAGCTGGCCGGCGTATCGTCATCTCGACCGCCTGTGCCGCCAGCACCAACGCCATCGGACTCGGTGCCGACCTGCTCGACGACGGTGAGGCCGACGTCGCCATCGTCGGGGGAGCCGACGCGATCCAGTTCGCCACCTACGCCGGCTTCAGCGGCCTGCAGGCGCTCAGCCCCACGGCGTGCGCGCCCGACGCGGTCTCGGCCGGCCTGAACCTCGGGGAGGGCGGAGCGTTCCTGGTGCTGGAGCGGGCCGGTGATGCCGAGCGCCGGGGCGCGACCGCGCTGGCGGCCGTGTTGGGGTATGGGCTCGCCGCCGACGCCCACCATCCGACCGCACCCCGATCCCACGGGCCGCGGGGCACTGCGGTCCGTCTCCGCGGCACTTGCTCAGGCCAGCCTGTCCGTCGCCGACATCGACTACGTGAACGGTCACGGCACCGGAACGCCCGCGAACGACCGGATGGAGCGGCGGGTGATGGTGTCCCTCTTCGGCGACCGGGTGGGTGATGTGCCGATCTCGAGCACGAAGTCCCAGGTCGGCCACACGCTCGGGGCATCGGGAGCGATCGAGGCGATCACGTGCGTGCTCGCGTTGCGGGACGGGCGCCTGCCCCCCACCGTCAACGTCCCGCCCGGGCGCGAGGACACCCTCGACCTCATGCCCGACCGAGAGCCGCGAGGCCGAGCTCTCGGTCGTCCTCACGAACAACTACGCCTTCGGCGGCAACAACGCCTCGTTGATCATCGGGAGCGCGGCACGGGCCAGGCCACGCAGCGGCGTCGCGGGGCAGGAGCCGGTGGTGGTCTCGGGCCTCGGAGCCGTCGGACACCTCGGCGTCGGCGTCGACACATGGATGGAACGGCTGTGCAGCGGCGAGGCGTTCGCACCGTCTCGGATGCTCGTGGAGGGCGGTCCGAGCGAGGGATGTCCGGTGTTCGAGACCAGTCCCTGTCGCCCCGCGGCGTCGCCGCGCCGAAGCTCTGGCGGCAGATGGACAACCTGCTGCGCGCCAAGCGGTCGTCGCGGCGCGCGACGCGCTGAACGACGGTGGTTACCGACCCGGCCGCGACGAGCTCGCCGCCTGCGGCGTGTTCTTCGGGACCGGCACGGGGCCGGGTCGGGTGAACACCGAGTTCGAGCTGGGCGTGCTCGCCGCGCCGGACCGTCCGAGCCTCCTGCTCTTCCCGAACACGACGTTGAACGCGGCCGCCGGCCATGTCTGCACCAGCCTGGGATTCAAGGGCCCGACCACGACGATCACCACCGGGGACATCTCGGGGCTGATCGCGCTGAGGTACGCCGTCGCCTTCGTTGCCAGTGGTCGGGCCCGGTTCGTGCTCGTGGTCGGCTCCGACGAGCTGTATCCGACCGGTCTGCAGGTCTTGCTGGCGACGGAAGCGGTCACCGACGACGTCGCCCGCCCGTTCGACACGAGGGCGAACGGCTCGGTCCCCGCGGCCGCCGCGGTCGCGATCCTGGTGGAGTCGGCGGCGAGTGCCGCCGAACGGGGCGTCGATCCCTATGCGACGATCAGCGGCTCCGCCGTCACCTCGCAACCCGGGCCTCCGGGCCGGGCCCGGACCGCCCGAGCGAGCCTCGGCCGGGCGCTCGCGCTGGCCCTCGAGCGATCCGGCCTCGGTGGCCGGCCGCCGGCGGCGGTCGTCGCCGATGCGTCGGGAGTGGCCGCGCGAGACGCAGCCGAGGCGGAGGCCATCGAGCGCGTCCTCGGACACGGGCCTCTGGTCACGTCGCTCAAGGGAGCGACCGGCAGTTGCGCCGCGAACGAGCGGACTCGCCGGGGTCCTGGCGGCCGCGAGCGCTCTGCGCACCGGCGTGCTCGCTCCGACCGCCAACGTCGCCGACGTGATCGGCAACGTCAATCTGGTGACCCACCCGACCCCGCTGCCCCCGGGCGCCGTTGCCATCAACGCAACCACGACGAGCGGAGGCGCGGCATGTGTCGTGCTGACCCGTCCCTAGCCCCAGGAGTTCGGCGATGACCGTGACCACTTCGGCGACGACCCGGCCGGCTCCGTTCGACCTGGCGACGGTCGACCGACTGTTGACCTGCACGCGAGCGGCGAGGCGATCACTCGATCTCCGTCGACCCGTCGACCGGGCGACGATCGAGGAGTGCCTCGAGATCGCGGTGCACGCGCCGACGGCATCCAACCGGCAGTCCTGGCGATGGGTGGTCGTGACCGACCCGGCCGTCAAGGAGGGGATCGCCCACTTCTATCGCCTGGCCTGGGAGCACTACCTGTCGATGACGTCGAACCGGGCAGGACGGCGAGCGCGGGCGGCCGCGGCCGAAGGGCGGGGTCCGGACAACAACCTCCTGTCCGCTCGCTTCCTCGTCGAGCACCTCGCGGAGATTCCCGTTCTGATCGTGCCGTGTCTCCAGGGTCGCCCGCCTGGGGCCGAGGCGATCGACCGACGCTTGCGGGCGAGCTTCGAATCCTTGGAAGCGACCGGTCACACCAGCCTTCGGGGAGCCGAGCCGGTGCGTCCGAAGCTCGATGGGCCTCGTACGCCAGGCGGTCTACTTCGGCTCGATCTTCCCTGCCATGTGGTCCCTCCAGCTCGCGTTGCGCAGTCGGGGGCTGGGCTCCGCGATCACATCCATGCACGTCCCCTACGAGCGACAGGTGGGCGAGCTGCTCGGCATTCCCTGGTCAGTCACCCAGGTCGGGCTGCTGCCGGTGGCTCACCTGTCCCGGGAGGTCGGGCCGTCCCCGCGACGCATGGCGTGCGAGGTGACGCGGTGGGAGCACTGGTGAGCGAGTCGGCCACGCCACGCCGCGCTCGACGACTAGCACCGGACCTGCCCGGCTCGGACTCCTTTCCCGGGTCAGGGCATGCTACGGGTGGGCATCGGCGCCGCCCACCTCCATGTGCTCCCCCGGTCCGCGCGGCCCTCGAGCTGGCGAGCCGGCACCTGCGATTCGACGTTCTCCGGCTGTGCGCCACAGGACCCGAGGCCGAGTTGATCTCGACCGCCCGGGCGCAGTGCGTCGTCACCGCGTGGAACCTCGCCCTGTTGGAGTGCCTCGACCTGCGGACGGAGCACGTCGCCGGGGTCGCCGGTCACAGCGCGGGCGAGCTGTCGGCGCTGGCCGGCGCCGGCGCGCTCGCCCCGACGAGGCCCTCGTCCTCTCGTCGCGCCGAGCCCGGGCGATGTCCACGCGCCGCGCCCGGGGCGGCATGCTCGCCGTGAACGGGCCGTCCGAGAGTGAGCTGATCGGCCTGCTGGCGGAGAGCGGTACGGACGTCGTCGTGGCGGTGGTGAACGAGCCGACGAGGTTGGTCGTCTCGGGGTCGTTCGACGAGTTGGCCAGCGTGCACGACGCACTCCGTGCCCGCGGCGTGCGGTGCCGAGCGCTCGCGGTCGGCGATGCGTACCACTCGCCCCTCATGGCTTCGTCGCTGCCCGCGTGGCGTGGCGCGGTCGATCGGGCTCCGGTACGGCACACCGACACGCCGGTCGTGTCAGGACCTGGCCCCGTGGTCACGACCGACCCCGACGTGATCCGCTCGAACCTGGTCTCGTCGCTCACCGCCTGCGTGCGCTGGAGCGACGCCGTCGACGCTCTGGCCGACCTCGGCGTGACCGACCTCGTGGAGGTGGGTTGCTCGCACGCCTTCCGCGGGCTGGTGCGCCGGCGCCATCCGTCCATCACCTACCGGAGCTTGGAGGACCCGGCCGAGTTGCGTCGCCTGCAACCGCACGTCGCCGGGGCGAGCCGATGACCGAGATGACGGAGACGTTCCCCACGACCGTGCGACCGTTCGCCTGGCCCGAGAGGAATCTGGGTCGGGCCGGAGCCGCGCCCGGCGCTCCACACCGACGCCTCCGCCCTCACGACAGGGCTGCCTCCCCGTCCCCGCGACCGGGCGGCGGACCGCCGTTGGCTGGCGACGGCGCGGTTGGCGGCGATGCGCGGACATGGCGGGGACGAGCCCGGGTCGTCCAGCCGCCAGCGTCTCGACGCGCTGGTCGACAGCGACTCGTTCGTCGAGCTCGGGCTGTTCCGGCGCGGATCGGGGCGAGGGCTCACCTCCCGTCGCGAGTACACGGACGGCGTCGTGGCCGGGTTCGGCACCGTCGACGGGCGCCAGGTGTTCGTCTTCGTCCAGGATCGCGAGGTCTTCGGAGGGTCACAGGGACTGGTGTTCTCCGACAAGGTGTGCGAGACCCTGCGCCTCGCCACCGCGGCCGGCTCGCCCGTGATCGGGATCTTCGACGGGGGCGGCGCCCGTCTCGATGAGGGCCCCATGGCGTTGGCCGGCTACGGGAACGTGTTCCGGCGTCACGTCCGCGCCTCGGGTGTCATCCCCCAGATCAGCATCGTGCTCGGTCCCTGCGCCGGGGGTGCGGCGTACGCCCCGCCCTGACCGACTTCGTCCTCATGGACCGCGACCGGTCACGCATGTTCGTCACCGGACCCCGGTCGTCGCCGGCGCCACCGGTGAGATCGTGGACGAGGCCTCCTTCGGTGGGGCCATCGGCCATGCGACGCGGTCGGGTGTGTGCCACCTCCTGTACGACGACGAGGCCGGCTGCTTCGACGGCGCTCGCAGCCTGCTCCAGCACCTGCCGTCCAATAACCAGGAGCTGGCGCCCCGGTTCGCGACCTCCGACCGACCGGATCGACGTTCGGAGCGGGCGGCTGCGGCCGTGCCGGCATCGTCGACCTCCGCCTACGACGTCCACCAGGTCATCGACGACGTGTTGGACACGGACGGCCCGTTGCTCGAGAGCGGCCCCGACTGGGCGCCCAACCTCGTCTGCGGGTTCGGTCGCATCGACGGTCGCCCGGTCGGCATCGTCGCCAACCAGCCGGCTTTCCTGGCCGGTGCCCTGGACATCGCCGCGTCCGAGAAGGGAGCCCGATTCGTCAGGACGTGCGACGCCTTCAACGTACCGATCGTGACGCTCGTCGACGTCCCGGGTTTCCTGCCGAGCTCGGAGCAAGAGGTGCGCGGCGATCATCGACACGGGGCGAAGCTCCTCTATGCCTATTGCGAGGCGACAGTTCCTCGTATCTCGGTCATCCTTCGGAAGGCCGTCGGTGGTGCCTACATCGTCATGGACTCGAAGTCGATCGGTGCCGACCTGCAGCTTCGCCTGGCCGTCAAACGAGATCATCATCATGGCGCCCGAACACGCCGTGGAGATCGTGCATCGACGGGAGATAGCTGGCACCGCAGCACGCCATGTCGGCGCCGCTCGCGAGGGTCTGGTCGAGCGCTATCGAGACTCCCTGGTGCATCCGTTGCTCGCCGCCAGTGAAGGACTCATCGACGATGTCATCGATCCCGGCATGACCCGACCGATGGTCGTGCGGGGTCTGGCGATGCTCGAGACCAAACGCGAGGAACAGGTTCCGCGGAAGCACGGGAATGGACCACTCTGAACATGCGACTCACCAGGACCCGACGCCACGTCGTCTGCCTTGCGTCGGCGATGCTCCTGCTGGCTGGGGCCGCGGCGTGCGGCGCCGAGCCGACGACGGCGGCCAGCGCAGAGCGCTGGACCAGCATCGGCAACGGCACCGATGCGCACGGCGCAGCCCCGCCCATGGCTCCGAGCACCGCGAGCCGGTTGCATCAATGCTGGGAACAGACCACCGGAGCGGTCTTCGGTTCGCCGGTGATCGCGGAGGGCACGGTCTATGTCCATTCCGTCGACGGCCTGTGGGCGTTGGACCAGACGACAGGCTCGGTCGAATGGCACGTGCCCGAGATCGCGGGCTACTCCTCGCCGATGCTGGCCGGCGACAAGATCGTGACGTTGGACAGTGGGGGGTCGACCCTGTCGGCGGTCGACCGGCGGAGCGGTGACATCGCCTGGCGGACGCCGCTGGCGACGAGCCTGGGATCGGATGCGTTCTCGTCGCCGATCGTGGTCGACGGCATCGTCGTCGTCGGCCAAGCGTCGAGCGAGGCGGTGACCGGTGCCGGGGACTACTCCTTCCGGGGCAGCATCGCGGCCGTCGACCTGCGAACCGGCAAGCTGATGTGGCGGTACTTCACCGCGCCGCCGGGCTCGACGGGCGCCGGCGTGTGGACCGCTCCGTCGGTCGACCCGGCGACGCGCACCGTCTTCGCCGGTACCGGGCAGAACTACAGCCTGCCCACCAGCGACGGCTCCAACTCGGTCGTGGCCCTCGACCTCGATACCGGGCAGCCGCGCTGGGTGCGCCGAGCTGCTGCCTGACGACGCCTGGGCCGTGGCGCATCCCGCATTGGGGTGGGACTTCGACGTGTCGACCAGCCCGGTGCTGGTCGACGGCCGCCACGAGGACGAGCCGTCGCTCGTCGTCGTCGGGCAGAAATCCGGGTTGATGACCGCGCTCGATCGCGACGACGGCACGATCGTCTGGCAGGTCAGGGTCGGGCCAGGCAGCCTGCAGGGAGGCATCATGGGCGACCTCTCCGTGTCCGACGAGGTGCTCCTGACCGTCGGGAACAATGCCGTGAGCGCGGCTCCCGGGGCCGAAGCCGCGGCGCCGGGCGCACCCCTCGACATGATCGCCGAACTGGGGAGCCAGGGTGAGCTCGTCCCCACCTCCGTGCTGACCGCCGTCGACGTCCGCACCGGCGAGCAACTCTGGGAGCGTCAGCTGTCGACGTGGGTGTTCGCGCCGTTGACGATCGCGGGCGAGGTGGCCTTCGTGCCTGTCGGTCCGCGGGTGGAGATCGTGGCGACCGCGACCGGTGAGCTGTTGTCAGAGCTCGCGCTTCCGAAGGCGACATCGGGCGGCGCGGCCGTCGTCGACGACACCGTGTTCATCGGGGTGTCGGGCAACTGGGACTTCGACGGGTCGACGTTCCACGCCTTCGGAGCGGCCTGCCACTAGGGGACACCCGGTCCCGGCCCCCGGCGGGGCAGGCTCGTTGCGGCGCCTTTGCGGGGCATGACGGATCATGCGACCGTGAATGCGATGATGCTTGCTGAGGATCCACACATCGCCGCAGACGAGGAGCGCTCGGGCCCAGCCGGACTAGAGGTCGAGTTCCTGGACGAGCTATATGCGGTGGATCCGTCGGCTACCTTTCTCTTCGGGCGGCACGGGAACCTCGAGATGGACGAGAGTCCGTTCATGTTGGCTCACGTGGGCCAACTCAGCTACCGCGACGCCATGTGGTGGCTGCCGGAATCTCACACCGAATACCCTCCTCCTTGTCCGGGACCTGAACAGCCGCTCCGTGCACACTGTCGACTGCGGTCAGTCGTTGCCGATCACGTACGGCCGGTTCAATATCGAGTTCATCGCGGGCCCGACCACGTATCTGCTCAGCGGAACGATCGTCGATGTCGTCGGGCCGCCATCGATCATGGCCGAGCTCGTGGACGACGATCTCTGCACGCCGCAGCCGCTGCCGTTGTTGACCCGGGAACAGCGCCTATTGATCGCTGCGCTGGCGGAGACACGGCTGCGGCCCCGGCTGGCGACCGCCGCCAGCATTCCGCCGACCAAGTCGGTCGCTCGACGGTTGGGATGGTCTCTGCCCAAGCTCAACCGCAAGCTCGACTACCTCTGCCAGAAGCTGAGTCACCTCGGTCTCCGCAACCTGAAGGGCAGTCGTGGGGAGAGCGCTCAGGATCGTCGTGCCCTCCTGGTCGAGCATGCGATCATCAGCGGCCTGGTCACGAGCGACGACCTACGTCTGCTCGAGGAACACTGCTGCGGTCTCGGGCTGCGTGACACGCTCAGGACGTGACCGCGTCGCCCGGGGAGCTCTCCCACGGCGCGGGGCGACTGGCCGCTCGGCGAGCAGCCGGTCCGACACCAGCGGAACCTGGCGGAGCAGCATGTCGAAGTGGGCCCTGTCGGCGACGACGAGCGACATGTCCGTGATCGCGACGATCGAGACTTCGGCGCAGCGGCCGCACAGAAGGCTGGCCTCACCCCACCAGTCGCCGGTCTCGAGCAACGCCAGCGGCTGACCGTCCCGCATGGCCGCCGCGGTGCCCGACCTGATCGCGTACCACGCACGGCCGGGCCGCCCCTCGTCCTGAAGGACGGTTCCGGTCGGCACGTCGATACATTCGACCAGCCTGCCGACGATCACGAGATCGCGGGGTAGGCAGCTACTGAAGATGGGGATCTCCGCCAGACGTCTCGCGTTCTCGCTCGATCGCACGCCGAAACCAAGATCATGGCCGATGTCGAGCAAGCGCCGCCACGGGCTGGATGTCGGAATGACGAGCATCGCCAGCAGGATGCCCTGGGGGCGCATGAGTTGGCAAGGACCGCGGATGACCCCTGTCCGAGGTGGCCGTGACGAGGAGTCTTCAGATCCCGGCCCGACGCGTCTCGAGCGATCGCGCCAATCGCGTACAAGACGCCGGGTTCGCGCCTCGACTAGAGACACTTGGGACACGGACCTCCAAGGACGAAGTGGGACTGACGTGGCGATCACTGGACACACGATCCATCTGACAGTCGACGGCGCAGGTGAGGCCTCAGCTTGGTATGCCGAAGCCCTCGACGCTCGGGAGCGCAGCCGCATCACGCTCCCGGACGGCAAGCTGATCCACGTGGAGCTGGGCTTCGGCGACTTGACCGTCATGCTCGCCGATGAGTTCCCGGAGATGACCTCGTTCGGCCCACGACACCTCGACGGCACATACGGCGCGATCTACCTGCACCTCGATGACATCGACCGCGTGTGGGACCGTGCCGTGCGCGCCGGCGCCACGGTGGTACGGCCTCTGGCGGACGTGTTCTGGGGTGAGCGTGACGGTCAGATCCTCGATCCGTACGGCCATCGTTGGGGCCTCACCCAGCACGTCCGCGACGTCTCCATCATCGAGATGCAGAAGCTCGCTACTGCAGCCTTCTCCGAGCCCGGCGGCCACTCGTGAACATGCCTTACCAACTGTTCGGCCGCACCGGGCTGCGCGTCTCGAAGTTCTTCCTGGGGGCGATGACCTTCGGGGAACACGGAGGAGTCGGAGCGCCACTCGAAGAGTGCCGACGAATGGTCGACGCCTACGCCGAAGCTGGCGGCAACGTCATCGACACCGCGATCAACTACCGCGGCGGCGCCAGCGAAGAGATCCTCGGTGAGGTGCTCAACGGACGCCGCGATCGTTTCGTCCTCGCCACCAAGTTCACCGTCAGCCGCGACCCATCGGACGCCAACGCGGCGGGCAGTCACCGCAAGAACCTGCGACTGTCGCTGGAGACCAGCCTGCGACGCCTCAAGACCGACTACCTCGACATCTACTGGGTGCACATCCACGACAGGCACACCCCGATGGAGGAGACGCTCCGGGCCCTCGACGACGCGGTCCGCGCCGGCAAGGTGCTCTACATCGGCGTCTCCGATACTCCCGCTTGGCTGGTTGCCCGGGCCCAGACGTTGGCTGACTGGCGCGGCTGGACGGCCTTCGCCGGACTACAAGTGCCCTACAGCCTGCTGCAACGCGACATCGAACGCGAGCTCCTCCCGATGGCCGAGGCGTTCGGCATGTCCGTCGCCGCGTGGTCACCGCTCGCTGGCGGAGTTCTCTCCGGCAAGTTCACGATGGGCGACGCGCCGATCGGCCGTAGCCGCGTCGCCCCCGATTCGATCTCTGAGCACGATCTCGACGTCGCCCGCGCCGTCGACGCGGTCGCCACCGAGATCGGCACGACGTCGGCCGCCGTGGCGCTTGCCTGGACCATGAGCCGATCACCGGCGATGCACCCGATCATCGGAGCACGCACGCTCACACAGCTGAACGACAACCTCGGTGCCATCGGTCTTGCCCTCGCTCCCGACGCTGTCTCCAGGCTCGAGGAGACGGCGCCGTTCACTGCCGGATTCCCGAACGACTTCATCGACAGCACGCGCGACTGGGTCTTCGGCCCGAAGGACAAAGACATCGAACCCCGTCACGCGGGCCTGCCGTAAGACGAGTCACCCGGAGTCCTCGGCGGGCGCCGGCCGAGCGAACGCAGCGGCGTAGCGAGCGGGCGACAGCCCGAAGCGCCGTTGGAAATGTCGATGCAAGTGGCTCTGGTCGAAGAACCCTGACGTCACCGCCACCTCGGCGACCGGACCGCCGTGCTCGAGAGCGCGCTGCGCCGCAAGCAGCCGCAGCCCGAGACGATACGCGTGTGGTGGCTGTCCAAAACTCGACTTGAACTGCCGCGAGAAATGGAAGCGATCCATGCCCGCGGCCGCCGCCAGCTCGGCAAGCGTGACGTTCTCCGCCAAGCGGTCCACGAGCAGCTCCCGTGCTGCCAGCAGCCGCTGATCTGCTGCACGTGGCCCCGTCGGTCGGTGACGCGAGCACTGCGAGAACATCGTGTGTGCGACCGAAGTGAGCGCGACTTCAATCGCGAGACGATCACGCGAGCGAATAGCTCGATGTAAGGCCGCGACCACCCCGCGGCTGCGTCCGTCCGTGATCCTTCCGGGCCTACACGCGAGCGACACATCCTCGTCGAGCGCCCCGACGAGCTCACACGCCGGGACGATCACCAGCTGCGCTGACCATTCCGCGGCGGGAGCGGAACCACTGTGCACGTGCTCGGGGTCCCACACACAGCTCTGGCCCGGGAGGAGCGTGTGACGATTGCGCCCACGCCGCACGACGAGCGGCGCCTGGAACGTCGTACCGATCACGAACTCGTCGACCGGCGAAAACGAGTAGGTCGTCGTGCGACCGGACAGGGCCAGCATGCGACGCTCCGCGAACGGACGCCAGATCTGCACATCGTGCAGCGGCCGACCGGCCGAAGCATCTCCGGTCATGGACGCTGCATCGTCAGCGTGCCACGACAAGTCACCGGACGGCACGCCATCGGCCAAACCGTCACTCTCGCTCCTTCTTCGATGGCCCAACCTCCGGGAGCACGACGAGACTACGTTCGCAGAGGGTGCCCCAGCACGCCGCATCGTGGGACTGCCGACGGAAACGAGTGCTGGGTTCTCCGCAACGGCGGACGTACGGCAGCGAGGTGAGTGAAGATCGACGCATCGGATGTTCGGCGCGCGGTGGCTGCGGCCATGTCGACCGCTTCGGCGCTTGACCTGGCAGTCGGCGACGCGATCGTTCTTCACAACTCGAACAAGCTCGCGGTGCGCCTGCTCCCATGTGACGTCTTCGCCCGAGTCGCACATGCAGGGCGTGAGGTTGCACGGTTCGAAGTCGAGCTTGCTCAACAGCTCGCCGAAGCCGAGAGCCCGGTGGCTGCCCTCGAGCCTCGAGTGGCGCCGCGCGCCTATGAGCGTGACGGCTTCGTGATCACGCTGTGGACCTACTACGAATCTGCGACGTCTGGCGACGTCTCACCAGCCGACTACGCCCATGCGCTCGAGCGGCTGCACGCCGGCATGCGGACCCTCGATGTCGCGTGTCCGCACTTCACGGACCGGGTCGCGGAAGCTGAACAACTCGTGGCCAACTGCGACGATCCTCTGCTCGTCGACGTGGACCGGGATCTCCTCAGCACCACACTGCGAAACCTGAAACGAGCGATCGTCGACCACGGCGCCGGCGAGCAGCTGCTGCACGGCGAGCCGCATCCCGGCAACGTGCTGCGCACGACGAACGGGCTGCGGTTCATCGACCTCGAGACGTGTTGCCGAGGACCGGTCGAATTCGACCTCGCCCACGTGCCCGAACAGGTCAGCGAGCGCTACGCGAGCGCTGATCAGCAACTGGTCCGTGAGTGCCGGTGCCTCGTTCTTGCCACGGTGGCAGCGTGGCGTTTCGAGCCGAGCGACCAATTCCCGAACGGCGAACGAGCAGCGCGAGAGCTGCTCAGAGCTCTCCACGATGGCCCGCCGTGGCCGGCGCTCGACGTTGTGATGCGCCGGTCGGGCGTTCCGTAGGCATCAGACACCCTGAGCGTTCCCGTCGAAGCGGAGCGTGGCTTCCTACAGAGGGCGGTAGCGGAGGTGCACGACACCGTTGCCGAATCGGCGCTCGTCGAGGAGCTCGAGCTCGGCGCGCGTGTCGGTCGGCAGCGCCGGCTTGCCCCCACCGAGGACGACGGGCCAGATGAACAGGTGGCACTCGTCGACCAGCCCGGCCTTGAACGCCTGCGCCGCGAGGTTCGGACCTCCCACGAGGAGATCGCTTCTGGCCGCGGCCTTCAGGTCGCGTACCGCGCCGGGGTCGAAGTGGCGTTCGAGCCGGGTGTTGGCGGTTGACACCGCGGCCAGGGTCGTGGAGTAGACGACCTTGTCCGCCGCCTGCCAGACGTTGGCGAAGTCGCCCATGAGGTCCGACTGCGCGGCCAGGGCGGCGTCGGTCTCCCAGACGGCCATCGTCTCGTACATGCGCCGCCCGTAGAGGTAGGTGCCCACGGACCGCATGAGGTCGGTGATGAACGCGAACACGTCGTCGTCCGGCGTGGTCCAGTCGAAGGCGCCGCGTTCGTCCTCGGTGCAGCCGTCGAGGGACACGTTCGACACGTAGATCAGCTTGGCCATTGCCGCTCCTAGATCGCCGCCGACGCATCTCCACGACCTTGTTGTCCGACCGTAGTGGGCGGGGCTGCGCGAGGTTGATGGGACTACGACGAGACGGCGTAGAGATCGGACAAGACCTCGGCCAGGTCCTCGAAGTCGCGCTCGGGGTTCCGCAGCCTCAACAGCCTCGGAAGGCGCTCGACATCGGAGTGCCGGCCCGTACGTTCGAGAAGTTGCCCCAGAGACTCGGACTCGACGTCCAAGCGGGTGATGCCGCGGCGGATCGAGCCTTCGACGATGATGTCGACGCAGTAGGTGTGGTCCGAGTGCCATGCGTCGTCGGCCAGGCGTGGGTAGCGGTCTACGTAGTCGGTCTGGCCTGCACAGAAGGTCACCGCGCAAGACGGATCATCCGTAGCTCCCCGCTCCTCAGCCCACTGACCCTTGGCGAACCCGGCCCGGACCAGTACCGGTTCGATGCACGTCTGGGCCAAGACTCGGAACCAGCTAGCGGACACGCACCCAGTATCGACGGTGGCCGCCCTGGCCGGCATCCGATTGAGTGTCGCAGGTGCCTCGTGCCTGACAGTGCGGCCACCGTCCCCGACGATGTCGAAGGCGGGCCGACCACTCCGACCTAGTGGTGCAACCGCACGACCCGACCAGGAGGTTCGGCAATGAGGAAGCTCATCTCGTTCATGGTCATGACCCTCGACGGCTACCACGAGGGACCGAACGGCGAGTTCGACTGGCCCAACGTCGACGACGAGTTCAACGAGTTCGCCATCAGCCAGCTCAACGACATCGACACGCTCGTGTTCGGGCGCAGGACGTACGAGGGCATGGCGTCGTACTGGCCGACTCCCGCCGCAGTCGCGGGCAGCCCGATCGTCGCCGAGCGCATGAACGGCATCCGCAAGGTCGTGGTCTCGAACACCCTGGCCGAGGCCACCTGGGAGAACACCACCCTGATCAGCGGCGACGCGCCCAAGGCGATCGCAAAGCTGAAGGAGGAGCCGGGCAGTCTGCTCGCCATCTTCGGCAGCTCGACGCTGACGGTGAACCTGCTGGAGCAGGGGTTGGTCGACGAGGTCCGGGTCGTCGTGAACCCGATCCTGCTCGGCGGCGGGAGGTCGCTGTTCTCCGGCCTGGGCGACCGGGTCCCGCTGCACCTCGCGCGGTCGACCGTCTTCGGCTCGGGCAACGTGCTCCTGACGTACGACAGCAACCTCAACTGATGGGCCCGGCCGGGTCGATCGGTCCTCTGACGCATGGAGGTCGGGTCGGCCCGGTGCCGGCCCGATCGACGACGTCGCTCAGTCCGTCGGCGTCGTGTCGCCGACTGCGCGACGACGGTGGGGTGATGCAGGACGTGGGGGTCGAGTGCCGGGTATGCGTTCAGCTTCCGTGTTGGAGGGCGGTGGGTCAGACGGGACAGAGCTCCGGGTCGGGCTGCAGCGGCGGGCCGTCCACCGCGGAGTGCAGGCGGCGCGCCGAGCGGCGGGAGCGGATGTGGTCCCCCAGCCCGACGAAGGTGACCGGCGCGGCGAGGGCGGATAGCGCCGCGGCGATGATGAGTGCCGTCCGGAAGCCGTCGGTGACCCCGGCCGGGCCGGTCGCGCTCGGTCAGGCCCGAGACGACGGGAATCACCGATAGCGAGGCGAGGCTGGCGGTGCGGGCGACGGCGTTGTTGACCCCCGAGGCGACGCTCACGTGGTCGGCGCTGACCGATCCCATGACCGTCGAGGTGAGCGGTGCGACCAAGGTGGTCAGGCCCAGGCCGAACACCAGCGAGCCCGGGAGCACGTCCCGCACCCAGGACGCGTCCGGCCCGATGCGGGTGAGAAGCAGTAAGCCGGCCGCGACGAGGAGCGGACCGGCGGTGAGCTGGAGGCGTGGGCCGATCCGCTCGGCCAGCGCCCCCGACTGGGCCGAGAGCACCAGCATGAGCAGTGTGGTCGGGAGCAGGGCGATCCCGGCCTGCAGGGCAGTCCACCCGGCCGCGACCTGGAGCTCGTAGGCCACGAGGAAGAACGTGAGCCCGATCGCGCTGTAGAGCAGAACGGTCGCCAGATTCGAGACGGTGAAGGCCCGGCTCCGGAACAACGACGGCGGCACCAGTGGATCGTGGGCGTGGCGCATCCGGTGGACGAAGGCGCCGCCGGCGACGACCGCGACGACGCCGCCGGCGACCACGCTGACATCGGTCCAGCCCTTTGGTCCCGCCTCCGTGAATGCCCAGGTGGCGGCGCCGAGGCCGACCACGCCGAGGGCGGAGCCTAGGTAGTCGAGCCCCCGGGCCGCGTGCGGGTCCCGGGACTCGGGGATTGCCCGGGCGCAGATCACGACGACGGCGGCGACGGGCACGTTGATCAGGAACGCCCATCGCCACCCCGGCCCGTCCACCAGCCAGCCGCCGACGAACGGGCCGATGGCCCCGGCGACGCCACCGAGCCCGGACCACGCGCCCACCGCCTTGGACCGGTCGCCCTTGCGGAAGCTGGCCTGGAGGATGGCGAGGCTGCCTGGCGTGAGCAGCGCGGCACCGACGCCCTCCAGCACCCGCGCCGCCACCAGGACCTCGACGTTGGGCGCCGCGCCGCACAGCACGGAGGCGGCAGCGAACCAGACGGTGCCGATCAGGAACACCCGACGGCGCCCGAAACGGTCGCCGAGCGCGCCCCCGAGCAGGATCAGCGACGCCAGGGTGAGCAGGTAGCCGGTCAGCACCCATTGCAGCGAGCTGATGCTGGCGTCGAGATCTTCACCGATGCGTGGCAACGCCACGTTGACGACGGTCGCGTCCAGCGAGGCCATGCCGCTCGCCGCCACCGTCGCCACCAGCGCCAGCCGGCCGGGCGACGTGCCGAGCGCCAGGCCCCCGCCCCCCGAGGTGAGCTCGGTGCTCGATCCGGTGGTCGCCACTAGCGGAGCTTAGAGGCTGCGCCGATAGGCGTAGCCGTGGCCCGAGCGGCCGACTGCGAAGCAGCACGACCGGGAAACACAGACCACGGTGGCCGCGATCACGGGACCCGTCCACGCACGTTCTCAGGGTCAGGTCCCCGCGCGACGTCGGGCGCGGAACCGCCGCCGGAGGGCGGGGTAGGTTGCCGCGATGAGCGTGATCGACTGGCTGCTCGACGGCGACCCGGCCGTCCGCTGGCAGGTGCTGCGCGATCTCGGCGACGCGTCGCCCGGCGACGTGGCGGTCGAGCGGGCGCGGGTGGAACACGACGGCTGGGGTGCGCGCCTCCTCGCGCGTCGAGGACCCCGACGGGCTCTGGGCGGGTGGCGCCTGCTTCCCGGCGTCCTACACGGGCGGTGGACCGGGGCAGCCGTGGACGGCCACGATGCACACGCTGCAGACCCTCCAGATCCTCGGCCTCGACCCGGCGTCGGCGTCCGCGCGCCGGGCGGTCGCGCTCGTCGCGGAGAACGGGCGGTGGGAGCACGCCGGGCAGCGCTACTTCGACGGCGAGGTCGAGCCGTGCATCAACGGCCGGACGATCGACACCGGGGCGTACTTCGGGGTGGACGTTGCGCCGCTCGTCGAGCGGATCCTCGGCGAGCGGCTCGACGACGGCGGCTGGAACTGCGAGGCCGAGAACGGATCGGTGCGGTCGTCGTTCGACACGACGATCGACGTGCTCGACGGCCTGCTCGAGTTCGAGCGCGCCACCGGCGGGTCCGCGGAGGTGCGCGCGGCCCGGCGCGGCGGGGAGGAGTACCTGCTCGAGCGAGGGCTGTTCCGCCGCAAGAGCACGGGGGAGGT
This sequence comes from uncultured Acidimicrobiales bacterium, assembly GCA_963739835.1. Taxonomy (GTDB): domain Bacteria; phylum Actinomycetota; class Acidimicrobiia; order Acidimicrobiales; family VFJN01; genus ZC4RG19. The sequence continues at coordinate 157,149 of CAVUBW010000017.1, forward strand.
CGTCGTCCCGGCATATCTCGACTTCGCGTTCCCGTACTACTGGCACTACGACGTGCTGCGCGCGCTCGACTACTTCCGACGGTCGGGAGCGGACCCGGATCCCCGGATGGCGGAGGCGGTCGCGGTCGTGCGGTCGAAGCGGCAGCCCGACGGCCGGTGGCTGCTCGACCGGATCCACCCGGGTCAGGTCCACTTCGACCTCGAGGGCGGCGTGGGGACGCCGAGCCGCTGGAACACCCTCCGCGCTCCGGGTGCTCGACTGGTGGGACGGGAGCGCCTGACGCAGCGCCGCGGCGTCGCCGATGAGTACCGCGACCCGGGCGACTCAGCCGCCCGCCAGGTGACGTTCGACCGCCTCGACTTTGGACGTCATGGCGTCGGTGACGCCCGGCCGCATGTCGGCCTTCAGGGTGAGGCCGACCCGCGGGGCGTCGACCGCCTCGCACGCCCGCTTGATGACGTCGAACACCTCGTCCCACTCGCCCTCGATGGTGGTGAACATCGAGTCGGTGCGGTTGGGTAGGCCGCTGTCGCGCACCACCCGGATGGCTTCGGACACCTGTTGGCCGACGTCCTCACCGACGCCGAGGGGCGTGACCGCGAACGCGACAAGCATGGCCCGCACGGTATCGGCGGTCGGGGGTACCGGGGCGCGGCGTACGGCTCGGGTCCCAACGCGGCGCCGGTGGTCCGGGGACCAGACCAGGCGGATCGACTCGCGGCCGCCCGTCGGTCCGGGGCTGGGTCAGGATGTGCCGGTGCGTAGCGACAGCGGACCCCATGGCGGGATGAAATGGGGGCTGTACGGGCTCCACAAGGGCAGCAGCGTCGATGCCGCGGTGCTGGCCCGGCGGGCGCGCCGGGCCGAGGACGCCGGCTTCGAATCGCTGTGGATCGGCGACCACGTGGCCCTGCCCCTCGACGCGCCGGACCCGGCGGACGAGGCCCGGCTCGAGCTCGTCGTCTGCCTCGCCCACCTGGCCGCGCTCACCCGCCGGGTCCGGTTGGCGACCGGCGTCGCCGTGCTGCCGCTGCGGCACCCGGTGCTGCTGGCCAAGCAGCTGGCGTCGATCGACGTCCTCTCGCAGGGCCGGCTGATCGTCGGCATCGGGGTGGGCCACGTCGAGGCCGAGCTGGCGGCGCTGGGGACGTCGGTCGCCGAGCGCGGGCGCGGACGGACGAGCACCTGGCCGCCATGAAGGCGCTCTGGGGCGAGCCCACGCCGACGTTCGCGGGGCGCTTCGTGTCGTTCTCGGGCGTCATGGAACGACCGCGCCCGCGCCAACGGCCCCACCCGCCCGTCGTGTGCGGCGGGCACTCGTTGGCGAGCCTGCGCCGGGCGGTCCGGCAGGCGCAGGGCTGGTACGGGTGGGAGCTGTCGCCGGAGCGGACCGCCGAGTCGCTGGCCGCCCTGCGCCGGGTGGCCGAGCGCGAGGGGCGGCCGGCCGAGCTGGGCGAGCTCGAGATCACGATCACGCCGCCTCCGGACTTCGACGCCGACATGGCCCGCCGCTACGCCGACCTGGGGGTGCAGCGGCTCGTCCTCCAGACGCAGACGTCCGAGGGCTCGGCGGTCGACGAGTTGATCGACCGGGCCGGCGACACGCTCGTCGGCACGATCTGAGCGTGCCCCCGGAGCCCGCCCGGTCCGTCCGCTCGTAGTCAGATCAGGGGTGGCCTCGCGCTCCTCGGTTCGGGCGTGCCACGCGGCGAGCTCCTGGAAACTCGTTCGCGATCGCTCGCGCCATCGCGATGGAGGTTGTCGAGGACGCGGTCGAACACGGCCGTGAGCAGGTCCACCTCCTTGTTCGACAGGAGGTCGAAGAAGTGCCGGCGGGTCGCGGCCACGTGTCCGGGCGCGGCGCCCTCGATTGCCGCGCGGCCGGCGTCGGTCAGGCGCACCATGGCTCCGCGTGCGTCCTCCGCGCACTCCTCGCGCACCACGAGGCCACGCTTCTCCATCCGGCGGACGTGATGGGAGAGACGGCTGCGGTCCCAGAAGATCTCACGGCCGAGCTCCCGCGCGCGCAGCATGCCGTCGGGTGCCTCCGACAGGGGGACGAGCACGGCATAGTCCGCACCGGAGAGCCCGCCGTCGCGACTGATCTGCTCCTCCAGCACGCCGGTCAGCTCCCGGTTGAGGCGAAGCCAGCTGCGCCACAGGTGCGCCTCGCGCTCGTCGAGCCATCGGGTTTTCGCCACGAGGAATACCCTACTCCAAGTTTTGTTGACGTATCAGCAATCGCTTCGATATTGTGGATACGTCAGCAAAGTGGAGGGAGTTGGTCCCCATGGCGGATCGAACAGTGAGCGTGCTCCGGACCCACGACGACCGGCTCATCCCCGTCGCCGGCGTCTATGACCTCGACGGCGCCCACACGGCCGTCGAGTTCGTCGGCCGCCATCTCATGATCACCAAGGTCCGTGGCCGGTTCAGCGACGTGCGCGGCCGGATCACGATCGGTGAGGAGCCCGAGAGTTCCCACGTCGAGGTGGAGATCGGCGCGGCCAGTCTGAGCAGCGGCGACGAGGACCGTGATGCCCACCTCAGAGGCCCGGACTTCTTCGACATCGAGCGCTATCCGACGATCACCTTCAGGTCGACGATCGTGAGGGCTCTGCCGGACAGCACCTGGGAAGTCACCGGCGACCTCACCGTGCGCGACACGACGAGGCCCGTCACGCTGCAGGTCGACTTCGACGGCGCCGAGGTCTCTCCCGTCGGCGACGAGCGGATCGGCTTCAGCGCGGCAACCGACATCAACCGCGAAGACTTCGGGCTGACCTGGAACATGGCCCTCGAGACGGGCGGCCTGCTCGTCGGCAAGACCGTCCGCATCGAGCTCGCGGTCCAAGCGGTCGCGGTGAGCGACGGGGTCGTCGCGTGACCGGCTCGGTCGCCGCCGCTCCCACGTCGTCACACACCGTGCACCTGAAGAGGAGTTGATCGCCCGTGCCTGCCATCACCGTTGAGGACACCCTCGTCCTGCCCCGCCTCTCCTGCCCCGACCCGACGTCGCGGCCCCGGCCCGTGGGCAAGGTCGTCACGTCCCGCCGCGAAGCCGAGGGCGCCGGGTTCGTCGTCGCCCGACCCTTCCCCGGCGAGCTCTCGCTCGCCGAAGCCGACCCGTTCCTGCTGCTCGATCACGTCGGGCCGCTGGTCAATGCTCCCGGCGAGGCCAAGGGCGCGCCCTGGCATCCCCACCGCGGCATCGAGACCGTCAGCTACATCCTCGACGGTGAGATCGCTCACCACGATTCCAACGGTGGTGGTGGCGTGATCGCCGAAGGCGATACGCAGTGGATGACCGCCGGTGGCGGCATCCTGCATGACGAGCTGCCCAGCGAACGCGCCTACCGCAACGGCGGCCCGTTCCACGCAGTGCAGCTCTGGGTGAACTTGCCGCCCGAGCTCAAGATGACGCCGCCCCGCTATCAGTCGATCACCCGCGACGGGCTGCGACTCCTCACCTCCGACGACGGCGGCGCACTCGTCCGCCTCATCGCCGGCAACCTCGGGGGGTTCGACGGGCCGGGCGTGACCCACACGCCGATCACCTACGCGCATGTGACCCTGGCGCCAGGTGCCGAGCTGTCGGTGCCATGGAGCCCGGACTTCTCCGCGTTCGCCTACGTCCTCACCGGTCACGGCACTGCGGGCCAGGAGCGACGGCCGGTCGAGGGCGACCAGCTCGTCGTGTTCGGGCCCGGCGACCGCGTCGTCGTGGCCGCCGCCGGCGGGAGAGCCGAACCGCTCGACGTCCTCTTGTTCGGCGGGCTGCCGATCCGGGCGCCGATCGTGCACTACGGCCCGTTTGTCATGAACACCCGCGACGAGATCCTCACGGCAATCGAGGACTACCAAGCGGGGCGGCTCGGCACCATTCCTGCCGACCAGCTCGTGCCTCGCCGCTTCGCGTGAGCGAAACTGCGACGAGCATGAGCCTCGGACCAGGCAGCGCGCTCCGTGAGCCCGCGACGCGCGGGATGCAGGTCGCGCGCGCCGCGGTGGTCGTCGGCACAACCCGTCTGGGCGAGGGATCGCTGCTCGCAGAAGGCGCCGTGATCCGCTCCCAAAACAACGCGGTCGATCCATGAGCGAACCAGGCGACGAAGGTCCGACGTTCGCGTCGGCGGCCGACGACCCAGCCGCGTTCCCGACGCTGGACCATGCCCAGCTCGCGCTGCTCGACGCGCTCGGGACCAGGCGGTCGGTCGACGTTGGCGAGTACCTCTATCGCCAAGGAGACGCCACCTACGACTTCTACGCGGTCGTGTCCGGCGCGGTCGACATCGTGATCCAGGCCGACGGTGAGGAGCGACTGATCACCCGTCACGGTGCTGGTCGGTTCCTCGGCGAGCTGAACATGCTGAGCGGGCAACGGGTGTTCGTGTCGGCCCGGGTGGTCGAGCCCGGCGAAGTGATCGTGGTGCCGGTCGCCGACCTGCGACGCGTGCTCACGACGCAGCCGCCGCTCGGCGACACGATCCTCGCCGCGTTCATGGCGCGCCGGGCGGCGCTGCTCAGCGGCGCGTCGGCGGCCATACGGGTCCTGGGCTCGCGGTTCTCGCCTGAATCGCAGCAGGTGCGGGAGTTCCTCGTCCGCAGCCGGATCCCGCACGAGTGGCTGGATCCGGATCGCGACCACACTGTCGACAGTCTGCTGCGCGAGGTGGGCGTCACCTCGACCGAGCTTCCCGTCGTGATCGTCTCGGGATCGGTTCTGCGCAGTCCGACGCCCGGCGCGCTGGCCGAACACCTCGGCTTGACCGTCGGCAACCTGCCCGACCGCTGCTTCGACCTAGTCATCGTCGGCGGCGGGCCCGCCGGGCTGGCTGCGGCCGTCTACGGCGCATCCGAGGGGCTGCGAACGCTGGGCGTCGACATGGTCGCGCCGGGTGGGCAGGCCGGCAGCAGCTCGCGGATCGACAACTATCTCGGGTTCCCCACGGGGATCTCCGGCAGCGACCTGATCCAACGAGCCCTGGTGCAGGCAGAGAAGTTCGGCGCGCACGTCACCGCGCCGTGCGCGGCCAGCTCACTCCGAGAGCAGGCAGGACACCTCGTGGTCGGCCTCGCCGATGGGACCGAGGTCGCCGGGCGCGCCGTGATCGTCGCCACAGGCGCTCGCTACCGACGGCTCGACGTCGACCGACTCGCCGACTTCGAACGCACGGGCGTGTACTACGCGGCCACCGCGATCGAAGCGCGCGAATGCGCCGACTCCCCCGTCGTGGTCGTGGGCGGCGGCAACTCGGCGGGCCAGGCAGCGATGTTCCTCGCGGAGTCGGGCAGCCGGGTGACCGTCGTCATCCGCCGCCCCGACCTCGGCGCCAGCATGTCCAGCTACCTCGTCGACCGGATCGAGGCGGACACGCGCATCGACGTACGACCCAACACGAGGATCACCGGCCTCGTCGGCGACGAGACCCTCCGCGCGGTCCGTGTCTCCGGCGCCGACGGCGATGCCACGCTGTCCTGTGTCGCCCTGTTCTCCTTCATCGGCGCCGAGCCGGCTTCGGCGTGGTTGTCGGGGTGCGCCGCCCTCGACGAACGCGGTTTCGTGGTCACCGACCTCTCGTTGGGCGACGAGCACCTCGATAGACGATGGGAGCCGCTCGGACGGCGACCCCTTCCGTTCGAGACGAGCCATCCCGGCCTCTTCGCCGTCGGCGACGTCCGCGCCGGCTCCACCAAGCGAGTCGCCGCAGCCGTCGGCGAAGGCTCCGCGGCGGTGCGTTCGGTCCACGAGTACCTCGCGTTCGCGCATTGAGAAGCCGTGTCGATCGAGCGTCTGGCTCCGGTCACCGGCAACGGCGACGCGGGTAGCGTCCACCGACGATGGCTGAGTTCCTGACCGGGCGCCTACGACGGTTGGGCGAAGACCTCGAGGAGAGCGGGTTGCGCGCGGAAGGATCCGATGGCTTCCGCGAGATGCTGCTGGAGGAGATCGATCACGCCCTCCGCCCGGCTGTCCACGAGCGACGCGTCGCGAGCAGCGGCACAGTTCTCGAACCCAGGTCGAATCCGGCTTCATGGGCGTCCGGGACACTGCTCGACATCAGCCGTGCGCCACTCGGCGAGCAGCCGCTCCCCGCAGCTCGTCGCTTCGCCGATGGGTTGTCGAGCTGGCTCGTGCGCCATGCCGACCACCGCAACGAGTGGATGGTCTTCGACCGGCCCGCGGGCTCCGAGCGAGACCTCGTCGTGCTGGCCGACGTGATGGACGCGACGCTCGTGCAACGGCATCCCGCGGGGTCAGTCCGGGTGGTCGGAGGGTTCGGCGTGCTGCGATGGGAGGGCTACAGCTGGCATCACGAGCCCCCACTCAGCAGCTGGATCGACGCCGTCACCGCCGGTTCAGCCCACGGCGATCCGGACGTGCTCGAGGCGATGCTCGACTTCGCCGTCCACGACCTCGGATCGATGGGCATCGGCGCCCTGCTCATCTACCGGCCCGACACCGACCCGGGACCCCCGGTCGAGGAGCGGCTTCCCACACCGCCTGCCCTGCGGATCCGTCGGCCCTTTCATCTCGCCCCGCTGCGACACGCCCTCGCCCAGGTCGACGGCGCCGCCGTCTTCGATGCCGGCGGGGTGCTGCGCCGGCTAGGGGTGCGGCTGGTGCCGAGCGCGGCTGCCGAGGAGACCGTCGAAGCCCTCGGCGGTACTCGACACACGTCGGCCCGTCGCTACAGCCGCGACGACCCGCTCGCCACCGTCGTCGTCGTCAGCGAAGACGGCCCGGTCTCCGTACTGCGCAACGGCGCCGTGCTCGGCCGCTCCCACGACGACGGCTGACGTGTCGCGCTCGATGCCGTCGGGCCGTGGTGGCCGGCGGTCTCGGGGTCCGTCGTGGGATGTCTAGTCCGCGAACACGTCGCGGCTGTGCTGGAGGAAGAACGTGTGGTCGTGCCCCTTGTTGGGATCGTCGGCGTTGTACTTCGCGCTCGTCGCCGATCCATCGGGGAGGTGCTCCTCGGAGTAGATCGCGCCCACCGGGCAGACGTCCGGCTGGTAGCACGCGGTGCACGACGTGCATTCTTCGAGGTTCACGTACAGGATGCTGTCCCCGAAGACGCCGATCGCATCGGGATCCGCAGCGTGGGTGGTCTCGATGATCCCGCTGCCCGCCTCGTCCTCTGAGAACAGCACGTTCTGCTGCGGATCGAACTCATAGATGCACTGGACCGGGCAGACATCGACACAGGCTCGATCCTTCACGTCGATGCAGGCTTCGGTGATGATCGCCAGTCCGGCCATGGTCCTGCTCCCCGTGTTCGCCCTCGATCATGTCAGGACGGCGAGCAGGCTGGTCGACGCGACGCCCGATCACCGCGAGAACGGCACGCACATCTTCTACAAGGATTGGGGCGACGGGCCGGCGGCCCACAACGGGATCCTGTGAACGATGGACATCTCCGAGCCAAAGGTCGTCGTTGAACCGCCCGGGGTTTGCCGGAGGCTCGGTTCAGGCAAGCGAAGCCCGGCCCCCGCCCGCCCCGCACTGGGCCCGGAGGCACACGGGCAGCGCGGCCAGCGCCTCGTCGGCGCGCAGCGCCTCGTCGGCGCGGCGGTCGGCCTCGGGCAGCCACGCCGCGAACGGGACCGAGACGGCGCGGTGCGCGCCCGAGTCGGTGTGCACCTCGCTCACCCGGGCCAGCGCCTCGGGAGGGAAGCACGCTTCCAGCCGGGCCAGCACCGACCACAGTCGCCGGTGCACCAATGTGATCCTCCGGTTGACGAGCCGCAGCCGAGCCACGTCGGGGGAGTCAGCCAGTTGGTTGAGCGCGGCGTAGATCTGGTGCCCCGCCCTGTGGCCCCACCAGCTGCCCCGGATGTCCTCGCCCGCCACCAGCTCGGCGACGTTGGGCAGCGGCCCCCGGGCCGACTCCAGCAGCATGCCGTGCTCCCGCAGCACGGCGAGGAGGTCGTCCACGCCCCGGAGTCTGCCCGACCCTGCCGACCCCGGGAAGTCGGGCGGCAGGCGTGAAGTCGAGGTCTGCGCGGGGCGGCGCTCACCCGAACAGCGCCAGGGCCCGCATCTCGACGCTGGCTCGCGTCGGCCCGCCCGGCGGGCAGGACGGGTCCGTGAAGGCGCTGTGGGGAACCCGGCGTGCCCGTCGCTGATCGGTGTCATATGCCTTGAACACGATCACCTCGTACGGCGTCATGCCCCGGAAGTAGTACCAACGGTGCTCGGCGTTGAACTGGTAGCCGGTGGTGTCGTGCACGACCTCACCGACGCCGCGGGTCAAGGTCACGGCCGTGACGGTCACCTCGTCCGCCGGGGCCACCGAACGGGCGTCGCACACGGCCAACGGGATGTCCTGCGGCGGCGGCGTGACGCATCGCCACATGTTGAACAGGGCCCAGCGTGAGCACTCGGTCAGGTGCACGTCCGGGATGAACGACGCCATCATCTCGGCCAGCCACCGGGACGAAGCGTCGGTGTTGTCGGCGTGCGGGTACCTCGCCGGCTTGGCGTTGGCCAGCCGGCTCCACTTGTCCGTGGCGCTCTCGCCATAGCGCTTCTTGCCACCCCCGGTCATGATCACCTGCGAGGCCCCGGTGACCTCCCGGAGGAGCGAGGCCATCTCGTCGGAGTAGAGCTGGTCGACCGCCTGGTCTTCCTCGATCGCATCGAGGTCCGCCACCGCGGTGACATGGGGGACCAGCAGGAAGCCCTCGCGGTCCAGGTCCGTGCTCATCCCGCGGGCGTTCTCGATCCACATCGGGCGGCCGGGCGTCGTCCTCATCGTCGACTGGTCGTCGTCCTCCGTGACGAAGCGGAGCGTGGCGTCGCCGGCCTGCGGCGGGTTCGACACGTAGTTGATCTCCGCCCGCACGCGGTCGACCTGCCCGGCAGCCCGCATCTCGTGGTTCCCCCTCACCGTCGCCGCTCGAGACGACCTTTTCACCATGTGCGAGGTCTGTAAAGGCGACGAGCACGGGGATGTCGACCCGGGTAGAACGGCTGCGTGGCCGTGTGTGCCGGTACCCGTCATGTCTGATCCGTCGAGCCTCATGGAGTCCGCGGCCCGGCAGCGCCGCCAGGCTGTCGCGCGCGGTATCGAGCACGTCGCGCTCGGGTTGTTCGCCGAGCGGCCGCTGGTGGAGGTGACCGTCGACGAGGTCGTGTCGGCCGCGGACGTCTCGTTGCGGACGTTCTACCGGTACTTCCCGACGAAGGAGCAGGTGTTCATCGGCCTACCGGGCGCGGCGCCGAGCAGATCGCGCGGGATGTCCTCGCGGTCCCGGCGTCGGTGCCGCCGTTCGAGGCGGTCGAGCGGGCGGTGGGGGCGGCGGACCGCCTGCTCGTGGACGAGGACCTCGACCTGTGGATGGCGGCGCTGATGCGCAGCGGGGCGACCGATCGGCTGGCGCGGATGGCGCTGGCGACGACGACGTCGGCGCTGACCGACGCCCTCGCCACGCGGGCCGGACTCCCCGCCGATGATCCGTGGGTCGAGATGGCGGGCAGCGCCACGGCGAGCGCAATCGCGATCGGGATCCGGCAGTGGATGCGCCACCGTCGTGGTGACATCGCGCCGCACGTCCTCGCCGCGCTCGACATCGCGGGCCGGGGGTTGCGGGTCGGCCCGGGCGGATGACGGCGGGGTGGGCCTCTCCCGTGGGGTAGAATCTGTGCCACACGGGGCACGGCTGCGCATCCAGGGGGACGTGATGGGCAAGGTCGGCATCATCTCGGTCGACGGGCACGTCAAGGCGACCCGTCGCGGCTACCGCGAGTACCTCGACGCGGAGTTCCGCGACGACTACGACGCCCTCGTCGCGTCCGACGAGAAAAGGGGGATCCCCGACGCCGGCAACATCCACCCGGATTTCCCGGTCGAGGCGCAGTGGGACTCGCACACCCGGCTCGGCGCACTCGAGCGGGTGGGCGTGGTCGCCGAGGTGGTGTTCCCGAACGGCATGCCGTTCCAGATGAACCGGCTCGAGGACTTCGGGCGGGCCCAGGACCCGCGGCGCAACCGGGCGGGGATGGTGGCGTACAACCGCTGGCTCGCCGACTTCTCCGCGGAAGCGCCCGGCCGCCGGTTCGGCAACACACTGGTGGGCTTCGGTGACGTCGAGCGGGCCGTGGCCGACATCCGCTGGGCGAAGGACCACGGGTTGGACGGCGTGATGCTGCCTGCGCTGCGCCCGGGAGGCCGGCTGTTCTTCGATCCCGCCCTCGACCCGATCTGGGCCGTCTGCGACGAGCTCGGGATGCCGCTCAGCCAGCACGGCGGCGCGGGGATCGAGCCGTACACGCCACCGGGCTTCGCGGCGATCATGACCCTCGCCGTCGAGAGCGGATTCTTCTCCATCCGCTCGCTCTGGCAGATGATCCTGGGCGGTGTCTTCGAGCGCTTCCCGGACCTGCAGGTCACCTATGTCGAGACCCAGGTCGTGTTCATGAAGCCGGCGATCGAGCGCATCGACAACACGCTGCGGACCAGCGACGACTGGATGGACTTCGCCCGCTCGATCGGGCGTGACCGGCCGTTCTCGGGCCTGGCGAGCGAGTTCTTCGAGTCCAACTGCCACGTGGGCCTCTCACCGTTCACCAGCAAGCAGATCCCGTTCGACGACCTCGCGGGTGTCTCCGAGAGCGGCGCGCCGCTCGAGGGATGGCACATCGGCGCCGACAAGACGATGTTCGGCCTCGACTTCCCGCACTTCGAGTCGCACTACTGCGTGGTGCACGACGAGGTGCGGGCGCTCCTCGCCAGCCCGTGCTTCTCCGCGGACGACGTCGAGAACCTGCTCTGCCGGAACGCGGCCGACGTCTACGGGTTCGACCTCGACGCGCTCGCACCCGACATCGAACGCGTCGGGATCGACCTCGACGACCTCGCGACGCCGGTCTGAGCCATGGGAAGGCGTTGGCCGCAGGGTCGGCGGAGAGCTCGATGTCGGTCGGGCGTCGACGCGAGGCCGGCTGGAGCTGACCGGCGTGGTGTCCTCGAGCACCGACGACGTGGCTCGTCGGCACGAAGGTGGTGATGATGACCGACTCGAAGACCGACGAACATGGCGCCTTGTTCGTGACCGCGAGTTCTGAGGACCCGCGCTTCAACCAGCCGTATGTGGATGTCCGGTCGTGGCGCGACGAGCCGGCAGACGCCCCGGTGTTCCCCGGCGCCATCACGACGCAGCACGGCGGCGCCGCGCCCGTCAAGGCGCGCCATCTCTATGTCCACGGAGGGTTCACGGGCACCGACGCCAAGTTCTCGTTCTGCTTCCCGCCGGAAGAGGAGTACCAAGGACGCTTCTTCCAGGCGACCCATCAGTTGTTCGCCGGAGAGGAGGCCACGCCGCGCAACGTCGCGTTCGCGCTTGCGAGTGGCGGCTATTCGGTGCAGACGAACATGGGCGGCAGCGACAACCCCCGGACGGCGGAGGCGTCGGCCCACGGCCGGTCCGACACGACGATCCGGGGCTACCGGGTCAACGCCGAGGCCGCGAAGTTCTCCCGCGTGGTGGCGGCCGAGATCTACGGCCCCCACCGCACCTACGGCTATCTCTACGGCGGGAGCGGCGGCGCCTACCAGACGGTCACCAGCGCGGAGATGACGACCGGCGTGTGGGACGGGTTCGTGCCCTACGTCATGGGCTCGCCGCAATCCATCCCCAACTGCTTCACCGTGCGCGTCAACGCCCTCCGGGTGCTGAAGGACAAGTGGCCGTCGATCATCGATGCGATCGAGCCGGGCGGAAGCGGTGACCCCTACGCCGGGCTGAACGACGAGGAGCGCGCCGCGCTGGAGGAGGCCACCCGGACCGGGTTCCCGCCCGGCGCGTGGTTCAACTACGTCCCCCAGGGCGGCGGGCCCCTCGTGCTGGTCGCCAACTATGTGCCGGTGTTGGACCCGACCTATCTCGACGACTTCTGGACCAAGCCGGGCTACCTCGGCACCGACGCGACGTCCTCGGTCCGCGCCGCGCGCATCCGACACGAGGCGACCGTCGTCGACGTGATTCCCGGCCGCCGGAAGCAGCTCAAGCTGTCGAGCGTCCCCACCGGCGATCTCACGGCTGCTGACGTGATCATCACCAGCGGAGCGGCCGCCGGCAAGACCGCCTCGCTCGGCCGCGTTGCCTCGGACGGCAGGGGTCAGGTCGGCCTCGTGTTCGAGTCGGTCGGCGACACGATCGACATCACGGCCGATCCCACCGTCGTCGAGTGCATCGAGCCCGGCGACGAGGTCCGGATCGACAACTCGAGGTTCCTCGCGCTGCAGACCTACCACCGTCATCAGTTCCCACCGGCCAATCCCGACTTCGACTACCCCGACGTCTACGACTACTTCCGGAACCCCGACGGCACGCCGAAGTACCCCCAGCGAGGTGTGGACATCGGCGCGGCCGGCACCCTCGGCTCCACCGGTCAGATCCCCACCGGTCGCTTCAACGGGAAGATGATCGTGGTGGAGTGCCTGCTCGATGGGGACGCTCTGCCGTGGCAGGCGGACTGGTACCGGAAGAAGGTCGCCGCCGTCGAAGGGCCACGGATCGACGACAAGTACCGACTCTGGTACGTCGACAACGCGAACCACACCGACCCGACGACGGAGATGCAACAGACCCATGCCGTCGCCTACTCGGGCACGGTGCAGTACGCGCTACGCGAGCTGAGCGCATGGGTCGAGCACGCCATCGTCCCGCCGCCCACCAGCGGATACCGGGTGCAGGACGGCCAGGTGCACGTGCCGGCGTCGGCTGCACAACGCAAGGGCATCCAACCCGTGGTCCATCTCGAGGTGAACGGCGCCGAGCGCGCCGAGGTCGCGGTGGGCGAAGCCGTCACCTTCACCGCACGGATCGAGGTGCCCCCCGCCCCGGGCAAGGTGGTGTCGGCGAGGTGGGACCTCGAGGGTGTGGGCACCTATCCGGATGCCGCGGAGCTCGGTGATCCGACCTCGGAGACCGTCCACGTGACCACCACGCACGCCTTCTCCGAACCGGGCACCTACTTCCCGACGCTGCGCGTCGCCTCCCAGCGGGAGGGCGATCCCAGCACCCCGTTCGCCCGGTCGCTGAACCTCGGCCGGGTCCGGGTGGTGGTCGACGACTGACGAGGCCCTGATAGCAGCGGGGGACGGCGGCTCCGACGTCGGTCCTCACGCGCCCGAGTGTGGTTCCGTCCCACGGGTCGTCGCACGATTGCCGGCGGCATGATGGAGACCGCCAAGGCCGGCTCGGAAGGGCGCGATCGATGACTGGTACGAGTGAGACAGTCGCGGTGATCGGCGTGGGAACGATGGGGCGCGGGTTGGCGACCAGCGCGTTGCGCGCCGGGCTCCCGACCATTGTCTGGGACCGCAGACCGGAAGTGACCCGAGAGCTCGCCGCGTCGGGCGCGGACGTCGCGGAGAGCGCGGCAGACGCCGCTCGGCGAGCCACGATCGTCCTCACGATGGTGCCTGACACCGACGCCGTCGTCTCGATCGCCCGCGACCAGGGGATGTTGGCGGGGCTCGCGCCCGGCTCGATCTGGGTGCAGATGAGCACGATCGGCGTCGCGGGGATCGAGAAGGTCGCGGCGCTGGTCGAGGACGAGCGTCCCGACGTCACCCTCGTCGACGCGCCGGTCTCGGGGAGCAAGGGCCCGGCCGAGCAGGGTGAGCTGACGATCTTCGCATCGGGTCCCGATCACGTCCGCTCGCGCGTCACGCCCCTCTTCGACGCCCTCGGCCGCCAGACCCTCTGGGTGGGGCCCGTCGGCGCCGGCACCCGCGTGAAGGTCGTCAACAACACGTGGCTGGCGTTCGGGGCCGAGGCGGTCCACGCATCGGTCGCGCTGGCTCACCGGTTGGGCCTCGATGCGCGGACGATGGTCAGCGCCCTCGAGGCGGGGCCACTCGTCTCACCGTGGCAGTCGGCGAAGCTCGAACGCGTCGTGCACGGCGACTTCTCCCCGCAGTTCGCGTTGCAGCTTGCACTCAAGGACGTGCGGCTCGCCCTCGAGGCAGCCGGCGACGACCGACTGGCCGCGCTCAGGTGCCTGGCCGACGAGTGGCAGGAAGCCGTCACGGCCGGGCTCGGCGACCGGGACCTCACCGTCGTGACGCAGACGCTCGAGAGCAGTGAGCGACGCGATGAGGCTGGTCGCTAACCGCGACGATCCGATCCCACGCAACCGACGACCATGCCGCTCGCACACGCCTTCCTGAACGACGTGAAAGACCTCGTCGTGCCGCGTCGCGCGGGGCGGCACGGTCCGCTCCCGCCGCTGTTGCTCGGCCTCACGCTGGTCACGGGTTTGGTCGACGCCTTCAGCTATCTCGTGCTTGGTCACGTCTTCGTCGCCAACATGACCGGCAACGTGGTGTTCCTGGGATTCGCGATCGCGGGTGCGCCTGGCTTCTCGATCCCGGCATCGCTCGTGGCGTTGGGCGCGTTCGTGTGCGGCGCGCTCATCGGCGGACGCGTCGCCTCCGGTCTGGGACACCACCGCGGACACCTGCTGGCGGTGACGGCCTCGTTCCAGGCGCTGCTGCTCGGGGCGTCGGTCATCGCCGTGGCGGTGAGTGGCGAGCCGGTCGCGGGTGCGTACCGCTATGCGCTGATCGCCCTTCTCGGCATCTCGATGGGGATCCAGAACGCGACCGCCCGCAGGCTGGCGGTCCCCGACCTGACGACCACCGTGCTCACGTTGACGATCACCGGCGTGGCCGCGGACAGCGCGATCGCAGGCGGACCCGGCTCGGCTGCGGGCCGTCGCCTCGTGGCCGTCACGGCGATGTTCGTGGGTGCGCTGGCCGGCGCGGCCCTCGTCCTTCACGTCCACATCGTTGCCCCGCTGGTGATCGCGCTGGTCGTCACCGCGGTCGTCGCGCTCGTCGCCTGGCGCGCCGGTGCGGGCGATCCGAGCTGGATACACCCCCGCTAGTGCTCTGATCGGGCGGCCGCGGCCGTCGCGGCGGCGTACATCGGTCGCCTCACCGCCATTGACTACGACCGGTCACGCCGTCGGCGATGCGGCACACGGTTACCGGTGCGAGACTCGTGACGTGAGCGACGGCAACGGTGCAACGAACCGCCACGCGCCGGGGGCCGCTGCGCTCGCGGCTGTGGTGCTCGACGAAGAGTCGCGCCGCCGGGCCGACCCGGGTGCGCCCGACGGCCACGTGATCGACCTTCCCGGCGTTGGCGGTGACGACGTCCCGCTGCGGTCCGTGCTCGGCGACGGCCGGCGGGCTCTGCTGGTCACCGTCGGCGCCATGTGGGGCCTCGGCTTCGCGATCTTCTCGACGACCGCGTTACTGGCTTCGAAGATCGCGCACCACTACGACTTCAGCCTCCGCTGGCTCGTGCTGATCGCGGTGCTGCCCGGCTTCACCATCGTGCTCGTCTCACAGCCGCTCGGGAACCTCGCCGACCGCCCGACGACAAATCGTCCGCGCGTGCTCCGCTGGTTCCTCGCGGTCTCGGTGCTCGCGCTCGCGCTCAGCGCCGCGGCGTTCTACCGGTGGGAGCTGCTCGGGGTCATCGCGTTCACCGGTGCCGGCGTCCTCGCGACCGTTCCGGTGCAGAGCTCGCTGCTGGCCGACGCCTTCCCCATCCGCGCCCGCCCGCTCGTGTTCGCGGTCTACGTCGCGATCGGCGTCGCCGGCTTCGCGCTCGCGCCCCTGGTCGTCGCCGCGAGCACCGCGGTCTTCGACGGCGACGCCGAGTGGCGGGCGCCGTTCGTCGTGCTCGCCGCCGGGGTGGCGGTCCTGGCGTTCGCGGCCGGTCGGCTGCGCGACGTCCAGCGCGGTCGCGCCGAGGTCGAGGAGGTGTTCGGTGACGACCGCTCGATCGGCGAGGAGCACCTCACGATCGTGCACGCGATCACCCGGTTCCGGCAGATCGCCACGCTCCGCTTCACGACGCTCGGGCTCCTCGCGATGGGCTTCGCGTTGCTCAGCTGGGGTCTCTGGTTCAACCTGTGGCTTCTCGGCCACTTCCAGATCCGCACCACCGACCGCGCGCTCCTCCTCGCGCTCGTCGCCCTCCCCGCGCTGTGCACCACACCGTTCGTCGGGCGGATCACCGGTCGGCTGTTCCGGCTCGCGCCCCGCCGCACGATCTGGCTCTCGGCGGCGCTGCTGCTCGGCTTCGACGTCGCCATCGTGGGTTGGTGGACGCACACGGTCGCGACCACCGCCTCTGTGCGCCGCGGTGGCGTTCGCGTGCGTGACCGGCGCGATCGCTTCGGTTCTCCCGGTGGCGCAGGCCGTGATCCCGCCGCAGACCCGCGCGCAGGGCTTCGGCGCGTTCATCAACACGCTGTTCGTGGGCGCGTTCGTCGCGACCGCGCCGATCGTCGACTTCTGGCCGGAGCTCGAGCGCCAGCACACGACGCTCTCGATCTTCGTCCCCATCCTCACCGTCGTCGGCGCCGCGCTCATGTGGTACGGCGCGCGCTTCGTCGAGGGCGACATGCGCCGGATGGTCGAGGAGATGCAGGAGGAACGCGCGCCGCACCGATGCGGTGCGCGCGGGCGCGGACACGCCGCTGTTGCAGGTCCACGACCTCGACTTCAGCTACGGGTCGGTGCAGATCCTGTTCGACGTCGACCTCGAGGTGCGCGAAGCGGAGACGCTCGCGGTGCTCGGGACCAACGGCGCAGGGAAGTCGACGCTGCTCCGGGTGATCAGCGGGCTCGGGCTCCCTGACCGCGGCGCGGTGCGGCTGGATGGCGAGACCATCACCTATCTCTCCGCCGAGGCCCGCTCCAAGAAGGGGATCGTGCAGGTTCGCGGGGGCGACGTGTTCGCCGGGCTCTCGGTGCAGGACAACCTGCGTGTCGCGCTCGCCGCGCATCCGGTCGAGCGTCGCGACGCGGGTCGCCGGATCGCGCGCGTGTACGAGGTCTTCCCTGCGCTCGAGGCCCACCGCAGCCAGAGCGCGGGATCGCTGTCGGGCGGCGAGCAGCAGATGCTCGCGTTCGGGTGCGCGCTCCTGTTCGAGCCGCGCCTGCTCCTCATCGACGAGCTGTCGCTGGGGTTGGCGCCGCTCGTCGTGCAGTCGCTGTTGCACGTCGTGGAGCGGCTCCAGGAGGAGGGCCACACGATGGTCATCGTCGAGCAGTCACTGAACATCGCCGCCGCCATCTCCGACCGCGTCGTCTTCATCGAGAAGGGACGCATCCGCTTCGACGGTCCCACGAGCGAGCTCGCGGCGCGGGACGACCTCGCCCGTGCGGTGTTCCTCGGTGGTGAGGGCGGCTAGTTGGCTAGCTCTTGTCGACGAAGAACGGCCCCTTCACGGCCTTGCCGCCCTTGTCGTAACCCGGCTGCGGGATGAGGCAGATCCGGTAGTTGGCGGGATCCGGGGGCAGCGACGGGTGCGCGCACGGATACTCGGGCTTGACGAGCACGTGCGTGTACTCGACCTTCGTCGGCGGGTGGTTGATGATCTGTGTGGCGCGGGGCGCCGGTGACCCCTTGGCCACGATGCTGTCGGTGTAGGGGAGCGCCTCGAACGCCTTGATCGCGGCCTCCTGTGTGAGGTCGGGTCCCGCGTTGTAGAGCGCGCGCCCGAGCGTGCGGTACATCGCGCAGATTCCGGCGACGGTCCCGTACGGGTCGCGCGCGAACGCGGGCGGAGCGGGCTCGGGGAGATCCTCCTGCGGGAGGGTCGTGTGTGCGTCGTACTCCTTGTTGCACAGCGTCACGAGGTCACCTTCGGGTGCGCCGGTGCGCCAGTCCTGCTGGCCGGCCGCGGTGTAGCTGTAGATGTTCATGTCGTTGATGAGCTTCGCGCCGTCGACCCCGCCGACCTGCCGGCTGAGGTCGATCACCGCGTCGAAGCGGGCGTCGAGGTTGTAGATCGTGACGTCCTTCTCCATGCCCTGGTTGCGCAGCTCCTTGGTGAGCGCCGAGAACCGGAAGGTGTTGCCGCCCGCGCTCCCGGTGACGAGCACGTCGACGCCGTCCTGCTTGAGCCGCTGGACGAGGAGCGGGTACTGCGACGAGATGTCGCCGGCGGGGTCGGGCGTGAGCGGGTCGGAATAGACGACGTTCACGCCCTTCGACTTCAGGAGGTCGACGACGTTCGCCTTGATGAGGTCTTGGCCGGTGGTGAACGTCGGGTAGAGGACCGCGACCTTCTTGCCCTTGAGCTTGTCGCTCTTGATCAGGTCGAGCATGGGCGCCTGGTACTGCGCGACCTCGTTCGTGTTGCCCATGAGGATGTGCCGGCCCTGCGCCGTCTTCAGGTACTCGTTCGTCGCGGCAATGCCGCTCATCATCAGCGTCTTGTGCTCGTCGGTGACGCACTGCGAAGCGGCGAACCCGCCGGTCCACGAGAGCACGATGAACGGCTCGTTGTCCTCGGTGGCCTTGATGCACGCCGCCTGCGCGTTCGCGGCAGTGGTGGCCTGGTCGGCCGCGCCGCCTTCCTGCTGCACGACCGTGAGGTCGATGGTGCGGCCGTTGATGCCACCGCACTCGTTGACCATGTCCGCGAACGTCTTGAGCATGTCCACCGGATCCCCGAGGTTGAACCGGTACCCCTGCGGGGAGTCACCCGGGGCGAGCGGCGCCTCGATCGCGACGACCTTGATCGAGTCGGCCGTCACCCCCGGTGCGGACGCCGTCAGGCCCGTGTGCTCCGCGGTGTCCTCGGTGCAGAACGCGGTCGTCGACGTGAACGGCGACGACGCCGGGTCCGCGGTGACCTCCGTCGCCGCCGCGTCGCCGGCGGGCGCAGAGTCCGGCTGATCCTTGTTGCTGCCGCCGCACGCGCCCAGGCCGATGGTCGAGAGTGCGAGTGCGAAGGTCGACAACCCGACCAGCCCGTAGCGAGCACGCATTGGTGTCCCCCCTGTGTCACGCGTGCTGCGACGCTGGTAGCGCTGCCCGAGGCACGCAATCCCACAAGCGCGGCTCAGCGTAGAGTTCCCGAGCGCTGGGGCGCGGCGGCGACGACGCGTCGGCCAGCGAAGGGGGGACGAGCGCTCGATGATCGTGGTGCACGGTTGGGAGATCTCGCAGCAGATGGTGCTCACCGGCGCCGTCGTGGGGCTCGCCTACAGCGCGATCGCGGCGGGGCTGATCCTCGTCTACCGGGCGAACGGGATCATCAACTTCGCGGTGGTTGCGTTCGGATCGGCGGCGCTCGGCCTGTTCGGCGTGCTCTTCGAGCACGGTTGGGGCCTGTGGCCGTGCCTCCTGGTGTCGGTGCCGTTCGCGGCGATCCTGGCGATGATCCTCGAGGTCACCGTCATCGAGCGCCTCGCCCACCCACCGGGGCAGACCGCGGGCGCGCCCCGGCTCGTGCTGCTGATGGCGACGATCGGGATCGCTCAGCTCCTGAGCTTCCTCGTGCTCGTCTTCGCCGAGCTCCTGCCCGACGTGCCGCCGGGCGGCGACTTCCCGACCATCGTGCCCAGGGACTGGACCTGGCAGGTCACCGACGACCTGTTGGTCGGCGCGCGCGAGATCAGCGTGCTGATCGCGGTGCCGATCCTCGTCGTGCTGCTCGCGTGGTTCATGACCCGCACGCGGCTCGGGCTGATGGTGAGGGCCGCGGCGTCGAATCCCGACAAGGCGCGGCTCGTCGGCATCTCGGTCGCGCGCACGTCGACCCTGGTCTGGGGTATCTCGGCCGCGTTCACCGCGACCACGGTCATCGTGCTCGCGGCGGTGCAGTTCGTGACCCCACTGGGCGCCGCCAACGGGACCGCGCAGCTCACGCTCGGATTCCCGCTCCTCGTGAAGGCGCTGCTCGTCGCCATGATCGCTCGCATGCGGATCCTCTGGCTCACGATCCCGGTGGGGATTGCGTTCGGGATCGTCGAGGTCATCTTCCAGCAGAACGTGACCGGCATCGATGCCAACGTCTTCTCGCTCTGGATCCTCCTCGCGACGCTCGTCGTCGTCCTCACGCTCGCGCCGCGTGCCCGGGTCGCATCCGACACCGAGCCGTCGTGGAAGCTCTCCGGTCGCGCCAAGCCGTTGCCCGAGCGCGTGCGCAGCGTGTGGACGATGCGGCAGTTGCCGCGCATCGGGATGCTCGCTGTCCTCGGGGTGTTCCTGCTCATCCCGGTGTTCGCGCACGAGGCGTCGCAGTCGTTCCTGTGGACGCGCGTCGTGATCTTCGCGATCGCGGCGTGCTCGCTGACGATCCTGAGCGGCTGGGCTGGGCAGCTGTCGCTCGGCCAGTTCGCGTTCTCCGCCATCGGCGGCCTCGTGACCGTGCGCATGGTCAACGACGGCTGGTTCGGGATCCACAACGTGCCGTGGCTGGTGGCCGTGGCGATCGGCGTGCTGGTCGGTGCGGCCGTCGCGCTGGTCGTCGGGCTCCCTGCGCTCCGGATCCCGGGCCTGTACCTCGCGGTCACGACGCTCGCGTTCGCGGTGTTCGTCGAGAACTGGCTGGTGACGCGCCGGTGGCTCGGCGTCGACGAGTTCAGCGGGCAGTTGCCCGCGCTGCGGAAGCCGGACGCGGGCATCGTCGACTTCTCGTCGCGGCGCTCGTACTACTACCTGTGTCTCGCGTTCCTCGCGCTCTGCCTGGCCGTGCTCGCGCAGGTCCGCCGCTCCGGCATCGGGCGGTCGATCATCGCGGTGCGCGACAACGAGCGCTCGGCCGAGTCGATGACCGTGTCGTCGACGCGCGCCAAGCTGGTCGCGTTCGCGGTGTCGGGTGGCATCGCCGCACTCGCCGGCGCGCTCTACGTCACCTCGCTTCCCGCGAACACGCCCAACGCCACGTTCGCGACCACGGAGTCGGTGACGCTGGTTGCGATCGGCGTGATCGGCGGCCTCGGTTCGATCGTCGGGCCGTTGCTCGGCGCCGCGTGGGTCATCGGCCTGCCGACGCTGTTCCCCGGCTTCGCCGCCGCGCCGCTACTGGTGTCGGCGGCCGGCCTCCTCCTGTTGTTGATCTACTTCCCCGGCGGCTTCGTCGAGGTCGCGTATCGGTTGCGCGACGCGCTCGCCGCACGCATGGCGTCGCGGCTCCCACCCGCGCCGGCTCGCCAGCGCGCCGACGACGCTGCCGTGCCGGTGCCGTCCGTCCTTGCCGGCATCGACGCCGATCTCGGCTCGCCCGGCGTGGCGTGGCTGTCGGTGGAGGACGTCAGGGTGCGCTTCGGTGGCCGCATCGCGGTCAACGCGGTGAGCCTGCACGCCGACGCCCACGAGATCGTCGGGCTCATCGGGACCAACGGCGCGGGCAAGTCGTCGCTGATGAACGCCATCGGTGGCTTCGTCCCGTCGTCGGGCCGCATCGAGGTGCTCGGCCGTGACGTCAGTGGCCTACCGCCGTACCGCCGGGCGCGGCTCGGCCTCGGTCGCGGCTTCCAGGCCGCGCGCCTGTACGACGACCTCACCGTGCGCGAGACCGTCTTGGTCGCGCTGGAAGCGCGCGACCGGACGGGCGTCGTGTCGTCGATGTTCGCGCTCCCGCCGTCGACCTCGCGCGAGCGGGCGAAGCGCCGTGAGGCGGACGAGATCATGCGGTACGTCGGCCTCGAGCGGTTCGCCGACGAGTTCGTGTCGAACCTCTCGACCGGCACGCGCCGGATCACCGAGCTCGCGTGCCAGCTCGCGCTCGGCGCGCGCGTCCTGCTGCTCGACGAGCCGACCGCCGGCCTCGCGCAACGTGAGACCGAGGCGTTCGGCCCGCTCATCCGCCGCGTCCGCGACGAGCTCGACGCCGCGGTGCTGCTCATCGAGCACGACATGGCGCTGGTCATGGAGGTCAGCGACCGCGTGTACTGCCTCGAGGCCGGCAACGTCATCGCCGAGGGCCCACCCGACGCAGGTGCGCCACGACCCACTCGTCGTCGCGAGCTACCTCGGCACCGACATCCGCAGCATCCAGCGCTCCGGTGACGTCTCCTAGGAACGACCGTCACCTAACCGCGGGCGCTGCTTCGTCACGGTTGTCCGCCGGTGGCGGGCACGCCGCTGGCCGTCGGTTTCCGGCCGTGCTGCGAGCCACCCCACTAGGCCGGCGGGCGGCCGGGTGAGGCGTCAGCCGCCGAGGTCGCCCTCGTAGCCGGCGATCGACAGCGCCAGCAGCTCGGTGGGACCCATCGGTTCGTAAGGGAACCGGGCGATGTCGGCCGTGGCCACGGCGGGGTCGACGCGGGGGACCGGCTGGGCCTCGGTGCAGTAGACGAAGGCAGTGGCGCAGTAGTCGTCGACCCGCTCGGCGATGCCCCAGGCCAGCAGCGCCGGCGACGAGGTCGCGCAGCCAGCCGTTGCCGGCCACGGGGTGGTCCGCGGCGTACGCCTCGAGCTCGACCTCCTGCCCGGGGGCGAACCCCTGGGCGCCGATCTGCTGGATCGTCACCCGCAGGTCGCGCTCGAACATGATCGGGTCGGGCAGGTGCCAGCGGTAGAAGCCGACCATGTCGGGCTGGGTGCCCATGGGCTCGGCGTCGCCCCTCTCGGACGACGACCAGCGGCGCGCCGCGAGTACGCCGAGTGGAACCGGCCGAGGCCCCACGCGCTGCCGACGTAGTCCTCGAGCCCGGTGCCGCAGATCGTCGGCAGCTCGGTGTCGCCGTCGCGGTACACCTTCACCTCGCCCTCGCCGTACCAGTCGCCGTCGTCGATGACCCGCACGCCGACGTTGCAGCCGAGGAAGCGGCCCGGGCCCGCGCAGGCCGTCGGCGATGACGAAGTCCTGCTTGCAGCGTCGTCGGGTTCTCGCGGCGGAAGGTGACGTGGAGCAGCCCGAGGTCGTCGGGCAGCTCGGCCTGCAGCGTGTAGTCGATCTGGTAGTAGAGGATCTGGCGCACGGGCGCGGCGTTCCACAGCTCGAGGCGGATGCGGTCGCGGAACGGCATCGGCACGTACGAGTTGAAGCCCCGGCCCTCCAGGATCGAGGTGAGCGCCGATTCGTAGTCGACCGGCCGGCCGTGGGGCAGCGCCGAAGAAGTCGAGCACGGGCACCGAGATGCTCGGCTCGTCGGCGCCGTCGTAGAACACCTCGAGGATGAGCGACCGGAGCTGCTCGGGCGGGGCCGAGGGAACGGTGAGCCAGATGTGGCGCACGATGCCCGGTCCGTCGATGTCGCCGAGCACGACCCGCTCGTCGGCGTCGCAGCAGCTTGTTGGGCGCGCCCTTGCGACCCGCCGCCGCCGACCCGCCGGCGCCCCGCGCCGCCGTCCGGGGTTCTCGAACGAGACGGCGCGGGAGTCGAGCGACGGGTCGATCACCGCGGGGTTGCTGGCCGCGCGGTCGATCATGGCGCTCCGGAAGACGGACCGCGGCCTCGAACGCCTCGCGCCCGTCGGTGACCCAGGGTCGGTCGGCGGGCACCTGCCGCGTCACCGGCCGGGTCTGGTACTCGTTGGCGTAGGCCCGCCGGTCGCGGTCGGTGGTGTTGGGCCGGGAGTAGTGGAGCGTGCGCGGGTGGTGGAACGACGCGCCGCCCGCCCGGGTGGGCACCGGCACGGCCGCGCTGGTGTCGAGAGGCTCGACCAGCTCGAGGATGTGCACCGCGGGGTCGTCGCCCTTGTGCTTGTGCGCCAGCACGGGGAGCGCGGTGCGAGCCGGGGACGAACCACAGGCAGCCGTTGTCGACCTCGGCGTCGTCGAGGGGCATCCAGTTGCCGACGGCGTGGTAGTCGAGCTCGGGATCCCAGTACGCCTCGTCCTGGTGCCAGGGCGCCGACTCGCCGATGCGGGCCGGCTTGCGGAGCATGTGACCCCAGTTGTGGACCTTGTCCTCGGGCTGGCCGAGCAGCTTGCAGGCGATGCGCTTGCCGTTGCGCACGAACTGCGTGTCGCGCAGGGCCGGCACCGCCAGCTCGGGGAACAGGGCCTGCGTGAACAGGTCGTCGCCCTCCTCGTCGTAGGGGCGGGCGGTGTCGAAGAAGGCGCCGGGTGCGCCGCCCTGGCGCTGCCTCGAACAGCTCGTCGAAGCGCCGCGCAGCCACTCGATCTCCTCGTCGGTCGTGATGCGCTCGATGGCGAGGTAACCGTTCTCGTGGAAGAAGGCGACCTGGTCGTCGTCGATGTCGACCTCGAGGGTCGGGGTGGTCGGTGGTGCGTCCATGTGTGCATCGCCCCTTTGTCCAGCCCCCGGCACTGCGGTGATCCTCGCGCACGTTGAAATCGATTTCAATCACACGGATTGCCGCACGGGGACGTCAGCGATGGCGGGAGCTCTCCCGCACGACCAGGGTGGGGGCGAGGACCACGTGGCGGGCGGGCCGACCGGTCCCCGCGGTGGCGAGCAGCTCGGCGGCCTGGCGGCCGATCTCGGCCGTGGGCTGGGCGACGACGCTCAGCGGCGGCGTCACGAGCGAGGTCCACGGCGCGTCGTCGAACCCCACGAGCGTGACGTCGTCGGGCACGCGGCAGCCGCGCTCGCGCAGGGCCCGCAGCGCGCCGAGCGTCATCAGGTTGTTGGTGACGAAGATGGCGTCGGGCGGGCGGGCCCGTCGAGCAGCGAGCAGGCGGCCCGGTGCCCGCCCTCCTCACGGAAGTCGGCCCGGCGCACCAGGTCCCCGTCCTCGGGCAGGCCCCGCCCCTCCGAGCGCGTCGCGGTAGCCGGCCAGCCGGGTCTCGGCGTTGCTCAGGCGGGCGGGGCCGGTGATGCAGCCGACGCGCCGGGCGCCGCCGTCGAGCAGGTGATCGGTGGCGTGGCGGGCGCCGAGGCGGTTGTCGACGAGGACCGAGTCGATCGCCGCGCTCCGGGGCCGCCGGTCGACCGCCACCACCGGGATGCCGGCCTCGACCAGCGGCTCCAGCGACGACTTGCTGGTCGAGGCCACGGCGATGATCACGCCGGCCATGCGGTCGGCGATGGCCACGTCGATGTAGGCGGCCTCCTTGTCGAGGTCCTCGTCGGAGTTGCACAGCACGAGGCGGTGGTTCTCGCGCTGGGCGATGTCCTCGACGCCGCGCAGCATCGAGGTGAAGAAGGGGTTCTCGATGTCGGCGACGATCGCCGCCCACAGCGTGGTGCGCTGCCGGCGCAGGGCCCGGGCCGGCCCGGACGGCTGGTAGCGGAGCGCCTCGGCCGCCTGGCGCACCCGCTCGGCCCGCTCGGCCGACACGGTGGCGGTGCCGTTGAGCACCCGCGACACCGTCGCGGGGCTCACCCCGGCCTCGCGGGCGACGTCGCCGATGCTGGTCACGGCCGGCGGTCGCCGGTCGGTGGCTGCGGGGGCACGCAACGAGGATACGGCGCACCCGGGACGCCGGTCCCGGCCGGTTGAAAACGATTTCAGGTCCCATTACGGTCGCGTCAGCTGTGAGGACAAGGGGATCCGAGCGATGACCTACCCGGACGCCACCGCGGACGACGTCGCCTTCTTCGCCGAGCACGGCTGGATCGTCGTCGAGCGACGCGATCGATCCCGCCGACCTCGCAGGTCCTCGAGGACCGGTGCGACACGATCCTCGAGCAGCAAGGAGAGCGCTCGCCTTCGACTGGGCCTGGGAGAAGGGCACCGAGCGTGACCAGCGCGACTTCAGGATCGTGCAGTCGAGCCCGACCATCTTCTTCCCCGAGATCAACGACGCGCCGCTTCCGGCCTGGGCGGTCGAGTTCGGCGTCGGCCCTGATGGGCACGCCGCGTCGAGTTCTGGTACGACCAGTTCCTCGCCAAGCCGCCCGACAAGAGCGCGCCCACCCGCTGGCACCAGGACGAGGCGCTACTGGGGCCGCAACCTCGACGAGCGGGGCATCACCTGCTGGATGCCGCTGCACGACGTCGACGAGCGCAACGGCTGCATGCACTTCATCGACGGCGGCCACCGCGACGGCGTCCTCGAGCACCACCAGGCGCCCGGCGTGCAGAGCGACCTGCTCTGCTGCGAGCCCGACGAGTCGCGCGCGGTCGCGTGCCCGATCCCGCTCGGCAGCGTCACGTTCCACCACGGCAAGACGCCGCACATGACGCCGGCGAACGCAGACCGACGCGTGGCGCCGCATCCTCACCCAGCACCTGCGGGTCGAGGGCACCCGGGGCGAGGGCGACCACTACCCGTGGAAGGTCTACGTCAACCAGTTCACCGGCGAGCGTACGACGCCAGCGGTGCGGTGATCGATCCGCCGTGACCATGGCCCCCGAGCGCTACCTGGGTCTGGACTTCGGGACGCTGGCCGTCCGCGCGCTGGTGACCGGACCCCGGGGCGAGGCGGTGGCGAGCGCCACGGCGGCGTATCGCAGCGGCCAGATCGTCCGGGGCGAGGGGGACGCGGCCCGCTTCGGCGGCCCGCTCCCCGCCGGGTGGGCGCTCCAGGACCCGGCCGACTGGTTGGCCGCGGCCGGCGACGCGGTCCGGGCCGCACTGGCGGCGGGGCGCGTCGCCCCCGACGCGATCGTGGGCCTGGGACTCGACTTCACGAGCTGCACCGTCCTGCCCGCCCGAGCCGACGGCACCCCGCTCGCCCGCACCGAGCTCGGCGCCCGGCCCCACGCCTGGCCCAAGCTGTGGAAGCACCACGGCGCCCAGCGGCAGGCGACCGAGCTCACCGAGGTGGCGCGCCGGTGGGCCGAGCCGTGGCTCGACCGCTACGGCGGGCTGATCGGGCTCGAGTGGTCGTTCCCGAAGCTGCTCGAGGTGCTCGACGACGATCCCGTCGTGGCCGAGGCCACCGAGGTGTGGGTCGAGGGCGGCGACTGGGTGGTGTGGCAGCTCACCGGCGCGCCCTCGCTCGGCGGCGATCGGGCCGCGCCCGACCTCGTCCGGTCGACCTGCCAGGCGGGCTACAAGGCGCTCTGGTCGCCCGACGGCGGCTATCCCGGCGCCGCGTACCTCGACGCGGTGCGCCCGGGCCTCGCCGCGCTGGCCGAGCGGGTCCTCCCCGGCCGGTACCGGGCACCCGGGGAGCCTGCGGGCGAGCTGTCGGTCGCGGGCGCGGCGGCACTCGGGCTGAGCCCGGGGGTGGCCGTGTCGGCCGCGGTGATCGACGCCCACGCCGGCGTGCCCGGTGCCGGGGTCAGCGAGACGGGAACGCTCGTCCTCGTGCTCGGGACCAGCGGTTGCCACATGATCATGGACGCCGCCGAGCACCGCATCCCGGGTGTCGCCGGCGTCGTCGCCGACGGCATCCTCCCCGGATCGTTCGGCTATGAGACCGGGCAGGCTGCGGTCGGCGACGCCTTCGACTGGGTCCGGCGCCTGGCCGGGGCGACCGATCACCGCGGCCTCGAAGTCGCGGCCCGCCAGGTCTCCCCGGGCGCCGACGGCCTGTGCGTCGTCGACTGGTTCAACGGGTGCCGCACCCCGCTGATGGACGGCGACCTGGCCGGCGCGGTGCTCGGTGCCTCGCTCCACCACGGGCCGGCCCATCTCTACCGGGCGGTGCTCGAAGCCAGCGGTTGTGGTCTCGGCTGGATCGTCGACACGCTGCGCGCCGGTGGTGTCGCCGTCGACCGCTTCGTGGCCAGCGGCGGGTTGCTCCAGCAGAACGCGCTGTTCGGCGAGATCGTGGCCGGGGTCCTCGGCGCCCCCGTCGAGGTGCCCTGCGTCGAGCATGGCCCGGCGCTGGGCGCGGCCATCCTCGGCGCGCTCGCCGCCGGCCGCTTTGCGACCGCGGCCGAGGCCGTCGATGCCATGGCGGGCGCCTCCAGCGTCGTGCCCCCGCCCCGGGTCATCGAGCCGGACCCGGCGACCGTCGCTGCCTACCGCGCGGTCGCCCGCCGCTACCGGGCGGCGGCCGACCTGGTGGCGGGCGCCTCCGTCCTGCTCGCGACCGACCAGCCCATCCCCGAGACACCCGTGGAGACCCCATGACGGCGACCGACGTTCCGCTCACCGACCCGACCGCCAGGCCGGCAGCGACGCTCCCGCCGGCGGGCGGGCGTACGGCGCTGCTGGTCGCCAACGGCGACCTGCGCGAGTCCGCCAACGTCGAGTGCTGGCCGGCCCAGGCCGAGCTGGAGCGCGCGCTCAGCGCCGCGCTCACCTCGCTCGGATGGACGGTCGAGCGAGCCCACCCCGTCGACGCCGGCCGCGGCCACGGGTTCATCGGCTCCCAGGCGCACGGCCGCGAGGTGTTCGCCACCATCGATCCCGACGCACCCCTCGTCGTCGCCGAGGCCGTGTGGCAGTACAGCCAGCAGGTGCTCATCGGCCTGACCCGCCACCGGGGCCCGATCCTCATCGCCGCCAACTGGTCGGGCGAGTGGCCCGGCCTGGTCGGTGCGCTCAACCTGCGGGCCTCACTCACCAAGGCGGGCGTGGCCAGTTCGCTCGTGTGGTCCGAGGACTTCACCGACGACCGGTCGCGGGCCTGCCTCCGCGAGTGGACCGAGACCGGGGCCATCACCTACGACGCCTCCCACGTCCGCCCCTTCGATCCCGGCGCCATCGCGTCGGACGCCCGCGACCTCGGCGCCCGCCTGGCCTCGGACCTGCGACGCCGGCCCGCCATCATGGGGATCTTCGACGAGGGCTGCATGGGGATGTACAACGCGATCATCCCCGACGACCAGCTCATGGCCGTGGGCGTCTACAAGGAGCGCCTCAGCCAGGCCGCCCTCTACTACGCCATGACCGAGGTGCCCGACGACGAGGCCGCCGCGGTCCGGGCCTGGATCGACGCCGCCGGCATGCGCTTCACCACCGGCACCGACCCCGACACCGAGCTCACCGACGCCCAGATCCTCGACCAGTGCCGCATGTACATCGCGGCGCTGCGCATTGCCGACGAGTTCGGCTGCGACCTGGTCGGCATCCAGTACCAGCAAGGCCTGAAGGACCTGACTCCGGCGAGCGACCTGGCCGAGGGCCTGCTCAACAACTCGGACCGGCCGCCGGTCACCAACGCCGACGGGGAGGTCATCCGGCCCGGCCAGCCGCTGCCCCACTTCAACGAGGTCGACGAGTGCGCGGGCCTCGACGCCCTGCTGACCAACCGGGTGTGGACAGCGCTCGGGCAGCCGCCCGAGACGACGCTCCACGACATCCGCTGGGGCGACGCCGACCGGTCGGGCACGACCGGCGAGTACGTGTGGGTGTTCGAGATCAGCGGGGCGGTGCCGCCCGCCCACCTCGACGGCGGGTTCGCCGGCGCGGTCGGCGAGCGCCAGCCGCCGATGTACTTCCGCCTCGGCGGCAGCACGATCAAGGGCGCGAGCCGGCCGGGTGAGGTGGTGTGGTCGCGGGTGCACGTCGGCCCCGCGGGCCTGGGCATGGACATCGGGCGGTGCCGGGTCGTGCGCCTGCCGGCCGACGAGCTGGCCCGGCGATCCGAGGCCACCACCAGCCAGTGGCCGCTGATGAGCGCGGTCCTCTACGGCATCAGCCGCGACCAGCTCATGGCCCGCCACCAGTCGAACCACATCCAGGTCGCCTACGCCACCGACGCCGACGCCGCCGACCACCTGGCGGCGACCAAGGCGGCGATGGCCGACGCGCTCGGCATCACCGTCCACCTGTGCGGCGACGACGCCGACGGGATCCCGCTGGCCACGGCTCTGGCCGACGAAGCGGGGTCGCCATGACCGATGCCCACGCCCACGAGCTCTCCGAGGACGAGCGCGACCGGTACGACAGTGTCGGCTATGTCGTGCGCACCGGGGTGTTCGACGCCGACGAGGTGAAGGCGATGGCCGAAGCGTCCGAGGAGCTGGTCGCCGACCTCGTACGGGACCGCCAGGGCCACCGCCTGCGCGCCGGCAGCTACGTATTCGACCCCGACATGCTCCGGGGTGTGCTCATCAAGTGGGAGGGCGACAGCGACGTGGTGCACGGCATCGAGCCCTTCGCCCACCTCTCGCCCGAGCTCGAGCGGTGGGCGCACGACACGCGCCTGGTCAACCCGATGCGGGCCATGGTCGGCGATCCCGACCCGATGCTGTTCACCGAGAAGCTCAACCTCAAGCGGCCCCGGTTCGGCGGCCCCCACCCGCTGCACCAGGACTACCCGTACTGGCGGGACGTGGCCGCCGACCCCCTGCGGGTGGCCACGACGATCGTCTACCTCGACGACTCGTCGCTGGGGAACGGCTGCACCTGGGTGGTGCCCGGCAGCCACCGGTCCGGCATGTGGCAGACCCGCACCGACACGGACACCTTCGGCCAGAACGAGGTCGACCCGGCGGCCTATCCCGGCGTCGAGCCCGTGCCTGTCGAGGTGGAGGCCGGTTCCACCGTGAGCTTCGGGTCGATGATGGTGCACCAGTCGACGCCCAACACGTCCGAGCTCGACCGGCGGGCTCTGCTGTTCAGCTACCAGCCCGCCGGCGGCACAACGATGCTCGACGCCTTCCGCCGCATGGCCGGAGGCCGGGGCACGGCCTCGGCCTGACCCGCACCCGGTGGGCGCACGGGACTCGGATCACGCTGCCGGTCCAGATGGGGGTGTGAGTCCGAACGCCTGCGGTGGGGTTGCAGCATCTACTCCTCCCATCGCAGGCCGGTGAACGCCGCCAGCAGCACGAGCGCGCAGTACTGGGGCCGGATCGCACCGGCGATCGCGAACACCTGGGCCACGCTGGCGATCGGCCGCTCCCCGGCGTCGTCCCGGTCCGCTCCCTTGATCCGGCACGGGTTCCGCCGGATCAGCTCGTCGTCCGCAGCGGTGTTCATGACCGCACGAAGCAGCCGACATGCCCTGCGCGACCGTCGAGCTCCCGACGCCGGCGTCGAGGAGCCGTGACGGGTGCTGGCACGCCGGTTCTGTGCGGTCAGGCAGGGAAGCGCAGACTGTGGGCGATGGCGTCGAGGCCGGCGACGGCCTCGTGGTAGGAGAGGTCCTGGGCGTGCATGGTGGCGGCAAGCTCGACGGTGCCGAGGTCGATGTGCCAGATCACCTGCGTGTCACCTCCCGGATAGCCGTCTCCAGCGAGGGTTGTGCGCTCGAAGCGGGCGGCTGGGCGGCCGTCGATGGTCGTCCGCTGGCTGTCCAGGACCCCGTCACTGATCGCGTTGGTGTTCATCCGCTCGTCGAAGCTGAATGGCGGCGGTTCGCCGGGCGGGTAGGGCATCGCGAACCGAACCACGGCGTTCGAGTGGAGCCCGGGGTCACTCTCGGTTTCGCCGATGTGCGTTTCGACGCGCTCGGGGGCGAACAGCTGGCAGGCCGGAGCTGGTTCCGCGGCCTCGTTGCTGTGCCAACCGTCGGGCAGGGTGACCTCGTAGGACACGCCCCCGATCTGGCCGGTGCACCCGGCGGGCTGCGGTGGCGGGGCTGACGGTTCGGTCGTCGGCACCACCGTCGCGTCCGACGCGACCTCAGAGGTCACCGAAGACTTACCAGTGCGCTCGTCGTTGCCGCCCGCACACCCGACCGCCAACAACGCGGCGTACACGACCGCCGTCCCTACCCGGTCCAGACGAGCCACACCGATCACCACTTGAGGATGAGCGCGAGCAACCGTCGATCACGAGAGCTTTTCGGCCCGACATCCTCGACCGGTGGCCACTTGACGGCCGATCCGCCAAGGATCAGGTGTTACTGGTCGCTTTCGCGGTTGGCGGCGACGACGTGGGCCACGTCGCGGTGCTTGAGGACGCTCGCCTTGTGCGGCGCCAGGTACGCGGCCGCGAGCGCTGGCCGTCGGCCCGCCCTGACGGGCTGCGCGCCGCCGGGAGCTGGATCGCGGGGCAGACCGCGTTCTGGTCCACCCGGGCCGACGCCCTCGCCGCCCACCTGGAACGCAAGCAGCACCCGCGATGACCGGCGATCAGGTGCCCGTCGCGCACGTCGAACGCATCCTCCCGGCACCACCCCTGGTCGTCTACCGGGAGTGGCTCGACCCCGACGCCCTCGCCGAGTGGATGTGTCAGGGTTTACGTGCGACCGCCGACCAGATCGGTACGACGAAGTCCACCTCGGCGTGCCAGCTGGACACGGGCACGATGCCGGGCTCGACCAGGTCCAGGCCGTCGAAGAAGCGGGCAAACTCCGCCTTGGAGCGCAGGGCGAAGCCGTGATCGATGTTGGCGCCATCCATCGCGCGCCGCAAGGGTTCGGTCGCCTCGGGCTCAATGTCGCTCGACAGGTTGGTCATCACCAGGTAACTACCGGAGGCCAGGGCGTCGACGTAGCGCGCCACTGTTTCGTACGGGTGGCGTTCGTCGCCGTGCAGATGGGTCAACGCGACGAGGAGGATGGCGATCGGCTGCATGAAGTCCAACGTCTCGGCGGCCGCCTGCAGCACGGTATCGGGGTCGAAGAAGTCCGCTTGGACGAACCGCGCAGCGGCGTCGTCGGTGTTCGGCAGTAACTCGTGGGCATGGGCAAGAACGATGTCGTCGTTGTCGACGAACACCATGCGAGCGTCGGGCGCCGCCTGCTGGGCCAGGCTGTGAAGGTGATCCTGGCTCGGGATGCCCGACCCGATGTCCAGGAATTGGCGCACACCGCCCTGACTCGTGCAGTAACCGACGACCTTGCCGATGAACTCGCGCTGCTTACGGATGTCGCGGCGCGCCCGGGTGCCATCGTCGCGACCATAGGCACGGGCTTGGATCTCGGCGACCTCGCGGTCGACAGCGAAGTTGACCTCGCCACCGGAGCGCACTGGAAGTCAACCTTTGTCCCCGGAAGTGGTCGCTCTGGCGACCACTTCCGGGGACAAAACGCGGGGAGCGCTAGGCGGGCGCCTCCGCAGGCGTGCTCGGCCCGGGGCGAGGACTCGTCCCACCCGGCCAGGCCGAGGACCGCGGCGTTCACCCGGGCTCGTCCGACACGTCGACCAGACTCGCGTTCATGTCCATCAGACGGGTCGTGACCGGGGTGAACACCGAGGGGACCTCGGTGTTCGTGAGCGACGAGCGCGTGGAGGCGGTCGCACCCACGCTCATGCCCGGATTGGAGTTCCACCGGCTGTGGGGGCAGGACGATCCGCCGGTGGCGCCCCAGGACGGGACGGCGCCATCGTCACACGCGTTCTTCCCGCCCGCCGGCGGCTACCGCATCGGGACGTTCACCGTGCCCCCGGCGTCGACGCCGCTGGCCGAGGGGATCGACGTGCAGGCTGCGCTCGCCGAGCTCGAGGCGGCGCTGCCGGGGCTCTACGACCACAACGAGCCGGACAACCCCGGCATGCACACCACCGTCACGATCGACTTCGAGTACGTCGTGTCCGGCAGGGTCGTCCTCGAGCTGGACGACGGCGCCTCGGTCGAGCTGGGGCCGGGCGACACCGTCGTCCAGAACGGGACCCGCCACGCCTGGCGCAACCCCTTCGACGAGAC
Source organism: uncultured Acidimicrobiales bacterium (assembly GCA_963739835.1). Classification (GTDB taxonomy): domain Bacteria; phylum Actinomycetota; class Acidimicrobiia; order Acidimicrobiales; family VFJN01; genus ZC4RG19. The sequence goes on from CAVUBW010000017.1 coordinate 190,274, forward strand.
CGCCACCCTGGTCGTCGTGCTGATCGGCGCGACCCCGGCCTGAGGGGTCGGCCAAGAGGCGCTGAGCCAAACCCCCATGGGAGCCGACCCAGTCGAAAGGGTCGTGTTCTCGCACACGCTGACCGAGGTCACCTGGTCGAACGCCCGGCTCGCCACCCGGCCACTGGAGGACGAGGTGAAGGCGCTCAAGGCTGCTCCCGGCTGGGACATCTTCGTGATGAACAGCGCCAGCATCATCCACCAGCTCCTGCGCGCCGACCTGGTCGACGACCTGCGGTTCGCGATCGTCCCCGTCCTGGTCGGCGGGGGCCTCCGCCTGCTCCCGGAAGGTCTCTCGGAGTCCCGCTGGCGGCTGGCCGAGTCAACGACCCTCGCCCACGGCGCCGTCGGCCTCCACTACAGCCGCGGGTGACGGTGCGGTTGGGCCCCTGCAGCCGCTCCGATCGGTGCGCTCGGCAGGCGCGGTTCGATCAGCCCTCGGACCGCGCCTGTACGCGACGATCCTCGGCCAACGCGGTGGTCCCCCAGGCCTACGGCGAGTCCCGGTGCCCACGCGGCGTTGTCCGACAACCCATCCATCACCCCATCTACTCCGTGCGCACCATGCGGCTCGGTGCGTTCGGTGCACAGCTCCATCAGGTCTGACCTGGGCCTGTGCAGGCCACACCACCACGTGGGGAAGGGTCTCTCAAGGTGGCGACACGGGTTCGACCGCGTAGCCGACGAGGTCGGCCTGCGACGAGGTCATCGCCGGCGACGCGGTCCCGATGTCGACCCGCGCCACGACCTCGGCCGACTCGCCGTCGATCAGCGTCATCAGGCCGACGTTGGACGCGACCCACGCCACGCCCGCGTCGAGGTCGACCTCGATCGGCCGTTGGCCCTTGCCCTGGGCCACTGCGGCCACCGAGACCACACACGCTGCGGCCGCGATCACCCGAGTCGTTCGGCCACGCGTGGCCACCCGGCGACGGCGACCAGCCGCCGCAATCACGCGTGCCATGAGCCGCCACGATGCACCCGCCGGGTCCGCCGATCCCCCGGCGGACTCCCAGTCCACATCCCGGATGACCACCCGGGAAGATCCCGGGCGTTCCCGGGTCGGTCAGCAGGCCGTGAAGTCGGCGGCACCCTTGTCGACCGGGCCGGGTGCGACGTGGCCGGTCTCGGTTGTCGGTGCGGCCTGCACGGGGGTGTCGGCCCGGGTAGAACGGCTGCGTGGCCGTGTGTGCCGGTACCCGTCATGTCTGATCCGTCGAGCCTCATGGAGTCCGCGGCCCGGCAGCGCCGCCAGGCTGTCGCGCGCGGTATCGAGCACGTCGCGCTCGGGTTGTTCGCCGAGCGCCCGCTGGTGGAGGTGACCGTCGACGAGGTCGTGTCCGCCGCGGACGTCTCGTTGCGGACGTTCTACCGGTACTTCCCGACGAAGGAGCAGGTGTTCATCGGCCTACCGCGGCGCGGCGCCGAGCAGATCGCGCGGGATGTCCTCGCGGTCCCGGCGTCGGTGCCGCCGTTCGAGGCGGTCGAGCGGGCGGTGGGGGCGGCGGACCGCCTGCTCGTGGACGAGGACCTCGACCTGTGGATGGCGGCGCTGATGCGCAGCGGGGCGACCGATCGGCTGGCGCGGATGGCGCTGGTGACGACGACGTCGGCGCTGACCGACGCACTCGCCACGCGGGCCGGACTCGCCGCCGACGATCCGTGGGTCGAGATGGCGGGCAGCGCCACGGCGAGCGCAATCGCGATCGGGATCCGGCAGTGGATGCGCCACCGTCGTGGTGACATCGCGCCGCACGTCCTCGCCGCGCTGGACATCGCGGGCCGGGGGTTGCGGGTCGGCCCGGGCGGATGACGGCGGGGCGGGCCTCTCCCGTGGGGTAGAATCTGTGCCACACGGGGCACGGCTGCGCATCCAGGGGGACGTGATGGGCAAGGTCGGCATCGTCTCGGTCGACGGGCACGTCAAGGCGACCCGTCGCGGGTACCGCGAGTACCTCGACGCGGAGTTCCGCGACGACTACGACGCCCTCGTCGCGTCGGACGAGGAGAGGGGGATCCCCGACGCCGGCAACATCCACCCGGATTTCCCGGTCGAGGCGCAGTGGGACTCGCGCACCCGGCTCGGCGCACTCGAGGGGGTGGGCGTGGTCGCCGAGGTGGTGTTCCCGAACGGCATGCCGTTCCAGGTGAACCGGCTCGAGGACTTCGGGCGGGCCCAGGACCCGCGGCGCAACCGGGCGGGGATGGTGGCGTACAACCGCTGGCTCGCCGACTTCTGCGCGGAAGCGCCCGGCCGCCGGTTCGGCAACACACTGGTGGGCTTCGGTGACGTCGAGCGGGCCGTCGGCCGACATCCGCTGGGCGAAGGACCACGGGTTGGACGGCGTGATGCTGCCTGCGCTGCGCCCGGGAGGCCGGCTGTTCTTCGACCCCGCCCTCGACCCGATCTGGGCCGTCTGCGACGAGCTCGGGATGCCGCTCAGCCAGCACGGCGGCGCGGGGATCGAGCCGTACACGCCACCGGGCTTCGCGGCGATCATGACCCTCGCCGTCGAGAGCGGGTTCTTCTCCATCCGCTCGCTCTGGCAGATGATCCTGGGCGGTGTCTTCGAGCGCTTCCCGGACCTGCAGGTCACCTATGTCGAGACCCAGGTCGTCTTCATGAAGCCGGCGATCGAGCGCATCGACAACACGCTGCGGACCAGCGACGACTGGATGGACTTCGCCCGCTCGATCGGGCGTGACCGGCCGTTCTCGGGCCTGGCGAGCGAGTTCTTCGGGTCCAACTGCCACGTGGGCCTCTCACCGTTCACCAGCAAGCAGATCCCGTTCGACGACCTCGCGGGTGTCTCCGAGAGCGGCGCGCCGCTCGAGGGATGGCACATCGGCGCCGACAAGACGATGTTCGGCCTCGACTTCCCGCACTTCGAGTCGCACTACTGCGTGGTGCACGACGAGGTGCGGGCGCTCCTCGCCAGCCCGTGCTTCTCCGCGGACGACGTCGAGAACCTGCTCTTCCGGAACGCGGCCGACGTCTACGGGTTCGACCTCGACGCGCTCGCACCCGACATCGAACGCGTCGGGATCGACCTCGACGACCTCGCGACGCCGGTCTGAACCGTGGCCCGTGCGGTCAGGACGCCGCTGCGGTTTGCGGCGGCGCCAGGCGAAGCCAACCGCGGTCCTGGGCCAGCTCGACGGCAACATCGATGAGTCGCCGGACGGCTGGTGTCGTCCGGTCGACCGGCCACACGAGGTCGGTGGTCAGGGTCGGTGGTCATCGAGACGCTCGGTCGATGAACGTCAGAAGGTCCCGGTTGGCTCTACCCCGTCGCTCACCGGGTCAGGGCTCGTCCCCACCCGTCGTCGACCCCAGCAGGCGGCGGGCCCGGCGCCCGAGGTCGCCGAGGTCGACCCGGCCGGCGTCGGCCGCCGCCACCAGGCGCTCAGCCAGGTCGAGGGCGGCATCGAGGATCGGCGCCTGCGACGCCGCGTCCTGCCCCATGTCGTGGAGGATGGTCCGCTCGGTGCGCGACGCCACGATCGGCTCAGCGATCCCGTCGACCCACACCCGCGTGCGTCGCCCGCCGCCCCGCTCGTCGCCGCGCAGCGGCTCGAGAGCGTAGATCCTGTCGGCTCGGGCGAACTTGCCGAACCCCAGGAACACCATGCGCGGCTCTCCTGGCACGGGACGATTATCGGTCGGCCCGGCCGAGCAACGCCATCGCCGAGTGCGGCCGCCCGTGCCGCTCACGTGGTGCCGACGTCCGGTGACGGGTCTTCCGCGGCGTCACGGGCGGCGGACGCGGTAGCGCAGGTGCATGACGCGCCGCGCGGGGTCCTCGTCGTCCGGCGACGTCAGTCGGCGGACCAGGTCGAGCTCGACGTGGTCCGCCGGCAGGTCGTCGAAGAGCCCCCGACCCCGCCCGAGCAGGACCGGGACGACGTGCAGCTCCAGCTCGTCGACCTCGCCCGCCCGCAGCAGTGCCTGCGTGGCCCCGGCGCCGTGCACCATGACGTCGCCGTCCCCGGCCGCGGCGCGGGCCTGAGCCGCACACTCGTGCACGTCGGTGACGTAGCGGACGCTGCCCGGCGGCGGCTCGTCCGGAACTCGGTGGGTGAGGACGAAGACGGGGACGCCGTCGTGGTGGTCGCCCTGCCAGCGGCCGGCGATGCTCGTAGGTGCGGCGGCCGGAGATGACCGCGCGGGTGGCCATCGCCTCGGCGTACACCTGACCGCTCGGCCCCGGGTCGTCGCGGCGGTCGAGCCAGTTGAACAGGCGGAACCCGCCGACGCCCATGCGGCGCGTCCTCGCCGTCGTCGGGCCCGGCGACGTAGCCGTCGAGGGACATCGTCATGTCCAGCGCGGATCGCCATCGATCAGCCCTCCGGCCGCACGCGGTAGCGCAGGTGCTGCACGCCCGGCCCGTCCAGCGCCCGGAGCAGGTCGAGCTCGACGTGGTCGGGCGGCATGTCCTCGAACAGCCGGCGGCCCTGCCCGAGCAGGACCGGCATCAGCTGCAGCTCCATCTCGTCGAGCAGGCCGGCATGCAGGCACGCCTGGGCCGTCGCGGCGCCGTGCAGCAGGACGTCGCGGTCACCGGCCGCGGCCCTGGCCTGCGCGACGCAGGACTCGATGTCGGTGACGTAGCGGGCGTGTCCGGGCGCGGGCTCGGCGGGTGCGGCGTGGGTCAGCACGAAGATCGGGACCCCGTCGTGGTGGTCCCCGGCCCAGCCGCCCGCGAACTCGAAGGTCCGCCGGCCGGTGATCACGGCGCCCGGTGGCCATCAGCTCGTCGAACACGACCGCGCTCGGGCCGTCCGGCGGGACGGTACGAACCCGGATCCTGGCCGCCGCGGCCCAGCCAGTCGTGCAGCCGCTCGCCGCCGACGCCGAGCCCGTGCTCGGCGCTGTCGTCCGGGCCCGTGATGAACCCGTCCAACGACATCGACATGTACAACACGATCCTGCTCGCAGTCGGTTCATCGGGCACGCCGGTACGACGAGCCCGGAGGCCGGATGTCATCGACGTGGGTCTGCCACCTGACCGATCGCGCCCCGCCGCGGAGCGCCGGCACGCGCGGGTATGCGGGGGCGATTCCCGGGAAGGATCCGTGGTCGTGCCATCACACCGAGCGCGTGCGTGTCGCGGTCTGGTGGCGACACGTGGCGGAGCCGCCAGCTGTCGGCCGCCACCAACAACAACCAGACCGGCGGACGCCAGGGGTGCGCCGTCCGCACCGACAGCGCCGGCGTGGTCTACGTGGTGTGGATCGGCACGGACGTCCAGAGCGGACAGGGCGTGTTCTTCCAGGCCCGCTCGTTCGACGGTGGCGCCAACTTCGAGCGCCCGCGGGCGATCGTGCAGCCGGTCGCCGGCATCGGACAGTTCGACCCGGCGCAGGGCCGCTTCACGATCGACGGCATCGCCGGCGCCCGCACCGACGCGTTCCCGAGCATCGACATCGCCAACGGCGCTCCGACGGGCGCCGACGCCACCGACCAGATCGTCATCACCTGGTCGGACGACCGCGCCGACACCAACAACGAGCGCGCCTTCGTGGTCACGTCGACGAACGGCGGCGAGTCCTACTCCGCCCCGGCCAACGCCAACGACGGCACCGACCGGGCCAACTTCCCGGCCATCGCCATCTCGCCCGACGGCACGGATGCCTGGCTGATCTACAACGCCTGGCTCGACCCGTGGCGCAGCGACACGTCGTCACCCCGCCGAATGCAGGGCGTGGTCCGCCATGCCGAGGTCAACGCCGACACCGGCGCGATCGGCGCGTGGACCACGCTCCAGCGGGGCGCCGTCGGCGACGGCCGGGCGTCCAGCGCCAACGGCCTGACGTCGGAGTTCCTGGGTGACTACAACTACGCGGTCGCCACCCGGGACTACGGCAGCGGCGTGTGGAACGACGTCCGCAACGCGGCCGTCTGCCCGGCGATGGACGCCTACCGCCAAGCGTTCGTCGAAGACGTGGTGGCCGGCACCGCCGAACCGTTCGCCGGCGACGAGCCGGACGACCGCGAGCAGGCCGCCGAGCTCCCGGCCTCGCACTCGACCGCCCTCCGGCCCGGGCCCAACAACCAGTGCCCGCCGGCGTTCGGCAACTCGGACATCTTCGGCGGCACCTTCAGCGACGACACGTAGACCCGCGCCGCCATCTCGCCGCCCGGCATCCAGCACCCGCACTGCTGGGTGCCGGGCGACGGGCGCGGTCAGTCGAGCCGTTGAGCGCGAGTCAGCTGGGGTCGGGGGTGTCCCAGGGCATCAGGGCCGACACCCAGTGGGTGATCTTCTCGGCCTGGTCGTTCTGGTGGAGGTGCCGGGGTGGTTGGGCGAACGTGTCGTAGGGCCGGCAGCGGAGCACGACGCGGCCTTCCTCTTCGGCCATGGCGGCGACGAACGGCCGGGCGCCCTCGCCCAGGGGTTCGCCGGACATGCGCCCGCCCACCGCCATCATCACGTCGACCACGAGGTCCGGGTCGTCGTCGACCGAGGCGTCGCAGTAGACCTGCAGGTAGCTGAACGGCCAGCGCTCGTCGAGCACGCACAGGCTGACCTTGGGGTTGCGGGCGACCGCCTTGGCCTTACCGCGGTCGCGCATGGTCGAGACCAGCAGCTCGTCCGTGTCGGTCGGCACGTAGTACACGATCGACATCGCCGGTCCGTCGGCGCGCCTCGCCGTGCCGAAGATGCAGGTGCGGTGGGTGCGGACGAACTCGCGTCGCTCGGACGGGAGCATGTCCCGGCCGGTCGGCGGCGTGAACGGCTCGGCGGCCAGCGGCAGGAGGGTCACCGTCATATTATCGGACGATAACATCGAAGTGATGGGCCGTTCACGCCGTAGCCGGGACGATCTCCGCCAGCAGCTGCTCGAGTCCGCGCTCGTGGAGTTCGGCGCCAAGGGGTTCGACGGCGCGTCCACCCGGTCGATCGCTCGGCGCGTCGATGCCCACCAGCCCCAGATCAACTATCACTTCGCCTCCAAGGAGGCACTGTGGGCCGCCGCGGTCGACCACCTCTTCGCCCGGCTCGGCGCGGAGCTGGGCGACTTGGCCCTGCCCGCGGGCACTGGGCGATCCCGTGGAGCTCGGCGTGGCCTTCGCCGAGGCGATCCGGCGGTTCGTGCGTTTCGCCGCCGCCCACCCCGAGCTCAACCAGATCATGGTCCACGAAGCGACCGAGGACAGCGACCGCCTCCGCTGGATGGTCGAGCGTCACGTCCGCCCGATCTACGACGTCATCCGGACCGTGTGGCAGCGGCTGCGCGACGCCGGCATCACCGCGCCGGTCGACCCAACGATGGTCCACTACGTGATCGTCGGCGCCGCCTCCCTGCCGTTCGTCAACGCGCCCGAGGCCCGGCTCCTGACCGGTCTCGAGCCCACCGACCCCCGCTGGGTCGACTCCCACGCCGACGGGCTCGTCGCGACGCTGCTCCCCGGGCTCGCCCCCGCCCGCGGCGGTCGCCTCGGCGCCGCTGGACGCACGCGCGTGGCCAGCGGCTGAGGTGCACGTCATGTGAGGTCCTGCGCCCGCTCCCGCTCTCGTCATGGAACGGAAGCCCGGCTCGCCCACACGGCGAAGAGGGGATCACCGCGGTGGTCGGTCGGCGTGCGGCGCTGGACCGTCGGCTCGTTCCAGCCGCCCGAGGCCCGGAAGTAGGCGGCGACGATCTCGGCGCGACCGTCGTCGGAGGCGGCCAGCCAGCCGCGGATCGCCTTGGTCGGGAAGCACCGGTTCGAGAACGTGCACACGAACGGCCCTGTCGGCCGCAACACCCGCCGACCTCGCGGAACACCTCGACCGGGCGCAGGAGGTAGTCGACCGACACGCAGCACACGACGGCGTCGAACGCCTCGTCGTCGAACGGCAGGACCGGGTCGGCGTTCAGGTCGTGCACGATCGTGGCGGTCGCGCTCGGGTTCGCGGCCAGCTCGTCCTCGTTCATCCCGAGGACGGTGAGATGGGCGGGGGCCACCCGGAAGTGCGACACCCAGGACCCCATCAGGTCGAGGACCTCGCCCTGGATGCCCAGCTCCTCGTAGAGGGCCCCGACCGCGGCGATGGCGTCGTCGTCGATGTGGGTCACGAACCTGGGCACCTCGTAGAAACGGGCGTCGGGGCCGCGGTCGACGCGGTCGAAGAATCCCGGCGGGAACGGCTCGACACCCATCACTCGGCGCCAAGTTAGGCGGGCCCGGCTGTGGCGACGCGACCGGCGCCACCGTCGCCGAGGTCACCGCTGAGGATCCGGGGGCACGTACTCGAGGATCCGGCCGAGATCCCTGAAGCCGACCGCGGCGGTACACGCCCTCGGCCATCTGGGTCGACTGGAGGCTCGCCGTGGTGCATCCCCGCTGCCGGGCGTCGTGCAGGTGGACGGCGGTCAGCGCGGTTCCCAGCCCGCGCCGCCGGGCGGCCTCGAGGGTTGTGACGTTGTAGATCCCGCAGTCGGTGCGATGGTCGAACGCCAGCGCTGTGGCCACGTCCTCACCGCCCAGGCGGGCGACCAGGAGGTGGAACGCGGCGTGGTCGCCACCGCCGAGCAGGCCCGGCGGCAGACCGAAGGTGCGCAGGTAGTCCGCCCAGTCGAGTGTCACAACGTCGATGTCCCGCCGAGGGACGCGTAGGTCGTCGAGGGACATGCCCATCGCGCGGGTCGACTGGTCGAGGGTGTAGCCCCGCCGTTCGAGGTCGTCGTGCATCGCGGGGTCGCTCTCGTGCGCCCAGGCGGCGAAGCGCGTGACGCCGGCCGCCCGATAGGCGGCCTCCATCGCGTCGAGGGCGTCGGCGCGATCGCAGGCGGGGAGGTCCCGGTCCAGGAGCGCGTTGTTGTACACGGACCGCTCGGGCTCGTGGGGGAACACGGCGGCGGCGACGCCCGGGCCACGCCGGAGCGCGGCATCGGTCGCCTCCCGTGCGTACTCCTCCCAGGAGGCCACCAGGGTCCCGGCCCCGTCGATGTAGAGATCAGTGTCGGTCAGCATGGCCGGAGCGCGGCGAGAGGCGCGGTCCATCGGCGCCCGCCGGCACCGCCCGCAGCGTCGTCGCGGGTCATGGGTCCGCGGCCGGCAGGACGATGAGGCCGTAGCCGTCCGGGTCGCGGAAGGCGCGGCCGCCGTTGCGGGGCCAATAGGGGTTCAGCGTCGGGTCGTTCGTGACCTCGGGGGCCTGCGCTCCCCGGAGGCGAGCGACCAGGTCCTCGGCGGCCGACGGGTCGCGGTGGTAGATCACGAGCACGTCCTCGTTGGTCGGTGCGGGAACGTCTCCGTGAGGCGAGCGCACGATCTCCAGCTGGGCCCGCTCGTCGGGGAGTCCGAAGATCGCACCGTCGAAGCCGTCATGGTCCGCAAAGGACCACAGCAGGGCCAGCCCGACGACGTTCTCGTAGAAGGCGCGGATGCGGTCGAGGTCGAGCGTGGGGCGGGCGACGCGCATCGCGACGAGTTGGATGTCCGACGTCATTCAGATCGCCTCCCATCCGGGCACCATCGACGTCTTCACGAGGCACAGTCCCGACGGAGCTGTGTCCGTTACACGATCGTCGTGGCGCGTCGGATCGGCGATCACAGGATGGCTAACTCGCCCGGGCCAGGACCGAAAGGACCAGGCGCCGCCGGCCCGAGCGGTGGCGGCCGACCTCGACGTCCGTGAAGCCGGCGGCCCGGCAGCGCTCCGCGAAGTCCTCGGCCTGGGGCTCGGTCCAGCCGTGGCTGGCGAGGCCGGTCGCCCCCGGCTCCACCAGGCGTTCGACCGCCAGCAGGCGGCCGGACGGGCGCAGGACACGGCGGGTCTCGCGCAGGCCGGCGTCGACGTCCTGCCAGTGGTGCACCGTGGCCAGCGACCACGCCACCGTGGCCGAGCCGTCCGGCAGGGGCAGGTCCTCGGCCGTGCCCACCAGGTAGCGCGGCGTCCCGAAGGTCAGGACCCGGGCCACGCGCAGCATGACCGTCGCCGGGTCGACGCCCACCACCGAGGACGCGCCGCGGGCGGCGGCGTGGCGTACGGCCACGCCGGGCCCGCAGCCGATGTCGACGACGTCGTCGCCCGGGCCGGCGGCGGTCAGCTCGACCGCGAGCTCCGCGTCGCCGCCGCGACCCACGGTGAAGGACAGCGCCGCCAGGGCACCACCGAGGCCCGCGAAGCCAGGGTGGTGGGCATGGTGGTTGGGCGGCAGGTCCGCCCGGGAGTGCGGGGTCGAGGTCATGGATCGACCTTGACAGTTAAACCCAAGTTCAAGTCAAGCTGCTTCCATGGACGATGCCCACCTGACCATCGGCGAAGTTGCACGGCGGGCCGGGGTGCCCACCTCGACGGTCCGGTTCTACGAGCGGCGCGGCCTGCTCGCTCCCGACGGACGCCACTCCGGGCAGCGCCGCTACCAGGTCGGAACGATGCGCCGGCTCGTCTTCATCGGCATGCTCCAGGACGCCGGGCTGTCGCTCGACGACATCGCCGGCGTGCTCGACGCGCCCACCGTCACCGACTGGAAGGCGATCGGCCGCCGCCGTCTCGCCGCCCTCGATGACGAGATCGCCCGCCTGCAACAGGCGCGCGCGTACCTGGAGGGCGCCCTGCTGTGCCGCTACGACCACCCGGCCACGGAGTGCCGCATCATGGGTGAGGAGATCGACCGGCGCCTGGCACCGCCGGAATCCGACCCGGTCTGACGTCGACACCTATTGCCCCGAGCGTCACGAGGCAGGGGCCGAGGCGGACGTCCATGTGGAGCACGCCCGTCTCATTGGTGGTGATCTGCGCATCGTCGGGGCCGTACACCGCCGGCATCTTGTCCGGCACGATGCGGGCCCACACGATCCACCGGTAGCTCGATCCACTGTTGAGGAAGATGCTCGTGTCCCCGTCGTTGGCGAGCGATGCGCTGGATCGCGTCGCCGAGTGTCCACCCATCGGGCAGGTAGTCGGGCAGCACATAGACCACCTCGACGAGATCGGACCTGGCCGGCGGCTCGTCGCCCAGCTGAACCCGTCACCGAAGGCGGATCCACAGGCACGAGCATCGCCGGTGGGCGGCCGATGCGGACATCGGCCCCCTCACATCAGGCGTCTCTCAGCTAGTGCGCGTCGAACGGATCACCGGCCGTACTCGTACTCGCACCACTCGCCGGCCACACCCAGTTCGGTCCACCCGCCGTCGACCATCGTCTGGCGGAGGCCGTTCACGAGCACGACGCGCTCGGGGGTCATCGCCATCGCGTCGGCCTCCTCGACCAGGTCGATCAGATCGGATCCGAGGATCTCGGCGACCGTGTCGCCGCCCACGTCGACGGCCTTGAAGTGCACCCACGCCGAGTCGTCCGCCTCGGCGTCCGAGTACCACGTCGTGATGGAGGCGTGTTCCGTGAAGGGACGCGGATCCTCCCCGGGTTCGGCAGCGGCGCTGGTCGACGTCTGCGGCCGGGTCGTGGTGGTCGTCGTGGACTCGGGCAGGCCATCGGTCTTCGCTGCACGACCCACGACCTCCGATGATGCGATATCTGTGATCGGCACCATCACTGTGCGTGGCTGGAGAGGCACCTGCCAGAGTCGAACGTCACGGACAACCGCCCTGACGCCTGCACGCGAGAGACCGCGCCGCAACGAGTGGTGCGCTGAAGGACTCCCCCGGGGATTCGCGCTCACGGTCGCGCGATGCCCGCCTTGCGGTCGCCTGTGCGCCCCCAGACCTTCATGACTTGTCGCACGACGGCGAAGACGGCGGCACCCGCGCCGACGCCTATGACGAAGTCACCGGCCAGCACGAACACGGCACCGCCGACGGCGATGGCGATCAGCATGAGGATGAGCTGTGTCCGAGCCTCGTGTGTCGTGGACCGACTCGCGGTTGGCACAGTCTTTCCTTCGGTTGGCCCGGGTGTGACGACGACGTCGCGGTGCGGGGGCAGCGGCGCGCCTCGCCAGGCCTGGCCGAGCGTGAGCGTTGCGCCGGTGTGGAGGATCGCTCGCGTGTCAGACGCGCCCGCCGAGAACGACGAGCGCGCCAATCGTCGCGGTCATGAGGAAGGCGGCGAACACGGGATCCCACCAGGTCGCGACGCCCATGGCGACGCGGTTGGGCATGGCGAGCGGCGCAGTGACGGGGAACCAGGAGACGAGCCGTGCCCACGTGGTGTCCGCGCTGCCCGCCGCGGCGAAGGACACGAAGAACCCGACGACGAGGATGATCGAGACCGGAGCGGCGACGGTCGATGCGTCTTCGGTGCGGGACGCGAGCGATCCGAGGGTGCCGAACACCGTCGCGAAGAGGGCGTAGCCGAGGACGAACCACACGACTGCCCAGGCCATGACGCTGCCGCGCACCGAGGGGACGTCGAAGGAGTCGGCGAGCGCCGCGGCGATGAGCGCGACGGCCGCCGTCGCCGCGATCTGGGCGAGCCCGAGTAGGCCGATGCCGGCGATCTTGCCGGCCAGCAGGTTGCGGGCCGGCATCCGGGCGAGGAGGACCTCGACCGTGCGGCTCGACTTCTCCTCGACGACGCCGCTGAGGACCATGGCTCCGTAGGTGCTGATCGCGAAGAACAGGACCATGGTCATGAGAAAGGCCGCGGTCTCGTCGTCGGGGCTGCGGCCCTCGACTTGGCCGAGCTCGACGTTGGTGACCGGCACGGGCGCGACGATGGCGAGCAGCTCGTCGGGGTCCATCCCGGCATCCTCGGCCCGGTCGCGGACGGCGACGAGCTGGATGCCGCCGGTCACGACCGCCTTGAGCTGCTCGTCGGCGCGCTTGCGCCATTCGAGCTGCAGCGCGTCCACCACGAGGACGTCGATGTCACCGTCGCGTACCGCGGCTTCGCCGTCGGCGCGCGTGTCGTAGTGGTGGGTGCGGATCGTCGTGTCGACGGCCTCGCCCTGTGCCTGCAGAGCGGTGGTGAGTCCCACCGGCGTGACTCCGGTGAACCCGACGTCCTTGGTGCCGGGACCGGTGTCGAGGAACGCAGGCAGGACGATGGCGGCGGCGACGGCCAAGAGCATCAGCAGAAGCGAGACGAGAAAGGCGCGAGAGCGGCCGCGCTCGCGGATCTCGCGGGCTGCGACGAGCCAGGTCTGGCGCAAGCCGTTCATGCCGCCACCGCCTCCCGGAACATCTCGGAGAGCGTGGGAGGCTCGTATGCGAACGCCACGAGGTCGAGGTCGCGCTGCGCGGCGGCGATCATCGCGGCGAGGTCGGCTCCCTGGTCGACGCGCAGGCGGGCTTCCCCGTCGCGCTGGTCGACGACCTCCACGGAGGGCGATCGGGACCAGTCGGGTGCGTTGCCGCGGTAGCGAACGGTCACGAAGCGTTGCGGCACCTCGGCCCGCAGCTCGGCGAGATCACCGGCTCGCACGACCCGGCCGGCGTTGATGATGACGACGTCCTCGCAGATGTCCTCGACGAGGTCGAGCTGATGGCTGGAGAACAGGACGGTGGCACCCGTGGCCGCGACCTCGGCGAGCATCTCCGACATGGAGGTCATGGCGAGCGGGTCGAGCCCGGAAAACGGTTCGTCGAGGACGAGCAGCTCCGGCTCGTTCACCAGTGCAGCTATGAGCTGGACGCGTTGCTGGTTTCCGTGTGACAGGGTGTCGAGCCGGTCACCCGCTCGAGCCGAGAGGCCAAGGCGCTCGAGCCAGATGTCGACGCTCCGGCTCACCGCCACGCTCGTACGGCCGCACAGCCTGCCGAGGTACACGAGCTGGTCGCGGACGCGCATTCGGGGATACAACCCCCGCTCCTCGGGCATGTAGCCGAACCGCGTTCTCTGCTCCTGCCCGATGGGGGCGCCCTGCCAGCGCACGGCACCGCCGTCGAGCTCGACGAGCCCGAACACGGTCCGCATCGCCGTTGTCTTCCCGGCGCCGTTGGGGCCGAGGAAGCCCGTGAGCCGCCCCGGCCGCGCGACAAACGTGCAGGCGTCGAGGGCTGCCAACTCGCCAAATCGCTTGCTGGCCCGGTCGAACTCCAGCACGCCTGCCTCCTGGTTCGACAGTGCCAGGAGCAGATCGAGGGACCTAGGGTCGAACGACCCGGATCCGCCGGCGACCGTCGTGAGGACTTGGCTTGGCCGTCAGAGCTTGCCGGTCGCCCAGATCTGCTCCAGCACGGGCCGCAGCTCCGTGGCCATCAGCTCGATGCGCGGGCCGGAGGGGCCCCGGTGGTAGGCCCAGTGGTTGGTCCCGTCCGGGCGGGTCCCGGCGGCCTCGCGGGGCAGGCCCCGCTGCTGGAGCGCGGCGGAGTCGCGGGCGACGTCGTCGGACCAGTAGCCGATGTGGTGGACGCCGGAGCCGGCTGCGGGCACCCACACGGTCCCGGGGATGCTCTGGATGATCTCCAGCCTCGGCGTGCTCATCGAATAGGTGATCCTGAAGTCGAGGACGACGTCACCGGTCGGGAGGGCCACGGGTGTCGGCATCGCGATCGTCTCGCACCACGCGTAGCCGAACAGGTCCGTCAGCTGGGCCAGCGTCGCGTCGACGTCGTCGACGACGATGCCGGTGTGGAACAGGTCCTCGGCCTTCACGGTTCGATCACCACCCGGATGGCGCCCGACGCCCGGTCGCCGGCGATGCGGAAGGCCTCCGCCGCATCCTCGATCGGGAAGCGGTGTGTGACGAGGGCCCGGGGGATCTCGGGGTCCTCGGCGAGCATCGCTGCTGCGTGCTCCATGTCGCGCCCGTCGTCGTGGCGGCAGTAGCCGAGCGACGGGATGAGCCGCGCCTCACGGTGGAACAGCGGCCTCCAGTCGAGCTCGACCCGGCCGTGGTGAACGCCGAGCGCCACGACCGTGCCTCGCGGCGCAACCAGCTCGATCGAGCGGTCCAGGCTCGCCGGCGTGCCCGCGGCCTCCACGACGACGTCGTAGAGGCCGTCCGTGCCGGCCCGCGCCCCGAGGCGCTCGCCCGCCCCCCACTGATGGGCGTGGCGGGCCTCCAGGGCGACGACCTCGGCCCCCATGCGCCGTGCACCGGCGACCGCCAGCAGCCCGAGCGCGCCGCCGCCGACCACCGCCACCCGCGAATCGGGCCCGACCTGCCCGAGGCGGAGGGCGTGCCACGACACCGATGCCGGCTCGGCCAGGCACGCGTCGCGGATGTCGAGACCGGCCGGCAGCGGCACGAGGCGCTCGGGCGGCGCCCGGAACTGCTCGGCCATGCCGCCGTCGACGCTGACCCCCAGCGCCCGCTCGGGATGCGTCGGGCACAGGTTGTACGCGCCGCGGCGACACTGTTCACACGCCATGCAGCCGTAGAGCGCCTCCACCACCACGGCCGTCCCGTCCTCGCGCCGCCCCGCCAGCTCGTGACCGAGGATCTTCCGGAAGCCCCAGGCGATGTAGCTCAGGTCCGACGCGCACACGCTCGTCGCCTGCATCTCCAACAGCTCGCCGGCGCCGGGAGGCTCGTCGACCTCCACGACCGTGACACCACCCTCGCTGGCGCGGACCGCCTTCACGACCCGGTCCCCGTCGTCGACCCTCCCGGTTCGGTCATGTCCAGGCGGAGGCGGGTCAGCTTCAAGGTGGAGATGCGCCAGCTGCCGTCGGCCTTCTCGTATGTCTCGTGGTAGTGGCCGTAGCCCCGCAGCTCCCGGCCGTCGGGCCAGCGGAGCCGGTCCTCCATGCCCCACACGCCGGTGGCCGTCGACGGCGACGTGATCTCGATCTCCGGCGTGTGGCCGTGGTGCACCGTGACGACGTCGCCGATCGCCTCGCGGAGGAACGCCACGAACTGGGCGGCACCGGTGACCACGTTGCCGCCCGACGCCGTCGTGTCGACGGTGACGTCGTCTTTGAACACCTGGCGCAGCGCGTCCCAGTCCTTGGTGTCGATGGTGCGGAAGTACCGGGCCTTGAGCCGCTTGACGGCCTCCACATCCTCCAGCACCGAGGTCTCGCGTCCGCCCACCGGCTGCGCCAGCACCATCGTGAACGTGCGTCTCGCGATCTGCCAGCCCCCGGTGCCGTGGTGGAGCAGGTCGTCGTAGAAGCCGATCGCGTGCGTCCCCGTGGCGCGGTCGGGGCCCATGACCACGGCGTCGACGTAGCTGCGCGCGGCCACGGCGTCGCCGTCGCGCACCACGGTCTGGTTGGTGATGCGGTGCAGGGTCGGGCCGCACGCGGCGTGGACCTGCTCCATCCAGGACGTGAGCCCGTCGGCGTCGTGCCAGTGGCCGATGTCGCCGTAGTCGGCGTCGCAGTCGTCGGTGAAGCAGCTCCGGAACAACGCCCAGTCACGCCGATCGATCCCGGTCGCGTAGCGCACCAACACCTCGGCGACGTCCTGACGCAGCTCGCGGTCCACCTCTTCGCGGGTCACGCCGGAGCCTCGGTGTCGTCGCGCGCGTCCATGACGCTCACCCGGTCGAGCATCATCCTGACGGCGTCGCCGCGCGGCAGAGCGCTCAAGCGCTGCGCGCCCTCACGCACCTGCTCGCCGGCGAACCACGTCGGGCCGTTCGCAAGGTTGGCGATCGCCTCGGCGACGACATCGTCGACGGTCGCGACCCCGGGGAGCTGCGTCTCGTCGTCGATGTTCGCCAGCACTCCCCGCTTGACCAGCATCCGCCGGAACGCAGGCGTGTCGGTGGCGCCGAGGACCAGCGACAGGACGTCGACGCCTGTTCCCTGCAGCTCGGCCCACAGGCCCTCGGCCATCACGATGTCGAACGCCTTCGTGGCGCCGTAGGCGACCATGTTGGGTGCGCCCACGAGTCCCGCGCCCGACGACACGAGCACGATGCCGCCCCTGCCGCGCGCCACCATGGCGCCCCCGAAGTGGTGGCACATCTGCAGGGGCACGACGCAGTTCCGCTGCGTCATGGCCAGCGCCAGCTCGACGGGATTGGCGAGGAACGGCTCGTAGTGCGGGTCGGCGCCGGCGTTGTACATCACCATCCCGACGTCGAGCCCTGAAGTCGCCTCGACGGTCTGCGCCATGGCGTCGGTCGCCGTCAGGTCGACGGCCACCGTCCGGGCCTCGACGCCCGTGTCGGCGCGGATGGCCGCGGCCACGTCGTCGAGGACAGCGTGACGGCGGGCGAGCAGCACGACGTTGAGGCCCCGCTCGGCCATGGCACGGGCATAGGCCGCGCCGACCCCCTCGGAGGCGCCGGCGACGAGCGCCCACGGTCCGTAGCGGACGGCGAAGCCGACGTCGTCCACGGTCACGACGCCCCGCCCCTCATAACACGACGCTAACCGAACGGCTAGCCACCTTGTGTCGACAACGCTCAGGGCCGATTGCCGTCGCGCGCCGGGCGTTCGGGGCCGGTCCGGACGTCGAAGAGCGACGCGACGCCGGCGATGTCCAGGACCAGTCGGACCTCCGGGCTCGGATCGCATATCACCAACGCCTCGCGCGCCTGGCCGAGGCGCCTGTGTGCCACCAGCAGGGCGGCGAGGCCGCTCGAATCTATGAACGACGTGTCCCGCAGATCGATCTCGACGCGCCCGGAACCGTCCAGCGCGTCGTCGAGAGCGGCGCGGAACGCAGGAGCCGTGGCCAGGTCGACCTCGCCGTGCACGACGAGGACCGCCTCCCGTTCGCCGTGTATCACTTCAGCGTCGAATGCGTCGATCCGACCATCTCCCATCACGGACCTCCGGAGGAGAGGCCAACCGAGCCCTGCCGGATCAAGACCAGCAACCGGAATCTAGCAACCGACAAAGACCATGTCACCGGGTGCCCGGCGACCCGGCGTCCCGCTCAGGGCGAGCGCCGTTGGCCGCGGCGGCGGATGCGGAGCCAGTGGTAGCCGTAGCCGTCGAGGGTGAGGTGGAGGGCGGGTTTGTCGAGGGGCTGTTCGGACCCGTTGTCGAGGAGGCTCTGGGCGCCGGCGGCGTCGTGGAGGTCGTCGAGGTGGATTTCGACGCGGCAGGGTTGGGCGCCGAAGTTGTGTACGGCGACGATGGTGGAGTTGTTCCAGTCGCAGCGGTGGGCGAGTACCGCGGGTGCGTCGTTGGTGATGACGGACCAGGTGCCGAGGCCGATCTCGGGGGTTTCGCGGCGGCGGCGGATCAGGCGCTCGAACCAGTTGAGCAGCGATCCGGGGTCGCGCCGCTGGCCGGCGACGTTGACGGCCAGGGGTGCGTACTCGCCCTGGGTTGTGGGTCGGGGGAAGGTGGTGGGGTCGGCGGTGGAGAACCCGGCGCCGGGTTCGTCGGACCATTGCATGGGGGTGCGCACGGCGTTGCGGTCCTCGACGGCGAGGTTTTCGCCCATGCCGATCTCCTCGCCGTAGAAGAGCACGGGCGTGCCGGGCAGTGAGAACAGCAGGCTGTAGGCCATCCGGAGTCGGCGTTGGTCGCCGCCCAGCATGGGGGGCAGCCGGCGGCGCAGGCCCCGGCCGTAGAGCTGCATGTCGGGATCGGGGCCGAACGCGTCGAACACCTCCTGTCGTTCCGTGTCGCTGAGCTGGTCGAGGGTCAGCTCGTCGTGGTTGCGCAGGAACGTGGCCCACTGCGAGTCGAACGGGACCGCTGGCAGGTCGGCCAGCGCTTGTTCGACCGGTGTCGCATCCTGGCGGGCCAGGGCGAGGTAGATGCGCTGCATGACCGAGAAGTTGAAGACGAGGTTGAGCTCGTCGCCGTCCTCGTCGCCGAAGAAGGCGCGCTGGTCGGCGGGCGCCAGGTTGACCTCGCCGAGCAGGATCGCCTCGCCGTGGCGTCGCTCCACGAACGAGCGCAGTTCCTTCAGGTAGCGGTGGGGATCGATCGCCGGTGCCGCCGCGATGCCGTCGAGTTCGATGAGGAAGGGCACGGCGTCGACCCGGAACCCGCTCACGCCGACCTGCAGCCAGAATCCGACGATCCGGGCGATCTCCTCCCGCACCGCCGGGTTGGCGATGTTGAGGTCGGGCTGGTGCTTGTAGAACCGGTGCAGGTAGTACTGCCGGGCCTTGCGGTCATAGGTCCACAGGCCGCCCTGGTCGCCCGGGAAGGTCTCGGTCATGGCGCCGTCGTCGGGCCGCTCGGCGGCCCACACGTACCAGTCCCGGTAGGGCGAGTCGGGGTCGGACCGGGCCGCCCGGAACCAGGGATGCTGGTCGGACGTGTGGTTCACCACGAGGTCGATGATGACCCGGATGCCCCGGTCGCGGGCGGTGCGCACGACCTCGACGAAACTCCCGAGGGTGCCCAGCCGGGGGTCCACGTTGTAGAAGTCGCTGACGTCGTAGCCGTCGTCCTGGTCGGGCGTCGGGTAGAACGGCATGAGCCACAGGGTCGAGACGCCGATACCGGCCAGGTAGTCGATGCGCTCGACGAGCCCGGCCATGTCCCCCACGCCATCACCATCGCCGTCGAGAAACGTCTGCACGTCCAGGCAGTACAGAACCCCGTTCTTCCACCACTGATCGCTCGTGAACGCAACGCTCACGGAACCGTCACCTGCGGCAGGACTCGTGGGAACGCGTGATATCCGATGACCGTCACCCCCTAGACGTGCCCGTGGAGTGGCCGGGCTACACGACGCCGGACGCGGACTGAGTTCCCGAAGCCGCGGGTAAGGAGGAGCAATCGACAGGGGGTATCTCGTGACTTGGTTACTAGTGGTGTTGATCATTGTCGTTGTGCTCGCCATCGGTGTGGTGGCGATTTCACAGCTGCGGTCCAGGTCGTTGAAGCAACGGTTCGGACCTGAGTACGACCGCGTAGTCGACGAGGAAGGCGATCGCCGCAGCGCCGAGGCTGAACTGCGCGGGCGCGTCAAACGACGCAGCACTATGCAGATCCGCGACCTCGAACCTGCGGCACGCGAGGCCTACGCAGAGCAATGGCTGACGGTGCAACAGCACTTCATCGATGAGCCGGAACAGACCGTGGCCGAGGCCGACGGCCTCGTTCAGACGGTGATGCGGGAGCGTGGCTATCCCGTCGACGAGTTCGACGAGCGCATCGAGATGATGTCCGTCGACCACCCTGAGCTGGTCGACAACTACCGGACTGCGCACGCCATCCAGCTCCGGAGCGAGCAGCGGGCGGCGTCGACCGACGATCTGCGCGAGGCATTCCAGCGCTACCGCGCGCTCTTCTCCGAACTGCTGGCCGACGGTGTCTCCGACGCCGAGACCCATGACAGCGACGATCACGACCTTCCTGAAAGGGGTGCCCAATGACCATGCACGAAGCTGAGCCAGACGCCGTCGACGAGGACATCGACGAAGACGCCGAGCGGGAATTCGTCGACGAGGACATCGACGAAGACGCCGAGCCGGAATTCGTCGACGAGGACATCGACGAAGACGCCGAGCCGGAATTCGTCGACACCGACGAGTATGACGAGGCCGCCAACCGTGAGCAGGCGGACGAGCCCGGCACGGCTGCGGTGGACCGCACAGCCGAGTCAGACCCCCTGCAGAAGCTCGCGCCGGTCGGGTCCGACACGGCCATGGATCCGGGGACCGGCAGCTACCAGGACCGCTGGGGCGCCATCCAGGGCGGCTTCATCGACGATCCCCGCCGCACGGTCGCGAGCGCCAGTGCCCTCGTGACCGAGATCGGGGACGAGATCGCGCGTGGGATCACCGACGAGCGTGAGGGCATCGACGGCCGGTGGCAGAGCACCGAGAGCTCGACCGACGACCTCAGAGCCGCGATGCAGGACTACCGGGCTCTCTACGCCCGCCTTGCGCGCTTCGCATCCAACTGAGATTTGCGGGTAGTCACCAGCCCGCACAGTCACACAATGAGAAGGAGAGAACCATGTACATCGGAGTCGGAACAGTCGTCGTGATCCTCGCAGTGATCATTCTGATCATGCTGCTGCGGGGACGTCGCGTGTAGCCGCACATCGCCACGGTCGTGCCCGATGGCGGCGAGGTGGCGGTCGTGACCGGGGGGAGTCGCGGGATCGGTGCGGCGACCGCGCGGCGGCTCGCGCAGCGGGGCCTCGGCGTGTGTATCGGCTATCTCCGCGATGCCGCGGCGGCCGCCGAGGTGACCGCCGCCTGTGTGCAGGCTGGCGTGCCCGCTGTCGCCGTGGCGGCCGACGTGGCCGACCCGGCCGGTGTGTCGTCGTTGTTCGCGGCGGCCGACCAGTTGGGCCGGCTCCGCGTGCTGGTCAACAACGCCGGCATCGTGGCCCCCCGGGCTCGCGTCGACGAGATGGTTCCCGGCCGGGTTCAGCGCATGTTCGCGGTCAACGTCGTCGGCACTCTCCTGTGTGCCGGCGAGGCGGTCCGACGGATGTCGCGACACCGCGGAGGCACCGGCGGGGTCATCGTGAACGTGTCCTCGGCTGCGTCGCGCCTGGGTGCTCCCGGCGAGTACGTCGACTATGCGGCGTCGAAGGGCGCGGTCGACACGATGACGATCGGCCTGGCCCGCGAGGTCGCGGACGAGGGCATCCGGGTCAACGCGGTGCGACCCGGACTGGTCGAGACCGACATCCACGCCAGCGGCGGTCAGCCGGACCGCGTCGAGCGGATGGCCGGTCTCATCCCGATGCAGCGGGCGGGCACGCCCGACGAGATCGCCGAAGCCATCTGCTGGCTGTGCTCGGACGCCGCCTCCTACGTGACCGGCGCCCTGCTCGATGTGAGCGGCGGTCGGTGAGATTCGTCGCCCTCGAGCGACGAGTTCGCGGCCGCCGTGGAGTCAGACCTGCCGGGCACATGCGGCCGAGTCGAGGAGCGCGACCAGTGACAGATCTCGCACGTACGATCGTCATCGACGATGACACGGTGACCCAGTCGCTCGAGCGTCATCGGCGGGCGCTCACCGCCCACTGCTACCGGATGCTGGGGTCGGCGTTCGAGGCCGAGGACGCGCTGCAGGAGACGTTCATCCGGGCTTGGCGGGGGATCGAAGGGTTCGAGGGGCGCGCCGAGCTGGGAACCTGGCTGTACCGGATCGCCACCAACGTGTGCCTCAACATGCTCAACGGACGCGCCCGGCGCGCGCTGCCGATGACCCTCGAACCGCCCTCGGCGAGCGACGCCGACCTGCGTGCGCCGCTCGCTGAGAGCGCATGGGTGACCCCGATCCCTGACGCCCGGGTCCTCGCAGCCGACGCCGACCCGGCGGAGTCCGTCGCCACCCGGGACAGCATCCGGCTCGCGTTCGTCGCCGCCCTCCAGCACCTCCAGCCGAGGCCGCGAGCCGTGCTGCTCCTGCGCGACGTGCTCGGCTGGCACGCCGACGAGGTCGCCGACGCGCTCGATACGACGGTCACCGCCGTCCACAGCATGCTTCGCCGGGCGCGCCGCACCATGGCCCAGCGGGACACCGCGCGAGACGACGGCGCCGCGCTCGGCGAATCGGAGTGGAGGCTGATCGCCCGCTACGTCGACGCCTTCCAGCGCTTCGACGTCGAGGCGCTGGTCGCCCTGCTCCGCGACGACGCGACGCTGTCGATGCCGCCGATCCCCGGCTGGTTGCGCGGCCGCGTGCCGATCGAGCAGCACTGGCGCGGCCGGGGCGCCGCGTGTCTCGGCTCGCGCCTGCTGCTGACCCGTGCGAACGGCCTGCACGCGTTCGGCGCGTACCGACCCGGGCCGGACGGCGACCACCACGCCTTCGCCATCCAGGTCCTCGACATCGCCGACGGACACATCGCCGGCGTGCACGCGCACCTCGACCCGCGGCTCTTCACGCTGTTCGAGCTGCCCGATCGCCTGCCTGCGTCGAGTCGAGATCGACGGCCCACACTGTTCGGCTGAGGTCGAACCCGGGCGGTCATCCTGTCAGCGCGTCGAGGGCGGCGACGGCCGCCTCGATCGTGCGCTCGGGGCTGTCGGCTCCGAGGGGAACGAGGCGATCGATGCCGAGCTCGGCGAACTCGCCGGCGAGCGCCGGGGTCATGCGGCCCCGCGGCGTGACGCTGATCTCCAGGCGGCCGAGGTGGTCGGGCCGCTCGACCTGCTCGGCCGCGGCGCGCAGGCCGCCCAGGCAGCGCGCCGTGTCGTCGGGGGTCAGCGAGTAGCCGTACCAGCCCTGCGCCCGGGCGACCGCCCGCCGGTAGGCCGCCGGGCTGTGGCCGCCGACGACGATCGGCACGGGCCGCTGGAGCGGTCGCGGGTGGGCGTCGACGCCGGCGAAGTCGACGAAGCGCCCGTGGTAGGCCGGCTGGTCGTCGTACCAGAGGGCGGCGATGGCGTCGAGGTACTCGTCGGTCACCGGTCCCCTGGTCGCGAAGTCCGCGCCCAGGGCCCGGAACTCGGCCTCCAGGTATCCGGCGCCGATCCCGAGCGTCACGCGGCCGCCCGAGAGGACGTCGAGGGTTGCGACCTGCTTGGCGATCACGGCCGGGTTGCGCTGGGGGAGGATGAGGATGCCGGTGGCGAGCCGGATGGTGCTCGTGTGGGCCGCTGCCCAGGTGAGGGCAAGGATCGAGTCGAGCGCCGGGTCCCGCGGGTCCATCGGCGAGGGGGGCCGCTGCGGGTCGGGGAGCACGATGTGCTCGCCGGCCCAGAGCGAGTCGAAGCCGGCGGACTCGGCGAGGCGGGCGGTGGCCACGAGGGCGTCGGGCCGCGAGGTCGCGCCGATGAAGGAGACGTGGCGCTGGGCGTCGGGGCGGCCGGCCGCCTCGACGCCGACATCGCCCTCGACCGACTCTCGCGTTTCGTGCCCCGAAGTGGTCGCTCCAGCGACCACTTCGGGGCCAAGAACGGGTGACTCGCCGGGACGGCGCAACCTCCGGGTACCGTTCGCCCGATGGAGATCGGGGGCACGGTGGCGCCCGGCTTCGAGCCGGTGAGGGACGAGTTCGCGCGCAACTTCGCGGAGCGGGGCGAGGTGGGCGCCGCGTGTTGCGTGTACCGGGGTGGCGAACCGGTGGTCGACCTGTGGGGCGGCACCACCGAGCCGGGCGGCGAGGTTCGCTACACGGATCGCACCCTCCAGATGGTGGCGTCGGCGACCAAGGGGGCGGTGGCGATCGTGGCGCACCGCCTCGCCGAGCGTGGTGAGCTCGACCTGGACGCGCCCGTCGCCCGCTACTGGCCGGAGTTCGCCGCCGCGGGCAAGGAGCGCGTCCCGTTGCGCTGGCTGCTCAGCCACCAGGCCGGCCTGCCCGCGATCCGCCGCACCCTGTCGACCGACGAGATCGCGGGATGGGCGGTACCGGTCGCCGCGCTCGCGGGCGCGGCCCCGGCCTGGGAGCCGGGCACCGACCACGGCTACCACGCCATCACCTACGGCTGGCTGGTCGGCGAGGTCATCAACCGCGTGACCGGGACGACCTGCGGCCAGGTGTTCGCCGAGGAGGTGGGGCGGCCGCTCGGGCTCGACCTCCACATCGGGCTCGCGCCGTCCGAGCACCATCGCGTCGCGCCGCTGATCCCGCCGGTCGCCGTCGGCACGCCCGACGAGTTGACCGCGCGCCTTGCCGACCCGGCCTCGCTGGCCCACTGGGCCTTCCTCATCCCGTCGGGTCTCTTCGCCGTCATGAACGACCCCGTGATCTGGGCGGCGGAGCTTCCCGCGGCCAACGGCATGGGGACGGCCCACGCACTGGCGCGCCTGTACGCGGCGGTCATCGGCACCGTCGACGGCGTCCGCCTGCTGGCACCCGGCACGGTCGCCCGCGCCACCGAGCAGCAATGCCGCGGGATCGACCGCGTGACCGGCTACGAGACCGCCTACGCCCTCGGCTTCCAGCTCCCGTTCCCGTTCCGGCCCATGGCGGGGCCGGGCAGCTTCGGGCACTACGGCCTCGGCGGCTCGGTCGGCTTCGCCCATCCGGGCCACGGGTTCACGTTCGGCTACACGGTCAACCAGATGGGCCCCGGCACGCCGGCGGACCGCCGATCAGTGCCCCTCGTCGACGCCGTCGTTCGCTGCTGCACGGCCTAGACAGGTACGTTTCCCCCGCTGGCTGGGTGCGGTAGGGGTGTCGTCTCGGCCCTGCCGGCCGGCGGATGCGGAAGCCCCACCTGCACACCGGCCTGGACCTCGACGCTCGCGGCCTTCTCGCTGCCCGCCTGAGATCGGGACGGCTGCCGGATAGCGTGCCGCCATGACGGTGCTCACGCCGCAGGTCCGGGATGTTCTCACCGCCGGGCGGCTCGCCCACCTCGTGACGGTCAACGCGGACGGAAGCCCGCAGGTCAGCATCGTGTGGGTGGGCCTCGACGGGGACGAGATCGTGAGCGGCCACCTCGGCCGCCGCCAGAAGCTGCGCAACGTCGAGCGAGACCCCCGCGTGGTGCTCTCGCTGGAGACCGGGGACCGGAACGCCGTGGGTCTCGACGAGTACCTCGTCGTGCGCGGCACCGCCCGCGTGACCGAGGGCGGTGCGCCCGAGCTGTTGCAGCGACTCGCACACGTCTACCTGGCCGCCGACGTGAGGTTCCCGCCCGTCGACGACCCGCCGCCCGGCTATGTGCTGCGCATCACGCCCGACAGCGTCGGCGGTGTCGGGCCGTGGTCGAGCTGACGCCTGGGTCGCCGGGCCGGCTCAGCTCGCCCAGTCGGCGGCGGTGATGCCGGCGGCGTGACCGGCGGGCCACTGGACCAGCTCGATCCGGTTGCCGTCCGGGTCGACGATCCACGTCGTCAGGAAGTCTGCCGATCCGTCGGGCGACGTGGGCGCTTCGGCGTCGATGCCGCGCGCGGCGAGGTCGTCGAGCGTGACGTCCATGGCGTCGACCTGGATGACGAGGTGGCTGAGCCGGGAGCCGTCGCCGACGTCGGCCTCGCCCGGGTTGTGGACGAGCTCGATGGTGACGAACTCGTCGCCGGGGAGCTTGAGCATGGTCAGGTGCCCCAGGCCGGTCTCGGGGACGCTGCCGACGACCTCGTACCCCACGGCGGTGTAGAACGCGAGCGATCGGTCGAGGTCGGCGACCCGCAGGCCGAGGTGCAAGGTCCTCATCGGTTCCCCCCGTGTGGTGGTCGGTAGGTCTGGATCATGGTCCCGCTCGGGAACGTGCGGGCTCTGACGGAGGCGCAACCGTAGCGGCTGGCGTCAGGGCGGCCGCAGCCGGCCGGTCCTGTGCCCGATCGCGACCGGGAGGACGACGCACAACCGGTACTCGTCGATCGGCGCGTGGTGGCCGTGCGGCGACGCCGGCCGCGGGCGGTGCGGTGGACCGAGGTCGGGGCCGTCGAGCGGGCGCGGATGGGCAGGCGGGCGCGGCGCCGGGGCTTCGTGGGCATCAACCCCGACACCCTGCGGGGCTACCAGCTGCGGCTGCGGGACGGGTCGAGCGTGTTCCTTTTCGCCGCCGACGCGTTCGGAACCGGCAAGCTGTTGCGGGCCGACTTCGAGCAGCAGGCCACCGCGGCCGGACTGCCGATCGCGGGCTGAGCAGCGGGCGTCCGCCCACCCGCAGCGTGCGCAGGCCGAGGAGGGTGTGAGCTGATGCCGACAGTGGGGATCGTGACGGGTGCCGGGCGCGGGATGGGCGCAGCGTGCGCGGTTCGGCTCGCGGCGATGGTGGACGTCCTGGTGCTCGTCGACCGGGACGAGGGGTCCGCCGTCGAGGAGGCGAGGCGCCTGGCGGGCAGCGGTCAGCGGGCCGACATCGAGCCGTTCGGCGCCGACGTCACCGACGTTGATGCCCTGGACCGCCTGGCGGCCCGGGTGTCGGAGCGGGGCACGCTGCGCGCGGTCGCGCACGCGGCCGGCATCTCGCCGTCGATGGCCGACTGGCGGCCGATCCTGGCCGTCGACCTGGTCGGCACGGCGCGGCTCGTGGAGGCGCTGTTCCCCCTGGTGACGGCCGGTACCGCGATGGTGTGCTTCGCGTCGATGGCCCCCCACCTCGGCGCCGTCGACGTCGACCCGGCCGTCGATGCCGCGCTCGACGAGCCGCTCGACCCGCAGCTCGTCGAGCGGCTCCACGATGCCCTCGGGCCGGCCCTGGAGGACTCGGGCATGGCCTACGTCTGGGCCAAGCGGGGCGTGCAGCGGCTCGTGCAGCGCGAGGCGGTGCGGCTGGGCCGCCGCGGCGCCCGGATCTGCTCGGTCTCCCCCGGGATCATCGACACGCCCATGGGCCGCCAGGAGGCGGCGGCCCGCTCGACCAACGACTGGCTCGTCGAGCAGACGCCGCTGGGACGCGAGGGCCGGCCCGAGGAGGTGGCGGCGGCCGTGGCCTTCCTGCTCTCCGACGAGGCGAGCTTCGTCAACGGGATCGACATCACCGTCGACGGCGGCGTCGTCGCCGCGCTGCGGACCGCGTAGGCCGTGTGAAGCGGCCGCCGGGCGACCATCATGCGTTCTGCATGAGCGCCGCCGGGAACCGCCGCGAGCTGATCACGAACGTGCGCGACGGCGTGGCCGCGATGCGGGTGCGCCTGGAGCGCCTGCTCGTCTGGCGAGTGTGGGAGCGCATGCTGGAGATCGAGTTCGTCGATCGCAGCGTGGCGCTGGCCGGGAAGCTGTTCGTCTCGTTCTTCCCGCTGGTGATCGTCGTGGCGGCGTTCATGCCGCCGCGCGTCCGCTCGTCGATCCTCACCACGGTCACGGCCCGGCTGGGCATCCGGGGCGAGGCCCTGGCGACGGCCAGGGAGGCCTTCGCGTCGACCGACGACATCCGCAAGGCGACCGGATTGCTGGGCCTGGTGCTCACCATCTTCTTCGCGACCTCGTTCACGACCGCGTTGCAGCGTGTCTATCTCCGCGCCTGGCGGCGGCCGCCGCGCGCCGGCGGTGCCGGCGCCTACTGGCGGGGCGTGGTCTGGCTGCTGGCGACGCTGCTGACCATGGCGGTGCTGGGCGGCCTGCGGGGTGCGATCGGCGGTGCGGTCGGCCTGGGCCTGTTCGCCGTCGTGTCGCTGGTCGTGACGTCCGGGCTGTGGTGGTTCAGCGCCTGGTTCCTGCTGCTGGGCGACGTGCGCGCCCGGGCGCTCGTCCCCACGGGGGTGATCACCAGCGTGGCGCTGGCCGGGTTCGCCCTGTCGGCCACGATCTGGATGCCCGGCGTGGTGACGAACAACGAGGCCCAGTTCGGCTTCTTCGGCGTGGCTCTCGCGCTGGTCACCTGGTTCTCGGGCGCGGCGATCTGCGTCCTGGTCGGCGCATGCGCCGGCCCGGTGTTCGCAGAGGACACCGGCTGGGTCGGGACGTTCGTCCGCGGGGGCCAGCCCGAGACCCTGGTCGACGGCGCGCTCCCGGCCTTGCCGCCACCCAGTCGCGAGCTCAGCCTGCGCGACGCTTTCCAGCGGACCGACGGCACCTGACCCCGGAGCCGCCGTCCGCGCGGCCCCCAGGGGTCAGTCGGCTGTCCGTCAGCGCCCGCGCCGCTCCTGGCGCCGGTCGACCCGGTTCCTCGTCCTCTCGGCCGTCCCGACGACCACTGCGGTCGTCACTGCGGCTCGCGCTACCGGTCTGCGTCGCAACATGTCGGTCTCCTCGTCTCGCGTATCAGTGTGTCGGATGTGCCGGTCAACCTGCGGCGAGCGCGGCCTCGGCCGCCTCGATCAGGTCGTGGGGGATGCGGGAGCCCTCGATCACGACGGCCCCGGAGTCGCGCAGCGCCTCGACGAACGGGGTCGCCCACACGTCCTCCCAGATGAGCAGGGCGGCCGACGAGTTGGGCTCGAGATCCGCCGCCGCGTAGTCGATGTCGTCGTCGCTGATGAAGCCGCCGACCTCGCCATCCAGGGCGGCGAACAGGGCCACGTCGTGGTGGTCCTCGAAGTCGACCGCGGCGACGTTGCCGTCGTCGTCCTTGCTGATGAACACGAGGTCGAGGATGCGGATCGTGCCGCTGTCGACCAGCTTCGCGAGCTCCGGGGCGATCTCGCCGTTGAACTGGTTGCCGGGAAATCCCAGGATGATGTATTCGACGGGGCCGATGGCCATGCCTGTCTCCTCTCGGTGCCTGACGGGCCGACCGTACGGAGCCGCAGCTCTCGCGTCGTCACCCGGGAGGGATGATGTCGCTGGCCGCGGTCGGGTCGCGGCGCCATGAGGTGGGCGAGCGCGGGCCGGGACAGCGGCTTGCCCCGGGGAAGGGGCGCGTCCTCCTGGATCGGGACGTCGCGTAGCGGCGGGTTGCTACGACGCCTGGGCGGCCGCGGCCATCATCACCTCGGCGACCAGGTTGTAGGCGGTGCGCCACGCGGCCTCGAGCGCCTCGTCCCAGCGCGGCGCCAGCGCATCGGCGAGGGCGGCGACGAGCGCGTCGCCCACCAGCCGGTAGTGGCGCGTCTGCACGCCGTAGCCGACGTGGCGGGCCGCGAGGCCCTGGAGCCGGGCGGCGAAGACGTCGAACGAGACGATCGCCTCGACGATGGCGGCCAGCTCGTCGCTGAACTTGGCCGCCATGACGTCCGGATCGTCGCCGAAGAGCTCCGCGACGGCGGGGTCGGCGGCGAACAGGCGTCTGTAGAAGTCCCTGGCCACGGCCCGCCGCTCGTCGCCGAGGGCGGCGTAGGACGAGCGCACGAGGTCGAGCTGCTCCGGGGTCATCGGTCGTACCGCTGCAGGCACTCGGCGAGCTGGGCGCGGCTCGACACGCCGAGCTTGTCGTAGACGCGGCCGAGGTGGTTGTCGACCGTCCGGACCGACAGGTACAGCCGCTCGGCGATGACCCGGCTCGTGCAGCCGGCCGCTGCCAGCCCCGCGATCTCGCGCTCGCGGTCGGTGAGGGGGACGACCCCGGATGCCCGGACGAGCGCCGGCGGGCGCGCGCCCTCGCATCGGGCCTCCAGGTCGTCGGCCCGCCGATCGGCGGCCACGGCCCGGCGCTGGTCGCGGCGGCGCCGCCACTCGTCCGCCGCGGCCGCGGCGGACTCGGCGGCCAGGACCAGGGCACCGAGGGCCTCGAAACGCTCGGCGCACCCGTCCAGGCCCGCGGCGTCGCGGGCCACGACCGCCGACGCGTGCGCCGCCCGGGCGGCGACCAGCTCGCTGTCGGTGAGCCCGGCGAGGGTAGCGAGCCGGGGCGCGGCATCGGCCGCCGCGCCCAGCCGGGCGGCGTCGTGCAGCAGCCAGGCCGCGGCGGGCACGTGGCCCCAGACCTCGGCGTCCGCCGCGGCGGCCAGCAGCAGGTCGCGGGCCGGTGCGATCTCACCGGCCGCGACGAGCGCCCAGGCTCGCCCGAGCGGCTGCTCCGACGCCAGCAGGCCGAACGCCGGCCCCGAGGCGTCCGCCTCGTCGGCTCGGGCGGCCGCGGCGGCGGCGTCGCCGCGCAGGCCGCACGCCGCCGCGGCGACCGCGAGCGCCGCCGGGCGCAGACCCTCGAGGCCCGACGCGTCGATGGCGGCGCAGGCCCGGGCGCTCCAGCCCTGCGCGGTCTCGGGCAGGCCGCGGGCCAGCGCGCACCGGGCGAGGTGGACGGCGATCCAGATCACGCCCAGCGGCGCCCCGGCCTGCGCCGCGACCTCGAACCAGGGCCTGGCTCTGACCTCCGCCTCGACGAGCCGACCAGCCTGGGTGATGGCGAACAGGAGGTTGACCCGGTGGGTGCCCGGCGACGAGATCGCCAGCTCGTCCCCCAGCGCCTGGTGCTCGCGGGCGGCCCGCCGGGCGACCTCGATCGCCTCGGCGGTGTGGCCGGTCAGCGCGAGCGCCTGGGCCCGGGGGATGGCGGCGAGCACCCGCAGCCGGGGCGTCGCCGGGTGCAGGTCGTCCAGGATCGCGAGCGCCTCCCGCGGGCGGCCGGACAGCGACAGCACCTCCGCCTCGCCGGCCCCGAGCTCGGCCCGGGCGTCGGCCGTGGCGACCCGGCCCAGCGCGTCCCGGCCGACGGCCACGGCGTCGCGCTCCCGGCGGCAGCCCCGCATCAGGTTGCGGCGGCGCACGGTCGCGATCCGCACCACCTCCTCGTCACCGACGGCCCGTGCGCTCGCGGCGGACAGCACCTCCTCCGCCTCGTCGAACGATCCGAGGTTGTAGAGCGATTCGCCGAGGACCAGACCGGCGGCGGCCGACGGCCGCGAGGCCAGCGCAGCCCGCGCGAGTCGCTCCGCCTGACGCCAGCTCAGGTCGTAGCGCGCCAGCTGGGCGGCCTGGAGCAGGAGGGCGGGGTCCCCGCGGCCCGTCGCCTCCAGCCGCCACGTCGCGATCCGGGTCGGGTCCTCGCGGCGCCGGGCGCCCCAGGCCTCGACGGTCTCGGCCTGCCGCAACAGGATCGACCGGCGCCGGAGCGCCGGCAACCTCGCCCGCAGCACGTCGCCGTGCGTGGGATGGGCCAGGCGCACCGACTCCCGGCGGCCGTCGGTCTGCACGACGATCAGGCCCTGGCGTTCGAGTCCCTCGAGCACGGTCAGGCCGGCGGCCGCGTCGAGCTGGCCCAGGCCGAGCGGTTGGCACAGCGCCAGCAGGTCGAGCACGTCCTGTGCCGGCGGCTCGAGCGCGGCCAACCGCAGCTCGACCAGCTCGCGGAGCCGGTCCGGCGCCGGGAGCGGCCTGTCGAGGAACCAGGTGCCGTCCCGCCGCACCAGTGCCCCCCGCTCCTGGGCGCCGAGGACCAGCTCGCGCAGCGCCAGGACGTTGCCGCCGCTCGCACGCCACAGCGCTGCCGACGCCGCGCCGTCGAGGGGGCCCTCGAGCGCGATGTGGAGGAGGGTGTCGACGCCGATCGGGTCCAGGTCGCCGAGGTCGACGCGGATGCCGCGCTCGTCGCGCCACCAGCGGACCACCGTCTCGGGCGCCGCCTCGCTGGTGACGATCGTGGCGATGCAGAACAGCAGGCCGCCGGCGAGCAGGCGGTCGATCGACCCGCAGCGACCAGCCGTCGACCCCGTGGGCGTCGTCGAGCACCAGCACCGGCACGCCGCTCTCGCCCGGCGCCGGCGCCAGGGCGTCCGCGGTGGCGTCGAGCAGCCGGGCGAACGCGCCCGGCCCGGTGGCGCCATCGTCCCGCAGCTCGCTCAGCACCGAGGTCGGCAGCAGGTGCACGATCGGGCCGAACGGGATCTCGCCGCCGGCGCGGTCGGCCGCCGCCCGCAGACCCCGCCGTCCCGACGCCACGGCCACGTCGAGGCACTCCTCCGCCAGACGGGTCTTGCCCACGCCGGGGGGACCGTAGATGCACACGGCCTGGCACCCCGGATCGGCCAACGCTCGGGTGAACATGTCGAGCTCGTCACGTCGGCCCACCAACGGCCACCGAGTCGCGACGGGCATCACGACCGAGAGTACCGGCCCGCGCCACGAGCGCCCGGGGGAGCCGGGCGCTCGTCGACGGTGGAGACGGCGATCAGGAGGGACCGGGCGGGTAGGCCAGCGACTCGGAGCCGGGACCCGGCGGCAGCTCGCTGCCGGTGGCGCTGGGCCCGGGAGGAAACGCTGCGGCCGTGGCGTTGGGACCCGGGGGAAGGTCGGCTCGGCGAGGCGCGCCGGCCCCGGAGGGACCTCGCTCACTGTGCTGGCGGCCGCCACGGCTGTGGCGGTGGGCCCGGGCGGGAGGTCCGCGGCATAGGCCGGAAGCGCGAGCGCCAGTGGCGCCGCGAGGCCGATACCGGCGACGACCAGGGTCCGCAGCGGTCGGTGGGTGAGCTTCATGGTGGTGTCCCTTCTCTGTGCCGGGCGCCCCTTGGCGTCCGGGAACGGGGACATCGTGCGACGGGAGCCCACCGGCGAAGATGAGCAGGGGCTACTCAACGTGCGGCGCCCACGGGCTGAGTACCGGAGAAGCGTTTTCTACGCGGAAGTGGTCGCTACAGCGACCACTTCCGCGTAGAAAACGCGAGATGCGCGTCCTCGTCGACGATCCGTCGTCCCGTGGGACCTCCCGACCTTCGCCGTCGACGGCGGGCTGCGTCGCGCCCGCTTCGCGGCTGGTGCGTCGCGCTCTGATCAGCCGGAGGGCCGCGGGGGCTCGAACGGCCCGACGGCGAGCTGCATCGGAGCCTGGGCGTCGTCGCACTGGGGCGGGACCTGGACCGACGGCGCGGCACCCCCGATGCGCTCGGCCTGGCCGGGCAGGTGGATGACGAAGTAGAGGCGGTTCTGCCACGCCCCGCACCAGTTGTGGATCGCCAGGACGGCCTGGGCCTCCGCCCCGGGGCCGAGGCGCACCGTCGGCCAGCCGGAGGGAGCCGCCTCGCCGGCCTGGCGCCAGGCGGGGTCGGCATCCGACGACGTGGAGGGGAGCACCGTGGAGTTGGTGTCCCGCGGCTCGACCTGCGCCACGAGATCGGCCAGCGTGCAGGCGGTCGGGCCGACGTTGCGGACGGTGATGCGGCCGGCGATGCGGCTGTCGAGGGTTCCCCCGGTCGCGTCGAGGGCGACCAGGGCCTGGAGGTCCGACGGCCGGCACGAGCCCGCCGCGGCCTCGCCCCCGGGCGCGGCCGGCGCGGCGGTGGCGGCCCGGGCGGGGACCACGAGCTGCGCCAGCTGCTCCTCGGCCCTCAGCCGGGTGGCGGAGGTCGGATCGTCGGCGCCGTAGAACACGACCACGTCGATGTTCCACCCGTCGACCTGGGCGGCGAGCCGCTCGGCGTGGACGCCGTCGGGCTGGCCCTCCAGGCCGCCGGGCCGTGCGTCGTCGAGCGACAGCGGGAGCGCCCGCTGCGGGAACACCGCGGCGCTCGCGGCGCCCGTGTCGCCCGCCGGGCTCACCATCGCGAAGAGGACGACGTCGCCGTCGCCGAGGCGCGCGACGGTGTCCCACGGCGCGCCTCCCGCGGCGGTGTCCGGGCCGAGGGCGACGCTGGCCGCGGTGGCCGCGCCGCCGACCTGCACGGCGTCCCACCCGGGCAGGGGCCGGAAGAAGGGGGCGGTCGCGGCCTCGGCGCCGCCCGGGGCTGCGGTGGACGGTGCGCCGGCCCGCACGGCGACGTCCTCGCCGCCGTCCCGCGAGACGAGGCCGACCACCCCGGCGGCCAGGCCGGCGACGGCGAGTGCGGCGAGGACGACGGTGCCCCTCCGCCGGCGCCGGATCCGCCGCTGCCGGCGGGCGACGCCCTCGCGGACGAGCTGTGGGTCGGCGTCCACGTCGAACGCCGCGGCCGCACCGAGACGCTCGCGGAGCAGGGAATCGACATCGCTCATCGTGCGCTCCTGGGAGTGTTGTCGACGGTCAGCGCGGCGAGGAGGGTGCCGCGCGCCTTGTGGAGGGCGTTCTTCACGGCGCTCGGCCCGATGCCCAGCGCCTCGCCGATCGTGCTGACGGGCTGGTCGAGGTAGTAGTGCAGGACCACGACCTGACGTTGGCGCGGGGGCAGCGTCCGCACCGCGGCGCGCAGGTCGAGCAGCTGCGACCCCAGCGCCTCGGCATCGGTGCTCCGCGGGACGCCGTCGACCAGGTCGCCACGCGCACGCCGCCGGGCGGCGCGCCGGGCGTGGTTCCGGCGATCGTTGAACGCGGTGGTCACCACCCAGGCCTCGAGGCAGTCGATGTGCCGGCCCTTGCGCCGCTGCTCCAGGGCCCGCGCCAGGGCCTCCTGTACGGCGTCGTCCGCACCCTCCGTCGACCCCGAGAACAGGGCGACGGCGCGGACGAGCCGGACATAGTCGTGCTCGACCAGCCGGTCGAGCGCCACTGCGAAGTCATGGTCACCTGCCATGGATGCCTCGCGAGTAGGACGCTGGAGGGCGGCATCGGGTTAGCCGGCCCGGTGAAATCCTGCCGCGGGTGGCCGCCCTGCGACATCGGGTCGTTCAGGGGGGTCCGAGGACGTAGTGCCCGTCGTCGGGGTGGTGGTACCAGCCCATCGCGGCCGAGGTGCCACCGTCGACGTGCAGCGTCTGGCCGGTGACGTAGCCGGACAGCGACGACGCCAGGAACACGGCCGCGCCGGCGCACTCGTCGACGTGGCCGACCCGGCCCAGGGGCACCGCGGGACCGACCGCCACGCTGCGTCCGGCCGCCAGGGCCTCGAGGCCCTCGGTCCAGGTGATGTCGGGAGCGATGGCGTTGACCCGGATGCCGTGCGGGGCCAGTTCGAGGGCCAGGGTCTTGGTGAGGTTGATGACACCGGCCTTGGCGGCGGCGTACGCGGCGTAGAGGGGCGCGGCCCGGACGCCCTCGATCGACGTGACGCTGACGACCGCGCCGCCGTGGCCGTCGGCCACCATGCGGCGGGCGACGGCCTGGGTGCACAGGAGCACGTGGCGGAGGTTGGCCCGGTAGAGCGCGTCGAAGCCGTTCTCCGACGTCTCCAGGAACGGCTTCGGGAACACCCCGCCGGCGTTGTTGACCAGGATGTCCACCGTGCCGAAGCGGTCGACGGTCGCGGCGAGGGCGGCGTCGACCTGGGCCGCGTCCCGCACGTCGGTGGGAACCGACAGCCCCGCCACCTCGCCCGCGGCGGCCGCCGACGTCTCGGGGTTCTGCTCCCAGATCGCCACCTGCGCGCCGTAGGCGTGCAGCCCGTTGGCGATGCCCCTCCCGATGCCCGAGCCGCCGCCGGTGACGACCGCCACCTTGCCGTCGAGTCGGGCAGCGTCGGCGCTGAGCACGGGGGGCAGTATCCCCCACGCGGGCCGGGACGATGGCCCGACGACGCGGGCTCGCCTACGTCCTCGCCCTGTTGCCGGTGTCGTCGTCGGGTGACGGTTCGCGGAACGGCGGGGGTTGGCTCGGCGGCGTCCCGTAGCTGGCGAGGGCGTCGGCGGGCAGTGCTCGGGCGACGGTCACCAGGCGGGAGGCGGTCTGCAGGACCTTCTCGAGGGATTTCTGTCCCGCGGATCGGCGGGCGAGCGACAGGTCGCGGCCGACGATGCGCCAGAACACGATGTCGCCATCGATCGTGGCCCTGCGTACTTCCGGCGTGGCGACGAGGTCGCCGAAGGCGGTGTCGGCGCTGGCCAGGTGCAGCGTCTCGACGCTCAGCGGGTAGCCCTGGACTGGGGTCGGGTCCCACGGCCGGCCCTGGGCGCTGCTCTCGAAGATCGAGCTGTCGTAGGGGACGGCGACCGTGCGGGGCAGCGACACGGGGAGATGGACCAGCCAGGTGACGGTCAGGTTCTTGTTGCCGCCGAGCGCGGTCGAGCGTGTCGCAGATGGTCACGGGGCAGCCGTCGATCTCGCCGGCCAGAACCGCGGCGGCCGTCACCTGGGGCTGCTGCTCGCCGGAAGCAGATGCCCAGTGGTCGCGGAGCACGTCTGTGCCATCCGCCACGTACCGCCACCCGTGCTCGGCGGCGAACGCTCGCCGCTCGCGTTCGGCCGCGCGCAGCAGAACCCGGTTCTCGTCCCGCAGCAGCGCGACCGCCACAAGGATCACCACGGGACCGACGGCGACGAGGGCGGCCAGCGCCAGGGAGCGGGTGGAGGCGACGAAGATGGTCGCGCCGATCCAGAGGAGCAGCGGGTAGGTGATTCCGGCGACGATGATGCCGTCGCCGAGGTTGCCCCACCGGTCCGGCCGTCTCTGCATCAGCTTGCCCATCACCACGTGGACGGCGGGCCCGACGAGGAGGAACGAGACGACCGCGGCCGCTCCCAGACCGATCAGGGGAGCGAGGACCACGGTGGCAACGCCCGTCAGGGCGAGCGCCACCAACACGGTGCCGCGGGTGGCGAGGTAGTAGCTGCCGCGCTGTGCCATCGCACCCGACCGTACTGCGACCGGCACGATGCGTGTGGAGCGCCCAGAGCCGCGTTTTGTCCGCGGAAGTGGTCGCCAGGGCGACCGTTTCAGGGGTCAAACGGCCGCGCCGACACCGTAGCGATCGGTCGTGGCGCGACGAGTTTCGATCCGTGGCGGAGTTACGTACGTGAGGCTCGACGGCCCAGGAGACGACAGTGCGGAACTCGAACGACGAGCACGACGGTTCGCGAGACGCCGTCGACCTGGATGTCTCGTGGCTCGTGCCCGCGGATCTCCGTGCGGTGGATGCGCTGGCACGGCTGCAGGTCGTCGCCTCCCGGTTCGGCGAGCGGCTCGTGCTCCACGGCGCGGACGGCGGCCTGGTCGAGCTGCTCGAGTTCGTCGGGCTCGGCGACGTCCTGCGCCTGTGCTCGTGCTGCCGGGGCGCCTGCGCCGGGCTAGGACCGCAGGCGGTGGGGAAGGCCGAACGGCTCGAACAGCGCCGGGTCGATGAAGGAGTGGATGGCGCCGATGCGCCCGTCGACGACGTCGAGGACGTGGATGGCGAACGCCGTGGGCGGGCCGCCCGGCGTCTCGGGCCGGTAGACGGCGGCGGCGGGTGACCCGTTGGCGGCGGTGGGCGTCAGCAGGTGGTCGCTGAGGGCGTCGACGGCGATCAACCAGCGCCGGATGTCGTCGCGGCCGTGCAGCCAGAGATCGAACGGCGGCATCTCGACGATGGCGTCGTCGCGCAGCAGGGCGACGAGCGCCTCGACGTCGTGGCGGTGGAACGCGTCGATGTAGGCGGCCAGCAGCTCACGGTCGGCCTCGGACGGCTGGCCCGGTGCTGCCTCGGCCTCGATGGTCGCGAGCGCGGCGCGGGCTCGGCGGAGCGCGCTGTTGATGGCGTCGGCGCTCGTCTCCAGCAGCGCGGCGACCTCCGCGGCCCGCCAGCGCAGCACGTCGCGCAGGATGAGCACCGCGCGCTGCCGGGGAGCGAGGTGTTGCAGGGCGGCGATGAACGCGAGCCGGACCGACTCGCGCGACACGGCGCGCTCGGCGGGGTCGTGGTCGGGCGGTAGGACCAGGCGGTCCGGTGCCGGTTGGATCCAGGTCGCCTCCGGTCGCCGATCACCGAGCCGGGCGTCGCTGGTGGCGACGAGCGCGACGTCCATCGGGAGCGCCCGCCGCGAGCGGCCCTTCAACATGTCGATGCACACGTTGGTGGCGATCCGGTAGAGCCACGGTCGCAGCCCCGATCGGTCCTCGAAGCTCGGTAGTGCCTGCCAGGCGCGCAGCATCGTGTCCTGGACGGCGTCCTCGGCTTCGTGGAGCGATCCGAGCATCCGGTAGCAGTAGCCGGTCAGCTCGCGGCGGTACTGGTCCAGCTGCTCGACCGGGATGGCACCGGTGGTGCTCGCCGCGCTCACGATCGCACCGTACGCTCGCCGGCGCTCATCCGAGCGCGGACAAGCCGGATGTTGTCAGCAGGTATGCGCCCGACCCGTGCTCCGCCGACCCCGTCAGGTCGACGACGGTCTTGCCGACCTGTTCGGGGGTGAGGCCGGGGCCGAGCCGCTCGAGGTACTCGCCGAGATCGACGCCGGCACGCCGGGCGTAGGCCGCGACGGCCGCCGACCCGAGCTCGGTGGCCGGCGTCAGCTTCGGCAGCAGCGACACGAATCGGATGCCCAGCTCCGCCCGCTCGGACTCCTCCCCGGCGTAGCCGGTGAGGAAGCGGATCGTGGCCTTGGCCCCGGCGTAGCCGCCGCTCAGCGGTGAGCCCGCCACGGCCGCGCCGCTCGACATCGTCACGACGGTGCTTCCCGGGCGGAGGGGGAGCAGCAGCGCCTCGCGGATCCAGTGGAACGCATGCTGGACGTCGACGTCCCACGTGCGGCTGAACGCCTGCCATGTCTGGTGCTGGATCGGGCGCATCAACGGCGGGGCGCCCGCGTTGAGGACGAGCGTGTCGGGCCGGTACCGCTCGATCAGGCTCCCCGCGACCACCGGGTCGGCGGCATCGGCCACGACCGCGGTGAGCGTGCCGCCCAGCTCGTCCCGCAACGAGGCGAGCAGCTCGGCGTTGCGGGCGACGGCGACCACCGCGTCGCCGCGGGCGTGCAGCGCGGCGGCGATCGCGCGGCCGAAGCCACGGCTGGCGCCGGTGACCAGCGCCGTGGGAGTCGGTTGATCCGACGACGTCATCTCGAATGCCTCCTCGCGCGGGACGGGGCGGATCCCCGCAGTGGGTACAACCGCTCGGCGGGCCGAAAGTCGTCGCGGGCAGCCCGAATCAGCCGGGGTAGGGGGCCTCGGATCGTGCCTTGCGGAGGGCCGTGGCCCACCACGCGAGCTGCTCGAGCATCGCCTTGGCGTAGTCGGTGGTCTGGGGGTCGCTCGGCCGGCCGTCCTGGAAGCTCACGAAGTAGTTGGGGAACGCCAGCCCGTCGCGGATCGTGACGGCGTGCAGTTCGGTGAACACGCTCTCCAGGTGGAGCACGGCGTGGCGGCCGCCCGCGGCGCCGCCGTAGCTGACGAACGCGACCGGCTTGGCGGCCCACTGCGTGAAGTGCCAGTCGATCGCGGCCTTCAGCGAGGCCGGGTAGCTGTGGTTGTACTCCGGCGTCACGACGACGAACGCGTCGGCGGCGTCGAGCCGGGCGGTGAGGTCGACCATCCCGGCCGGGCGCGGGTAGCCGGCGCCCGCGGCCTTGGGCGACTGCGCGGGGAGCGCGAGGGGATCTCGCTGTCGGCGAGGTCGACGACGTCGACCTCGAACGCCCCGTGGTCGCGGGCGCGGTCCGCCACCCACTCGGCCACCACCGGGCCGAACCGTCCCTCGCGGACGCTGCCGATGACCACGACGAGCTTGCTGGTTTCGTTCATGGCTCCCACTCTCCGGGGCCCCGGGTCGGAGAACCAGACCGGGCCGAGGCTGGCCCTCGCAGGGCCAGCCTCGGCAGGAAGAAGCGGCGGCCGGCCGGTGTTCGTGACAGTCGATGAGCACGCCGCTCGGAGACTTCCTGCGCGCGAGACGGGATGCGACCCCGCCCGCGTCCCTCGGCCTACCCGCCGGCGACCGGCGCCGGGTTCCCGGCTTGCGGCGGTCGGAGCTCGCGGCGCGGGCCGGCATCAGCATCGAGTACCTGGTCCGGATCGAGCAGGGCCGCGACCAGCACCCGTCGGTCTCGGTCGTCAACGCACTCGCCGATGCGCTCGGCCTCGACATGACCGAACGCTGGCATCTGCGGCACCTGTCGAAGCTGGGCTCCCCGGCCTGCGTGGGCACGCCGGTTCCTCTGCGCCTCGACGTCAGGCCGACGGTCCGGGCGCTGCTCGAGCAGCTCGAGCCGGGGGTCGCGCTGGTGACCAACCGGCTCGGCGACGTGCTCGCCTACACCAGCGGGTTCGACCTGCTCGCCCGCCCGGTGGGCCTGCTCGACGAGCGGCGGCCGAACCTCACCCGCTTCGTGTTCACCGACGACCGGGCGCGGCGCGTCTTCCCCGAGTGGGAGCAGCTCGCCGACGAGCGGGCGTACGACCTGTGGCTCGCGTCCGCCGAGGAGGCCAGGCTCCTGGTCGCGGAGCTCGCGGCCGTGGCCGGGCCCGCATTCACCGAGCGCCTGAACAGCCACGAGGTTCCCCGCGGCGGCCCGCAGCGATGGTGCCACCCGGTGGCCGGCGAGCTGCGGTTCGCCCGCGAGGTGCTCCAGCTGCCGGCGACCGATGCCC
This sequence comes from uncultured Acidimicrobiales bacterium, assembly GCA_963739835.1. Classification (GTDB taxonomy): domain Bacteria; phylum Actinomycetota; class Acidimicrobiia; order Acidimicrobiales; family VFJN01; genus ZC4RG19. Next base: position 230,395 of record CAVUBW010000017.1, read on the forward strand.
AGGAGCTGGTCGTGTTCCTGCCGGTCGACGAGGCGACCGGCGACGCGTTGATGCAGTTGCGCCGAGCCACCGGCACGCTGCGCGCCGTCAACTGAGGCTGATCATCCGTCGGCCGGCGTGCGCAGCTCGCTCTGTCGCTGGCGCCACTTCGCTCGGACCGCGGGCAGCTCGTCGCGGACGAACTCCACGTACTCGTAGGTCTCGGCGATGCGTCGGCCGGCCGGCGTGGCCCGACCCAGCGCCGTGATCCCCTCGCGCAGGCTGGCCTCCCAGCGGGCCATCACCTGGTCCTGGTGCAGGCTCACCTCGTACCAGACGTCGTCGTGCACCCGGTAGACGTCGCGCCGCGAGCCCCGCTCGCGCTCCCGGCCGACCATGTTGAGCGGCACCAGGTAGCGCATGGCCCCGGACACCGCGGCCGGGCTGATGTGCAGCAGGTCGACGATCTCGGCCGCGGTCAGGCGGCCCGAGTCGGTCGCCAGCAGCGCCACGAAGACCCGGGCGGGCATCCGGGGGATGCCGGCCTCGGACAGCACCGACGCGAAGCGCTCGATGAACTGCAGGACCCCGTCGTCGCGCCGGTCGGGCACCGTCGATGACTGTTTTGGCACGCGCTCACCCCACGTCTCGATGCCGGAACCCGGCCATCCCTGCCGCCGTCAACACCGCGGCCGCGGCGGTCAGGACGACCAGGGGGCCGAGGGACAGGTCGGCGGCGGGGACCTGCGGCGTCCGCTGGAACGGCGAGATGTCGACCAGCCAGCTCGGCAGGTCGAGCAGCTGGCCGAACATGCCGACCACGAAGCAGAAGGCCATCCCGGCCCACGCCGCCAGCGCGGCCCGCGGCGCCAATCCGAAGAGGGCGACCGCGACCCCCGCCAGCAGCCACACTGCCGGCACATACACCAGCGCGGCGCCCAGCAGGCGCGGCACCTCGCCCAGGTCACCGGTGATAAGGCCGACGGTCACGCCCGCACCGAGCCCGCCGGCCGCCATGACCGCCGCTCCCCCGACGAACGACATCGCCAGATGGCTCGTGACCCAGCGGTCCCGGGAGATCGGCGCGGCCAGCAGCGGCTCCGCCCGACCGGCGTTCTCCTCGGTGCGCAACCGGAGCGCGGACTGGAGCACGTAGCCGCTGGCGATGAGGGCCACGGTCAGCATCGCGGTCGCCAGGTACGAATCGGTGATGTCGGCCCCGCCGGCCTGGGCGATCAGCTCCTTCGCCGTGTCGTTGCCGGAGATCATCTCGTCGAGCTGGTCGACGATCGACCCGTAGGCCACGCCAGTGAGGAACAGGCCGACGGCCCAGGCGATCACGGTCCCGCGCTGCAGCCGCACGGCCAGGGCCAACGGCCCGGCGAGGAGACGTCCGGCCACGGGTGGGCCGGGCCGGGGGGGCACCAGGCCGGCGCCGATGTCCCGATGTGAGGCGAGCACCCCTGCCACGACGGTCAGCACGCCGGCGATCGCCACCCCGATCGCCAGGGGCCACCAAACGTCGCCCGCGTAGGGGCGGGACTTCTGCACTAGCCCGATGGGGGAGAGCCAGGACAGCGTGCCGTCCCCGACGTCGCCGATGGCCCGCAGTGCGAAGGCGATGCCCAGGACGGCGCCCGCCAGGCCGCTGGCGACCCGCGAGTTCTCCGTGACCTGCGCGGTGACCGCCGTGACCCCCGCGAAGATCAGCCCCAGCACGGTGAACCCCGCCCCGAACACGATCGAGCCGGCGACCGGTAGGCCGTAGGCGATGTTGGCCGTGGCCACGACCGCCCCGACCAGCAGGTCGATGCTGCCGACGATGACGAGGGCCGCCGTGGACGGCGCATGGCGTCCGACCACCGTCGCCCGCACCAGGTCGAGGCGTCCGCTCTCCTCTTCGGCCCGGGTGTTCCGCGTGAACATCAGGATCGTCATGAGGCCGACGGCCACCATGCCCCAAACGCCGACCTGGTAGGCGATCTGGCCGCCCACCGTGTCGAGCCCGTAGGGAGGGCCGTTCAGCACGATCGCCGCGGCGCTGTCCTCGGCCTGGGCTGCCTTGTCGAGGTCGGCCTGGGTCGGGAACAGGCCCTTCACGCTGGCGGCGGTGAGCACGACCAGCCCGGCGATCGACACGGTCCAGACGGCGATGCGCACACGATCGCGCCGGAGGATGGCCCGTGCCAGCGCGGTCGTGCCGGTGAGCTCGCTCATGACCCGTCGCCACCGGCGAGGCCGGCGCGCTCCGGCTCGCGGGCCAGCTCGTCGCCGTAGTGGCGGAGGAACAGCTCCTCCAGCGTCGGCGGGTTGCTGGCCAGGCTGCGCACGCCGAGGTCGAGGAGGTGGCGCAGGGCCTCGTCGAGGTGGTCGCTGTCGACGTCGAAGTGCGCCCGGGAGTCCCGGACCTGCAGGTCGTGCACGCCGGGCAGCGTCGCGAGGCCCGTCGGCTCCCGCACCGTCTCGGCCGTGACCGACGTGCGCGTCAGGTGACGGAGGTCGCTCAGGCGGCCGGTCTGCACGGTCCGGCCGGCACGGATGATGCTCACGCGATCGCACAACGCCTCGACCTCCGCGAGGATGTGGCTGGACAGCAGCACGGTCCGGCCCTCGGCCTGGAGCTCCTGGATGCAGTCCTGGAACACGGCCTCCATCAGCGGATCGAGGCCCGACGTCGGCTCGTCGAGCAGCAGCAGCTCGGCCTGCGAGGCCAGACCCGCCACGAGTGCGACCTTCTGCCGGTTGCCCTTGGAGTAGGTGCGGGCCCGCTTGGTGGGATCCAGCTCGAAGCGCTCGATCAGCTCGTCCCGGCGGCGCCGGTCGAGGTCGCCCCGCAGCCGGCCGAACAGGTCGATGATCTCGCCACCGGTCAGCTTGGGCCACAGGTCGACCTCGCCCGGTACGTAGGCGAGGCGCCCGTGCAGCGCCACGGCGTCACGCCACGGGTCGCCGCCGAGCAGCTCGACGCGGCCGGAGTCGGCCCGCAACAGGCCGAGCAGGATGCGGATGGTCGTCGTCTTGCCTGCGCCGTTGGGTCCGAGGAAGCCGTGCACCTCCCCGACGGCCACGGACAGGTCGAGCTCGTCGAGGGCACGCGTGGACCCGAAGGTCTTCACCAGCCCGGAGACATCGATCACGGTGGTCACGATGCCCAATCAACTGAAGTTTCACGAATTTGTCAATGTTCCGAAGCTTGAGAAGACCCATCGCGGGCGGCTCTCGCCGCCGCCGGGTTCGGCGGCCCGCCGCCGCGGGACGCGCCCGGCGGGGCGGCACCGTTCGTCGAGTCGCTGTCGCTCGACGCCTGGCGCACCTACCGCGACGCGGTGCGCGAGCGGTTGGACACCGCCGGGTAGCCGTCACCGACCGGGACCGGACCCGGTGGAGGTCGACGTCTCCCCGAGGGACCTGGAGGACGTAGCCCCGATCGCGGAACTCGATCACCGTGGCGGGGTCGAACCCGGCGGCGGCCAGGGCCTTGCGGAGGTTCGACACGTAGCCCCGGACGGACACCTTGGCCCGCGCCGGGGGTGAGGCGAGATCCACCTGATCAGGATCGCGCCCCGGTCCGGTGACGATGACTACGGCACCACGCGCCGCGAGGGCCTGCCACCATGGCAGCGCCGACTCAGGAGGGAGATCGCGATGGATGTCTTCGAGGCGATCGCGACCACACGGGCGATGCGCCGGCTCGACGCGTCCAGGCCGGTGAGCGATGCCGACGTGCTCACGATCATCGAGGCGGCGACCAAGGCGCCGACCGGCGGCAACAGCCAGCCGGTCCGCTGGATGGTCGTGCGGGACGCAGACAAGCGCCGCCTCCTCGGCGACATCTACCGGGAGTGTTGGGCGCCCGTCCACGACCTCTACGCTCCCGGCGCCGCCACCGACCCCCGCGTCGCCCGGATGCTGCGCTCGGCCGACCATCTCGGCGAGCACATGGGTGACGCTCCCGTGATCGTCATCCCCTGCTCGCGCGGTCAGGTCGGCCAGGCCGAGTCGTCGGTCTTCCCTGCGGTGCAGAACCTCTTCCTCGCCGCCCGGGCCCTCGGCCTCGGCACCACGCTGACAACCGTCCACCGCCTCAAGGAGGCAGACGTGCGCTCGGTCCTCGACATCCCCGACGACGTCGTCACCTGGGCCATGATCCCCGTCGGCTACCCCACGGGACGCTGGGGCGAAGCGCCCCGGCGTCCCACCGCCGAGGTCACCTACTGGGACACCTGGAACGCCACGGCCTAGGGGGCTGGCGGCCTGGGAGCGGTTGCTGGACGGCAACCTGCCGGCCGGCGCCGAGGTGATGCGCCTCGGCGGGGACGAGTACGCGGTGCTGCTGCCCGGCCTCTCCACTCACCGTGGTCGGTGGCTGGGGTCTCTTCGTTCTGGGCTGAAAGAGTGATTGAAAATCAACCACCTTCGCGTCCAGTTTCCCGCGCAAGGACTTGCGCCAGCCTCGGGCGTTCCGGGGCACCACCGTGAGTGCAAATAGGGGCGGTTGGGCGGCGGTCAGCTGCGCCTGGACGAGCCACGACGTCTCCGAGCCCTCGCGGGCTCATCGCACCGCGTCTCGTTCAGACGACGAAGGCGGCGATGATCCCGCCGAGCAGGAGCCCGGCGCCGAGGCCGGCGGTGACGTCGAGCGGGTTGTGCGCGCCGACGTAGATCCGACCGAGCATGACCAGCGCGATGAGCAGGAACGGACCGCCGACGATCACGTCCGGCAGTGTCGGGGCGACCACGGTCGCGATGGCGGCCACCAGGATGACGTGCCCGGACGGGAAGCTCGGTCCGTGCGCGGGCACGTCCGCGCCCCGGAGCACCGCGCCCGGCTGGCTCGTGCCCGGCCGCTCGCGCACGGCCAGGTAGTCCTTCATCTCCCGCCGCACGATGCGCTCGGTCACGAGCTTGAGGACCATCGCCAGGACCACGCCCACGGCCACGGCCGCCGACCCGGTCGCCAGGGCGGTGGCCAGCCCGAGCAGCGTCCCGACCACCAGGTTGCCGAGCTGCATCGGCGGCCACAGCACCCAGTACAGCCACCCCGGCAACCCGTTGATGGCGCGGAACACCCGCGCCTCCCAGGGCGGGATGTCGGGCCGCCGGGCCGCGCCGACGGAGCCCGCCGCGACGATGAGGCCGACCCCGCTGAACAGGAGCCAGAAGAGGTTCATAGGACGCAGACCGTTGGACTGTTCTAGTCCGTCGCAACTCCCGGTCCGCCGACCCCCTCCGTCGTCCCCTCGGGGGGTCAGTCGGCGCTCGCGCCGGCGAACTCGTCGTGCCAGTTCCACCACTGGTACGGCGGGGTCTGCGGGTAGCCCTCCGGCGAGTCCTCCCAGTCCTCCTGGCGGCCGAGCGCGGTCATGTCGAGGTAGCTCCAGGTGCCGCCCATCGCCTCGTCGCCGCGGTTGTTGATGAAGTAGGTGCGGAACACGCGGTCGCCGTCGCGGATGAACGCGTTGGTGCCGTGCCACTCGTCCACGCCGAAGTCGGCGTCGAAGTCGTCGGTCATGGTGTACCAGGGCATCTCCCAGCCCATCCGCGCCTTCACGCGCGCGATGTCGGCCTGCGGCGCGCGGGAGGCGAAGACGAGCGTGGTGTCGCGGGCGTTCAGGTGGGCGACGTGGGCGACCTGGTCGGCCATCATCGAGCAGCCGACGCAGGCGTGCTCGGGCCAGCCGTGCACGCCGGGCTCGAAGAAGGCGCGGTAGACGATCAGCTGGCGGCGGCCGTCGAACAGGTCGAGCAGGCTCGCCCTGCCCTCGGGCCCGTCGAACTCGTAGTCCTGCTCGACGGCCAGCCACGGCATCCGCCGGCGCTTGGCGGCCAGCGCGTCGCGGGCGCGGGTCAACTCCTTCTCGTCCACGAGCAGCTGCTCGCGGGCAGCCTCCCACTCCTCGGGCGAGACGATCGGGGGTGTCTGCATGGCGGTCTCCTGGAGTGTTGTCGATGGCCAGCGATGTACACCGGTTCAGATACGCCGGAGACGCCAGACTCATCGCGCGGCGGGAGAATTTCTCACTCCGCGCTGGACGCCGCCCAGAGGTTGACGCCGGCGTCGGTGGCGTGCCGGTCGATGGCCTGCAGCTCGTCGTCCGTGAACGAGAGGTCGTCCAGCGCCGCCAGGTTGGCCTCGAGCTGGGCGACGCTGCTCACGCCGATGACGAGCGAGGTCATCCGCGGGTCACGCAGCGCCCACGCCAGGGCCAGCTGCGCCAGGCTCTGGCCGCGGGCCTGCGGCCAGCGCGGCGAGCGACCGCACCTGGGCGAGCCGCTCGTCGGTGAGCATCTCGCGGTCCATGGCGCCGCCGGTGGCGACCCGCGAGTCCGGCGGGGATGCCCGTCGAGGTAGCGGTCGGTGAGCAGGCCCTGCGCCAGCGGCGAGAAGGCGATGCACCCGGCCCCGACCTCGTCCAGGGTGTCCAGCAGGTGGTCGTCCTCGATCCAGCGGTTGACCATCGAGTACGACGGCTGGTGGATCAGCAGCGGCGCGCCGCTCGTCGCCGAGCAGGCCGGCCGCCTCGGCCGTTCGCGCCGACGAGTACGACGAGATCCCGACGTACAGCGCCTTGCCCTGGGCCACCGCCGTCGCCAGCGCGCGACATCGTCTCCTCCAGCGGCGTGTCGGGATCGAAGCGGTGCGAGTAGAAGATGTCGACGTAGTCGAGGCCCAGCCGCCGGAGGGACTGGTCCAGCGAGGCGAGCAGGTACTTGCGCGAGCCCCACTCGCCGTACGGGCCCGGCCACATGTCGTAGCCCGCCTTCGTGGAGATCACCAGCTCGTCGCGGTGTGCCGCGAAGTCCGTCGCCAGCATCCGGCCGAAGTTCTCCTCGGCGGCGCCGTAGGGCGGCCCGTAGTTGTTCGCGAGGTCGAAGTGGGTCACACCGAGGTCGAAGGCACGTCGGCAGATCGCCTGCTGGGTACCGAACGGCCGGTCGTGGCCGAAGTTGTGCCACAGGCCGAGCGAGATCGGCGGCAGCAGCAGCCCGCTGCGCCCGCACCTGCGGTACGCCATGGTCTCGTAGCGGCCGGCCGCCGGGCGGAAGTCCACGGCGCCGAGCCTACGGGGATGGTGGTAGCCCCGGTCTGATGACCCACCGGCGGTGCTGGGATATCGCCGGGAGGGCATCGCTGACCGGGGCTACCACATGGGGTTCCTGCGTCCGGCACCGGGGTTGGGGTGTCGCGGCACCGGACGCAGAGCCGTCACGGCAGGGTGCCGGAGGCCTACCCCAGGCCCAGGGTGGAGGGTGGCGCCGGGAGCGTCGGAGCCGAGGCGCCCGGGACCGCCGGGAGGCTCGGCGCCGGGGTCCCGGGGACCGGGAGAGTCGGCAGCGGCACGGGCAGCGGGGGCAGCGCCGGAAGTGCGGGCACGGTGCCGCCGGGCGCCGTGTGGATGCCACCCGAACCGCTCGCGTCGCCCCCGACCCCGGCCGTGCCGGCGCCGCCGTCGAGGCCTGTGTCCCCGTGGCCGGTCACGTCACCGCCGGTGTCGAGCGCCGGCGCGCCGGCCGCGGCGACGGCGGGCGCGGCATCGGGCAGGGCCACGGCCATCTGCGTGAGCGATCGGACCGTGCCGTCGACAACGCGGACGACCCGCAGGGTGACGATGTCGTCGGGCTCGGCGGGCAGCGAGAGCGTGTCCTCGGCGCCGGCGGCCGCCCCGAGGTCGACGAGCTCACCGAGCGAGACGTCACCGGATCCTGCCCAGGCGACCGGCTCGCCTCCCAGCGACACGGGCTGCCCGTCGATCCATGCGCCGACCGCGATCTGCTCGGGGCCCGCCGCCGTCCGCGTCACCGTGAACGACAGCCGGGATCCGTCGAAGCGCACCTCGCTGAGCGCGACGTCGGAGGCCGCGGCGCCGACGACCGTCCACGTCGGCGGCGTCCCGGCGGCCAGCGACGACCGCAGGTACACGGTGCCGTGGGCGTCGCCGGCCGGCGCCGCGAGCGACCAGTCGACGGCGGCGGTCGTGCCCGTGGTGCCACGCAGCGCGACGGCGGGAGGCGTGGCGCCCGCCGGGACGCCCATGGCGGCGAGGTAGGCGAGGGTGGCCGCCGCCGGGTCGGCCTGGCCGGTGGCCCACACGGCCGGGGCCGCGCCGGCGTCGAAGGCGGGATCGCCGGGGGAGACCGCGCTGATGGTCTGGGCGGACGGACTGCCGGTGGGACCGGAGCCCGTGCGTCCGACGGCCAGGGCACCGGCTGCGGCGAGCACGACCACGGCGGCGGCCGCCCGGAACGTCCGGGGACGCCAGTCGGACCGGCGGCGGCGGATCGCCGTCTGGGTGATCGACCCGGTCACGCCGAGGGGCAGGATGTCGGCATCGTCCCGCTCGATGAGGTCGTCCCAGGAAGGCGGGCAGGTGCTGGCGCCCGCAGCCAGGCGGTGCAGCATGGTGCGCACGGCGGCCTCGGCGTCGGGTCGGCTGTCGTCGTGGAGCAGGGTCATCGGGGGCTCTCCTGGCGGCGAGGGGCGGGGGGTGGGGGAGTCGGCGGGGCGGGCGGGCGGGCGGCTCACAGGTGGATCACCCGTCGCAACGACTGGAGGCCCCGGTGGATCGCACTGCGCACGGTGGCCTGCCGGCAGTCGAGGATCTCGGCGATGCGGTCGTCCGGCATGTCCTCGTAGAAGCGCAGGACGATGGCCGTGCGCTGCCGGTCGGTCAGGGTGGCGAGCGCGTCCCACATCTCGTCGACGGCCAGTTCTGCGGGGTCCGGCGGGCGGGGCCGGTGCGCGCGCTCCACCGCGTACCGGCGTCCCCAGGAGCGACACCGGTTGACCACGGCGCGCCGCACGTAGGTGTAGGGGTCACGGAGCCGGCAGTCGAGGCGGTGCGTCGCGACGAACGCGTCCTGCACGATCTCCTCGGCGACGGCGTTGTGGCCGGTGAGCAGGTAGGCGAGGCGCACCAGCCTGCCGTAGTCCACGCGGTAGACCTCGACGAGGCCCGCGTCCCAGGCGGCCGGTACCGGGAGGTCCATGGGCTGAGCCTTCGGCATCGTGTTCATCCCGTCCTACACGCACGAGTGCGCCGGGCTGTTGCGCGAAACCCCAGACTCCCGGCGCGCAACCCCCGCCGGACCACCGTACGTCCCGAACACGCAACAGAATGGTTGCGCGTCGTGCCGCTCGGCTCGTAGGTTCAGGCGGATGGTGACGACGAGCGAGGTCGAGTACGAGGCGGACGGCGGGGTGGTGATGATCGGGCACCTGGCGGTGCCGGACGACGACGCCGGCGCGGCCCTGCCCGCCGTGCTGGTGGCACACGAGGCACCAGGCCTCGACGACGTCCACCGCGAGCGTGCCGACCGCCTGGCCGAGCGGGGTTACGTCGCGTTCGCCCTCGACGCCCACGGCGGCGGGCGACTGCGGCTCGGAGATCCCCGCATCCGCGAGCGGGTCGCCGCCATCAGCGACGACCCCGATCGGGCCCGCTCCATCGCCGCCGCGGCGCTCGCTGTCCTGCGGGGCAACCCCCGGGTCGACGCGTCACGGGTGGCCGCCATCGGCTACTGCTTCGGCGGCATCCTCGTGCTCGAACTGGCGCGCGGCGGGGCCGACCTGCGGGCGGTCGTGGGGTTCCACCCGGGACTGGGCACCTCGCGGCCCGAGGACGCCCGCAACATCTCCGGCACGGTCCTGGTCTGCGTCGGCTCGGAGGACCCCTACGTGGACGCCAACGCGCGCGCCGCGTTCGAGGCGGAGATGCGCGCCGGCGGCGTCGACTGGCGCATGCACGTCTACGGCGGGGTGCAACACAGCTTCACCCACCCGCGCGGACCTGGCCGGCATCCCCGGGCTCGCCTACGACGCGGCGGCCGCCGACCGAGCCTGGCGGGCCATGCTCGACCTGTTCGACGAGGCGATCGGGCCGGAAGGCACGCCATCTCGGGCGTGACGGTGTGCCGCGTCCAGACGTTCCGCGGCGCCGGTGCCGGCGCTGCGACCCCTCCATCCAGCTCTCGCGTCCTCCAGGGTCTCGTCGGCAACGCCGCTACCGCGCGTCTGCTCCGGGTCCAGCGGACCATCGGCGACGGCCATGACCTGCGCAACCATCGGTTCGCGGGCAACGCCGTGCTGGAGGCGACGTATGACGCCGAGCGGACCTCCAGCGCTACCGGGGCCCCGACCGCGGCCGCGAACCGCACGATCGCATACAAGCTGTTCGGCATCGTGATCCACGAGTACGTGCACACGTTGGAGCACCCCGCCCACGTCACGTTGCGCGAAGGCCTGCCGCAGCAACGCGGCGGCTTCGTGCTCCGCGAGGGATGACGGACTTCTTCGCCAAGGTCGTGTGGGACGGGTTGACGTTCGACGCACCGCTGCGGGCGGCGATCGAGAGGCCGTTCCACGACCCGGCCCATCCCACCGACCACCCGATCCCGCTCCCGGCACGCTACGGCGAGTGGACCAACGCAGAGCGCGCGGTCGGTGTCGTGGGCGTCCGCAACGCCATGGCGGCCTTCTTCCCGGGCCGCACCGACCTGATCAAGATGACGTGACCGATCCCGCCGTGGCGGACGGCTACCCCGACAACCTCACCGCGTGGTTCCTTGGCCCGACGCTCGTGCTGGTCGAGGCCGCCCTGCCCAGCCTGGCGCATCCCGTCGCGGACCTGCTGGCGGATCTCGGCGACCCCGAGGCCCGGCTCGACGACCGCTGGGGCGTCATGACCGTCGCCGGCGGCACCCGGGTGTACCCGGGCCGAGGCATCGCGGTGTTCGTCGGCCCCGAGGGCCAGGCGCTGCGCGTGTCGCTGTTCGCCCCGGTCACGCTCGACGCCTATATCGACCGGCTCCGCCGGCACTCGGAGCTGACCGAGCTCCCACTCCGCAGCGACGAGACCGGGCCCTGATCCACCACGGCAGGAGTATGCCTGCCCGGGAGGCCTCGGCTGGGCGAGGCCTCCCGGCGGTACTCACGACGGTCACGCAGCCACGGCGCCGGCGCGGCGTTCGGCTTCCTCGATGAAGGGAGTGAAGTTGATGCCGTAGAAGATCTTCTTCAGGAACGGCTTCATCACGATGCCCTTCCACCACGGCATCGTCATCGACGCGTCGATGTTGAGCGTCGCGTGATGTGCGTCGACAGCGTGGATGGTCCATGTCGAGCGGGCGTCGGTCTCTGATCCGTACGTGCGATCGATGACGAGGTCGTCGCTCTGCCGGTAGAGGTCGTACGCGTGGGCGTTCTTCTCGACCTTGGTGCTCCGGCCGGCGATGAACTCCGCGCCGTGCTCGTCGTGCTGGACGACCTGCATCGAGTGCACCGCGCTGTTGAAACGCGGGTACGCCTCGTAGTCGGTGATGACGTCGTACAGCGTGTCGGCCGCCGCATCCGCCGGCCGTGTGTCGTTGAACTGGATCCTCATGGTCCCTCCTCGGGTCAATGCTTGTTGACACGATTACTGTTGCAACGACTATATTTGGACGTCGTCGGGAAGTCAAGCGCAACGATTATCGTTGCAACGAGTACTGTGGGAACGTACGATGGATGGATGGCTGCCACGCAAGAGACGCCCGCTGACCGGGTGGCCCGCGAGACGCATGTGAACGTCGTCGTCGCCGCCAACCGCTTCTCCGAGGGCATGGAGCGGATCTGCCGGGAGGAGGACCTCTCGCAGGCGCAGTACGTTGCGTTGTGGGTGCTGTGCCTGACCGACGACCCGGGCACGGGCTTGCCGATCGGGGCGATCGCCGACGGGCTCCTCAACCGCGCGTCGGACACGACCCGTCTCGTCGATCGCCTGGAGAAGTCGGGACTCGCAGAGCGGCTCCGCAACCCCGCCGACCGGCGCGGCGTCCTCGTGCGCGCCACGCCAGCTGGGCGCAAGGTGTTCGCCCGCCTGGCACCGAAGTTGCGTGAGTATCACCGCGCTGAATGGGCGAGCCTGTCGGCGGCGGAACTCGAGACGCTCAACACCCTGCTGAGCCGCGCCCTCTGGGGCGCTGCCGCCGGCGATCGGCCCACGATCCTCGCCGCGGCCGACCGGTAGGGACCGCGAGACCGCGCGGGGAGGCCACATCCCCGCCGGCGTCGTCGGGTGGCGAACCGATCTACGATCGGCTCGCGTGCCGGACCCGTCCGGCCGTCGGGAAGGGGGTGTCGACGTGACGCACTACGGGTTCAGGGGCCTCGTCGTTGCGACGGCCATGTGTGCCGCGACCATGGGGGCGGCGGGGGGCGCGACCGCCGCGCCCGCGGGTGGTCCGCCGTGCGGCAGCGCCGCGCCTGTGCCGGCACGGAGCGGGACCGCAGACGCCCGGCTCGCCGGGCGAGGCGGCGGCGGGCCCCGGGAGCCGGACCTGGGGCAGACCCACGAGGACATGCCGGCCTCGGCGAAGGGCCTCGCCGGGCCGGACTTCACCGCCCGCGTCCCCGTCTACATCCACGTGATCACCGACGGCGCCATCGGCAGCCTGACGACGCAGCAGATCAACGACCAGATCCGCGTGCTCAACGTGACGTTCGCGGGCGGCGAGGGTGGCGCCGACACCGGGTTCTCGTTCCAGCTGGCCGGTGTCACCCGCACCGACAACGCGGCCTGGTTCTACGCGGGCCCGGGTGGTGTCGACGAGAACTCGATGAAGCAGACCCTCCGCCAGGGCGGGCCGGACGCGCTGAACTTCTACTCGACGACCGCCGGGCCCTACCTCGGTTGGGCCTACCTGCCCGACATCGTGACCAAGCCCGGGCACGCGGACCTGGACGGGGTGGTCATCGACTGGGAGTCGATCCGGGGCACGTCGACGACCTACGCGGGCCGCTTCGACCAGGGCGAGACCGCGACCCACGAGGTCGGGCACTGGCTCAACCTCGAGCACACCTTCTACGGCGGCTGCAACGCCAAGGGCGACTTCGTCGACGACACCCCGGCGGAGAAGGAACCGACGTCCGGCTGCCCGGTGGGCAAGGACACGTGCACGGCTCCGGGGCTCGACCCGGTCCACAACTACATGGACTACTCGTACGACTCCTGCTACACGCAGTTCACGCCCGGCCAGGCGCAGCGGATGCGCGACGCCTGGCTGTTGTTCCGCGCAGCCCAGTAGCGCCCGTGTGGTGCCGGGGGAGGGGGAGATCCCGCTTGCGCCCGTGGTTATACCGGGTATAATACCCGGTATGCGAGGATTGGTGCGATGAGCGTGCGGCACGCCCTACTGGCGCTGCTCAGCGAGGGTCCCAAGTACGGGCTGCAGCTGCGGCAGGAGTTCGAGGCACGCACGGGCGAGGTCTGGCCGCTCAACGTCGGCCAGGTGTACACGACGCTGCAGCGCCTCGAGCGCGACGGGCTGGTCGCGTCGGACGGCAGGGACGACGGCCCCCAGAAGGGGTACCGGATCACCCCCGCCGGCCGGGAGGAGCTGGTCGCGTGGCTGCGGACGCCGCCCGACGACGTGGCTCCACCCCGCGACGAGCTGCTGATCAAGGTGCTCGTCGCGGCGCAGGCGCCGGACATCGACGTGCACGACGTGATCCAGGTGCACCGGCACTGGCTCGTCGAGGTGATGCAGCGGTACACGGCGGTCAAGGCGAACGCCACCGAGGACGACGTGGCGCTCGCGCTGGTCGTCGACGCCGAGCTGTTCCGGCTCGAGGGCGCGGTGCGCTGGCTCGACACGGCCGACGTGCGGCTCCGCCAGCACCGGCCGCAGGCCCCCGCTGTCGCGGGCGAGCCCGCACCCAGCCCCCAGACCGCCGCCGATTCGGGGGCCGGCCGGTGACCGCCGCGCTGGAGCTTCAAGCCGTGTCGAAGGTCTACGGCGAGGGCAGCACGGCCGTGCACGCGCTCGACGAGGTCGACCTCGGCGTCGAGCGCGGCGAGCTGGTCGCCATCATGGGCCCGAGCGGGTCGGGCAAGAGCACGCTGCTCACGATCGCCGGCAGCCTCGAGGACGCCACGTCGGGCGACGTGGTCGTCGAGGGCACGCCGGTGCGCTCCCTGGGCACGTCGGCGCGCGCCCGCCTGCGGCGACGCTCGATCGGCTTCGTGTTCCAGGACTTCAACCTGCTCGCCGGGCTCACCGCCGCCGAGAACGTCTCGCTGCCCCTCGAGCTCGACGGCGTGCGTGCCCGCGAGGCCCGCGCCGCAGCGGCGACCGCGCTCGGCCGCCTCGGCATCGACGACCTCGCCGACCGCTTCCCCGACGACCTCTCGGGTGGCGAGCGGCAGCGGGTGGCGATCGCGCGGGCCATCGTCGGCGACCGGTCGCTGCTGCTCGCCGACGAGCCGACCGGGGCTCTCGACTCGGTCAACGGCGAGGCGGTGATGCGGCTGCTCCGCGACGCGTGCCAGCCGCGGGGCCGCCGGCGTCGTGGTGACCCACGAGGCCCACCTGGCCTCCTGGGCCGACCGCGTGGTGTTCCTCCGCGACGGGCGCGTCGTCGACCACACGAGCCCGCCGCAGCGTCCCGAGTCGCTGCTCACGGTCCCGCCGGCATGAGCGAGCGCAGCGAGCGGATCATCGGCACAGTGCGTTTCTCGGCACGAAGTGCCGATCGTTCACTGCGTGCACCCGGAAGGGTGCACCAGTGAGCGTCGGGCGGCCGGCCTCCCGGGCCGTGATGCGGTGGTCTCTGCGCCTGTTCCGGCGGGAGTGGCGGCAGCAGGTGCTGGTGCTCTTGCTCCTCACGATCGCGGTCGCGGCCGCGGTGTTGTTCGCGACCGTGTCCGTCAACGGATCGTCGGCGGTCACCCAGCCCTTCGGCGGCGCCAGTTCCCGGATCGCGATCGACGCCAGCGACCCAGCCCTGGCGGCACGGGCCATCAGCACGGCTCGGGACCGGTTCGGCACGATCGACGTCACCGCCCATCGCTCCGTCACCGTGCCGGGCACGATCAGGACGCTGGACCTGCGCGACCAGGATCCCCACGGCCGCTTCAGCGCCAAGATCCTCGACCGGCGGGCCGGCCGGTATCCGGAGGAGCCCGGCGAGGTCGCTCTCACGGAGGGCGCCGCCGACCTGCTCGGGGCCGATCTTCACGCGGCGGTGACGATCGACGGCGAGCGGGCCACCGTCGTGGGCCTGGTCGAGAACCCCGCGAACCTGAGCGACGACTTCGCGCTCGTCGCGCCCGGCACCCTCGCCGCACCGGACGCGTTCACGGTGCTGGCGGACACCTCCAACGACCGCGGACCGACCGGCGACGACATCGGGTTCAAGATGGAGGTCATCGGCAACGACGTCGACCAGGCCGCGATCGCCGCGGTGGTCCTGGCCGTGACGACGCTGGCGCTGGCACTCGTCGGGCTGCTCGCGGCGGCCGCCTTCGTCGTCGTCGCCCAGCGTCGCCAGCGCCAGCTCGGCATGCTGGTCGCGATCGGCGCCACACAGCGCCACGTCCGGCTCGTCATGCTGGCGACCGGCGCCATCACGGGCGCGGTGGCGGCCGTCATGGGCACCGTGCTCGGCGTGGTCGGCTGGATCGTGGCGGCCCCGGCCGTCGAGTCGGCCGCGAACCACCGCATCCCGCGCACCGACCTGCCCTGGCCCCTCCTGGTCGCCGTGGCGCTGCTGGCCGTCGTCGCCGCCACGGTCGCCGCCTGGTGGCCGGCGCGGATGACGTCGCGGCTCCCCGTCATGGCGGCGCTGTCCGGTCGACCGCCCGCGCCCCCGGCCCGTGCACCGGCCGCTCCTCGTCGCCGTCGCCCTGGTGGCGGGCGGCGCGACCGCCATCGCCATCGCGGACCCGCTGAGCACGCACGTGCGGCCCGTGTACTTCGTCGGCGGGTTGGTGGCCGTCGTGATCGGAACGGTGTTCGCGGCGCCGGGCGCGATCCGCGCGGGCGGGAGCCTCGCACGCCGGCTGCCCTTCGCGCCTCGCGTGGCGCTGCGCGACCTCGCCCGCTACCAGGCCAGGGCCGCCGCCGCGCTGGGGGCGATCACGCTCGGCCTGGCCGTCTCGATCGCCATCGTGGCGGTCGCTGCCGCCGCCGCGCCCGCCCCCGAGGACGGGGACCTGTCCGACCACGAGCTGCTCGTCCTGTTCGGCGACCTGGAGACCGCGCCGACACTCGACCACACGGCCGGCGAGAACGCCGCGCTCGACCAGAAGGCCGCGACGGTCGTCGCCGCCGTCGGCGAGGACGTCGCCTCCGCGCCGCTCGACGTCGCCATGAGCACGCGGCCCACGCCGGACGCGAGCCCGACCCCGCCGGTCGGGCTCGGCCTGCCCCGGGGCCCGCGCACGATCGAGGGGCGGGGCTGGCCGTTCGTCGCCACCCCGGAGGTGCTGGACCTGTACGGCATCGACCCGGCGTCCATCGAGCCGGGCGTCGAGCTGCTCACGTCCCGTCACGAGCGGTTCATGCTGATGGACTTCACCGCCCGACCCGACCCGGGTGCGCCGCGGGCCACGGCGCAACACGTCGACCTCCCGACCTACCGGTCGGCGCCCAACTCCCTCGTCACCGAGGCGGCCATGGCCGAGCACGGCTGGGTGCCGGCGCGGGCCGGCTGGATCGTCGAGTCGGCGTCGCCGCTCACCGGCGAGCAGATCCGGGCCGCGCGCCAGGCGGCCGCCGACACCGGGCTGGCGGTCGAGACCCGCTCGACCCACGACGAGCTGGCCGCGATCCGCACCGGCGCCATGCTCGTCGGCGGGCTGCTCGCCGTGGCGATCGTCGCCATCGCGGTGGGGCTCATCCGCAGCGAGGCCCGGCACGACACGCGCACGCTCACGGCGACCGGCGCCTCCGGGCGCACCCGCCGAGCCTTGACCGCCACCACGGCCGCCGGACTGGCGGTGCCCGGCGTCGTGCTCGGGCTGACGGGCGCCTACATCGCGCTGGTCGCGTCGTACCACGCCGACCTCGGCCGCCTCGTGCCGATCCCGGTCGGCCAGCTCGTCCCGCTCGCGATCGGAACGCCGCTCGCCGCCGCCGCCGTCGGCTGGCTCCTCGCCGGGAGGGAGCCGCGGTCGTTCGCCCGCCAGGAGCTCGAGTGAGGCCCGGACCGGCCGTCGGTCACGGCAGGACGATCGGCATCCGCTCCCAGCCCCGCACGGTGGACGTCGGCGCGAGCTCGATGTCGTCGTAGTCGACGTCCCACTCGGGGAAGCGGTTCAGCAGCTCGTCGAGCGCCACCCGGCCCTCGAGCCGGGCGAGGTTGGCGCCGAGGCAGAAGTGGAGCCCGTAGCCGAAGGTGAGGTGCTGGATGTCGTCGCGGTGGATGTCGAAGCGCGTCGGGGTCGGCGTAGCGGCGCGGGTCGCGGTTGGCCGACGCCGACGCAGCAGCAGGATCGGCGCTGCCGGCCGGGCATCGGTCGTGCCGTAGTACTCGACGTCCCGCATCGACGTAGCGGGCGGTGGCGTGCCCGGTCGGCTCGAAGCGCAGCGTCTCGTCGATCACGTCGCGGGATGAGCGAGCGGTCCTCGACGACCTCCCGGCGCTGGTCGGGGTGCTCGGCGAGCACCTTGGCCAGCCAGCCGATGAGCCGGCCGGTCGTCTCGTTGCCGGCGCCGGCGAGCACCGCGGTGTAGGTGAGGACCTCCTGGCGGGTGAGCGTGCGCGTCTCGCCGCGTCTCGTCCTCGAACTCGGCGTTGAGCAGCTGCGGTCATGAGGTCGTCGGAGGGGTGCTCGGCGCGCCACTCGATGTAGTCGGCGAACATCGTCGCCGTTGGCGACCGCCTCCTGCTTGCACCTGCCATCGGCTGGCCCGGCATCGGTGCGCAGGTTGGCGTCGGTCTTGTCGCGGACCGCGACCTGGTCCTGCTCGGGGATGCCGAGCAGCATGCCGATCACCCGCATCGGCATGATCGCGCGCCGAGCTCGGCGATGATGTCGAAGCCGGTCGGAGCCGACGAGCGGGTCGAGGCAGCGCGACGCAGAACGCCGCGCACCTGGTCCTCGAGCGCGGCCATCCGCCGCGGCGTGAAGACCCGGGACATCAGGCCCGCGGTGCATCGTGTGGACCGGCGGGTCCTCGAACAGGATCACGCCGGGCGGCAGCTCGACGCCCGACCTTGATGATGTCGAGGATGTCGCTGCGGGTGTTCGAGAACGTCTGCCAGTCGACGCAGCGCCTTCTCGACGTCGGCGTGGCGGGACAGCGCCCAGAAGTCGTAGCGCTCGTTGTAGTAGACGGCGCCTCGTCCCGGAGCCGCGCGTAGGTCGGGTACGGGTCGGCGTTGATGTCGACGTCGTAGGGGTCGTAGTAGACCTCGGTCGTCTCCACGGCGGACATGCGGACGTTCTACCTGCTCACGGCGGGCTACGCCGCGGTAGCCGTCTCGGGTTTGGCGCGGTTCACCTCGGGTACGCCACGGTCCGTGTCCCGGCGTGTGGTGACGGTCGTGGTCGCGTTAGGGCTGATGGCGGGGTGCACCCGCGTCGTGGGGCCGACCCGCACGGCGGACGCCTACGCACTCAAGGCCTCGGCCACCGCGGACGCCGTGCTCTCCGCGGTGCGGACCGCCCAGATCACCGCCGAGGCGGCGAGCCGGGGGCGGGCGTTCGCGTCGTACACCGCGGTGGCGCTCGACGACGCCGAGAGCGACGCGTCGGGCGCGTCGGCCACCTTCGCGTCGCTCCAGCCGCCGGACGCGGCGAGCGACGCCGTGCGGGACGACCTCATCGCCATCACCGACGACGCCACCGCGGTGCTGGCGACGCTGCGGAACTCGAGGACTTCTCGGAGGAGGTCGGGTGAGGAAGGTCCTCGGCATCACCCTGGGCATCCTCACGGCGATGGGCGGGTTCGTGGACATCGGCGACATCGTCGCCAACGCTGAGACCGGCGCCCGCTTCGGCATGGCGCTGGCCTGGGCGGTCTTCGCCGGGGTGATCGGGATCATCGTGTTCGCGGAGATGGCCGGGCGCGTGGCGGCGGTGTCGGGCCGCCCGGTGTTCGACCTGGTGCGGGAACGCCTCGGTGCCCGGGTCGGCCTGGCCAACCTGCTGGCCTCGCTTTTCATCACCCTGCTCACCCTGATCGCGGAGATCGGTGGCATCGCGCTGGCGCTCCAGCTGGCCACTGACGTCAACTACCTGCTGTGGATCCCCGTCGCCGGCCTGGCCGTGTGGCTGGTGATCTGGCGGGTCCGCTTCGACCGGATGGAGACCGTGTTCGGGCTGCTCGGCCTCGTGCTCGTTGTCATGGCGGTGGCCTGGTGGAAGCTGTCGCCCGACTGGGGCGACATCGCACACCAGGTTCTGCGGCCGGCGGTCACGACCGGCGAGGGCCACGCCACCTACGCCTACTGGGCCATCGCCCTGTTCGGTGCGGCGATGACCCCCTACGAGGTGTTCTTCTTCTCGTCCGGGGCCGTCGAGGAGAAATGGAGCCGCCGCGACCTCGTGCTCAACAAGGCCAACGTGTTCATCGGCTTCCCCCTGGGCGGCGCCCTGTCGCTCACGCTGATGGGCCTGACCACGACCGTGTTCCACCCCGCCGGCATCTCGGTCGGCAACCTGTCGCAGGCCGCCCTCCCGGTGAGCGTGGCGCTCGGCAAGGTCGGCCTGGCGCTGGTGACCGCCGTGGACCCCATCAAGGTGACCGAGTACTCGATCGTGCTGTCCGCGGCCGCGCTGCCGCTCACCTACCTGCCGATCCTGCTGGTGGCCAACGACCGCGACTACATGGGCGAACAGGCCAACCGCCGACTCTCGAACATCCTGGGATCGGTCTACCTGGTGGTGCTGACCGTGGTGGCCGCCGTGACCATCCCCCTCATGATCGTCACCCGGGCGGGATCATGACCGCCGGACGCGAGCTGATGCTCGCCCTCCAGCTGCTGGACCGCCAGATCGTCGATCGCTCCGGCCGCCTCGCGGGGAAGGTCGACGACGTCGAGCTCACGTTCCCCGACGCCGGCGGACCCCCGGTCGTGACCGCCGTCCTCACCGGCCGTGGCGCTCTCGCCGACCGCCTCGGCGGCCGCCTCGGCCGCTTCGCCGCCGTCGTGTCCCGCCGCCTCGCCGTCGCGCCCGGCGACCGGCCGGGCCGGGTGCCGTTCACGGCCGTGGCCGAGGTGGGCAACCACGTGACGGTGGCGCTCGACGCCGAGGACGTGCCGAATCACGTGGTCGAGGACGCGGTGCGGGACGGCATCATCCGGCACCTTCCCGGCTCGGGGGTCGAGCCGTGACCACGACCATGCGGCTCAGCCAGCTCCTCGGCCGGCCGGTCGAGGACGAGGACGGCCGGCACCTCGGTGTGATCCACGACGTCGCCGCCCGGCAGACCGGACCGGTCACCGCCGGCTTCGACGCCGCCGTCACCGTCACCGCCCTGATCATCGGCGCCCGCGGCATCCGCGCTCGCCTCGGCCTGAGCCCGGCTCACGTCCAGGGACCATGGCTGGTCCGGATCCTCGGCCGAGCCGGGCGCAGCACCGACGCCATCGGCTGGGACGACGTCGTCGCGGTGGAGGACGACCGGATCGTCGTACGGCGCTGAACCCGGCCCCCTCTAACTGCTCGCGGGGCGCTGTGCCGCCTGTGCGAAGCTCCGGGTGGCGTGAGCGTGATCCGTACCGAGGAGCTGACGAAGTACTTCGGTCCTCAGCGGGGCGTCGAGGACCTGACGCTCGACGTCGAGCGGGGCGAGGTCTTCGGATACCTGGGGCCCAACGGGGCCGGCAAGACCACGACCATCCGGCTACTGCTCGATTTCATCCGCCCCACCAGGGGCACGTCGTCGATCCTTGACGGATCCGGGGCGGATCCCGCGGTCCGGGCGCGGGTCGGCTACCTGCCCGGCGACCTCCACCTCGATCCGACCTATACGACCCACGACATCCTCGCCTTCTACGGTGAGCTCCGTGGCGGGGTCGATCGAGCATGGGTCGACGAGCTGCTGGACCGGTTCGACCTCGACCCGGGTCGGCGCATCGGCGAGCTGAGCACCGGCAACCGTCGCAAGGTCGGCATCGTCCAGGTCGTCATGCATCGACCCGAGGTGCTGTTGCTCGATGAGCCCAGCTCCGGGCTCGACCCCCTGCTGCAGGCCGAGTTCCACCGCCTCGTGCGCGAGGTCGTCGCCGGCGGCGCGACCGTGTTCCTGTCCAGCCACCAGCTCCACGAGGTCGACGCCCTCGCCGATCGCGTCGCGATCCTCCGCAGCGGGCGGCTCGTCACCGTGGCCACCGTCGACGAGCTGCGGGCCCAGGCTCGCCAGCGCATCGATGTCCGCCTACCCGATGTGCCCGACGTCGACCGGCTCCGGGACGTGCCCGGCGTGGTCGAGGTCACCGCAGACGACCACGTCGCCCACATCACCGTCGAGGGTCCCGTCGGTGCCGTCATCGCGGCGTTGGCACCTCTGGACGTGGTGCACATCACGGCCGGCGCGAACGACCTGGAGGACGCGTTCCTCCGCCTCTACCGGGACGACCGGCCATGACCATCGCCCGGCGCTGGCTGCTCGACCGGCGGCGCGGCCTCGCCGGCTGGTGCCTCGGCATGACCGGACTCGTGCTGTTCACCGTCGGTTTCTTCCCCACCGTGCGGGGCAACGAGACGTTCGACAAGCTCACCAACCAGCTCCCCGCCGGCCTTCGCTCCCTCGTCGGGCTGACCCCGGGGGCACCGATCACGGCCGCCCCCGGCTACCTGCACGCCCGCCTGTTCTCCACACTCGTGCCCCTGCTCCTCCTGGTGTATGCCATCGGGCTCGGCGCCGCGGGCCATCGCGGGCACGGAGGAGGACGGCACGCTCGAGCTCCTGCTCGCCAACCCCGTCACCCGTCCCCGCGTCGTGCTCGAGCGCTACCTCGCCAACACGGCACTGATCGTGGCCGTCACCGTCGTGCTGCTGGTCGCGCTCACCCTGTCCGGTCTGCCCGTGGGCGCGCTCGACGGCGTCTCCCGCACCGGCCTGGCTGGCGCGACCGCCGGCGCCTTCGCCCTGGCCGTGTTCCATGGCAGCATCGCCTACGCCGTCGGCGCCGCGACCGGTCGGCGAGCTCCCGCGATCGCCGCCGCCGCCACCGTCGCCGTCGCCGGCTACCTCGTCGAGGGACTCCTCGCCGTGAGCGATGCCATCCGGCCCTTCCGGTTCGTGTCACCCTGGCACTGGTACCTCGGCCGCAACATGCTCACCGACGGTCCTGCTCCCGACGCGATCGTCCTCCCGCTCGTCCTCAGCGCCGTCGCCCTCGCCGGTGCTGTCGTCCTCTTCTCGCGCCGGGACCTGTGAGCGGCCACGCCGTACGGCCCCGGTCTCGCGTTTTCTACGCGGAAATGGTCGCTCTGGCGACCATTTCCGCGTAGAAAACACTGTGGGGGGAGGAGACCTTGTCCGAGCGACAGCCGACCAGCCACGAGCGGATGTCGGGACGGCCCTGGGACGCGTCCTACCACGACGGCCCGGCGCCCTGGGACGTCGGCCGGCCGCAGCCGGCGATCGTGCGCGTGGCGTCCGCCGGCGGGTTCACCGGCGCGGTGCTCGATGCCGGCTGCGGGACCGGGGAGAACGCGCTCCACCTCGCGTCGTTGGGACTGGCGGTGCTGGGCGTGGACGTGGCCGAGACCGCATTGGCGATGGCCCGGGACAAGGCCGCCGAGCGGGGGATCGAGGCCGAGTTCGCGGCGGCCGACGCGCTCCATCTGGCGCGCCTGGGCCGCACGTTCGACACGGTGCTGGACTGCGGGCTGTTCCACAGCTTCGACGGCGACGAGCGGCCGGGGTACGTCGCCAGCCTGGCCTCGGTCACCGGGCCCGGCGCGACCCTGCACGTGCTGTGCTTCAGCGACGAAGGTCCCGACACCGGCCCGCACCCGGTCAGCCGGGACGAGCTACGGGCGGCTTTCGGTCCCGGCACGGGGTGGACCGTCGCCGCCATCGAGCCGGATCGGGTCCTGACCCGGTTTCACGACGACGACGGCGCGCCGGCCTGGCTCGCGACCATGACGCGGCGCTGACGCGTCCGTCGGGCGCTCACGTGCACCGGTTGCGGATCGTGCCGATGCCCTCGATCCACGACTCCAGCACCTCGCCCGCCCGCAGGAACCGGGGCGGCTGGCGGGTCGCCCCGACGCCCGCCGGGGTGCCGGTGAAGATGATGTCGCCCGGCAGCAGCGGGCAGACCGACGACAGCTCGGCCACCAGCCGGGACACGCCGAAGATGAGGTCGCTCGTGCGGGCGTCCTGCACCACCTCGCCGTCGACCGAGCAACCGAGGGCCAGGTCGTCCGGGTCGGGCACCTCGTCCGGCGTGACCACCCACGGGCCGAGCGGGCCGTAGCCGCGCCGGGACTTGCCCAGCGAGAACTGGGCGCCGGCCGCGAACTGGAGGTGCCGGTCGCTGATGTCCTGGCCGACCGTGAGCCCGGCGACGTGGTCCCATGCGGCCGCCTCGTCGACCCGGTCGGCCCGCCGGCCGATCACCGCCACCAACTCGACCTCCCAGTCGACGCTCTCCCCGACGATCTCCACGTCGTCGAACGGCCCCGCCAGGCAGGCCGGGAACTTGGTGAACGTGGCCGGCACCGCGCTGACCGCCATCCCCGACTCCTCGGCGTGGCTGCGGTAGTTGAGGCCGATGGCGAACACCTGCCGGGGCCGGGGGACCGGGCATCCCAGCCTGGCCCCGTCGAGCGGGGCCGTGCCGGCGGCGACGCCGGGGGCCCAGGCGGCGACGTCGTCCCAGTCGTCGTACAGCGCCATCGGATCGGGCCCGAAGCGGCCCCCCGAGGCGGTGGCGACGTCGGCGACCTCGTCGCCGATCACGAGCACGGCGCGGCCGTCGACGGCGGCGATCTTCACGGGGCGGCTCCTCGGGCAACGCGGCGCGGCGGGCGCGCCAGGTGCGCAGAGCCTCGCGCGCCCGTCACGACGGGGCGGGCGCGTCGTCCTGTTCGAGGTCGAAGAACCGCCGGATCCAGGCCGACCGGCGGGGGAGGATGCGGACGACCGGGAGGGCGAAGACCACCTGCGAGATCGAGCCGAACCGCTCGAAGACGACGGCGTTGACCGCCATGGCGAACACGATCGCCCGGCCGGCGAAGAAGAACCAGCCGAGCGTGACGATCGTGGCGCCGATGGCGCCGTACAGCTGGGAGGCGCGCCCGAGCTTGTCCGGGAGGTACAGCTGGCTGATCGCTTGCATGCCGGCGACCGCCAGGCCGACGAGCGCGCTCCCCGGGAGCAGGGCGCCCGGGTCGCTGGTCGCCCGGGGCAGCACCAGCGACACCACCATCCAGGCGAGTGCGTAGACGCCGAAGGCGGCGAGGAACGAGAACCCGGCCGCGGCGACGCCGAAGTCGTCCCGCAGGTGGTTGACGATCGTCGCCACCAGGCCCATGCCGACGACCACCCCGATGACGCCCCCGATCACCCGCATGGGCGCCTTGGTCCGTACCGGGAGCTGCCAGTTGAGGCAGCTGGCCGCCGTCAGCACCTTGCTGAGCGACCGGCCCGTGAGGGCCATGCCGACCAGGCCGACGATCAGCGCGGTCCAGCGCGACGTCCCCGGCTGCGAGAGCGCCGAGTCGATCTGTGCGGCGAGCCCGCCGCTCACGCCGGCCTTCTCGTTGAGCACGTCGGCGTCCAGCCAGCTGCGGAGCAGCCCCGCGAGCCCGACCACCACGAGGAGCAGCGGGACGAAGAACAGGAACAGCCGGAACGCCACGGCCGCCCCCACCACCCCGCCGGCCGCCTCGCGGTCACGGTCGTACATCCGCAGCCCGAGATCGACGAGCGCGCGGTCGCCGTACCGCGCGCGCAGGTCCTCCACCCGCCGCTGCCCGGCGGCCCGTCCCTGCGCGACGAGGCGCTCGATGGCCGACCGCTCGTCGTGTGCCTGGTCTGGCATGGTGGGAAGATATGGCCTCCGACGGCGGCGGGCGTGCCGTCAGCCGGCGGGGGACCGGCCGGCCGCGCCGGGATCGCCGAGGAGCCTGCGGCCATCGCCGCCCGGTTCGCCGGTCGCCTCGCGGCCTGGCGCGACCACTGACCCCCAGTCCTATCGGGACCGGGGGCCAGTGCCGGGGGAGGACCCGGAGCCGGGGCGGGCGGATCCGAGCACTTGCACTGTGGCACCGCGCACGTCATCAGTAAAGTTCCTAGTAGAGTCGATTTCCATCACTACTACTAATGCATGGCACGGGATCGAGCTGCGCCACCTCGTGGCGTTCCGGGCGGTGGTCTCGACGGGGTCGTTCAGCGCCGCCGCGCAGGAGCTGGGCTACACGCAGTCCGGGGTCAGCCAGCAGGTGGCGGCGCTGGAGCGCATGGTCGGCGCACCGCTGTTCAGCCGGCCGGGCGGGCCCCGCCGGGTGCGCCTGACCGAGATCGGTCAGGCGTTCCTGCCGCACACCGACGCGGTGATCGCCCGGCTCACCGCCGCCGAGTCGGACGTGGCCGCGCTGTCCAGCGGGCAGGTCGGCAGCCTGCGGGTCGGCGTGCTCCAGAGCGTGGGCGCCCGCGTGCTCCCCGAGCTGCTCCGCCGGTTCCTGGAGTCGTCGCCCGGGGTCGAGGTCCACATCACGCCGGCCCTGGAGCCGCGCCACCTCCTCGTCGACGTCGAGCGGGGCGAGCTGGACCTGGCGTTCGTCAACCTGCCGCTCTCGACGGGGCCGTTCCTCACCCACCGCCTGTTCGACGACCCGTACGTGTTCGTGGCGCCGGCCACGTCGGATCTGGCCCGCCGGCCGTACGTGAGCCTGGAGGACATCGCCGCCGTGCCGCTGATCGGGTGGCGGGCCGACACCGACCACGCACAGATCGTCGACCTGTTCGCGGGCCTGGACCAGCGGCCCCACTTCCCGTACCGGTTCGACGACAACCCGACGCTGCAGGGGTGCGTGGCCGCAGGCCTGGCCCACGCCCTGCTCCCGTGGCTGACGGTCGACCCCGACCACCCGGGCACGAGGCTGGTGCCGGTCGAACCCCCGGTGCCGCCCCGCCGGCTGGTGGCGGTCTGGCACGAGGACCGCCACCGAACCCCGCCGGCCGCGGCCTTCCTCGATGTGGCGGACGCCACCCTGGCCACGTTCGAGGTCGGCGGGGCGGCGGCGACACGTTCAGGCCGTGGAGCTACAACACTGGTCACGTGAGCGACCGGCACCACGAACATGCGCACGGCGGTGCGCACGGCGACGCGCCGCACTCGCATGCGTCGCTCCGGGCCGGGGCCCGGCACAAGGGGCGGCTGTTCGCCGTCTTCGGGCTGCTCGCCGCGTTCATGGTCGTCGAGGTGGTCACCGCGCTGTACGCCAACTCGCTGGCCCTGCTGTCCGACGCCGGCCACATGGTCACCGACGTGCTCGGCATCGGCATGGCGCTCGCCGCCATCCAGCTGGCCGACCGGGGCACGGAGCGGGGGCACCGGACCTTCGGGCTCTACCGGCTGGAGATCCTGGCGGCGCTGGCCAACGCCGTGCTGCTGTTCGGGGTCGGCGTCTACGTGCTGGTCGAGGCCGTGCGACGGTTCCGCGAGCCCGCCGACGTCCTCGGCGGGCCGATGCTGGTCGTCGCGACCATCGGCCTCGGCGTCAACCTCGCCGCCTTCGCGCTGCTGCGCGCCGGCTCCAAGGAGAGCCTCAACGTCGAGGGCGCCTACCTGGAGGTCCTGTCCGACACGCTGGGCTCGATCGGCGTCATCGTCGGTGCCATCGTCCTGGAGGTCACCGGCTGGGGCTGGGTGGACCCGCTCGTCGGCGTCGCCATCGCCGTGTTCATCCTGCCCCGTACGTGGCGCCTCGGCCGGCACGCGGTGCGCATCCTGATCCAGGCCGCCCCGCCGGGCACCGACCTCGACGCCATCGAGGCCGACCTCCGCACGATCCCCGGCGTCGTCGGGGTGCACGACCTGCACGTGTGGACCCTCACCTCCGACATGGAGGTCACGTCCGCCCACGTCGTGGTCCGGGAGGGCACCGACACCCACGGCGTCCTCGACCGGGCCCGCGAGCTGCTGCCGCGACGCCCACGACATCGGGCACGCCACGCTCCAGATCGAGCCCGACACCCACGAGGGGTGCAACGAGATCGCCTGGTGACGATGGCTCAGCCGCCGGGCGGTGCGGCGCCGACCCCCAGGAACCCGTCGAGCGCGGCGAGCAGCTGCCGCCACGCCGGGTCGCGCTCGGGCAGCAGGTGGTTGCAGCTGTCGAGGGGCACCAGCCGGCTGCCGGGGATCAGCGACGCCAGGATCCGCGACTGCTCGAACACGCCGTCGGGCTCCCGGCGGGCGCTGAGGATCAGGGTCGGGGCGGTCACGCGCGGCGCCAGGTCGGTCACGTCGATGTCGGCGAACGCGTCGAGGAAGCGCCACGCGTTCTCCGGCGACGTCGACCGGCGCTGCAGCTCGTCGAACGCCCGCCACTCCTCCTGGGTCCCCTCGGGCAGGAACCGGGACACGAACATCTGCCGGTACGTCGGGTCGGGGCGGCCCCAGGCCAGGCGGACCATGTCGATGCGGGCCTCGTTGAGCTCGAGATCCTCCGGCGACCGCGCCCGCTTGCGGCGGCCCTGCACGTAGGTGCCCACCAGCACCAGATGGCTCACCCGCTCCGGGTGCCGGACCGCGTAGGCGATGGCCACCGGGCCGCCCTGGGACAGCCCGAGCAGGGGGAAGCGGTCGAGGCCGACGGCGTCCACCACGGTCTCGAGATCGTCGACCCAGTCGTCGAACGTGAACGGGACCACGTCCCAGTCGGACAGCCCGCAGCCGCGCTCGTCGTAGCGCACCAGCCGGAAGCGGCGCGCCAGCTCGACCAGCCAGTGCCGCCACACCGGGCTCTCCCCGTCGTAGTCGAGGTGGCTGAGCCAGTTGGCGGCCTTCACCAGCGGCGGTCCGTGTCCGAGCGTGGCGTAGGCCAGCCGCACGCCGTCCCGGGCGGTGCAGAACCGGATCTCCTGCGGGAGCGGCCCGGCGGCCTCGCCGGCCTCGCCGGCCTCGCCCGGCGGCGCGCCGCGCTCGTCGACCCGCCCGACGAACTGGTAGCCGCGGCCGTGGACGGTGCGGATGAGGTCCTGGCGGGTGCCGTCGTCGCCGATCGCCCGCCGAACGGCCTTGATGCGGCTGGTGAGGGTCGACTCGCTGACGAACCGGTCGCCCCACACCGTGTCGAGGATCTCCTCCTTGGGCACGACCCGGGTGCGCTCGCGGATCAGCAGTGCGAGGACGTCGAACACCTGCGGCTCGATCGGTCGTTCCTCGCCGGCCCGCCGCAGCTGGTACCGGGGTAGGTCGAGCTCGCACTCGCCGAACCCGTAGATCACAGCGCCCAGTCTCGCGCCGCGCATCTCCACGGGATCTCCAGGTCCCGTCCATGCCCGGCCGGCGGCCGCGGCGCACAGTCGGCACATGCTTGCCACACACACCGCAGAGCGGCCCCGGACCTGGGGCCGCGACGTCGTGGGCGGCGTCCGGGCGATGGCTCCGTGGCTGGCCGGCATCGGCCCCTACGGACTCGTCATCGGCGTCGGCGCCGCCCACGCCGGCCTCCCGACCGGCGTGGGGTTGCTGACCGGCCCGGCGATCTACTCCGGCAGCGCCCAGGTCGCCACGATCGAGCTGCTCGGCGCCGGCGCCGCCCCCGGGGTCGTGATCGCCACCGCCCTCGCCATCAACGCCCGCCTCGTCGTCTACTCCGGCGCCATGGCCGCACACTGGCGGGACACGCCCCGCTGGTGGCGGGCGATCGCCGCCTACCTGCTCGTCGACCCGTCGTTCGCCGTCGGGGTCGCCCGCTACGAGCGGCCGGGCGATCGTGCCGCGGCCCACCGCCACTACCTCGGCGGTGCCGTCGCCCTCTGGGTGGCGTGGCTCACGGCGATGGCGCTCGGGGCGACGGTGGGGGCGCAGCTGCCCGCCGCCGTGCACCTCGAGTTCGTCGTCCCGCTGTTCCTCGCGGGCGAGGTCGCCGTCCGGCTCACCACCCGGGCGATGCGCCGGGCGGCCCTCACGGCCGCGTCGGTGGCCGTGCTGGGCTACGCCGCCCCGCTGCACACGGGGGTCGTCGCCGCGATCGCGCTCGGCATCACGGCCGGCCTGCTCACGCCGGAGGTCCGGCGATGACCCCCTGGCTCGTGGTCCTGGCGGTGGGCGCCGGCACGTACCTGTTCCGGGTCAGCCTGGTCGGGCTGGTCGGCCGGAGCGGCTCCTCGGCCCGCTTCGAGCGCGCCGCCCGGTTCGTGGTGCCGAGCGCGTTCGCCGCGCTCGCCGCCGGCAGCGTCACCGCCGCCTGCGCCGGTGCGAGCCCGTCGGCGGCCGCCCCGCCGATCGCCGCCGTGGCGGTCGCGGTGCTGGCCGTCCGCCGCACCGGCTCGGCGCGTCTCGCCATCGCCGTGGGGATGCCGACCCTGTGGCTGCTGAACGCCATCCTCGGCGGCTGACGACGACTAGACAGCGGCCATGATCCTCATCAACGTGAAGTTCCCGGTCCGCCCGGAGAAGGTGGACGAGTGGCTGAGCCTCGCGACCGCCTACGCCGAGGCGGTGGAGGCCGAGGACGGCTGCCTTTTCTTCGAGTGGTCCCGCAGCCTGCTCGATCCCACGGTGTTCGTCGCCGTCGAGGGCTTCCGGGACGCCGCCGCCGGGGCGGCCCACGTCGCCACGACGCACTTCGCCGAGCTGATCGAGAAGGGTCCCGACCTCGTGGCCGGGCAGCCCGACATCATCTACGTCGACGCGCCGCAGGTCGATGGCTGGGGCCCGATGGGCGAGATCCAGCCGCGCTGACGCCCGGGCCGGGCCTCACCCCGCAGAAGGGTGAGGCCCGGTCGGGTGGGGGCGGTCA
Source organism: uncultured Acidimicrobiales bacterium (assembly GCA_963739835.1). Lineage (GTDB taxonomy): Bacteria > Actinomycetota > Acidimicrobiia > Acidimicrobiales > VFJN01 > ZC4RG19. Next base: position 260,076 of record CAVUBW010000017.1, read on the forward strand.
GCAGTCGGGGATGACGTTGCCGCTGTCGTCTTTGGCCTCGTTGTCGCCCCAGAGGGAGAGGTAGTAGGCGGAGACGTACTGGTTGGCGGGGCCTTCGTCGGGGTCGGTGAGGAGCCACCAGTGGTTGGTGCCGGCGCCGGTCGAGAAGTCGGGGCCGAGCACCTTGCAGTACACGTAGTTGGTGCCGCCGTAGAGGGTGCCGGTGGGGCTGCCCGAGCCCGGCGCGGCGTAGACGGAGGCGTTGGCGAAGGTGGTGGCGTCGTAGGTGGCCCGGGGTGGTGCGGGTGCGTTGGTGGGCGGTGCGCTACCGGGGCAGTCGGGGATGACGTTGCCGTCGTTGTCCTTGGCCTCGTTGTCGCCCCAACGGTTCAGGTAGTACGCGGACACCCACTGCATGCCTGGTCCGGTCGTCGGGTCGGTGAGCAGCCACCAGTGGTTGGTGCCGCCGGAGGTCGTGATCCTGCGACCGTCCCGCTTGCAGTAGGCCCAGTTCCCGTCGCTGGCGGCGAGGGTGCCGGTCCGAGTCGTCGAGTTCGGGTCCGCGTACACCGGGGCCGGCCCGGCGGTGTCGATCCAGTGCTGCGGGGAGCCCGGCGGCACCGGCTGCGGGGGAGGCGATTCGCTGCAGCCGTTGTAGCTCTGGACGAAGTGGAACTGCTGCTGGTTCCCGGTGTACGTGTAGCCGTGGAAGACCGCCGGAAGGTCCTCGCCCCCGGTGATGCCCCACAGCAGATGGCCATCGTGGTTGGCGTCGTACATCTGCTCGTAGTGCAGGTGTGGGACGTCGTGGGCCTCGGTGCCAGTGTGGCCTATGAGCCCGATCTGCGTGCCCTGTGCGACCTGCTGGCCCGCATGGACCAGCGGGAGTTCCTTCATGTGGATGTAGACCGTGTAGTAGTCGTTGCCGTGGTCGATCAGGACGTAGTTGCCGCCACCGTCCTGGCGGCCGGCCTCCTTCACGGTCCCGGCCGCGGAGGCGAGGACGGGCTCGCCCTCGGAGAGGTTCGGGTCCGCCGACCCGTTGGGCCGGTACTCGATGTCGAGCGCCGGGCTGTGCTGGGGCGACGCCCAGGTGTACAGGCTCCAGTCGGCGCTGCACGCCACCGGCAGCTCGTAGCTGGGCGGCCCGCCGTCACCCGGGAGGGGGATCCCGCCGGCGACGCCGGGGGAGACGGCGGCGCCGAGCAGGGAGGCCAGGAGGCCGAGGGCGATCAGGACCCCGCACCGGGCGAGGCGCGGCGAATGGACGTGTAGGGGCATCGGGAGAACCTCCTGAGGGGGTGGTGTGCCGTTCCCCGGCGGCCGGCTCCGGGGTCGGCGCCATGACTGACGATCGAGAGGGACGGGAGGTTTACCTGCCGACCGGACGGACCTTCGTCCCTAGCCGGTCGCGTCCGGGGGGACGACGATGACGTTGACGCCGAGGAGCGGAGGTTGGCTCATGGCGGTAGTCACTGGACCTGCACACGATCGCCGGTCGACGTCTCCCGGCATCGGACTGGTCGTCCTGCTCGCCGTGGTCGCGGCCGCGCTGGTCGCAGTCATGGTCGGTCTCGCGGTGCGGGACGGTGGCGGGGTGGGCGGCTCGGGCCGGACCACGACCGAGAGCCGCGCACTGGCGCCCTTCGCCGCGGTCGAGCTGGCGGGCGCCAACACCGTGACGATCAGCGTCGGCCCGGCGCAGTCCGTTGCGGTCACGGGGGCCGACGACGTCGTGGGCCGGGTCACGACGACCGTGCGCGACGGCAGCCTCGTCGTCGCCAACCGCGGGACCTTCACCAGCGACGTCCCGATGACCGTGGCGGTCTCGGTGCCGTCGCTCGACGGCGTGACGCTGAGCGGGACCGGCACCGTCACCGTCGAGGGCGTGACGGGCCCGGAGTTCACCGCGGACCTGTCGGGCGCCGGCACGCTGGTGGCGTCGGGCAGCGTGGACCGCCTGACCGCGATGCTGGGTGGCGTCGGAACGGTCGAGCTGCACAGCTTGGTCGCTCGTGACGCGACGGCGACGCTGGGCGGCACCGGCGAGCTCGGCGTCCACGCGACGTCGACGCTCGATGCGACGTTGACGGGCACCGGCTCGATCACCTACTCGGGGTCGCCCGCCGTCACGATGCACAACACGGGCACCGGCTCCATCACGGGCGGGTAGCCGGGCCGACGGCCCTTTTCCACTTACGGTGGGCGTGGGTCGCCTCTGTCTTGGGGTCTTTTCGTTCTGGGTCGCGAAAGTGGTTGATTACCAACCACTTGTGAGGCCAGTTGCCCGCGCAAGGACTTTCCCCCGGTTCGACAACGGCGTAAGGATCACCGTGAGTGTCAATACGGGCGGTCGGGCGGACGCTAGGCCGGGAACGTCCCCAGGGCGTCGACGGCCTCGTCGAGGACCTCGTCCGGACCGAGCCGCTCGGGCTTCCACCGGTCGACGAGCCGCAGTTCCAGCGGAACGAGCGCCGCCTGTTGGAGGCGGCGAAGCTCGTCGGGCGTCCGCGCCTGGACGAGTAGCCGTGCGGCGATCAGCAACTCCACCGCCGCCGCCGACGTCGCCCCGCCGCCGGGGCCGCGGTCGGCGACCAGGCCGGCCAGCTCCGTGCGGTCCGCGTGGGCGAGGCGGTTGAGCGCGGCCCAGGCCGGGACCTCCTGCTCGGTCGCGGCGTAGTAGTCGACGAGGCGGCCGGCAAGGAACGCGGCGACCTCCTCGCTCGCCGCCGCCACCGGCCGCGCCGTGGGCATGGACGGCGCCACGTCCGAGCCGTCGCGCCGGCCGGTGCGCCGCCGGAAGTTCCAGAAGCCCATGGCCCCAGCGTGAACCGGCGCGCCGGCGCCCGACAGGGTCCTTGGACACAAACGGGTCTCGTGTCCGTGGTAACACACGTCGTCGTGACCACGTACGGCGCCTTCGACGACACCGCGCGCGAATACGTCATCTCCCGTCCCGACACCCCGCTGCCATGGATCAACTACCTCGGCAGCGAGGAGTACTTCGGGATCATCTCCAACACCGCGGGCGGCTACTCCTTCTACCGGGACGCCCGGCTGCGGCGGCTGACCCGCTACCGGTACAACAACGTGCCGGCCGACGTGGGCGGGCGCTACCTGTACCTGCGCGACCGGGAGAGCGGCGACCTCTGGTCGCCTTCGTGGCAACCGGTGCGCGCCCCGCTCGACGCCTACCGTTGCCGTCACGGCCTCGGCTACACGGTGATCGCGGGCCGGCGGGCGGGCATCGACGCCGAGACGCTCTACGCCGTCCCGCTGGGCGAGACCCTCGAGGTCTGGCGGACGCGGGTGACGAACCGGCGCGCCGACGACGCGGCGTTGTCGCTGTTCAGCGCGGTCGAGTTCTGCCTGTGGGACGCGTGGGACGACGCCACGAACTTCCAGCGCAACTACTCGACGGGCGAGGTCGAGGTGGCCGACGGGGTCATCTACCACACCACCGAGTACCGCGAGCGGCGCAACCACTTCGCCTACTTCGCCTGCTCCGAACCGCTGGCGGGCTTCGACACGCAGCGCGACGCGTTCCTCGGCCCCTACGGCGGCTGGGACCGTCCGCTCGCCGTCGCCTCGGGGCGGTCGGGCGACTCGATCGCCCACGGGTGGTCGCCCTGCGGCTCGCACCACGTCGAGCTCACCCTCGCGCCGGGCGAGACGCGAGACGTCGTCTTCGTGCTCGGCTACGCGGAGAACCCGCCCGACGCGAAGTACGACCCGCCGGGATCGGTGACGCTCGACAAGCGGACGGTCGCGGCCGGTCATCGACCGCTTCCTGCGCCCCGGCGAGGTCGAGGTGGCCGTCGAGCGGCTGCGGGACCGCTGGCGCGACCTGCTCGGCGCGCTGCAGGTCGCGACCCCGTCCGAGCACGTCGACCGCATGGTCAACGTGTGGAACGCCTACCAGTGCATGGTCACGTTCAACCTGTCGCGCTCGGCGTCGTCGTTCGAGTCGGGCGTCGGCCGCGGCATGGGCTTCCGCGACTCGAACCAGGACCTGCTCGGCTTCGTGCCGATGGTTCCGCAGCGGGCGCGCGAGCGGATCCTCGACATCGCCGCGACCCAGCTCCCGAGCGGCGGCGCCCACCACCAGTACCAACCGCTCACGAAGACCGGCAACGACGCCGTCGGGTCGGGGTTCAACGACGACCCGCTGTGGCTCGTCCTCGCCGTCGCCGCGTACGCCAAGGAGACCGGCGACCTCGCCGTCCTCGACGAGCCGGTCCCCTACGCCAACGAGCCCGGCTCCGAGACGCCGCTCGGCGAGCACCTGGGCCGGGCGCTGCGCTACACGCTCGACCGCCTCGGGCCCCATGGCCTGCCGCTCATCGGCCGGGCCGACTGGAACGACTGCCTCAACCTCAACTGCTTCTCCGAGACGCCGGGCGAGTCGTTCCAGACCACCGAGAACCGCACGGGCGGCGTCGCGGAGTCGGTGTTCATCGGGGGACTGTTCACGCTGGCCGCCGACGAGCTCGCCGCGCTCGCCGAGCGCCACCGGGAGCCCGGCGACGCCGCCCGATGGCACGGTGCCGCCCGCGACGATGGACGCCGCCGTGCGTGCCCACGGTTGGGACGGTGCCTGGTTCCGCCGGGCCTACGACTACGACGGCAATCCGGTCGGCTCCGCCGCCGACGAGGAGGGGAGGATCTACATCGAGCCGCAGGGCATGTGCGTGCTCGCCGGCATCGGCCTCGACGACGGCACGGCCCGGGCCGCGCTCGACTCCGTCGACGCCCACCTCGCGACCCCGGACGGCATCGCGCTGCTGCAGCCGGCCTACACCCGCTACCGCATCGAGCTGGGTGAGATCAGCACCTACCCACCCGGCTACAAGGAGAACGCGGGCATCTTCTGCCACACCAACCCGTGGATCGTGATCGCCGAGACCATGGTCGGCAACGGAGACCGGGCGCTCGACTACTACCTGCGCACCAACCCGTCGGCCCGGGAAGCCGTGAGCGACCGGCACCGCTGCGAGCCGTACGTCTACGCGCAGATGATCGCCGGCAGGGACGCCCCGACGGCCGGCGAGGCGAAGAACTCGTGGCTGACCGGGGCGGCGGCGTGGAACCTCGTGGCCGTCACGCAGTGGATCCTCGGCATCCGCCCCGAGCACGACGGGCTGCGCATCGACCCGTGCCTGCCGGCCGACTGGGCCGGGTTCACGGCCACGCGCCGCTTCCGTGGCGCGACCTACGACATCACCGTGGACAAGCGCCCCGGCGAGGCCGGTCGCGTGGCGGACCTCGTGGTCGACGGCCGGCCGATCGCGGACAACCTCGTCCCACCAGCGGACGCCGGGGCGACGGTGACGGTGCGGGCGGTGGTCCGGCCCGGCTCGTAGGCGGGCCCACCCTCGACCCGCCGGGCCGGCCGGGGAAGGCCGCTCGCCGAGTCGCGGCGGGACCTTGGTCTCGGGGATGCGTCCCGGTGGCGACCGATGGTGGGGCCATGGCGACCGTGACGTGCGCCCGACAGGTTGGCCGCGGCTCCGGCCACGGGCGCGCAGGATCGCCGAGCTCGACGGTGAGCGCTACCTCGTGTCGATGCTCGGCGAGCGGGCGAGCTGGCCGCACAACGTGCGGGCCGCGGGAGGGCTCGCGGTGCTGCGCCACGGTCGTCGGGAGCCGGTGCGCCTCGACGAGGTGGAGCCGGCAGGCCGGGCACCGGTCATCCGCCGCTACCTCGACGTGGCGCCGGGTGCACGCGCCCACATCCCGGTCGATCGGCACGCGTCGGTCGAGGCGTTCGGCGAGGTCGCTCCCCGGATCCCCGTCTTCCGGATCACCCCCCGGGACTCAGGTCACTAGGCCCTTGCCGTCTGGCGGGCGACCGTATCGACCAGCGTGTCGGCCTCGCGGCCGAGGTGCCGGATGAGGTCGTCGAAAGCCACCACCCCGTGGGGCGTGTAGCTCTCGTCGACCACGGGCAGACGCCGCACGTGACGCGTGGACATGATGGCCAACGCGTCGGACACGTCGGCGTGTATCGAGACGGCTGCCACGTCCCGGCTCATGATGTGCTCGACGGCCACCTCCGCGGGCAGGCCCTCGCCGACGCCGCGGACCGCCACGTCACGATCGGTGACGATGCCGGCCAGGTACCCGATGTCGTCGACCACGACGACGCTGCCGACGTTGCGGTCCCGCATCAACCAGGCGACGTTGCCGATGGTGGAGGACGGTCCGCACGTGACGGCTGGCGTGCGCATTAGCTCGCTCACTCGCATCGTGGACTCCTCTCTCCGGTCTGCTCGATGGTCATGTGAGGTCGAAGACGAGCCTGGCCTTGACCGTCGCCTGCTCGACCTCGTGGATCGCGTCGTTGACCTCCTCCAGCCCGCGCTTCTCGTACTCGACCGTCGTGAGCCCCGACGCATGGAGCTCGAACACCTCCCGGAGGTCGATGCGGGTGCCGACGATCGAGCCGACGATCTTGGTGCCGTTCAGGACGGTCTGGAAGATCGGGAGCCGGATCTCGTTGTCGGCAGGCAGGCCGACGAACACGAGGGTGCCGCCCCGGCGCAGCGAGCCGTAGGCCTGCTCGAAGGCCGTGGGGCTCACGGCGAGCGCGATGGCCGCGTCGGCGCCCCCGAGGGCCTTGATGGCCTCGACCGGGTCCTCGTCGCGGGCGTTGACGGTGTAGGCCGCGCCCAGCTCCTTGGCCATGTGCAGCTTCTCGTCGACCAGGTCGACAGCCACGACCTGGGCACCCGCGATGCGTGCGTACTGCAGCGCCAGGTGGCCGAGCCCGCCGACGCCGAAGATGGCGACCAGGTCGGACGAGCGCGCCCCGGACACCTTCAGCGCCTTGTACGTGGTCACGCCGGCGCAGGTGAGCGGGGCGGCGTCGAAGGGGTCGATGCCGTCCGGCACCTTGCCGACGAAGTCGGCGTACCCCAACGCGAACTCGCGCCAGCCGCCGTCGATGGAGTAGCCGGTGTTCTTCTGGCGCTCGCACAGGGTCTCCCAGCCGGTGAGGCAGTGCTCGCACTCGCCGCACGCCCAGCCGAGCCACGGGATGGCGACGCGGTCGCCCTCGCGGCACGCGGGTCACGCCGGCCCCCACCCGGGCGACGATGCCGACACCCTCGTGCCCGGGCACGAACGGCGGCGCCGGCTTCACCGGCCAGTCGCCGTTGGCCGCGTGGATGTCGGTGTGGCACAGGCCCGACGCCTCGATCTTCACCACCACCTGGCCGGGGCCGGGATCGGGGATCGGCCGATCCTCCAGCACCAGCGGTTTGCCCAGCTCCCGTACCACTGCAGCCTTCACGCGGGCCTCCTGGTCTCCGGACGACGCGTGGGTCGCCCACCACTGCGACCAAGCATCGGCGGGGCCCGCGCCGCGTGACAGGGCCGAACGTCCCCGATCGGGGGGGACCTCCGCCGGGCCGTGCGGCCCTCAGGCGCCGAGGGCGTCGCGCAGCGCGGCCAGGCGCTCGGGGACGATGGTGCAGTTCACCCAGCGGCCCACCTTCTGCTTGGTGATGAGCCCGGCGTCGGCCAGGACGGACAGGTGGTGGCTGACCGTGGGCTGGCTCTTGCCGACCGGTTCCTCCAGGTCGCAGCTGCAGGCCGTGCCGTCGGGGGCGGCGGCGATGAGCGACAGCAGCTGCAGCCGAACGGGGTCGGCCAGCGCCTTGAACCCGCCCGCGAGCTCGAGGGCGGACGGGGCGTCGAGCGGCGCGGCGAGCAGCGGGGGGCAGCACTCCTCGATGGTGGTGACCGGGACCCGCACGAGATGCTCCTTGCATTCATCGACAGATGTCGATACATTGATGACTGTCCATATGATAGCGCAAGGAGATCCGATGTCCCGTGTGCAGCTCGCCCTCAACGTGTCCGACGTCGACCAGGCGGTCGACTTCTACAGCCGGCTGTTCCAGGCCGAGCCCGCCAAGCGCCGCCCCGGCTACGCGAACTTCGCGATCGAGTCGCCGCCGCTCAAGCTGGTGCTGATCGAGAACCCGGGGGCCGCCGGGCGGCTCAACCACCTCGGCGTCGAGGTGTTCTCGACCGACGAGGTCGCCGCGGCGCAGACACGCCTGGCGGGCGACGGGCTCGCCACCGCCACCGAGGACAACGTCACGTGCTGCTACGCCGTGCAGGACAAGGTGTGGGTCGACGACCCCGACGGGTCGCCGTGGGAGATCTACACCGTGCTGGCCGACAGCGACGTGCCCGCGGGCGACCTCCGCACGACCGACGTCTGCGGCGCCGGCGCCTGCGCGACCGCCGACCTGCCCGCCGACGGGGGCACGAAGGCCGCGGTCAGCGGCTGCTGCTGAGCTCGTCGGCGGCTCGGCGGGACCGCGCCGCGGTGCCGTACGGTGAGCCCATGACGTACTCGATCGTCGCCCGTGACCCGGCGACCGGGGAGCTGGGGGTCGCGGTGCAGACGTGCTTCCTCGCCGTCGGCTCGATCGTGCCGTGGGCCCGGCCGGGCGTCGGGGCGGTGGCCACCCAGGCGTTCGCGGAGCGGGCCTACGGTCCGCGCTGCCTGGACGCGCTCGCGTCCGGGGCCGGCGCCGACGGGGCGCTGGCCCAGGCCCGGGCCGCCGACCCGGGGGCGGAGGTGCGGCAGGTGGCCGTGGTCGGCGCCGACGGCGCCACGGCGGTCGTGACCGGCGGCCTCTGCCTCGACCACGCCGGCCACGCGGTCGGCGAGGGCTACACGGCGCAGGCCAACATGGTCAGCTCGCCCGACGTGTGGGGGGCGATGGCGGCCGCGTACGAGCGGGCGGACGGCTCCCTGGCCCGCCGGCTGCTGGCGGCGCTCGACGCCGGCGACGCCGCGGGCGGCGACGCCCGGGGCCGGATGTCGGCGGCGCTGCTGGTGGTCGAGGGGCAGGTCCCGCCGGGCCCGGCCGGCGGGATCGTGGTCGACCTGCGCGTCGACCGCAGCGACGACCCCCTCGGCGACCTGGCCCGCCTGCTGACCGCGGCCGAGGCGTTCGCCGGCTTCGACGCCGCCGCCGACCAGCTGTTCGGCGGCGATCCCGCCGCCGCGCTGGGAACGATCGGCACGGCGCTCGACACCCTCCCGGGCGAGGAGAACCTGCGCCTCATCCGGGCGGGCGCCCTCCTGGCGTCCGGCGCGGTCGACGAGGGCGTCGCCGAGGTCCGGGCCCTGCTCGACGCCCGCCCGACGTGGGAGATCATCCTGCGCAGCTTCGCCGACCGCGGCATGTTCACCGTGCCCGACGGCCTGTCGGTCGACGACCTCTTCCGTTGAGCCGTTGCTGTCAGCGGACCCGGCCCCGCGCTCAGGCGAGGCCGCGGCCGCCGTCGACGACCAGGCGCTGGCCGGTGACGAAGCTGGCCTCCGCGGAAGCGAAGAAGCTCACGGCGTGGGCGATGTCCTCGCTGGTCCCGAACCGGCCGGCCGGCACCGACGGCGACGTAGGCGCGCCGGACCTCGGCCGTCACATCGGCATGACGTTCGACGGGGACGAAGCCGGGCGCCACCGTGTTGACGGTGATGCCGAACGGCGCCAGCTCGCGCGCCCAGCTCCGGGTCAGGCCGATCTGGGCGCTCTTCGCGGTGGCGTAGGCGGACCGGCCGGGCGGCGGCCGGTCGACCACCTCGGAGTCGACCTGGACGATCCGCCCGGAGCGCCGGGCCCGCATCGCCGGCAGCACAGCTCGCCCGAGCAGGACCGGGCTCTTCACGAAGAAGTCGAGCTGCGCGAGGTGCTCCTCCCAGCCGACCTCGGCGAGCGGCGCGTCCGGCTGCGGGCCGGTGGCGTTGAGCACCAGCACGTCGATCGGGCCGAGCTCGTCGGCCACCGCGGCCACCAGGTCGACGACCTGGCGTGCGTCGGTGACGTCGGCCGGGAAGGCCCCGGCCACGCCGCCGTCGTCCCGGATGGCGGCGGCGACGTCGTCGACCAGCGCATCGTCGCGCAGGCCGTTGACCGCCACGGCGAGGCCGTCGCGACCCAGCCGGCGGGCGATAGCGCGGCCCAGGCCACGCGAGCTGCCCGTTACCAGCGCAACCCGCCGGCTCGACACGATGCCTGCCATCTACGGCGACCTGTTCGATCTGGCGTGCGGCCACGCGATGCGCCTGGCGGGCGGATGGTCGGGACGCCGAGCAGCGCTCGGGTCACGGCGCGGGGGTCCCGCTGCTCGAACCGGCGGGCCAGCCACACCATCAGGCCCAACGGGAACACCGGGGTGGTGATCAGGTAGTCCAGCACCGTCACGAGCCGATCCAGCTCGCGCATGTGCTCCCGCCGGCCGGCCTCGTCGAGGGCGTCGAGGCGCCCGGCCGACGACCAGGCCTGGCGCCGGGCGACCCGCAGCGAGACGTTGAACGCGCGCCCGCCCCCCAGTGCGGCCGCCTCGCTGGCCCAGTGCTCGACGCGGTCGAGGTCGCGGAGCACCGTGGTGAACGAGGCGGCGAGCAGGTCGTTGACGCTGTCGAAGTCGCCGCGCAGGGTGTCGAGCCCCCCGAAGTCCGGGGCGACCTCGGCGACGGCCTCGGGCAGGTCGTGGTTGATGTGCGCGTTCGCCCCCAGCAGCAGGTGCTGGACGATGAGCAGGTCGCCGTCGCCGGCGACGTCCCATGTCGCCTGCCAGCACTCGGGCACGGGGATCTGCCGGGTGCGGGCGCCGATGTAGCGGTCGGCGAACGCCTCGATCAGCCGGGCCATCCGCTCGCCGTCCTCGAACTGGCCGTCGCGGATGCCGGCCGAGATGCCCTCGGTCACCCGTACGTAGAGCGCGGGGAAGAACCCCGCGGCATCGTCGGCGTCGAGAGCGAGCTCCCGCAGGTCGTCGATCGTGCGTGCGATCATCCGTCCCGTCATGTGGGAACAGAGCCTGCTCGCCGGTCGCCGGATACGCCAACCGCCACGGCCGGCACCGCGCCGGCCCAGGCTGCGGGCCCGCGCCGGTAGGCTCCGGACGCGATGATCGCCGTCGCCCGGGTGCTGGCCCTGCTCGTCGGCGCCGCGATCGTGCTGAGCACTGTGGCGTCCGCGGTCAAGACGGTGGTCGTGCCCAGGGCCGAGCCCGTGGCGCTGGCGCGCTGGGTCTTCGTGACGCTGCGCCGGCCGTTCGACCTGCGGGTCCGCCACGCGAAGACCTGGCCGGACGCGGACCGGATCATGTCGCGCTTCGCGCCGTTCGCCCTGATCTCGCTGCCCGTGGTCTGGGTGACGATCGTGATCGTCGGGTTCATGCCGATCTACTGGGCGCTGGGCGTCGACTCGCCCCGCGACGCGTTCGAGCTGTCCGGCTCCTCGCTGTTCACGCTCGGCTTCGCGGTCGACCACGACGCGCCGGCGGTGGTCGTGATGTTCACGGAGGCCCTGATCGGGCTTGGGCTCGTCGCCCTGCTCATCAGCTTCCTGCCGACCATGTACCAGCTGTTCTCCCGGCGCGAGGCGCTGGTCTCGCAGCTGGACGTCCGGGCCGGAACGCCGCCGACGCCGGTGGCACTGTTCCGGCGGGCCAAGGTGATCGGCTGGATCGACGAGCTCGACGGCTTCTGGCTCGAGTGGGAACGGTGGTTCACCGAGGTCGAGGAGTCGCACACCTCCTATCTCGCGCTCTCCTTCTTCCGCAGCCCGCACCACGGGCGGTCGTGGATCACCGCCGCCGGCGCGGTCCTCGACAGCGCCGCCCTCCGGCTCGCCGCGATCGACCTGCCGCGCTCGTGGCAGGCGCAGCTGTGCCTGCGGGCCGGCTACCTCGCCCTGCGGCGCATCGGCGGGTCCTACGCCATCGCCTTCGACCCCGACCCGGCGCCCTCCGATCCCATCTCGATCGGTCGCGACGAGTTCGACGCCGTGCTCGCGCAGCTGGCCGAGGTCGGCGTTCCCCTCAAGCCCGACCGCGATCAGGCCTGGCGCGACTTCGCCGGCTGGCGCGTCAACTACGACACGGCCCTGCTGGCCTTGACCGGGCTCCTCATGGCCCCGCTCTCGCCGTGGTCGTCCGACCGGGGCATCAACTACCGCGTGCGGCTGCTGCCGGACGGCCTCCACCGCTCGGGACGCCCGTCCGGGGCCGCGCCCCCGACGACCGGTCGGTGAGGCCTCAGCCGGTCAGCTCGGCGTGGTCGTCGCCCCCGGCGACGGTTTCCTCGGCGATGACGCCGATGCCGGGGGCGTAGTACTTCCGCTCGATCACGTCGGGCTCGAGGGGGTTCCACTCCTTGATGACCACGACGTCGCGGTACTCGCCCCGGGCGATCGTCTTCACCGCGCCGACGTCGGTGACCTCCGCCATGTCCTCGGCCTCGCCGGGGTAGAACTCCTGGCGGTAGGCCTGGCCGGCCCGCGGGTGGGCGGGCATCACGATGCCGGGGAGCGCCCCGGCGACGCCGGCCTCCCAGGAACCCGAGGTACTCGTGACCTGGCCGTTCTCGTACTCCTTCGAGTCCTCGCCCAGGTACCAGACGTTGCCGTCGCGGTCCTGGGCGTACCAGTCGTCGGTGTCCTCGACGACCTCACCCCGGACGCTGACCGTGTCCCGCACCACCACGGCGGAGATGCCCATGACGTCGCGGCGCTGGTCGGTCACCACGACCTCGGTGTGTTCCGGCTCGCCGTCCGAGCTGCCGTCGTAGACCCAGCGTGCGCCCGGTGCCAGCGGCAGGTAGGGGTTGTCGACGCTCGCCACGAAGGACGCGGGGTCGATGTCGGGCGAGTAGTGACCGCCGTCGCCGGGATCGATGACGCTTGTCGCAGGCGCCTCCGCCGAGGTCGTGTCGCCGCCGCCCCCACAGGCGGTGCCGCCCAGGCCGGCCAGGGCCAGGCCGGCGACCACCCGTCCCATTGCCCGCCGCGTGTGTCGTGCCATGGGCGGCAGTCTGCGACCGCGATCCTGACCGCCGCCTGACTGCGGCTCATCCGGCGTCGCGGCGGTCGTCGGCGTCGGCGCCGCCGCGCTCGGGGCGGGTCATGTCGATGCCGAGGGCCTCTGCGGCGCGGAACACGTCCTCGTCGAGGTCGCGCAACTCGACCTGCTCGCCGTCTCGGCCCACCACCTCGATGTCGAGGGCCAGGCCCTGAGTCTCGCGGATCATCACCTTGAAGCTCTCGGGGACGCCCGGCTCGGGCAGGTTGTCGCCCTTGACGATCGCCTCGTAGAGCTTGACCCGGCCCAGCACGTCGTCGGACTTGACGGTGAGCATCTCTTGGAGCGTGTGCGCCGCGCCGTACGCCCACAGCGCCCACACCTCCATCTCACCGAGCCGCTGGCCGCCGAACTGGGCCTTCCCACCCAGCGGTTGCTGGGTGATCATCGAGTACGGGCCGGTCGAGCGGGCGTGGACCTTGTCGTCGACCATGTGCGCCAGCTTGAGCATGTACACCCAGCCGACCGTGATCGGCCGGTCGAACGGCAGGCCGGTGCGGCCGTCGAACAGCTCGGCCTTGCCGTCCTGCCCGACCAGCCGGCCGTCGGGCGTCTCCGGCCGCAGGTCGCCGAGGGCCTCGCGGATCGTCGGGTGGTCGCCGGCCCGGTCGCGCTCGTCCCAGTGGGCGCCGTCGAACACCGGCGTGGCCACATAGGCCGCGGGCCGGGCGGTCGGGGCGGTCTTGCGGGCCCCGCCGCCGGGGGAGCGGGTCGGGCCCGACGTGGCCGCACCGGTCGGCCCGCCGTCGCCGTCCCAGCCCCAGCGGGCGGCGTAGCCGAGGTGGGCCTCCAGCACCTGCCCGAGGTTCATCCGCGGCGACACGCCGAGCGGGTTGAGGATGATGTCGACCGGCGTGCCGTCGGCCAGGTGCGGCATGTCCTCGACCGGCAGGATCTTGGAGATGACGCCCTTGTTGCCGTGGCGCCCCGCCAGCTTGTCGCCGACCGAGATCTTGCGCCGCTGCGCGATGTGCACGCGGACCAACTGGTTGACCCCCGGGGGCAGCTCGTGGCCGTCCTCCCGGGTGAAGACCTTGACGTCGATGACCTTGCCCGACTCGCCGTGGGGCACCTTGAGGGAGGTGTCGCGCACCTCGCGGGCCTTCTCGCCGAAGATCGCCCGCAGGAGGCGCTCCTCGGGGGTCAGCTCGGTCTCGCCCTTGGGCGTGACCTTGCCCACCAGCACGTCGCCGGCGTCGACCTCGGCGCCGATGCGGATGATGCCCCGCTCGTCGAGGTCCTTCAGGATCTCCTCCGTCAGGTTGGGGATGTCGCGGGTGATCTCCTCCGGGCCGAGCTTGGTGTCGCGGGCGTCGATCTCGTGCTCGTGGATGTGGATCGACGTCAGCACGTCGTCGCGCACCAGCCGCTCGCTGATGATGATGGCGTCCTCGAAGTTGTAGCCACCCCAGGACATGTAGGCGGCCAGCAGGTTCTTGCCCAGCGCCAGCTCGCCGCCGTCGGTCGAGGGGCCCTCCGCGAGCACGTCGCCGGCGCGCACCCGGTCGCCCTCCCGCACCGCCGGCTTCTGGTCGACGCACGTGTCCTGGTTGGAGCGCCCGAACCGCGCGAGCCGGTGCACCCGCCGCCGGGCGCCGCGGCCCGGCTCCAGGTACTCGACCGTGACCTGGTCGCCCGCCACGTCCACGACCGTGCCGTCGGCCTCGGCGAGCACCATGGCGCCGCTGTCCCGGGCGGCGCGGGCCTCCATCCCCGTGCCGACGAAGGGTGCCTCCGGGCGCAGCAGCGGCACGGCCTGCTTCTGCATCGACGCGCCCATGAGCGCCCGGGTGATGTCGTCGTGTTCGACGAAGGGGATCAGCGACGTGCCGACCGAGACGATCTGGCGGGGCGACACGTCCATGAGCTGGACCTCCGCCGGCGTGACCGCGCAGATCTCGGTGGTGGCGCCGAAGAACGTCTCCCGTTCGAGCTGCACCCGCAGGTCGGACAGGGACGCCGCCTGGGGGTTCCGCCGGGCCAGCACCTCGTTGCCCAGCAGCTGGCCGTCGGGGCCCTGGGGGGTGTTGGCCTGAGCGACGACGTAGTCCTCCTCCTCGTCCGCGGTGAGCCACACGATCTCGCCGGTCACCCGGCCGTCGACGACGGTGCGGTAGGGCGTCTCGATGAACCCGAACGGGTCGAGCCGGGCGTAGCTGGCGAGCGCGCCCTGTAGGCCGATGGTGGGGCCCTCGGGGGTCTCGATCGGGCACATGCGGCCGTAGTGGCTGAAGTGGACGTCGCGCACCTCGAACCCCGCCCGCTCCTTGGTGAGGCCGCCGGGGCCGAGCGCGGACAGCCGGCGCCGGTGTGCGAGCCCGGACAGCGGGTTGACCTGGTCCATGAACTGCGACAGCTGGCTGGTGCCGAAGAACTCCTTCATGGAGGCGACTACGGGCCTGATGTTGATCAGCGACTGGGGCGTGATCGCCTCGACCTCCTGGGTGGACATGCGCTCGCGCACGACCCGCTCCATGCGGGACAGTCCGACGCGCACCTGGTTCTGGATCAGCTCGCCCACCGACCGGATGCGCCGGTTGGCGAAGTGATCCTGGTCGTCGAGGCGGTAGCCGGGCACGCCCGCAGCCAGCGACAGCAGGTAGGTGCACGCCGCCAGCACCTCGACCGGGGCGAGGGTCGGCTGGCCCGGCGCCGGCCGCTCGACGTCGGCGAGGCCGAACCGCTCGACGACCCGTGCGACCTCGGCCCCGAGCTTGCGGTCGACCTTGTGGCGGCCGACGCGCCCCAGGTCGTAGCGCCGGGGGTTGAAGAACGCGCTCTGGACGTAGTTGCGGGCGGCCTCGGCCGTCGCGGGCTCGCCGGGACGGGCCCGCTTGAAGATCTCGACCAGGGCCTCGTCCTGGGTGGGGGCGGTGTCGCGGTCCTTCTCCCACTGGCCTTCGAGGAAGGGGAACTCGCGCACGAAGGCGTCGAGGAACCCCGGGCGCGTCCCCTCGTCGAAGCCGAGCGCCCGTAGGAGCACGAACAGGCTGAGGCGGCGCTTGCGGGCGACCCGGGCGCCGGCGTTGACGTCCTTGCCGGGCTTGTGCTCGACGTCGAACTCGATCCATTCGCCCCGGTAGGGGTGGACGGTGCCCTTGACGAGCTGGTGCTTGGCCAGGTTGCGGAGGCGGTAGCGCTCGCCGGCCTGGAAGATCACGCCGGGGGAGCGGACCAGCTGGCTGACCACGACCCGCTCGGTGCCGTTCACGACGAACGTGCCCGCGTCGGTCATCATCGGGAAGTCGCCCAGGTAGACGGTCTGCTCCTTGAGCTCGCCGGTCGTGCCGTTGACGAACCGGGCCCGCACGAAGATCGGCGCCGAGTAGGTCATGTCCTTGGCCCGGCACTCGTCCAACGAGAACTTCGGCGGGGGCCGCAGATCGTCGTCGTCCGGATCGAACTCGAGCTCGAGGCGCAGGGTGCCGGTGAAGTCCTCGATCGGGCTCAGGTCGCCGAGGGTCTCGGCGAGGCCGGCCCGCAGGAACCACTCGAACGACGCCCGCTGGATCTCGATCAGGTCGGGCGGCTCGAGGACTTCGTCGAGGCTGGCGAAGGAGTAGCGGTGCCGGGCAGCAGGGCGTGCAGGCATGGAAGCTCCTCGTCGGAGGGTGAAACGCGCAAATCGGCCCGCAAAACGGGCCGATCCACCATACGACGAAGCAGGAATTATGTCAATATCCCTGCGACAAACTCATCAGCTTCCTGAGGCTACAGCTTCAGTATATCACATTCGGAAGACTCAGTACTCCCAGGGCCTCGCCAGTGTGCCTGACCTGGCCATCCTATCACGGGCGGCGACGATTGCCAAGCATCGGATGGACCGCTGCGAGCAGCGCGATTGCGGCTATCGCGGGCGTACAATTGAGGCCCCCGGCACTCGCTGATTAGCAGGCCAGGCCGGCCCGGGCGAGGTACGCGAACGCCGACGCCCGCGCCCCGCCGAACAGGGCCACGTCGCCCTCGGGCAGGTGGACCGTGACCCGGGTCTGGCCGCCGTCGCCGGCCAGTCGGTCGTGGACCTCGAGGTCCGCGCCGTAGGCGGCCCGCCAGGCCGTGAGCGGGTCGCCGATCGCGGGGCCGCCGGCCAGGCGGAACCGCCGGGCGGCGCCGCGGCGGGCCAGGGACTCCCAGCCGACCAGGCGCAGGTCGTCCCCCGTCGTGCCCGCGAACGTCAGGACCAGGTCGTCCCACTCGGTCTGCTCGGTCACCGTCAGCGACGGGTCGGCGGCGCACGGGGCCCCTCGGGGCGCGGGTGCCGCGCCCGGGGGGCCCAGCATCGCGCCGGCGAGGTCGACCACCTCGCCGCGGGCGGCGCCCGCCGCGTAGGGGCCGAGGCCGCCGTCCGCCCGCAGCGCCAGGTCCTCCACCACCGGGCCCGGTGGTGGGCGGGTCGGGGGCGGGGCCGCCGCGGTCTCGGTGCCGCCGCCCCCCGGGGCGGGAGCGACCGCGATGGCCGGCGTCCTCGGGGCGGGCGGGACCTCGTCGTCGATCGCCGTGTGGTCGCTGTGGTCACTGCCCGCAACCGTGGCCACCGTCGCGACCGCCGCGACGACGGCGGCGACGGACACCATGCCCCGGCGCAGGCGCCGCCGGCTCCGCCCGGTCGTGGGCGCCGGGGGTGCCACCGGTTCGAGGACGAGAAGGTCGGGGTCGTCGGTCACGCCACCACCTCGCCACCCACGCTAGCGATTCCGACCTGCGGGTTCGGCTGGCCCTCAGCCCGGGCCCTGCCCCAGCCCGCGCTCGCGGCCGAGGACGATGGCGTGGGAGCGGTCGGCCACGTTCAGCTTGGTGAGCACGTTGGACACGTGGTTGCGGACGGTCTTGGGGCTGAGCACCAGGCGGCGGGCGATGGTCTGGTTGTCGAGGCCCTGGGCCACGAGGTCGAGGATGTCGTACTCCCGCTGGGTCAGCTCGGGGAAGGGGCGGCCCGCGGGAGCCCGGCGGCGGGCGAGGGACAGCTCGGTCACGGCCTGGGCCATGTCGCGGTCGAGCACGACGTCGCCGGCGGCCGCGGCCCGCAGCGCGTGCTCCAGCCGGTCGGGGTCGGCGCCCTTGACCAGGTAGCCCGAGGCGCCGTCGCGCAGGGCGGTGAGCGCGGTGTCGTGGTCCTCGGACATGGTGAGCATGATGACCTTCACCCGGGGGTGGTGGGTGGCGAGCCAGCGGTTCACCTCGAGCCCGGACCCGTCGCCCAGGCGGACGTCGAGCAGGACGATGTCGGGCTGGCCAGAGGCCACCAGGTCGGGGACCTCGCCCGCGCTCTGGGCCTCGCCCGCGACCTCGATCCCCGCCATCTCGGCGATGGCCACCGCGAGGCCC
Source organism: uncultured Acidimicrobiales bacterium (assembly GCA_963739835.1). Taxonomy (GTDB): domain Bacteria; phylum Actinomycetota; class Acidimicrobiia; order Acidimicrobiales; family VFJN01; genus ZC4RG19. Next base: position 278,271 of record CAVUBW010000017.1, read on the forward strand.
ATGCGGTACATCGGGTGGTCGTCGACGAGGGCGACCCGCACGACCTCGGGCTGGTCGGGTGGTCTCACGGCAGCGCCGCCGGGAGCCGGACGTGCAGGTGGGTGCCGAGCGCCGGGCCGCTGACGACCCGCACCGCACCGCCCAGCTCGGTGGCCCGCTCCCGCATGGCGGTGAGGCCGACGCCGTCGGGGCAGCCGTGGTCGATGCCCACGCCGTCGTCGATCACGTCGATATCGACGGAGTCGTCGGTCACGATCCGCACCCAGCAGCGGGCGGCGTGGGCGTGGCGGACCACGTTGGTGAGGGCCTCGGTGACGATCCTGTAGGCCGCCACCTCGACCGCGGCCGGCAGCGGGGCGGGTTCGGACGGCAGCGACAGCTCGATGTCGAGGTCGCCCGCGAACCGGCGCGAGAACTCGGCGACCGCGCCGGTCAGGCCCAGCTGGTCGAGTGCGGTGGGGCGGAGGTCGCGCACGATCTGCTTGATCTCGTGCACGACCCCGTCGACCTCGTCCGCCAGCCGGACCAACAGGGCGGGAGACGGAGGGGACGATCGCGCCGTCGCGGCCCGGTCGAGCTGGCGCACGGCGGTGCGCAGGCCGAGCGACACCCCGGTGAGCGTGGGGCCGACCCCGTCGTGGAGGTCGCGACGCAGGCGCCGGCGCTCCTCCTCCCGGGCGGACACGGCCGCGAGGCTGGAGCGGCGCAGGTCGGCCGCCAGGCGCACCCAGCTGACCGCCAGGCTGAGCGGCCCCGCCAGCTGGGCCAGCATCTGGGCCTCGCGGGCCCGCATGGCGACGGCGTCGTCCCAGCCCACGACGAGGCGGCCGACGACCTCGTCGCGGTGGCGCAGCGTCACCTCGTGGCGGTGGACGGTGTCGTCGCCCACCGACGCGGCCCGCTCCCACCCGCCGCCAGGCAGCGCCAGGTCGATGCCGATGGCGTCGAAGCGCAGGCCCCGCTCCAGGCTGCGGACCAGGGCCGGCAGCAGGTCGTCGCCGGTATCGGTGCCCACGTGGTCGACGATGCGCTGCACGACGTCCAGGGCGTCGTCCCGGGAGCCGAACACGAGCCGGTCGACGACCTGGCGGATCTGGCGCCGCGCGGGCTCGATGGCGAGGGCGATGGCGCCCGTTGCCGCCACCAGCAGCCACGTCGGACCGCTGCCGCCCACCAGCCGCCCCAGGCCGGCCACGACGACCGTGTAGATCACGACGATGCCGGCGGCGAAAAGGGCCCACTCCAGGCTCCGGTGGGACAGCTGCTCGGCGTCGGACGGCACGCGGCGCAGCTCGGCGATCAGGGCGCCCACCACCAGCAGCGGCACGGTGGCGATCAGCAGCACCGGCCACACCACGTCCCGGCCCGCCAGCGACCAGTCGGCGACGTCGAGTCCCTCGGGGACCACCGCCAGCCACGCCACGACCGCCCCGGCCAGGAGCCATGCGGCCAGCGGATCGCCCGCCGCCCCCCGTGTTCGCCACCATGCCCGCCCGAGCAGGGCGATCCACGCCAGCCCGATCGCGCCCACGACCCACGCGGCCGTGAGCTCGACCGGCCGCACGCCGGCGACGCTCGCCAGCACCAGCGCCAGCGCGGCCATCAGCGCGACGGTCCCGAGGGCGGCGACACCCCGGGAGGACAGCGAGCGGGCGGGAACCAGCGCGCCGGGGACCAGCGCCACCAGCACCGCGGCGCCGAGCGGCCGCGCCCACATGTCCGCGTCGGCCAGCCACGGCCAGGCGGGCGGTCCGGCCAGCGGCGCCTCGTAGCCCCGGTACTGGACGGCGACCGCCACCACCAGCGTGCTGGCGCCGACGAGCGATAGGGCCGCGCCGAGAGCCCGGCGGCCCGGGCGGGTCACCAGCAGCACCCCGGCGAGCGAGTACGACAGGCCGGCCACGAGCCAGGCCACCAGCCACCAGTTCCGGCCCTCGGGCTCGGCACCCTCGTTGGCGGCGCGCAGCCAGACGACCACCCCGCCCGTCGCGACCGCCACCGCGACCACGGCGCCGGCCTCCCATGCCAGTCCCGGGGTCACCCACCGTGGACGCATCGCCGAGCGATGGTCGGGCTGCTCCATCCGCACACCTCCGGGCCGCGCCAGAACCCTATGGCGGCCGGTGTCCCGGGCGAATGGTACCCGCGTCCCGATCGCCGCCCGGGACCTGGCCGGGACCCCGGCCTCCTGCCCCCGGGACGCCGGGAAGCGCACGATCAGTGCCATACCGATCACATACGAGAAGGAGCCGGAGATGCACACGAAGCTGTTCACCGCCGTCGTCGTTGCGGTCGCGGCGACGCTGGCGCTCCCTTCCGCAGCGGCACGAGCGGGCGACGACGAGCAACCGACGCTCGTGGGTCGAGCACTGATCCCCGCGGGCGCGCTGGCGGCCGGTCCACCGTCGGGGGCCGCCCTCGGCACCGGCGTGCAGAACGGGATCGAGTTCCCCCGTCCGAGCCAGCCCGTGCTCGGGTTCTCGGCCGTGGTGGCGGGGAGGCAGTCGGGGGAGTACCTGGCCATGCCGGACAACGGGTTCGGCAACAAGGCCAACTCGGCGGACTTCCTGATCCGCGCCTACTACGTGCGGCCCGACTTCAAGACCGCGCAGGGCGGGAGCGGTGAGGTCGCGGTCGACACGGACCAGGACGAGTTCATCGAGTTCCGCGACCCCGACCACCTGATGGGGTTCCCCATCGTCAACGAGGCCACCCCGGGACGGCTCCTGACCGGCGCCGACATCGACCCCGAGTCGCTGCAGCGAGGCATCCACGGCGACCTGTGGGTGGGCGACGAGTTCGGCCCGTGGATCCTGCACTTCGACGCCACCGGCCGGCTGCTCGACCCGCCGTTCGCCACGCCCGGCGGGCTGATGTCCCCGGCCAACCCGCTCCTCGGCGGGAACCCGGCGACCCAGCCCAACAGCCGGGGGTACGAGGCCATGGCGATCAGCCCCGACGGCGCGTTCCTCTACGCCGCGCTCGAAGGCGCCACCGTGGCCGAGGCGGGCTCGACGCGGCGGATCGTGTTCGAGTTCAGCACGCGGGACAAGGCGTTCACCGGGCGGACCTGGAGCTACCGGACCGAGCAGCCCGCCTACATGGTGGCTGACATGGCGGCGGTGGACCGCCACCACCTCGTGGTCATCGAGCGGGACGCCGGGCGCGGCCTCAACGCCGTGTTCCGCAACGTGTACGTGGTCGACCTGACCGCGGCGGACGCGGGCGGGGCCCTGGTGAAGTCGCTCGCGGTCGACCTCGCCGCCATCCCGGACCCCGACCTGGTCTCGCTGCCCGCGACCCGCCCGGACGACGTGGGCCTCGGCGACCCGTTCCGAGTCACGTGCGAGTCCGTCGAGTCCGTCCACCCGGTCAGCGGCACCAAGCTGCTGATCACCTGCGACAACAACCTGCCCAACACGGGCCGCAACCCGACGGTCGCCGACGACACCGAGCTGATCGTCGTCAAGGTGCCCGACGTGCGCGACGGCGCCTGAGCCCCTCCCCCCGTTCTGTCCCTGGAACCGGTCGCCAGAGCGACCGGTTCCGGGGACAAAACGCGTCTAGAGGATCGCCCCCCGGTCCTTGAGCGCGCCGATCTCGGGCCAGGTCAGGCCCAGCTCCAGCAGGACCTCCTCGGTGTGCTCGCCCACCTCCGGCGCCCGGGTCGGGCTCCCGGGACGCTCGTCGAACTGGACCGGCGACGTCACCATCGGGACGCGCACGGCCCCCTCGTCGCCGCCGTCGCCCAGCGGGACCTCGGCCAGGAAGCCGTTGGCGCGGACCTGCTCGTCGTCGTAGAGGTCGACCGGCTCCTGGACCACCGCCCACTCGCCGGCGAAGCCGGCCAGTCTCCGCCGCCACTCGGCCAGCGGGTGCTCGGCGAACGCCGCCTCCAGCGCCGCGACGCACTCGGCGGCGTGGGTGCGGCGGGCCTCCGTACCGGCGAACCGCGGGTCGTCGGCCAGGCCCGGCCGGCCGACGATCTGGCACAGCGCCGGCCAGTGGCGGTCCGGCGCGAGCACCATCAGCGCCAGCCAGCGGCCGTCGGCGGTGCAGTAGGGGAGCATCAGGGGGTTGCCCGTGGCGTAGCGGTCGGGCTGGCGGGCGTGGGTGTCGTCGCCCAGGCGGGCGTTGACGATGTCGGGCTGGAGCTGCCACATCCCCGCCGCCAGCAGCGACGAGTCGACCACCGCCGGCTCGCCCGTGGTGGCCCGGCGGAACAGCGCGGTGCCGACCGCGCCCGCCAGCCCGAGCGCGGCGACCAGGTCGCCGAACGCCGGCCGCGTCGGCGGGGGCCAGGGTGCGTCCGGCGGCGTGAACACCGCCTGCATCCCGCTGCGGGCCCAGTACGCCCCCGTGTCGTAGCCGCCCCGCCCGGCATCGGGCCCCCGGGCGCCGAACGCCGTGCCCCGCACGTACACGATGTCCGGGTTGTCGGCCCGCACGTCGCCGACCTCCAGGCCCAGCCGCGCCAGGGTCGGCGCCCGCAGGCTGGTCGTGAACACGTCCGCCGCCGCCAGCAGGCGGCCGAGGACCGCCCGGCCGTCGGGGTGGCGCAGGTCGATCCCCACCGACCGCTTGGAGCGATTGGCGGACTGGACGTACGGGTCGTGCCCGCCGTGCAGCGTGTGGAGGCCCGCCGTGACCAGGCCGCGGTAGGGATCGCCGCCCTCCGGCGCCTCGACCTTGACCACCGCCGCGCCCCATTCGGCCAGCAGCGCGCCGGCCGCGGGGACGAACACGTGGGTGGCCACCTCGACCACCCGGACGCCGGCGAGCGGGCCGGTCACCCCGCCTGCGGCTCGGCGGCGGCCGGCTCGGGCTCGGCCGGCTGGGGCCGCCAGAACACGGCGAGCAGCCCGGCGGCGGCGACGACGCCCACGGCGCTGAGCACGATCCCGACGGTGCCGCTCAGGTCGTCGGCGATGCCGAGCGCGTTGTCGAGGCTCCACCGGCCCGGCCCGATCGTCGCCACCAGCGCGTAGAGCACGCCGAGGATCATGTTGTACTCCCAGCCGTCCTTGAACACGAAGAAGGCGTTGCGGTGGGTCCAGGCCGCCACCGTCATGATCCCGATGCAGCCGGCCGCCGTCAGCGGCGTGAGCAGGCCGAGCGCGAACCCCAGCCCGCTTGCGATCTCGGTCGACGCCGCCAGCACGGCGTGGACCCGGCCCGGGCGCATCCCCAGGCTCTCGAACCATCCGGCGGTGCCGGCGATGCGGCCGCCGAGGAACACCTTCTGGTAGCCGTGGAGCGCGAGCGTGATGCCCGCCGCGATGCGCACGGCCAGGAGGACGGCATCGAGGGTGCCCTGGTCAGTGGTCATGGATAGCCTCGCTTCGTGCTGGAGGACCGGATCGTGGCCGAGCTCGCCCGCCACTGGCGCGAGGGGTGGAACGGCGCCGACGTCGAGGAGATCATGGCGCCGTTCGCGGACGACGTCGTGTTCTCGTCACCGTTCATCCCCCGGCTCACCGGGGACCCGGCCCAGCGGACCGTCGACGGCGCCCCGGCGCTGCGACGTTACGTCGTCGACGCCCTCGCCCGGGCGGGCGACGTGCGCTACACGCTCCACCGGGCGCTCGCGGGCAGCGACACCGTGGTGCTGGTCTACACGTGCCACCTGCCCGACGGGTCCGACCGACCCGGCGCCGACCTGCTGCGCCTGGGCCCGGACGGGAGGGTGGTCGAGTGGCGCTGCCACTACGCCACCGACCCGACCGCCTGGCGCCCCTGAGCCACGCTCAGATGCGGTAGAGCGCGGCCGCGTTGTCGCCGAGGACCTTGCGCCGGGTCTCGGGGCGCAGCGCCGTCATCTTGTCCTCGACCGCGTCGAGCGGGTCGGGGTAGAGGCAGGTGGGGTGGGGGAAGTCGGTCTCGAACAGGACGTTGTCCTCGCCGACCTGGTCGATGAGGCCCTGGAGGTCGGGGTGGTCGGCCTCGAACCAGAACGTGGCGTACCAGTTGCGGGCGAAGTACTCCGACGGCTTGAGCGACAGCTCGGCGGCCTGCTCGGGGGCGTTCTCCATGATCTCGTAGTCGATCGCCTCGAGGATGAACGGCACCCAGCCGATGCCGCTCTCGACCGAGACCATCTTGAGGTCGGGGAACCGGTCGAAGATGCCGGCGTAGAGGCTGTTGATCACCACCCGGGCGTTGTTGAGGAAGAGCATCGCGCCGCCGATGGCGGGCTTGACGTTCTCGTGCTGCGACGGCCAGAAGTACTTCCCGTAGAAGTTCAGCGACGTGAGGCTGGCCCCGATGTGGAAGTGCACCGGCAGGCCCAGGCCCTGGCACACCTCCCAGAACGGGTCCCAGGCCGGGTCGGCGAGGTCGGGGGCGCCCGTCTCCTGCGGGTCGGACGTCATGTTCACGCCGCGGAACCCGAGCGCGGCGATGCGCTCGGCCTCCCGGACGCAGGCGGCGACGTCCCACGCGGGCATGACCGGCATGGGGAGGAACCGGTTGCCCGACGCGTCCTGGATCTCGGCCATGGCGTCGTTGTAGATCTCGACGCACAGTCGGCGCAGCGTCGGGTCCTTGACGTCGTTGGCCAGGTCCTGCCCGCCGATGCCCACGGCGTTGGGGTAGAGCACCTGCGCGTAGATGCCGTTCTCGTCCATCCAGGCGAGCCGGGCCTCGGGGTCCCAGGCCGCCCGGTAGCCCCACTCGATCGGGTTGAGCTTGCACTCCTCGAACGGGTACTTGTCGCCGGCCCGGTCGATCACCGTCCCCGCCCTGGCGGGGCCCAGCACCACGTCGGCATCGACCACCCAGTGGGGCTTGCCGTCGACCTGCAGCACGCGGGGCACGCGGTCGCGGTACGCCGCGGGCGCCCGCGACGTGAACAGGTCGTGCCGCTCGGTCAGGTGCGTGTCCGCGTCGATGACCCGGACCTCCTCGGCGAGCTTTCCCATGACACGACCCTCCTGCTCGGTGCGTTCCTATGTTAGTGAACGCTCAGTACTCCGTCAGAACGTGGCGTCAGAACGTGGCCGACAGCGCCCACGGGCCGTCGGCCGGCCAGCGGCGGTCGAGCAGCTCCATGCTGTAGACGATGCGGCCGGTGACCGCGCCGGCCGGAGTCGCGCACAGGGCCAGCGCGGCCTCGGGCATCGCCTCGGGCGGCTCGACCGGGGCGTTGTCCGGCGTGTGCGGCGACACGGCGGCGACGCCCGGCGTCACGACCAGACCCGACGTGCCCAGCGCGTTGACGCTCACCCCGGTGCCGTGCAGCTCGGCGGCCATGCCGGTGGTGAGCCGGTCGATCGCCGCCTTGCACATCCCGTAGGGGACGCAGCCGTCGCTCGCCCAGGCCGGGTAGGGCGGGCCCAGCGGGTGGCGGGCCTGCTTGGACGTGACGTTGACGATCCAGCCCCGGCCGCGCTCGACCATCCCCGGCGCCGCCTGCTGGCTGAGCCGGAACGTGGCGTGGACCATGATCTGGAACATCAGCCCGTAGCGGCGGGGCGTGACCCCGAGTGCGGGCCCGTAGAAGTTCACGCCGGCGTTGTTCACCAGCGTGTCGATCGGCCCGACGGCCGCCTCGGCCCGGGCCAGCACGCCGTCGACGTCGGCGGGGTCGCTGAGGTCGGCCGGGATGGCGACGGCGGATCCCCCGGCGGCCCGGATCCCGGCGACCGCGTCGGCCAGCGAGCCGGGCAGCGCGGCGCCGCCCGGTTCGACGGTACGGGCGACCAGGGCGACCGTGGCCCCCTCGGCGGCGAAGCGCTCGGCGATGCTGCGCCCGATGCCCCGGCTGGCGCCGGTGACCAGGGCGACGCGCCCCTCCAGGGACCCGGGCACGGCCCCTCAGCCGGTCCGCGCGGCCGGGGCCAGCGTGGCGGGGTCGGCGGGCGTGAAGTCGTAGACCCGGCAGGCGTTGCCGACCGTGATCTTGTGCTGCACGTCCTCGGGCAGGTGGCCGAGCCACTTGTTGGCCAGGGCGATCGTGTCGGGCCAGGTCGAGTCGGAGTGCGGGTAGTCGCACTCGAGCATCACGTTGTCCTCGCCGATGATGTCGAGCAGCCGGAGGCCGGCGTGGTCCTCGATGAACGTGCCGAAGACGTGGTCCTTGAACAGCCGGCGGATGTCGGTGTCGAGGTCGAACCTGGCCTCGCCCTTGGCCTCGCCCCGCTCGTGGGCGGCGTTCATGTCGATGTCGAAGCGCGAGGCCCAGAACCGCTGCTTGTCGACGACCTGCTCGGCCCGCTCGAGGAAGTAGGGCATCCAGCCGATCGAGCCCTCGGACAGGGCGATCTTCAGGTTGGGGAAGCGCTCGAAGTTGCCGCTGAACAGCCAGTCGAGCAGCGTGCCGGCCTGGTTGGCCGCCGCCGAGTAGGCCATGAAGGCCAGCGTCGGCATGTCGTCGGACGTGCGGATCAGGTTCGACGACGACCCGACGTGCATCGAGATCACGAACCCGGTCTCGTCGCAGGCCCGGAAGACCGGGTCCCAGTAGCTCGGTGTGGATCGACGGCAGCCCGAGCTTGGTCGGGTTCTCGGAGAACGCGATCGACTTGGCGCCGAGCGCGGCGGTGCGCTCGATCTCGGCGGCGGCGGCCACCGGGTCCCACAGCGGGATGATCATCATCGGGATGAAGCGGCCCGGGATAGGCGCCGGCGAACTCCTCGAGGATGAAGTCGTTCCACGCCCGCACGCAGGCGAGCGGCGAGCGTCCTTGTCCTTGGCCTCGTGGAAGACCTGGCCGCAGTAGCGGGGGAACGACGGGAACAGCATCGACGCCAGCACCGAGCCCTGGTCCATGTCGGCCACCCGGGCGGCGGGCTCGTAGCAGCCGGGCCGCATGTCGTCGTAGGTGATCGGCTCGGGCGAGAACTCCTCGCGGCACTTGCCGGCGACGGCGTTGAGCCCGGTGGTGACGATCTGGCGGTCCTCGTAGGCCCAGAACTCCGAGTCGCCGTCGCGGACGATCCGGGGCGCGGTGTCGCGCCACCGCTCGGGGACCCGCTCCTGCCACAGGCGGGCCGGCTCGATCAGGTGGTCGTCGACGGAGATGAACCAGCTGAACGACATCGCCCGGCCTCCTCGGCTCGACGTTGGTGAGCGAACGCTCACATCCTAACCGCGGCGGCCGCGTAGCGCTCGGCCAGCCGGGCGCGGTGGGCCCGGGGCGACCCCAGCAGCGACCGGTTCAGCGTGGCCCGCTTGAGGAGGGCGTGGAGCCCGTGCTCCCACGTGTAGCCGATGCCGCCGTGCAGCTGGAGGGCGCTGCCGGCGGCGGCGACCGCGGCCTCGCCCACGTACGCCTTGGCCATCGAGATGGCGACCTCGGCGTCGGGCGAGCCCGCGACCAGGGCCGCGACCGCGCCGCGCACGAGCTGGCGGGACAGCGCGAGGGCGACCGCCGTGTCGGCGCAGGCGTGCTTGACCGCCTGGAACGAGCCGATCTGCCGGCCGAACTGGTGGCGGACGCCGGCGTAGGCGACCGTGGCCGCCAGCGCCGCCTCCGCCAGGCCGAGGCTGTCGAGCGTGACCGCCAGCGCGCCCCGGGCGAGCAGCTCGTGGGCGTCGCCGGCGAGGGGCCAGCACCGTGACGGGTCGATCGCTGAGCCGTCGGCCCGGACCTCGGCGAGCGACCGCGTCGCGTCGACGACCGGCGTCGGCGCGACCGCCACGCCGTCGCCGGGCGCGGCGTCCACGAGGACCGGCCCCGTCGCAGGGTCGCTCGCCATCACCAGCACGCGGTCGGCTCCCGCCGCGTCGGGGACGAACGTGGCCCGGCCGACCAGCCGGGCGCCACCGGCGCCGCGCTCGACCCGGAACCGGGGCCGGACCACGCCGTCCTCGTCTCCGGCCGGCAGGGCGACGGCGACGGTGGCGTCGCCCGCCGCGATGGCGGCGAGCAGCGCGTCCCGGCCGGGCTCGGGGGCGACGAGGCGCAGCGCGCCGACGCCGAGCACCGCGGTGCCGAGGTAGGGGCTGGCGGTCGCCGCCCGGCCCAGCTCCTCGACCACCACCGCCACCTCGGCGAACGTGGCACCGGCGCCGCCGAGGTCCTCGGGCACCTCCAGGCCGGGCCAGCCCGCTCGGGCCAGCGTGCGCCAGTCGGCGGCGGTGGCCTCGCCGCCTGAGACCAGCGGGCTGGTGGGGGCCAGCAGGTCGCGGGCGACCGCCCGCAGCTCGTCGTGCAGGTCGGTGAGGTCCGCGGTCACTGGTGCACCCTTCGGGCGCACCAGCGACCGCATCGCCACTTCGTGGCGATAGAGCGACTGTGCTGATGGACCTCGCTTCGCTCGGTCATGGCGCCGCGGGTTCCCGGGGCAGGCCGAGGCCCCGCTCGCCGATGATCGTCCGCTGGATCTCGCTGGAGCCGCCGGGGATCGTCCACTCCCACGACGTCACGTAGTCGAGCACCCAGGCGCCCGACTCCCAGCCGCTCGACAGCGGCTTGCGCAGGCGGGTGTGGGCGTCGAGCCCGGCCACGTCGGCGGCGAAGCCGGTCATCCGCTGGAGCAGCTCGCTGTAGGCGAGCTTGACGATCGAGGCGTCCGCCGGGCCGACCCGGCCGGCGTCGGCCCGCTCGACCAGGTCCCGGCACAGCGCCCGCAGCCCGGTGAGCTCTGTCTCGAAGCCGGCCAGCCGGTCGCGCACGACCGCGTCGTCGATCGGGCGGGGCCCGTCGTCCCGGGGACGGCAGCAGTCGTCCAGCAGCCACCGGAACCCGCCGGCCAGGCGCTCGGCCAGCTCCAGCATCGTCAGGCCGCGCTCGGCGCTGAGCGTCTCCTGGGCCACCCGCCAGCCGGCGTTCTCGGGGCCGACGAGGTTGGCCTCGGGGATCGCCACGTCGTCGAGGAACATCTCGCAGAAGTGCGCGTCGCCCATCGCGTTGCGGATCGGCCGCACGTCGAGTCCTGGGCTGCGCATGTCGAGGAGGAAGTAGGAGATGCCGTGGCGCTTGGGCGCCGCCGGGTCGGTGCGGGCGAGCAGCAGGCACCAGTCCGCGTGGCGGGCGCCGCTGGCCCACAGCTTCTGGCCGTTGACCACGAACCGGTCGCCGTCGCGCCGGGCGGTGGTCCGCAGGCTGGCGAGGTCGGACCCGGCCTCGGGCTCGGAGAACCCCTGGCACCAGATCTCGCCGTCGAGGATCGCCGGCAGGTGCCGGCGCCGCTGCTCGTCGGTTCCGGCCGCCAGCAGCGTCGAGGCCGCGTGGTGGATGGCGACGAAGGCGAGCACGAGCCGCGGCGCGTCGTGGGCGGCCAGCTCCTGGTAGAGGACGACCTGCTGGGCCACCGGCAGCCCGCCGCCCCACTCGGCCGGCCAGTGGGGGACCGCGTAGCCGGCCCCGCGCAGCTCGGCGAACCACGTCCGCTGGAACGCGACGAACTGCGTCCTCGTCGCGCGCCGGCCTGATCGCGGCGCCAGCCGGCCGGGACGTGGGCGCGGCACCATGCCCGGACCTCGGCCCGGAACTCCTCCAGGTCACTCATGCCTGCGCCGGGCCCCCGCGCACGACGCGGCCGGGACGCTCGCCGGTCAGCTCGTCGTGGTCGACCAGCACCCGGCCGTTCACGATCGTCCAGTCGTAGCCGCGGGCCCGCTGCACGTAGCGGTGGGCGCCGAGGGGCAGGTCGGCGACCATCGTCGGCGACGTCGAGGCCCAGGTGGTCGAGGTCGATCACGTTGAGGTCGGCCCGGGCGCCCGGGGCGACGACGCCGCGGTCGGCCAGGCCGAACAGCCGGGCGCCGTCCAGGGTCAGCTTGCGGACCGCGGTGCCCACGTCGAGCAGGCCCTCGTCGCGGACCCAGTGCCCGAGCATGTACGTCGTCTGGCCGGCGTCCATGGTGAGGGCGACGTGGGCGCCGGCGTCGCCGATGCCCACCACGACGTCCGGGTTCGTCGAGCATCGTCGGCCACCGCGTCGAGGTCCTGGTTGAGCACCGGGTAGTAGAGCAGGCCGAGGCCGCCGGTCTCGAGCGAGAGGTCGAGGAACGCCGCCGCCGGCGACACGCCCGCGGCGGGCGGCCTCGGCGGCCAGGCTGTTGGCCGGGCCCACGTCGTAGCGGCGCCGGGCCGGGCGGGAGCAGGTAGAGCCGCGCCGGGTCGGTCGGGGCTAGCGGGCCGGAGGCCGCGATCGGGCTCTCGGCGGCCTCGACCAGCCGGCGGCGGACCGCCTCGTCGGCCAGCGCGGCCAGCCGCTCGGCGAACGGGCGGGCGGCCAGCTCGTCCCACGCCGGCAGCGCCGTCGCACGGCGTGCGCCCGACCAGGCCGTAGACGATGCCGACCCCGCGGGCCGAGGTCTGGGGCCGCAGGTCGGCGCCCCGGCCCCGGGCGGCGGCGACCTCGTCCATCACCCACGACCACAGGTCGGGCCGGCGGTCGCTCTGGGTGATGCCGAAGGTGAGCGGCCGGCCGGACGCGCGGCTGACCTCGCTCCATCCACGCCAGCTCGGCGACCGAGCTCGGCCCGTTCGGCGCCGTCGCGCTCGCCGAGGCGGGGGACGACCTCGAACACGCCCCGGCCGCGGCGCGCCCAGCACCTCGGCCGATGGCGGCCAGCTCGTCGGGCGGCGGCGAACGTGCCCGGCACCGGGCGGCCGTCGGGCACCGTGTGCAGGAAGGTGCGCGACGTCGAGAACCCGAGCGCGCCGGCGTCGATCGCCTCGTCGACGACCGCGGCCATGGCGGCGATGTCGTCGTCGCTGGCCGGCGCCTCGTCGAGGCGCGCTCGCCCATCACGTACGTAGCGCACGGCGCAGTGGCCGACCATGCCGCCGACGTTGAGGCCCTCGGGCGTGCGGTCGAGCGCGTCGAGGTACTCGCCGTAGGTCTCCCAGTCCCACGGCGAGCCCGTCGAGGATCGTGTCGGCCGGGATGTCCTCGACCGACTCCATCATCTCGGCGAGGTAGCCCTCCTGCGCCCGGCCGCACCGGGGCGAAGGTGACGCCGCAGTTGCCGAGCACGACCGAGGTGACGCCGTGCCAGCACGACGAGGTGGCGACCGGGTCCCAGGCGAGCTGGGCGTCGAGGTGGGTGTGGATGTCGACGAAGCCGGGCGTCACGAGCCGGCCGTCGGCGTCGAGCTCGCGCCGGCCCCGATCGGCGACGTCGCCGACGGCGACGATGCGGTCGCCGTCGATGGCCACGTCGGCGCCGACGGGGCCGGCCCCGGTGCCGTCGACCACCTCGCCGCCCCGGATCACGATGTCGTGCACGGTCTCGGGCCCCCTCTATAATGAGTGAGCCCTCATTCTGCACGCTCGGTCGAGCGCCCGTCCACACGATCCGAGGAAGCCGCCGCCGATGACCGCCAGCCCGTCCGAGATCGCCGGGAGCGAGGCGCCGGCCCGCCCGGCGCGGCGGCTGCTCTCGGGGGTGGAGGCGATCGGCGAGGCGCTGGTGACACGGCGGCTGGTCGATCAGCGCGACGGGCTCGACTCCGCCACGTTCGTGTCCGGCTACCCCGGCTCGCCGCTGGGCGGGCTCGACCTCGCGCTCGGCCGGATGGGCTCCCGGCTGGCTGAGCACCGCATCGTCCACCAGCCCGGGCTGAACGAGGAGCTGGCGGCAGCCGCGGTGTGGGGGTCGCAGATGGGGGCGGCCGTGCCCTACGAGGGCGTCGACGGCGTGGTCGGCGCCTGGTACGGCAAGGGGCCGGGCCTCGACCGCTGCGGCGACGTGCTCAAGCACGCCAACTTCATGGGCACCGGCCCGGGCGGCGGCGCGGTGCTGTTCGTGGGCGACGACCCGACGGCGAAGTCCTCGACCCTGCCGTACGACACCAACGCCCCGCTGGCCGACGCGGCGGTGCCGATCCTGGTGCCCGCCGACCAGCAGGACCTGCTCGACCTGGCGGTCGAGGCCTTCCGGCTGAGCCGTGCCTGCGGCTCGTGGGTCGGCGTCCGGGTGGTCACGGCGGTGGCCGACGGCATCGGCGCCGTGGACGCGTCGCCCGGGCGCTTCCCGGCCGGCGAGCCGGCGCTGGTGGTCGACGGCGAGCCCTGGCGCCACGAGCCGGGCGGGACGATCCTTCGGCCCGACCTGGAGGCCCTGTGGCTCGACCGCCGGCTGCGGGCCGCGGCGGCCTGGGTCGAGGCCCGGCGCCTGGACCGGACGGTCGGCGCCCCGGGCCGCGCCCGCCTGGGGATCGTGTGCGCCGGGCGCGCCTACCGCGACGTGCTCGGCGCCCTCGACGCCTGCGGCCTCGGGCGGGACGACCTGGCGCCGGCGGGCATCCGGGTCCTGAAGCTGGCCCTGACCCACCCGGTCGTGCCGGCCGGCGGTGCTCGCCCTGGCCGACGCCTGCGACCAGGTCCTGGTGGTCGAGGAGAAGCGGCCGTTCGTCGAGCAGCAGGTCCGGGCGCTGCTGCACGAGGCCGGCCGCACCACGCCCGTGCGGGGCAGGCGCGACGGCGAGGGCCGCCCGCTGGTCCCGGCCACGGGCGATCTGACGGCCGAGCGGGTGGCCGAGACGCTGGCCCGGGTGCTGCCGGACCTGGTCCCGGCAACGGCGCCGGCGCGCAACGGCCGGGGGATGCGGCCGGTGCTCGACCTGCCGGCCCGCACGCCGGCGTTCTGCAGCGGGTGCCCGCACAACCGGTCCACGGTCGTGCCGGTCGGCTCGATCACCGGCGGCGGCGTCGGCTGCCACGGGATGATCCACTTCGAGCGCCGCCACGCGGACGAGCAGTTCGTGCCGCCGACGCCGATGGGCGCCGAGGGCGTGCACTGGGTCGGGCTCGCGCCGTTCGTCGGCGACCGCCACATCTTCCAGAACCTGGGCGACGGCACGTTCAGCCACTCGGGCAGCCTGGCGATCCGGGCGTGCGTCGCCGCCGGGGTCCACATCACGTTCAAGCTGCTCTACAACTCGGCGGTCGCCATGACCGGCGGCCAGGACGTGGCCGGGCTGATGGACGTGCCCGCGCTGACCCGGTCGCTGGCGGCCGAGGGCGTGGCGGCGATCATCGTGTGCAGCGACGACGTCGGCCGCTACGGGCCGCAAGGCGCCGTTCGCGCCGGGCGTGCAGGTGCGGCCGCCGCGAGGACGTGCGTGGCCGTGCAGGAGGAGCTGCGCCGCCACCCGGGCGTGTCGGTGCTGGTCTACGACCAGCGCTGCGCCGCCGAGGCCCGCCGCCTGCGCAAGCGGGGCGAGCTCGACGAGCCGCCGCAGCGGGTGGTGATCAACCGAGGCGGTGTGCGAGGGCTGCGGCGACTGCTCGCGGATCAGCAACTGCCTGTCGGTGCTGCCGGTCGACACCGAGTTCGGCGAGCAGGCGGGAGATCCACCAGTCGTCGTGCAACAAGGACTACTCCTGCCTGGAGGGCGACTGCCCGTCGTTCGTGACGCTCGTCCCGCGTCGGGCCGCGCCGCGGCGACGGCGGTCGCGAGCGCGGCTCGCCCGGCGCTGCCGGCGGGCGACCTGCCCGCGGCCGCCGGTGGCCGCGGTCGAGGGCCGCTACAGCGTTTACATCGACCGGGATCGGCGGCACCGGCATCGTCACCGCCAACCGCCTGCTCGCGCGACGCGGCGCTGGCGGCGGGTTTCGTGGTGCAAGGGGTCGACCAGACCGGCCTGTCGCAGAAGGCGGGTGCGGTGGTCTCGCACCTGCACATCGGCCGCCGCGACGCCGACATCACCACGGCCACGGTCCCGGACGGCGGCGCCGACCTGTACCTGTCGGGCGACCCGCTCCAGGCGGCGTCGGCCGCCCACCTGGCCAAGGTCCGGCCCGGGCGCACCTGGGCGGTCGTGGATGCCGACCTGGTCCCCACGGCGGGGATGCTCCAGGGGACGCCCGGCGTCGACGGCGACCGGCTGGCCTCGGCGGTGCGGGCCGTGGTGGGTGAGGACCGGACCTTCCTGGCCGACACGACCGGGCTCGCCGAGCGGGTGTTCGGCAGCCACATGCCGGCGAACGTCGTGCTGCTCGGCATCGCCGCGCAGCTCGGGGCGCTGCCGGTGACGCCCGATGCGGTCGAGCAGGCCATCACGCGCGAGGGGCCGGCCGCGGCGACCAACGTCGAGGCGTTCCGGTGGGGCCGGTGGCTGGTGGCCGACCCGGCGGCGGTCGCCGCCGCGCTGGCCGGCGGCGAGGCGCCCCGGCCTGGCCAGGACGGCGTATGGGACCCGACACCCCGGGCGGCGGCGACCGCCGACGCGCTGCTCGCCGGCCGGGCGCTGCCGGACGCGCTGGCGCCGCTGCTCGCCCGGCGGGCGGCCCAGCTGGTCGACTACCAGGACCGGGGCCGGGCCGAGCGGTGGCTCGACCTCGTGGCCCGGGCGGCCGCGGCCGACGACGCCGAGCACGGCTGGCGGCTCACCGAGGCTGTGGCCGAGGGCTGGTTCAAGCTGCTCACGTACAAGGACGAGTACGAGGTCGCCCGCCTCCACCTGCGCCTCGACCCCGAGGCGACGGCCCGCGAGGCCGGCGTCGGCGGCCGCTACCGCGTGCGCTACCACCTCCACCCGCCGACCCTCCGGCGGCTCGGGCTCGACCGCAAGATCGCCCTGCCCGGCGGCGTCGCCCGGCCCGCGTTCCGGGCGCTGGCGGCGATGCGGCGGGTGCGGGGCACGCCGCTCGACGTGTTCGGCTGGGCCCGCCACCGCCGGGAGGAGCGGGCGCTGGCCGACGAGTACGAGGCGCTCGTGCGCGAGGCGCTCGGCGCCCGCCCGTACGACGAGATCGTGGACCTCGCCGCCAGCGTGCAGGCGATCCGCGGCTACGAGGGCATCAAGAGCGAGGCGATCGCCCGCTGGCGGCGCGACGTCGCGGCGCGGTGACCACCAAGCTCGTCCGCTTCTTGCAGGCGGACCCCGCCGCCGAGCGCGAGCGGTGGGCGGCCGTGCGCGGCCCGTGTGGGGAGCCCCGTCCGGGTGGCGCTCGGGGCGGCGCTGCACCTCGACGGGCTGCCGGCGCCGCCGTTCGCCACGGTCGAGGTCCTGTGGTTCGCCGGTGCCGCGGCGCCGCCGCTCGCCCTCGGCGACGGCGAGATCGAGGTCGTCGTGACCGAGGAGGTCCGTCGGGGCGCCGACGCCCTCGCCGCCCGGTGGGCGGCCGGCGGGGAGCGGTTCAAGATGATGTCGTTCGGGCGGCGCAACCCCGCGCTGGCGCCCGCCGAGTTCGCCGACCGCTGGCGGCGGGAGGCCGGCGGGCTCGGCGGCGAGGAGATCCCCGCCGACCTGCGGGGGTTCGCCTACGTCCAGGACCACCCGCTCCCGGGCGCGTCCCTCGACGCGGTCAACGAGGTGTGGTTCGACCGGCTGGACGACCTCCGCCGCCGGGCCGAGTGGTTCGCCGCCCGCCCGGTCCCGGCCGACCTGATGGACCCGGCCGGCAGCGGGTTCGTCCTCCTCCGCGAAACCGCGTTTCTACGCGGAAGCGGTCGCCATAGCGACCAGTTCCGGGGACAAACACGGTGGGGGCTAGCGGTCGAGGGTCGCCAGGAGGGCGTGGGTGTCTTGCTGGAAGACCCGGATCTCCGCGATCCGACCGCCGGACATCCGGAACAGCTCGACCACGTCCACCGTGGCCGAGCGGCCGGTCGCCTTCGCCGTCCACGTCTGGGTCGTCACCTGGACCGCGGTGTCGCCGCAACCGAGCACCTCGGGCGGGCCGATCGTGCGCTCCCAGTGCTCGGCGAACGCCGCGCCCATGGCGTCCATGCCGCCCGGTCCGTGGTGCCAGCCGCCGTGGGGGAGCGAGGCCGGCTGCTCGATGCGCAGGTCCGGGTCCAGCAGCGCCCGGGCACCCTCGCGGTCGCCGGCCCGGAACCGGCGCCCCAGCTCCGCGACGACGTCCGCGGCGTCGCTCATGCGGCCGACGCCGGCCGCAGCTCCGTGATTCCGAGCAGGCCGGCGGTGTTGCCCCGCAGCACCTTGCGCTGCGTCTCGGCGTCGCAGCCCTCCAGCAGGCGCACGAAGTCGGCCGGCTCGGACAGGCCCTCGGGGTGGGGGTAGTCGGAGCCGAACAGCACGTGGTCGGCGCCGATGACCCCGATCAGGTCGACCACGTCGTCCTCGGGGAACGGCGACACGCACAGGTGGTCGAGCAGGGCCCGGCTGGGCCGGTCGGGCAGGTCGCCGCCGATCATCGGGTCCCCGCTGGCCGAGCGTCGCGGCCTTGTCGACGGTCTTGAGCAGCGGCCGCAGCCAGCGCGCTGCCGTTCTCGATCGACAGGATGCGCACGTCGGGGTGGCGGCCGAACAGGTTGTGCAGCGTGATCGCGATCAGCGTGTCGATCGAGCGGGCGCTCGGTGTTGCACAGCGCCCACTGCAGCGGCGACTGCAGGTGCGAGGGGTTGGCCGGGTCCTCGTACCACAGGGTGCCGTAGACGGCGGCGTAGCCGCTGTTCGAGGTGTGGAACACGACGCTGGCGCCGGCCTCGGTGACCGTCGACCAGAACGGGTCGAACCGGGGATGCGCCGGCGAGTGCCCGCCGATCGGCCCCGGCCGCAGGTGCACGAGCTTGGCGCCGAGGTCGAGGACCCGCGCCAGCTCGGCGAGCGCCCGGTCGAGGTCGAGCAGCGACAGCAGCGGCACGCCGTAGATGCGGCCGTCGGCGCCGTAGCCCCAGTCCTCCTCCAGCCAGCGGTTGAAGGCCCGCAGGCTGGCGTAGGTCAGGTCCACGTCGTCGGCCAGGTCCTCCTCCACCGCGATGGCCAGCGTCGGCAGCAGCACCTGGGCCTCCAGGCCCTGGGCGTCCATGCGGGCCAGGCGGGGACCCCGGTGGTGAACTCCGGGTGGTCCTTGGCGTTGATCACGTCCCGGTGGCTGAAGCCCTCGGCCACCTCGCCGACGAACAGCCCCTGCAGCGCCCCGGGCGCCGAGGCGTAGTCGCCCGGCATCACGCTCATGAACGTGCGGCTGTCGCCGACGTAGACCCGCCCGAGGCCGTCGGCGCCCCGGCGGACCCGTGACCGTGGCGTCCCGGTAGCGGGCCTCGATGTGACGCGTGAAGCAGTCGTCGGGCTCGTAGTAGTGCCCGTCAGCGTCGATGAGCTGGTACTCCACGGCCGCGACCTCCCGGCGGCCCACGATAACAAAGTGAACGCCCAGTTACTAGCGAGGCGACCGGTCAGGCCGGCGCGAATGCCTGGAGGTCCCCTCTGCCGTCGACGTACAAGCGGCCGGCGGCCACGATGATGTGTCGGGGCTGGGCCGACACGTCGATCCGGGCGAGGGGCGCGCAGGTCGCCGCGCCGCACCCGCCGGCGGCGAAACCGAAAACCTCGCTCCCCGTGGACGCCCCGCCCGGCCCGCCCTGGCCGACGTAGACGACCCCACCGGCGACGGCGATCGGCTGCCCTAGGCCGTCGTTGTCGCCGAGCGGTGCGCTCCACAGCGGGCTGCACGTCGGCTGACCGCAGCCACCAGCGGCGAAGGCCTGGAGCAGGGACTTGCTGCTCCTGCCGTTCATGACGAAGACGGCGTCCGCAGTGACGGCCAGCCCGGCCTCCCTGTCGGAGATCCGCGCCCGCCACAGCACCTCGAGCGTCGACGGGTCGATGGCCACGAGGTCGGCGCTCGGAATCTCGGCGCCCGTGTTCACCTGCACGGTCGCGAACAGCCGGCCGGCACCGCCGGCCATGGTGAAGATCCCCTCCACGTCGTTGGGGAGCTGGAGGAACTGCTCCGGCTGGCAGACGGCGGCGCCGCAACCGCCCAGGGCGTAGACCTGCGTCCCGTTGAAGATGCGGTCGCCCACGACCACCGGCATCACGAGCGAGGCGGGCGTGTCCGACTCCCAGGTCGGCACGCTGGCGCCGACGTCGAAGCTGCTCAGGAAGGCGCTTCCGACGCAGCCGGGCGCGTTCTGAATCTGGTTGACCAGCACGTGCGGGCCGGCCGGGACGATCGCACTCGGCCCGCCGGCTGCGGAGATCGTTTCGAGCAGCGAGCCGTCGGCTGGGTCGATGCGCTCGACGGCGCCCTCACAGCGCCGGAGCGGCGGCGTCGTCTCGATCTCCGCCCCCCACCCGACCCACAGCTCGTCGCGCACGCCGACCACGGGACCGCCGAGGGGGAAGGCCCCCGGGGTCGAGGTCAGGGGGCGGGTCCAGACCGGCGCTCCGGTCCCGGCGTCGACCGCCACCAGGTCCAGGCCGCGCAGGAAGTACAGCCGGCCGTCGCCCGGCACGATCGGCTCCGTGAACAGGCCGCCGAGTGTCGGCACCGACCATTGCGGCGCGAGCGTGACGACGTTGGCGGCGGTCAGGGTCTGCTCGAGCGTGTTGTTGCGGCTGACCGACGCGTCGAAGCCGACCTGCCGCCAGCAACCGGCGAGCAGTGCGGTGACGAGCAGCAACGCCAGCCGGCGGTGCCGTCCTTGCCGAAACGGCTGCCACGTCATCTCGACCCCCAGGAGTCCCCGACGCCCGCGCGCCGTGGAGGGTATCAACCGCCGTCGAGCAGCTCGTACAGCGCGACCTCGGGCGGCGGGTCGGTCTGGAGGGCCGCGCCCGGCGTCGTCTCACCCGCCGCGGAGCGGCGCCGCAGCTCGCGCATCGGCGCGGCCAGGTCGTCGGCCTCGACCTCGTAGACCGCCAGGTACTCCGGGCCCTCGGTCCCGCTCACCCGCCGGAAGCGGCGGGCCGACACGAAGCCCGGCACGGCCAGCAGCTCGCGCAGGTGGACGCGGCCGTACCACACGTTGAACTCGTCCTCGCGCTCCGGGGTGACCGGGCGGCTGCGGACGACGACGATGCCCCGGGCCACGGGTCAGCGCCGGCGGCGGGACGGCTGGAGCTCGGGGAAGAAGCCCTTGACCGTGCCCTGGCTGACCAGCTCCAGCGCCCGGTTCTTGTCGAAGCGCTTGTTGTGGTGGCTCTCCAGCGCCAGCACGAGGGCGATGCCCATCACGGCCCGGGCCGAGATGTCGGGGCTCTCCATCTCGTAGCCGTAGCGGGTCTCGACCACCTTCCAGGCCTCCGCGAGCCGGTCCATGGCGACGGCGAAGTTCTCGCGGTAGAAGCGCTGGGCGACCTTGGGGTCGCCGAAGAGCACGAGGCCGAGCAGCGGCAGCACCTCGACCAGCGTGGAGATGAGCTGGCGGTAGAGGCCGTTCATCGTCTCCAGCTGGCGCTCGGGCGTGAGCGGCTCGTCGCGGTCGACCACCTCGGTGGCGGCGACGAGGTCGTCCACGGCCTGCGGTCAGCGGCTCGACCACGGCCTCGAGGAACAGCTGGTCCTTGCTCTCGAAGTGCCGGTAGATGACGCCCTCGCTGATGCCGCCACGCTCGGCGATGTGCGCGGATCGTGGTGCCGTTCATGTCGCCGGTCTCGGTGAACGCCCGCCGGGCCGCCTCGAGGATGGAGCTGCGCCGGGCCGCCGCGGTGAGCCGGCGGGCGCGATGTTCGCCGTTCGCGGTCGGGGAGCGGGTCGCCTGCCGTGCCATCCCCGAAGACTACCGCCGCCGGAGTGAGCGGGTGATCACTCCCTTAGCGGGAGGCCTGCCGGCTACCTTGAGCGAGTGCTCGCTCACCTCGCCTACGCCGGTCGCCGGCCGTGAAGGTCGCCGTCGCCTACGACGTGGGCGCCCCCCTGGTGGTCGAGGAGCTGCCGACGCCGGCGATCGGGCCCCGGGACGTGCTGGTGCGGCTGGCCGCCAGCGGGATCTGCCACACCGACCTGACCGTGATCCGGGGCCTGTCCAACCTGCCGCTGCCGATCGTCCCGGGCCACGAGGGGTGCGGGATCGTCGAGGCGGTCGGCGCCGACGTCCGCCGGGCCAGGGTCGGCGACCGGGTGCTGGCGTCGGTGTCGCCGGCGTGCGGGTCGTGCTGGTGGTGCCTGAACGGCCTGTCCAACCACTGCGAGCTGGGACCGGCCGTGCTGGCGGCCCGGCGCTTCGCCCTGCCCGACGGGCGGACCGCCACCGCGGTGTGCGGCTGCGGCACGTTCGCCGAGGCGATGGTGGTCGACGAGGCCTCGATCGTGGCGGTGACGACCGACCTGGCCGACGAGCAGCTCGCCCTGCTCGGCTGCGGCGTCACCACCGGGTTGGGCGCCGTCTTCAACACCGCCGGCGTGCAGCCGGGCTCGAGCGTGGCCGTGATCGGCTGCGGCGGCGTCGGCCAGTCGGTGGTCCAGGGGGCGCGCATCGCGGGCGCGGCCGACGATCGTCGCCATCGACCCCGTCGAGGGTCGCCGGGAGGCGAGCCTCCGGGTCGGCGCCACCCACGCCCTCGATCCCGCCGAGGGCGACCCGGTCGAGCAGGTGCGGGCGCTGACCGAGGGCCGGGGCGCCGACTACACGTTCGAGGTCGTCGGCCGGCCGGAGCTGATCGTGCAGGCGTTCGACATGGCCCGCCCTGCCGGGACCGTCACCGTCGTCGGCATGCCGGCCAAGGACGACGTGATCACGCTGCCCGCCCTCCGGGCCGTGTTCTCGGGCAAGCGGCTGGCGGGCTCGAAGGTGGGCGGGGCCCAGATCCTGCGGGACTTCCCCCGCTACGTCCGCCTGGCGGAGAGCGGCCGGCTCGATCTCGGCTCGCTGGTGTCGCGGCGGATCTCGCTGGCCGAGGTCAACGAGGGGATCGACCTGCTGGAGCGGGCCGAGGGCGTCCGCACCGTCATCGTCTGAGCGCCGCCCACCGGGTCACGCCGCCCCACCCGGCGGCGCCGGCGCTGAGTACACCCCCCTTGACCACCGCGCCGATCCGGTCGGGATCTGCCAGCAGCGCCACGTCGGCCGTCGGGTCGCCGTCCACGACCACCAGGTCGGCCAGGTAGCCGGGCTCGACGCGGCCGAGCCGCTCGCCCACCAGCGGTCCGGCGTTGGCGGTGGCGGTGAGCAGGGCGTCGAGCGGCGCGAGGTCGGCCAGCTCGACGTAGGCGACCAGCTCGGCGGCGTAGGTGCCGTGGCGGGTCCACTGGTGGCCGAAGTCGCCGCCGGCGACGAAGCGCACGCCGTTGCTGTGCAGCTTGCGGATGCCGTCGACCTGGGCCTGCAGCTCCTCGGGGTAGAGCGCGGCCTCGACGCTCGCCCGGCTGATCCCGAACGGCTCGGCCCGGCCCTCCACCATCATCCGCAGGTAGTGCAGGCCGGGGCACACCCACACGTCGTCGCGGGCGGCGGTGAGGGCGGCGATGGCGTCGTCGTCGAGGTAGGTCGCGTGGTGGACGATCCGCACGCCGTTGCGCACGCACATCCGGACCGACTCGGGGCCGCGGGCATGCGCGGTGACGAACGCCCCGCCCGTGGCGGCCTCGTCGACGGCGGCGGCGACCATGGCGTCGTCGAGGTAGGTCTGCTGGGACGGGTGTCCGGGGACGATCCCGTCGCCCGACGCCATCAGCTTGACCGCCTTCACGCCCAGGGCGACCTGCTCGCCGACGGCCCGGCGCATCTCCTCGGCGTCGCCGACCTCCAGCAGGTTGCCGGCGCCGATCGCGCCCCGCTGGGTGATCATCGCCCCCGACGGCAGCAGGCGTGGACCCTCGATCAGGCCCTTGTCGACCGCGCGCTGGACGAGCACGTCGACCCGGGGCTTCAGCGCCCCGGCGCCGACCAGCAGGGTGTAGCCGGCGTGCAGGTACGTCCGGACGACGCCGGCCACCTCGAGCGCGTGCTCGTCCTCGGGCATGGCCGCGATCTCGGGGTGGTCGAACACGAAGTCGAGCGGCCAGCTGATGTGGGTGTGGGCGTCGCACAGGCCCGGCATGACCGTCGCGCCGGCCAGATCGACGGCCTCGGCCGCGCCGGGCTCGAGCGGCGCCCGGCCCCGGAACACCGCGGCGATGCGGTCGCCCTCGATCAGCACGTCGCCGTCGAACGGCCGCTCGGCGGGGTCGCCCGAGCAGGCGACCACCCGGGCGTTGGTGAGCAGGGTGCGCGGGGCATCGGGCCTCCCTTCAGGCCGCCCCGACCCGGGGGCCGGGGGTGAACGTGACGGGCACCGCCTCGGGCGAGCGGTTGAGCACCGAGTGGTAGCGGATCGGCTCGGCGCCCTCGGCGAGCCGGAGGTCGTGGAGGCGCGCCAGCAGCTCCTCCAGGGCGATGCGGAGGTTCATGCGGGCCAGGTTCGAGCCGGCGCAGCGGTGGGGGCCGGCCCCGAACGACAGGTGGCGGTTGCTGGCCCGGTCCGGGTCGAACGCGTCGGGGCAGGCGAACTCGCCCGCGTCCCGGTTGGCGGACGCCCAGTAGAACAGCACCCGCTGGCCGGCCGCGATGCGCCGCCCGCCGATCTCGGCGTCCCGGGTGGCCGTGCGGGCGACCGCGACGAACGGGGGGTCGAGCCGCAGCAGCTCCTCGACCGCCCGGGGCAGCAGGTCGGGCACGGCCCGGAGCCGGTCGGGGATGGCCGGGTCCTGGCAGAACCGGATCACGAACTGGCCGAGCGCGCCGGCGGTGGTCTCCAGGCCCCCGAAGATCAGCAGCTGGATCACGCCCTCGATCTCGTGGTCGGTGATCGGGCGGCCCTCGATCTCGGCGGCCAGCACCGCGTCGACCACGTCGCCGACCGGCGGCCGGGACCGGCGGTCGGCCACCAGCGCGGCGATCCAGGCGGCCATGCCCCGCCAGCCCTCGGCCCTGCCCGGGTGGCCCGGGGTCGAGGCGGCCGCCGCCAGGCCGTACAGGCGGGGGACCTCGGCGGCGGGCGCGTGCAGCACGTGCTCGAAGAACGTGAGCCCCGGCAGCGGCCGGGCGAAGGCGTCCATGAACTCGCACCGCCCGTCCTCGACGAACCCGTCGATCAGCCGGGTGACGAGGCGCCGGGTGCCGTCCTCGTAACGGGCCACGACGGCGGGCGTGAACCAGGCGTTGACCAGGCGCTTGAACTCGCGCTGGCGGGGCGGGTCCATCACCTCGGGGATGGCGTTGACCGGTCTGTCCGGCGCCGGGACGTTGACGCCCTGGGCCGAGCTGAAGGTCTGCCAGTCCTGGGCGACCCGCAGGACGTCCTCGTAGCGGGTGACGACCCAGAAGCCGCCGTGCTGGTCGCTCCAGGCGACGGGATGGTCGTCCCGCATGCGGGCGAGCGTGGCGTGGAGGTCGGCGGCCAGCGCGGGGGAGAGGTGGTCGAAGTGGTCGGCGCACCAGTCCGCCGTGACCGCCGGGGCCATCAGCCGTCCCCGAGCAGGCCGGGCGGGACGCCGATGCTGCGGGGCTCCAGGTAGGCGAGCAGGCCCTCGGGGCCCAACTCGCGGCCGAGGCCCGACTCCTTGAGGCCGCCGAACGGCACCAGCGGGAAGGGCGGGTAGCTGCCGTTGACCGCCACGCTGCCGGTGCGCATCCGGCGGGCCAGGGCGAGGCCGCGGGCCGGCTCGCCCGTCCACACGCCGCCGGAGAGCCCGTAGCGGGAGTCGTTGGCGACCCGGATCGCGTCGTCCTCGTCGTCGACGGGGATGAAGGACAGCACGGGGCCGAAGATCTCCTCGCGGGCCACCCGCATGCCGTTGTGCACGCCGGCCAGGATCGTCGGCGGGACGTACCAGCCCCGGGGCAGGTGGGCCGGGCGGGCGCCACCGGTGACGATCTCGGCGCCGTCCGCGACGGCCGAGGCGATGTAGCCCTCGACCCGGTCGCGCTGGCGCTCGGCCACGAGCGGCCCGACGACGGTCTCGGGGTCGAACGGGTCGCCGTAGGGGACCGTCTCCGCCACCGCGCCGGCGGCCTCGACCGCCTCGGCGTAGCGGGCCCGGGCCACGAGGATGCGGGTGTGGGCCCCGCACACCTGGCCGGACAGGTGCATGCCGCCGCCCACGATCCGGGGGATGGCCACGGCGAGGTCGGCGTCGTCGCACACGACGGCGGCCGACTTGCCGCCCAGCTCCAGCGACACCCGGGTGATCCGCTCGGCGCAGCGGGCCATGATCCGCTTGCCGGCCTCGGTCGAGCCGGTGAAGGCGACCTTGTCGGTGCCGGGGTGGGCGACGAGGTGCTCGCCGGCCTCCCGCCCGCCGGGGACGACGTTGACGACGCCGTCGGGCACACCGGCCTCGGCCAGGGCCTCGGCGAGGATGAAGCCGCTGAGCGGCGCCTCGGGCGGCGGCTTGAGCACCACGGTGCAGCCGGCGGCGAGGGCCGGGGCGGTCTTCCAGGCGGCGAGGGTGACCGGCGCGTTCCAGGGCACGATCGCGGCGACGACGCCCACGGGGTCGTGCACCACGATGCCGGCCCGGTCCGGCGTGAGGACCGTACGTTCCAGCTCGAACGTGCCGAGCAGGTCGGCGTAGTAGTCGAACACCCGGGCCACCATCCCGGTCTGGGCCTGGGGCGCCTGGCTGATCGCACACCCCATCTCGGTGGCGGTCACGTCGCGCGATGTCGCCGGTCCGCTCGCGCAGCTTCTCGGCCGCCCGGCGGAGGACGGCGGCCCGCTCGGCCGGCGGGGTGTGCGGCCACGGCCCGTCGTCGAACGCCCGGCGGGCGGCGGCCACGGCCCGGTCGATGTCGGCCGGCTCGGCCAGCGGGACGTGCCCGACGACCTCCTCGGTGGCGGGCGAGACGACGCCGAAGCGCCCGGACGCGGCCGGCTCGACCCATCGCCCTCCGACGAAGAACGCCGGCCTGTCCAGGAGCTGCGCGTCCACGGGACGACGGTACCAGGAAGCGACAAGTAAGCGAGCACTCGCTAATCTGCGGCGATGGCCACGCTGCTGCGAGGGGCGACGCTCGTCGACGGGACCGGCGGGCCGGCCCGCCCGGCCGACGTCGCGATCGACGGCGACCGGATCGCCGCGGTGGGCGAGCCGGGCACGCTGCCGGCGGCCGGGGCGGAGGTCGTCGACCTCGACGGCCTCGTGCTGGCGCCCGGCTTCATCGACGTCCACACCCACTACGACGCGCAGGTGCTGTGGGACGGCGACCTCACGCCGTCGAGCTGGCACGGCGTGACGAGCGTGGTGATGGGCAACTGCGGCTTCGGGATCGCCCCGACGCGGCCCGAGCACCGCGACATCGTCGTCCGCACGCTGGAGAACGTCGAGGGCATGTCGATGGAGGCCCTCGAGGCCGGCATCGACTGGTGCTTCGAGACGTTCCCCGAGTACCTGCGGGCCCTGGACGAGCGGCCCAAGCGGCTCAACGTGGCGGCGTTCATCGGCCACACGCCGCTGCGGCTGTTCGTGCGTCGGCGACCGACGAGCGCCCGGCGACCGACGACGAGGTTGCGGCGATGCGGGGCGTGCTGCGCGAGGCGCTGGACGCGGGCGCCATCGGCTTCTCGACCTCCCGCCAGCCGGCCCACCAGGGTGCCTACGGCCGCCCGGTGCCGAGCCGGTTCGCCGAGGTGGACGAGGTCTACGCGCTGGCGTCGGTGCTCGGCGAGCTGGGCAAGGGCGTCATCCAGGTGTCGATCGGCCCGGGCCTGTTCGTCGACCAGTTCTCGGACCTGGCCGAGCGCAACGGCGTCCCGGTCACGTGGACGGCGCTGGTGGCGCGGGCCGACAAGCCCGGCGCGGCGGTCCGCACGGTCGAGCGGGGCGCGGCGCTGCCCGGCGAGGTCTACCCGCAGATCGCCTGCCGGCCGATCGTCATGCAGATCACGATGACCGACCCGGTCCCGCTGGCCGAGATCGACGTGTGGAAGGAGGTGCTGGCCCTGCCGCGCGAGGAGCGGGCGTCGCTGTACACCTCCGACGCCTGGCGCGACCGCGCCCGCGAGATCACGCTGGAGGCCTGGTACCGCCGCTGGCCGAAGACCAGCGTCGAGGAGACGGTCGCCCACCCCGACGCGGTGGGGATCCCGCTCGACCGCCTGGCCGCGGCGCGGGGCACGACGCCGTTCGACCTCCTGCTCGACCTGCCGCTGGCCGACGGCATGGCGACGAGGTTCCGCATCGTCCTCGACAACGACGGCGACGACGAGATCGGCGACCTGCTGGCCGACAAGCGCACGCTGCTCGGGCTGTCCGACGCCGGCGCGCACGCCAGCCAGCTGTGCGACGCGTGCTACTCGACGCACCTGCTGGGGCACTGGGTGCGGGAGCGCAAGGCCCTGTCGCTGGAGGACGCGGTGTGGCGCCTCACCGGCCACCCGCACCGGGCGTTCCGCGTACCCGAGCGGGGAGTCGTGCGGGAGGGGTTCCACGCCGACCTGGTCGCGTTCGACGCGGAGACCGTCGGCTGCACCCCGGTCGAGCGGGTCCACGACCAGCCCGGGGGCGCCGACCGCCTGGTCGTGCGCAGCACCGGGGTCGAGCACGTGTGGGTCAACGGCACCCCGACCCGGGTGGCCGGCGAGGACGTGGCCGGGGCCCGGCCGGGGCGGTTGCTCCGCTCCTGACAGGTTTTGTACGCGGAAACGGTCGCCATGGCGACCGTTTCCGCGTACAAAACGCGGTTTAGCCGGCCGGCGTGAACTCGATCGGGACCGCCACCGGGGTGCGGCTGAAGCCCGAGTGGTAGGCCGGGTCCGCACCCTCGGCCAGGCGGATGTCGTGGAGGCGGGCCAGGACCTCCTCCAGCGCCAGGCGGATGTTGAGCCGGGCCAGGTTCGAGCCGGCGCAGCGGTGGGGCCCGGCGCCGAAGGCGAGGTGGCGGTTGGCCTCGCGGTCCGGGTCGAAGGCGTGCGGGCAGGCGAACTCGGCGTCGTCGCGGTTGGCCGACGCCCACGAGATCAGGACCTTGTCGCCCTCGGCGATCGTCCGGCCGCCGAGGGAGACCTCGCGGGTCGCCGTCCGCGCGATGAACAAGAACGGGGCGTCCAGCCGGAGCAGCTCCTCCGCCGCCTCCGGGATCAGCGCCGGGTGGTCGCGCAGCCGGGCCGGGATCTCCGGGTCCTCGCAGAAGCGGAGCATCATCATCCCCAGCGCGCCCGCGGTCGTGTCGAGGCCGCCGAACAGCAGCAGCTGGATCACGCCCACGATCTCCTCGTGGGTGATCGGGCGGCCGTCGATGTCGGCGCCGAGCACCGCGTCGACCACGTCGCTCTGCGGCGGCTCGCCCTGGCGGCGCTGGACGAACTCGCTGATCCAGTCCAGCATCGCCGCCCTGGCCTCACGCGCCCCCTTGGCCGTCGGGATCGACGCCGCCGTCGACAGGCGGTTGATCTCCGCCAGCTCGTCCGGCGGGGCGTGCATGACCAGCTCGAAGAACGTCAGGCCAGGGAGCGGCCGGGCGAAATCCTCCATGAACTCGCACCGGCCCTCGGCCGCGAACCCGTCGAGCAGGCGGCGCACGATCGCCCGCGTCGCCTCCTCCCACCCGGCGACCACCGCCGGCGTGAGGTACGCGTTGATCAGGCGCTTGAAGATCCTGTGCTCCGGCGGGTCGATCATCTCCGGGATCGCCGGGTACGGGCTCGGGCCGTACGGCACCGTGACGCCCCTTGCCGAGCTGAACGTCTCCCAGTCCTGGGCCACCCGCAGCACGTCGGCGTAGCGGGTCACGACCCAGAAGCCGCCCCACGCGTCGCTCCACGTCACCGGGTGGTCCGCCCGCAGGATGTCGAGCGCGCCGTGCAGCTCGCCGCCCAGCGCCGGGTCGAGGTGGTTGAAGTGGTGGGCGCACCACTCCGGGGTGGCGAGGCTCATGCGGCCGGGGGGTCGAGCTGGTACAGGCGGGTCGCCGTGTGCTGCAGCACCTTGCCGACGATCTCGTCGGGGATGCCCGCCAGCGAGCGCTCGACCACGTCCCGCGGGCTGGGCGACTCCGACGCCGGGCCCGGGGACAGGCTCGTCGCGTGGGGGAAGTCGGTCTCGAACATCAGGTTGTCGGCCAGCTTCTCCATGACCGCCCGTACCGAGTCGTGCTCGAACCAGTACATGCCGTAGACCTGCCGGTAGAGGTACTCGCTCGGCAGCAGCCGGTCCGGGTAGTCCTTGTGGGCGCCGACGTTGAGCCACTGCCAGTCCATGCTCTCGCCGAGGAATGGCAGCCAGCCGGCGCCGTTCTCGACCGACACGAAGTTGAGGTCCGGGTAGCGGTGGCACACCCCGCTCAGGACGACCTCGGCGATGTTCTGGGCGTTGCCCAGCAGCACCAGGCTGCTCTCCCGGGTGAAGTCCATCTTCTTCGACTGGTCGACCGCGCCCTTGAGGTCGTCCGGGCTGGCCAGGAAGCCCACGTGGAAGTTCATGCTGAGGCCCATCTCCTGGGCCTGGGCCAGCAGCGGCTCCCAGTGGTCGTCGACCAGGCGGGGCAGGCCGACCTTGTCGTAGCGGGCGGCGAACAGGACGCCCTTGTGGCCGATGTCGTAGGCCCGCCGCATCTCGGCGACCGACGCGTCGATGTCCCAGAACGGCAGCATCATCATCGGGATCAGCCGGCCGGCGTCGGCCGAGCACCACTCGACCAGCCAGTCGTTGTAGGCCCGCACGCAGTCGGTGGCCAGCTCGTGCGGCATCTCGTTGAGGAACACGTGGCTGTGGAACCCGAGGATGTTCGGGTACATCACCTGGTAGTGGACCCCGACCTCGTCCATGTAGTCGAGGCGCGCCGTGGCGTCGACCGCCGGGGCGAACGCCTCGTCCAGGCGGCGGGGGTGCGACGGCGGGTACTCGGGCCAGCGGGCCTGGGCGAACGCCCCGACCCCGTACAGCTTGCGGTCGCCGATGTACCAGTAGTCCTCCTGGCGCCGCTCGTGGAAGCGGACGTGGGGGACCAGGTCGCCCCAGCGCCGCGGGCACGCGGGAGGTCCACAGGTCGGCCGGCTCGATGATGTGCGAGTCGACGTCGGCAACCGCGTAGCGCTCGCACAGGGTCATGGCGCCCCTCCATAAAGAGAGTGATCGCTCATTACGTTAGCGGAGGCTCGGGGACACCCCGCAAGTGCCCCGCCATCAGCAGCGGCGTGACGCTGAGGACGCCGCTGTCGACCGGCAGGAGCGTCCCGGTGATCCAGCGGGCCTCGTCGCTCGCCAGGAACCCGACCGCCCAGCCGACGTCCCACCCGTCGCCCGGCGTGCCGAGCAGGCCGGCCTCCCGGCGCATCGTGTCCATGAACTCGGCCCGCGGGCCCGGGCGCCTGCACCGAGTGGACCATCGGCGTGGTGATGTGGCCGGGGGCGATGGCGTTGACCCGGATGCCCTCCCGCCCGTGCGAGTAGGCCATGTCCACCGTCATCGCCAGCAGCGCGCCCTTGGCCGCCGAGTAGGCGATCGTGCCGTCGCCCCGCACCGCCGAGATCGACGAGATGTTGACGATCGAGCCGCCCCCTG
Organism: uncultured Acidimicrobiales bacterium; assembly: GCA_963739835.1. Taxonomy (GTDB): domain Bacteria; phylum Actinomycetota; class Acidimicrobiia; order Acidimicrobiales; family VFJN01; genus ZC4RG19. The sequence continues at coordinate 309,349 of CAVUBW010000017.1, forward strand.
GGCGGCCATCGCCGGCACGGCGTACTTCGAGGCCAGGAACGCCGTGCGCAGGTTGAGGTCGAGGGCTCGGTCCCAGTCCTCCTCGCTCGTGTCGACCACCGTGCCGACGAAGGCCCGGCCGATGTTGTTGACCAGGACGTCGAGCCCGCCGAAGGCGTCGACCGCCGCCGCCACCATCGCCTCGCAGTCCGCCGCCCGGGTGCAGTCGGCGGCGAAGACCCGGGCCGTGCCGCCCTCGTCCTCGATCAGCTCCCGGGTCTCCTCCGCCCGCTCGGGGAACAGGTCGACCAGCAGGACGCTCGCCCCCTCCCGCGCCAGCACGACGGCCGACGCCTTGCCCGTGCCGATGCCCGGGCCCGGCGTCGAGCCGGCCCCCGTGACGATCGCGACCTTGCCCTCGACCCGGCCCCGACGCTCGACCATGCGCTCCTCCTCGCTACCACCGGGTGAGGAGGGCGGCGCCCGCCTCGTACCCACCGACGTTGGTCACCACCGCCACCTCGGCGCCCGCCACCTGGCGCCCGGCGGCCTCACTCCGCAGCTGGCGCACGGCCTCGGCCGTGTGGCCGAAGGCGGCGTGCAGCCGGCCGCCCGACAGCTGGCCGCCCCACGTGTTGAGCGGCAGCTCGCCGCCGAGGTCGATGCGCGCGCCGCCCTCGACGTAGGCGGCGGCCTCGCCCACCCCGCAGAACCCGAGCGCCTCCAGCCACCACACGACCTCGATCGTGAACCCGTCGTAGAGCTGGGCCACGTCGACATCGCCCTGGCGCAGGTCGGTGCGGGCCCACAGGGCGGCGGCGGTGGCGTGGCCGACCCGGGTCATGTCCTCCCACTGCTCCCACGACGGCCGGCCGTCGATCACGCCGGCCATCGCCTCGATGCGCACCGGCGCCCGCAGGTCGGCCGCGGTCTCCGCCGCGGACACGACGATGGCCGTGGCGCCGTCGACCGGCACGTCGCAGTCGTACAGGCACATCGGGGTCGAGATCATCCGGGCGGCGAGGTAGTCCTCGACCGTCAGCGGGTCGCGGTAGACGGCCTCGGGGTTGCGGGCGGCGTGGCGCCGCTGCGTGACGGGGATCCAGGCCAGCTGCTCGCGGGTGGCGCCCGAGTCGTGCAGGTAGCGGGTGGCGTAGGGCGCCACCTGGCACACCGGCGACAGCATCCCCACCGGCAGCAGCCAGGCGAGCGGGCCCTCGGCCACCGGCTTGGTCGACCCGTAGGCCGGGCGGCCGCCGGCGCCCCGGGCGGCGCTGCCCTCCTTCACGGTGCGGTAGACGACCACGTGGCGGGCCTGGCCGCTGGCGACGGCCATCGCCGGGCCGTAGAACGGCAGGCTCATCCCCTCGACCTGGCCCTGGCGCCAGGTGGTGCGCAGCCGGAGCGCGTCCTGGACCTCGTAGATGTTCCCGTTGGCGTAGCCGGGCAGGTTGGCCGCCCCGCCGCCGGGGAACATCGCCAGGCCGTCCACGTCGTCGAGGTCGAGGCCGGCGTCGGCCACGGCGGCGAGCACGGCGTCGATCGTCAGCTGGAGCCCGGACCGGTCGACCTGCCGCCCGATGGCCGACTGCCCGACCCCGGAGATCACCGCCCGGTGCTCGGCGAGCCGGGTCACGACGCCACGAAGCTCGGGATGGCGTAGCCGCCGGGGCCCGGCTCGAACCCGACGTCGACCGCCATGCCGATGGCGACGGCGTCGGGGACGCAGCCCCGCAGGCGCCCGACCACCCGCACGCCGGGGTGGTCGGCGAACTCGACCAGGACCACCGCGTAGGGGACCTCGAGGTCGGGTAGCCAGCGCTGGTGGTTGACCGTGTAGCTGTAGACGACGCCGGGACCGGCGACCTCGGCCCAGGTCACGTCCCGGCTGCGGCAGGCCCGGCACATGCCCCGCGGGGGGAACGAGTCGGCCCCGCAGGCGCTGCACCGCTCGACCAGCAGGCGTCCCTCGGCGGCCGCCGCCCAGAACTCGGCGGTCTCCTCGGTCACGGCGGGAGGGATCCCGATCTCGGCGCCCATGGCCCTTAGAAAGTACACGCTCACTCGACTACGCTGCCCGACCCTGTGCCCGCCGACCCTGTGACGCTGGGGGCCGCCGCCCTGCCCGAGCCCGACCGAGCGTGGCTCGCGGCGGTCGAGCGGCTGCCGGTGGCGTCGGTCTGGCAGGGCGGCCACGTGCTGCCGCCGACCGCGACCGGCGAGGCGATCACCCGCCTGGCGCTGCTGGCGGCGTGGACCGAGCGGGTGCGGGTCGGCACCGCAGTCCTGGTGCTGCCGCTGTACCCGCCGGTGCTGGTGGCCAAGCAGCTGGCCGACCTCGACGCCCGCTCGGGCGGCCGGGTCACGGTCGGCGTGGGGGTGGGGGGTGAGTTCCCGGCCGAGTTCGCCGCGCTGGGGGTGCCCGTGGGGGAGCGGGGCGCCCGCACCGACGAGGCGATCGACGTGCTGCGGGCCCTGTGGCGCGGCGGCCCGGTGTCACACCACGGCCGCACGGTCGACCTCGAGGGCGTCGAGCTGCGCCCGGTCCAGGCGGGGGGCGCGGGGATGCAGCCCGGCGGCCCGCCGCTGGTGGTGTCGGGCCGGCGCGAGCCGGCGATGCGCCGGGCGGCCCGCCGGGGCGACGGCTGGATGCCGTACCTGGTGTCGCCCGACGCCTACGCCCGCTCGGTGGCGACGATCCGGGCGGAGGCCGAGGCCGCGGGCCGGGACCTGGCCGGGTTCGAGTGGATGCTGTACCTCTACTGCTCGATCCGCCCCGACGGCGACCAGGCCCGCGACGACGTGGCCGGGTTCCTCGGGCGGGCCTACGGCGACAAGCCGGCGGCGATGCTCGACCGCATCGCCCCGTCGGGGACGCCCGAGGAGGTGGCGCGCAAGGTGCAGGCGTACGTCGACGCGGGCGCCCGCCACATCGTGATCTCGCCGGCCGCCCCGGCCGACACGCTGGAGGTCGTGCGGCTGGCGGCCGAGGAGGTCCTGCCCCGGCTGGAGGTGCCGGCGTGACGGGCCCGCTGGCCGGCGTCTCGGTGGTGGAGGTCGCGGTCGGCGCCAGCGACCTCGGCCTCGGCCACGCCGGCGGCGTGCCGGGCCGGCTGCTCGCCGACCTGGGCGCCAGCGTGACCCGGGTGGTCGGACCGGCGCCGCCGGCGATCGACGAGGGCCTGGCGTGGGGCCGGGTCTGGCACCGGGGCAAGGAGGTCGTGGCGACCGACGACCCGGCGGCGATCCGCCGCCTGCTGGCGGCCGCCGACGTCGCCTTCGTCTACGGCCCCGAGGCGGCGGTCGAGGCCCGGGGGCTCGGCTACGACGAGGTCGCCGGGTCCAACCCGGCGCTGGTCTACGCCCGCTGCCGTCCGAGCCGGACGGCGACCGGCGAGGTCGCGGACTACGCGTTGCTGGTCGAGGCGAGAGCGGGGTTCTGCACCCAGCTGGCGGCCCACCGCCCGGGACCGATGCTGCGTCGACGTGCGGGCCAGCGCGTCGGGGGCGGCGTTCGTGCTCGCGGCGTCGGCGCTGGCGCTGCTGCGGCGGCGGGCGCTCACGGGCGCGGGCGGCTGGGCGGAGACGTCGCTGTACGACGGGATGCTGGCCACCCTGGGCTGCATGATCGGCCGGTCCGAGCGGGCGGCCCCGAAGATCGAGTCGTACTGGGCGGAGGGCTCGTTCTTCCCGCACTTCCTCTACCGCTGCCAGGACGGCGAGCTGCTCCAGATCTGGTTCGGCGGCAAGGGGATGTACGCCAAGGTGATCGAGGTCCTGGGCGACGAGCCCAGCGTGGAGGGCTACTACGCCGAGCAGATGAGCGGCCTGCTCAACGCCCGGGCCGAGCGCTGGCACGAGGTGTTCGCCACGGCACCCCGGGAGGCGTGGATCGACCGCCTGCGGGCGGCCGGGGTGGCCTGCGAGCCGATCCTGGGCCCGGGCGAGGCGCTGGCCGAGCCGCACCTGGCCGAGGTGGGCCTGGCGGTCGAGGCGGACGGCGACGTCGTCCTGGGCCAGCCGATCCAGGTCGCGCCGCTGCGTCCGGCGTCCGCGCCGGTGCCGGCGGCCGGCCCGCGGCTGCTGGAGGGCGTCCGGGTCGTCGACTTCTCGGCGTTCGTGGCCGGCCCGCTGGCCGCCGAGGTCCTGGCGGACCTGGGCGCCGAGGTCATCAAGGTCGAGCCCCCGGCGGGCGAGGCGATGCGGGCGGCCGCGTACGCGATCGCGGCCTGCCAGCGGGGCAAGCGCAGCCTGGCGCTCGACATCACCGACCCGGCGGCGCGTCCGGTGGTGGACCGGCTGCTGCGCACGGCGGACGTGGTGCTCCACAACTTCCGGGTGGGCGTGGCCGAGCGTCTCGGCATCGACGCCGAGTCGCTGGCGGAGGTCAACCCGGGCGCGATCCACTGCCATGCCAGCGCCTTCGGCGGCCGGGGACCGCGGGCGGCGTACCCGGGCAACGACGCCCTGATGCAGGCGGTCACGGGCTTCGAGCGGGCGATCGGCGGCGAGGGCAACGACCCGACGGCGGCGACGTGGATCCCGATCGACATGTCCGGCGGCTGGCTGGCGGCGATCGGCATCCTGGCCGGTCTGTGTGCGCGGGTCACGGGGGGCCGGGGTCAGCGCGTGGAGACGAGCCTGCTCGGGGCGGGGATGCTCCTGCACGGCGGGGTCTTCCTTCGGGACGGCAAGGTGGTCCGGGGGCCGGCGCTCGACCGGGACCAGATGGGCTACGGCCCTGGCTATCGGCTGTACCGGTGTGGGGGCCGCACGTGGCTGGCGGTGGTGATCCCGACGCCCTCGGCTTGGCAGCGCCTTCGTGAGTTGCCGGGTGCGGGGGTTTTGCCGGCCGCCTACGCGCCCCTCGAACGCAACGGGGCCGAGGCGGTGCTGGAGGGGGTGCTGGCCACGAGGCCGGCGGGCGAGTGGGCGGCGATCCTGCGCCCGCTGGGCGTGCTGGCCGAGGTGGTCGAGGACATCGACCGCGACGCATTCCGACGTCGCATCCTCGACGACCCGGTCAACCGCGAGCTCGGCCGGGCCGTCACCTACGAGACAGCCGACTGGGGCACGTTCGAGCAGATCGGCCCGCTGCTGCGCTGCGGCCCCGACGTGGGCGGCGGCCCCGGGCTTTATCTCCCCGGCGTCGGCGAGCACACGCGGTCGGTGCTTGCTGACCTGGGTATCCCGGGTGACGAGGTCGACGCGCTCCTGGCCGCGGGGGTGGCACACCAAGGGGCTGGTTAGGAGGCCGGCGGAGCCGGCCTCCTTCGTGAGTGTGGGGGCGGTCGGGCGGCGTCAAGGACAAGCTCCGCTTCGCTCCGGGCCGCCCGTCGGGCGGCCTCCTTGACCCCGCCCGACCGCCCATTTTTCACTCACGGTGGTGCTCTCCGGCATCAAAAGTGCTTGCGCGGGAAACTGGACGCGAAAGTGGTTGGTTTCCAATTGGCTTTTGAGGCCAGTTTCCCGCGCAAGCATTTTCGTCGGCCAACGCAAACACGCAGGGTGGCTGGGCATGGAGCGAAGCGGACTACTACTCCCCCAGAGCGGCCAGGAAGCCCCGGTGCAGGTGCTGCGGCGCCGGCTCGTTGCGACCGAACACCACCGTGCCCGTGAGCCCGGTCCGCAGCCCCGCGGTGGTGCGCCCGGCGACCCAGAAGTCCTGGCCGTCGACCACCGTCTCGCAGATCCACGGGGCCATCTCGACCAGCTTGGCGTGCTCCTCCTCCGACAGCCCCGGCCGCTCGTAGGCGGTGTGCAGCACGACCGACCGGTCCACGCCGTCCGGCAGGATCTGCCACAGCTCTATGTGGCGGCTGTCGAACGTCATGCACGTGTTCGGGAACAGCGAGTACTGGTAGCTGGTGTGGCGGGCCGGTTCCGTCCAGTCCGACTCGGGGACGCCGCGCAGCTCGTCGATCGTCCTTATCGCCGAGCAGTTGCGCAGGTGGGGGCCGAGGGCGTCGAACGTGAGCACGCCGCCGTAGGCGTACGACGCCAGCGTGTCCCGGTGCAGGTAGTCGAAGTGGTAGTTCTCCCGATACGTGTCGAGCGTGACCTTCCAGTTCGCCGCGACCGGGTGAGCGTGCGGCGAGCCGTACGGGGTCCAGTCCACGAAGTCGAGCAGCTCCAGCTCCGCGGCCAGCTCCGGCCCCAGGTACTCGTCGACGTCCACCGGCTCGCCCGGTTGCAGCCGGCCGACCACCAGGCCGTAGCCCTCGGCGACCGGCAGCTCGACCAGGCCCTTCTCCTCGCGGCACAGGCCGTCGAACGCCTCGGCCGTCGGCATGCCGACCAGGCGGCCGCCGAGGTCGTAGGTCCACGCGTGGAACGGGCAGGTGAACCGGCGGGCCGAGCCGCAGCCGTCCACCACCCGCACGCCCCGGTGGCGGCAGGCGTTGAGCAGTGCGTGGACCTTCCCCTCGCCGTCGCGGGTGACCAGAATCGGCGTGCCGCACAGGTCGACCGTGACGTACGCGCCCGGCTCGGTCAGTGCACCCGACAGGCAGAGCACCAGCGGCTGGCCGAAGAACAGCGCGTCGAGCTCGCGCCGGAGGCGGTCGGCCGACGTGTAGATCTCGACCGGCACCTCCATGATCTCGTCTGCCAGGTCGGTGGTGCCGTTCTCGATGTGGTCGACCAGCCTGCGGGCCAGGCTGCGGTCCAGCGCATCCCTGTCCATGGTTAGCGAGTGTACACTCACTTCCTTCCCGGTCTACCTGGCCGTCCAGCCCCCGTCGACCACGATCGTCTGGCCGGTGGTGTAGCGGCCGGCGTCGCTGACCAGCCACAGGACCGCCCCGACCAGGTCCTCGGCCCGGCCCTCGTCGGGCAGCGGGGTGTTGCGCCGCAGCCAGGCCTGGCCGCTCTCGCCGTCGAACAGGTCAGCGGTGATCTCGCTGCGGAAGAAGCCCGGCGCCACCGTGTTGACCCGGATCCGGTGGCGCGCCCACTGCACCGCCAGCTCGCGGGTGAGCCCGGACAGCCCCGCCTTGCTCGCCGCGTACGACGCCTGGGGGATGCCCGGGATGCCGACGTGCCCGCTGATCGACGAGATGTTGACGATGGCCCCGCCCCCGGCGGCCACCAGGTGGGGGAACGCCGCCTGCGCCAGGCGGAACGGGGCGACCAGGTTGAGGTCGAGGGTGCGCCGCACGTCGGCCAGGCTCTCGTCCTCGGCCTTGGTCACGCTGGCCAGCGCGCCGGCCGCGTTGACCAGGATGCTCGGCGGCCCGACGGCCTCCGCCACCTGCGGCACGAGCGCGTCGAGGGCGTCGCCGTCGAGCAGGTCGCAGGCGAACGGCGAGACCGCCTCGACCTCCGCGGCGAGCGACTCCAGCCGGTCCTGCCGCCGGGCGACCGCCGCCACCCGGGCGCCGGCGCCAGCGAGGGTCCGGGCCAGCGCCGCGCCGAGGCCCGACGAGGCGCCCGTGACGACCGCGACCGCGCCGTGCAGGTCGAACAGCTCGCCCGGGGACATGCGCCCGACCCTAGGCCGGGACGTCGAGCACGACCGCCGTCGACATCCCGCCGCCGGCGCACATGGCGGCCACGCCCGTGCCGCCGCCCCGCCGCCGCAGCTCGTGGGCGAGCGAGATGACCATGCGGGCGCCGGTCATGGCGACCGGGTGGCCGAGGCTGCAGCCGCTGCCGACCACGTTGACGAGCTCGTCGTCGATGCCGAGGATCCGCACCGTGCCGACGCACATCGAGGCGAACGCCTCGTTGATCTCCCACAGGTCGACGTCGCCGACCGCCAGGCCGGCCCGGCCGAGGGCCTTGGGGATCGCCTGCGTCGGCGCCAGGCCGGTGTTGGCCGGCGGGACGCCGACGGAGGCCCAGGCCCGGACCACCGCCAGCGGTGTCACGCCCGCGGCCCGGGCGACCGCGTCGTCGGCGATGACAACGGCGGCGCCGCCGTCGTTGATGCCCGACGCGTTGCCGGGCGTGATGCTGAAGCCCTCGATCTCGGGGTGGATCGGCTTGAGCGACGCCAGCTTCTCGAGCGTCGAGCCCCGGCGGGGGTGCTCGTCGGCAGCGAACGTCGTGGTCGTGCCGTCCCGACGGGTCACCTCGATCGGCACGATCTCCTCGCCCAGGCGGCCGTCGTCGGTGGCGGCCACGGCCCGCATGTGGGAGCGGTGGGCCCAGGCATCCATATCTTCCCGGGTCACGCCGGCCTGCACCGCGGCGTTCCAGCCGACGGTGATCGACATGTCCTCGCAGGGGGCGTCGGGCGTCTCGGGGTGGCTGGGCGGGGCCCAGGCCTCCCACTCGTCGGTGCCCAGCACCCGCCGCCGGGCCCGGGGCGAGGTCGAGGCCGACTCGACGCCGCCGGCCACCATCACCCGGTCCATGCCGGCCCGGACCGCGGCCGCCGCGGTCGTGACCGCCGCCAGGCCGGAGGCGCAGTGGCGGTTGTGGGCCAGCCCGGCGACGTGGTCGAGCCCGGCCCGGATGGCCACGTGGCGGGCCATGTCGCCGCCGCCGTAGCGGGACTCGCCCATCACGACGTCGTCCACCAGCGCGGGGTCGAGGCCCGAGCGGCGCACCGCCTCGGCCACCACGGTGGTCCCGAGCACGAGCGGGTCGACGTCGACGAGCGTGCCCTTGAACGCCGTGCCGATCGCCGTGCGGGCGGTCGCCACGATCCATGCGTCACCCATGCCGGCACGCTACATGAGAGCGAGCGCTCGCTTACAAACAGGGCTACCGTCGCGGCCATGACGTCCGCGACCGCCGAACGCCCGGCCATCCCGTTCCTCGCCGGCGGCCCGAAGCGCCTGCTGATCGGGGGCGAGTGGGTCGACGCCGCCTCGGGCCGGACGTTCCCCAGCGTGAACCCGTCGACCGGCGAGACCATCGCCGCGGTCGCCGAGGCCGGCGCCACCGACGTCGACCGGGCCGTCGCCGCCGCCCGCCGGGCATTCGACGAGGGCCCGTGGCGGACGATGCGGCCGGTGCGGCGCCAGAACCTGGTGCTGGCGCTGGCCGACGCCATCGCCGCCGACCACGAGCAACTGCGGCTGCTGGAGGCGGTCGACATGGGCCTGCCCGCCGGCCCCAAGCCGGGGGCGGGGGCCGACCACGCGGTGCAGGTGCTGCGCTACTTCGCCGGCGCGATCACGCGGCTGCAGGGCGACACGCTGCCCAACTCGATGCCGTTCCCGGTCTTCACCTACACCCTGCGCGAGCCGGTGGGCGTGGTGGCCTCGATCATCCCGTGGAACAGCCCGATCAACAACGTGCTGTGGAAGCTCGCCCCGGCGCTGGCGTCGGGCTGCACGATGGTGCTCAAGCCGGCGGAGGAGGCCAGCCTGGTCGCCCTGCGGATCGGCGAGATCGCCGCCGAGGTCGGGCTGCCCCCGGGCGTCGTCAACGTGGTCACGGGCTTCGGCGAGACGGGCGCCGCCCTCACGGCCCATGCGGGGGTCGACAAGGTGGCGTTCACGGGGTCGACGGCGGTCGGCCAGGAGATCGTCCGGGCCGCGGCCGGCAACCTCAAGCGGGTCACGCTGGAGCTGGGCGGCAAGTCGCCGGACATCGTGTTCGCCGACGCCGACCTGGCCCGGGCGGTGCCGGGCGCGGCCATGGGCGTGTTCGCCAACTCGGGCCAGGCCTGCTGCGCCGGCACGAGGATCTTCGTCGAGCGCCCGATCTACGAGGACTTCGTGGCCGCCGCCGTCGAGTTCGCGGGGACGCTGCGGGTGGGCGACAGCCTCGACCCGGCGACACAGATCGGCCCGGTGGTCTCGGAGCAGCAGCTGGACCGGGTCACCGGCTACCTCGACACCGGCCGGGCCGAGGGCGCCACGGCGGCGGCCGGCGGCACCCGCCTGGACGACGGCGACCTGGCCCGGGGCTGGTTCGTCGCCCCGACGATCTTCACCGACGTGCGCGACGAGATGCGCATCGCCCGCGAGGAGATCTTCGGCCCGGTGGCCTGCGTGCTCCCGTTCGACACGATCGACGAGGTCGTGGCCCGCTCGAACGCCTCCGACTACGGCCTGGCCGGCGGCGTCTGGACCCGAGACGTCGGCACCGCCCACCGCGTCGCCCAGGGCCTGCGCACCGGCACGGTCTGGGTCAACACCTACAACCTGTTCGACCCGGTGGTCCCGTTCGGCGGCTACCGCATGAGCGGCTGGGGCCACGAGTGCGGCCCCGACGCGCTCGACCAGTACCTCACCACCAAGGCGGTCTGGATCCGGACCGACTAGCGGTTGGTGGGGAAGCCGAGGTCGATGGCGCTCGACTCCGGCTCGGGCCAGCGGGACGTGACCACCTTCGGGCGGGTGTAGAAGCGGACGCCCTCCGGCCCGTACATGGTGCTGTCGCCGAACAGCGATGCCTTCCAGCCGCCGAACGAGTGCCACGCCACCGGGACCGGGATCGGCACGTTGATGCCGACCATGCCGACGTCGACCTGGCGCTCGAAGCGGCGGGCCACGCCGCCATCGCGGGTGAACAGGGCCACGCCGTTGCCGTACGGGTTGGCGTTGACCAGCGCCAGCGCCTCGTCGTACGTGTCGACGCGCACCACGCCGAGCACCGGGCCGAAGATCTCGTCGTCGTACGACGGCCATGCCCGGCGCCACGCCGTCGAGCAGCGCGCAGCCCGACGCAGAACCCCTCGCCGCGTCCGGCACCGGGCCGTCGACCACCACCCTGGCGCCCTCGGCGGCGGCCCGCTCGACGTAGGACCGCACCCGGTCGCGGTGCGCGGCCGTGATCAGCGGGCCCATCATCGACGCCTCGTCGTCGCCCGGGCCGACGACCACCGTCGGGGATGCGCTCGCCGATGGCCTCGACCAGCGGGTCGGCGACCGCGCCGACCGCCACCACGACCGAGATCGCCATGCAGCGCTCGCCCGCCGAGCCGTAGGCCGCCGAGATCGCGGCGTCGGCGGCCGCGTCGACGTCGGCGTCGGGGAGCACGACCATGTGGTTCTTGGCCCCGCCGAGGGCCTGCACCCGCTTGCCGTGCCGCGTCCCGGTCTCGTAGACGTGGCGGGCGATCGGCGTGCTGCCGACGAACGACACCGCGTCCACGTCGGGCGACGTGAGCAGGGCGTCCACCGCCTCGGCGTCGCCCTGCAGGACGGTGACGACCCCGTCGGGCACGCCCGCGTCCCGCGCCAGCTCGGCCAGCAGCAGCGACGCCGACGGGTCCTTCTCCGACGGCTTGAGCACGAAGGCGTTGCCGCAGGCGACGGCGTTGGCCAGCATCCACAGCGGGACCATGACCGGGAAGTTGAACGGCGTGATCCCGGCGACCACGCCGACCGGCTGGAGGATCGTGTGGACGTCGACCCCCGACGACACCTCGCTGCTCAGCGTGCCCTTGAGCAGGTGGGGGATCCCGCAGGCGAACTCGACGCACTCGCAGCCCGCGGGCCGACCTCGCCGAGCGCGTCGGCGCGCACCTTGCCGTGCTCGCGGGTGACGAGGGCGGCGAGGTCGTCGCGGCGCCGGTCGAGCAGCTCGCGCAGGCGGAACATCGCCGCGGCCCGGCGGCTCAGCGACGTCTCGCCCCACGCGACCGCGGCGTCGCGGGCGGACTTGAGCGCGTCGCCGACCTCGGCCGCCGACGCCAGGGCCACCTCCGCCACCTGCACGCCCCGGGCGGGGTCGTACACCGGGGCCGTGCGCCCGGACAGCCCGGCCGTGGCCCGGCCGCCGATCCAGTGCCCGATCGCGTCCATCACCCGACCTCCTCGCGCTGGCCGACGACGTGGTGCACCGCGGCCACGATCCCCTGGTAGCCGGTGCAGCGGCACAGGTTGCCCGAGAGCGCGGTCCGGATGGCGGCGTCGTCGGGCCGCGGCTCGTCCCGCAGCAGCGCCGTCACCGTGACCACGAAGCCCGGCGTGCAGAACCCGCACTGCAGGCCGTGGCACGCCCGGAACGCCTCCTGCACGTCGCTCAGCCCCTCGGCGGGGGACAGGCCCTCGACCGTCGTGACCTCGCGGCCGTCGGCCTGGACCGCGAACACCAGGCACGCCCGGACCACCGCGCCGTCGAGCAGGACCGTGCACGCGCCGCACACGCCGTGCTCGCAGCCGAGGTGCGTCCCGGTCAGCCGGCACCGCTCCCGCAGGAAGTCGGCCAGCGTCAGCCGCGGCTCGACCGCGTCCCGGCGCAGCGCGCCGTTGACCCGGATCTCGACGGGGATCTCAGCCACGGCGGGCCTCCTCGACGGCGGACGACCAGGCCCGGGCGACCAGCGCAGTACATACCCGGCGCCGGTAGGCGGCCGAGCCGTGCAGGTCGGACGGGGGATCGGCGGCGGCAGCCGCCACCCGGCCGAGCTCGGCCGGGTCGATCTCGCCGGCGGACGCGGCGGTGGCGAGCGCCTCGGCCGCGGTCGCCCGGACCGGGGTCGACGCCATCCCGATGAGCGCGACCGCGCAGCGGGCGACCGCGCCATCGCCGTCCAGCTCGACCGCGACCGCCGCGCCGGCGATGGCGAAGTCCCCGTGGCGGCGGGCGAACTCCTCGACGGCGAAGCCGCAGCGCCCCCGCCACACGGGGAACGACACCCCGACGAGCAGGTCGTCGGGGGCGAGGACCGTGGTCCACAGGCCCTTGAAGAAGTCGGCCGCGGGCACCGTCCGCCGCCCGGCGGGCGACAGCACCTCCAGTTGGGCGTCGAGTGCCAGCGCCACCGCCGGGTACTCGGCGGCCGGATCGGCGTGGGCCAGCGATCCGCCGACCGTGCCCCGGTTGCGGATCTGGACGTGGCCGATCAGCGGCGTGGCCCGGGCGAGCAGCGGCACCGCGGCGGCGGCGTCGGGCGACCGCTCGACGGCGGCGTCGGTGGTCCCCGCGCCGATCCACAGGGCGTCGCCCCGGCGCTCGATCCCGGACAGCTCGGCGATCCGGCCGACGTCGACCAGGCGGTCGAACACCGCCAGCCGCAGCGCCAGCATCGGGATCAGGCTCTGCCCGCCGGCCAGCACCTTGGCGTCGTCGCCGTGCTCGGCGAGCAGCGCCACCGCCTCCTCGGGCGTGGTCGGGGCGTCGTAGGCGAACGGGGCCGGCTTCACGACCCGGCCCCCTCGCGCAGCGCCGGGTCGATCAGGGCGAGCACCGCGTTCGGCGTGAGCGGCAGGTCGGTGATCCTCACGCCGAACGGCGCGAGCGCGTCGGCCACCGCGTTGACGACCGCCGGCGGCGCGCCGATCGCGCCGCCCTCGCCGACGCCCTTGTAGCCGCCCGGGCCCGGGCTCGGCGTCTCGATGTGGCCGTACTCGATCATCGGCACCTCGGCCGCGGTCGGCAGCAGGTAGTCCATGAACGTCGTCGTCGAGCGGGTTGCCGTCGCTCGTCGTAGGCGAGGTGCTCGAACAGCACGCCGCCGATGCCCTGCACCGCGCCGCCGGCGATCTGGCCCTCGACGACGTTCGGGTTGATCATCGGCCCGCAGTCCTCGCTCACGATGTAGCGCAGCAGCGTGACCTGCCCGGTGTCGACGTCGACCTCGCACGTGCACACGTGGGTGGCGTTGACCCAGATCGATGCGGGCCTCGGCGGTGTAGCGGGCGCTCGCCTCGAGGCCCGGCCGGCACGCCCGGCGGGCAGCTTGACGGGCTCGAAGTAGGCGAGCCGGCGATCTCGGCCAGCGAGACGCCGCTGGCCGGCGTGCCCCGCACGCGGCCCGGCTGCTCGGCCAGCTCGATGTCCTCGGGCGCCGCCTCGAGCTGGTGGGCGGCGATGGCGACGATGCGCTCGCGCAGCACCGCCGCCGGTCTCGCGCACCGCGCCCGGCGGTCATCGACCCGCTGCGGCTGCCGGCGGTGCCGGCGCCGAACGCCGGTGACCGCGGTGTCGCCCTGGATCGTGGCGACGTCGTCGATGTCGCACGCCGAGCGCGTCGGCGGTGAGCTGGACGACGGTGGTCTCGAGGCTGTTCCCGGTCGAGCCGCCGGCGATGTAGACGTTGACCTTGCCCGACGGCTCGATGCGGATCGTCGCGCGCCTCGGTGCGCGTAGGACGCCGTAGCCCGGCGTCGACGGCTCGACGTAGTTCGACAGCCCGACGCCGAGGTAGCGGCCCTCGGCGCGGGCCTGCGGCCTGCTCGGCCCGGAACGCCTCGTAGTCGAGCATCTCGAGCGCCTGCTCGAAGCGTCTCGAGCGGCGAGATGCTGTCGTAGGTCATGCCGTTGGGGTTGGTGTACGGGCAGCTCGTCGCGGCGCAGCAGGTTGCGGCGCCGCAGCTCGACCGGGTCGATGCCCATCTGCGCGCGCCGCGATGTCGAGCAGCACCTCGCGGGCGAGCGTCTCGAACTGCCACGGCCCGCGGTAGGCGGCGCGGCCCGACGGTGTTCGTGTAGACGACTTGGTCGGCGAAGCCGGCGCGCCGGCACGCGGTAGGGGCCGGGGAACAGCATGCCGACCGCCGCCGCGGTCATCGACCGGCCACGGCGTCGGGTAGGCGCCGCAGTCGGACACGAAGTCGATGTCGACGGCCTGACGATCGCGCCGTCGTCGTCGAAGGCCATGCTGCACGTCGCCGTGCTCGTGGCGCGACTTGCCCGCGGCGAGCAGGTTCTCGCGCCGGTCCTCGATCCACTTCACCGGCGCGCCGACCTTGCGGCGCGGCGAGCATCAGGCACATCTCGTCGCGCTGGACCATGACCTTCTGGCCGAACCCGCCGCCGGTGTCGCGCATCACGACGCGGATGCGGTGCTCGGGGATGCCCGAGCAGCCGGGAGCAGAACAGCCGCACCTCGTGCGGCGACTGGGTCGCCGCGTAGATCGTGAGCTCGCCGGTGCGCCGGCGTCAGTCGACGACCAGGCCCGCGGGCCTCCATCGGCACCGCGGCGTAGGCCTGCTGGTGGATCGTCTCGCTCGACGACGTGGGCGGCCGCGGCGAAGACCTCGTCGAGCGTCGGCGGCGGGCGCCCGGCGAGTCGGCCGATCGACGTTCGAGCCGTGGGCCTCGTGGACGAGCGCGTCGGCGTCCTCGGCCGCGGCGTAGTCGACGACCGGCGGGCAGCGGCTCGTAGTCGACCTCGACGAGCTCGGCCGCGTCCTCGGCGAGGTAGCGGCTCGTCGGCGACGACGAGCGCGACCGGGTCGCCGACGAAGCGGACCTCGTCCTCGGCCAGCGGCGGGCGCGGCGTCTCGGGGCTCTTGCGGCCCGATCGAGCGTGTGCCACTGCTCGTGCACGCCGGGGTTGAGGTCGGCGGCGGTGAACACGGCGCGGACCCCCGGCAGCGCCAGCGCGGCCGACGTGTCGATGCCCCGGATCGCGGCCCGGGCGAACGGGCTGCGCACGAAGCAGGCGTGCAGCATGCCCGGCAGCGCGACGTCGTCGACGTAGGTGCCGCGGCCGGTGAGCAGCCGGGCGTCCTCGACGCGGTGGATCCGCGCCCCGGCGTAGCGGGTCGCCCCGCCCGCCTCCACGTCGGTCATGCGATCGTCCTCAATGCGGCCTCCGCCGGGACCGTAGCATGTGAGCGCTCATTCACCTTTGGTCGCCCGGTATGCCACACTGGCGCCACATCGGGACGAGCCAGAACGGGGGGAGCATGGGTCTGTTGGACGGGAAGGTCGCCGTGATCACCGGCGCCGGGTCGGGCATGGCGAAGGCGTCGGTGCGGGTGTTCGTGCGGGAGGGCGCCAAGGTCGTCGCCGCCGACATCAGCGGGGCGGAGAAGGACACGGCCGCCGCGGTCGGCGGCGACGTGCTGCCGGTGCACTGCGACGTGACCAGCGAGGCCGACCTGGAGGCGGCGGTGCGGGCCGCGGTCGAGGAGTTCGGCCGGATCGACGCCATGCTCAACGTCGCCGGCATCGCCGAGGGCGTGAAGGTGTCCGACATCACGCCGGACCACTTCGACCGGATCGTGAACGTCGACCTGCGGGGCGTGCTGTTCGGCATGAAGCACGCGATCCGGGCCATGGTCGCCGCCGGCAACGGCGGGGCGATCGTCAACTGGTCGTCGGTCGGCGGCCTGGGCGGCTCGCCGTACACGAGCGTCTACAACGCCGCCAAGCACGGCGTCATCGGGGCCACCAAGTGCGCCGCCGTCGAGTTCGGGCGCAGGGGCATCCGGGTCAACGCCGTCTGCCCGGGCTTCATCCACACCGAGATCATGGGGGCCAACCCCGACCTCACGCCGGGCATCCTGGAGAAGGCCGCGCTCGGCCGGGGCGGTCAGCCCGAGGAGGTGGCCGAGGTGGCCGCGTTCCTCGCGTCCGACAAGGCGTCGTTCGTCTCCGGGGCGATCATCCCGGTGGACGGGGGCTGGTCCGCGAAGATCGCGTGACCAGGGGGAGGGTCTCCCAGCCCCGTACCGTCGAGGTCGGGGCGAGCTCGGCCCCGGCCAGGTCGACCTCCCAGTCGGGGAAGCGGGTCAGCATCTCGTCGAGCGCGATGCGGCCCTCCAGCCGTGCCAGGGCTGCGCCCAGGCAGAAGTGCGGCGCCGTAGCCGAAGGCCAGGTGCGAGGGCGCGTCGCGGTGGATGTCGAAGCGGTCGCCGTCGGGGAACCGCCGGTCGTCCCGGTTGGCGGCCCCGACCAGGAACAGGATGGCGCTGCCGGCCGGAACGGGCTGGCCGTGGAACTCGGTGTCGACGGCGACGTACCGGCCGACGTGGGGCGCCGGCGGCTCGTAGCGGAGGATCTCCTCGATCGCCGCGGGGATCAGCGAGTGGTCGGCCGCGAGCTCGCGGCGCTGGTCGGGGTGCTCGGCGAGCGTCTTGGCGGTCCAGCCGATGAGGCGGGTCGTCGTCTCGTTCCCGGCGCCGGCCACGACCTGGACGTAGGTCAGCACCTCCTGGCGGGTCAGGCGCCGGCGGGTGCCGGTCTCGTCCTCGAACTCGGCCGTGAGCAGGTCGGTCATGATGTCGTCGGAGGGGTGCTCGGCCCGCCAGTCGATGTACTCGCCGAACATCTCGCCGGTCACGAAGTTGTCCTGCGAGATGCGCATGGCCTTGCCGGCCTCGGTGCGCAGGGTGGCGTCGCCGCGGTCGCGGATGGTCTCCTGGTCCGCCTCGGGGATGCCCAGCAGCATGCCGATCACCCGCATCGGCATGTGGGCGGCGAAGTCGGCGATCAGGTCGAACCGCTCGGCGCCGACGAGCGGGTCGAGGCAGGCGGCGGAGAAGGCGCGGATCTGCGGTTCGAGCGCCGCCACCTTGCGGGGCGTGAACACCCGGGACATCAGGCTGCGGTGGATGGTGTGGGTGGGCGGGTCCTCGAAGATGACGACGCCCGGCGGCATCTCGATGCCGGCCTTGATGATCTCGAGGATGCCGCCCCGGCCGGAGATGAACGTCGTGCGGTCGGCCAGGCCGCGCTCGACGTCGGCGTAGCGGCTCACCGCGTAGAAGTCGTGGCGCTCGTTGTAGTAGAGCGGCGCCTCCTCGCGGAGGCGGCGGAACGTCGGGTACGGATCGCGGTCGATCTCGACGTCGTAGGGGTCCTAGTACACGTCGGTTGTCTGCGAGGTCGACACGGCCCAAAGATAGCAAGCGTTCGCTCACCTATGAGGGGCCGGCGACCTCGTCGGCCCAGGCGGTGAGCGCCGGGGCCAGCAGAGGCCAGCGGACGAAGATGCCCTTGTCCCGCTCGGCCTGCCGCTCGTACCACTCGCGGTCGCCCCACGGCGGCTCGACCAGGCGGGCGTTGGGCATGACGGCGGCAACGTGCTCGGTGGTGGCGCGCTGGTGGTTGAGGTCGCTCTCGCCGCTGTTGAACACCAGCGCCGGCAGGTCGAGCGCCCGCATCCGGTCGTCGGGCAGGCCGGGGATCGTCTCGCCGTCCCGGGGGGCGTAGGCCACGAGCCAGCGCTCCATCGTGGCGATGAAGGCGGCCCGGTCCTGCTCGAGGATCCGCTGGCGGTTGGCCGGGTTGCGCTCGATCTGCTCGGCCCAGTCGGGCAGGTCGGCGACGGCGTCCATCCCGTCGCGCCAGGCGGCCCGGATCGACGGCACGCAGTAGTGGTTGCCGAGGATGAACAGCTCGGTCGGCCCGCCGCTGATCCACCACATCGCCAGGGCCCGGACGGAGGTGGGATGGCGCTCGGCGGCGAGGAGCCCCACGCGGGCGCCGGCCGACCCGCCGGCCACGATCGCCGGCGCCATGCCGAGGTGGTCGAGCAGGGCGACCATCGTGTCCGCGTGCAGGTTCGACTCGTTGTCGGCGTCGAAGCACACGTCGGACTCGCCGCAGTTGGGGCGATCCCAGATCAGCACCCGGCCGCCGGCCGCGGCGAGCGCGTCGCCGAGCTCGCGCAGGCCGGGCGTGTCGCGGGCGTAGCGCCCGCCGGCGGTCAGCACCCACGGCCGGGCGCCGTCGCCGATGACGTCGTACCCGATCGTCAGGCCGTTCACGGTCGCCGTGCTCATGTCGTCTCCTCGGGAATCGTCCCGGTCAGCCGCCGCGCTCGGCGACCAGGGCACCCCGGTTGACCTTGGTGGCGGCGCTGCGGGGGATCTCGTCGACGATCTCGACCGTCTTCGGGACCTTGAACGGGTGCAGGCGGGCCCTGGCGTAGGCGCGCACGTCCTCGGCGGTCGGCGGGTCGGCCGGGTCGGCGGGCTGGACGATGGCGTGCACCCGCCGGCCCCACTCCTCGTCGCGCAGCCCGATCACGACCACGTCGGCGATCCTCGGGTGGTCGATGAGCGCGATCTCGACCTCGGCGGGGAACACGTTGGCGCCGCCGGTGATGATCATGTCCACCCGCCGGTCGACCAGGTAGAGGAAGCCGTCGGCGTCGAGGTAGCCGACGTCGCCGACCGAGCGGAACCCGTCGGGCGTGGTCGGCAGCTGCGGCGCTCCGCCGAGGTAGGTCGAGCCGCCGGTCTGCGGCGACCGCAGGTAGATCTCGCCGATCTCGCCCGGGGGCAGGTCGCGGCCGTCGGGGTCGAGCACCCGCACCTCGGTGTCCCGCATCGGGCGGCCGACGCTGCCCTCGTGGGCCTTCCACTCGTCGGCCCGGATGGCGGTGAGGCCCAGCCCCTCGCTCATGCCGTAGGCCATGATCAGCCGCTCGGGGCCGATCAGTCCGGCCCAGCGGTGGACGAGGGACGGCGGCATGGGGGCCGCGCCCTGGGTGATCCACTCGATGCTCGACAGGTCGCGGCCGTCGATCCCGGGCAGGTCGGCCATGCGCTTGAGCATCGTCGGGGTGCAGTTGAAGGTGGAGACGCGGTGGCGCTCGATGGCGTCGACGGCCCGGGCGGCGTCGAAGCGCTCCATCACGACGACGCGGTCGCCGCCGACCAGGCTGTGCACGGCGTGGAACCCGTTGATGTGGTACATCGGCCCGAGCACGAGCACGTGCTGGGGCCGGGGGATGGGCCGCCCCCAGGCCTCGGCGAACGGCGTGGTGAGCAGCGGGTCGAAAATGCCGGGGCGCATGCTGAGGATGACCTTGGGCAGCCCGGTCGAGCCGCTGCTGCAGATCCCGTGCACCATGGGCGACACGGCGTCGGGCAGGTCGTCCAGGCTGCGGTCGGCTGTGCCGTCGATCCACCCGATGTCGCCCTCGGCCAGGTCGACGTGGGCGTCGACGGCGACGCGCAGCCGCTCCCGCTCCCAGTCCGGCAGGTCCCAGCGCATGGGCACGGGCACGGCCCCGCAGCTTCCACGCCGCCAGGGCGGCCAGCACGAGCTGCGGCGAGTTCCGCAGCCCGATCCCCACCCGGTCGCCGACGGACACACCGCGCTCACGCAAAGCCGAGGCCAGCTGCCCGCTACGCCGGTGGAGTTGGTCCCAGGTGAAGGCGCTCTCGGTGCCGTCGGCCGCCAGGTGCCACAGCACCACCTGGTCGCCCCGCTCGCCGGCGAGGGCGGCGATGCGTCGGCCGATGCTGGTCCCTCCGTCCATGGCGAACCTTATGCCGGGCCCCCGCCGCGTTGCGTTGCTCAGGCCCCGAGGTCGACGTCACCCGGCTAGGTTTCGCTCCTCGTGGGCGTGTGCACGGCGCGGACCGGGGAACGCACGTGAGGGCGGTCGTCTACGACCGCTACGGCCCGCCGGACGTGCTGCGGGTCGAGGACGTCCCGACGCCGTCTCCCGCCGCCGGACAGGTGCTCGTCCGGGTCGCCGCGACATCGGTCAACCTGAGCGACTGGGAGTGCCTGCGCGGCTCACCGCTCTACGCCCGGCTGGGCGGACTGCGCGTCGCCGGCACGCCGCACGCTCGGCTCGGACATCGCCGGGTGGGTCGACGCCGTCGGCGAGGGCGTCACTCGGTTCCGGCCGGGTGACGAGGTGTACGGCGACAACCTCGCGCTGAAGGGCGGCTTCGCCGAGTACGCGGTCGCGGCCGAGTCGGCGCTGACCCACAAGCCTGCAGGGCTGACGTTCGCGGAGGCCTCGACGATCCCGCAGGCGGGACGCGATCGCGCTGCAAGGAACCGACGGCGCGGCGGCCGGACGCCGGGTGCTGATCAACGGGGCCGGTGGCGGCTCGGGCTCGTTCGCGATCCAGCTCGCCAAGCGACTCGGCGCGCACGTGACCGGGGTCGACAACGCCGGCCAAGCTCGAGTTCATGCGGTCGCTCGGCGCCGACGAGGTGATCGACTACCGCAGCGAGGACTTCACCCGCGCCGGTCGAGCCCTACGACCTGATCCTCGATCTCGTCGCCCACCGATCGGTGTTCGCCTACCGCCGAGCACTCGCGCCGCGGCGGCCGCTACCGCTGCGTCGGCGGCTCGGTGCGAGCGCTGCTGCGCGTGCTGACGATCGGCTGGATCGCCGGCCGACTCACCGGTCGCCGGATGGGCGTGCTCGCCGTGAGGCAGGGACCCTCCCACTTCGAGCCGCTCGCCGAGCTGTGCGTCGCCGGCGACGTCAGCATCCACATCGACCGCACGTTCGGTCTCGACGACGTACCCGAGGCCCTCGCCCACGTCGGCGAGGGCCGCGCCCTCGGCAAGGTCGTGGTCACGATGACCTGAACGTGGCGCTGTCGCGTTTTGTACGCGGAAGTGGTCGCCATAGCGACCACTTCCGCGGACAAAAACCCTCAGGTGCCGAGGTCGACGTCCACGTCGACGGCGGCGGCCGCGAACTGGGCGTTGTAGAGGCGGGCGTAGGCGCCGTCGCGCTGCGAGCAGCTCGTCGTGGTTGCCCTGCTCGACGATGTCGGCCGTGCTCCATCACGAGGATGGTGTCGGCGTCGCGGATCGTCGACAGGCGGTGGGCGATCACGAAGCTGGTGCGGTTCGGAGCGCAGCGCGGCCATCGCCTGCTGGATCAGCACCTCGGTGCGGGTGTCGACCGAGCTGGTGGCCTCGTCGAGGATGAGGATCGTCGGGTCGGCGAGGAACGCCCGGGCGATCGTGAGCAGCTGCTTCTCGCCGGCGCTGACGCGTGCCGCCCTCGTCGTCGATGACCGTGTCGTAGCCGTCGGGCAGCGAGTGCACGAAGCGGTCGACGTAGGTGGCCCTGGCCGCCTCGAGGATCTGCTCCTCGGTGGCGTCGAGGTTGCCGTAGGCGATGTTCTCGCGGATCGTGCCGCCGAACAGCCAGGTGTCCTGCAGCACCATGCCGATGTTCGAGCGCAGCTCGCGGCGGCGCATCTGCGGCGATGTCGCGGCCGTCGAGCGTGATGCGCGCCGCCGTCGAGCTCGTAGAAGCGCATGATGCAGGTTGACGAGCGTGGTCTTGCCGGCGCCGGTCGGGCCGACGATGGCGACGGTCTGGCCCGGCTCGGCGACGAGCGACAGGTCCGTCGATGAGCGGCTTGTCCGGGTCGTAGGAGAACGGCACGTGGTCGAACTCGACCCGGCCCCGCGGGCTCGGGTCGTCGAGCGGCTCGGCGGCGTCGGCCGGCTCGCTCCTCGGCGTCGAGCAGCTCGAAGACCCGCTCGGCCGAGGCGATGCCCGACTGCAGCACGTTGATCATCGACGCCAGCTGGGTGAGCGGCTGGGTGAACTGGCGGGAGTACTGGATGAACGCCTGGATGTCGCCGATCGTCATGCGCCCCGACGACACCCGGAGGCCGCCGATGACGCGCGATGACGACGTAGTTGAGGTTGCCGATGAACATCATCGCCGGCTGGATGATCCCGGAGATGAACTGGGCGCCGAAGCTGGCCTCGTAGAGCTCCTCGTTCTTGTCGTCGGAAGCGCTCCTCGACCTCGCGCTGGCGGCCGAACACCTTCACGAGCGCGTGGCCGGTGAACGCCTCCTCGACCTGGCGCGTTGAGCATGCCGGTGTGGCGCCACTGGGCGATGAACTGGCGTCTTGGACCGCTTGGCGATGATCCTGGTCAGTGAAGATCGACACGCGGGATCGTGACCAGCGCGACCAGCGCCAGCAGCGGCGAGATCGTGAACATCATGATGAGCGACGCCGACGAGCGTGAGCACCGACGTGAGCATCTGGCTGAGCGTCTGCTGCAGGCTCTGCGGCGAGGTTGTCGATGTCGTTGGTGACCCGGCTGAGCAGGTCGCCGCGGGGCTGGCGGTCGACGTAGCTGCAGCGGCAGCGCGGTTGAGCTTGTCCTCGACGTCGGCGCGCAGCCGGTACATCGTGCGCTGCACGACGCCGGCGAGCATGCACGGCCTGCACGTACGCCAGCACGGCCGACGACCGACGTAGAGCCGACGCGACGACGAGCAGCGTGCGGTGCAGCTCGGCGAAGTCGATGCCCTCGGCCGCTGACGACGCCCTCGACGATGATGTTGGTGGCGTGGCCGAGGAGCTTCGGCCCGATGACCGTGCAGCGTGACGCTGGCGACCGCGAGCACGAGGACGGCGACGACGCCGGAGCCGCTCGGGCCGCAGCCGGCGCGGCGAGGCGGCCGGGTCGAGCTCTCGAAGTCCTTCGAGCGTCTCGACCGGCATGCCCGGCCGCGCCGCCAGCGGCCCGACCGCCGGCGCGCCTCGCTCGGCCGGCGGTCGCGGCGCTGCCGTCGCTCGGACGGCCCGTCCGTCGCCTCGGGCCGCGCCGTCGCCGTGGTCGTGCCCGTGCGGTGCCGTTGCGTCGTCGTCGCTCACGCCGCCTCCTCCTCGCTCATCTGCGACGCCACGATCTCGGCGTAGGTCGGGCAGCGTCTCGAGCAGCTCGCCGTGGGTGCCGAGGCCGACCTCGCGGCCGTCCTCGAGCACGAGGATCTGGTCGGCGTCGCATGATCGTCGACACCCGCTGGGCGACGATCAGCACCGTCGGCGTCGGCGGTCGACCGGCGCCAGCGCGGCGCGCAGCCGGGCGTCGGTGGCGAGGTCGAGGGCCGAGAACGAGTCGTCGAACAGGTAGATGCCGGGCCGGCGCACGAGCGCCCGGGCGATGGCGAGGCGCTGGCGCTGGCCGCCGGACACGTTGGTGCCGCCCTGGGCGATCGGCGCGTCGAGCCCGCCGGGCATGGCCGCGCACGAAGTCGGCGGCCTGGGCGATCTCGAGCGCCTCCCACAGCTCGCTCGTCGGTGGCGTCCGGGTCGGCCGTAGCGCAGGTTGCTCGCCACCGTGCCCGAGAACAGGTACGGCTTCTGCGGCACGAGGCCGATGCGGCTCCACAGCAGCTCGGGGTCGAGGTCGCGCACGTCGACGCCGTCGACCAGCACCGCGCCGCCGGTGACGTCGAACAGGCGGGGGACGAGGTTGAGCAGCGTCGTCTTGCCCGCGCCGGTGCTGCCGATGATCGCGGTCGTCTGCCCGGCGCCGGGCCGTGAACGAGATGTCGCACAGCACCGGCGCCTCGGCGCCCGGGTAGCGGAAGCTCGACGTCGCGGAGCTCGAGCGCGCTGCGCTCGGGCAGCTCGGTGACCGGCGTCGGCGCGGCGGCGACGACCGACGGCTCGGTGTCGAGCACCTCCTGGATGCGCTCGGCGCGACACCGCGGCGCGGGGCACCATGATCGCCACGAACGTGGCCATCATCACCGACATGCAGGATCTGGATGAGGTAGCTGAGGAAGGCGATCAGCGCGCCGACCTGCATCTCGCCGGCGTCGATGCGGTCGCCGCCGATCCAGACCGCGGCGACGCTCGACACGTTGAGGACCAGCATCACGATCGGGAACATGAACGCCATCAGCCGGCCGGCCCGCAGCGAGGTCGTCGGTGAGGTCGTCGTTGGCGCCGCCGAAGCGCTCGGCCTCGTCGGGCTCGCGCACGAAGGCCCGCACCACGCGGATGCCGGTGATCTGCTCGCGCAGCACCTGGTTGACGCGGTCGATGCGCTCCTGCATCAGCCGGAACTGCGGGACCATCCGGACGATCACGCAGCCCGACGCACGAGCACGCAGCGCCGGGATCGCTGACGAGCAGGAGCAGCGACAGCGGGCCGTCCTCGCGGACCGCCATGATGACGCCGCCGACGATCGTGATCGGCGCGGCGACGAGCAGCGTGCACGACATCAGCACGAGCATCTGCACCTGCGTGCACGTCGTTGGTGATGCGGGTGATCAGCGACGGCGCGCCGAACTGGCCGACCTCGCGGGCCGAGAAGTCGGTGACCCGGTGGAACAGCGCGCTGCGCACGTCGCGGCCGAAGCCCATCGCCGCCCGGGCGCCGAAGTAGACCGCGCCGATCGCGAACACGACCTGGCACGAGCGTGACGACGAGCATGACGCCGCCGATCCGCCAGATGTAGGCGGTGTCGCCCGGTGAGCACGCCCTTGTCGATGATGTCGGCGTTGAGCGTGGGCAGGCAGAGCGTGGCCATCGTCTGCACGGTCTGCAGGACCACGACGATCAAAATCGCCTTCTTGTAGGGCCGGAGATGGGAGGCGAGCAGGCGGAAGAGCATGGGTGGCGTACCGTCCAGGTGGTCAGCGGGCCCGGATGCCGTCGAGGAGGACGGAGACGACCTCGGCGGGCGACGAGGGGGTGGCGACGAAGGCGGGATGGCTGGTGGCCCAGGTGAGGCTGCGCAGCATCTGGCCGGCCCGGGCCGGATCGATGCGCAGCCGGGCGGCGTCGGGCTCGATCAGGTCGGCGAGCGCCCGGATCTCGGGCGCGTCGGGCCGGTGGCCGCTCTTGCGGCGCTCCTCCAGCCGCTTGGACATGTCGACGGCGACCATCAGCCGCCAGATCACGTCCACCCGGCGCTGCATCAGGCCGACCGCGGCCGCCAGGCGGTTCTCCAGGGGCAGGTCGAGGGGGATGGCGGCCAGCTCCTCGACCTCGCGGGCGGGGTCGAGCACGGCGGCGACGACCGCGTCGATGACGGCCTGCTTGTCGGCGAAGACCCGGAAGATGGTGCCCTCGGCGATCCCGGCCGCCTCGGCGATCTGCCGGGTGGAGATGGCCGGTCCCCTCCCGGATCAGCAGCGGCACGACCGCGTCCACGATCGCGGCGCGCCGGTCCTCGGCCGACAGCGCAGCGGCGCGGGCGCGTCGCGGCGGGTCGGTCGACTGCAACGACGGGGCGGGCGAGGACATCGCCCCTAGTCTATGAGTGAGTTCTCACTCAGTGAAACCTCAGCGCACTTCGAGCACGCCGGTCATACCGCCCTCGCGGTGGCCGGGGAGCGAGCAGTACAGCTCGTAGCGGCCCGGTTCGAGGGTCAGCGTTCCCGTCGACGTCTCGCCCGGCGCCGCCTCGATGAGGAACGGCTCGTGGCCGATGCTCAGGTCGTGGCGGACCGCGCCGTCGTTGTGGAGCACCACCTCGACCGGCCCGGCCTCCACCGCGATGGCGTCGGGCGTGTACATCATCTCGGACGCGTGGACCTCGATGTTGGGCGACACGGGCCCGTCCACCGCGGGCAGGTCGTCGCCCCCGCTCCCGCAGGCGCCGGCGAGCGCGAACGGCGGCGAGGACGGCGGCGGCCAGGGCCGCGAGGCCTCGGCCCGGTCTCGTGTCCGATTGCACGAGACGATCTTGCGGCCTGGCGCTCGGCTCGCGGAAGGGCCGAAGGTCACGAGGTGACGAGATCGGGGGTCAGGTCGGCGACCGTGCGCGCGCCGACCAGGGCCATCGTGCGGCGGACGTCCTCGGCGAGCAGGCCGAGGACGTGGTCGACGCCCCGCTCGCCGGCGGCGCCGAGGCCGTAGAGGTAGGCCCGGCCGGCCATGGCGGCGCGTGGCGCCGGCGGCGACCGCCTTGACGATGTCGCTGCCCGCGGCGCACGCCGCCGTCGCAGATGATCTCGGCTGCGGCCGCCGACCGCGTCGGCGACCGGGGCGACCAGGTCGAAGGTGGCGGGGGCGCCGTCGAGCTGGCGGCCGCCGTGGTTCGAGAGCGCGATGGCGTCGACGCCCGCGTCGGCGGCGAGCACGGCGTCGTCGACGGTCTGGATGCCCTTGATCACGATCGGGCCCGTCCCACACCGAGCGCAGCCAGTCGACGTCGTCCCACGACAGCGACGGGTCGAACTGGGTGTTGATGTAGTCGGCGAGCGTCGACCGGCGAGGCGCCGTCGCCGACGTCGCGGCCCGGCGACGTTGGCGAAGCGGATCGGCTCGCTGCGCACGAACGCCCAGGTCCACGCCGGGTGGAGGGCGCCGTCGACGATGCGTGCCGGGACCGATCTTCGGCGGCAGCGAGAAGCCGCGGCGCACGTCGCGCTCGCGGCGGCCGAGCACCGCGGTGTCGACGGTGAGCACGAGCGCCTCGTAGCCCGGCGGCGGCGGCCCGCTCGATCATCTCCTTGACGAGGCCCCGGTCCCGCCACACGTAGACCTGGAACCAGAGCCGGCCGTCGCTGACCGCGCGCGACCTCCTCGATCGAGCGGGTGCTCAGCGTCGACAGCGTGTAGGGCAGGCCGGCCCGCGTCGGCGGCCCGGGCGACGGCGAGCTCGCCCTGCGGGGTCGGCGATGCGGGTGAAGCCGGTGGGCGCGAGCACCAGCGGGTAGGCGAGCGGCCGGCCGAGCGATGGTGCGTGGCGATGTCGACCTCGCTCGACGCCCCGCAGCACCCGCGGGCGGAAGCCGGTGCCGGCGAAGGCGGCCTGGTTGGCGGCGAGGGTGCGCTCGTCCTCGGCGCCGCCGTCGATGTAGTCGAACACGCCGCCGGGCAGCCGCCGCTTGGCGATCCGGCGCAGGTCGTCGACCGACGCGGCCCGGGCCAGCCGACGCTCGACCGGGTCGGTCTCGACCGGCCCGAACCGGACGCACCGACCGCAGCGTCTCCGCCGCCTGGCGCAGGCCGCCGTCCCGGCTCGGTCGACTCACCTGATCTGCCACCCGTCCCGGTACGGGTCGAGCCGGGGGTCGGCCGGGTCGAGCTCGGTCACCAGCAGGTCCACCCGCTCGGGCGGCAGGCCCCGGGCCGGCGCCCGCTGCCCGAGCTTGCTGGCGTCGACGGCCACCACCACCTCGGCGGCGACGTCGGCCAGGGCCAGCTTGACCTCGGCCTCCTCCAGCGTCGCCTCGGACGTGCCGTGCCGGGGGTCGAGCGCGGCGGCCGACACGAACAGCCGGCGCAGCAGCACCTCCCGGGCCGCCCGGGTGGCCATCGGCCCCACCAGGCTGCCGGTGCGGGGGTCGAGCTGACCCCCCGTGAGCAGGACGGTCACGCCGGGCACGTCCTGCAGCGCCTGGAACGTGTCCTGCCCGTTGGTGACGACCGTCAGCTCGCGGGGCCGGCCGAGCGTCCCCGCCAGGCGCTGGAGCGTCGACGACGCATCGACCCCGATGGCGCCGCCGTCGCCCACGAGGTCGGCCAGCTTGGCGGCGATGCGGTCCTTGGCCCGGGCCTGGCGGCTGAACCGCTGGGCGAACGGCTGGGGGCCGAGGGCCACGGCCCCGCCCCGGATCCGCTGCACCATGCCCTGCTCGGCCAGCAGGTCGAGGTCGCGGCGGATGGTCATCTCGCTGACGTCCAGCTCCTCGGCCAGCTCGGCGACCTTGACCCGGCCCGCGGTCCGGACCCGGTGCTCGATCTGCGCGAGCCGGTCGACCGCCTCGATGCTCACTGGTGCACCCTTCGGGATGCACGCAGTGAGCGATCGGCACTGCGTGCCGAGTAGGGCACTGCACCCATGGTTCGCTCGCTTCGCTCGCTCACTGTCCCCCCGCGGTGGCGTGCGCCGGCGCCAGGTGGGACCGGGCGTCGGCCAGGTCGGCGTAGACCCCCAGCGCGATGCCCTGCACGAGGGCGTTCCCCAGTGCGGTCGCCTCGACCGGGCCCTGGGCCACCGGCAGCCCGGTCCGCTCCGCCAGCCACCGCCGGTACAGCGCGGAGCGGCCGCCGCCGCCGAACACGGCCACGTCGGTCACGCCGCCCAGCCGCTCCAGCACCACGGCCGTGCCCGCCGCCTGCGAGGCCACGATGGCCGCCACGACGAGCGGCGGCGCCGCGTCGATCCCGAGCCCGAGTGCCGCCGTCACCTCCGCCAGCATGTCCGACGGGTGGAGAAAGCGCTCGTCGGCCACGTCGAGCAGCGGCAGGTCGCCGCCCCAGGTCGCGGCGGCCGCCAGCAGGTCGGTGACCGGCGGGTCGCCCCACGCCGGCCGGCACCCCTCGACCAGCCACGCGCCGGCCAGGTTCTTGAGCAGCCGGACGCCGCCCAGCGCCCCCATCTCGTTGGTGAAGTTGGCGGCCCGCGCCGCCTCGCCCAGGTCCGGTGCGTCCTGCTCCCGGCCGACGAGCAGCCACGTCCCGGCCGACACGAACGCCGCCCCCGGCCCGGGGTCCGCCCCCATGGCCACGACCGCCGACGCCGTGTCGTGGCCGCCGACCAGGTGGACCGGCACGCCGTGCCACGAGCCGACCCGCGTTCCGGCGGCGGCGATCGGCGGCAGCAGCGCCGGGTCGAGGCCGACGGCGGCGGCCAGCTCGCCGGACCACGCGCCCGCGGCGATGTCGACCAGCCCGGTCGTGCCCGCGCTCGTCCACTCGCCGACGATCGCCCCCGTCAGGTGGTGGACCAGCAGCTCGGGCAGCAGCACCAGGTGGCGGGCCCGGGCCAGCTCGTCGCGGTCGTGGGCCGCCACCTGGAAGATCGTGTTGAACGCCTGCAGCGCGACGCCGGTGGCCGCGTACAACACGGCGGCCCCGCCCACGGCGTCGACGACGGCGCTGTACCCGGCCGTCCGGTCGTCGCGGTACGAGAACGGCGCCGCCACGAGCGTGCCCCGCCCGTCGAGCAGGCCGTAGTCGACGCCCCAGGTGTCGACCCCGATCGACGCCAGCGGCCCCCGGGCGACGGCCGCGGCCAGGCCTCGCTCCATCTCGGCCACCAGCCGGTCCCAGTCCCAGCGCAGGTGGCCGCCGCCGTCGGGCACCGGCTCGTGGGCGTGGCGGTGGACGACGTCCAGCGCCGGCGGCCGGGCGCCCAGGTCGACCCGGCACACCCGGATCGACGACGCGCCGAAGTCGACCGCCGCCACCACCGGGCCTGCGGACGCTGCCCGGGGGTCCACTAGAGGCCCGTGGCCACCGCGTCGGCCCCCCGGCTGGCCACGGTGGCCGCCCGGTAGCCGACGGCGCCGGTACGTCGCCAGCGGGTCGAGCGCGGCACCGTTGCGGCGCCGGGCCTCGGCCACCAGCGGCCGCACGTCGGTGCGGAACCCGCCGGTGCAGCACCTCCGCCGGCCCGGGCCGGGTCGTTGGCCTCCTGGGCGTCGGCCAGGTCGGCCCGGTCGACGCAGCAGCGCCTGGGCGAGCGCCACCTGGATGGCGTCGGTGGCCTGGATGAGGTCCTCGAGCGGGTCCTTGAGGTTGTGGCTCTCGTCGATCATGTAGGCGGCGTCGGGCATGCGCGCCGCCGCCGGCGTCCAGCAGCTCGCCCACGATGAGGAAGAGCTGGTACGGCGTGATCGACCCGACGGTCAGGTCGTCGTCGCCGTACTTCGAGTCGTTGAAGTGGAAGCCGCCGAGCCGCCCGACCATCGCCAGGCGGCGACACCACCTGCTCGATGTTGGTGTTGGGCAGGTGGTGGCCGAGGTCGACCAGGCACTTGGCCCGGTCGCCGGTGCCCTGGGCCAGGAGCAGCGACGTGCCCCAGTCGTTGTTGACCGACGAGTAGAAGGCCGGCTCGTAGGGCTTGTGCTCGGTGTACATCTCCCAGTCGTCGGGCAGCGTGGGCGTGGATCTCGCGCAGCCCCGCCAGCACCCGCTCGAACTGGCCGCCGGAAGCTGGCCTGGCCCGGGTGGTTCATGCCGTCGCCGAGCCACACGGTGAGCGCCCGCGACCCGAGCTGCGACGCCGAGGTCGATCACGTAGTGGTTGTGCTCGATCGCGCGCCCGGCGGACGCCCGGCGTCGACGTTGGCCAGGCAGCCGAACTTGTAGGACACCGCCCCGTCGCCGGTGGTCGAGGGGTTGTCCTGGAACGTGTTGGAGTTCATGGCGTCGAAGCCGATGCCCCGCTCGTCGGCGTGGCGGCGCAGGGCGGCGGCGCCCGCGCCAGCCCGGGGTCGTCCCACGGCACGTGCAGGCTCACCGTGCGGTTGGCGCCGGTCAGGGCGTTGAGGGCGGCGACGTCGTCGATCTTCTCGACCGTGGTCGCGCGGCTCGCCGCCGCCGGGGAAGCGGCCGAAGCGGGTGCCGCCGGTGCCGACGGCCCACGACGGGGCCGCGGCGCTGAACCGGGCCACCTCGGCCACGACGGCCTCGCCGTCCACCCCGGCCCGGGCCACGACGTCGAGCGTGTGCGCGAGGTCGGACTCGTGCCAGGCCAGGCGGATCTCGTTGTCCTCGTCGATGCGGCTGCGGTCGATCGTCATCTCGGCTCCTCTCCCCTCACCGTAGGAACGCCATCGGCACCCCGCTGTCCACCGGCAGGATGGTGCCCGTCGTCAACGCCAGCTCGCCCGAGCACAGCGCGAACACCGCCGTCGGCCACGTGCTCGGGCAGCACCTCGTGGCCGAGCACGGTCCGGCCCGCGTAGAACCTGCCGAGCTCCTCGCGGGACACGCCGTACACCCGGGCGCGCTCCTCACCCCAGCCGCCCTCGAAGATGCCCGAACCCCGCACGACGCCGTCGGGGTTCACGCCGTTGACCCGCACGCCGAGCGGCCCGAGCTCGGCGGCCAGCAGGCGGACCTGGTGGGCCTGGTCGGCCTTGGCCGCCCCGTAGGCGACGTTGTCCTTGCCGGCGACGACCGCGTTCTTCGACACGACGTAGACGATGTCGGCCGGCAGGCCCTGGTCCGCCATGACCCGGGCCGCCTCCCGGCTCACCAGGAAGGAGCCCCGGGCCATGATCCGGTGCTGGAGGTCCCAGTCCGTCGGCCGAGGTCTCGACCAGGGGCTTGGAGATCGACAGCCCGGCGTTGTTCACGACCAGGTCGACGCCGCCGTAGGTCGCGGCCGCGGCCCGGACGGCCGCCGTCACCGCCGTCCTCGTCGCTCACGTCGACCTCGACGGCGGTGGCCACGTCCGGGCCGCCCATCTCGGCGGCGACCGCCTCGGCGCCGGGCCGGTCGCGGTCGGCCAGCACGACCGCGGCGCCCTCGGCGCCCAGGCGGGCCGCGATGGCCCGGCCGATGCCCGACGCCGCCCCGGTGACCAGTGCGACACGGCCGGCCAGCGGCTTGGGCGGGGGCAGACGGCGGAGCTTGGCCTCCTCCAGCGCCCAGTACTCGATGCGGAACTTCTCGGCCTCGTCGATCGGCGCATAGGTCGACACCGCCTCGGCCCCCCGCATGACGTTGAGGGCGTTGACGTAGAACTCGCCGGCGATGCGCGCCGCCCGGGCGTCGGCGCCGAAGCTGAACATGCCGACGCCCGGGACCAGCACGATCACCGGGTCGGCGCCCCGCATCGGCGGCGAGTCCGGCGTGGCGTGCCGGCGGTAGTAGGCGGCGTAGTCGTCGCGGTAGGCGGCGTGCAGCTCGCGCAGCCGGGCCACCAGGTCGTCCACCGGGGCGCTGGGCGGCAGGTCGAGCAGCAGCGGCCGCACCTTGGTGCGGATGAAGTGGTCGGGGCACGAGGTCCCCAGCGGCGCGACCCGCACCATGCCCTCGCGGGCGAGCGAGTCGAGCACGAGATCGCTGTCGTCGAGGCGCCCGACCACCCGACCGTCGGTCGAGCACAGGCCCCGGACGTGGGGGGCGAGCAGGCCCGCGAGCCGGCGGCGCTCGGCGGCGGGCAGCGCCTCGAAGCCCGGGCGCACCGGGCCGAGGGGGTCGGGCCGGCCCCGCTCGGCGATGAACCGCTCGGCCCGGGCGATCACGTCGAGCGACAGCGCCTGGCAGGCCTCGGACGTGTCGGCCCAGGTGGTCAGGCCGTGGCCGCCGAGGACGACGCCCCGCAGCCCGGGGTTGCCGGCGGCGAGCGTGGCGATCTGCCGGCCGAGCTCGAAGCCGGGCCGCCGCCACGGGACCCAGGCCAGCTCGCGGCCGAAGCACTCCTTGGTGAGCGCCTCGCCGTCCGCGGCCGCGGCCAGGGCGATGACCGCGTCGGGATGGAGGTGGTCGACGTGGGGCGCGTCGACCAGCGCGTGCATGGCCGTGTCGATCGAGGGCGCGGCCCCGCCGGTGCCCCAGCGGCAGTGGTCGAAGGCGGCGACCATCTCGTCCTCGTGGTCGACGCCGCGGTAGACGCCCCGCAGCGCCCGGACCCGGTCGAGGCGCAGGCTGGCGAGGCCGTCGGGGCGCAGCGTCCCGAGGTCGCCGCCCGAGCCCTTGACGTACAGCACCTCGGCCGGCTCGCCGGTGACCGGGTCGTCGACGAGGGCCTTGGCCGACGTGTTGCCGCCGCCGTAGTTGGTCACCCGGGGATCGGCCCCGAGGGCGTGCGAGCGCGCCACCAGGTCGTCCACCTCGGGCGTCCCGGATGCGTCCATCGTCACCTCCTTTCTCAGTCCAGGTGGAACACCTCGTCGAGCTCCCGCATCATCTGGTCGGCGGGACGGCCGTCGCCGTCGAAGTAGGGCGCCATCAGCGCCTGCCAGCGCTCGTTGACCGGCTCGGCGGCCATGGCCGCCTGCGCGTCGGCGAGCGTGCCGGGTGTCTCGACGTAGCCGAACAGCGTGCCGTCGGGCCGCAGGAACAGCGAGTAGTTGTGCCAGCCCGCCCGGCGCAGCGCGTCGAGCATCTCGGGCCAGACCGCGGCGTGGTGCCGCCGGTAGTCGTCGACCAGCTCGGGCCGGACCTTCAGCGTGAAGCCGTACCGGTGCACGCGCCGTCGTCCTCCTCGTCACCGGCGGCGGGCGGGGCGGTCGATCCGCCCCGCCCGTCCCGCCGGGTCACGCGTCGATGTTGTCCTTGTCGTAGACGGTGAACGGGCCCATGACGACCCGCAGGCCGCTGTCGCGGGTCGGATCCTTCTCGATCGTGTAGTCGCCCAGCCGGCCGGCCGTGAACGTCTGCGCCCTCGTCGGCCTCGATCTGGCCGGTGGCGATGCCGTAGGTGGCGTAGTAGGTGAGGTAGCCGAGGTCGACGAAGCTCCACAGCGCGAACTTCGGCGCGCAGCCGCTCTCGGTGTACGCCTTCATCTCCTCGGGCAGGCCGAGGCCGGACACCTTCACCGTGTCGCACAGGCCCTCGTCGGTCATGGCCTTGCCGGCGGCGGCGATGCCGACGGTCGTCGGGCGCCATGATCAGCTTGAGGTCCGGGTACTTGTCGACCAGCGCCAGCGCCTGGTTGTAGGACTCGTCGGCGTCGTCGTTGCCGTAGACGGTGTCGACGAGCTTGAGGTTGGCGTACTTCTCGTCCTCGAGCGCGGTCTTCATCGCGTCGATCCAGGCGTTCTGGTTGGCGGCGTCCGGGGAGGCCGACAGGATGGCGAACTCGCCGCCCTCGTCGCCCAGGATGTCGAGCGCCATGTCGGCCATGACCACGCCGGTCTCGTCGAAGTCGACCTGGGCGACGAACAGGCTCTCGCCCTCGCCCGACGGGATCGGCGAGTCCCAGCTCACGACCTTGACGTCCGGCGTCGGTGGCGGCGTCGACGGCCGACTCGATCTGCTCGCCGGCGTTGTTCGAGATCATCACCGCGTCGACGCCCTGGGTGGCGGCGTTGGTCACGGTCTCGATCTGGCCGGTCGCGGTCCTCGCACGTGGACGGCCCGAGGAACTCGGGGTCGTCGGTGCCGAGCTCCTGCGGCCGCCTCCTGGGCGCCCTCGTTGGCCTGGTCGAACACCGCGATGCCCGTGCACTTCGGCAGCAGGATCGACGACATGGCGTCGCCGCCCTGGATGTCGACGGTCTCGCCGGAGGCCGCGCCCCCGCCGGACGACCCCTCGTCCGACGTGCTCGAGTTGTTGTCGTCGTTGCCGCACGCGGCCGATGACGAGCGCCAGGCTCAGCAACCCGCGCCAACAGCTTGTGTGCTCTCATCTTCCCTCTCCTTCTCGCCGGGGAGCGCCCCGGCGTCGATCCCTCCGCGGGTCATGCCTCCGCCGCCGCTGCCGGGGCGGCGCAGCGGCAGCCGGTCGAGCAGGTTCTGCGCCAGCACCGAGACGATCAGCAGCGCCCCGATGACGCCCGTCTGGGTGTTGGGCTCGACGTTGGCCAGGCCGAGCCCGTTGCGCAGGTTGAGCACGATGCAGATGGCCAGCCCCACGCCGACCATCGAGCCCGAGCCGCCGAAGATGCTCACGCCGCCGAGCAGGACCATCGTGATGATGTCGAGCTCGAAGCCCTCGCCGACGTTCGCCCGGATCGAGCCGAGGCGGGCGGCGAAGAGCACGCCCGCGATGCCGGCGACCAGACCCGACAGCGTGAAGATCGTCAGCTTCACGCGGGCGACGTCGACGCCCGAGTAGCGGGCGACGTCGGCGTTGTCGCCGATGACGAAGACCTTGCGGCCGAAGGCGCCCGTGTGGAGGACGATCCCGCCGACCACCAGCATCGCGACGAACAGCACCAGCGCGAACGGCATCGGCCCGAGGAAGTCGGCCCGGCCGAGGTCCTCGAACCAGCCGGGGAAGCTCGCCGATCGAGCGGTCCTCCAGCAGGATGCGGGCGGCGCCCCGGAAGCCGATGAGGCCGGCCAGCGTCACGACCAGCGACGAGATGCCGGTGCGGGCGACGCACCTGGCCCTGGACGAGCCCGGCCGCCGCGCCCGCGGCCAGCGCCAGGACGATCGCCAGCGGCGAAGGGGACGCCCGCCCTGGTGCGCCGAGGCGAGGACGCAGGCCGAGAACGCCATCACCGACGCGACCGACAGGTCGATCTCGCCGTTGATGATGACGAACGTCATCGACACGGCGATGATCACCTTCTCGATCGACAGCCGGAACAGGTTCACGAAGTTGTCGACGTCGAGGTAGACGGGCGACTGGGTGGCGTTGTAGGCGATCGTCGCCGACGAGGATCACCGCCAGCAGCAGCTCCCAGCTCCGGTGCGGCCCACCAGGCATCGGTCACCTCGCCTCCGTGGTCCGCCGCGGTCAGGGCCGGCACGACGGCGGGGGCCGTCGCCGGGGTCGTCGCCGTCGCCGTCGTCGAGGCGGGTGTGGGGCCGGGCCTCGGCCGACCACCGGCGCTGGAACCGCCTCCCGATGGCCACGTCGGCCACCACCGCGGCGAGGATCAGCGCGCCGAGGATGGCGTCGCGCCAGAACTCGCTCACCTGCGGCACCCGGACGAGGCTCTGGTCGAGCATGTCGATGAGGACGGCGCCGAGGAAGGCGCCGACCAGCGTGCCCGAGCCGCCGAGCACGCTCACGCCACCCACGACCGCGGCCGCCACCGAGTCCAGCTCCAGGCCCTGGCCGGCGACGACGGTGATCGTGCCGAAGCGGGCGAGGAACAGGAAGCCGGCCAGCCCGGAGAGCGCGCCGCAGGCGACGAACGCGCCGAGCACCAGCCGCCGGGTGGGCAGGCCGGTCTGGACGGCCGCCTCGGGGTTGGAGCCGATGGCGTAGAGGCGGCGGCCCCAGCGCAGCCGGGCCAGGGCGACCTGGAGCACCGCCACGATCACGATCACGACCGCCACGACGCAGCCGGATGTCCAGGCCGCCGACGCTGGAACACCGTGCGGGTGGGCAGGTCGACGATCCACGCCGGCAGGGAGTCGGCCGTGATGGTCTTGGCGTCGCGCGTGGGACACCAGCCAGCTGCGGTAGATCGCCAGCGTGCCGAGCGTGACGATGATCGCCGGCACCCGCCCGTAGGCCACGAGTACGTCCCGTTGATCGTGCCGAGCACGGCGCCGATCGCCGATGGCGAGGGCGATCGCCAGCGCGGGCGAGGCGCCGTGGTGGGCGGCGGCGAACTCGCCGGTCAGGTAGGCGGTCACCCCGACGATCGAGCCGACCGACAGGTCGATGTTGCGGGTGATGATGACCAGGGTCTGCGCCGACGGCGAGGACGGCCGTGATGGCGACGCTGGTCGTGACCCGGTTGAAGAACCGGCCGCTGAGTAGTAGTCGTCGACCAGGAAGCTGAAGATCACGACGCGCGGCCACGATCACCCCGAGGAGCGACAGCTCCCTGACCCGCTCGGGCCGGAGCCACAGCGGCGCTGCGGTCATGCCACGCCCACCGCGGCGGTCATGACCCGCTCCTCGGTCGCTTCCGTGCGATCGAACAGGCCCATCTGGCGCGCCCTCGCGCATGACCAGCACCCGGTCGCTCATCGCCAGCACCTCGGGCAGGTCCGACGAGATGAGGATGATGGCCACGCCCTGGCGCGGCCAGCTCGTCGACGATGTGGTGGACCTCGGCCTTGGCGCCGACGTCGATGCCGCGGGTCGGCTCGTCGAGGATGAGCACGGTCGGCTCGGTGTTGAGCCACTTGGCGAGCATCGTCTTCTGCTGGTTGCCGCCCGAGAGCAGGCCGACGGGCTGGTTCAGGCTCGACGGCGTGCGGATGCCGAGCTGGCTCGCGGAACGCGCTCGGCCGTGGCCGCGCTCGGCCCGGCGGTCGACGAGGCCGAGGCGGGACACGTAGCGGCGCAGCGTCGGGCAGCGTGATGTTGGCGGTGACCGACTGGGGCAGCGACAGGCCGACGCTGGCGGCGGTCCTCGGACACGTAGGCGATGCCCAGGTCCATGCGCCTGGCGCGGCGTGCGGATCGTCGACCGGCCGGCCGTCGCAGCTCGATCGTCCCGGCCTCGGCCGGGGCGATGCCGAACAGCGCGAGCGCGACGTCGGTGCGCCCGGCGCCGACGAGGCCGGCGAAGCCCGAGCACCTCGCCCCGGTGCAGGTCGAAGCCGACGCCGGAGAACTCGCCGGTGCGGCCGAGGTCCGCGGACCCGCAGGACCAGCTCGCCGCCGCGGTGCTCGCTGCGGGCGTAGAAGTCGGCGACCTCCCGCCCGACCATGGCGCGCGATCAGCCCGCCGCGTGGTGACGTCGGCCCGGGCGGCGGTCGAGATGTGACGGCCGTCGCGGAACACGGAGATCCGGTCGGCGATCTCGAACACCTCGTCCAGCCGGTGGCTGATGAACAGGACGGCGACACCCTCGGCGCGGAGCTGGCGGACCTGCCGGAACAGGCGCGCGACCTCGTGGGCGGACAGCGCGGCGGTGGGCTCGTCCATGATGAGCACCCGCACGTCGAGCGAGATCGCCTTGGCGATCTCGACGGCCTGCTGGGCGGCCACGGGCAGCCCGGCGGCCGGCATCCGGGGGTCGAGCCGCACGTCGAGCCGGTCGAGGATCGCCGCGGCGTCGGCGCACATCTTCCGCCAGCGCACGACCCGCCCCGGTCGCGGTGGCCGATGAAGATGTTCTCGGCCACGCTGAGGTCGGGGAAGATCAGCGGCTCCTGGTAGATGGCGGCGACCCCGAGCCGCTGGGCGTCGGCGGCGCTCCGCAGCGACACGGGCTCGCCGTCGACGCAGCACCTCCCCGTCGTCGGGCGGGTAGACGCCGGTCATGATCTTGATCAGCGTCGACTTGCCGGCGCCGTTCTCGCCGACGAGCGCATGGACCTCCCCGGCGCGCAGGTCGAGCGAGACGCCGTCGAGCGCGTGGGTGGCCCCGAACCGCTTGGAGATGCCCCGCATGGCGAGCACCGCGTCCTCGGCTGCGACCACCACACCCCCCCGACGCGGCGACGTTCGACGTTGTTTCTTCTAACATGATCGAACATCAACGCACAAGGGTCGGCCCCTGACGGGTCCGGGGTGGTGCGAGGATGGTGCGATGGAGCGCGCGCGTGACGCCGGTCGGTTGCGCCGGGACGAGCGGCGCGAGGTGCTGCTCGACGCGGCAGCGGCGCTGGCGGCCGGCGGGTCGGCCGAGGCGGTCACGATGGAGGCGGTGGCCGAGCGGGCGGGCGTCAGCCGGCCGCTGGTGTACCGGCACTTCCCCAACCGGGAGGAGCTGATCGCCGCCGTCTACCGGCGCGAGACCGTGCACCTCCACGACCAGCTCGCCGCGGAGGTCATGGCCGCCGGGTCGCTGCTCGGGATGTACCGGGCGCTGGTGCACGGCGCCCTGCGGGCGGCCGCCGAGCGCGGGCACCTGTTCGCCACGCTGCAGTCGGCCGGGGCCCTGAGCCCCGAGGTCCGCCGCGACCAGCGCCGGCGGGACGCCGCCACCGTGCGCGCCTTCGCGGCGCAGGCGCGCTGCGAGCTCGGGCTCGGCGACGAGATCGCCGGGACGACGACGGCGCTGCTGCTGTCGCTGATCGACCCGCTGCTGGGCCGGTGGCGCCGCGATCCCACGCCCGCCAACGCCGCGCTCCTGGAGGAGAGCTTCATGACGATCGTGTCGGGCTCGCTCGCCGCGCTCGCCGGCGGGCCGGTACCACCGGGTTGAGGGGTTGCGCTCGGCGCGACCTGGGTGCCACAGTGCGGGCAGCTGACAGATTGTCACTAGCTATCGAGGGGGGCCTCCGTGACCTACGCCGGGGCACGACGCATCCTGGACGCCGACAGCCACCTGATGGAGCTGGCGGACTTCCTCGACGACCACATCGCGGCCGACTACCGCGACCGCCTGCGCCGCGGCGGCATGGACGCGCTCGAACCGGTGCTCGCCGCCGCGATCAACCAGGCCGACCGCCGCCGCGCCGACGCCACGCTGGCGGCCGAGGCGGAGCAGCGGCTGCTCAAGGACAAGGGCTGGCAGGCCATCGGCGCGTTCGACCCGGTCGAGCGCAGCCGGGCCCTCGACCTGTTCGGCTTCGAGGGCCAGCTCGTGTTCGCCACGTTCGCCACCGCGATGTTCGCCGGCCGCGACGTCGGCCGCCTGTACGCGGGCTGCTCCGCCCAGAACGCGGCGGTCGCCGAGTTCTGCGAGCACGACGAGCGCCTCCTGCCCGTCGGCTACGTCTCGCTGGTCGACCCCGCGGCGCGCTCTCGCCGCGGTCGACGAGGCGATCGGGCTGGGCTGCGCCGCCGTCATGGTCCCGAGCACCGCCGCGGGCGAGCGGGCGCCCACGCATCCCGACCTCGACCCGGTGTGGGACGCGCTCGCCCGCGCCGGCGTGCCCTTCGTCCTCCATGTCGGCGGGGGCGGCCGGCTCCTCGACCGGGCGTTCCACAACAACGCCATGCCGGTCACCGACCACCTCGGCGGCGGGGAGAACATCCGCTCGAAGGACTTCCTGGCCATCCACCACTCCCCGGCCCTGTTCCTCGGGGCGCTGATCTACGACGGCCTGTTCGACCGGTTCCCGGCTCTGCGGGGCGGGTGCATCGAGCAGGGCGCCGGCTGGGTGGTGTCGTGGCTCCACCAGCTCGACTACGGGGTCCGGGCGTTCCGGCGGACGGAGGAGCCGCTGACCCGCCTGGCCGGCAAGCCGAGCGAGTACGTCCGCCGCCACCTCAAGTTCACGCCGTTCCCCGGCGAGGACGTCGGCTGGATGATCGAGCACGCCGGGCCCGAGCTGTTCATGTTCTCGACCGACTACCCCCACCCGGAGGGCGGCCGCGACCCGCTCGCCAAGTTCGCCGAGACCCTGACGGCGGTCGGCGACGCCGACCAGTACCGCTTCTACCACGACAACATGGCCGAGATGCTCGGCCGGGCGCCCTGACCGACGCGTTTTGTCCCCGGAAGTGGTCGCCAGAGCGACCACTTCCGGGGACAAAAGCTGGAACTAGCCGCCGCTGGCGTACGTGACCGCGATCGTGTGGCCGTCGCGGAACAGGTCGAGCCGCCCGGCTGCGACCTCGAACGTGCGGGCCAGGTCGAGCGCGTTCAGGTAGCTGGCCTGCTGCTGGTCGAGCTCCGGGGTGCCGCAGGCGGCGAGGGTGGTCGTCAGCGGGCCGATCGTGATGTTCTCGCCGTCGATCTCGTACGGGCCGGTGAAGGTGTTGCAGCCCGTGTTGCCGGTGACCGTGCCGTCGCTGCCGAACTCGGCCGTGAGCGTCGCCCCGCCCAGCACCGACGTCACCGCGGTGCCGGCGTAGTAGCTGGTCGCCTCCCACTGGCCCTGGATGGCCGCGGCGGCGTCGGTCGCCTGGTACTTCAGCGTCGTATCGCCGGCGTCGTTCGTCAGGGTCAGCGTGTCGCCGTCGATCGCGAAGCCGGCGACCTTGGGCAGCTTGGCGAGGTACGCCTGCTCGACCGCCATCTGTGGCGCCGGGCACGCCATGTTCGTGCTGGCGATGTTCGGGCCGATCGTGAGCGCGTCGCCGTCGACCTCGTAGGTGCCGCTGTACTGGTTGCAGCCGCTGCGGCCGCTGAGCTTGCCGTCCTCGAACCGGGCGGTCACATCAGCGTTGGCGAGCGCCACGCCGAGCGGCGCGTCCGCCGTCAGCTGCCAGGTGGTCCCCTCGAGCGGGGGGCCGCCGTCCGACTCGCCGGACGAGCCGGTCTCGGCGTTGCCGTCATCGCCGCACCCGGCGGCGACCAGCGCGAGGACGCCGGACAGGCACAGGAGGACGCGCAGGAGCGGCGCCCGGCGGCGGGCCGGGGCGAGCGGCGGGGCGGTGCGCATGCCGCCACTCTCGGCTCGGGCGCCGCCGAGGGGTTCACCCGCCGGGGGTGAGCGCGATCGTGAAGCTGGCCGTGAAGCCGTCGCCGGGGCCGACCAGCGCCGCGGTTCCGTCCACCAGGGCGTTGGTCGGCGCCGTCATCGGTTCGAGCGCCGCGAACGGCCGGCCTGGCGGCACCCACACCTGCCCGTGCGTGTAGCCGCGGCCCATCTCCACGGTGACCGACGCGCCGTCGTCCGCCACGAGGCCGAGGCGCCGGTCGCGGCCGAGCAGGTAGAGGTCGTCGAAGGTCCGCCGCCCGATGCGCTCGCCCTCGGCGGGCTCGGGAGCCGCCCGGCCGGTGGGAATGCCGCGGTCGTCGAGCGCCAGGTGGGTGCGCGCCGGCAGGTCGAGGCGCCAGCGGCCCCGCGGCGTGCCCGGCACCCGCAGGTAGGGGTGCCAGCCGAACGCCACCGGCACACGCCGCCGCCCGGTCGGGATCACCGTCGTGTCCACGGTGAGGCGGCCGTCGCGGGCGGCCACCCCGACCTCGATCCGGTGCGGGAACGGGAATGCCGGGGCGTCGACGTCGATGGCGGCCCGCAGGCGGGCGACGCCGCCGCGGGCGGCCGCGGTGCTCGACCCGCCAGCCCGGGCGCCCGACCAGCAGCCCGTGGATCGGGAGACCGCGCCCGTCCGTGCGCAGCGGGAGGCCGGCCAGATCGACGCCGACGTTGGCGGCGCGGTAGCGCGACGCGCCCAGCCGGTTGGCCCACGGCGCCAGCAGCGGGAGCCCCAGGGTGGCGCCCGAGCGCAGGGCGGGCAGGCCGCCGGGCAGCGCCAGGTGCTCCCGGCCCCGGTGACGGAGCGACACCCCGGTCATGCCCAGGTCGGGGAGGAAGGTGGCCGACAGCTCCCCCGCCCGCAGGACCATCGCGGGCACGCCGCGAAAGCGGCCCTCCTCCACGGTGACAAGCGCCATGGTGTTTTCTACGCGGAAACGGTCGCCAGGGCGACCGCTTCCGCGTAGAAAACGCTGATCGCCGGACCCCGGCTCAGTCCTGCGGCTTGCTGGTCAGCTCGACCGGGACGTACTCGGGGTCGTTCTCGTCGCGCATGCTGAACCGCCACTTGCAGCACACGTCGCCCGGGTCGACGCGGGGCGGGATCGCGAGGATGTCGACCTTCATGTTCGGGTTGTACATCTTGGTCGTCACGATCATCGACTTCGGGCAGGTCGAGTGGCAGTTCTTCTCGAGGATGTCCGGGCCGGCCCATCGCCTCCCACTGGTCGACGGCGACGCAGCGGTTGAACGTCATGATGCCGACGTCGGGCTCGGGCATCTCGAAGGAGAGGTCGAAGGCCTTGCCCGGCAGGGCGGTGGCGTCGATCTGGAGGTCCTTCATCCAGTCCGCGACGGTGTTGCCGGTGATGCCGAGGTACTCGGCCTTGAGCTTCTTCACGCCCGGCAGCACCGTGTCGCCCCACAGCGTCCACTGGATGTCGAACATCACGTCGAGGCCGTAGCGCACGGTGATCTGCGTGGCCCACGCCTCGATGCACTGCAGCAGGTACTCGTGGCTGCCGAGGAACCACGTGACGAGCTCCGGCCTTGGTGAGCTCGACCGTGCTCGGGCCGCGGGGTGAACAGGCCGGTGTAGATCGACCCGCGTGCGCGGCCCGGTCGGCCTCGGCCGACGTGCTGGTTCGGGATCCTCGTAGCCGGTGCCGGCCGGCAGGAACTCGTCCTGCATCCGCTCGAGCTCGGGGACGATCTGGTCGTTCCACGCGGCCCACTCGATCTCGGCCATCGGTCTCGGCGCCGTAGCGCTTCGCGCACCTCGGCGGCCCAGCCGTCGACGCACGAGCTGCAGGTACGCGCTCGCTCCACGGGCAGGAACTTGGTGGCCAGGGCCTCCTTGGAGAAGTCGGTGAAGCGCAGGTCGGCCCGGTACGGCCCGCTGTAGTCGGGCGAGCTCGGCGCCGGAGTCGACGTCGAGCTGCTGGCGGATGTCGAGGTCGGCCTTCGGGTAGGTGACGGTGTCGTCGACCCGCGGGAACTTCGGGAAGTTCGACGAGGTCGACGCCGAGCATCAGGACGAAGTCGTCGGCGACGACGCTCCTCGTCGAGGTGGGCGCCGGGCTTGCGGATCTCCAGGAACTCGTCGAGCTGCGGGTCGGTCGTCGGGTCTGGCACCGTGGTCCCTCCTCAGCTGGCCTAGCCGATCGGCTAGTCGCAAAGAGTAGCCGATCGGCTAGGGCGCGAGCCGCGGCCACGGCTACGGTCGTGCCATCGCACCGCGACGGCGCCGCAGCCGCCGCCCCGCTACCGCGCCGCCCAGGCCCGCATCATCGACGCCGCGCTCGACCTGTTCGCCGAGCACGGCGTCGGCGGGACCTCGCTGCAGATGATCGCCGACGCCATCGGCGTGACCAAGGCCGCCGTCTACCACCAGTTCAAGACCAAGGACGAGATCGTCCTCGCCGTCGCCGAGGCCGAGCTGGCGAGGTCTCGAGGCGTCGATCGACGCCGCCGAGGCCGAGCCCGACCGCGCCCGGGCGCGCGAGGTGCTGGTCGCCCGCATCGATCGACCTCGCCGTCGAGCGCCGGCGGCATGGTGAGCACCTGCTCCGGCGACCCCGTGATCGTCCGCTACTTCGCGCGACCACGAGCCGTTCCGCGAGCGTGATGGACCGCCTCTACCGCGTGCTGATGGGCGACGATCGCCGGGCCCGACGGCCGGTGTGCCGGCGGCGATGCTCACGGCCGCCATCGGCGGCGCGGTCATGCACCCGCTCGTCGCCGACCTCGACGACGAGACGCTGCGGGCGCAGCTCCTGCGCCTCGCCCGGCGCTTCCTCGACCTCCCCGGCTGAGCCCGCCGGCGGTCAGCCGGCGTCGCCGGCCGCCCCATCCAGCTAGCGGTTCGGCACCCAGCCGTGCGGCAGGGGGAGCGGCAGGTCGGTGTAGGTGACGATGCCCGGCGGGGCGGCGACCACCCGCGGGATGGCGTTGATCGCCGGCATCGCCGTCATGATCATCCCGAGCACCATGAAGTCGGCGAACGTCGTGGCCTCGAAGTCCGGCGGCGGCAGGAACTGCAGGGTCGTGCGGACCGTCGGGCGGCCGTCGACCTCGATCACGTAGCCCTCCTCGATCTGCCAGTCGGGCTCGAGGGTCTGGCCCTTCTTCCAGCGGACGTTGAGCTCGACGACGGTGCGGTCGCCGACCCGGCCCTGCCAGCTGGCGGCGACGCCGGCCACGCAGCCCGCCGGCGATCGTCCACGAGTCCAGGACGACGTCCTCGGTCGTCTCGCGCGTACTCGG
Source organism: uncultured Acidimicrobiales bacterium (assembly GCA_963739835.1). Classification (GTDB taxonomy): domain Bacteria; phylum Actinomycetota; class Acidimicrobiia; order Acidimicrobiales; family VFJN01; genus ZC4RG19. The sequence continues at coordinate 353,307 of CAVUBW010000017.1, forward strand.
CCTCGCAGACGATCTCGTCGAGCTCGACGCCGAGCGCGTCGGCGACCATGCGCCACGGCCTCGCCGAAGACCGCCGTGCCCTCGGCCGTCATCGCCGGCAGGTCGGGGTCGTCGATCGGGCGGCCGAAGCCCGCCGGCATCTCCGTCGCGGGCGAGTCGTAGCAGCGTCGTGTCGGCCGCCTCGTTGATCGTGATCTTGTCGATCCGGTCGCAGAGGTCGGCGGTCACGATGCGTCAGCAGCTCGACGAAGCCCGGGCTGATGCCGGTGCCGAACATCGACGAGCCGCCCCGCTCGCACGCCTCGACGAGGCGCTCGCGGTCGGCGGCGTCGAGGCCGCGGCCGTTGATGAACGCCGCCGTGCGTGACGACGTTGACGCCGGCCTCGAGGATGCGCACGAGCTCGTCGACGTCCGGCCACATCGGGTTGTAGACGACGCAGTCGGGGCGCAGCGCGAGCAGCGCGTCGACGTCGTCGGTGGCGGTCACGCCGAGCGGGTCGATGCCGCACAGCTCGCCGACGTCGCGGCCGACCTTGTCGGGCGACCAGGCGTAGCAGCCGACCAGCTCGAGGTCGGGGTGCGCCAGCGATCGCCCGGACCGATCGCTTGCCGACGTTGCCCGTCGTCCACTGGACCACCCGGCTGGCCATCAGATGTACATCCCGCCGTTGACGCCGATGATCTGGCCGGTCACGTAGTCGGCGGACTCCGAGCACAGGTACGAGCACGCCGCGGCGATGTCGTCGGGCGTGCCGGCCCGGCCGACCGGCACCATGGGCCCGACCACGTCGACGCCCGGGAAGTCGCCGGCCGCCTCGGCCGCCCGCGCCATCGGTGTGTCGACCAGGCTCGGCGGGATCGTGTTGACCGTGATGCCGCTGCGGGCGAGCTCGACCGCCAGCGCCTTGGTCAGCCCGATCACGCCGCCCTTGGACGCCGCGTAGTGCGCCATGTTCGGCGCCCCGGACTGGGCGCTCGACGAAGCGATCGTCACGATGCGCCCCCAGCGCGAGGCCAGCATGTCGGGGATCGCCGCCTGGGCGCACGTGAACGTGCCGGTGAGGTTGACCCCCACGATGCGGTCCCAGCTGTCGGCGGTGATGTCCAGCACGGGCTGGAACGACTCGACGCCGGCGCTGGTGACCAGGATCTCGACCGGCCCCAGCTCGGCCCGCACGCGGTCGAACGCGGCGGCCACCGACGCCCGGTCGGCCACGTCGACCTCGACGGCCGCGGCCTTGGCGCCCGACGCCCGCAGCTCGTCCGCCGCGGCCTCGGCCCCGGGCCCGTTGCGGTCGAGGACCGCGACCGCGTGGCCGTCGGCGGCGAGCCGGCGGGACACGCCCAGCCCGATGCCCGACGCCCCGCCGGTGACGACGGCGACCCGGCTCACTGGCCCGCCTCCACCGGCTCGAACTCGAGGTGCAGGTCCGACAGACCCCGCAGCACCCAGGTGCGCTCGTAGTGGAACCGGCGGCCGCCCGGCGGGCCGTGGTGCTCCTCCGACAGGCGGATGTCGCGCATCCGGTCGAGGATGCGCTCCAGGCTCACCCGGCCCTCGACGCGGGCCAGCGGCCCGCCCGGGCACGAGTGCGGCCCCCGGCCGAAGGCGATGTGGGCCCCGGCGTTGGGCCGGTCGATCCGGAAGTCGTGCGGGCACTCGAACCGCCCGGGGTCGCGGTTGGCGGCCCCGTTCAGCAGCATGACCGGGGTGCCCGCGGGGATCTCGACGCCGCCGACCTGGGTGTTGCGTCGGGCGAGGCGGAAGTCGGCCTTCACCGGGCTCTCGACCCGCAGCGCCTCGTCGATGAAGGCGGGGATCTTGTCGTGGTCGGCCCGCAGCTCGTCCTGGATCTCGGGGTTCTCGGCCAGGTGCTTCAGCGACGCGGCCAGCAGCCGGGCCGTCGTTTCCTGGCCGGCGGCGAACAGGAACGTGGCGGTGCGCACGAGGTTGGCGACCTCGGGCGTGCTGCCGTCGGGGTAGGTCGCCAGCGCGAGGTCGGTCAGCACGTCCTTGCGGGGCTGCCGGCGCCGGTCCTCGATGTAGGTGGCGAACCAGTCGTCGAGCCAGGCGAGCGGGTTCTCGCTCGGGCGGCCCCGCTCGCCTTCGCCGACCTTGCCGACGCCCTTGAGCAGGCCGAAGCCCTCGCGGAAGCGCTGGTGGTCCTCCTCGGGCACGCCGAGCACGTCGGCCACGGTCAGCATGGCGAAGGGCTGGGAGTAGGCACTGATGAACTCGCACCGGCCGTCGGGGCAGATCTCGTCGAGCAGCTGGTCGGCGAGGCGGGCCATGAACGCCTCGTTGTCCTTCAGCCGCCGGGGCGTCAGCAGCCGCATGATCAGCGCCCGCTCGCGGGTGTGGTCGGGCGGGTCCATCGTGACCATGTGCTCGTGCATCGGCAGCTGGTCGCGGTAGCGGTCGACCAGGTCGGAGACGTCGTCGCCCTCGAGCGGCACCGGGAACCGGGCGAACGGCCCGACGACCGAGTTGCACGACGAGAACGTCGCGGTGTCCCGGTAGACCTCGTTGGCCTCGTCGTAGCCGGTCACGGCGACGACGCCGTGGTGGGGGAGCGGCAGCACGGGGCATTCGGCCCGCAGTGCCTCGAAGTACGGATACGGGTCGTCGACGAGCGACTCGTCGAAGAAGAAATCGGCGGACTTCAGGTCGCCCACGGACGGCCCTCCCCCTGATCGGTCACGGACGCGGTTGCTGTGCGATCGCACAGCAATGCTGAGCAGTTGCTTAGCATCGGGCGGCAGGGGTGGGCAAGATCAGGCACCGCCCCGCAGCTCGCGCTTGAGCACCTTGCCGGACGGGTTGCGGGGCAGCGCGTCGAGGAAGGTGACCTCGCTGGGGCACCTTGAACCGGGCCAACTGCCCCCGGCAGTGCTCGATCAGCGCGTCCGCGGTCACGCTCGCCCCCGGCCGCAGGACGACGTAGGCCACGGGCACCTCGCCCCAGCGCTCGTCGGGGCGGGCCACCACGGCCGCCTCCAGCACGGCGTCGTGCTCGTAGAGCACCCGCTCGACCTCCGACCCGGCGATGTTCTCGCCGCCCGACACGATCATGTCCTTCAGCCGGTCGACGATGAACAGGTAGCCGTCCTCGTCGCGCACGCCGATGTCGCCGGTGTGGAACCAGCCACCGGCGAAGGCCCGGGCGGTGGCGTCGGGGTCCCGCCAGTAGCCGGGGAAGACCTTGGGGCCCCGCAGCACGATCTCGCCCCGCTCGCCGGCGGGCACCGGCCGGCCCTGGTCGTCCCAGACGTCCAGCTCCAGGTAGAGGCACGGCCGGCCGACGCTGCCGAGCTTGGCCACGATGCTGTCCCGGTCGAGGAACGTGTCGCCCGAGACCGTCTCGGTGAGGCCGTAGGCGTCGGCGAACCAGGCCGACGGGAACGTCCGCTGGATCCGCTCGATCAGCGGGATCGGCATCTTCTCGCCGCCGTTGATGATCACCCGCACCGACAGAGAGGTCGCGATCCTCGATGCCGGGCAGCGCCATGATCGCGTTGACCATGGCGGGCGCCAGCCACACGGTCGTCACCCGCGACCGCTCCAGCTCGTCGACCACGGCCGCAGCGTCGAACGCCCGGTGGACGATCGTCGTCGCCCCGGCGGCGATCAGCGACGTGGTCGTCAGGTCGAGCGCGCCGACGTGGTAGAGCGGGCCGCAGGCGAGCCCGAGATCGGCGCCGGTGAAGCCGAACTCGACCAGGTGGGCGAGGTTCTTCCAGGCCAGGTTGGCGTGGGTGATCATCACGCCCTTGGGCCGCCCGGTCGTGCCCGACGTGTACATCAGCCGGTGGACGTCGTCGGCCGCGGCCGCGACCGGCTCGGCCGGCGCGGCGGCCGCCCGGAGGTCGGCGAGCGCCGTCCAGCCGTCGGGCGGGGCGGGGGCGACGCTGGCCCGCACGAGCGTGGACTCGATGCCCTTGGTCGCCTCGCCGGCCAGGTCGACGAGCGCCTCGTCGCACACCAGCGCCCGGGCGCCGGAGTGCTCGAGGATGTAGCGCACCTCCGGCGCCGCCAGCCGCCAGTTGATCGGCATGGCGATCGCGCCGAGGCAGTTGGCGGCGAACACCGTCTCCAGGAACTCGGGGCAGTTGTACGACAGCAGGGCGACGACGTCGCCCCGCCCGACCCCGCCGGCGGCCAGGCCGCCGGCCAGCGCGGCCGCCCGGGCGGCCATCTCGGCGTAGCTCGTCTCCTCGCCCTCGAACACCGTGATCGCCCGGTCGGGCGCGCGGGTGGCGTGGTGGGCGAGCACCGCGAACCAGTTCATGTCCGCCTGCGTCGTCGGGTTCACTCGCGGTCCCCTCCGGAGTCGTCGCGCGGCTTGTACCGACCAGTCAGACTATTGATCCGCGTCGCAGTGTGCAGGCGGCCGCTAGTCTCGCTCCCGATGCCAACGGCGGAAGCGACCGGCCGATCCCGACGCAGGCCCACCTGGCAGGCGCGGCGCGACGCGATCATCGACACGTCGGCCCGCGTCTTCGCCGAGCAGGGCTACCACGCCACCGGCATCACCGAGCTGTGCACCGCCAACGAGCTGGGCAAGGGTGCGCTCTACCACTACATCGGCTCCAAGGAGGAGCTGCTCGCCGCCATCCACGACCGGGTGATGGACGAGGTCATGGTCGGCGCCGACCGCGTGGCCGAGGCGGGCGGCACGCCGTCGCAGCAGCTCGCCGGGCTGGGCGACGAGCTGCTCGACGTCATCCACCGCTACCCCGAGCACGTGTGGGTGTTCCTCCACGAGTTCCCGGCGCTGACCGGCGAGCGGGCCGAGCGGTTCCGCAAGCGCCGCCACGTGTACGAGGCCCGGGTCGAGGATGTCCTGCGGGCGGGCGTCGAGACGGGCGAGTTCCGCGACGTCGACCCGTGGCTCACCGCCCGGGCCTGGCTCGGCATGCACAACTACACGTACCTGTGGCTCAAGACGGGCGGACGCCTGTCCGCCCAGGCGGTGGCCCGAGCCGTTCGCCGAGATCTTCATGCGGGGCATCGCCAACCCGGCCCCCGGCGAGTCGCCGTAACCCGCGTTTTGTCCGCGGAAACGGTCGCCAGGGCGACCGTTTCCACGGACAAGAACGTCGGGCGGCGGGAAGACACAACGAGGCCGGCCAAGAGGCCGGCAGGGCCGGCCTCTTCTTCGATGGTGGGGCGGTCGGGCGGGCGTCAAGGACGAGCTCGCTGCGCTCGGCCGCCTGCGGCGGCTCCTTGACCCCCGCCCGACCGCCGTTGTTCCCTTGCATCGGTGCACAAGGGCGTCGGCGACACGCTTGTGGCGCCTCGTCGCCTCGATCTGCGTTTTGTCCCCGGAAGTGGTCGCCCTGGCGACCACTTCCGGGGACAAAACGCGATGGGCCGGTCAGGGCGCCGAGTAGCCGCCGTCGACGACCAGCGCCGACGCCCGTCGTCCAGCGGGACGCCTCGCTCGCCAGGTACGAGTACGCGCCCACCACGTCGGCCGCCGCGCCCAGGCCGAGCGGATGGCGGGCGGCGATGGCGTCGAGGGACTCCGGGGGCAGGTCGTCGTGGATCGCCGAGCGGAACGTGCCCGGGCAGACGCAGTTGACCCGGATGCCGTCGCGGGCGTACTCGACGCGCCGCCACCTTGGCGAGCTGGATCACCGCCGCCTTGGTGGCGCAGTACGGCGCCGCGTGCGACCAGGCCGTCAGGCCGGAGACCGATGCGGTCAGCACGATCGAGCCCGACCCCTGCGGGCGCATGACCGCCACCGCGGCCCGGATGCCGTTGACTGCGCCGAGCACGTTGACCCGGAAGGCCCGCTCCCAGTCCTCGGTGGCCAGGTTGTGGATGCGGCCGTTCGGCGACGAGCACCCCGGCGTTGCTGATCAGCACGTCGAGCCGGCCGAACCGCTCGACCGCCCGGGCGACGACCGACTCGACCTCGCGCGAACTCGCTCACGTCGGCCAGCACCGTCTCGACCGGCGCCGCCGCGCCCGGGCAGGCCGGCCATCGTCGCCGTCGAGCGACGGCTCGCTCACGTCGCTCAGCACCAGGTCGGTGTCGGGCTCGCCGGCGAGCCGCGCGCGACACCGCCGCGCCGAGCGCGCCGCCCGCGCCGGTGATCGCGACGACCCGCCGCGCCGGTCGCTCATACCAGCAGGTACCCGCCGTCGACGGTGAGCACGGTGCCGGTGACGAACGCCGACGCGTCGGACGCCAGGAACTGGTACGCGCCGGCCAGGTCGGTGGGCGCGCCCCAGCGCCGCTGCGCGGTGTGGCCGATGATGCGCGCCCGACGAGCTCGGGGTTGCTCTTCCAGCCCTCGGCCAGCGGCGAGTCGAACCAGCCCGGGGCGACCACGTTGACGGTGATGCCGGCCGGCGCCAGGTCGAGCGCCAGCCCCTTGGCCAGGCCGACCAGCCCGGCCTTCGACGCGCTGTAGGCGCGCGAGGCCCCGGCGCGGTCGCTCGCCCAGCACCGAGCCGGTGAAGATCAGCCGGCCGCCGTCGCCCATCACCCGGGCCGCGGCGCGGGCCCCGAGGAACGCGCCCGGTGAGGTTGACCTCGAGCACCTGGCGCCAGACCGACGGCGTCGGTCTCGCGCGGCCCGGCGACGACCGGCGAGATCCCCGCGTTGCAGATCCAGACGTCGACGCCGCCCCACTCGGCCACGGTGGCGTCGGCGACCGCCTCGTTGAAGTCCTCGTCGGTCACGTCGCCGCCGAGCACCAGCGACGGCCCGGGCAGCGCCTCGGCGACCGCCTTGAGGTCCTTCTCGGTGCGGGCCACCAGCGCCACCGACGCGCCGGCCTCGCGAGAACGCGTGGGCGAGCAGCCGCGCCGAGCCCGCGGCTGGCGCCGGTGATCACGACCCGCTTCCCCGTCACGTCGCCGCGCGCCGGGAACGACTCGGGGATCTCGATCTGGTCGGTCATCGCCTCTTCCGTCGTTTGTACCGACCAGTACAGTACACGGGTCGATGTCGCCGACCGCCGACCTCCTCGAGATGCACCGGCGGATGCTGCGTGATCCGCGGCTTCGAGCAGCGCGTCGCCGCGCTCTACCGCGACGGCGAGGTCCCCGGCTTCGTGCACCTGTCGATCGGCCAGGAGGCCGCCGCCGTCGGGCGCGTGCTGGCCGCTTCGGCCCGACCGACGTCATCACGTCGACCCACCGCGGCCACGGCCACTGCCTGGCCAAGGGCCTCGACCCGCTCGGGATGTTCGCCGAGCTGATGGCGCAAGGACGCAGGGCACGAACCGCGGGCCGCGGCGGCTCGATGCACATCGCCGACCCCGACGCTCGGGATCTTCGGCGCCAACGGCATCGTCGCCGCCGGCCTGCCGATCGCGGTCGGCGCGGCGACCGCCGCCCAGCTGCGGGCCGACGGCAGCGTCGCGGTGGCGTTCTTCGGCGACGGCGCGGTCGCGCAGGGCGCGTTCCACGAGGCGGTGAACCTCGCCGCGGTGTGGCAGCTGCCGGTGTCTTCTTCTGCGAGAACAACGGCTACGCCGAGTTCTCCCCGGCGTCGACCCAGCACGCGGCGCCGCTCGAGCGCGCGCGCCGCCGGCTACGGCATCGACTACGTCGCGGTCGACGGCAACGACGTCGCGGCGACCGCGGCCGCGATGGCGGACGTGGTGCTGGCGGTCCGCGCCGGGCGCGGGCCCGCCGTCGTCGAGGCGACCACCTACCGCTGGCACGGGCACTACGAAGGCGACCCGCAGCGCTACCGGTCGCCCGAGGAGGTCGGCGACGTGGGAGGCGCGCGACCCGCTCGTCGTCCACGCGCGCCGGCTCCGCGACGGCGGGCGTCGGCGACGACGAGATCGAGGCGCTGGAGTCGTCGGTCGCGCGCGAGCTCGACGACGCCGTCGAGGCCGCGCGGCGGCTTGCCGGCCCCGGCGCCGGCGACGCTGCACCGACTTCGTCGTCCGCGCCCGACCCGGCGCGCGCCGAGCCGCCGGCGCCGCCCGCCGACGCGCCGGTGTTCCGCACCATGGACGCGATCCGCGCCGCGCTCGAGGTCGAGCTCGCCGCCGACGACCGGGTGTTCGTCGCCGGCATCGACGTCGGCGCCGGCGGCAACGTCTTCGGCCTCACGCGCGGGCTGCACGACCGCGTTCGGCGATCGGGTGCGCGACACGCCGATCTCCGAGACCGCGATCGTCGGCCTCGGCGTCGGCGCGGCGATGGCCGGGATGCGCCCGGTCGTCGAGCTGATGTACCTCGACTTCCTCGGCGTCTGCCTCGACCAGCTGCTCAACCAGGCGGCCAAGCTGCCGTTCATGACCGGCGGCGCGGCGGCAGATGGCGCTGACCGTGCGCACCCAGTTCGGCGCCGGCCGCTCGTCGGGCAGCCAGCACTCGCAGAGCCTCGAGGCGCTGCTCGCGCACATCCCCGGGCTGACCGTGGTCATGCCGTCGACGCCGGCCGACACCTACGGCCTGCTCCGCGCCGCGATCCAGGACCCGAACCCGGTGGTGTTCATCGAGAACCGGCTGCTCTACGGCATGAAGGGCCCGCAGCCGCCGGCCGACCACGTCGTCCCGATCGGCGCGGTCCGCGGTCGTGCGCCCGGGCACCGACGTCACCGTCGTGTCGGTGTCGCGGATGGTGCACGAGGCGCTCGCCGCCGCCGAGCGCGCTGGCCGGCGAGGGCATCTCGGTCGAGGTGATCGACCTGCGGACGGTCGCGCCGCTCGACATGGCGCCGATCCTCGAGTCGGTCGCACAAGACGAGCCGGCTGCTGATCGCGCACGAGGCGGTCGTGCCCGTTCGGCATCGGCGCCGAGATCGCCGCCATCGTCGCCCGCGAGGCGTTCTGGGACCTCGACGCCCCGATCGAGCGGGTCGGCGCCGCGGCGACGCCGCCGCCGTACGCGCCCGAGCTCGAGCGGGCCTGGCTCCCCGACCGCGACGACATCGCCGCCGCCGTCCGCCGCCTCGTCGCGCAGCTGAGCTCAGCAGCCCAGGGCGCGGGCGATCACCAGGTGCTGGATCTCGTTGGTGCCCTCGCCGATCTCGAGCACCTTGGCGTCGCAGTAGAAGCGGGCGACCGGCGACTCGAGCATGTAGCCGACGCCGCCGTGGATCTGGACGGCCTCCGACGCCGCCCAGGTCGCCACGCCGGCTGGCCTTCAGCTTCGCCATCGCCGCCTCCTTGAGGAACGGCTGGCCGGTGTCGCGCAGGTAGGCGGCGCGGTAGGTGAGCCAGCGGGCCGCCTCGAGCTCGGTGGCGATGTCGGCCAGCTTGAACTGGATCGGCCTGGAACTTCGAGATCGGCTGGCCGAACTGCTCGCGCTGCTTGGCGTAGTCGGTCGCCAGGTCGAGCACGGCCTGGGTCAGGCTGAGCGACAGGGCGGCGATCGAGATGCGCCCGACCTCGAGCGTGCGCAGGAACTGGCCGAGCCCCAGGTCCGGGTCGCCGACGAGGTGGTCGTCGGGCACCCACACGTCGTCGAAGTACAGCTCGCGGGTGTCGAGGCCCCGCCAGCCGATGCCGCGCATCTTCGGGCCCATGCGTGAAGCCGGGCGTGTCCTTCTCGACGACGAAGCTGGCGTACGGTCGTCGCCGTCGCCGTCGGTGCGGGCCAGCAGCGTGACGCCGAACGACATGTCGGTGCCGGCGTTGGAGATGAACGTCTTGCGCCCGTTGATCAGCCAGCCGCCGTCGCGGCGCTCGGCCCGGGTGCGGATGCCGCGGGCGTCCGAGCCGGCGTCGGGCTCGGTGAGCCCGAACGCGCCGAGGACGCGTCCCTCGGCCAGCGGCCGCAGCCAACGCTCGCGCTGCGCGTCGTTGCCGAACAGGTAGAGCGGCAGCGATCCGATCGTCACGTGCGCCTGCCACGCGGCGGCCACCGACTGGTCGGCCAGGCCGATCTGCTCCATCGCGGCGACGAAGCCGACCGTCGACATGCCGATGCCGCCCCACTCCTCGGGGATCAGCATGCCGAGCAGGCCGAGCGCGCCCATCTCGCGCAGCAGGTCGGTCGGGCACCGGCGCCTCCTCCCAGGCCTGGGGCGCCCGGGTGGCGATCTCCTTCTGCGCGAACTCGCGGCACAGCCCGACCAGGTCGCGTTCGGCCTCGCGTGAGCGAGAAGTCCATCAGCGCAGGTGGGACAGGAAGGCGACCGACCAGGCGGTGAGGTCGGCCGGCACGTAGTACCCGCTCTCGTCGTTGATCGCGGCCCAGTGGCCGGCGACGTCCTCGATCGTCGGCTCCGGCGTGGCGTGGACGTAGCCCTCGGTCGAGGCGATGAAGATGCGGGCGAAGCGGCCCGCCCCGGCGGCGTAGATCTCGCCGCTGACCGGGCAGTCCTCGTGCGCCAGGAAGGCGACCATCGGGGCGACGAGGTCGGGCGACATCTCGCTTCGACTCGTCGCCGGGGGCCTGGCCCGCCATGCGGGTCATCGCCGCCGGGGCGATGACGTTGACCTTGATGCCGTGCGGCGGCGCCGGCCGTCGTGAGGCTGCGGGTGAGCCCGACCACGGCGGCCTTGGCGGTGGCGTAGGACGTGTTGGTGGGCAGCCCGAACATCCCCGTCGACGTCGGTCATGACGATGCGGCCGTAGCCCTGGTCGACCATGTGCGGCCACGCCGCCCGGGTGGTGTTGAACGACCCGGTCACGTGGACCGCCAGGTGGCGGGCGAGGTTGTCCTCGTCGGCCTCGGGGAAGCCGGCCCAGCGGACGATGCCGGCGTTGTTCACGAGGATGTCGACCCGCCCGAACCGCGTCGACCGCGGCGTCGATCAGGCGCCTGCGCGCCCTCGGCGGTGGACACGTCGCCGGCGTCGGCGAGCGCCGCGCCGCCCGCGGCGACGATCTCGGCGGCGACCGCGTCGGCCGGCCCGGCGTCGGCGCCCACGCCGTCGATCGAGCCGCCCAGGTCGTTGACGACGACCCTGGCGCCCGCGCTCGGCGAGCAGCAGCGCGTAGCGCCCGGCCGATGCCGCGCCCCGCGCCGGTGACGACGGCGACGCGCCCGTCGAAGCCGGTGCTCGCGTCAGGCCGCCACCGGGACGTCGAAGCCCGAGCAGCCCGCCCAGCGTGCCGCCGACCATGCGGCCTTGCGCTCGTCGTCGGGCACGCCGGCCGAGCTGGCGTGGCGAGCAGCTCGCGGCTGCCGCGGAAGGTGCCTTCGGCGTGCGGGTAGTCGTTGCCCCACACGATCGTCGACAGCCCGGTGACGTGCCGGCAGGCGATCGCGACCGGGTCGTCCTGGAACGAGACGTGGAACTGGCGCTGCACGTACTCGCTCGGCATGAGCGGGTACGGCCACTTCTCGTTGAGCCGGAACAGCTGCGCCATGTTCGGCTGGTCGTCGGCGGGCCGGGTGTCGTCCCAGTACGCCGAGCCACCAGTCGGCGTCCTGGCCGATGCCGGTGACCCAGCACTTGTCCATCGACGCCGACGAGCGACGCCAGCCAGTGGGCGTTGAACTCGATGAGCGCGAAGTGCAGGTCGGGGTAGCGCTCGGGGACGCCGCCGCCGATCAGCTCGCACATCACCTGCTGCGGGACGATCGGCTCGTAGACGCACTGGGTGATCATCCGCTTCGACGCCGACTTCTCGGTCATCGGCTGGTTGACCTGCGCGGCCGACTCCATGACGACCTTGAGCGTGGTCGACTCCGGGTCGTTCGACCTTCACGCCGCCGGTCTGGGTGTGGATGAACGACGTGCACGCCGCTCGCCTGCGCCGCGGCCCACACCGGGTCGAAGTCCCGCGAGTAGTACGGCTTCGGCGGGGTGGCCGGCAGCAGGACCGCCCGGAACCCGGCGGCGGCGACCCGCTCGATCTCGGCGACGGCGTCGCCGACGTCGGTGATCGGCACGGGGGCCGTGGGGGCCAGCCGGGAGAAGTACGGGCGCGAACCGCTCGACGACGTAGTCGTTGTAGACGCGGGCGTGCGCCATCGACAGCTCGTGGTCGTCGGAGTAGAGCCCGAACAGCGACAGGTTGGGGTGCATCACCTGCGACGTCGACGCCGTCGAGGTCCATGTCCTCGAGGATGTGGCTCGGGGTCGCCCTCCGGCATGCGCCCGCCGGTCTGGCGGTAGCGGGAGATCGTCCAGCCCTCGAACCCGGGCGTGTGCAGCTTGCGGAAGACCCGGGCGCCGCCCTCGACGAGCGGCTCGATCTCGAAGTCCTCCTCCCACACGCCCCGGTCGCGCAGGTGCTCCGGCAGGCGGGTGCGGAACAGGTCGGTGGGCTCGAGGAGGTGCCCGTCCGCGGAGACGACGAAGTCCTTGGAGACGCCGTCCTTCCCCGTCGATCGTCCGGAAGGTATACCAACCGGTCGGTACATGCAATGCTGGCCGCCATGACGCAGCGGTGGACGCGACGGCCCGACGGCTCGACCTGGGGCGACTGGGGCGACGACGACGAGCTCGGCCGCATCAACCTGCTCACGCCCGAGAAGGTCCTGCAGGGCGTGCGGGAGGTGCAGGCCGGCATCAGCTTCTGCCTGAGCCTGCCGCTCGACTTTCCCGGCGGCACGTCGCTCAACCAGCGGCGCCACCCGCCGATGCTGGCGCCGACCGAGGACATGGACGGCAGCCCGGGCACCTTCTACAACGTCCACATGAGCGAGATGCCGGACTTCGGCGACCCCAAGTACGTCGACGTGTGGGCCGACGACGTGGTGACGCTGTCGCTCCAGTACTCGACGCAGTGGGACTCGCTCGCCCACGTCGGTGCGGAGTTCGACGCCGACGGCGACGGCGTCGAGGAGGCCGTCTACTACAACGGCTACCGCGCCGGGGTCGACCTGGTCGGGCCCGCAGCCCGACGCCCGGGGCGACGGCGGCGCGGCACGCTGCGCTTCGCCCACCACCTCGGCCTGGAGCACATGGCGTTCCACGGCGTGCAGGGCCGGGGCGTGCTCGTCGACCTGGCGCACCACCTGGGCCACGACTGGCGGGGCGTCGACCTGGCGACGCTCCAGGAGGTCATGGCGGCCGACGGCGTGGTGGTCGAGCCCGGCGACATGCTGCTGCTGCACACCGGCTTCGCCACGCAGGTGCTCGAGCCTGGGACCGTGAGCCGGACCCCCGGAAGATCCACACGATGTGCGCCTATCTCGACGCCCGGGACGAGGCGCTGCTGGAGTGGATCGCCGACTCGCAGATCTCTGCGCTGGTGGCCGACAACTACGCGGTCGAGGGCCTGCTCGGCAAGGACAGGGACCCGGCCCGGCACTCGTTCCTGCCGATCCACCACCTGTGCCTGTTCCGGCTCGGGGTGCCGCTCGGGGAGATGTGGTACCTCCACGAGCTGGCGGCCTGGCTGCGCGAGCACGGCCGCAGCCGGTTCCTGCTCACGGCGCCCCCGCTGCGCCTGCCGGGAGCGGTGGGCTCGCCGGTGACGCCGGTCGCGACGGTCTGAGCCGGAACGCCTCGTAGTCGGTGCGCCGCACCCTGGCGATCTCCTTGAACAGCTTCGGCCGGCCGCCCGAGTTGAGCAGGTAGCGGCGGGGCTTCCCCGGGATGTTGCTGCCGAAGTAGTAGCTGATCTCGCCGAACGGGCGACTGCGCCGCGCCCCGGTCGACCATGCTCGTCCAGCGCTCCTCGGCCTCGGGGTCCGACCTCGATCGTGTCGTAGCCGTGGTCGCGCAGCGTAGACGAGCGTGTCGGTGACGAAGTCGACCTGGTCGCCGTTGTAGCGCGGGTTGTTGCCGGCGGCGGCGTGCGGCCCGCCGGGGAAGAAGAGGTTCGGGAACCCGGCGGTCTGGATGCCGAGGAACGTCCGCGGGCCCGTCGGCCCAGTGGTCGGCGAGCGCGAGGCCGTCGCGACCCCGGATCCCCATGCGCAGCAGCGCGCCGGTGCCGAAGTCGAAGCCGGTCGCCCACACGACGATGTCGAACTCGCCGCTCGCCGTCGGCCGTCTCGATCCCGCGCTCGGTCACGCGCACGATCGGCGTCTCGCCGGAGGTCGACGAGCGACGACGTTCGGGTCGGTTGAACGTCTCGTAGTAGCCGGTCGACGAACGGCGGCCGCTTCTCGCCGAAGCGGTGGTCCTTCGGGATCAGCCGCTCGGCCGTCTCCGGGTCGTCGACGATGCCCCGGATCTTCTCGGCGATGAACTCGCACCACTCGTCGTTCGCCGCCTGGTCGAACAGCAGGTCGGTGTAGTTGCTGGTGAGCTTCGATGAAGCCCGGGGCTGTTCCACATCTGTCTCGAAGAACGCCCGCCGCTCTCCTCGCGAGTCGTCGAAGGTGGCGCGGTCGTGCGGCTGGTGGAGGAATCCGGTGGCGCGACGTGTTCAGCGTCTCGCGGATCGCCTCGAAGTCGGCCCGGAGCTGCGCCTGCTCCTCGGGCGTGATCGGCGCGGTTGTTGAGCGGCGTGCACCAGTTGGCCGTGCGCTGGTACACGGTGAGCGACGCCGACCTCGTCGGCGATGGCCGGGATGATCTGCACGCCGCTCGACCCGGTGCCGATGACCGCGACCCGCTTGCCGGCGAAGTCGACCGGCGTCGCCGGCCACAGGCCGGTGTGGTACGCTCGCCGCGGAAGTCGTCGCGCCCGGGCACGTCGGGGAAGTACGGCACCGAGAGCACGCCGGTCGCGGCGACGAGGAACCGCGCGCGGAGCTCGGTGCCGTCGCCGATCGTCACCGTCCACGTCCCCGACGACTCGTCGTACACGGCCGACGGTGACCCGGGCGTCGAAGCGGATGTGGCGCCGGAGGTCGAACCGGTCGACCACGTGGTTGAGGTAGCGCTCGGTCTCGGGCTGCTCGGCGAAGTGCTCCTGCCACTCCCACTCGTCGAACAGCTCCTGCGAGAACAGGTAGCCGTAGGTGTAGCTCTCCGAGTCGAACCGGGCGCCCGGGTAGCGGTTCCAGTACCAGGTGCCGCCGACGCCGCCGCCGGCCTCGAGCAGCAGCGCGGAGAAGCCCGCCTCGCGGGCGCGGTACAGCTGGTAGATGCCGGTGATGCCGGCGCCGACGACCAGCACGTCGACGTCGGCTGCGAGCGTGCGGCGTCGCATGGTCCGGGCTGCGGCATTGTACCGACCGGTTAGTATGACCGATCGCGGCGTGGCGATCGTGGATCAGAAGTGGTCGGCGCTCCCGGTGCCCTACGCGATGGAGCTCCCGGACCGGGTGCCGAAGGAGCGCTACTTCGACCCGGACTTCTACGCAGCTGGAGGTCGAGCTGCTCTGGCCCCGGGTCTGGCAGATGGCGTGCCGGCTCGAGGAGATCCCGCAGCCGCACGACTTCGTCGAGTACGAGTTCCTCGACCAGTCGGTCGTCGTGCGTGCGCACCGAGGACATGGGCGTGCGCGCGTTCCAGAACGCCTGCCGCCATCGCGGCGTCCAGGTCGTCGAGGGCCGGGGCACGTGCGAGAGCGGGTTCACGTGCCCGTTCCACGGCTGGTGCTACGGCCCCGACGGCACGAACACCGCGCGTCACCGCGGCGGCAGACGTTCGCCGAGCACAACCTGCAGCCGGACGACATCGACCTCGACGCCGGTGCGGTGCGAGATGTGGGGCGGGTGCGCGTGGATCAACCTCGACGACGACGCCCCGCCGCTGCGGCAGTGCCTCGAGCCGGCCGCCACGATCCTCGACGCGTGGAAGGTCGAGTCGCTGCGCACCGAGTGGTGGTACGCGTGCCGTCTCCCGGTGAACTGGAAGCTCGCCGATCGAGGCGTTCGTCGAGCAGTACCACGTGGTGCGAGACGCACCCGCAGCTCGTCATCCCCGACGCGGTACGCGCCGCGCGACCGGCGCGCCGTTCGACCCGCGGGCGTTCATCGACGCGGAGATCCAGTACCTGCGCACGATGAGCGACGGCATGGCCGGGATGGTGCACGCCAACGACGTGCGCATCGCCGAGGGCCTGCGCGACATCGAGCTGCCCGCCGACGCCGGCGCTGGCGATGGCGACCTGGAACCGCACGCTCAACGACGCGGTCGTGCGCTGGCACCGCGACGCGGGCCACGACATCCCCGACCTCAACGAGCTCGACGCGCAGGGGCTCAACGAGACGTTCTTCCACTGCTTCCCGCACTACTTCGTGCTGCCGATGTACAGCAGCGCCTCCTCGTACCGCTTCCGGCCGCTCGGGCCGGAGGAGACGCTGATGGAGATCTGGTCGCTCACGCGGTTCCCCGAGGGCGAGGAGCCGGAGCAGCCCACGCCGCCCGAGGTGTGGGAGTGCGACGATCCCCGCTGGCCGCCGATCCCCGCGCAGGACTTCTCGAACCTGCCGCGCCAGCAGCAGGGCCTGCACGCGAAGGGCTTCGAGTACATGCGCCTGTCCGAGCGGATCGAGGGGCACATCTCGAACTTCGAGCGGACCATCGACGGCTTCCTCGCCGGCCTGCCCTACGAGCAGCTGCTCCCGGCGCTGCAGGCGGTCAACGTGAACCCGTTCGACGAGCCGATCGTCGACCTCGGGCTGTAGGGCCGATGGGCACGCGATCTGACGCTACGCCGACGTCGTCGAGGGCGTCCGCGCCGCGATCGCCGCGTACACCCAGGCGCTCGACGACGGCCGCACCGACGACGTCGTCGCCACGTTCTGCCCCGACGGCGGCTGTCGACATCCCGGGCATGGGCACCCACGACGGCCACGACGCCCTGCGCGCCGCCTACGCCGGGTGGACGCCGCGGCGGCCCCAGCGCCACCTCGTCGTCAACACGCTCGTCACCGACTGGAACGACCACGAGGCCACGGCGATCAGCGACGTGGTCTTCCTGCTGCAGGGCGACGCCGGCTGGGCGATCCAGCTCGTCGGCCGCTACCACGACACCCTGCACCACGACGACGGCACGTGGCGGTTCCACCGCCGGGTCGCCGAGTTCGAGGGGAGCACATGAGCGAGTACGAGGGCATCGACTTCTTCCGCGGCCACGAGCTGGTCGCCGATCCGTACCCGTACTTCGACTGGCTGCGGGAGCAGTGCCCCGTGCAGCGCGAGCCGCAGCACGGCGTCTACATGGTCACCGGGTACGAGGAGGCGTGCGCGGTCTACACCGACACCGACACGTTCTCGTCGTGCAACTCGGTGACCGGGCCGTTCCCGGGGTTCCCCGTGCCGCTCGACGGCTACGAGGACGTGAGCGAGCTGATCGAGCAGCACCGCGACGAGCTGCCGTTCAGCGACCAGCTCCCCACGATGGACCCGCCCAAGCACCGCGACCACCGGCACCTGCTGATGCGCCAGCTCACGCCCAAGCGCCTGAAGGAGAACGAGGAGTTCGTGTGGCGGCTCGCCGACCGCCAGATCGACGACTTCGCCGACCGGGGCGAGTGCGAGCTGGTCGGCGACTACGCCAATCCGTTCACGATGCTGGTCGTGGCCGACATCCTGGGCGTGCCCGAGGAGGACCACGCCGAGTTCCGCGCCGCGCTCGTCGGCCCGGCCGCGGGTCGACGCGGTGGGCAGCACCGACGACAGCATGTCGCACAGCCCGCTGGCCTGGCTCTACGACCGCTTCGCCGCGTACATCGAGGACCGGCGGCGCTCGCCGCGGGACGACGTGCTGACGGCGCTGGCGACGACCACGTTCCCCGACGGCACGCTGCCCGAGGTCATCGACGTCGTGCGGGTGGCAGCCAACGTGTTCGCCGCCGGGCAGGAGACGACGGTCCGGCTGCTCGGCGCCGCCGTCCTGCTGATCGCCGAGCGTCCGGACCTGCAGCAACTGCTGCGCGACCGGCGCGAGCTCATCCCCGACTTCGTGGAGGAGACGCTGCGCATCGAGTCGCCGGTCAAGGGCGACTTCCGGCTCGCCCGGCGGGCGACCACGGTCGGCGGGGTCGAGATCCCGGCGGGCGCGACCGTGATGGTGCTCAACGGCGCGGCCAACCGCGATCCCGGCACTTCGCGGAGCCGGGGGAGCTGCGGGTCGAGCGCGGCAATGCCCGCGAGCAGCTGGCGTTCGGCCGCGGGGTCCACAGCTGCCCGGGCGGGCCGCTGGCCCGGATGGAGGGCCGGGTGAGCGTCGAGCGCCTGCTCGACCGCCTGGGCGACATCCACATCTCGGAGCCCCATCACGGCCCGGCGGGCGAGCGCAGCTACCAGTACATCCCGACGTACATCCTCCGGGGCCTGACCCGGCTGCACCTGGCGTTCACGCCGCGGTGAACTCGGGCATCACGTCGCGGGCGAACCGCTCGACCTGCGCCCGCCCGGCGCCGGGCCAGCCGCACACGAGGTAGCCGTAGCCGGCGTCGCGCCACTTGCCGGCGTGCTTGCGGGCGGTGTCGAGGTCGTCGAGCGACAGCGAGCTGGCCCGCACGATGTCGCCGGGGTCGCGCCCGGCGGCGGCCGCCAGCTCGTCGACCCGCATGTTGGTGTCGCGCAGGGAGTTCGGCGTCCCCCAGGTGTGCCACACGTCGGCGAAGCGGGCGACGAGCGGCAGGGTGCGCCGCGGCCCGCCGCCCCCGATCCAGATCGGCGGGTGCGGCTGCTGGACGGGCCGGGGGAGCAGCTGCGCGTCGCGGAGCGAGACGACCCGCCCGTCGTAGGACACCCGCTCGCCGGTGTAGAGCCGGGTCAGGATCTCGAGCGCGTCGGTGAGCAGGTCGAACCGCTCGCGGGTCGAGGGAAACGGGATGCCGAAGTCGGCGTGCTCCTTGTCGAACCACGCGGCACCGAGCGACAGTTCGAGGCGCCCGTGGGAGGCGTGGTCGACGGTCAGGGCCTGGGCGGCGAAGACCGAAGGATGCCGGTACGTCACCCCGGCCACGAGCAACCCGAGCCGGATCCGCTCGGTCACCCCGGCCAGCGCGGCCAGCGTGGTCATGCCCGTCGAACACCTCGCCCGGCCCCTCGCCGTACATCGGCTGGAAGTGGTCGAACCCCCAGACGCCGTCGAACCCGAGATCCTCGGCGAACCGCACCCGGTCCACGATCTCGTCCCACGGCATCCGCTGTTGCGCGACATCGAGCCCGAAACGCATCGGCGCAAGTTAGGTCCGCCCCCCTCGCGTTTTGTACCCGGAAGTGGTCGCCATGGCGACCACTTCCGCGGACAAAAGCGGTCTACGGCCGGCTAGCGGCCGATGTCCGAGTGGGCGCCGGCCCGGATCAGCTCGACCGTGTCGGCGGTGGTGAGGAAGCCGGCGAACCTTGACCGCAGCGCGGCGCCGGCCCAGTCGAAGACGAAGTGGCCGTGGGTCGGGTACAGGGCCGCCAGCTGGTCCGCGGTGAGCGGGACCGTCGTGCCGAACAGGACGCAGAACGGGCTGCCGCCCTGGGGTTGGCCGCTCAGGGTGGCGACCGGGGCGTCGACGGCCGGGGTGCGGATGCCGCCGACGGACGTTGCCGTTGGCGTCGGTGGCGAAGACGACCGGGCTCGACCCCGTGGTCTCCAGGCGGGGGGCGATCGGCGGCCGCACGCCGTGGGCCAGCCAGCGGTCCATCGCCTGGAACGCCGTGTCGAGCACGAAGTGGGCCGGGCCCGTGTTGATCGGCACCTGGCAGGTGAACAGGGGGTTGGGCTGGTTGGTCGGGTTCTGCATCGACGCCAGCATCTCGACCGCTCCCTGGCCGTCGCCCGTGTCGGTCATGCCGATGTCGAGCCCGTAGAAGTCGAAGTGCGCCGTCCCCGCGACCTCCCACAGCCGGTACCGGTCGGTGTCCGGCTGGCGGGCGCCCAGGTTGCTGAAGACGACGTCGGTCTCGGTCTGGAAGACCATCACCGGCACGTCGAGGTCGTCACGGATGGCCGTCGGCGCCGGCACCGGCGACCGCCGCCTGCGGGGGCTGGGCCAGCGGCGGCGCCGCCGGCGCCGCGGCTGTGCACGAGGAAGCCGTCGTAGACGTCGGCGAGCGGGTGGACCGCGTCGATGTAGGTCACCAGCCGGCCGGCCGACTGCGACTCGCCCACCGACGAGCAGGCGCTGGGGCGTGCAGGCCGCCGAGGATCGTGTCGGCGTTGTCGCGGATGGCCTGCCCGGCCTGCGAGAACATGTCGTACGAGAAGCTGTCGCCGGGGTGGTCGAGGCCGGCGTAGCGCACCGCGTCGCCGCGCTGGGGATCGTCCGACCGCAGGGCGTCCACGCCCACCTTCTGGGCCGACACACCGACCCACACGAACCCCTCGCGCACCAGCTCGTTGTGGGCGAGGATCCAGTCCGGGCCGGCGTCCGCACCGCCGGAGACGTTCAGCCACTCGACGACGACCGTCCCGTTGAACTTCGACGGCCGGGTCGGCCGCGCGACCACGGCCCGGGTGGTGTACGGCGCCTCGGCCGACTCGACCACGGAGAAGCGCCCGTCGGTCGTGAGCGCCGCGGTCGGCTGGTAGGCGTGGGCCGTGCCGGACAGGAAGACCTCGGACATCTGGTAGCCGACCTCCGACAGGTCGAACTGGGTGAACCCGGGGATCACCGGCACGCCCCGGCCGCCGGACGCCTCGGTGACGTCGGGGCTCGGAACGGCCGCCGCACCCGCCGTCCTCGCCACCCCGGCCCCCGCGGGCGTCCCCGAGAGCATCGCGACCAGCAGGCCCAGGGCGGCGGTCACGGCCAGCGTGACGCCGCGCGCACGACGACGAACGTGCATCTGTCCCCTCCTTGGATCTGGCCACAACACCCACGTCGCCTGACGGGAGCGCCATCCCCTCTGTGGCAGAGCTATGTCTGACCGTATTGGAAATACGGTTTCCGTACAAGGGAAAGGACATATGCGGTCTCGCCGCCGCCTTCGGCGGCGGGCCTGCGGGCTCCTTGACCCCCGCCCGACCGCCCTCTTGACACTCACGGTGATCCTTACGCCGTTGTCGAACCGGGCGAAAGTCGTTGCGCGGGAAACTGTCCTCAAGAAGTGATTGGAAATCGACCACTTTCAGACCCAGAACGAGAAGACCCCCGAACAGCGCCGATCCACGCCACCGTGAGCGGACACACGGCGGTCGGGAGGGGGACAGAAGCCGGCCTGGCCGGCCTCTAGGCGACGTCGACCCCGGCAGGTCGGCCGCCACGGTGACCACCGCCTCGTCGAAGCTGAGCAGCCCGCGGATCGGGAGCGACTCGGGCAGCGGGTCCTCGTAGCTCCAGGCCACGTCGGCCACGGTGACCCCGTCGACTGCCGCGCTCCACCACGAGGCGGTGCCCTTGTACGGGCAGTACGAGGTGGTGGGGCTGGCCCGCAGCAGGTCGGTGCGCACCGCCTCGCGCCCGACGTACAGCCGCGGCGCCAGGGCGGTCTCGTACACCCCGATCGTCTCCGCGGTGTCGACCAGTGCCACGCCGCCCACCTCCACCCGCAGGCGACGGGCGGTCCGCACGCAGTCGACGCGGTGGTAGGGGTTGCGGGGGTGCCCGTGCACCTGCTCCTCCTCCTCGTACCACGCGTCGACCGCATCCCAGCCGACGGCGACGTGCCCGGGCGCGTGCTCCTCGGGGGTGGTCGCCAGCTGCCCCGCCTCGACGTCGCCTGCGGGCACGGCGTAGGTCGGCGGCCGGCCCGGGCGGTGGACCAGGCACGCCCGCTCGCTGTCGATCACGGTCCGGCCGCCGAGCACGCCGCGCACCCGGCGGGGGAACGGCTCGACGTAGACGACGCCGGCGGGCAGCGGAGCGCTGAAGCGCCCGGCCGGCCTGGGGCCGAGCGGCCCCCGCCCGGTGGTGAGGCTCACAGCGAGGTGCGCGCGTCGCCCGGCGCGCCCGGATCGGCGAAGGCCCGGACCATCGCGTCGACGGTGAACGACGCCAGCAGGTCGCCCCCCTCGTCGTGGACCCGGCATTCGGCATGCGTCATCCCGTCGCCGGCGAACGTCGAGGAGTGGTGGTACAGCACCCACCGGTCGAGCCGCACCTCGCGGTGCAGCGACAGCGAGATGGCGTTGACCGCGGTCGACAGGCTGCGGTGGGCCTGGTCCTGGCCGACACCCGCGTGGGGCCGGAGGGCGGCGGCGATCGACAGGTGGCCGGTGAACTGGGCGAGCAGCCCGGCGTGCAGGCAGGGGTCGTCCGGCAGGTCGCGGTACCGCACCCAGGCGTCGATCACCGGGGGGCCGACCGGTGCGTGGGGGTCGCCGGTGTAGGCGCCGTCCACGATGCGGATGTCCCGGCCGGTCACCGACATGTCGCAGGGCACCGAGTCGTACGGCCCGGGCACGTCCGGGGGTCGAACCTGGTGGCCGATCACCGCGTCGGCGGTGGCGTCGAGCAGCAGCGTCCCGGCGGCGCGCACCCGCCCGTCCTGGACCGCCCGGGCGGCCAGCACCGTGAACGTGCGGCCGTCGGCCACGGGGTCCAGCTCGATCGCCACCGGGCAGCGGGCGTCCGCAGCCCGGGCGAACGCCATCGTGGCCGCCACCGCCCGCCGGCCGCCGGTGTGTCGCCCGGCGGCGACGATCGACTGCCCGAGCAACTGGCTGCCGTCGACGACCGGCCGGCGCCAGTCGCCCCGGACCGCGCCGACCCAGCGGCCCTCGCCGTCGGGCCGGACGTCGAGCAGCGCGACGAGGTCCGCGGCGTCTCCCCACGTGGGGAAGGCCTTGACCGTTACGTCCCGGGGGTCGTCGCCGTCGCGCCCGTCGATCACCTCGACGCGCACCGCCCCGGTGTCGAAGGCGACGTAGCCGGCGAGCGCGCCCTCGCCGGCCGTCGCCAGGCCGGCGGGCAGTGCGGGCACGCCGGGCGCGTCGCCGGCGGGGAACCACAGGGTGGGGGCGTCGCCCGGAAGGTCGACCCGGCGCGCCGCCCGGGTCTCGGCCAGGACCTCGTCACCGATCGACGCCCGGGCCGTCCAGGGACCAGGGCTCATACGAGCATCCTGGCATCGTGGGCGCCGTCGGGCGTGAGGAGGTGCTCCGGCAGCTCGACCGTCGCGGTGGTCCCGCCGCCCAGCGAGTTGTGCAGGCGGACGACGATGTCGTAGCGGGCGGCCAGGTTGCCGGTGACGAAGTGGCCGAGGTACTTGGACGGGGCGATCGTGAACGACTCGACGCCCGCGAGCCGGCGGTTGGCGGTGGTGATCTCGTCGGCCGACATGCCCCGGCCGAAGTCGACGACGGCGAGGGTGTAGGCACCCGGCCGGTCGCCGTGGGGGACCTGGCGCATGCCGTGGATCTGGACGACCTGGTCGCGCGGCGAGAAGGCCAGGGCGTTCTCGATCAGCTCGGCCAGCAGGTGGCCGAGGGCGGCCGCCGCCGTGCCCTGGATGGTGACCGGCTCGACGCCCCGGATGGCGACGCGCTGGAAGTCCTCGACCTCGCCGAGCGCGGCGCGGATCACGTCGTCGAGTCGCACGGTCGCCGCGTAGGTGCGCGGCGGCCGCACGCCGGCCAGCACCAGCAGCGACTCGGCGTTGCGGCGCATGCGGGTCGCGAGGTGGTCGAGCCGGAACAGGTTGGCGAGCACGTCCGGGTCGGTCTCGTCGGACTCCAGCCGGGTGATGAGGTCGAGCTGCCGGCTGAGCAGGTTCTGGTTCCGGCGCCCCAGGTTGACGAAGCTGTCGGCGATGTTGCGGCGCAGCAGCGCCTGCTCGACCGCGAGCGACAGGGCGGAGTCCTGCACCGTGTTCAGCGCCTGGGCGACGTCGGCGACCTCGTCCCGGGTCTCGATCGTGATCGGGGCCAGCTCGGGCACGACGACGTCCTCGCCCATCGGCGTGTCGAGGACGTCGGCCACCGCGCTCGGCAGGACCCGGTCGGCCATGTCGGTGGCGCGCTGCGTGAGCGACCGCAGGGGCCGCGTGATCGAGAGCGAGACCACGACCGCCAGCGCGAGGGCGGTGCCGAAGGTCAGTAGCACCAGCAGCTCCAGGCGCCGCTCGCGCGCCGTTGCCGACGTGTTCAGCTCGTGGGCCCGGTCCACGAGCTCGGCGGCGATGCCGTCCCGGTAGCCGGTGTAGCCCTGGTCGAGCGGCAGGTCCATGGCGGTCAGGAAGGCGCCCGTGTCGACCTGCCCCGTCTGGAGGCCACGGGTGGCCGCGGCGTCGATCGCGTCGTTGAAGTCCTCGGGGAACTTGGCGCGGGTGACCTCGCCGTAGCGGCCGGTCGCGGCGCGCAGGATGTCGGCCTGGCGGCTGTAGGCGGTGTACAGCCGGGCCACCTTGGCGATCTCGGCGGCGCTGGTGATTCCCGGCTGGTCGCCAGGGCCGGTCGTGATGTTGGCGGGGAGCACGAGGGCGTTGGCGAGCTGGGGGACCAGCTCGAGCTGTCGGCTGACGGTGGCATTGAGGCTGGCGCCCTCGCGCAGCTGGCGGTCGTCGGTGGCGACCGAGATCCGCGACATCCCGTCGAAGAAGGGCTCGATCAGCGCGGTGAAGCGGTCGAAGTACGTGGTGGTTTGGCCGATGTTGTCGAGCGTGCGGGGCGCGCTCGCGGCCACGGCGTCGATCTCGCCGCGCATCTGGGCCAGGTCGTCGAGGCCGGCGAGGGCGGGCGCGAACGCGTCCTGCGCCGTCTGGTCGCGTTGGGCGAGCTCCGCGCGGAACTGGGTCAGCGCCGCGTCGGTGTCCGCCCGTGTCCGGTCGAAGCCGACGACCTCCAGCTCCATCGTGGCGTCGACGCCCACGAGGTAGGCCGCCATCCAGTTGCGCTCGTTCTGGAGGGCGGTGATGAGCCCGTTGGGGCCGATCGTCGCCGTGGCCAGCTCGGTCTGGTCGCGCACGTCGCGCGCGTCTCGTGCGGCGCTGGCGATCTCGGCCAGCGCCAACAGCCCCATGGCGGCGAGCGGGACGGCCAGCGCCGCGGCCACCTTGAGGCGGATCGGCACGCGGCGCCGGTGGCGCGTCGACGATGTTGGGAGGACGTCTCGCGCGGAGCGCGGTCGTCGATCATATTGGCCCGCCTGCATTGTTCCCCCTGGTAGGCAAGCACACTCTTGCAGAAGAGAAGCAACTTTACCGCGTGGTGGTGGGACGCCGGGCCGTGCCGATCGCCCACTGTTGCCGCCCGTTGTTGGTAAGACTATGCTTACCGTTCGTGACGACTTACCGAGGTGACGGGCTGGCCGCGCTGGCCGACCCGTCGCGCCGGGCGATCTTCGAGGCGCTGGGCCGGGGGCCGTCGGCCGTCGGCGACCTGGCGAAGCGCTTCCCGATCAGCCGTCCCGCGGTCTCGCAGCACCTCAAGGTGCTGAAGGAGGCGGGCCTGGTCGTCGACGATGCGGCGGGGACCCGCCGCGTGTACCGGATCAGGCCGGAGGGGGTCGCCGAGTTGCGGGCCTACCTGGACCAGATGTGGAACGACGCGCTGACCGCGTTCGCGGCGGTGGTCGAGCAACAACAGAGCGAGGAGAACTGATGAGCCAGCAGACCTACGCCCCCGTCCTCCGCACGGTGACGGTCGCCGCCTCCCGGGAGCGGGCGTTCCAGGTGTTCACCGAGCAGTTCGGGTCGTGGTGGCCCAAGGAGTACAGCATCGGCGCCGCCGACATGGCCGACTTCGTCCTGGAGCCGAGGGTCGGCGGCCGCTGGTACGAGGTCGGCGTCGACGGCAGCGAGTGCGACTGCGGCCGGGTCACCGCCTACGAGCCGCCCGAGCGGGTGGTGCTCGCCTGGCAGCTCGACGCCAACTGGCAGTACGACGCCGACCCGGCGCATGCCAGTGAGGTCGAGGTCCGCTTCGTCGCCGAGGGCCCGACCACCACCCGGGTCGAGTTGGAGCACCGCGGCTTCGAGCACCACGGCGACGGCGCCCCGGGCGTCCACGGCGGCGTCGAGGGCCCCCAGGGCTGGACGTACTGCCTCGACCTCTACGCCAAGGCGGTCGCCTGACGTCCTCGCTATCGGGGGCAGGGGGTCGGCCCCGGCGCCGACCCCCTTCCCCGAGCCCTACGTCCCGCGCCGCTCGATGAGGGCGGCGCGGTCGAGGGTGACCTGGAAGATGCGGGCGGTGGCGGCGTCGATCATCGTGCCGCCGAGGCTGGCTGCGCCGGCGCCGCCCTCCTCGGCGGCGCGCACGGCCTCGACCGCCTGGCGGGCGCGCTCGACCTCGTCGGGCGTGGGGGCGAACACCTCGTTGGCGATGTCGACCTGGCTGGGGTGGATGGCCCACTTGCCGACGCAGCCGAGCGTGGCCGCCCAGCCCGCCTCCCGGCGGTAGCCGTCGGGGTTGCGGTAGTTGGCGTACGGGCCGTCGATGGCGTCGAGGCCGTGCGCCCGGGCCGCCACGATCATGCGGTTGCGGGCGTAGTGCCACATGTCGCCGGGATAGCGGTCGGCCGCCTCGCCGATGTGGCCGACCCGGATGCCCTGGCTGGCCGACAGGTCGCCGACGCCGAGGATCAGGGCCTCCAGCCGGGGCGAGCAGCCGGCGATCTCCTCGACCCGGGCGAGCGCCTCGGTCTCCTCGATCAGCACCTCGATGCCGATGCGATGGTCGAGGCCGAGGTCGGCCTCGAGCTGGCCGAGCAGCGTCTCGACGAACCACACGTCCCGGGGGGCGGTGACCTTGGGGACGATGACGGCGTCGAGCACGGTGCCCGCCCGCCGGACCACCTCGATCAGGTCGCCGTGGGCCCAGCGGGTGTGGACGCCGTTGATCCGCACGGCCCGGGTCTTCGCCCCCCAGTCGTGCGCCAGCAGGGCGTCGGCGACCAGCGTCCGGGCGCCGGCCTTCTCGGCCGGGGCGACCGAGTCCTCCAGGTCGAGGAACACGAGGTCGGCGGTGCTCGCCGCCGCCTTGGCCATCATCTTGGGGCTGGTGCCCGGCGTGCTCAGCTCGGACCGGCGCAGCCGGGGGGAGGGGGAGGCGAAGGGGGAAGGCGAGGTCACAGCCCGACCTCGGCCAGGACCTCGGCGGTGTGCTCGCCGAGCCGGGGCGGCCGGCGGTACACGCCCGCCGGCGTGGCGGTCAGCTTGATCGGCGGCCCCGGCAGCACGACGGGGCGGCTGCCGTCGGGCTGGGGCACCTCGACCAGCATGGCCCGGGCGTCGACGTGCGGGTCGGCGAACACGGCGTCCGCGGCCTGCACCGGGCCGACCGGGACCCGGCCGGCGAGGGCGGCGACGACCTCGGCGCTGGTGCGCGCCGACGTCCACGCCGCCACGACCTCCCGGACGAACGCCGCGTTGGCCACCCGCTCGCGGTTGGTGCGGGTGCGGTCGTCGCCGACCAGGTCGGTCCGGCCGATCACCTCGCACAGGATCGCCCAGTGCTTCTCGGTCGGGGCGGCGACCGCGCACGAGCCGTCGGCGGTGGGGAACACGTCGAACGGGGCGAGCGCCGGGTGGCCGTTGCCCGTC
Source organism: uncultured Acidimicrobiales bacterium (assembly GCA_963739835.1). GTDB lineage: Bacteria > Actinomycetota > Acidimicrobiia > Acidimicrobiales > VFJN01 > ZC4RG19. The sequence goes on from CAVUBW010000017.1 coordinate 380,467, forward strand.
GGCCGGCTCACCGTCCCGGTGTAGCTGTAGCGGTAGACGATCGCCTCGCACAGCGCGAGCACGCCGTCGTACATGGCCACGTCGAGGAACTGGCCCTCCCCGCTGCGCCCGGCGTGAACCAGGGCGGCGCACACGCCGAGGGCGGCGAGCGTCGCCGGGTAGATGTCGCCCGCGCTGGGCCCGCAGCGGAACGTCTCGCCCCCGGCGGTGCCGGTGACGGCGACGAGCCCGCCCATGGCCTGGGCGATGACGTCGTAGGCCGGCCAGTCCCCATACGGGCTCGCGCCGGTCCGGGGGTCGCCGAAGCCCCGGATGGCGGCGTAGACCAACCGGGGGTTGACCGCCCGCATCGCGTCGTAGCCGACGCCGAGCCCGTCCATCACCCCGGCCTTGGAGTTCTCGACGAACGCGTCCGCCCGCGCCACGAGCCGCAGCAGCGCGTCCCGGCCGTCGCCGGTCTTGAGGTCGAGGACCACGCTGCGCTTGTTGCGGTTGATGCTGGCGAAGTAGCCGCCGTACGCGCGCTCGCCGTCCTCGCGGGTGAACGGCCCGCCGTAGCGGGTCATGTCCCCGGCCGGCGGCTCGACCTTGACCACGTCCGCCCCGAGGTCGGCCAGCAGCATCGTGCAGAACGGCCCGGCGAGCGCCTGGGTGGCGTCGACGATCCGCAGGCCCGCCAGCGGGCCGGTCGGGCCGGGCGCCATCGCCGCCGGGCTCACCGCTCGCCCCAGTGGCTGCGCCGCTTCACGAGCACCGTGCGCTCGGCCTCGCACACGATCGCCCCGTCCTGGTTCGCGCCCCAGTGCTTGAACCGGACCAGGCCGGCGTCGTCGCGGCCGGCGTCGTCCACCGCCAGGACCTCGCTGAACGCGTACAGCGTGTCGCCGTGGTGCACCGGCGCCGTGAACCGCACGGCGTCGAGCCCGACCTCGGCCAGCGCGTGCTCCGCGGTGTCCTGGGTGGCGAGGCCGATGACGATCGAGCCGGTGACCAGGCCGAACACCAGCCGCCCGTCGCCCAGCGGCGAGCCGGCCATGGCGTGCTCGTTGAAGTGGGCCTGCGCGGTGTTGAGGACGAGCTTGGTGAGCAGCTGGCCCTCGACCTCGCCGACGGTCGTGCCCCGGGCGTGGCGCATCCGCTGGCCCGGCGCGAACTCCTCGAACCAGGTCATGCCACCCGACCCAGGATCCGGTCGGAGATCGTGCGCCGCTGGATCTCGGACGTCCCCTCGAAGATCGTGGTCAGGCGGGCGTCGCGCCAGTAGCGCTCGACCTGGCGCTCGGTGGTGTAGCCGTTGCCGCCGTGGATCTGGATGCCCTCGCCGGTCACCCGCACCGCCATCTCGGTCGCCACGAGCTTGGCCATGGCGGCCTCCTTCTCGACGTTGTGGCCGTCGTCCATGGCCTGGGCGACCTGCCAGGTGAGGGCCCGGGCCGCCTCGATCTCGGCGGCCATGTCGGCGATCTTGAACCGGATCGCCTGGAAGGCGGCGATCGGCTGCTCGAACTGGACCCGCTCGCCGCTGTAGGCGACCGAGTCCTCCAGGGCCCCGCGCGCCAGGCCGATCGCCCGCGCCGCGGTGTGGACCCGGGCGACGTTGAGCCCCGACTGCGTGGCGGCGAAGGCCGAGCGGTCGCCGCCCCCGCCCCCCTCGCCGCCCCGGCCGAGCCGGTTGGCCTCGGGCACCCGCAGGCCGTCGAACCACAGGTGGAAGGTCGTCATCCCGTGGTAGCCGACCTTGTCGATCGGCTCGCCCCGCAGCCCCTCGGGGAACGACCCGCGCGCCTTCTCGACCACGAACACGGCCAGCCCGGCCGAGCGCCGCTCGGCGGGCTCGGGGTCGCGCACCCGGGCGAGCAGCTGGATGAAGTCGGCGGCCAGCGCGTTGCCGCACCAGCGCTTCTCGCCGTGGACCACCCAGTCGTCGCCGTCGCGGGTCGCCCGGCACTGCACGTTGGCCAGGTCCGACCCGGCGCCCGGCTCGGACAGGGCGGCCGCGCCGATCCACTGGCCCCGGGCGCTGCGCTCGGCCAGCTCCCGCCGCCGGACGGCGTCGCCGATCTGGGTGCCCATGCCCTGGGCCCGGGCGATGATCGAGGCCACGCTCATCCACGCCCGGGCCAGCTCCTCGGCCACGAGGCAGTACTCGAACACCCCGAGGCCGAGCCCCCCGACCTCGGTCGGCAGCGTGATGCCGAACCAGCCCGCCTCGCCCATGCGGTCGAGGAACGACCGGGGGATGTCCGCCTTGGCCGGGTCGAGCTCGTTGGCGAGCGGCAGCACCTCGTCCATGGCGAAGCGCCGGGCCCGCTCCTGGAGCGCGCGCCGCTCGTCGGTGAGGTACCAGCTGAACGTCACGAGGCGCCCTCCTTCGGCGGCCGGGCCCGGGCGACCAGGTTGGACCGCCGGTAGTCGACCACAAGCTCGCCTCGCTGGTTGCGGCCTTCGGTGTGCCACGTGACGATGCCCGATCCCGGCCGGGACCGGGACGCCCGGGCGTCGACGACCGTGCTGCGGGCCCGCAGCGTGTCGCCCGGGTACACGGGGCGGTGGAAGGTGAGCCCGTCGAGCCCGAGGAACGGCCCGCCCGCCTCGCTCAGGTCCTCGACGCTGAGGCCGACGACGATGCACAGCACGAGCAGCGGGTTGACGACCACGCCCGGGTGGCCGTCGGCCCGGGCCGCCTCGGCGTCGAGGTAGAGCGGGTTGTAGGCGTGGGTAACCGACGTGAACAGCGAGTTGTCGCCGTCGGTGACCGTCTTGCCTCCCGCGTGCTCGAACACGCGGCCCGGCTCGAACGCCTCGAACGGGTTGCCGCGCCGGGCGTCGGGAACGACGACAGGTCGGGGGTCATCCGGCGGCCGGCGCGGGCGATGGCGCGGGCGGGCGCCAGGCCGGCCACCGCGGTGTGCAGGGCCGCGGCGCGCGGTCCGGCCCGACGACCGGGGTCGCGAGCGCCCGGAACTTGGCGGACAGCCGCTCCCACTGGAGGTCGAGGTCGTCGGCCGGCCGCCCCGTGTCGTCCTCGGCCTCGAGCCGCTCGCCGCGCCGCGTGGTCACCACGACCGCCGAACACGTCGACGACCGCCCGTCCTCGGCGACGACCAGGACGCGGTCGCGCAGGTCAACGACGTCGGGCTCGCCCATGCGGGCGTCGGAGTAGCTCGCCATGTCCGCGGTGTCGTCGCCGAGGAACGCCATCGCGGTGGTGGCCCGGAGGCTGAACTTGCCCTCCAGCCCGGTGGCCGGCTCGGCAATGTCGCAGATCCCCCGCAGGTCGGGGGCCACGCGCACCTCGACCCGGTCGATCTCGTCGACCTCCACCCGGCCGGCGAGGGCCAGCGCGGCGTTGATCGACGCGTGCGTCAGGTAGCAGGCCGCGTGGTACTTGAACAGCGTGTCCCGGATCGCCCAGCGGTCCTCCATGCGGTCGAGCCGCGCCGGGTCCGGCGTCATGCCGACGGTCGCCGCGGCCAGGCCCTGCGGCGCCTCCAGCACCGCGGGGTTGCCGGTGAACCCGCCGGCCGCCAGCCGGGCCGCCAGCAGCCCGTCGCTCGCCGCCTTGCCGGCGTGCAGCGGCTTGGCCATCGTGCCGAAGCTCGCCTTGAGCCCGGCCGCCTGGGTGGCGGCCAGCGCCAGGGCGTGGGTGGTGCGCTCGGGGTCGAGGCCGAGCAGGTGGGCCACCGCCGCGGCCGCGCCGAGGATGCCGACCGTGCCGGTCGCGTGCCAGCCGGCCCCGTAGTGGCCGGGCGCCAGCAGCGCGCCGACCCGGCACTCGACCTCGACCCCCACGACCAGCGCGGTGAGCAGGCGCTCGCCCGAGACGTCGAGCTGCTCGGCGACGGCGAGCGCCGCGGGCAGCACCGGCGCGGTCGGGTGGCCGGGCATGCGGATGTGGGTGTCGTCGAAGTCGAGGGCGTGGCCGGCGGCGCCGTTGGCCAGCGCCGCGCCGCGGATCCGTCATCCGGCCCGCGCCGAGCACGGTGGCGGGCCCCTCGCCCGCGAGCTCGCCCCGCAGCAGGCGGGCCAGCGGCTCGCGGCTGCCGGCCAGGGCGCAGCCAAACCAGTCGAGCAGGCAGTGGCGGCCGACCCAGGTCACCTCCGCCGGCAGGTCGTCGAACCCGACGCCGCTCCACCGCCCGGCAAGCCGGCCGAGGAGGGTGTCGGTCACGGTCGCCGTGCCCATCGTCCGCCACCATAAGGCGAACGCTGTTCGCGCTCAAGCGCTCCGGGGGTCGATCCGGAGGTCGGCGATGCCGGCGAGGATCGCCTGGAGGCCGAACTCGAACTCGTCCTCGCTGCGCTGCGTGGCGAGCACGTCGGCGTTGGCGACGACGGTCGGGAAGCGCTCCGGGTCCTGGTCGGCGAACAGCTCGCGCAGCTGGCTGCGCTCGTCCGGCGTCCTGGCCGCCGCCCGCACGTCGAGCTGCACCGTCGCGACGATCCAGTGCAGGACGATGAGCTGCGTGCGCACGGCGTCGACGGGCCGGAAGCCCTGGCGCACCAGCATCGACACGATGGCCTCGCGGCCGAGCATCGAGCACGGCCCCAGCAGCTGGGCCGACGTGATGAGCGGCACGAGCGCCCGGTGGACCAGCAGGTGGGCCCGGAAGTGCCGCGCCCACCACTCGAGCTTGATGCGCCAGTCGCCGGCCGGCGGGCGCTCGCGGGGACCGAGCCGAGCACGTGGTCGACCACCAGGGCGACCAGCTCGTCCCGGCCGGCCACGTGGCGGTAGAGCGACGCGGGCCCGGTCGCCAGCCGCTCGGCCACCCGGCGCATGGTCAGGGCTTCGTGGCCCTCGGCCTGCACGACCTCGACGGCCCCGGCGACGATCCGATCCAGCGTGATCCCGTCCTTGCGCGGCCGCCGCTCGGGCCGGGCGCGCGAGCGCTCCAGCCACCACGGGGCCGAGCCCGGCCGGGGGGATTCGCTCGCGGTCAGGGCCACCAAGGATGAGCGTACCGGTCTTGCGAACACGGTCGCGCCATGATAGAGCGAACACTGTTCGCACTGGGTCTTCTGGGTGGTGGCGATGACCGAGGGTCCTGCTCCCGACGCCGGCGATCTGTCGGTGGAAGTCGAGCGCGGGGTGGCGACGCTGTGGCTGAACCGCACCGCCAAGCGCAATGCCGTGACATACGACATGTGGGCCGCCATCGCGCACCACTGCGGCCGCATGGCCGGCGACCCCGCGGTGCGGATGCTGGTCGTGCGGGGCGCCGGCGGGCACTTCTGCGCCGGGGCCGACATCGCCGAGCTGGGTGGGAAGCAGCACGTCGACTACCAGCAGGTCAACCAAGACGCGGAGGGCGCGTTGGCCGACTTCCCCAAGCCGACCCTGGCGGTCGTGACCGGCGTCTGCGTCGGCGGGGGCGTCGGGCTGGCGGCGGCGTGCGACATGCGCCTCGCCGACACGACGGCCCGCATCGGCATCACGCCCGCCGGGCTCGGCCTCGTCCACCCGAGCGCCTCGGTCGAGCGGGTGGTCCGCCTGGTCGGCCCGGCGGCGGCCAAGCACCTGCTCTACACGGCCGAGCTGATCGACGCCGACCCGCGCGGCCCGCATCGGCCTGGTCGACGAGGTCCACGACCCGGCGGAGCTGCCGCTCCGGGTGGCGGCGATGACCGACCTCATCGCCCGCTGGCGCTCGCTGCTCAGCCAGATGGCCGGCAAGGAGATGGTCGACGCGGTCGCCACCCGCGGCACGGTCGACCCGGCGATCGCCGCGCGCTGGCGCCGCGAGGTCGCGGCCAGCGGCGAACCGGCGGAGGGCATCGCCGCCTTCCTCCAGCGCCGCGAGCCCCGCTTCACCTGGACACCGGCGCCGCGCGACCCGCCTGAGGCCCGGCGTCACCCGTCAGGCCGTCGCCGCGTCCTGGAGCCCGGCGCGCACCCGGGCCTCGGTATGCGCGGCGGCGATGTCGGGCAGCACGAACTTGGCCGCCGTCGACAGGATGAAGCCCGCCGCCACGGAGATGGGCACGAGGAGGAGCATCGCCGCCTGGATGCCGTACGCATCGGAGAACGCGCCGATCAGCGGGAGGAAGATGGCGATGCCCGGCACCGCGAACACGGCGATCGTCGTGAGCCCGGCGGAGCGGACCCGCGGGGGCGCCACCAGCGACAGCAGGGCGTAGAAGGCGGGGGCGAGCGTGCCCACCGACGCGGCCAGCAGCGCGTGCATGGCGATGGCCAACCAGAGGCTGGGCGCGTACGCCAGGATGACGAGGCAGATGGCGTCGGCCACGCCGACGAGGCCGACGAATCGCAGCAGGTAGCCCGGGTCCTTGACCGCCATCCGGGCGACCCAGGGCATGATCAGGAAGACGCCGGCGATCTGGAGCGGCTCGACGCCGGCGGCGATCCAGCCGCGCGCCAGGCTGTTGAGGTTGAACACGTCCTCGTAGACGAGCGCCAGCAGGGTCTGCACGCCGAACAGTGCGACGCCGAGGAACGGGACCGCGTACCAGATCCGCCGGATCGTCCGCACCCGGGCGAGCGTGGCGATCGACGCCCCGACCGACTCGGGCGCATCCTCGATCTGGGCGGCCTCCTCGTCGAGCCCGGCGGCGCGCCGCTCGTGGACGCCGCGCACCGGCTCGTGGAGGCGCAGCGCGAACAGCACGACGATGGCGGTCGGGACGGCGAACAGGATGAACGGCAGCCGCCAGCCGAAGAAGAAGGCGATGGTGCCCGCGAGGATCGGCCCGAGGATCTGCCCGACCGAGTTGGCCTGGCGGTGGACCGCGAACACCTTGACCCGGGTCTCCGGCGGGTACCAGTCGGACAGCAGCGAGTTGTGGGTCGGCTCCACGACGGCCCGTCCGCCGCCGGCCCCGATCCGCATGGCCACGAGCATGAGCGGCGTGAGCGCCAACCCGGTGCCGAGAGAGAACAGGGCCCACACCGCGGCGCCGACGGTGGCGATCCGGACGCGGTTGGCCCGGTCGCAGTAGAACGACAGCGGCACGGCGATGATCAGCACCGCGATCGTCGTGGTGGACACGATGCCCAGCGCCCCGGCGTTGCTCATCCCGAAGGCGTCGCGGATGTCCGGCAGCAGCACGGCGAACGCGGTGCGGTCGAGCTCGTCGACCGCGTTGAGCCCGAACAGCACGGCCAGCGGGAACACCGGGAGCCCGCCGGTGACGACCGAGGGCCGCCAGGTCGCGGCCCACACTCGCACTGACCCCAGCGCGCTCATGGCCGATCATCGTGCCACGCCGGGCGCGTGGCCGCCTACGGCGTGTTCACCGGGCGGTGCGGTCGGCGGCGACGGCGTCGAGGCTGGTGTACTCCTCGGACGTGTCGACCCAGTCCTCGAACTGGATGATGCCAAGCTCGGTGAACTTGGTGCGCAGCCAGCCGTCGCCGGCGTCGAGCAGGCCCAGCTTCTTGGCGTTGGGGACGATCTTGGAGAACAGCATGGTCTGGAAGACCTGCTGGCCCGGGTCCCGGTTGGCGTTGAGGAAGGCGACCACCTTGCGGGGATCGGCGCCGAGGCGCTCCCACACGTCCTGGACCATGAACCGGTTGCGGAGCTGGACCGCGGCCTCGAAGGCGAACTCCTGGCGCTCGCGGATCTCCTTGGCGCCGAGCCCCTCGTAGAACTCCTTGAGCGACAGCACCCCGAAGGCGACGTGGCGGGCCTCGTCGCTCATGACGTAGCGCAGCAGCTGCTTGAGCAGGGGCTCGGCCGTCAGCATGTGCATGAACCCGAAGGCGGCCAGCGCCAGGCCCTCGACCATGATCTGCATGCCGAGGTAGGTGACGTCCCAGCGGCCGTCGGCGATGATGTTGTCGAGCAGGGCGCCGAGCTGGGGGCTGATCGGGTAGGCGCCGTTGGTCTTTTCCTCGATGTAGCGGGCGAAGACCTCGACGTGGCGGGCCTCGTCCATGACCTGGGTGGCCGCGTAGTACTTGGCGTCGATCCAGGGAACGGTGGCGGTGATGAGGCCGGTGCAGACGAGCGCGCCCTGCTCGCCGTGGAGGAACTGCGACAGCACGGCCGTCTGCATCTCGATGCTGAACGCCCGCCACTCCGCGTCGCCCCAGTGGGCGAGCGGCGAGCCCTCGGCCTGGCGCAGCACCATGAAGCGCTGGTTCTGGGCGGCGGCCTCCTCGACCAGGCGGTCCCAGTCGACCTCGGTGTCCCAGGGCAGGTCGGTGGTGGCGTTCCACTGGGAGGTCTTGGCCTTCTCGTACAGCTTGACCAGCGCGGTGCGGCTGCGCTCGTAGTCCCAGGTGAACAGCACGTCGCTGTGCAGCTCGATCTCGTGGAGCACCGCATCGACCAGCGCGGGGTCGCGCTCGACGACGATGGCGTCGGGGCTGTTGACGTCGTGGTCGGCCACGGTCACGGTCTCGTCTCCTGGCTGAAGGCGCCGACCAGGCGGCGCGTGAAGGCGGTCCACTCGGCGGGATCGGTCTCGGGCAGGTCGAGGCTGCGGACGAGCATCGACCCGAGGCTGAGCATGAGGGCGAAGCGCGCCGCGGCATCAGCGGACACGTCCCCCACCAGCTCGCCGGCGTCCTGCCCGGCGGCGATGAGGCTGGCCATGCCCCGCTCGCGCTCGCCGAGGGCGCTGGCGAGCACCTGGGCCAGCTCGGCGTCGCGCCGGGAGGACAGCAGCGCCTCGACCAGCAGGCCGGCGGCCTCGTGCTGGCGGGTGCCGAGCCGGCCGGCGAGCGCCGAGAGCAGCGTGGGCACGTCCGCGGAGGTGCCGGGCGGCAGGACCGAGGCGGTGACCCGCTCGCTGTGCACGCGCAGCGCGTCGACGAGCAGCTCGGCCTTGTTGGCGTAGTGGGCGTAGATCGCCCCGCTGGACACGCCGGCCTCGCGGGCGATCTGCGCGACGGTCGCTCCCTCGTAGCCCTTGAGCTCGAACACCCGCGCCGCCGCGTCCAGCAGCCGCTCGCGTGTCTCCTCGGGCGTGACGCCGGCGATCCGTCCCACGCCGCCAAGATAAAGAACGATCGTTATTTGGTCAACATCTCCAGGACGATCTTGCCGACGGCCTCGTTCGACCGCATGCGGTCGGCGGCCTCCTGCGCCCGGTCGAACGGGACCACGCTGTCGACGATCGGGCGGACCCGGCCGTCCGCGATGGTCGGCAGGGCGTCGCGGACGACCGCGGCGTAGACCTCGGCCCGCTCCTCCGCGCTGCGGATGCTGAATGTCGTGCCCAGGATGCGCAGCCGCCGGAACGCCAGCTGGTCGAGGTCGACGCTCGCCCGGGGGCCGCCCAGGCGGCCGACGTTGACGATCGTGCCCTGGACGCGGGTGGTCGGCAGGAGCTCGCCGAAGCGGTCCCCGCCGACGTGGTCGATCACGACGTCAGCTCCCCGGCCGTCCGTCGCCTCCCCCACGGCGGCCGCCAGGTCCTCCGTGACCGGGTTCACCACGAGGTCCGCGCCCACCGCGCGGCAGGGACTCGACCTTGGCCGGGGAGGTCGTCGTGGCGACGACCAGCGACGCGCCCAGCGCCTTGGCCAGCTGCACGCCGAGCATCCCGACGCCCGAGGTGGCGCCGACGATCACCACGCGGTCGCCCGCGCGGAACCCGGCCTGCGCCAGGGCGTCGTGCTCGGTGGCGACCGCCACCGGCAGCGCGCCGCGTCGGTCCACGAGAGGCCCTCGGGCACCGGCATCAGGTGCCGGTGGTCGACCAGGGCGTACGCGGCGAAGGAGCCGAGCACCGGCGCCATCACCCGGTCGCCCGCCGCCACGCCGCCGACGCCGTCCCCGACCGCCGCGACCTCGCCGGCCAGCTCCAGGCCCGCGGTGTACTCGGCGCCTGCCGCGCGGCCCCGCGGGTTGTACCCGCCCCGCAGCATGGCCAGGTCGGCCCGGTTGAGCCCCGCCGCCCGCACCTGGACGAGCACCTGGCCCGGGCCCGGCGCGGGACGCTCGACCGTGCGCAGCTCCCAGTCCGGCCCCGCCCCTCCGACCAGCGCCGGCATCGTCGCGTCCATCGGCTACCTCCTCGTCCCCGCCGAGCGGCCAAGCTAGAGCCCGTGCACGAGCACCGGGTGCGGGCCCACAACACGGCCACCGCGTCGACCAACCGGATCCACGACGACGCGGTGGCGCGGGAGTACGGGTTCGGCGGCGGACTCGTCCCCGGCGTGGACGTGTACGCGTACATGACCCACGTCCCGGCCGAGGCCTGGGGGTGGGACTGGCTGGTGCGGGGCACGCTGCGCGCCCGCCTGATGGCCCCGGTCTACGACGGCGAGGAGATCGTGGTCGTCCCGGGCGAGCCGGCGGTCGGCCCGGACGGCGGGGCGACCGTGCCGCTGGAGGTGCGCAACGCCGCGGGTGCCGTCTGCGCCGCGGGCGTGGCCGGGCTGCCGGCCCGGGACGCCCCGGACGCCGCGCCGGACCCGGCCCCGCCGCCGGGCGAGCGGTGGCCGGCGGTGCAACCGGCCACCGACCCCCCGCCGGCCGCGCCCGCAACCCTGGCCCCGGGGACGCGCCTCGCGCTGCCTGCCCACCGGTTCGCGGCCGACCGGGCGGGCGAGTACCTCGACGACGTGCGCGAGACGCTGCCGCTGTACCGCGACCGCGGGGTCGCCCACCCCGGCTGGCTGCTGCGCGACGCCAACTACGTGCTGTCGCGCAACGTCGTGCTCGGCCCCTGGATCCACGTCGAGTCGGCGGTGCGGCACCACCGGGCGGTGAGCGACGGCGACCCGGTCGAGGCCCGGGCGACGGTCACCCGCGAGTGGGAGCACAAGGGCCACCGCTTCGTCGCGCTCGACGTCGGGATCTTCGCCGGCCCGGACCGGCTGGCGGCCGAGGTCGCGCACACCGCCATCTACCGCCCGCGGCGCTGACGGGTCCCGGGGCAGGTTTGTCCCCGGAAGTGGTCGCCATAGCGACCACTTCCGGGGATAGAACGCGCCGCGGGCACCCTGACGGCCTCAGTCGATTGGAATCGCGGCGAGGCCCGCCATGACGGCATACTCGACCGCGGTCGGCATCAACGCCACGACGGCCAGTACCGCCACGAACAACCCGACCCACGCAAGATGCATTCGCTTGGCCATCTCGGCCTCCTCCCGTGGCGGCGCCCTGCCGCCCTGGGGTATTTCGGGGCGACGGCTGCGGGGGATGAACCCGGGTCGAATCCTGACGCCCCTCCGGCCACTCGGCGTGCGAGGATGCCCGACCGTGCCGGTGACGATCCCCACCCCGCGTGGTCGAGTGCAGGTCATCGACCGGCCCGGACGGGAGCCGGCGTTCGTGCTGATGCACGGCTTCCCGGACGACTCGCGCATCTACGACCGGCTCGTGCCGCTGCTGGCACCCCGGCGGCTCGTGACGTTCGACTTCCTCGGCTACGGGGGGTCGGACCGTTCGCCGGCCGCCGCGGGGGTGCCGCCCGACCGGAACGGTGAGCTGGCGGCGGTGCTCGCCGGGCTCGCGCTCGACTCGGTCGTGCTCGTCGGGCACGACGCCTCGGGCCCGGTCGCGATCGACCACGCCCTCGCCGCGGCGGCCGGCGCGGCTGTCCGGGTCGAGCACCTGATCCTGCTCAACACCTTCTACGGGCGCTCGCCGGCGCTCCGCTTCCCGGAGATGATCGGGCTGTTCGCCGACCCCGAGCTCGCCCCGCTGGCCGACGCCATGGTCGCCGATCCCGACCAGCGCCTATGGCTGCTCCAGCACACCGCCCGCCGCTTCGGCACGGAGCAGCTCGATCCCGACGGGATCGAGGCCGTGGCGATCCTGCCCCAGTTCTTCGGCGACGGCGACCGCCCGGACGCGCTGGAGGCCATCCGGGCCTGGACCGCCGGCCTGATCGCCCAGCTCGACGAGCAGGACCGGCGCATCGCCGCACTCCGTCTCGCCGCTCTGGCCACGCCGGTCAGCCTGCTGTTCGGCGAGCGGGACGCCTACCTCGGCCCCGACGTGGCCCGCCACCTCGCCACGCTGTTCCCCCGCGCCGACGCCCGCACGGTCTCGGGCGCGTCGCACTGGCCGCAGTGGGACCAGCCCGAGCTGCTCGCCCGGCTCGTGGCCGACGCCGTGGGCTGAGCGGCGCCCCCGCTCAGAGCCCGACCAGCAGGTGGCCGGCCAGCGCCGGGTCGAGCCCGGCGTCGACGGCGGCGACTCTCGCGGCGACCGCGGACGAGGAGCATCTCGATCTACCACGGGGGTCCGCTGCGGTCGCAGCCGCCGAGATCGTTGCTGCGGCGCTCGCGCATCCGGCCGCATCGCTGCCCGACGAGGCCACCGGCTGGCTCGACTCCAACCTCGGGCTGATCGACGCCTCGGCGCTGCTGTGGCGGCTGCACCTCGACGGGGTCGACGCCGGGCATCGCTTCCTCGTCCTCGCCGACGCCTGGGCGGCTGCGGACGACGACCGCCGCTGGTACGCGTTCAACGACGTGCACGCCGTCATGGCCTACCTCGGCGCCGGCCGCACGGGCGACGCCGAGAGGCTCGTCGAGCAGATGGCCGCCTACGTCGCCGGCGGGGCCGACGCGGCCCGGTCCAACGTGGCCATGACCGCCGAGATCGGCCTGCCGGTCGCCCGGTCGCTCGTGGCCTTCGAGCGAGGCGACTGGGCGGGGGTCGTCGCCACCCTGGCGCCGATCCGCCGCCGGTTCGCGGCGTTTGGGGGGGGTCGCACGCCCAGCGCGACGTCCTGCAGCGCACGCTGCTAGAGGCCGCCTTGCGGGACGGGCGGATCGACCTGGCCCGCAGCCTGGTCGCCGAGCGCCTGGCCGTGCGCCCGACCAGCGCCTACGCCGCTCGCCAGCGCCCTCGGCGATCTCGCCTACGCAGATGCCTGTTGCGCCTCCGCTCCGCGCGGGGCTTAGATGAACGTTGGAATCGCAGGGTTCCGAGCGGGGCCGAGGCCCCGTCAGCATCGAGTCGCAGGGAGCTGGGATGACCGACGACTTGGAGATGCCGCCCGACGACCGGATTCGTACCGGACGCCGCCGGCTGTTGGGGTTCGGGGGAGCCGCGCTGGGCCTGGGCGCCGTGGGTGTGCTCTCCGGCGCGCAGCCGGCGGCTGCCCTCGAGGTTGCGGGGGTGAACGTCAAGAACCTCACGCCGTTCGGATACACGAGTGCCGTCGGCGACGGCTCGGCCGACGACTCCGACGCGATCCAGAACGCGCTGAACGTCGCGCTCTTCATCGGCGGGCAGACCGTGATGTTCCCGACCGGCCGGTACAAGGTCACGCGCACGATGCAGGTCGGAAGCGGCGTGCACCTCGAGGGCGAGGGTTCCCGCAAGCCTGTCGGCGCCACCACGCCGGGGGTGTCCGAGGTGTTCGCGTCGGGCTTCTCGGGCGCGGTGTTCACCAACGCCGACCACACCAACGGCAACGACAACATCCGGTTCTCGCGCCTGCTCGTCCGGGGACCGGCGTCGACGTCCGATTTCCCCGCAGCGATCTCGATCATCAAGGACACCGGCAGCCCGCGGGGCTGCGCGGGGATCGACATCGACGAGTGCGTCGTCTACGGCGGCGGCATCGCGGCGATCAACTTCGAACATGTGGGCGGCAGCTCCATCCGCAACTGCTGGGTCGGCGGCGACGGGGCACTGCGCACCGGCATCCGCATGTTCCAGTCGCCCGACAACCACGTGGTCAACAACCAGATCACCACCGGCCAGGGCGTGGCGGGCGGCGTCGGCGGCCCGGGGGTGAAGCTCGACCAGTCCGACCACGTCGTGGTGGACGGGAACATGATCTTCCACTCCGACGACAACGTCTGGCTCGGCTCCGTCCGCTGCGTCATCTCCGGGAACCGGATCGATTCGGCCTGGCTGGACGCGGTGCGCGTGGTCGGCAACGCCGTGGGCAACGTGATCACCGGCAACGTGATCTACAACCATGGTCGAGGCGGTCAGAACGACGCGACCGGCGCCCACGGCGTGGGCCTCGTCGCCGGCGCGCACCACACGGTGATCAGTGGCAACTCGTTCGGTCGCTGGACCGGCGAGGCTGCGTCGCCGCGCTACGGCGTGGCCGTCCAGGGCACGGCGAACAACAACAGCATCGTCGGCAACACCTTCGTCGACCAGACGGTCGGCGGCGTGCTCCTCGCCGGCGGCGCCAACAACGTCGTCACCGGCAACGCCGGCCAACCCTGAGTCGGCGGCGATCGCCGAGCCGGCATGCGGCCCAGCCGATGACTCCGGCCGGTGCGGCTCCGTCAGGATGGCGACGAGCGCGCATCCGGAGGAGGGCATCCCATGGCCGAGCCGACAACCCACACGCTGGAGGCGCCGGGCGCCGTGCTGCACTACGACGTCCGCCGCAACGAGTCGAGCACCGAGCCGGTCCTCCTGATGATCGGCTCGCCGATGGGCGCCGCCGGGTTCGCCACGCTGGCCGGCCACTTCACCGACCGCACGGTGGTCACGTACGACCCCCGGGGCGCCGAGCGCAGCAAGCGGACCGACGGGGCGACCGAGACCACGCCCGAGGAGCACGCCGACGACCTTCACCGCGTGATCGGTGCGGTCGGCGGCGGGCCGGTGGACCTCTTCGCCACCAGTGGCGGGGCCGTCAACGCCCTGGTGCTCGTGGCCGAGCACCCGGACGACGTCCGGACGCTGGTAGCGCACGAGCCGCCCGCCGCCCAGGAGCTGGCCGACCGCGAGGAGATGCTGGCCGCCTGCGCGGACGTCCACGAGACGTACCTGCGCGAGGGCGTGGGACCGGCGATGGCGAAGTTCTTCGTGCTCGTGAGCTACGAGGGCCCGCTGCCGGCGGGTTTCGCCGGCCAGCCCGGGCCCGACCCCGCCCAGTTCGGGCTGCCGACCGAGGACGACGGCTCGCGGGACGACCCGCTGGTCGGGCAGAACATGGTGTCCTGCACCCACCACCGGCACGACTTCGACGCGCTCCGCTCCGCCCCGACCCGCATCGTGGTCGCCGTCGGCGCCGACTCCGCCGCCGCGATGCCCGGCCGCGCCGCCGTGGCCGTCGCCGAGCGGCTCGGGGTCGAGCCGACCACCTTCCCGGGCGACCACGGCGGCTTCCTGGGCGGCGAGTACGGGCAGGCGGGCAAGCCGGACGAGTTCGCCGCCACCCTGCGGGACGTCCTGACCGGCTGACGCCGTCAGGCCCGCCACACCCCGGTCGCCGCCGCGGCCGCTGCATAGTCGGCGAAGTCCCGCGGCGGGCGGCCGAGCACCCGCTCGACGTCGCCGGTGGCGGCGGCGTTGCGGCCGTCCAGCACCCGGGTGAACAGCTCGGTCAGCGGCCCGACCTCCTCGGCCGGGACCCCGGCGGCGAGCGCCGCCCGGCGGTACTCGCCGGCGGTCACCGGCACGTAGCCGACCGGGCGGCCGGCGGCCCGGCCGATCTCGGCGGCCGCCTCGGCGAAGGTGAGGGAACGGGGCCCGGTCAGCTCGTACAGGGCACCGGCGTGGCCGTCGCCGGTCAGTGCGGCGACGGCCACGTCCGCGATGTCCTCGGCGTCGACGAACGGCTCGCGGACGTCGCCGGCGGGGAGCGCGATGACCCCGTCGAGCACCGGACCGAGGAGGAAGTGCTCGCTGAAGTTCTGGGCGAACCAACTGGCCCGGATGACGGTGGCGTCGGGGAAGGCGGCCTGCACGGCCTTCTCGCTCACGACCGCGTCCTCCTCCCCCCGCCCGGACAGCAGCACCAGCCGCCGGATCCCGTGGGCGGCGGCGGCCGCGGCGAGCCCGCCGAGCGCCTCGGCGGCGCCGGGGAACGCCAGGTCGGGGTAGTAGACGACGTAGGCCGCACCGGCGCCCCGCAGGGCGCCGTCCCAGGTGGCGGGGTCGTTCCAGTCGAAGGGCGGCGAACCGGCCCGGGACCCGATGCGCACGGGGAGCCCGAGGGCCCGCAGGCGCGCGGCGACCCGTCGCCCGGTCTTGCCGGTCCCCCCGAGCACGAGGACCGGGGCGATGGTGGTAGTGGTGTCGTAGTCCGTCATGGCCCCCAGTCAGCCGCATCACGGCGAGACGCTCCATAGCTGAGACGATCAGATACATACGCGATCGTCTCGCCCCCGAACGCGTTTTGTACGCGGAAACGGTCGCTATAGCGACCGCTGCCGGGTCGAAAACGCGGTTTGGGTCCAGCTACCCGCCGAAGATGGCGTTGCCGGCGACCTGCCCCGCCCACGCCGCGTACAGCACGAGGAGCATGCCCGGGAACGACCGTGGCGGTGCCGAGTTGGCCACGACCACCCCGGTGGCGAAGATCAGCACGCCGAGCCATCGCGCCCAGGCGCCCAACAGCTCGGGCGAGCCGGAGAACAGCCGCTGCGCCGAGGCGCCGACCGCCTGGATGCCCGCGACGATGCCGAAGGCCAGCAGGGCGCGCAGCCCCGGTTCGGTGAGGTCGTGCTCGACCGCGAGCGCGCTCAGCGCCGACACCACGAACGCGGTGACGAGCGGCATCAGGGCCTGAACGGGGGGCTGGGTCCCGGCGACCGACCGCAGGAGCCCCACGAGGGCGCCGAGCAGGGCGGCCGCCGCCACGTCCCGGGGTGAGGGCTTGAGGATGAGGCACAGGCCCAGCGTGAGCACCGCGTAGCCGGCGATGCTCTGGAGCCGGCCGAACCGGGGCCGCATGCCGGCGATGCCGTCGAGGCGGCGGAGGCCCTCGTCCGGCCGGACCGCGCCGTGCTCGGCGTCGCGGACGAGCCGGTCGAGGCTCGCGATCTGGTCGAGCCGGGGCACCGCGGCGACCGAGGTCAGCTCGAGCGTGGCCGGCTCGCCGCTGCCCATCGTCACCATCAGGAACGTCGGGAACGCGCTGATCCGCACCGCGGGCGGGTCGTAGGCGTGCGCCACCCGGGCGAGCCGCTCCTGCACCTCGTAGACGGTCTCGCCGGCTGCGTTCATCGCCGCGCCGAGCTGGACGACGAACAGCTGGAGCTCGCGGAGCTCCGCCGGACTCGGCGCGCCGGCGCCGGGCGAGTCGCTCACCTCCGGCATGGGACCGCGGCGCCGAGGCTCGTGAGCCACCCGCCACGGGTGATGCCCGGCGGCGCGCTCGCCGTTGAATGGGCCCGTGACCAGTACCGCGGCCGGGGATCGACCCCGCGCGCTGACCATGCGCCAGGCCGCGTTCATCGGGGTCGGGGCGATGGTCGGGGCGGGGATCTTCGCGCTGCTCGGCGCAGCCGGTGAGGTGGCCGGGGCCGCCGTGTGGCTCTCCTTCCTGTTCGCCGGGGCCGTCGCCGGGCTGCAGGGGTACTCGTTCGCCAAGTTCGGGGCCCGCTACCCCTCGGCCGGCGGGCTGCTGGAGTACGTGGCCCGAGGCTTCGGTGACGGGCATGTCACCGGCGTGATCGCCTGGCTGCTGCTGGGGGCCAACGCCATCGTCACCGGGATGGTCGCCGTGTCGTTCGGCAGCTACGCCAGCGGGGCGGTGGCCGACGGCAGCACGTTCTGGGTGAAGGCGTTCGCCGTCCTGGTCGTGCTGGTCATGAGCCTGCTCAACATCCTGGGCTCGCAGGTGGTCGCCCGGGCGCAGACCGTCGTCGTGGTCGTGGTGGTCGGCATCCTCACGCTGTTCGCCGTGACCACGCTCGCCAACGTCGACTGCGGGCCTGCTGGCGTTCTCCGGGTATCCCTCGCTGGCCGACATCGTGTCGAGCGTGGCGCTGACCTTCTTCGCGTTCCTCGGCTTCGGCGTCATCACCTTCACGGCCAAGGACCTGGCCGACCCGGCTCGCGAGCTGCCGCGGGCGGTCTACCTCGCCCTGGGGCTCGCCACCGTGATCTACGTCGCCGTGGCGCTCGGGGTGTTCGGCACGCTCACCGTGCACGAGGTGATCGAGTCGGGCGGCACCGCGCTGGCCGTGGCCGCCGAGCCCGTGCTCGGGCGGGCCGGCTACTGGCTGATGACCGTGACCGCCCTGTTCGCCACCGCGGGCGCCACCAACGCGGGCCTGTACCCGGCCGCCGGCCTGTGCGAGCAGATGGCGGCGACCGGCCAGTTCCCGCCGGCGCTGGGCCGCCGGCTCGGCGGGCGGGCGCCGGCGGGCATCGTGGTCACCGCCGTGGCCTCGATCGTGCTGGCCGTCGGGTTCGACCTCAACGCCATCGCCTCGATCGGCAGCGCGGTGGCGCTGGTCGTGTTCTCGCTCGTCTCCGTCGGCCACCTCCGCGTGCGTGGCGAGACGGGCGCCAGCACCGCCCTGCTGGTGTCCGCGATCGGGTCGGCCGTCGTGGTGCTGGTCGCGTTCACGTTCACGACCCTGGTCGACGAGCCGGCGACCGCGCTTGCTCTGGTGGTGATCCTGGCGGCCAGCGTCGTGCTGGACCTGGTGTGGAAGCGGGCGCGCAGCGCGGCGGGCCCGACCGACGTCCGGCCGGGCGTCGCGTGACCGATCTCGGAGGATGAGGATGCGACGAGCGGCACTCGCAGCCTGTGCGGCCCTGCTGGTGGCGGGCTGCGGTGGCGGCGGCGACAACGGCGGCGGCACCACCACCGAGCAGGACCCGGTGGCGGCGGCGCAGCGCCGCGTGTCCGCGGCCGAGGCCGAGCTGTCCGATGCGCAGGCCGCGTTCGCCGACGCCAGCACGGCGTTCTGCGACGACAGCAAGAGCTACATCGACAGCGTCGACCGCTACGGCAGCGTGTTCAGCGACGAGGCGGTGACCGTGGGCGACCTGACGACCGCGGGCGACGACCTGAAACAGCCGCGCGAGGCGGTGCAGTCGAGCGCGGACGACGTCCTCGCCGCCCACGAGCGGGTCGGCAAGGCCGACCAGGAGCTGGCCGATGCGCAGGCGGCCCTGGCCGAGGCCGAGTCGGGGACCTCGGCGCCGGACGAGCCCGAGACCACGACGACCACCGAGCCCCTCGTGCCCGACGCCACGGTCGACCGCGTGAAGGCGGCCGAGGACGACCTGCACTCGGCCTTCGAGGGCGTCACCCCCGAGACGACGCTGACCGATGCGACAGAGCAGGTGAACGCGGCCGCGTTCGCCCTGCAGGTGGCGTGGCTGCGGCTGTTCGCCGACGCCGGCTGCCTGGCCGAGGACCAGCAGGCCTCGGCCGTCGACGCGGTGGCCGCGTACACCACCGCGCTCCAGACCGACCTCACCACCGCCGGCTACCTCGACGAGGGCGGGGTCGACGGCATCTACGGCCCCGCCACGGTCGACGCCGTCGAGGAGCTCCAGCGCGACAACGACCTGCCCGTCACCGGGTTCGTCGACCGGGCCACGTCGGCCGCCCTCGACGCCGCCGTCGAGGCCGCCGGGGGCGAGGCCGCGACCCAGGCCGTCGCCGACACCGCCGCCCTGCAGGCCGCGCTCACGCTCGCCGGCTACTGGACGGGGCCGATCGACGGCCAGTGGACCGACGCACTGACCGCCGCGGCTCGCGTCGCTCCAGACCGACCTCGGCGTCCCGGCCACCGGCGTCGTCGACACGGCGACGCTCGAGGCCATCCAGCGCGCCATCGAGGAGGCCCGCACGCCGCCGACCGAGTCGCCCACGACGGAGCCGCCGGCCAGGGACTCCGGCGACGACACCGAGACCACTGTGGAATCATCGCCGTGACGGACACGGAGGTGTGATGAGCGAGGTGATCCCGGCGTGGGTCAGCGCATGAGGCCGCCGGGGTCGGCGCCCTGAAGCCCGGCGTCGTACCCGGGCTGGAGGTCCTGTCGTCCTACCGGGCGCCCTGGCTGCGCCGGGACCTGGTCGCGGGCCTGGTCCTGACCGCGCTGCTCGTCCCGCAGGGCATGGCGTACGCGGAGCTGGCCGGGCTGCCCCCGATCACGGGGCTCTACACGACCGTCCTCTGCCTGGTCGGCTACGCGCTGTTCGGCCCGTCGAAGATCCTCGTGCTCGGGCCGGACTCGTCGCTGGGCCCGATGATCGCCGCCACCCTCCTGCCGCTCGTCGGCGCGAACGGCGATCCCGCGCGGCGGTCGCGCTCGCCTCGGCGCTCGCGCTCATGGTCGGCGCGATCCTCGCCGCGGCCGGCCTGGCCCGTCTCGGCTTCATCGCGGACCTGATCTCCAAGCCCACGATCATCGGGTACATGAACGGGCTGGCCGTGACGATCCTGGTCGGCCAGCTCCCCAAGCTGTTCGGCTTCTCCGTCGACGGCGATGGCTTCCGGGCCGAGCTGGGCGGGTTCCTGCGCGGAGTCGCCGACGGCGACACGGTGGCGGCCTCCCTGGCGGTCGGCGCGGCCGGGCTCGTGCTGATCCTGGCCCTCCAGCGCTGGCTCCCACGGTTCCCGGCCGTACTGCTGGCCGTCGTGCTGTCCGTCGCCGCGGCCGCCGCCTTCGACCTCGCGGAGCACGGCGTGTCGCTCGTGGGCGTGCTGCCGCAGGGGTTCCCGCCCTTCACGCTGCCGCGGATCGGGCTCGACGACCTCGGCGTGCTGGTGGGCGGCGCGCTCGGCATCGCACTCGTGTCGGTGACCGACACGATCTCGACCGCCTCGTCGTTCGCGGCCCGGCAGGGCGAGGAGGTCGACGGCCAGCGGGAGATGATCGGGATCGGGGTTGCCAACATCGCCGCCGGGCTGTTCCAGGGCTTCCCGGTGAGCACGAGCGGCTCGCGCACCGCGGTCGCCGAGCAGTCAGGGGCGAAGACCCAGGTGACGGGCCTGGTCGGCGCCGGGGCGATCGTGGCCATCCTGCTGTTCTTCCCCGGCCTGCTGCGCGACCTCCCGAACCCGACCCTCGCCGCCGTGGTCATCGCGGCGTCGCTGTCGCTGGCGGATGTCCCCGCGACGCTGCGGCTGCTGCGGGTACGCCGGTCCGAGTTCATGCTCAGCATCGCGGCCTTCCTCGGCGTCGTCCTGCTCGGCGTGCTGCCGGGCATCGCGATCGCCGTCGCCCTGTCGATCGGCAACGTCTTCCGCCGGGCGTGGTGGCCCTACCAGGCCGTGCTCGGCCGGGTCCCCGGCCTGGCCGGCTATCACGACATAACCAGCTACCCGGACGCGGCGCGGCTGGACGGCTGCGTCATCTTCCGCTTCGACGCGCCGCTGTTCTTCGCCAACTCCCGCACCTTCCGCGAGCAGATCCGGGCGCTGGCCCGCGAGGAGCCGGCCCCGGCGTGGATCGTCGTCGCCGCCGAGCCGATCACCGACATCGACACGACCGCGGCCGACGTGCTGCGGGACCTGGCCGAGGACCTGCAGCAGCGGGACATCCGCCTGGTCTTCGCCGAGCTCAAGGACCCGGTCCGCAACAAGTTCGAGCGCTACGGCCTGGTCGACATGATCGCCGAGGACCACCTCTTCCCGACGATCACCCAGGCGGTCAAGGCGTTCCAGCGCGAGACCGGGGCGGGGTGGGACCCCCCTGAGCCCGGCTGACCTCGTGCTCAGGCGTCGTCGTCGAGCACGAGTCCGATCTGCTCGAACACCGCCAGCTCGTCCCAGTACTGGCGCACCGAACAGATCCGCTCGCCGCGGAACTCGGCCACGGTGACGCCGTTGACCGCGATCCGCGTGCCAGTGGGCTCGACGACCGCGCCCCCGGCCACCACCAGCGGGCCGGTGTGGGTCATCGTGACGCTCCACTCGGCGCACGCGTAGTCGCCGCCGACGTCGAGCGGCGCCACCTCCAGCTCGACGTCGGAGAACGCCTGGTCGCGCCGCTCGGCCTCCGCGATCAGGTCGGCGCGCGACGACATGGCGAGCGACGGCGTCCACGCCTTGACGTCCTCGGTCGTCAGCGCCGCCAGCGCGTCCCCGTCGCCCTCCAGCCCGGCGCGCAGCGCACGCATCAGCGCGGTCGCCCGCGCCGCGTTCGAGGTCACGCGCTGGTCTCGTCGGGCCCGAGCACCCGGGCCTTGGCGGCGGCGAACTCGTCGTCGCTCAGGGCGCCGGACTCGTGCAGCGCGGCCAGCTCCTTGAGCCGGGCGATCGGGTCGGCCGGCACGGCGTCGGCCGGCGGCGCGTCGGCCGGCGGAGCGTCGACGGGCGCGTACGGCGGGACCTGATGGGTCGCCGAGAACTGCTGCTGCAGCTGCATTCTGTAGCGGTCCTGAGCCATGGCCTGCCGGGGCCGCCGGTACGGCATGTACGTCTGACGGGGCCGGTACAAGAACAGCATCGCGGCCTCCCGGCGGCGTCAGGAGGCGAGGACCTTGGCCTTCTGGGCGTCGAACTCCGCCTGGGTGAGGATGCCCTGATCCTTGAGCTCGGCGAGATCCTTCAGCTGCTGCACCATGTCGGGCGCCGGCGCGGCGGGGGCCGGAGCCGGCTGCGGCGGCGGGGCGTACTGCGGCTGCTGCGCTGCCTGCTGCTGGTACTGCGCCTCTTCCTGCTGGTTCCAGCGGTTCGCCTGGCGGCGCGAGACCCTGTTGGACACCGCGGTCGCCGTGCCGGCGACGACGGCCGTGCGGGCCACGCCTCTCATGAGTCCGGGCATGCTGGCACTCCTCTCTGTCGGGATCAGTCGCCGGACGCTTCGATGGCGTCGAGCGTCTCGGCCAGGGCGTCGAGCGGGACGTAGCCGGCGGCCACGACCTCGGCGCCGCCACGGCGCAGCGCCTGGGTGAAGTTGCGGGCCCAGCGGTTCTCGAACAGCAGGATGGCGGCCGCCGAACCCGGCGCGATCGCAGACGCCGCCTCGGCCATGTCGCCCTCGTCGATCAGACCGGACGACGCGCCCTCGAAGACCGCCAGGTCGAGCGTCCCGTCGCCGTCGAGGTCGGCCACCTCGATCACGGCGAGCGTCCCGTCGTCCTCGCGGGTAACGAAGACCAGGTCGAGGATGGTGATCAGGCCCTGCTCGACCAGGTCGACCAGGTTCGACAGGCCCTCGCCCGTCATCTTCTCGCGCTGGAACTCGACGATCAGGTAGCTGATCGGTCCGATCGCCTCGTCATCGTCTGACATCAACCGACTCCCTCCATCGCGGCCGGGGGCCAGCAGTATCGCACGGCGGTCGGCATCCGCGTTTTGTCCCCGGAACTGGTCGCTCTGACGACCAGTTCCGGGGACAAAACGCGGGGGTTAGCCCCCGTCCGCCAGGTGCTGGCGCAGGACGTAGGGGAGGATGCCGCCGTGGTGGTAGTAGGCGGCCTCCATCGGGGTGTCGAGCCGGGCCACCACCGGGACCGCGGTGCCGTCGTCGGCCGATACCGCGACCCGGGCGCCGATGAGCGACTCCGGGTCGGCCCCCGCCAGGCCCGAGACCGTGAACCGCAGTCCGGCGACCCGGTCGCCGTCGTCGAGGCCCAGCGATGCCAGCGTGGCACCGTCGGCCAGCTGGAGCGGCAGCACGCCCATACCGATCAGGTTCGAGCGGTGGATGCGCTCGAAGCTCTCGGCGATGACCGCCCGCACGCCGAGCAGCGCCGTGCCCTTGGCCGCCCAGTCCCGCGACGAGCCCGAGCCGTACTCCCGGCCCGCCAGGACGACGAGCGGCACGCCGTCGGCCCGGTAGCGCTCGGCGGCGTCGTAGATCGGCAGCTCGTCGCCCGACGGCAGGTGGCGGGTCACCCCGCCCTCCGTGCCCGGGGCCAGGCGGTTGCGGATGCGGCGGTTGGCGAACGTGCCCCGGATCATCACCTCGTGGTTGCCCCGGCGCGACCCGTACGAGTTGAAGTCGGCCCGCTCGACCCCCGCGGCCACCAGCCACCGGCCCGCCGGGCTATCGGGGTGGATGGCGCCCGCGGGCGAGATGTGGTCGGTGGTCACGCTGTCGCCGAGCAGGGCGAGCGGCCGGGCGTCGACCACGTCCTCCAGCGGCGGCGGCTCGTCGGGCATGCCGTCGAAGTAGGGCGGCAGCCGGACGTAGGTCGACGTGTCCGACCAGTCGTAGTCGCCGCCCGCCGCCGCCGGCAGGCTGCGCCACCGCTCGTCGCCGTCGAACACCCGGCCGTATGCGTCCCGGAACATGTCCGACGCCAGCGACGCCTCCACGACCTCGTTGACCTCAGCCGAGGTCGGCCACAGGTCCCGCAGGAAGACGGGCGACCCGTCCGACCCGGTGCCCAGCGGCTCGGTGGTCAGGTCGAGGTCCATCGTCCCCGCCAGCGCGTAGGCCACGACCAGCGGCGGCGAGGCCAGGTAGTTCATGCGCACGTCGGGGTTGATCCGGCCCTCGAAGTTGCGGTTGCCCGACAGCACCGAGACGAGCGCCAGCCCGTGCTCGTTGGCGGCGCGGGCGACCGGCGGCGGCAGCGGGCCCGAGTTCCCGATGCACGTCGTGCAGCCGAAGCCGACCACGTCGAAGCCCAGCTTGGCCAGGTCGGGCAGCAACCCGGCCCGGTCGAGGTAGTCGACGACGACCTTCGACCCCGGGGCCAGCGACGTCTTCACCCAGGGCCGCCGGGTCAGGCCCCGCTCCACCGCCTTCCTCGCCACCAGGCCGGCGGCCACCATGACCTGCGGGTTGGAGGTGTTGGTGCAGCTGGTGATGGCGGCGATGGCGACGTGGCCGTGATCGAGGGTGACCTCCACCTCCTCGTCCACCCCGGAGCTGGCGTCGAGCCGCACCGCCACCCGCTGGTGGGGACGCTCGGCCCCGGCGTCGCGGGCACCGTGGGACCCGACGTCGGGCTCGGCGTGCTGGGCGTGGTCGTGGCCGTCGCGCGTGGCGGACGGCGGGTCGCTGGCCGGGAACGACGCCGCGTCGGCGTCGTCGTAGGTGTGGCTGATCGACACCGGCGTGGCGCCCGCCGCCTGGGGCAGCGAGTCGGACAGGGCGACCGCGAACCGGTCCCGGGCCTCCCGGAGCGGCACCCGGTCCTGGGGCCGGGCCGGGCCGGCGATCGACGGCTCGACCGTGGCGAGGTCGAGCGCCAGCGTCTCGGAGAACACCGGCTCGGCGGCCGGGTCGTGCCACAGGCCCTGCTCCTTGGCGTAGGCCTCGACCAGCGCCACCCGCGCGTCGGACCGGCCGGTGAACCGCAGGTAGCGGAGCGTCTCGTCGTCGATCGGGAACATCGTGGCGGTCGAGCCGTACTCCGGCGACATGTTGCCGATCGTCGCCCGGTTCTCCAGCGGGACGTTGGCCACGCCCGGCCCGTAGAACTCGACGAAGCTGCCCACGACCCCGTGCGACCGCAGCATGTTGGTGACGGTGAGCACCAGGTCGGTGGCGGTGGTGCCCTCGGGCAGCTCACCCGACAGCTTGAACCCGACGACCGACGGGATGAGCATCGAGATCGGCTGGCCGAGCAGCGCGGCCTCGGCCTCGATCCCGCCGACCCCCCAGCCCAGCACGCCGAGGCCGTTGACCATCGGGGTGTGCGAGTCGGTGCCCACCAGCGTGTCGGGGAACGCCTCGCCGCCCCGCGTCGCCACGACGGTCGCCAGGTACTCCAGGTTGACCTGGTGGCAGATCCCGGTGGCCGGGGGCACGACCCGGAACTGGCCGAACGCGCTCTGGCCCCAGCGCAGGAACTGGTAGCGCTCCAGGTTGCGCTCGTACTCCAGCTCGGCGTTGCGGGCGAGCGCGTCGGGTCGGCCGAACACGTCGACCTGCACCGAGTGGTCGATGACCAGGTCGGCCGGGATCAGCGGGTCGAGGCCCTGGGGGTCGCCGCCGCGCTCGGCCACCGCGTGGCGCATGGCGGCCAGGTCGACCACGGCCGGCACGCCGGTGAAGTCCTGCATGAGCACCCGGGCCGGCAGGAACGAGATCTCCCGGCCGCTCGCCGCGGCCTGGTCGCTGCCGTCCCAGCCGGCCAGCGCGGCCACGTCGTCCTCGCCGACCCGCACGCCGTCCTGGTGGCGGAGCAGGTTCTCCAGGAGCACCTTGAGCGAGTACGGCAGCCGCGCGACCGCGAAGTCGCCGTCGAGGGCGCCGAGCCGCTGGATCCGGTAGTCCTCACCGCCGGCGGAGAGCGTGCCTCGGGCGTCGATCGCCATGTCGTGACCTCCGGGAGTGACCGCCGCGGGCACGGTAGCGAGCCGCGGGCCCGAGCGCGGCGGCAAGCCATGCGGCGAGCGCCAGCGCCACGCCGGCCTCGACGATCCAGCCGTCCTGGTGCTCGTTCTGGATCGCGCCGTGGAACCGATCGAACCACTCGGGGAACGGCGACCGGCGGAGGAAGTGGCGCCCGGCTTTGTCCATGTCGATGACGCAGGCGCCGGCGATCGCCGCCGCGACGGCCGGCCGGGCGGCCCGGGGTGCGGCGGCCAGCGAGGCGGCGCACACCGTCAGGCCGACCGTCCCGTCGACGTGGGCCACGGCCACGAACTCGTCCCACGACTTGTCCTCGTCCCCCCAGTGCGGGCAGCAGTCCATCACCAGGTGCGACGCCAGGCCCGCGACGAACGCGACCGCCGGGCGCCGGACGACCAGGCCGATGGCCGTGCCGGCGAGCGCGTGGTTGGTGATGAACACCGCCCGCCCGGGTCCTCAGTCGGGCTCGCGGGCCCGGCTGGGCGCGACCCGGGGCGGCTCGTTCGGCATCTTGGGGTACACGGGCGGCCAGGGCGCGTCCATGAGCCCGTTGGCCATGTCGCGCTCGGACCACTCCAGCAGCGGCTCGATCGACTGCGGAGCGGTGCTCATCGGCGCCCACGGGTCGCCGTCCCGCCGGAACATCTCGGGCACGGTGTCGATCGTGAGGTCGTCGGGATCGACCTCGGCCAGCGCCTCCCACGACAGCGGCGTGGACACCTGGGCGCCGACCCGCGACCGGGCCGACCACGCGCCGAACACGGTCTTGTGCGGGGCGTTCTGGTTGTAGTCGACGAGGATGCGGGTGCCCCGCTCCTCCTTCCACCACGCCGCGGTGAGCAGGTCGGGGCGCCGCCGCTCCAGCTCGCGGGCCACGGCGACGGCCGCCGCCCGCACCTGGTACGGGTCCCAGCGGGGCTCGAGGCGGGCGTAGACGTGGACGCCGCGGCTGCCGGTCGTCTTGGGGAACGAGGCGATGCCGACCTCGTCCAGCAGCGCCCGCAGCTCGAACGCGCCGGCCACCGCCTCGGCGAACCCGGTCCCGGGCTGGGGGTCGAGGTCGAGCCGCAGCTCGTCGACGTGGTCCTCGTCGGACGTGTCGGCCCGGAAGGGCCACACGTGGAAGCCCAGGCAACCGAGGTTGACCGCCCAGATCAGGTGGGCGACGTCGGCCGCCACCAGCGCCCGCGAGGGCGTGCCGTTGACCGTGCGCACGACCGTCGTCGTGAGCCAGTCCGGGGCGTTGTCCGGCACGCGCTTCTGGAAGAACGACGAGCCGCCCGCCCCCTCGGGGAACCGCTGCATCAGCGTCGGCCGCCCCCGCATGGCCCGCATCAGTGGCTCCTCGACCGCCAGGTAGTAGCGGACGAGGTCGAGCTTGGTCTGGCCCTGCTGCGGGAAGAACACCTTGCCCGGGCTGGTGACGCGCATCTCCCGGCCCGCAGCCTCGACGATCTCGACGGTTTGCTTGGCCATCCGACGGGCACGGTAGCCGGGCCCGGCCGCCGTCCCTACCAGCCCCGCAGGTCGACGGGCCAGGTCTCGACGACCTCGCCGCCGGCGCCCTCCTCGCCGGGCATGCCGGACGTGACCACCAGGTTCTCGTGCATGGCGACGGTGGGATCGACGTGGGCGGGCAGCACCCGGACCCGGTCGCCGACGGCCACCGGCCGCTCGGGCCGGGTGCCGAAGGTGATGTGCTCGTCGGACACGAACCAGCACCGCCCGGCGTCGACGACGGTGGGGTCGCCGTGGTCCATCCCGAGCGCCTTGAGCCCGCCGTCGAGCACCGCCCAGCCGCCCGCGTTGACCGAGATCACGGTCGTCCACAGGTACAGCGCAGGGCGGAAGGCGGGGGCATGGGGCAGGTACTCGGTGTCCATCAGGCAGTAGGAGCCGGCCTGGATCTCGGTCGCCCACGGGTTGCAGTCGTAGGTGCCGGTCCCGCCGGCCGACACGACGTCGCCGCCCGTGTCCTCGCGGGCCGCCAGCAGGACGGCCATCGACTCCTCGACCGCCGCAACCTTCTTGTCGCGGGGCTCGCGCATCAGGTGGCCCTCGTAGCCCATGACGCCCCGCACGGTCAGGCCCCGGGCCCGGGCCCGGTCGGCCAGCCGCCCGGCGTCGGCCGGGTCGCAGCCGCAGCGGGGGAGCCCGACGTTGACGTCGACCAGCACCTCCCGCACCCCGCCGTCCGCGGCGGCATCGACCGTGGCGTCGGAGTCGACGGCGACGGTCACCCGGGCCGACCCCGCCGCGACCAGTGCGCCGAGCCGGCGGCAGTCGAGCACCTCGTTGGCCAGCAGCAGGTCGTCCCCGAGGCCCGCGGCGGCCATCCCCTCCATCTCCCGCACGGTGGCGCAGCAGAACGTGCGGTGGCCGGCCTCGGCCAGTTGGTGGGCGAGCGCGGTCGACTTGAACGCCTTGACGTGGGGCCGGAGGCGGGCGCCGGGGTGCGCGGCCGCCATCGTGGCGACGTTGTGGTCGAACGCGGCGCGGTCGACCACCAGAGCCGGGGTGGGGAGGTCGGCGAGCCTCACGCCCGGCGACCTTATCGAGACATACGGAACCCAACCGGGTGACGAATCGTCTGTAGACCAGGAGTGGCACGCAGATGTAGCCGTGGAGACTGCCTTGCATCTTCACGGTGCGTCGACTGTGCTGTCCGGTACGTGGTGAACGGCGGACGAGGTCCGCCGAATGGCGGATCCATGGAGGGATTGAGCGTGACATCAGTCCGGCAGAGCGCGCGAGGCGGCCACGGCACGGCCCGGCCGGGCCCTGCGGCGCTGGTCGGCTGGGGTGCTTGTCGCCGCGCTGGCCCTCGGCGGCTCGGCCACCGCGGCCGGGGCCCAGACGCCGCCCCCGCCCGGCAACGGGCCGGCGCAGCCGCTCCCGCCCGTCGACAACGTCTTCCCGATCCCGGCGCCGTACACCGCGTCGTTCACCGACAGCTGGCACGCGTGCCGCGACGCCTGCAGCCGGCGGCACGAGGGCAACGACGTCCTGGCCGACCAGGGCACGCCCGAGGTCGCCGTCGAGGCCGGTGTGATCGCCAAGGTCAACGACAGCGACACCGGCCTCGGCGGCATCACGCTGTGGCTGCTGGGCGACTCGGGCGTGACCTACTACTACGCCCACAACGCCGAGAACCTCGTGACCGAGGGCCAGCGGGTGTCCCGGGGCCAGATGATCGCCCGGGTGGGCACCACCGGCAACGCCCGGGGCGGCCCGGCGCACGTCCACTTCCAGATCAACGTGTGCGGGCGCACCGACTCGAGCGAGCCGTGCACGGTGAACCCCTACGACTTCCTGCGGTCGTGGGCGCCGGCGATGGTCGACGGCGGCGCCGACGGCGTGGCCTGGTACGACCCGGCCACCGCGGGTTGGGGCCTGCGCAACGAGAGCGGCTCGCCGCTGACGCCGGTGACGTTCGGGCCGGCGGGTGCGCCCGACGTGCTGCCGCTGGCCGGCGACTGGGACGGCGACGGCGCCGATTCGGTCGGCCTCTACCAGCGCTCCAACGCCACCTTCTACCTGCGCGACGACGAGGGCGTCGACATGGCGCCGATCGTGTTCGGCACGCCGGGGCGGTCCGACGTGTGGCCGATCGCCGGCGACTTCGACGGCGACGGTCGCGACACGGTGGGCCTGTACCAGCAGGCCGACGCCACGTTCTCGATCCTCGTCGACGGCGGGGTCCGCTCGGCGCCGTTCACCCTCGGCACGGCCCTGCGCACCGACGTCGTGCCGGTCGTCGGCGACTGGGACGGCAACGGCCGCGACTCGCTCGGCGTCTACCAGCAGGCCGACACGACCATGTCGCTGGTCGACGACAACGGCGCCCCGATCGACCCGGCGACGGTCGCCCACCCGGCGGTCCCGGCCGGGACCAACCCGTTCGACGCCTTCCCGGTCGCCGGCGACTGGGACGGCGACGGCCGCGACACGGTCGGGCTGATGGTCCGGGGCGCCGACGAGTTCACGCTGCCCTCGCCGACCGCCGACGACCCGGCCGCCTCCCGCACGGTCGCCACCGACCCGACCGAGGCCGCCCCCAGCGTGCTGCCGGTCGCCGGCGACTGGAACGGGAACAACCTGGTCACGATCGACGAGCTGCGCCAGATCTTCGGTCCGCTGCCCGACGAGGCCAAGGTGATCGAGGGCCTCCCGGCGCTCAACGAGGCCATGCTTCGGGCCGGCATCACGACCCCCGCCCGCAAGGCGGCGTTCCTGGCCACGCTGCGCAGCGAGTCCGGCTTCCGCTACGACGCCGTCGAGGCGGGCAACACGTCCCGCTACCGGGGCCGGGGGTTCATCCAGCTCACCGGCTCGTCCAACTACCGCGCCGCGGGCCGCTTCTTCGGCATCGACCTGGCGACCAACCCCGACTGGGCCACGAACGGCATGGTCAGCCCGGCGCTCGCCGCCTGGTACTGGACCGTCGCCCGCAACATCAACCTGGCCGCCGACCAGCTCGACATGGCCGCGGTGAACATCGCGGTCGGCTACCGGCCGAGCATGGAGCGCGACACGATCCGGTGCTCCGACTTCATGTCGGTCCTGCGCTACTACAGCGGCGGCACGGTGCCCGAGGGCACCAACTGCGCCCGGACCGCGGCGTCCCGCCGGCTGGCGCTCACCGCCGCGGTGCCGGCGTCGCCGGTCAGCCCGGTCAGTGGCGGCCCGGCCGCGACGGCCCCGGGCACGGTCACGCTCGACGTCGCCGCCCTGCCGCCCACCCCGCCGCCGCCGGCCCCGGTCGTCCCGGCCCCGACCAACCCGGCGACCCCGACGAGCCCGCCGCAGGCGGATCCGGGCCCGACCACCCCGCCGCCGACCGACCCGAGCGCGACGACGGCGCCCGCGGGACCGGACTCCACGCCGTCGACCGAGGCGCCGTCGACGTCGACCACCGAGTCGACGGCCACGACGTCCTCGTCGACCACCACCACGGCCGCCCCGGACCCGTCGGCCGCCAGCACGAGCGATCCCACGGCGACGAGCAGCGTCGTGCCCGACTCGACCACGTCCACGACGCTGTTCCAGAGCCAGTACCCGGCCTAGCTCCGCGTTTTGTCCCCGGAAGTGGTCGCCATAGCGACCACTTCCGGGGACAAAAGCCCTAGGGATCAGGCGAAGCCGGCGATCGCGTGGGGCACGTACGGCTCCTCCAGCGCGGCGACCTCCTCGGCCGACAGGTCGAGGTCGACGGCGGCGGCCGCGTCCTCCAGGTGGGCCATCTTGGTGGCGCCCACGATCGGGGCGGTGACGACCGGCTTGGACCACAGCCACGCCAGCGCCACCTGGGCCCGGGGCACGCCTCGGGCGTCGGCCACGCCGGCGACCCGCTCGGCGACCACCCGGTCCGACGGCGAGGTGTCGTACAGCAGCCGCCCGAACTCGTCGGACTCGGTGCGGGTGGTCGCGTCGTCCCAGTCGCGGGTCAGGCGGCCCCGGGCGAGCGGGCGACCACGGCAGCACCGCCGATGCCCTGGTCGGCGCACAGGGGGAGCATCTCCCGCTCCTCCTCCCGGTTCAGCAGGTTGTAGTGGTCCTGCATGCTGACGAACCGGGTCCAGCCGTGGAGGTCGGCGATGTAGAGCGCCTTGGCGAACTGCCAGGCGTACATCGACGAGGCGCCGATGTAGCGGGCCTTGCCGGCCCGCACGACGTCGTGGAGGGCCTCCAGCGTCTCCTCGACCGGGGTGCGGGGGTCCCAGCGGTGGATCTGGTAGAGGTCGACGTAGTCGGTGCCGAGCCGCCGCAGGCTGGCGTCGATCTCCCGCATGATCGCCTTGCGGGACAGCCCGCCGCCGTTGGCGCCCGGGCCGCATGCGCCCGTGCACCTTGGTGGCGATGACGACGTCCTCGCGGTCGGTGAGCCGGGCGATGGCCCGCCCCAGGATCTCCTCGCTGGACCCGTCGGAGTACACGTTGGCGGTGTCGAAGAAGTTGACCCCCAGCTCGAGCGCCCGGGCGAAGAACGGCCCGCTGGCCTCCTCGTCGAGCGACCAGGGATGGCTGCCCCGGGCGGGGTCGCCGTAGCTCATGCACCCGAGGCACAGGCGGGACACGGTCAGGCCGGTGTGGCCGAGCTTCACGTACTGCATGCCGGTGTTGTAGCGCCTCGGGACCGGCGGTAGTGCCGAGCCACCCGCGCCCGGTTGCCGCACGCAGCCCCGTCGGCGGGCGGGCCGGCCCCGGGCCGCGGTAGGAATGCGCATGACCCGGCCCACCGCCGCCGACGAGCTGTTCGTCCACCAGGCACCCGTGCTCCTCGACCAGGTCGCCGCCCGGCACGACCACTGGCGGGAGAGCTACTTCTTCGACGTCCACGACCCCTCCGGCGAGGGCGACGCCGTGTTCTTCACGGTCGCCCGCTACCCGGCGCGGGGCCGGATGGACTCGCTGCAGATGGGGCGGGTCGGCGGCGAGCAGGTGCTCGGGTTCCTCGATCGCCCCGACGACGGCGACCCGCACACCACCGCCGTCCCCGGTGCCCGGGTCGAGGTGGTGCGCCCGTGGGAGGAGGTCCGCCTGTGGGCCGACCCCGACGCCTCGCCGCTCGGCCTCGACCTCATGTTCCGGGCCCGGACGGCCCCGTACGGCCTGCGTCGCGGCACGATGTGGGACGGCGACGACCTGATCTGGGACCAGTGCCACATCTTCCAGTCGGGCAGCTACACCGGCAGCTACACCGCCGGCGGCGTCACCCGGGAGGTCGACGGCTGGGTGGGCCAGCGCGACCACTCGTGGGGCGTCCGCGACCACGGGCGCTGCCCGCTGTGGCTGTGGTTCCAGATCCAGCTCGACGACGGGTTCCTCGGGGTGTGGCACTGGGAGCGGGCCAACGGGTCCGTCGTCTACACGGACGGCTGCTGGGCCGGCGCCGACGGCGGCGAGCCGGTGCCGGTGGTCCGCTTCGACCACGACGTGGCCTGGGTCGGCGCCGACGGGCAACCGGTGGCCTACGGCGAGAACGGCGAGGTTGTGGCCGGCGTGGCCGGCACCTGCACGTTCGCCCTGGAGGACGGCCGCCGCGATCACGGTCGAGGCCAGCGGCAGCTTCGCCCGGCCGTACGAGCCGTTCCAGCGGGGCGGGCTCAACCTCGTGACCGTCCGCACCGACGACGGCCGGCGGGGCACGGCGATCTACGAGGTCACCGGCTCCCGCCACCACCACTTCTTCCCGGCCCCGTAGCAATCGCCGGAATCGCCCGTAGCCTCCGCGCCATGCGCATCGGCGTGGTGTTCCCGCAGACCGAGATCGGCGCCGACGCCGGGGGCGTCCGGGAGTACGCCCAGGGCGTCGAGGCGCTGGGCTACACGCACGTGCTCGCCTACGACCACGTGCTGGGCGCCGACCCCGACGTCCACGCCCCGTGGACCGGGCCGTACAACGTGGCCACCACGTTCCACGAGCCGTTCGTGCTCTTCGGCTACCTGGCCGCGCTGATCGGGCTGGAGCTGGTGACCGGGGTCATCATCCTGCCCCAGCGCCAGACCGCGCTCGTGGCCAAGCAGGCGGCCGAGGTCGACCTGCTGACCGGCGGGCGCTTCCGCCTCGGCGTCGGCCTCGGGTGGAACGCGGTCGAGTACGAGGCCCTCGGCCAGCGGTTCGACCGCCGGGGCCGCCGGCTCACCGAGCAGGTCGGCCTGCTGCGGCGGCTGTGGACCGAGCCGTCGGTGAGCTTCGCCGGCGAGTACGACACGGTCACGGGCGCGGGCCTGGCCCCGCTGCCCGTGCAGCGCCCGATCCCGGTGTGGATCGGCGGCAGCTCCGACGCCGCGTACCAGCGCATCGGCCGCCTGGCCGACGGCTGGTTCCCCCAGGTGGCACCGGGCGAGCACCTCGACCGGGCGCTGGCGGTGATCGCCGCCGCCGCGGAGGCTGCGGGGCGCGACCCGGCGACGATCGGGATGGAGGGCCGGGTGACATGGGCGCCCGACGACCCCGACCGGTTCGCCCGCCAGGTGGAGAGCTGGCGGTCCGTGGGCGCCTCCCACCTGGGCGTGAACACGATGGGCGCCGGCCTGGGCGGGCCGGGCGGCCACCTGGCCGGCCTGGCCCTGGCGGCGGAGGCCGCGGGCGTGGCGCCGGCGTAGCGCCCGGGGGTCGGTGCCGGCGGTGGGATTCGAACCCACACTTGACAGGACCTAAACCTGTTCTCTCTGCCAGTTGGAGTACGCCGGCCGGACGTGTCAGCTTACGGCTCGGTGCCGCTACCCTCTGCGGCCGTGAGCTTGATCCTGCCGACCGCCCAGAGCACCTCGATCGTCAGCCCGACGCACGAGATCTTCAACCGCCTGCTGCAAGAGCCGCATCGTCTTCCTCGGCACCGACGTCAACGACGACGTCGCCAACCAGTCACCTGCGCCCAGCTGCTCTACCTCGAGGGCGAGGACCCCGACCAGGACATCTGGCTCTACATCAACTCGCCCGGGCGGGTCGGTCACGGCCGGCATGGCCATCTACGACACGATGCAGTTCGTCGAGCCCGACGTCGCCACGGTCTGCATGGGCCTGGCCGCCTCGATGGGCCAGTTCCTGCTGTGCGCCGGCGCGCCGGGCAAGCGCTACGCCCTGCCGCACGCCCGCATCATGATGCACCAGCCGCTCGGGCGGCTTCCGGGGCCAGGCCGCCGACATCGCCATCCAGGCCGAGCAGCTGGCGTACATCGAAGCAGCTCATGGCCGAGCGCATCGCCTTCCACACCGGCCAGACCGTCGAGCAGATCCACGCCGACTCCGAGCGCGACCGCTGGTTCACGGCCGAGGAGGCCAAGGACTACGGCATCATCGACAACGTCATCGTCAGGCGCGGCGAGATGATCTGACGCCGTCCCGCCGGCCAGCGGCCGGCCCCTTCGCGTTTTGTACGGAATGGTCGCTGGGCGACCATCCGCGTACAACGGACACGGCCGTGGCCAGCGACCGGAGCTCGGCGACTGCGTGGTCCAGGCCCTGCGGGTCGCGGAACAGCGCCGAGCCGGCTACCAGGACGTTGGCGCCGGCGCGTACCGCGCCCTGGACCGTCGCCGGGCCTATGCCGCCGTCGACCTCGACGTCGCAGTCGTGGCCTCCCTCGGCGATCAGGCGGCGGACCTGGGCGATCTTGGGTTCCATCGTGGCGATGTAGTCCTGGCCGCCGAAGCCCGGGTTGACGGTCATCACCAGGACCATCGCGCACAGGTCGAGCACGTTGGCCACCGCCTCGGCCGGCGTCGCCGGGTTGATCGCCACGGCCGCCCTCGCTCCCAGCTCGCGCAGCCGTCCGAGGCTGCGGTGCAGGTGGCGGGTGGCCTCCGCGTGGACGATGACGCAGGTCGCAGCCCGCCTCGACGTAGCGGTGCGCCAGGGCATCGGGGTCCTCGACCATCAGGTGGGCCTCGAACGGGACCGTCACGTGCGGGCGGCAAGCCGCGATCACATCGGGGCCGAACGTCAGGTTGGGGACGAAGCGGCCGTCCATGACGTCCCACTGGATGCGGTCGACGCCCGCCTTCTCCAGCGCCACGACCTCGTCGCCGAGCCGGGAGAAGTCGGCCGGGAGGACGGACGGGGCGATCTCGATCGGGCGGTCCACGCCGTCATCCTATGGTGAGGCCGTGACCGCCCCTTCGACCCCCCTCCGCGTCACCGGGATCGCCGTCGGCGGCGACGGGGTGGCCCGCGAGCCCGACGGCCGGGTCGTGTTCGTCGAGGGTGCGTTGCCCGGCGAGCTGGTGGCGGTGGAGATCGAGGACGAGTACCGGCGCCACGCCCGGGGCCGGGTGGCGGGCATCGTCGAGCCGGCCGCGGCCCGGGTGGCGCCGCCGTGCCCGCGGGTGGCCGAAGGCTGCGGAGGCTGCGGGTGGCAGCACGTCGAGCCGGCGGCCCAGGCGGCGCTCAAGCGCACGCTGGTGGCCGAGGCGCTCGACCGGCTCGGCGGGATCCCGGACGCGGAGGTGGCCCCGGGCCCGCCGCTGCCGGCCACCGGCTACCGCACGACGCTGCGGGGCCTGGCCGACGGCGGTGGCCGCTTCTGCCTGCGCCGCCACCACAGCCACGACCTGGTTCCGGTGCCCGGCTGCCTGGTCGCCCACCCGCTGGTGGCCGAGGTCGTGACCGAGGGCCGCTTCCCGCCCGGGGCGGAGATCATGGTCCGGGTCGGCGCCCGGACCGGCGACCGCATGGTCGTCGTCGACGGCGACGCGGCCGGCGACGTCGTCGTCCCGCCGGGCGTGCGGGTCGTCACGGGCGCCGCCCTGGCCGCGGGCCGGCGGGCGTGGCTGTACGAGGAGGTGCACGGCCTCCGCCTCCGCGTGTCGGCGCGGTCGTTCTTCCAGGCCGGCGCCGACGCGGCCGAGGCCCTGGTCACGGCCGTGGCCGCCGTGCTCGGAGACGTCGGTGAGGCCGACCGGCTGGCCGACCTCTACGGCGGCGTCGGCCTGTTCGCCGCCACGCTCGGCCGCCGCGGCCACGTCGAGCTGGTGGAGGGCTCGCCGGCGGCCGCGGCCGACGCCCGGGTCAACCTGGCCGACCTCGACGCCCGCGTGCTCCAGGGCGACGTCGGCCGCTGGCGGCCCCGCCGCATGGACGCGGTGGTCGCCGACCCGCCGCGCGCCGGCCTCGGCCCGGGCGGCGTCCGGGCCGTCGCGGGCACCCGGGCCGAGCGGCTCGCCCTCGTGAGCTGCGACGCCGCCTCGCTCGGCCGCGACGCCCGCCTGCTCGCCGGGGCCGGCTACCG
Source organism: uncultured Acidimicrobiales bacterium (assembly GCA_963739835.1). Taxonomy (GTDB): domain Bacteria; phylum Actinomycetota; class Acidimicrobiia; order Acidimicrobiales; family VFJN01; genus ZC4RG19. Next base: position 417,062 of record CAVUBW010000017.1, read on the forward strand.
GTTCGGCGGCGCCACGGTGCTCGACGTGTTCCCCCACACGCCCCACGTCGAGGTCGTGGCCGCCTTCGAGCGGCGGTGAGCGCACGTATCGCGCGGGCCCGGAACGGGCAGTCATGGGCGAGAGGTGACTGCGGTCGCCCCCATGACGCTCCGGCTGGAGGCGAGGAGCACTGCACGGGCCCTCGCCTCCGGTCGGGGTTCACCCGCACGATCGGTGCTTGATCGCGCGCACTTCTGTCGGGATGCTCTCACCATGACGACCACCCCCGACGCGCCCGAATCCACCGGGCCGATCGAACCGACCGAACCGTCCGAGTCCGCCGAATCGACCGAGCCGACGATCGAGCCGCCCCCGGAGCCCGCCGCCGAGCCGCCCCCCGAGACCCCGCCGCCGGCCCACCGGCAGCCCTCGACCGGCCCCGTCCGCATCCTGGCGATCCTGGTGATCATCGGCGGCGCGATCCTCATGGTCGCCGGCGTCTTCACCTGGTTCGTCGTCCAGGACCAGCTGAGCAACGAGAAGATCATCGTGTCCGACGACGCCGACCACTTCGCCGGCGACGAGGTCAACGGCCCGTTCACCGCCTACGCCCAGGCCCAGGTGATCAACAAGCACACGCTCGAGGCGAGCGGCGGCAAGACCTATGCCCAGCTCGGCCAGGAAGACCCCAAGCGCGACACGGTGATGACCGCCTCGTTCCTGCGGGCGTCGCTGTTCACGTCGGTCGTGGCGTTCGGCACGTCCGTGTTCGCCGCCGGCATGGGCCTGCTGATGATCCTCATCGGCTGGGCGCTGCTCGCGGTCAACCGCTCGTTGAAGGCGGCCAGCGCCGCGGCGTTCTGAGCCCGCTGCCAGCGGCCGCGGGTGGCCGTCAGCGCTCGTAGACGGCCAGGTCGACCGCCTTGACCGACGCCCACACCGGCGTGCCGGGCGCCAGCTCCAGCTCGGCCACCGCGGCCGGCGTGACCTCGGCGACGACCGGGAGGTCGCCGGCCAGCACCACCCGGACCCGCTCGCCGTCGCCCTCCAGGTCGGCCACGGTGGCCGGCCAGGCGTTGCGCGCGCTGCCCTCGGGCCGGTGGCGCGACAGCGTGACCGCCTGGCGGCGGACCGCCACCGCCACGTCGTCGCCCGGCAGCGGGTCGGCGACCGTCAGCTCGGCGCCGGAGGCGAGGCGCACCGTGTGGTCGCCGCTGGCGGTCCCGGCCAGGAGGTTGACCCCGACCAGCTCGGCGACGTAGCCCGACCGGGGGTGCCGGGTCACCTCGGCGGTGGTGCCGTCCTGGGTCACCCGCCCGGATTCCAGCACGACCAGGCGGTCGGCGAGCACCATGGCGTCGACCGGGTCGTGGGTCACCAGCAGGCGGGCGCCCGCGAACGTCGCCAGGTGGCGGCGCAGCTCGGCCCGCACGTGGAGCCGGCTGCGGGCGTCGAGGGCCGACAGCGGCTCGTCGAGCAGCAGCACCCGGGGCTCGGTCGCCAGCGCCCGGGCCAGCGCCACCCGCTGGGCCTGGCCGCCCGACAGCGCCCGGGGGCGGGCGCCGGCGTTGTCGGCGAGCCCCACGCGGTCGAGCCACCCCGCCGCCCGCTGCCGCGCCTCGCTCCGACCGAGACCCCGGGCCCGCAGCCCGAACGCCACGTTGTCGAGGGCGGTCATGCGGGGGAACAGCAGGTAGTCCTGGAACACGAACCCGATCGGCCGGCGCGAGGTCGGGACGAACACGCCGGCAGCCGGGTCGTCGAGCACGTGGTCGTCGACCAGCACCTGGCCGCCCGCCAGCGGGACCAGCCCGGCGATCGCCCGCAGCACGGTCGTCTTGCCCGCGCCGTTGGGCCCGATCAGGGCCACCACCTCGCCGTCGCCGACCGTGATCGCGACGTCGAGGTCGAGGTCACCCAGCCGGAGGCGGATCGCCGCGTCGAGCACCGCTCACGCGGCCAGCCACCGGTCCCGCAGCGGCACGAGGACGGCCAGGGAGACGGCCACCAGCACCAGGGAGAGGGTGATGGCCTGCCCGGTCTGGCCGGATTCGAGCGCGAGGAAGACGGCGAGAGGCATGGTCTGGGTCCGGCCCTGGAGGTTGCCGGCGAAGGTGACCGTAGCCCCGAACTCGCCGAGCGCCCGGGCCCAACACAGCACCGCGCCGGCGACGATCGACGGCGCAGCCATCGGCACGGTGATGCGGGAGAAGACGGTCCACCGCCCGGCCCCCAGCGTCGCGGCCGCCTCCTCGTAACGCCGGTCGGCCTGGCGCAGCCCGGCCTCGACGGTCACCACCAGGAACGGCAGGGCCACGAACGTCGTGGCCACGACCACGCCCCGCAGCGAGAAGGGAAGGAGGAACCCGCTGCTGTCGTACACCGGCGCCCCGAACAGCCCGTTGCGCCCGAAGGCGAACAGCAGGCGCGGCCCCGCCCACGACCGGCGGAAGCACCATCGGGAGCACGACGATCGACCGTGACGAGCGACCGGCCGGGGAAGTCGGCGCGGGCCAGCATCCACGCCAGCGGCACCCCGAACAGGAGCGAGATGCCGGTGGCGCTGAACGCGCTGATCAGCGACAGCCGCAGCGCGTCGAGCACCAGCGGGTCGGTGAGCAGGTCGCCGAGCCCCGTCCACGGCGCGCGCTGGAGCAGCGCGACGAACGGCAGGACGACGAACAGCACCGCGATCGCCGCGAGCGGCACCAGTACCCAAGGGGGACGGGCGCTGGTGCCGCGGCGGCGACGGCTCACGGGCTCTCGAAGCCGAACGACTCGAGGATGTCCTGGCCGTCGGGCGACAGGACGAACTCGACGAACGCCGCCGCCACGTCGGGCGATGCCGAGGCGGACAGCGTTGCGATCGGGTACTTCGCGACCACGTTGAACCCGTCGGGCACCTTGACGCCCTCGACCTGGTCGCCCGCCGCCTGCACGTCGGTCGTGTACACGAGCCCGGCGTCGAGGTCGCCGGACTCCACCTTGGTGAGCAGCGCCCGGACGTCGGCCTCGTTGGTGTCCACGCTGGGGGTCACCCCGGCCTTGGTGAGCGCCTCCCGCCCGAACTGGCCGCACGGCACCTCCTCCGCGCACAGGCCGATGAGCAGGTCGGGGTTGCCGAAGTCGTCGAGACCCTCGACACCGGCCTCGTTGCCGGCCGGCACCGCGATCTCCAGCGAGTTCAGGGCGAAGATCTCGGGCTCGCCCTCGGCGGCGTCGCCCGCCACGACCTGATCCATGTTCGACGTGTTGGCCGACGCGAACACGTCGGCGGGCGCCCCGGCCAGGATCTGCTCGCGCAGGGCGGACGACGCGGCGAAGTTCAGCGCGACCTTGACGCCCGGATGCGCCTCCTCGAAGGCGTCTGCCTCCTTGCCGAACACATCGGTCAGCGACGCCGCCGCGTACACGGTGATGTCGCCGGACAGATCGTCGGCCGCGGTGGTGGTCGTCTCGCTGGCGGCGTTGTCGTCGCCGCAGGCGCCCGCCAGCAGCAGGGCGCAGCCCACGACCCCTAGTAGTCTCATTGGGACTACGTTAGTGCCGGCGGCGGCGCCGCGTCGGCGAGCATGAGAGGATCGCCCACATGGAGCGCCGCGCCTCGCTGTCGCTCAACGAGTGGGCCGTGCTCGCGTGCCTGGTCGAGCGGGCGCGGCACGGCTACGACATCGCCGTCGCCCTGGCGCCCGGGACCGAGGTGGGGACGGTGTGGCGGGTGTCCCGCCAGCACGTCTACCGGGCGCTCGACCGGCTGGTGGCGCTGGAGCTGGCCGAGCCCCGCCGCTCGGAGCCGGGCGCGGGCGGTCCCCGCCGGCAGGTCTACGGGGCCAGCCGCCGTGGTCGGGCCCGCCTGACGCGCTGGCTCAGCGACCCGGTCGAGCACCTGCGCGACGTGCGGGGCGAGCTACTGCTCAAGCTGGTGGTGGCCCGCCGCCTCGCGATCGACCCGTCACCGCTGGTCGAGGCACAGCGTCAGCGGTTCGCGGCGCCGCTGGACGCCCTGGCGGCGGCGCCGGAGAGCGACGATCCCGTCGCGCTCTGGCGCCACCACTCGGGTGCCGCGGTCGCAGCCTTCCTCGACGACCTGGTCAGGCCTCCTCGAAGTCCTCGGTGTGGCTGACCAGCGCCCAGATGATCAGGACATTGATGCCCAGGATCGCCAGCGAATAGAAGGGCGCCACGAAGATCGTGAACACCGACAGCGATGCCACGATGAACGCCCACAGCAGCCCGAGCATCTGGCCCAGGGGATGGCGGGCATAGATGAGCCACGCCACCACGAGCTGGCCGATCCCGAGGATCAGCCAGAACCAGCCCCACGCCGTGAGGTCGATGCCGTAGAGCACCTCGGCACCCTTTTGGAACGCATCGTCCTTCGAGATCGCGGCGATGCCGCTCAGGATGTTGTAGACACCGACGATGCCGGCGATCACCGCGGCGAACGTGACCCAGCCGCTCCGGATCCGCGGGATGCCTCTCGCACTCTGTGTCTCCATCTTTCACCTCCCACTGCGCCGCCCCCCGGCGGACGCGACGACTGAGCGGATGGTCGGGGTTGGCGGGGGCGCCGGCATCACCCCTCCGGGGTGACGGCGCGCCGGTCACATCACCGGGCCGGCCGAGCAGCGGAGGGCCAGCGCCTGGTCGAAGTCGCCGGCGCCGCCGGTCACGACGTCGTGTCCGGTCAGGGCCACGTCCGCCAGCAGACCGGCCTCGGTGACCGGGACCACGTCGGGCAGCGCGGTGCGGTCGATGGTCAGGAGGACCTCGTCGCCCGCGGCGATCTCGAGCTGCTCCACCCACGGCGCGAGCTGGTTGGACGCGGCCACGGCGGCGGTCAGCACCACGCCCGGCGACGCCAGGCTGGCGGGACCTGTCAGGCGGGCCACGTCCGGCGCGGCGGGAGGGTTGGCGCCGGTGTAACCGACCCGCCAGCCGATGCCCTGGCGCTCGCCCAGGCACGAGGCGACGACGTCAAGCTCGGTGGTCGCCATGTCGTCCCGCACGCCGTCGATGGTGGCCCGCAGCCGCACGGGCGCCCAGCCGAGCCCGTCCGCCGCCGACAGGCGGCCGGCCTCCAGCCGGGGGGCCGCCATGACCACGCACACGACGACCGCGGCGGCCGCCCCGGCCAGCGCACCGGACGCCCCCGGGTCGAGCCGGGCGACGAACGCGCGGACCGCCGCCGCCCGCCGGGCCCGGGCCTCGCCGACGCCGGTCACCAGCAGCACGCACACCACGACCGCCGCCACCCGGAAGCCGTGCGCCCAGATCCCGGCCCGCACGGCCGCCACCGCACCCTCGCGCCCCTCGGCGGCCAGCCAGCGCAGGGCGGCCACGCCCCCACTGACCGCGACGGCGACGACCACGGTCCGGGCCGCCAGGACGGGGAGCGTGAGCAGCGACCGGGGGCGCAGCCAGGCGGACACGTGCCCGGCCGCCCGGTGCACGAGGTCGACCCCGCCGGCGTCGGGATGGCCGGCCAGCGAGCGGGCGGTCACGGCCATCAGCACCGCAGCGGCGACCACCAGAGTCCAGGTCCACGGCTCGACCAGGGCGAAGATGCCGACGGCCAGGGCAAAGAGGTCGAGCAGGGCCCGGTCGACCCGCCGGGCCGGCAGAGCCGGATGATCCTCGCCGCGGGGGACCGGGCGCAGGGGCGCCGGCGCTGCGACGGCCGGCGCCGGGTCCGAGTCGCCGTAGGGGAGGGGCTCGTCGTCGTAGCCGAGCGGCTCGATGTCGTAGAGCGGCGGACCGTCAGGGTCGGGGTAGGCGCGGCCCCGGAGCGCGGTGAACGACCGAACGATCTCGGCCTCGCGGGCCTGCAGATCGCGGTCCTCGTGCCCTCCCCAGTCGCTACCGGTGCTCATCCGTCCTCCCCAGGGCCAGATCATGCACGATCTGCCGCGGGGTCTCGCTGCCGCAGCCGGTGTTTGTCAGCCCCCGGGGGTTGCGGGCTTCGCGGGCGTGGCGGGCAGTGCGCGCTCGCCAGGCGTCCCGCGCTGGGCGGGCGTCGCGGGCTGGGCGGGGGTCGCGGGCTCGTCGACGACCGGCGGCACGTCGGCGACCGGGGGCTCCTGGACCACGGGCGGCTCGGCCGCCGGGGGTTCCTCGACGGCGGGTGGCGCAGGTTCCTCGGTGACCGGGGGTTCCTCAGTCACCGGAGGAGGGGGGTTGCTCGGCGACCGGAGGTTCCTCGACGACGGGCGGCGCGGGTTGCTCGGTGACCGGGGGTTCCTCGGCCACGGGCGGCGGGGGTTGCTCGGCGACCGGAGGTTCCTCGACGACGGGCGGCGGGGGCTGCTCGACCGGCGCGTCGGCGACGACCCCGGGCTCAGCGGGCGCGTTGTCGGGGGTGGTCGGCGCGACGGCCGGTTCGGACGGGGACGGCGCCGTGGCCGGGTCGGCGCTTGCCGGGGCGGCCGGGACCGCGACCGTCGGCGCCAGGACCTCGACCGGCGCCATGTCGGTCAGGACGTTGCCGGCGGCCGGCTTGTCGGGGTGGGTGGGGACGTGACTGCCCACGGTGGTGGGCGGCGAGGCGACCTCGGCGGAGATCACGGCCGGGGTGATGGTGTCGATAACCGGCACCACGTGGTCCTTGACCACGGGGACGACGACGGTGGCGGCCACGGTGGCCACGATGCCGGTGGTGGCCGCGGCGGCGGCCGCCACGCCGATCAGCCCGGTGGTCGTGAGGGCGGCGGCCTTCATGGCCAGCACGCGGCCGACGGTCCGCACGCCCGACGACCGGGGGAGGCGGACGATCGTGCTGCCGAGTCGCACCCGGTGCATCGTGCTGACGACGAGGGGCTCGTCGACCAGCTCGTGCGGGTCGGCCGGGCCGCGGGCCCGGTGGATGAGCGAGCGGACGTCGCGATACCACCGTGGGGCGTCGGGGTCGCGCACGGTCCCGTCCCACAGCCGATCGGCGATGCGGGTGTCGAACTGGGTCATGTCGACCCAGAGCTCGTCCCGGCCCGCGCTCATCTCGTGACCGCTCCTTCACCGTGGAGAGTTGCCATCCGGCGCAACACGCGGTGGCACAGCACCCGCACCGCCCCGGGGGGCCGTTGCATGATCCGGGCCGTGTCGGCCACGGACAGCCCGCCGACGACCCGCAGCAGCACGGCTTCGGCCTGGTCGGGGGTCAGCTCGGCGACGAGCGCGTCCACCGCGCCCTGGGCGTCGAGGCGGTCGAGCACGTGGTCCGCCGGGTCGCCGCCGAGGCCCCACTCGTCGGCCATGTCCAGCAGGTCGCCCGCCACGACTTCGGTCCGCTGCCGGGCCGTGCGCCGCCGGTGGTCGATGAGGCGGCGCCGGGCGATCGTGAACAGCCAGCCCCGGAACCCGGCCTCGTCCCCCACGAACTGGTCGAGCCCCCGTGCGACCGCGATCCACACCTCACCGGCCAGGTCGTCCGCGACCCGGGGCTCCTGGGCCCGCAGGTACCTCAGCAGCGGCGGCTGGTAGGCGCGGAACAGCTCGGTGAGCGCCCAGTGCTCACCCTTGCCCGCCGCAGCGACGACATCCGGAAGATCGACATCGCGAATCATCAGCCCGCAGGGAGGCTAGCTACCGAACGTGCAAGTCACCACTTGGAGTGACCGGTACATCGCATTGGGCGAAAAAGACGGAACCGCCGGCGTCAACGCCGGCGGTTCGGGTCGGAGCCTCGGACGAGGCGCGGATCTAGACGACGCGGACGTTCTGGGCTTCGTCCCCCTTGCGGCCCGGCCCGATGTCGAACTCGACGGTCTGACCCTCGTTGAGGGTCTTGTAACCATCTCCGTGGATGTTCGAGAAGTGGACGAACACGTCGTCGCCGTCGTCACGCGAGATGAAGCCGTAGCCCTTCTCCGCGTTGAAGAACTTCACAGTCCCTGTAGCCAATGCTCTCTCTTTTCGTACCGAGCCGGTCCGCGCGACCAACTCAGCTGCCAATCTACCGAGCTATCGCCACTACTTGTAGCGGTATGTGATCCGTCCGCGGTTGAGGTCATAGGCCGAGACCTCGACCTGGACCCGATCACCCGGCAGGATCCGGATGCGGTTCTTGCGCATCTTCCCGCTCAGGTGGCCCAGCACGGTGTGGCCGTTGTCGAGTGTGATGCGGAAGTTGCCCCCCTTGAGGGCTTCCTCTGTGCGTCCTTCAAGGATGAAGGCGTCGTCTTTGATCTTCGCCAAGCCGGTGATCCCCATTCCTAGGCAGCCGAGCCATGTTACGGAGTGCGCGGCAGTATCCCTCAGCGCGTGACACCGAGGGGTGCATACGGGTGGTTGGGGAACACCCGTGCGATGGCGTCCGCACCGAGCCCGAGGCGGGTGGCGACGACCTCGCCGAGCACGTCCCGGTAGTCGTTGGCCCCGGGGACGTCGCCGTCGTCGCGGACGTCCTCGGCCAGCCCCGGCCACGCGCCGTGGACCGTCCCGCCGGCGAGCCGGCCGCCGGCCAGCAGGACGACCGCGCCGTGGCCGTGGTCGGCACCGTTGTTGGCGTTCTCGGTGACGCGCCGGCCGAACTCGGTCATCGCCACGACCGTCACGTCCGGCCAGCGGTCGCCGAGGTCGGTGGCGAACGCGCCGAGCGCCTGACCGAACGGCTGGAGGTTCTTCACCATGTCGCCGCGGTCGGGCGTGCCGATGAAGGTGTGCATGTCCCACCCGCCGAGGTCGACGCAGCCGACCCGCAGGCCGACGTCGGCCTTGACGAGCCGGGCCAGCTCGGCGAGGGCGTCGCCGAAGTCGCCGTCGGGATAGGTGGCCGCCGGCTGGTACGGCGTGGCGTTGAGCCCGGCGGCGATGTCGAGCCCGGCGAGCGTGCTGGCCACGTCCGCGGTCAGCGGGTGGTCGAAGCCGGTGTAGAGCGCGGCGAGGGCCTCGGTCGTGCGGGGGTTGGTCGGGTGGGGCTGCGCAGGGCGAACTCCTCGATGCTGCGCATGGCGACCGGCGCCTGGTCGCCGGCGAGCGACCGGGGCAGCACCGAGGTCGCCCCGACGGCCCGGAAGGTCGTGCCCGGGCCGATGGCGTCGAGCACCCGGTCGAGCCAGCCCTCGACGGTGTCGCCCTCGGAGCCGCCGCGCTCCAGGCAGTCCTGGGCCTGGAAGTGGCTGCGGGAGATGTCGGGGGTCGACACGGCGGGCACGGCGGTGAACTGGCCCTTCTTCCACAACTCGTGGAGCGGGGCGAGCGCCGGGTGGAGACCGAACCCCCGGTCGAGGGGCAGCAGCGCGCCGGCCGGCACCGCGATGTGGGGCCGTGCGACAGCCAGGGCGGGGTCGGACGCCGGGACGACGAGCGACAGACCGTCCACGCCGCCCCGCATGAAGATCACGATGAGCGTGCCGTCGCCGGGCGCGGCGCCGAAGGAGGCCCGGGCGGTGACCAGCTGGGCGCCCAGGGCGGCGACGCCGGCCATGCCGGCGCCGGCCAGGAACCGGCGGCGGGTGAACCCGCGGCGCCAGGCGTCGCGCCGGGCGTCGCGGTCGGCGGCCACCCGGGCGGCGGCGGCCCGCACGAGGCCGTCGGCCGGGGTCGGGCCCAGGCGGGTGTGGTCGGGGCACTCGGGGTGCCCCCAGGCCGGTGGTCGCGTCGTCGCTCACGTCGGTCCCTCTCAGCGCAGCGCGAAGTACGGGGAGTCGAGGACGAGGGGGACCAGCTCGTCCGGCTTGGCCGGACCGGTGCCGACGAACGCGATCAGCGCGTCTCGGTGCGCGGGCTGGAACGTCTGGAGGCACAGCTCCTGGCAGACCGCGTCGACCCGGTCGGGGACCGCGTTGCCGCCGGCCGCCCCGATGTCGGCCAGCGGCCGGTAGGTGAGGCCCTCGCCCCATGCCTTGACCAGCTCCCAGTGGAAGTTCCACGCGCCGACGAGGCCGCCGGCGGACCGCCAGGCCGCGTGCACGTCGGGGTAGCCGTTGGGGGCCACCCACGCCATCGGCCGGTGGCCCATGCCGGTGGCCGAGCGGTAGAAGAAGTCGACGCCCTTGGGCGTGTCGGGCCCGGGCTGGACACCGATCGCCCTCGCGGCGGCCACCACGTTCTCCAGGGGCCGGCGGATCTTCTGCCCGACGGCGGCCCAGAACTCGACCGAGCGGAACATGATCTGCAGCACCGGCACGATCTGGCCGCCGTTGTCCACGTAGGCCGAGGCGAGGCGGTCGATGAGGTCCGGCGGGGGGACGTCCGCCACGAACCGGACGGCCAGCTTGCGGGCGATGGTCTGGGCCGTGGCCGGCAGGCCGGCCAGATGGCGGAGGTACGCGTCGCCGACGTCGAGGCCACCCTCGGCCGACGCGTTCTCGTCGCTGAAGTCGAGGACCTGCACCGGCCCGGTCCAGTGCTTGGCCGGATCGTAGACGAAGGTCGCCTCGGGCCCGGGTGTGTGAGGACCGCCCTCGGTGCGGCCGGTGAGGATGTAGGCGCTGTTGCGGACGTCGGTCTCGGTGTAGCCCGACCCGACGCCCACGGTGTGCAGCTCGAGCAGCTCGCGGCCGTAGTTCTCGTTCACCGACTGCCGGGTCGACTCCCCACCGCTGAGGTAGCGCAGCATGGCCGGGTGGCGGGCCGACGCGACGAGCATGTCGGGAAACGACCCGAGGGCGTTCGCCCGGATCACGTCGATCTGGTAGCGGCCGCCGACGTCCCACTGGCTGACGCCGGGCGTCGGCACGTTGAGGTGGTTGGCCCAGAAGTCGACCATCACCTCGTACAGCTGGCGCCGGGACCACACCTGGCGGGCCATGGTGGCCCGGCCGGTGGAGATGGCGGCGTCCCAGCTGTATTGGGGCAGCGACGCCCGGATGGTGGCGGGGTCGGTGTCGGCCAGGGGGAACGACGCCCACGCCGCGTCGGCGACGTCGTCGGGGATGCCGTCGGGCGCGAGCTGCTGGTCGAGCCAGGCGTCGATGCCCATCTGGTGCACCTCGTCCACCAGCGCGGGCGTGGGGCCGAAGCTGGCCCGCCGCAGCAGGTGCACGACGGGATCGCCGGTGGCGAGGATGGTGGGCACGGTGACGACGGTGCCGGCGGCGGCCTCGGAGGCGGTGTCGTAGAGCAGGGTCGGCGGCGCCGCCGCGGCCGAGATCTGGCCGGAGGCCTTGGCGTAGCTGTCGTCCCGGCTGGCGAACGCCCCGGCGTCGGACGGCCGATCGGGCGCCGACGACCGCCGCTGGCCGCGGAGCCCCAGCGCCCCGGGCCCCATCTGGTTCCCGGGCAGGTGCGGCGCCACCGCGATCGCGGCCCCGACCGTGGTCGCGACGCCGAGCGCCTGCCGGCGGCTGACCCGGGCCGGTCGTGTGGGGGAGGAGGTCGCGGGTGCCGCGGTCGCCTCGGCCGCCTCGCCGGCCTCGGCCTCGGCGCCGTCCGGGCGGCGGCGCAGGCGCGGCGCGTGCCGGGTGGTGTCGTGGTGGTCTGGCGAGCGGTCGCGCATGGCCGGCTTCCCTCGAGCCCCAACTCCCGCCGCCGGGCACAATAACGCGGTCAGCTGGCGGCGGCGGCCACGCTCCGCAACGAGGGGTGGGAGAGCAGGTTGCGCATGCCGTCGGAGGGCGCGGCGCCGAGCTCGCGCTCCAGCAGCTTGGCGTAGCGGTCGTAGTGCCGGATCGCCTCGATCAGGTTGCCCTCCGCCAGGTGGCAGCGGATCACCAGGCGCTGGGGGCTCTCCCGCAGGGGCTCCAGGGCGCTGGCTCGCAGGCCCAGCTGGATGGCCTCGTCGGTGCGGCCGACATCGATCAGGCGCTCGGTGCGGCGCTCCAGGGCGTGGAGGTGCAGCTGCCGGATCCGCTCCCGCTCGGTGACCAGCCAGTCGTCGTACCAGTCGGGCAGCAGCTCGAAGTGCCGCGTGGGGTCGGGTTCGGCCTCCTCGCCGTCGAGGTCCTCCGACACGTCCACCCACACCTCGCGGTGCAGGCCGATGTGGGTCTTGGTCGCCCGCACCAGCTCGCCCGGGGCACGGCGCAGGCGCCACACCGTCGAGCGCAGGTTGGCCTTGGCCCGCTCCTCGTCGGTGTCCGGCCACAGCCGGAACGCCGCGTACGAGCGCTCGACCGCCGCGCCCGCCAGGGCGAGGAGGGCCAGCAGCCGCTGGGCCGCGGGCTGGAGGTCAACCGGCTCGCCCTCCACCCGGAGGGCGAAGCCGCCGAGCAGCCGCAGCTCGGACGGCCGCATGTCAGGGGTCGCTACAAGCGTCATCGGTTTCCGCCATTCCGTCGATGTGCGCCCCGCCGGGCGCCGCCCTGTCTTCCGCCACGACACAGAGACCGCCACTTCGTTTCTGATACGTGACGGTGGCGTGACGCACCCGCGACGAGGCTGGCGCGGTGGCCCGGCCCTGCACCTCGGACGTCTTCGCGGCGAGCGCGGTGGGCCCGGGCGTGCCCTACGGGGTCGAGCCGATGGACGCGGTGGGCGGCGGGCGCATCCGCTCGGCCCTCCAGGTCGTGGCCGAGGACCGGATGGTCCCGCTCGACCTGCACCCGACCGGGCGGTTCGCCCGCGTCCACCGGGCGCCCGTGCCGGACTCGGTCGTCGTGCGGCTGGTCGAGCCCGGGCCCGGCGCCGCCCGGCGGGTGGTGCCCCGGCGGCTCACGCTCGACCTCACCGAGCGGCAGACCTTCGCCGCCCACCTCTTCCCCGGCGCCGGCGCCAGCCTCCCCACCGGCGCCACCGTGGTCCGGGGCCGCGTCACCCGCCTCGACCCGGGCACGGGGGGCGCGGTCCCGGTCCGCTGGGCGCGGGTCCGGGCGACCGGCCCCGCCGACGCCGACGCCGAGCTGGGCTGGGCGCACGGCGACGACCGGGGCGAGTTCGTGCTCGTGCTCGACGCCGCCGCCCGGGCGCTGCGGCTGACCGTCGGTGCGGTCACCGGGCCGCCTCCGCCGTGGGCGGCAGCGCTGTCGGACCCGCTGGCCGACCTGCCGCCCGAGCCGCCCGGCGCCCACCACGGCCGGGCCTTTCTCACCGGCCAGACCCCGTTCGGGCCGTTCGCCGTCACCGTCCCGCCGGGGCGGGAGAGTGCGATCGAGATAGTGGTCCCCTGACTCGATTTAGCTTGGACGCGTGAGCCCCACCCCCCTGTGGTTCCGGCGCGCGCTCGCCGAGCCGGTCCGCGACGAGTTCGTCGACGTCGACGGCGCCCGCATCCACTACCTCGCCTGGGGTGAGCCCGGCCGGCGGGGCCTCGTGTTCGTCCACGGCGGCGGCGCCCACGCCCACTGGTGGACGCACGTCGCCGCCCTGTTCGCCGGCGAGAACCGGGTCGTCGCCCTGGACCTGTCGGGCCACGGCGACAGCGACCACCGGGACGAGTACTCGCTGGAGCAGTGGACGGCGGAGGTCGTCGCCGTCGCCGAGGCCGGGGCCGTCGCCGGCCCCCCGGTGATCGTCGGCCACAGCATGGGCGGCTTCGTCACGATCGCCACCGCCGCCCTGCAACCCGACCGCCTGGCGGGCGCGGTGGTGTGCGACTCGCCGGTCACGGAGCCCGACGCGGAGGTCAGCGCCGCGAGCGTCGGCAGCGCCTTCGGCGCTCCGAGGACGTACCGCACGCTGGAGGACGCGCTCGCCCGCTTCCGCACGGTCCCACCCCAGGCCCACTACCTCGACTACGTGATCGACCACGTCGCCCGCCACTCGCTGCGCCGGGTCGAGGCCGGCTGGCGCTGGAAGTTCGACCGCCGCGTCTTCGCCCAGTTCATCGGCGGCATGCGCTCGGTCGCGCTGCCGTACCTCGACCAGATCACGTGCCGCCTGGCCGTGCTGCGCTCGGAGTACGGCCTGGTGACCGACGACATCGGCGCCCAGATGTACGACCGCCTCGGCCGGGTGACGCCGGTGATCGAGGTCCCCGAGGCCGGGCACCACGCCATGCTCGACCAACCGCTCCTGCTGCTCACCGCGCTGCGGACGCTGGTGGCCGACTGGGACCACTCCGAGCCGCACCGGCGGCGCGATCGGTAGGGGCGAAATGACGAAACGACAACGACAACGACAACGAGGCTGGTAAGGAGGCCGCCGGGGGCGGCCTCTGTCGTGATTGTTGGGCGGTCGGGTGGGCGTCAAGGACAAGCTCGCTGCGCTCGGCCGCCTGTGGCGGCTCCTTGACCCCCACCCGACCGCCTTTTTCCACGCACGGTGGCCGTGGGTCGCCTCTGTTCTGGGGTTCTTTCGTTCTGGGTCGCGAAAGTGGTTGATAAGCAACCACTTCCGCGGCCAGTTTCCCGCGCAACGACTTTCCCCCGAGTAAACCAACGGCGTAAGGATCACCGTGAGTGTCAAACGGGCGGTCGGGCGGGGGTCAAGGAGCCCGCAGGGCCCGTGCGCAGCACGGCTTGTCCTTGACGCCCGCCCGAGCGCCCCCACGATCCCCATAGAGGCCGGCTCCGCCGGCCTCCTAACCGGCCTCATTTTGTCGTTTGGTCGTTTGGGTTTTCGTTCCGGCGGCTACCAGATCCGGACTCGGGCCTTTTCGGGGACCCACATCCCGTCGCCGTCGGCCACCCCGAACGCCGCGTGGAACTCGTCCAGGTTGCGGACCACGTTGGCCCGGAACTCCGCGGGTGAGTGGGGGTCGACCGCCAGGCGGCGGATCTGTTCGGCCTGGCGGACCACCATGCGCCATACCTGGGCCCAGCCGAGGAACACCCGCTGGCTGCCGGTCATGCCGTCGATCTCCGGGGCCTCGCCGCCCGCCAGGCTCAGCCTGTACGCCTTGTGGGCGATGGTGATGCCGCCGAGGTCGCCGATGTTCTCGCCGACCGTGAGGGCGCCGTTGACGTGGTTGCCCGGCGGGAGGTCGGCCGGCACGAACGCGTCGTACTGGGCGATCAGCGCCTTGGCCCGCAGGTCGAAGCCGGCACGGTCGGCGTCGGTCCACCAGTCCCGGAGGTTGCCCTGGCCGTCGTAGCGGCTGCCCTGGTCGTCGAACCCGTGCCCGATCTCGTGGCCGATGACCGCCCCGATGCCGCCGAAGTTGACCGCGTCGTCGGCCTCCGGGTCGAAGAACGGCGAGCGCAGGATCGCCGCCGGGAAGACGATCTCGTTCATCCCCGGGTTGTAGTAGGCGTTGACCGTCTGCGGCGTCATGTGCCACTCGTCCCGGTCGATCGGCTCGCCGATCTTGCGCAGGTTGCGGTCGGTCTCGAACGCTGCCGCCCGGCGCACGTTGCCGAGCAGGTCGTCGCGGGCGATCTCCAGCGCCGAGTAGTCGCGCCAGCGGTCCGGGTAGCCGATCTTGGGCGTGAACTGGTCGAGCTTCTCCAGCGCCCGCTGGCGGGTCTCCGGCGACATCCAGTCGAGCGCCTCGATGTCGACCCGGTAGGCCTCGATCAGCCAGCCCACCAGCCGCTGCATGTGGGCCTTGTGCTCGGGCGGGAAGTGCCGGGCGACGTACAGTTGGCCCACCGCCTCGCCGAGGCCGCCCTCGAGGACGTCGACGCCGCGCTTCCAGCGCTCGCGGCAGCTCGGGGATGCCCGAGAGCCGCGTGCCGTAGAAGGCGAAGTTCGCGTCGACGAAGCGGCTCGACAGGAACGGGGCGGCCGCCCGGACGTGGTGGAAAACCAGCCACACCCGCCAGTCGGCGAGGGGCAGCTCGGTGAGCAACCGGCCGGCGGTCTCGACCGCGTCGGGCTGGCGGACGATGACCTCGGCGAACGCCTCCTCCCGCGCACCGAGGCCTTCGAGCCAGCCGGCCCAGTCGATGCCGGGCGCCAGCTCGTCGAGCTGCTCGCGGGACCGCTTGTTGTAGGTCTTGAGCGCGTCGCGGCTGTCGACCGTCGTCCAGTGGCCCTTGGCGACCGCGGTCTCCAGCGCGAGCAGCCGGCGGGCGGCGTCGGCCGGCTCGGGCTCGCCGGCGAGGCCGAACATCGTGGCCGCGTGCTCGACGTAGGCGTCGCGGACCTCGGCGTAGGCGTCCTCGCGGTAGTAGGCCTCGTCGGGCAGCCCGAGCCCGCCCTGCACGAGGTTGACGATGTAGCGGGTGGCGTCGTCGCCGTCGGTGTCGACGTACCAGCCGACGAGCCCGGGCGTGCCGTGGCGCCCGAGGCGCCCGAGCAGGCGGACCAGGTCGGTGGTCGACGCCACCGCCCGGATCTCGGCCAGGTCGTCGGCCACCGGGTCGGCGTCGCGCCGCTCGGCACCCGTCGGCGTCCATGAACGACGCCCACAGGTCGCCGACCTTGCGGGCCTCGCTGCCGGCCGGCGAGTCGGACGCGGCCGCCTCCTCCGCGAGCGCCCGGACGTCGAGCTCGGCCTGGTCGTCCAATGCGTGGAAGGCCCCGTGCGCGGCCCGGTCGGGCGGGATCTCGGTCGCCGCGATCCACCGGCTGTTGACGTGGCGGAACAGGTCGTCCTGGGGGCGGATGTCGGCCGACAGCTCGTCGACCTCGATGCCGCTGTGGGGCGTGCTGGCCATGCCGGCCAGGTTAGGGCGGCGGGCTTACCGCCCCGGCGCCGGCCCGCAGCAGGCCGTCGAGCAGCGCCGCCACCGTCGCCATGGTCGGGAACAGGGTGGCCGGCGCAGCCTCGGGGTCGAGCCCGGTGTACAGCTCGATGCCGAGGAACAGCGCCGCGAGCGCCGCGGTCACGTCGTCGCGGGGCAGGACGCCGGCGTACGGCGTGCCCGCCAGCACCCGGTCGATCGTCTCGCCGACCAGCCGGGTCCAGGGCTCGAGGGACGCCCGGATGCCGCGGGCCAGCTCCTCCGACCCGACCGCGCCGGCGAGCATCTGCGTGAGGGCGGCCACCGCCCCGGCGCGGAACTCCTCGTCGTGCAGCCGGCGGGCGACTTCGACCAGCTCGGCCAGCGTCGTGACCTCGCGCAGCGCCTCGGCGTAGAGGGCGGAGCGCCGCTCGCTCTCGCTGCGGGCCACCGCCACCAGCAGGCCCTCGACCGACCCGAAGTGGTAGAAGATCAGCGCCTGGTTGAAGTCGCCGTGGCGGGCGATGGCCCGGGCGCTGATGCCGGCGATGCCCTCGTCGCGCAGGGTCTGGAGCGCGGCATCGACGATGCGGCGGCGCGTGTCCGGAACAACCATCGGTCGCATGTTCTCAGCCCGGGAACCCGGTCGCGGTCAGCGGTACCGCCCGGTAGCGCCGGTCCATCAGGTTCTCCAGCGCCCAGGTGGCGTACTCACGGGGGAACGTGGCCAGGCCCTCGCCGACCGTGGTCTGGTCGAGGTGGCGGACCGCCCGGCGCGCCTCGTCGCCGTACCGGTCGGCGAGGGCGAGCGCGTCGGCCATCGTCCCCGACCGGCGCACGACGTCGAGGGCGGCGCGCAGGTCGCGTGGTGTGCCCCCGGCGAGCAGCGCTCGCAGCTCGTCGCCGTCGGCACCGACCAGCGCCCGGATGACCGGCAGGGTGTAGACGCCCGCCACGATGTCGGCGCCGGTCGGCTTGCCCATGCGACCGGCGTCGCCGATCACGTCGAGCACGTCGTCGAGCACCTGGAACGCCATGCCGAAGGCGACGCCGAAACGGGCGAGCGCCTCGCGGTTGGTCTCGGACAGCCCGCCGCCCATCGCCCCGAGCCGGCAGGCGCAGCCGAACAGGGCGGCGGTCTTGGCCCGGATCGACGAGAGGTGGGCGTCGACCGTGCGGCCCGGGTCGTAGAGGTCGCGCATCTCGACGGCCTGGCCCTCGCACAGCTCGCCGAGCGCGCCCGCGAGCACCGACGCCGCCTCGCCGCTGACCCCGGCGGCCAATTCGGCGGCCCGGGCGAGGATGTAGTCGCCGGCGAGCAGGGCCTGGCCGACCCCCTGGGCGGCGTTGATCGTCGGCTGGCCCCGCCGGGTCGCGGCGCCGTCGAGGATGTCGTCGTGGACGAGCGATCCCACCTGGACGAGCTCGACGGCGGCGGCGACGTCCACGATCCCGTCGTCGAACACCCCGCCGACGGCAGCCGCCACGATCGTGAGCAGCGGTCGCAGCCGCTTGCCCCCCGAGCCGGCCACCTCCATGGCGTCCCGGCCGAGGAGGGCGCCGTCCCGGCCGAGGGCCGCGGCGATGCGGTCGTCGACCGCGTCCAGCCGGGCCGAGAGATCGTCGATGCCGAACAGGCACCCGAGCCGCCGGGTGGACAGGTCGGCCGCGGGCGGGTCGACACCGGGCTCTGACGGCGTACGGACCATGACAGCCCTCCTCCGGCACTCTCACCTTGAGCGCCCGCTCTGAGCGAACGCTTTGAGCATACGCTCAAGTCACGGAGCAGGCAAGTTTGGTTGCGCTGGGTAGTCGACAACCCCATTCGGGTGACGATAGACGGCGATTACCCGTGCGAACGCAGTCACAAAGGGGTCTCCATACGCAGACAATTGACGCTGTGTCATGGGAGGACGAGGATTCAGACACTTAACACGGGTCATAACACGGTCTGTGACGGGTTTACCCGCGGGTACAGCGCTGTGCTCCGGAACATTCGATCCAGCGTCAGCAGCGGTGAAGGTAGGGGGTGTCCGCCCGACGCTTCGATGTCGGCACCGCTCGGGACGCGCAACACGTGACATGTCGCGCGGCCGTGGACCCCATGCCGAGGGGGCAAGAGTGCTACGTAGGTCATCTACCCGGAGGGGTAACCCTCAAACACGTCGTCTGAGGCGGCCGTCGACCATGCTGGCGGTCGCCCTCGTCATCGGCTTGGGGGCGACGCTCGTGTCACCCGGCGCCGGCGCGGATCTGAACGACCCGCCCCAGACGCTGGACGGCACCGGCAACAACCAGAACAAGCCGAACCAGGGTGCCGCGGGCCAGAACTACGCCCGCATCACGCCCGCCCGCTACGCGGACGGGAAGAGCCAGCCGGTCGCCGGCCCGAACACCCGGTTCATCAGCAACCGGATCTTCAACGACGTCCACCAGAACATCTTCTCGGAGAACGACTCCTCCCAGCTGGTCTGGACCTGGGGCCAGTTCATCGACCACACCATCGGTCTGCGCCAGGGTGGCACCGAGGTCGCCAACATCCCCTTCAACGGGGGGACGCCCGACCCGATCGAGACGTTCAGCAACTCGCTGGGCGTGATCCCGTTCACCCGGTCGGCGGCTGCGCCGAACACCGGCGTGAGCAACGCCCGCCAGCAGGTGAACACGGAGAGCTCGTACATCGACGCCGCCGCCGTGTACGGCTCGACCGCGGCGCGACTCGACTTCATCCGGAACGGCAGCCAGGACGGCAACCCGGACAACAACCAGGCCAGCTTGCTGGTGGACGCCGGTGCCTTCCTGCCGCGGCGTGACGCCCGGGGCAACGCCGCAACGGCTCCGGTGATGGACACCGACGGCCGCCTGGCCGGTACGCCCGGTCGGGCCATGGTCGCCGGCGATCCCCGGGCCAACGAGAACATCGGCCTCACCGCGATGCAGACCCTGTTCGTCCGCGAGCACAACCGCATCGTGTCGGTGCTGCCGTTCACGCTGAGCCAGGACCTCAAGTTCCGCATCGCGCGGCGCGTGGTCATCGGCGAGCAGCAGTTCATCACCTACAACGAGTTCCTGCCCCAGGTCGGCGTCAACCTGCCGGCCTACCAGGGCTACAACCCGAACGTCGACGCGAGCATCACCAACGAGTTCGCGACCGTCGGCTACCGGGCCCACTCGATGATCCACGGTGAGATGGAGCTCACGGGGAATCTCGCCAACTACCCGCAGGCGACCCTCGACCAGATCGAGGCGTTCGGTGTCGAGGTCACGCCCGACGCTGCAGCCGGCACCGTCTCGTTCGTGGTGCCGATGAACGTGGCGTTCTTCAACCCGGATCTCGAGGCGCTCATCGGCGTCGGCCCGATCCTCGGCAGCCTCAGTATGGAGCGGCAGTACCGCAACGACGAGCAGATCGACAACTCGCTGCGGAGCATCCTGTTCCAGGTGCCCGTGTCGGGGAACCCGGAATGTCTCGACGGCCCGACGATGCCCCAGTGCTTCACGGGCGTCAACGACCTCGGTGCCATCGACGTCGAGCGTGGTCGTGACCACGGCATGCCCAGCTACAACCAGCTGCGGCAGGCGATGGGCCTCCCGGCGAAGACCAGCTTCACCGCCATCACCGGCGAAGCCACGGAGGCCTTCCCGGCCGATCCGACCCTCACCCCGGGCAACGAGATCAACGATCCGAACAGCCTGGACTTCGTCCAGCTCAAGGACCGGGACGGCAACGTCATCGATCCCGTCGCCGACCCCGAGGCAGCCGCCGAAGACGTCGTCACCGGCGTCCGGCGCACCACGACCGCCGCTCGCCTCAAGGCGATCTTCGGCAACGTCAACAACGTGGACGCCTTCACCGGCATGGTGTCGGAGGCGCACATCGCCGGGTCGGACTTCGGTGAGCTGCAGCGGGCCATGTGGACCAAGCAGTTCAAGGCCCTCCGCGACGGTGACCGGTTCTTCTTCGGCAACGACGGGAACCTCACGATCATCCGGCTGACGTTCGGCATCGACTTCCGCAAGACCTTGAACCAGGTCATAAGGCTGAACTCGCAGCCGCCAGCCGGTATGCCGGCCAACGTCTTCCGGGCGCCAGTCGGCTGATCGACACAGCGTTGAGTTGACGCCCCTGAGTCCCGGCCACCAGCCAGGTGGCCGGGACTCGGCGCGCCCGGAGGGGTGACGGCTCGTACGGGAGGCACTACCCTCTGCCACGAGGCGGACCACGAGAAGGCGGGGTGGGCGCACATGGAGCGGGTGAACGTGATCGGCCGCGACACGCGGGCCATGGCCGACCTCGTGCGGGTCCACGGGGCCGGCGTCGTGCGCCAGACGCTCCGCCGGCGGGACGACGGGCGGTGGCAGGTACAGGCCCACGCGGACGCCGCCGAGCTGGCGGGCTTCGAGGCCGCCGGCTTCGAGGTCGAGCGCCTGGAGGACGTCCACGCCGCCCACCGCGGGCTGGGAACGGCCACCGGCGGTGCCGCGGCCGAGCCGGGCGCGCCCGCACCCCGGGCGCCGATCGGGTACCTGGACGTGGCCGAGGTCGACTGCCGGCTCGCAGCCCTGGCCAATCCGCCCCACGCGGGGCGGGCCACGCTGGTGACGCTGCCGCACGAGACCTGGGAGGGCAGGTCGTGCCACGCGCTGCGGATCGGCCCGGGTCCCGGTCCGGGGCGGCCGGGCATCTGCCTGCTGGGCGGCGTGCACGCCCGCGAGTGGGGGAGCGCGGACATCCTCGTCGCCTTCGCCGAGCGCCTGCTCGGCGCCTACAGGGCCGGCAAGGGCATCGCCATCGGCCGGCGGCGGTTCGGCGCCGCCCTGGTTCGCGGCCTGGTGGACGAGGCCAACGTGTACGTGTGCCCGCAGGTCAACCCCGACGGGCGCCACCACAGCTTCACCGTCGACCCGATGTGGCGGAAGAACCGCCGTCCCCCGCCCGGGAAGCGCCGGGCCGCCGCCGGCGACGAGTGCGTGGGCGTCGACCTCAACCGCAACTTCGACTTCCTGTGGGACTTCGCCACCCACTTCGACCCGGCCGCGCCCCTCTCCTGCTCGAACCAGCCGTGCGACCCGCAGACCTATGTGGGGCCGAGCGCCGCGTCCGAGCCCGAGACCCGCAACGTCGTCTGGCTGCTCGACGAGCACCCCGACATCGGGTTCCTCGTCGACCTGCACAGCTACGGCGAGCTGATCATGCACAGCTGGGGCGACGACGAGAACCAGTCGCGCCGGCCCGCGATGGCCTTCGGCAACCGCGACTACGACGGCCGCCGGGGCGCGCCGGGCGACGGCTATGAGGAGTTCATCGCCGCCGCCGACCGCAGGCAGCTGGTGCGGCTGGCCACGAAGATGCGCGCGGGCATCGCGGCCGCCCGGGGCCGAACCTACCGGGTGCAGCAGTCGATGAACCTGTACCCGACCTCGGGGACGTCGGACGACTACGCCTTCAGCCGGCACCTGACGGATCCCACCCGCAGCCGCGTCCTGGCCTTTACCGTGGAGTGGGGGGCGGAGGACAACCCCACGCCGTTCCACCCGCCGTACGAGGAGATGGTCCAGATCATCGCCGAGGTGACGAGCGGTCTGCTCGCCTTCTGCGGCGACGCGCTGCGCATCGGCGCAGCCCCGCGACAACCGAAGGAGAGCTGACATGGCCGCCAAGGCATCCAAAGCGGAGTGGACGATCCTGGTCTTCCTCAACGCCAAGAACAACCTCGAGCCGTTCTCGTTCCTCAACTTCAACCAGATGGCCAAGGTCGGCAGCACCGACCAGGTCAACGTGGTCGTCGAGTACGGGCGGCCGAAACGGAACTACACGGAGGAGTTCGGCGGCTGGTCGAAGACCCTGCGCTACCGGGTGGCCAAGGGCATGAAGCCGACGGCGGCCAAGGCGCTGTCCGACCTCGGTCAGGTCAACATGGGCGACGGCGCCGCGCTCGCCGACTTCGTCACCTGGGGCCGCGAGACGTTCCCGGCCAACAAGACCATGCTGTCGATCTGGGACCACGGCCAGGGGTGGCGGCGCGCGCAGGCGCTCACGCTGCGGGCGTCGGCCGCCGACCTCGGTCGGGTGGCCAAGTCCCGCCAGGACGCCCGGTCCCGGCTGGGCGACGCGCTCGGCAGCATGGAGGCGCTGCCCGACGACCAGCGGGTCCACGGGGCGTTCCGCTACGTGTCGCACGACGAGGACACGGGCGACAAGCTCTACAACCGCGAGATCCAGGACGCCCTGGCCGCGATCACCGAGGACGGCCCGCTCGACCTGATCGGCTTCGACGCCTGCCTCATGGCGATGCTGGAGACGGCGTATGCCCTGCGCGGCGTGGGCACGGTGATGGTCGGCAGCGAGGAGCTCGAGCCGGGCGACGGCTGGTGCTACGACAACTTCCTCAAGCCGCTCGTGGCCGATCCGGCGGCCTTCGACGCCGAGGCGCTGGGCCGGGCGATGGTCGCCGGCTACCGCGACTACTACGGCGACCGCGACGCCACCACCCTGTCCGCCATCGACCTCGGCAAGGTCCAGGCGGCGGCCGCCGCCCTGTCGCGCTTCGCGACCGAAGCGACGGCAAATCTGGACACCCACCTCCCGGCGATCAGGCGGGCCCGGCGCGCGTGCGAGAACTACGCACCCGGCTACGGGCTGAACTCCATCGATCTGATCCGCTTCATCGATCAGGTCGCGGCCGCGCCGGGCGTCGACGCCAAGCTGCAGTCCCGGGCGACCGCGGCCCGGACCGCCGCCGCGGACGCCGTGCTCGACAGCTACGCGTCAGTTCAGCGTCAGGGAAAGTTCGGATCGAACGGGCTCGCGATCTACTTCCCGGCCTCGCAGCTGGCCTTCGACAACGATCCGGATCGGGACGGCTACGTCAAGGGCAATACCAACTACCCGGTGGAGTTCGTTGAGCGCCAGAAGTGGGCGTCGTTCCTCAACGCCTACCACGCGCGTGCTTCCCCGTTAGACGCGGACGCATGTCACGCTAAAGTCGACCGGACGTCCGCTTTGGCGTAACGTACGTCCTTAGCTGGTGTCCGGATGAGGGCGGCGAATGATCAGTCCCTATGTACGTCGCTTACGCCTCGCTCAAGAATTGCGGGCCGTGCGTGCAGAGGGCGGGCTCACCCACGAGCAGCTGGCCCGGAAGATCGGCCAGAGTCGGGCCCAGATCTCGCGCCTCGAGAACGGCCACGTGGTCGACCAGGACGACGTCATGAAGATCCTCGACGCGCTCGACGTCGACGACGAGCGCTGGACGCGGATCATGACGATCGCCCGGGAGGCCGGCGAGCGGGGCTGGTGGGAGTCGAACCGGGCGATGGGCGAGCGCCAGGCGCTCTACGCGAACCTCGAGGCCGGCGCCCAGACGATCCGCGAGTTCCAGATGGCGTTCATCCCCGGCCTGCTGCAGACGCCCGAGTTCACCCGGGCCCGCGCCGCGGTCGACGCTCGCCGTGACCAGGGCCCCTACAACCCCGACGGCGCTGCCGACGGCCGCGTCGGCCGCCAGCGGATGCTGCGGCGGCCGGGTGGCCCGACGTACGAGGTGATCATCGACGAGCTGGCCGTGCGGCGCGGCGCCGCACCCCGCGAGGTCGTCAAAGCGCAGCTGTACCACATCGCCGCCACGGTCAACGGCAACCCCAAGATCACCGCCCGGGTGCTGCCCGTGACGGCGGAGATCGAGAACTTCAGCGTCCCCCGATCGGCGTTCTCGGTCTACACGTTCCCCGACTCCGACGACCCGACGGTCATCGCGGTCGACACGGTCACTGACGATCTGCTGCTGACCAACGAGGGCGACGTGGCGCGCTACGAGGAGCTGTTCCTCCGGCTCCGCGAGGCGTCTTTGCCGATGCAGGACAGCCTCGAGCTGCTCATCGAAGTCGCCCAGTCCCGCAGTCACTGAGCCCCCGCCGACGAGCGGTTGACCACTCGGAGAGTGCGGCGCGCCGTAGCGCGCACTCAAGGCAAGCCTGGCGGCGGCGGTGAAGTCACTCTCTGCGCGAATGACCAAATTGTCGCTTGCGTTGCGTGGTCATACAGCGCAAAGTTGCCGTACTGTCAACAGTATGTGGGCTGTACAGCCATCCGGGCTGCACCCTCCACAGATCAATCCGAAAGGATCCAACGTCATGATGAGTGGCGACGTGTTCACGCAGTGGCGTAAGTCGAGCCTGTCAAGCGGCGACGACAACTGCGTGGAGGTCGGATTCGCGGCTGATGGGCGGGTGGCCGTCCGTGACACCAAGCAGATGGGTGAGGGTCCGGTTCTCGTCTTCACCCCCTCCGAATGGGAGGCGTTTCTGGGCGGCGTCGAGCGACACGAGTTCGACCAGGCCTGACTCCTCCTACCTGCGGTGATGCCCGCCTGCGGGCGGTGGGCATCACCGGGGCGGGCCCAAGCTGGAGTGTTCCCGCCCAAGCACGTGACGAGTTCGCCGCCGGTCGGTCTACCGAGCGTCAGGAACTGCTTGCGATACGTGCGGCACAGATAGATACTGGGGACGATCTCGCAACGTGGACAGTACGAGGCCATGGGCGGACCGAGTGTCTGATCTGTAGATCACAAAAGGGATGGGGGAGGATGCCGGCAGGTCGGGTGGCGAAAGAACTGATCTCGGTTCTGGGCACCGTGGCCGCTGTGTCCACGGGCGCCTACCTGGTCACCCGCCCCCGCCCGCCCACGGCGCCCGACCCGGGCGCCCGGCGCATCCGTGAGCTCGAGCGGCGCCTCGCCGCGCTGGAGTGTTCCGGCGCCGCGATTGCGCCGGCCCCGGCGCCGCCCGTAGCGATCGTCCCGGTCCCGCTGGTCGCTCCGGCCACGCCGGCGGCGGCTGTTCCGGAGCCCGGGCACGTCCCCGTCGGGCCCATGCACAAGCCCTACACGGTGACGCACTACGAGAACCTGGCGTCCCAGGTCGCCCACGAGCGCCAGATCGCCGAGCTCGAACGCCGGCTGGCCGCCATCGAGGCCCTGCGGGGCGGCGGGATGTCCCTGCACAACGGCGTCCCCGGGGCGACCGGCGCCCCCAAGTACAACGGCATGACGACTCGCAGGGATCGGCGCCATGGCTGACGTGCGGGGGCGGGTTGTGCGGGCGGTGCGAGGGCTGGCGGCACGGTTGGGCGTCGCGGCCCCGGGTGAGGCGGCCAGCCGAACCGCCGCGCGGGTGCCCGGGCTGCGTGCCGACCGTGACCGCCAGTCCCGCTACTGCCGGGCGTCGGGCTGGCGCCTCCGGGCGAGCTGCACCGACCTCGACGGCGGCACGATCTGCCCGCTGTGCAGCCGCAGCGTGCGCACGCACCCCGACTCGGCGGTGCCGCATCCCGTTCAGGTGATCCCCGACCACGTAGCCTGACGGCCACGAACGCGGTCGAGATCAAGGTCACGGTCGGCGACGACCAGATCGGGCTGGCCCTCGGGGCGCTGGGCCTCGATCCGCGGGTGCCCGACCGGCGGCGCCGCATCGGCTTCGTCGAGGACCTCCGCCCCGGGGGCGGCGCCCTGCCGCTGCTCGACGCCGGTGTGATCCTGCGGGTGCGCGAGAACGCGGGCGACGACGACGACTCGACCGCCAAGCTCCGCCCGGTGGAGCGCGCCCAGCTCCGGGGCGAGTGGCGCACATCCGACAAGCTCCGGGTCGAGGCCGACTGGGCGGGCACCCGCCACGTCCTGGCCGCGTCGTTCGAGACCGGCCGCCGGGAGGGTCGCATCCGCGCGGTGTGGGCCGGCGACGAGCCGGTCCGCAGGCTCTTCGACGACGACCAGGAGAGGTTCCTCGCCGCCTGCGCCACGGCGCCGGTCGACCTCGACGCACTGACACTGCTCGACCCGATCGAGGCCGCCCGCTGGGACCACGTCCGCATCCCGGGGGTGGACACGCGGGTGGTGGCCGAACGCTGGGTCGTCGGCGACCTCGACTTCCTGGAGCTCTCGATCCGGGCCGCCGACGACAACGAGGCCGAGTCCGCCCAACCGCAGCTGGAGGCCGGCGTCGCCGCCCTCGGCATCACGGTGCCCACGGAGCAGGAGACCAAGACCCGCCGCGTCCTGACATACCTGGCCAACCTGCACCGGTAGCGGCCAGGCGCAAAATCTCGTTCTGGTCTGACAAGTGGTTGCTTACCAACCAGTCTCCAGACCAGAACGAAGAAGACGTCAGTCGAACTCGCTGACCGCCCACGCCGCCAGGCGGGGCGGCGTGCCGGCGACCGGGTCGCGGAGCAGGTGGCCGAGGTCGCCGTCCGCGGCGAGCGGGGCGAGGTCCCTGCCGAGGTCGGCCGCCACGTCGTCGCCCGCCGCCGGCGACGCAATGCGGCCGAGCAGGTGGGGCTCCTCCGTGACCCGGTTGGCCAGGGTGGGCCAGCGCAGGGTGAGGATCGTCCAGCGGATCAGCGAGTCGACGTCGGCCTCGTCGGTCGTCACGTCGAGGCTGGCGAAGCGGGCGAGGGCGGCGACCGCGTAGGCGTTGCGCAGGCGCTTGAGCGCTCTCGGGTTCGGTTCCATGAGACGCATGTACGGGCCCAGGACGTGGTCGTGGGCGCCGTCCGCCACCGACTCGGCCAACTTGATCGCGGCTCGCTCGCGCAGGGCGCGGGCCGGGCCGGACATGTCGGCGTTCGACAGCGCCACCACCCGCGCCACCGCCGCGTCGGTGCTCATCGTCGCCAGCTCGTCGGCCGCCGCCCGGCGGTCGGAGCCGGCGATCGGCGAGACCGTGCCGCCCTCGCCGGCCAGCACCGCGTGCCAGTAGCGCTCCTGGGCGGCCGGGCTGGGGCGGGGCATGGGGGCCGACACCGCGAACGTCTTCTCCAGGAACAGGTAGCCGAGCGGGCGCCCGGGGCGGCCCGTGGCCTTGGCCATGTCGGCGTACTCCTTCTGGAAGCATTGGCTGAGCCAGCCCTGGTCGGCGGCGATCAGGTATGTGACCGGCACGTCGCCGAAGATCGTCTGGATTCCCTCCAGCAGCTCGACCACGTACGACGGCTGGCACCTGTCCAGGTCGTCGATGCAGACCAGCACGTTGCGGTCGATCTTGCGCACCAGCCGGCCGAAGCGGTCGTGGATGCGTCGGTAGGGGTCGCCGGCCGTCCGGATCAGCGCCGTCGCCGCCCGCGGCGACCCGGCCAGTAGCGACGACTTGGTCGAGCGCAGGAGGGCCAGCGCGCTGCCCGACGCCACGACTAAGCCGACCACGGCGTTGATGCCGTTGCGGGCGCCGGTGATCCGGTCGATCGTCAGGATCCCGAAGATGAGCGACAGCATCACGAGGAAGGCCGACACCACCAGGGCGAACACCGCGAAGCCCCACCACCAGGCCCAGATCCGCAGGCGGTGGTGCCGGGTGAGGGCCGGCAGCTCGCGGCGCGACCCGCGCCGGGCCTCCCGGTAGACGCTGTCCATCAGCCACCACCAAGGCGGCGCCGTGCGCTGGTGCGCCCAGGCGTTGAACGTCACGCACAGCCACCGGCCCTCGTCGAGCGGCAGCTCCTCGGGCGGGCGCTCCAGGCCCCGGCGCAGCAGCCGGATCAGCGACGTCTTGCCGGAGCCCCAGGCGCCGTCGACGTGCATGAGGATCTGACCCGACGCGACGTCGCTCGCCTCCCGCCGCTGCATGTCGATCAGCGCGGCCAGCGAGCTGGCGAAGCCCTCCCGGTCGAGCAGGTCGTCCCGGGCCGGCGTGTCGGCGACCAGCCGGGCGTCGTGCACAGGCCGGCGCGCGGCGGCGGGCGGCGCGGGCCGCAGGTCGCGGTGGGGGCCGCCGCCGTCCTTCCGTCTCGTGATGGTGCTGGTTGCTGAAGACACGTTCAGCGCTCCCGTCCTGCCGGCATCCGTCCGCCCTGTATTCGACGCCGACCCCCCGACAGAGTGTCGGGGGGTCGGCGTGATACGCGCAGTGGTCAGATCTCGCCGCTACCGAGGTCGACCGCCACGGTCATCAGGGCCTCGGCGGCGGGGTCCACCGCCACGTCGTCGTTGCCCTCGAAGGTGCTCACATGCAGGGTGTCCGCCAGCTCGGGCCCGGCGATGTTGACGCCGGTGCGCAGGCCGCTGACCTGGACCGCGCCGCCCGCTGCGCCCACCGACACCGTGTCGGCGCCGGCGGTGCCGGCCACGCTCACCGTGTCGGCCGCGCCGTCACCGCCGCCGGCCGAGCCGGACAGGTCGACGTCGGCCTGCCGGAAGTCGGTGCCCCGCATGTCGGCGACCGCGACGCTGTCGACGCCGCCCAGGGCGGTCAGGTCGAGCCGCTCGACGCCGTCCATGTCCATGCGGATGTTGGCGATGTCCCGCAGGAACAGCGCCCGCGACCCGTTCGGGACCAGCTGCATCGTCTCGGCGATGTTGGCGCCGTTGAAGTCGAGGGTGTCGGTGCCGCTCTGGCCCTCGATCGTGTCGGACCCGTCGCCCGGGTCCCAGCGGAACGTGTCGCTGCCGGAGCCGAGCTCGGCCCGGTCGTCGCCCCGGTTGCCGTCGTTGGCGTCGTCACCGCTCCCGCCGAGGAACAGCTCCGCGCCGTCGCCGCCGGTGAAGGTGTCGTCGCCGCTGCCGCCGCTGTAGGTCAGGGCCTCGTCGGCGAACGCGCCGTTGGCCTGGTCGACGCGCAGGGCGTCGCCGCCGCTGCCGGTCGAGACCAGGATCTTGCTGAAGGTGGCACGGTCGAAGCTCTGCTCGGCCGAGCCGTCGTCGCCGAAGTCCACCTGGAGCGTCGTGGCGTCGCCGGGGGCGAGGCGCAGGGCGATGCGGTCGGACCCGGCGTGGGTGGTCACGTTCAGCGTGTCACCGGACACCGACGCCTGCTGTTGAGAGGCGCCGGCGGGGGCGCCGGACACGCCGAGGGCAAGCGCGGCGGCGACGGCTCCCGCCGCCACGCGCGCGGTCGCGATGGTGTTCATTGATCTCCTCGTTCCGCTCATGGGCCGGCCAAGGGGGAGAGCCGGCGCCCACGAGTGGATCGCGCCGCCACGCCCCTCGGCATCGGGCAATTGCCTTATTGCCACGACCCGCGGTACGTAAGGCGCTGTGACGGCGGATCAGCCCGCCGGCGCCAGGCCGTGGCGCTCGAAGAACGCCAGTGCCGCGTCGGCGACCTCGCCCCACCCGCTGTCGATCACGAGCGAGTGGCCCCGGCCGTGGATCTCGACGAACTCGGACGGGGCGGACGAGCGGTGGTGCCGCTTGTAGGACGCGTGGGCGATCGAGTGGGGCACGGTGTGGTCGCGCTCGCCCGAGATCACCAGCAGCGGGCCGCGGTCGTTGTTGTCGACCACGACGCTGGCCTCGGTCCCGGGATTGACGTTCGCGAAGGCGGCCTGGAACAGCGGCCGCCCCGGCGCCGGCACCGCGTAGGTGTCGTACAGCGAGCGGGCCTCGGCCTCGGGCACCGCATTGGCGAAGGCGTAGCGGAACTGCTCGTAGGTGAGCGGCACCGCCTTGTTGCGGTTGCCGGGGTTGAGCAGCACCGGGGACGACGCCTTCAGCGCCGAGAACGGCAGCGGCAGCACGCCGCGGAACGGCGCCGGGTCGATGGCGACCGCGCCGGCGACCAGGCCCAGGCCGGCGAGCTTCTGGGCGATCAGCCCGCCGAAGCTGTGGCCGACGACCACCGGCTTGCGGGTCACCTTGGCGACGGCCTCGGCGTAGTGGTCGGTCACCTGGCCGACGCTCTTGCCCGCGAACGCCTCGGGGTGGGCGCGAGCCTCCTCGACGGACTCGGGGTCGTCGGGCCAGCCGGGGGCGAGCGTGGCGTACCCCTTCTCCTCGAACCGGGAGCGCCACGGGTCCCAGCTGCCGGCCAGGAGCCACAGGCCGTGGACGAACACGGCGGGGAGGCGCCCGGAGGCGTTGGCGGCGTCGATCTCGGCGGTCTCGCGGGCGGTGAGCGGCACGCCGCTCACCCTACGTGAAGGTCGTAGAGCGTGACGCCGTCGACCATCGTCGGGGTGAAGTTCTGCTCCACCCAGGCGCTGATCTGGCCAGCGTGGGACAGGCTGACGCCCTGCCCGGAGAACGTGCGGCCGCGGGCGATGAACCACCCGATCTTCCCCTCCGCCACCCAGTGCTGGAACTGGGCCAACGTCGGCGACGGGTCGGTGCCGTTGAAGCCGCCGATCGGCATCACCGGCTCGCCGGTGGCGAGCTGGTAGCCGGCCGCCTGGTTCGCGGAGACCGTGGCCGCGACCCACGTGGTGTCGTCCACGCGTTCGAGCAGCTTGGCGGCCACCGCGTCGGTGGGTCGGCTGGCGCCGAGGATGCCGCCGCTCGGCGGGGGGATCTGGGGCGCGGTGCTGGGGAAGGGTCCGCTGGGGACGGGGCGCTGGGGACGGGGCCGCGGCCCGGGCCGCCGGGGAAGCTGCTACCCGGACCGCGGTTCCCCGGCAGCACCGGATGCCGGTGGATAGGGATCAGCGGGATCGTGAACCGTCCCGGCACGGCGGTGACCGCCGGTCCCGCCAGCGGGATCGCGCCGCTGTGCGGGGTGAGGACCGTCGACCAGGTGGCCGCAGCCGGGGCCGCGAAGGCGACCACCGCGGCGACCGCGACGATCGCGGCCGCCAGCGACCGGGACGCCACCGGGGCGATCACGATCACGACGGCCACGCCGACGCCGCCGACGAGCACGACGGTCCCGAGCCCGGGATGCCAGTCCGGCGACCGGGCGAGCAGCCGGCTGGCCCACCAGCCGGTCACGGCCACGGTGCCGGCCAGCGCGGCGCGGGCGGCGACGTGGTCGCGGCGGCGCCACAGCTCGACCGCGCCGATGCCGACGAGCGCGCCGATCGGCGGCGCCATGGCGACCGTGTAGTACTCGTGGATGATCCCCTGGCCGAGGCCGATGGCGGCGTGGGTCACGACCAGCCAGCCGCCCCACAGCAGCGCGGCGGCCCGCATGCGGTCCGTGCGGGGCGCCCGCCACGCGAGCACCAGCAGCACGACCAGGAGGATCAGCGCGGTCGGCAGCAGCCAGGAGATCTGGCCGCCGAAGCGGTGGTTGAACAGCCGGTAGAGGCCCGTGGCGCCCCAGCGCCCGGACGTGCCGACCGGCCCGCCGCCGACGCTGCCGATCTCGTTGCCGGTCAGCCGGCCGAAGCCGTTGTAGCCGAAGATCAGGTTGAGCAGGCTGTTGTCCTGCGAGCCGCCGATGTAGGGCCGCGACGACGCCGGCCACAGCGACACGGCCGCCACCCACCAACCGCCCGCCACCAGCATCGCGACCCCGGCGACCAGCAGCTGGCGGATGCGGCGCCCGAGCGTGCCGGGCGCGGCCACCAGGTAGGCGAGCCCGAAGCCGGGCACCACGAGGAACGCCTGCAGCATCTTGGCCAGGAACCCGAGCCCGACGCACACCCCGACGAGCACGACCCAGCGGGTGGCGCCGCCCTCGATGGCCCGGATGGCGGCATACGCGCCCAGCGTCAGCAGCAGCACGAGCATCGAGTCGGGGTTGTTGTAGCGGAACATCAGCGCGGCCACCGGGGTGACGGCGACGACCGCGCCCGGCGATCAGCCCGGCGGCCGCACCCGTCCAGCGGCGCACGGCCGCGTACAGCGACGGCGACGGTGGCGACGCCCTCCAGCGCCTGGGGCACGAGGATCGACCAGCTGTTCACCCCGAACAGGCGCGCCGAGATCCCCATCGGCCACAGGAACATCGGCGCCTTGTCGACGGTGATCGAGCTGGCGGCGTCCGACGAGCCGAAGAAGAACGCCTTCCAGCTCTGCGAGGCCGCCTGTGCGGCCGCCGAGTAGTAGGCGTTGGCCCAACCCGACTCGGACAGCGACCACAGGTAGAGGAACGCCGTGACGCCGAGCAGCGCGGCCAGCGCCGGCCGCTCCCAGGCGGCCCGACGCCGTGGGGCCGACTCCGTGGGGGCAGACGGAGCCGGCCCCGGCGCCGGCGCGGCGGGGGGTGCGAGCAGGCCGGTGCCCACGTCAGCCCCTGACCAGCAGGAGCTGGAGCTCGAGCGTGCCGTGGTCGTCGACCGACAGCACGACCGGGCTGCGCGGCACCGCGACGCCGTAGTCGGAGAACGTGAGGTCGAGCGACCCGACGACCACGGCGGTGCCGTTCACCAGCTTGGCCTGGAGGGGGAACGTGACCCGGCGGGTGACGCCGTGGATCGTCAGGTCGCCGACCGCGTCAGCCGTGACCTCGGCGCCCGAGGCCGCGTCGGCCCCGAGCTCGATCGGCTGGGTGAGCGTGAAGGTGGCCGTGGGGAAGCTGCTGGTTTCGAGCGCCTGCTGGACCTGGTTGTCGCGGCGGCTGTTGTTGGTCTTGATCGTGGTGAGATCGACCTCGAACGAGCCGGCCGTGACCGTGGTGCCGTCGATCGTCATCTGGCCGGACACGTCGCCGGTGCGCCCGACGGCGGTCGTCGAGCCGATGCTCGACAGGTTCTCGTGGACCCGGAACCCGGCGAAGGTCCCGGTGGCGGACTCGAAGTCGAACTCGCCGGTGGTCGTGTCGACGGTCCAGGTCCCGGCGAGGCCCGCGGCGCTGCCGGCGGTCGTGCCGTCGCCGGGCTGCACGCCCGCGGCGGCCGACTCCAGCGACACCGCGGCCGGGGCGTCGTCCTTCAGGAACCACCACAGGCCGGCCCCGACCACGACGAGGAGAGCGAGCCCGACGCCCCCCACGACGAGGAGGGGGCGCCGGGCGCGGCGGCGGCTCACTGGTGCACCCTTCGGGATGCACGCAGTGAGCGATCGGCACTGCGTGCCGAGTACCGCACTGTGCTCATGGTTCGCTCGCTCCGCTCGCTCACTGGTGCACCCTTCGGGATGCACGCAGTGAGCGATCGGCACTGCGTGCCGAGTACCGCACTGTGCTCATGGTTCGCTCGCTCCGCTCGCTCACTGGTGCACCCTTCGGGATGCACGCAGTGAGCGATCGGCACTGCGTGCCGAGTAGGGCACTGCACCCATGGTTCGCTCGCTTCGCTCGCTCACACCGGCACCTGCAGGGCGGCGGTGAGGCCCCCGGCGGTCGTGCCGGACATGGTGGCGAGCTGGTGCACGCCGTCGTCGTCGCCGAACACGCTGTCGTCTGCGAGCGAGAGCTGCGCGAGGTTGCCGACGCTGTCCTCGTAGCCGTCGGTGTCGTACACCTGCTGGCAGGCGTCCTCGGGCAGCGCGAGCTGGGAGGTCGCGATCGGGGATCCCCCGCCGGTGGCGGCGTCGACGCTCTCGTAGACCTCGAAGTGGATGTGCGGCCACCGGCCCGGGTAGGCGCCGGGGAACACGGTCGTGAACTCGACCGTCCCGTCGTCGCCGGCGGCCTGGACGCCCCGCAGGTAGGTCACGTCCTCGACGCCCTGCGAGTACATCGAGTAGCGGCCCTCCCGGTCGCAGTGCCACACGTAGACGGCGGCCCCGGGCATCGGCGCGCACCCCGAGGCGGCGTCGACCAGCGAGAGCTGGACGGTCAGCGGCACGCCCTCGGCGGTGGCGCCGCCGCCCACGCTGGTCGTGATGTCGCCGCGGACGACGCCGTCCGCTCCCAGCGCGTCGGGGCCGTTGCTGCCGTCGCCGGGGAACGGGCCCGCGGTCTCTTCGGGGATGGTGTCGCACGCGGCGGCCGTGGCCGACCCGGCGCCGCCGGTCGAGCCGCCCGCGGCGGTCGAGGCGGTGGTCGAGGAGGACGAGCCGGCGCCGGAGTCGCCGGACGAGCCGCAGCCCACCAGCGCCAGGCCGAGGCCGGCGAACATCTGCAGGGCACGTCTGCGGGGGAGAGGGGGAGGGGCCATCAGGGAACTCGAACTCATGGTCGCGAGGCTGACGCGGCCGCCGCCACTCCGGCTGCGAGTTAGCTGGGAGTTTCCTCAGAGCGGGCACGCTGCTGGTCGGGAGGGATGCGCAGCGTGTACCCGACCCCGCGCACGGTGTGGATGAGCGGCGGGTCGACCGTGTCGATCTTCTGCCGCAGGTAGCTGATGTAGGTCTCGAGCACGCTGGCGTTGCCCGCGAAGTCGTAGTCCCACACGGCCTCGAGGATCTGGTCGCGGGTGAGCACCCGCCGGGGGTTGGCCAGCAGGTAGTGGAGCAGGCGGAACTCGGTGGGCGTCAGCTCGACGAGGCGGCCGGCCCGCCACACGTCGCGGGTGTCCTCGTCGAGCTCGAGGTCGGCGTAAGCCAGCTTGCGCTCGCCGGGCCCGGCGCCCGACGACCGCCGGAGCACGGCCTTGACCCGCTCGATCAGCTCCTCGATCGAGAACGGCTTGGTGACGTAGTCGTCGCTGCCGAGCCGCAGGCCGTCGATCTTGTCCTGGGTGGCGTCGCGGGCGGTGAGGAAGATGATCGGCACCTGGGTGCCGGCGCCCTCGGCCTGGCGCAGCCGGCGGGCGACCTCGAAGCCGTCGAGGTCGGGCAGCATCACGTCGAGCACGACGAGGTCGGGCCGGCGGTCGCTCGATGGCCGTCGAGCGCGGCACGCCCGGTGGCCCGTCGCTCGACGTCGAAGCCGTTGTAGCCGAGGCCCATGGCCACCAGCTCGGTGATGTGCTCCTCGTCGTCGACGACGAGGACGAGGGGCGGGCGCGCGGGGTCGGACACGGGGCCACCGTACAGACGGGCGCCGGTGCGCAGGGCGGTTCCCAGCAACCTCCAAGCAACCCCGAAGCCCGTTCGGAGGCAGTGGCCGGATCGTAGGGCCATGTCCGCTACCGCCGTCGACGTCGCCGTCCCGGGGCCCCTCCCCGCGCTGCTGCTCGTCGACCCCCACGGCATCCGGCGGCACCCAACGGTCGACATCGTCGTCCCCGTCCACAACGAGGAGATCGACCTCGAACCGTCCGTCCGCCGGTTGCACGACGACCTCACCCGCCGCTTCCCCTTCGACTGGGTGGTCACGATCGCCGACAACGCCAGTTCTGACCACACGTGGCCGATCGCCTGCCGTCTGGCCGGCGAGCTCGACGGCGTCCGGGCCGTGCGCCTGCCGCGCAAGGGCCGCGGCCGGGCGCTGCGGGCCACGTGGTCGTCGAGCGAGGCCCGGATCGTCGCCTACATGGACGTCGACCTGTCGACCGACCTCGACGCGCTGCTCCCGCTGGTGGCGCCGCTCGTGTCGGGCCACAGCGACGTCGCCATCGGCTCCCGGCTGGCGCCGGGCGCTCACGTGGTGCGGGGCGCCAAGCGCGAGGTGATCTCCCGCACGTACAACATCCTGCTGCACCTTGTGCTCGGGGCCCGGTTCTCGGACGCCCAGTGCGGGTTCAAGGCCACCCGCGCCGACGTCGCCCGGGCGCTCCTGCCCCGGGTCGAGGACGACGGCTGGTTCTTCGACACCGAGCTGCTGCTCCTGGCCGAGCACGACGGGTTGCGCATCCACGAGGTTCCCGTCGACTGGGTCGACGATCCCGACTCGCGGGTCGACGTGGTCCGCACTGCCATCGACGACCTCCGGGGCGTCGCCCGTGTCTTCGGGCGGACCTGGCGTGGCCGCGTGCGGGTCCGGGCCCGCACGCGGCCCGCCGGCTTGTGATCGGCCAGGATGGGGGCGCGTGACGCTCCGGTCCCGGCTCACTCTCGCGCTCGTCCTCCTGACGACGGTCGGTCTGGCGCTCTTCGGCGCCGTGACCTATCGGCTCTACGCCCGGTCGCAGTTCGACCGACTCGACGACCAGTTGCTGTCGGCCGTGCGCCCGGTCACGGTCATGCTGCACGAGCGCAGGGGCGACAGCGACTACCCGCCGCCGCCGGGCGGCGAGCCGGGCGAGCATCCACCGGCGGCGCTGCCGCCCTTCAACGAGCTGCGAACGCCCGACGGAGACACAACCCGATTCCCCGACGTGGCCAGCGCCCTGCGGCCCCGGCTGCCCGCCGAGCTCGGCAGCCGGGTCGAGCCGTTCACGGTCGGCTCGATCACCGGCTCGACGCGCTGGCGGGTGCTGGTCGACCACGAGGACAACGGCGACGACGTGGTCGTGGCGACGCCGACGACCGAGGTCGAGCGCTCGCTGCACCGGCTGGTCCTGATCGAGACGGCGGCGTCGGTGGTGCTGCTGGCGGCCCTGGCGGCCGGCGCCTGGCTGATCCTGCGCCGCAGCCTCAGCCCGCTGGAGCACATGGCCGCCACCGCCCGCTCGATCAGCGCGGGCGACCTGAGCGAGCGGGTGGACCAGATCGACGCCCGGACGGAGGTGGGCGAGCTGGGCTCGGCGTTCAACACGATGCTCGACGACCTGGAGCGGGCATTCGCCGAGCGGGACGCCACGGAGCTGCGGCTGCGCCAGTTCCTGGCGGACGCGTCGCACGAGCTGCGCACCCCGCTCACGTCGATCCAGGGCTTCGCCGAGCTGTTCCGCCTGGGCGGGGGCACGGAGGTCGACCTGCCGGTGATCCTGCGCCGCATCGAGCAGGAGTCGGGCCGCATGCGGGTGCTGGTCGAGGAGCTGCTGCTGCTGGCCCGGCTCGACCAGACCCGGCAGGCGGAGCGCAAGCCGGTCGACCTGGCGGTGCTGGCCGCCGACGCCTGCACCGACGCGGTGGCGCTGGGCGGCCGCGAGCGGCCGGTGACGCTGGCGTCCCCGGACCCGGTGGTCGTCACCGGCGACCCGCTGCTCCTGCGGCAGGCCATCTCCAACCTGGTGGTGAACGCCGTTGAGCACACCCCGCCGGGCACGGCGCTCGACATCGGTGTCGCCTGCGA
Organism: uncultured Acidimicrobiales bacterium; assembly: GCA_963739835.1. Taxonomy (GTDB): domain Bacteria; phylum Actinomycetota; class Acidimicrobiia; order Acidimicrobiales; family VFJN01; genus ZC4RG19. The sequence continues at coordinate 454,115 of CAVUBW010000017.1, forward strand.
GAACGGCGACGGCGTGGTGGTGGTGCGCGACCACGGCGGCGGCCTCTCCCCGGCGGCACTGGCGCACGTCTTCGACCGCTTCTGGCGGGAGGACGGCGCGAGGTCGGGCACCGGCACCGGACTCGGCCTCGCCATCGTCGCCGCGGTCGCCGAGGAACACGGCGGCACCGTGACCGCCACCAACGCCGACGACGGCGGTGCGGTCTTCACCCTGCGATTGCCGATCGGCTGACCGTCCGGCCGGGCGGGCGCCCCCCATCGCGTTTTGTACGCGGAACTGGTCGCTCTGGCGACCGTTCCCGCGTACAAAACGCGAGGCCGACACGCTTGCGGCGCCTCGGCGACCAGCACGGGGGTCCCGGGGCGGGCACGTCGCCTAGCTTGGTCGGCGGTACGACAGAGGGGGGACACACGTGACGGACACGACACCGTCGCTCGCGGAGGCAGGGTTCTGGCGGCGGCCGCTGGCCGAGCGGATGGCCGACTTCGCCGTGCTGCGCGAGCAGGGGGCGTTCGTGCCGGCGGCCACGTTCAACCCGATCACAGAGCACACCGAGGAGTTCTTCGCGGTCACCCGCTACGCCGAGGTCGTCGAGATCAGCCGGCGGCCGCAGGACTTCTGCTCGGGGCGGGGCTCGGTGTCGGTCATCGACATGCCGGCCGAGGCGCTCGAGTTCTTCGGCTCGTTCATCGCCATGGACGACCCGCGGCACGCCCGGCAGCGGGGCATCGTGGCCCGCTCGTTCACGCCCCGGCGCCTGGCCCAGCTGACCGAGTCGGTCGAGCGGATCTGCGCCGAGGTCATCGACGACATGTGCGAGAAGGGCGAGGTCGACCTGGTGCAGGCGATCTCCCAGCCGTTCCCGCTGCTCGTGATCTGCGACATGATGGGGATCCCCCGCAGCGAGTTCTCGACCGTGCTGTCGGCGACCAACGTGATCCTCGGGGCCGGCGACCCCGAGATGGCGGGCACCGAGGACATCGGGGCCGCGATGTTCCAGGCCGGGGTCCAGCTCACGATGCTGATGAACGAGCTGGCCGAGGCCCGCCGGGCCGAGCCGACCGACGACCTCACGTCCGCGCTCGTGCACGCCGAGGTCGGCGAGGACATGCTGGCCCCCCACGAGCTCGGGCCGTTCTTCATCCTGCTGGCGGTGGCCGGCAACGACACGACCCGCACGGCCACGAGCCGTGGGCATGCACCTGCTGGCGCAGAACCCCGACCAGCGGGCGGTCTGGCAGGACGACGTCGAGGGCGTCACGGCCACCGCGGTCGAGGAGATCGTGCGGGTGGCCTCGCCGGTCACGTTCATGCGCCGCACCGTGACCCACGACCTCACCCTGTCGGGCCACGACTTCGTCGAGGGCGACAAGCTCGTCCTGTTCTACGGGGCGGCCAATCGCGACCCCCGGGTGTTCGACCGAGCCCGACGATGTTCGACGTGCGGCGCGACCCCAACCCGCACGTCGGCTTCGGCGGCCCGGGCCCCCACTTCTGCCTCGGGGCCCACCTGGCTCGCCGGGAGCTGGCGGATCATCTTCCGCCAGCTGTTCGCCCGGCTGCCCGACATCGAGGTCGTGGGCGAGCCGATCCACCTCGAGGCGATGGGCATCCCGCTCGTCGGCGGGATCAAGCACCTCCCGGTGCGGTTCACCCCGACCGCCCGCGCCGGCACCGGCTGAGCCCGGACCGCCGGGCGCGTGGCGGACGTCACGTACGTGGGTGGGCCGCCGGCGGCTCCCCCAGGTCATGGCGCTCCTCGACGAACTGCGCTCAGACGTCAACCCACCGGCCGAACCGCTCGCCGAGTTCGAGCGCGCCGTGGTCCTCGACGCTGGCGAATTCGAGGCCTACGTCGAGGCCGAGGTCGCCCTGGAGGACTCCTACCTCGAGATGGCGGCCGACTGCGTCCGCTCACTCGACTATCGGGCCGCCGGGTCGCTCGTCGAGGTGGTCCGGAATCTGAACCGGTCGATGTGTGAGATCGCCGAGCGCGAGCTCGAGCGCCGCTCCGGCGGTAGCGACGAGGCGTACTGCGCGTCGCTGCGGCGCTGGCGGGACCTCGCCCTCGGGCTGGTTCACGTGCTGGACGGCCAGCAGGCGTTCTGGGACGCCCAGTACAGCCTGCTCCGGTTCGCCGACTACGGCGAGGCCCGGGACTCGTACGCCCGGGCGTCCGACGTGTTCGAGGTGGTCGTCGAGCAGGACCTGCCCCAGGCCGACATCGCCCGCACGCTGGCGGCGCGGTGCCGTTACATGCAGGACTTCGTGCTCGGCCTCGGCCAGCTGCACGAGGCCGAGTACCAGAGCGCCGTCTACCGCTTCGACGAGGCCCGCGAGAAGATGCAGCGTCTGCTGCGCAGCGTGTCCGGGGGGACCGCCGTCGACGACAAGCAGAGCCGCGTCGACGATCTCCGTCACCAGGTGGAGGGCGACGCCGTGATGGCCGACGCCCAGCAGTGGATGGCGCGGTTCTTCCTCGCGGCCACCGCGTCGGACTTCGAGCAGGCGATCGAGCACGGCGGCCACATGGTGGCGAGCAGCGAGCAGTCGCTGGCGGCGGCCGAGCGGCTGGACCTGCACGAGCGGGTGATCGGCCTGCGGCGGGCCCAGCTGGCGCTGCGCCGCGGCTGGCTCGACTGGGCGCGCGGCGAGCAGGCCGCCGACGACGAGGACTGGCGGCGCTCGGGCGACCACGCGATCGCCGCGCTGAACCACTGGCACGACGCGGCCCGGATCGGCGCCGGGAGCGAGTTCGCCGCGGTGCGGGCGATCCGCGCCCAGTTCGGCTCGTTCACGATGCTGATCCGCGCGACGCGGCGCCGGGCGGAGCGCGAGGAGCAGCTCCGCCACCAGATCCGCCAGCTGCTGGACCAGGGCGGCGTCCGGATCGACAACCGGATCGACAACAACAGGGAGATCGACATGAGCAACACCAGCAACTCCGTCGGCACGGTCAACGTCGGCGGCCAGGGCAACGCCGTGGCCTTCGGTGAGCAGACCGTGTCCACGCTCGACAACCGCGGGGCCACCAACGCGGCCATGGACCCAGGCGAGCTGACCAAGCTGGCGGCCGAGCTTGGTCGCCTGCGCCAGGCGCTGGAGGCGGGCGCCTCGCAGGAGGACGAGCACGCGGCCGCCGAGGCGGTCGCTGCGGCCGCCGAGGCCGCGGCCCAGCACGACGAGCCGACGATGCGCCAGCACCTGGCCAAGGCCGGGCAGTGGGCGCTCGACGCCGCCACCCGGCTCGGCCTCCCGATCGCCCAGGCGGCGATCATGCGGGGCCTCGGCCTGGCCTGAGTGGCCGGCCCGGCCGCCGGCGTCAGGCCGGCGGCTCCTCCACGACGCAGTCGCCCCCGGGTGCCCGCCGGATCCGGATCCGGGTGCCCGGGGGCGGCGCGTGCTGGGCGATCCACGCGGTGAGCGGCGCCCGGACCAACTCCTCGAGGATCGGGTCCCGGATGCGGCGGGCGCCGAGCGAGGCCCCGTCGGCCGCCAGCCGCTCGCTCACCGCCGCCGAGATGCCGTCGTGGTCGAACTCCAGGCGCAGGCCCCGCGCCGCCGCCGACCGGGCGAGCTGGTCGAGGAACTTGCGGGTGATCTGCTCGACCACCGGGCGCCGCAGGGCGTCGAACACGACGATGCCGCGGCCGAGCCTCCCCAGGATCTCCGGCCGGCCGAGGTCGTGCGCGAGGTGGTCGGCCACCGCCCCGGCGAACAGCTCGCGGATGTGCTCGTACGGCGGCGGCTCGGCCCGCCCCGTGCGGGCCATCTCCTCGTGCAGCCGGCCCGACCCCAGGTTGGACGTGAAGATCACCACCGAGTGCGAGAAGTAGGCGGTGCGGCCCTGCCCGTCCGTCAGCCGGCCGTCGTCGATGATCTGCAGGAACTTGTCGAAGATGCGGGGGTTGGCCTTCTCGATCTCGTCGAACAGCAGCACGCTGAACGGCCGCTCCATGATGCGGTTGGTGAGCACGCCGCCGTGCTGGTGGCCCACGTAGCCGGGCGGCGCCCCGGTCAGGCGCTCGGCCGCGTGCTCCTCGCTGAACTCGCTCATGTCGAAGCGGCAGATCGCGGCCTCGTCGTCGAACACGAACTCGGCGATCGCCTTGGCCAGCTCGGTCTTGCCGACGCCGGTCGGTCCGACGAAGAAGAACACGCCCCGGGGCCGGGTGCTCGCGCTGTCGGCGTCCGCGGTGAAGTCGATCCCCACCCGGGCGTTGACCAGCATCTCGGTCACCGCCCGGACGGCCGCGTCCTGCCCGATGACCCGCTCGGACAGCAGCTTGTGGGCGTTGCGGACCTTCTCCATGTCCAGCTGCTCCCACGGGTCGGACCGCAGCCCGAACCGGTGGTACGTGACGAGCCGCCGGGCGTCGTCGAACGGGATGCGCACCAGGCGTGAGGTGGCGGCCAGCGCCTCCAGGTCGCGGACCGCCATGCCGTCGGTGAGGTTGGCGAGCGTGGTGGCGGCCCGCGCCGCCTCGGCGTCGTCCAGGGGGCGGTCGGCGTGGAACGTGGCGCGGGCGCCGTCCAGGAACGCCCGGCGCTCGACGTGGTCGGGCTTGGTGACCTCGACTGCGGCGACCAGCGGGTTGTCGCGGTGCAGCCAGTCGGGCAGCGTGTCGAGGCCCTTGACGGCGATGATCAGCGTGTTGCGGCGGCTGCCGGCTTCGGTGGGGGCGACCGCGGCCTCGGCCATGGCCCGGCGCAGCTGGAGCAGGTGGCGGCCGGTGTCCTCGCCCGGCGAGGCGACCGTGCCGACCATCAGCTCTGCGAACTCGACGAGGAAGGCGCACGGCACCCGCGGCTGGCCGAGCGCCCGGCGCAGGGCGGCGAGCGCCTCCTCGGTGTCGACGATGTCCGCGGGCGCGGCCGACTCCGGCCAGACGAGGCGGTCGAACCGCTCGCGCTCGGCGTCGTCGGCGAAGCGGAACCCGTCGACGGCGTCGAGCCGGCCGATCACCCCGAAGTCGAGCACGGTGAGGAACGCCCGGACGGCGTCCGGCAGGTCGAGGTAGTCGCCGTCGAGCAGGACGCGGTCGTCGACGTTGCCGTAGAGGATCACGTGCCGGTGGCGCGACACCTCCTGGTAGACGCGCCGCAGCCAGCCTGCCGTCGGGCCTCCGGCGGTGGTCACGGCCGGTCCCACCCGGTCCCGGCGGCACGCTCGGCGCCCGGGAGGCCGCGCGTCCGGGCGACCGGCCCGGTCCCGGCGCGTCCCGGCGCCTCCCGCCCGGCCCAGTCGACCGGCCCGGCGTCGACGCCCAGTGGGGCCAGCGCGCCGTGCAGTCGCTCCAGCAGCCGGACGGCCCCGCCGCACGCCTGGCGGGACGCGGCCGGGCCGCGGGGGCGGCGGCGGTGACCGTGTCGAGGTCGTAGAGCAGGCGGCTCCCTCCGCCGTCCGCGGGCGCGACCGCCACGCCGATCCCGTCGCCCCGGACCCGCCGGGCCCGCACCCCGAGCGCCCCGTCCGCGGTGACGGTGTGGGGCCCGTCCACCGCGAACCCGACCCGGGGCAGCGCCCGGACGACCGCGGCCATCAGCGCCCGCCGCTCCTCGACCCGGTCGATGGCGGCGTCGACGTCCCGCTCCGCCTCGTCGAGCCGGGCGGCGAGCAGGTCGAGCACGGCCGCGGCGCCGCCCGCGTCGCCCCGGTCGAGGCGGGCGCGGGCGTCGGCGAGGACGTCGGGGACGATGGCGTAGACGCCGAGGGGGATGCCGGCGTCCCGGGCGTCCCCCTCCAGCACGGCCCAGCGCGGGCGCCGGCCGCGAGCGCCCGCCCGACGCCGTGGCCGCCCGCGTCGGCCGCGGCCCGGCGGCGCCGCTCGCGCCGCAGGTCGCGGCCGGCGGCGAGCGCGGCCGCGAGGTCGGCCCGCAGCCGGGCCCGGGCGTACTTCGGCGACCGGCTCACGGCACGCCGCCGGCGATCGCCACCCCCTGGGCGGCGAGCTCGCGCTCGTAGCGGTCCCGGAACCCTGGCACGGGCGGCACCCCCAGCCACGCCAGCCCGCCCCCGGCCGTCACCTCGAACTGCAGCCCGGCGCTGGCGTCCTCGCCCAGGTCGTCCCACGAGTAGCGCCCGGTGGGGAAGTGGATGCGCTGGTTGCGCGAGCCCCGCCACAGCAGGTCGCCATGGCGCGCCTCGACGTAGCGCCCGTCCACCAGGATGTCGGTCGCGTCCAGCAACGCCCGCTGCTCGGCGGACCCTCGGCGCCGGAGGGCCCGCAGCGTGTAGCCCGTGTAGACGAGCAGGTCGAGGCCGGGTCGGCGCGCCCGTGCGGCGCGCACGAGCGCGACGAGCGCCCCGGCCTGGGCGAACGGCTCGCCCCCGGAGAGGGTCAGCCCGTCGACCCCGGACGCGGCAACCTCGGCGGCCAGCTCTGCGACGTCCCGGGCCGTGCCGCCGTCGAACGGCAACCACTGCGGGCTGACGCACCCCGGGCAGCGGAACGGGCATCCCTGCACCCACACGGCGAAGCGGCGTCCGGGCCCGAGCACGGTGCACGAGGGGTGCGTGGCGGCGACCGCCAGCGTCCTAACGGTGCCGGAGGCGCCCACGGTCAGGCCCCCAGCACCAGGAGCAGCGCCAGCACGACGGCGGTGACCACCAGCGCGATCACGGCCAACCGGACGGCCGCGGGCACGCCGTGGCGCACCGCCGCCGAGGGCACCGGCGCCGGCGCCGTGCCGGCCGACGCAGGCGCCCCAGTGACCCAGGGCGGCGCGGCGGGTGGGTAGTGGTCGCCGAGGCCGGCCAGGCGGCGGTCGCACCAGACGCAGGCCGGGAGCGATCGGGGGTACAGGTGGCGGGGGTTGGCGCGGCAGCCGGTCAGGTTGGCGCGGGCGGCCGTGAGGCGGTCGGACCAGGCCGCCGCCGGGGGCCGGTGGGCCGGCTCGACGTGACCCGGGCCGAACGCGGCCGCGGCCAGGCGGTAGACCTCCGGCGGGAGCAGTGCCGCCGGCAGCTCGCCGGCGCGGGGCCCCAGGCGTTCGGGGTGGGTGATCCTGTCGCGCTGGTGGACGACGTTGTCCTCGATCGTCGGATCGGAGGCGCCCGGGCCGGTGGGAACGCCCTCGAAGGGGTGGTCGCCCTCCATCAGCAGCTGGCACACCAGCACCGCCAGGCCGAAGCGGTCCTGCTCGTGGCCGATCGCCGTCGCCTCGCCCCGGACCACCTCCGGCGGGGCGTAGCCGGGGGAGTTCTTGCGGGCCGGGAACACGTGGCCCGTCGCCGGGTCCCGCACCTGCATCGAGTCGCAGTCGATGAACGTGACGTGGCCCGACCGGGCCACCCAGATGTTCGAGCCGCTGAGATCACCGACGACCACGCCCTCGGCGTGGAGCGCGGCGACCAGGCGGGCGATCCGGCCGGCGATGCCGAGGAGCTGGCCCCACGTGGGCTCCTCCAGCAGCTCCGACCGGCGCCCCGGGTCGAACAGCAGCTCCAGCCGGGCGTGGCGGGACCGGTCGAGCCGGGGCATGAGGAAGCCCCGGGTCCGCTGGTGCTCGTCGACCACCTTGGCCTGGGGCCAGGCCACGTGCACGTGCTCGGGGTGGTCGCCGCCCCAGGCGTAGGGCGCGGCCCGCAACATGGCGTCGAGCCGGCGGTCGAGGTCGTCGGCCGCCCGGTCGTAGACCTTCAGGCACAGGTCCTCGCTGTCCGCGACCGCGAACACGAACCCCTCGGCGCCGCTACCGAGCTCGTGCCCGATCGTCAGGGGCCGGCGGGGAGGCACGTACAGCGTGGTCACGGTGCGTCACTCCCGAACGGCCAGGATCAGCGTCTTGTCGTCGTCGGAGGTGGCCGCGAAGTCGGGCGACGCCAGCGTGCGGCTGAGCGCCCCGGGGTCGAGCCCGCCCGCGCCGACGAGGTCGAAGTAGCGGTCGAGCGCCGGCGGGGCCACGAAGTACCGGCCCTGGTCGCGGTCCACCTCCAGGGCGAGGAGGGCGTCGAGCAGCCCGTCGGTGCTGACCGCGAGGCCCCGGATCCGGTCGTCCACGATCACCCGCTGGCCGACGGCCGCCGCCCGGGTCCGGCTGGTGAGGAAGGTCGTCACCCCCGCGTGGTCGCGGTCGAGGGGCGGCGGGAGGATCAGCTGGGGGCCGCCAGGGTCGCGCCAGGCAACGACGAACCCGTCGCCCACGCTGAGGTAGCCGACCGCGTCACGGGTGGCGACGACCGTGCACAGGGTCGTGGCGAAGTCGGCCCGCTGGGCCGCTCGCCCGTTCGCCCGGGCCCAGTCGCCGGCCATCGCGGCCTCCAGGCTGGCGTCGAACAGGGCGAAGGTGCGCCGCCGCAGGGTCTTCAGCGCGGCGGTCCATGCGTCCTCGCCGGTCGGAGCGCCGGTGCCGAAGATCTCGCGGGTGGCGGCGATGGCCGCCTCGACCGCGAACGTCGCGCCGGCGGCGGCGTGGACCCGCGAGCCGGCGCCGTCGGCGACCGTGAGCGACACCACCCCGGCCCGGACCTCCGTGGCGCCGAAGCAGTCCTGGCACGGCGCGCCGGCCCGGTCGTGCCCGGGCCCCGTGGCCTGGCCGGCGGCGAGGCGCCAGCGCACCGCCGGTGCGCGGGTCGCGGTCATGCCGACCCCTGGAGGAACGCCATGATCCGGTCCCGCTTGGACAGCTCGTAGTTGACGCGGGCGTGGATCTCCTCCGCGCTCTCGTCCCCCGAGCCGCGGTGGCCGGCGAGGGCCTCGATCGAGGCCGACACGAGCATCAGCGCCGCCCCGAAGTCGACGTCGCGCAGCAGCTTGTAGCTGTCGGGCCCGAGCGCCCGCAGCACGGACTCGTCCGCGCCCTCGACGCCGAACGGGAAGAACAGCAGGTGCTTGTTGCGCTCGAGGTCCCGGATCGTCGGCACCAGGGTCGTCCAGACGTCGCTGAGGCGGCCCTGGGCGTCGGTCGGCTGGCCGTCGGTGATCATGTAGACGAGCGGGCGGTGGGCCAGCATCAGGCCCTGGTCGCGCAGCGCCCCCTTGCGCCACTGCACGAGGGAGAACGCCTGCTGGATGCCCTCGACCATCGGCGTGGCGCCGCCGGCCTGGAGCATCGGCGGCGCGAACTGCCGCAGCGGGGCGAACGGCTCGGTCGGCGGCCCGGCCGCCAGGCCGCGGGGGTCGACGACGCGGACGTGGCCGAGGCCGAACGTGACGATCGCGACCTCGCCGGTGCGCAGGACGTAGTCGTTGGCACCGAGCTCGTCGCCGAAGCGGCGCAGCCCGGCGTTGAGCTGGCCGATCCGGCCCTGCTCCGCCATCGACGACGACGTGTCGAGCACGAGGGTGATCAGCACCCGGGACTTGGCCGGCTGGACCGGTAGGTCGATGATGTCGCTCATCTGTCATTCCCTCCGGGGGTGAACGTGTCGCGGCCGACGACCCAGCCTCCGTGGCGGGGTGCGGGCCGGATGTGGACGGGCTCGCCGGGCCGGAGCCCGCGGCCGGCGGCGGGCCCGGCGGGATGCTGCGTCGCCCAGACGACGACGCCGTGGGGCAGGTCGACGTACCCGCCGTGCTCGCCGAACGGCGTCAGGGTGACCGGTCCGACCGGTCCGACCGGCGACGAGGGCTGCGAGGGAGGGGGGTATGTGGCCGCAGCCCCCGCCGCCGGGGCGGGCTTCGCGCGCGTCCCGCCCGCCAGCCACCACGCGGCCGCACCCGCGCTGGCGCTGGCGAGCAGGACGGCGATCCAGGCCGCCGGGGGCGGCGCTCGGTGGGGCACCTCGACCGCGAGCTGGCATGCCGCGGCGGTGTCGGCCGGGAGGCCGAGCGCCGTCCGGCTCGTGTGTTCGCGCTGCGCCTGCTCTTCCTGGTCACGGCTCGGCGCCGTGCGGGGAACGGCCCGGTCGTCGATGCACACGGTGTCCGGCCGCGCGAACACCGCGCCGGCGGCGAGCGGCACGACGGCGACGACGAGGGCGGCGCCGGCGGCGGCGAGAGCGATCCGGAGGGGCCGAGCCATACCAGTAAGGGCGCGGGCGGGGCGGTTTGATACGTCCGCCGCGATCGCCGGGAACCTTCGGGACGGCACAGGCGTCGGGTGTTTACAGCGGGGATGATGCACGGGATGGGGCCCGGGAAGCTGGGCGGGACGGGGCTGGTTTGCATCGCTGCTGTTCGCACGTCGAGGAGCGGTGACGATGGTGGCTGGTGGTGTGTTCGCGGCGCTGGACGCCGACTGGGAGCGGTGGTGCCGGCGGAGCCGGCGAGCCGACGGGATGGCCGAGTGGGGCCGCAGGGAACCGGCGCTCGCCGGCCTGGCGACCCTGGCCGACGTCGTGCCGCCCCCGGGCGAGGACCGGATCGAGGTCTGCCGGGCGGTCGGACGCCTGGCCGCGGCCGGCGACGCGCTGGCGGCGCGGGCGCTGCTCCAACTGCTCGTCCCGGGCCTGGCGGCGCTGGCCGGCCGCTGGCGCTGGCGCCTCGGTGGCACCGACGCCGCGGGCTGGGAGGTGGTGTCCCGGGCGGCGGAGTACGTGGCCCGGCTGGCGAGGGCGGACATCCGCTGCAGCCCGGCCGGCTACGTCCTCCGCTCGGTCGAGCGCGACCTGGCCAACGCCGCCCGCCGGCGGGCACGTGCGGAGGCGGAGCTGGTCGGGCTCCCGGGCGACACCCCGGGCCGGCTGGCGCTCTCGGCCGAGCACGAGGCCTTCGCCGGCCCGCTGGCCCGCCGGGCGCTCGTCGACGCCGCCAGCCGCGGCGGCCTGCCCGCGGCGACCGCCGCGCTCGTGTGGCTCCAGGTCAGCGAGGGCCACTCGCTGCCCGAGTGCGCCCGCCGCACCGGGCTGACGGTGGCGACGGCCTACCGGTTGCAGGCCCGCAGCCAGGCGGCCTTCTACGAGGCGCTGACGGCCTGAGCTTCAGGTCGACCGGCCCCGGGCGGCTCGCACCGCCAACGCGCGGGCGGCGCGGGCCCCGACCAGCCGGGGGTCGGGCCCCGACAGCGCCGGCGGCATGACGTCGTCGCCGACCGCGGCGCGCAGGTCGGCGAGCAGCAGCGCCTCGGTGGCCGCCCGGGACAGCGGCCCCGCCGCAACGCCGTGCCGCAGCCGTAGCGCCCGCAGGGCCTGGGGCCCGTGGGCGAAGAACCCGTCGGCGGCCTCCCGATCCCGGCGGAGGGCCGGCAGCATGAGGGGCGGCCGGCGCTCCTCGGCGCGCGACGCCAGGCGGTCGAGCACCGTGGCACTCGTGCCGGCGAGCACGGCGTGGAGGCCTCGTCCGAGGTCCGCGTCGCACGGCACGGTCACGTCCGTGGGCGGGGACGGCCCGGTCGTCTCCCGGGGGTAGGGCGCCGACGGATCTCGCTCGCCGGCGGCCCACAGCAACCGCACCAGCGCGGCGTACCCCTCGCTGCACGCGATGGCCCGCGCCGAGCTGACCCCGGTGCCGAGGTGCGGGAAGCACCCGTAGCAGCGGTCGGCGCCCGGGTGGGCCGCGACCAGCGACAGGCGCACGGCCCCGGGGAGGGATGCCGGGCGACGTACACCCAGCGCCCGTCGGTCGCATGCGAGCGGTTGGTCAGCGGCCGCAGCGCGACGATCAGGTCGGCCTCCCGCGCCGCGGCCGCGTCCGCCGAGTCGCAGCACTCCCACCGCACGTCGTCGACCAGCGCAACCCGGGCGCCCCCGGCCGTGGCGTGGTCCCGCAGCCGGCGCCGGAGGTTCGCCGCCTTGCCGACGTAGACGATCACGCGCTCGCGGTCGAGGAAGACGTACACCCCGGCCCCGGTCGGCGCCCGCTCGGCCGCGTCGGCAAGGCGCAGCGTCAGCCCTCCTGCTCGGTCGGGCGCACCAGCACCTCGTTCACCGCCATGTGCCGGGGCCGCGTCACCATGAAGGCGACCGTCGCCGCGATGTCCGCCGCGGCCAGCCGCTCGATGTCGCCGAACCGCGCCGCCATCTGCTCGCGGACCTCGGGGCGGTTGTGGCTGGCCAGCTCGGTGCTGGTCGCCCCCGGCTCGACCAGGCCCACCCGGAGGTGGCGGCGGGCGAACTCCTGGCGCATCGACTCGCTGAACGCGCCGACGCCGAACTTGGTGGCGTTGTAGACGCCGCTGCCCAGCCGCGGGACCCGGCCGGCCACCGAGCTGACGTTGACGAGGTCGGCCACCCGCCGCGGCTCGTCCCCGGCCGCGGCCAGCAGGTGGGGGAGCGCCGCCTTGGTGCAGTAGAGCAGGCCCAGCACGTTGAGCTCGACCATCCGCTGCCACTCGTCGACGGGCGCCTGCTCGATCGGGCCCAGCAGCATGACGCCGGCGTTGTTGACGAGGATGTCCAGCCGGCCCAGCTCGGCCACGGTCCGCTCGACCGCCTCGCTGGCCTGGGCCCGGTCGGTGACGTCGGCGACGATCGGCAGCGCCCGGCCGTCGCCGCTGCGCACGTCGTCGGCCAGCGCGTCGAGCCGGTCGCTGCGCCTGGCGACGACGGCGACCGCCGCGCCGAGGCCGGCCAGCTCGCGGGCGGTGGCGTCGCCGATGCCGCTCGACGCGCCGGTGACGAGGGCGACGGTGCCGGCGAGCGGGAGGGTGGGGGAAGCGTCCATGGGTCAGTGCTCCAGGTCGGCCCGGACGCCGAGCAGGCGGACCGGGCGGTCGATGCGGAACCGGGCGAGGGCGGCCAGCGCCGCCCGCTCGATCACGGCCGGGTCCGACGTCGGGTCGCCGAGGGACACGCTACGGGTGTGGGTGAAGAACGGGACGAAGCGGACCTTGACCGCGACCCGCAGCGCCGGGCGGCCCTCGCCGGCCACGTCCTCGGCCACGCGACGGGCCAGGTCGGCCACCGCTTCGTCCAGTTGGGCCCGGTCGGAGACGTCGCGCTGGAACGTCTGCTCGCGGCTGCGGGACTTCGCGACATACGGCTCGTCCGACACGGTCGTGCCCCCGGCCCCGTGCGCCAGCGCCCGGTACCACGGGCCCATCGTCGGGCCGAACCGGGCGGCCAGCGCGGCCGGGTCGGCCCGGGCCAGGTCGGCCACCGTGGCGATGCCCATGTCGGCCAGCTTGCGGGCGGTGCGCGACCCGACCCCCCACAGGGCGTCGGTCGGCCGCTCGCCCATCACGGCCACCCAGTTGTGGCGGGTCAGGCGGTAGACCCCGGCCGGCTTGGCGAAGCCGGTCGCCAGCTTGGCCCGCAGGCGGTTGTCTCCGATCCCGACCGAGCAGACCATGCCGGTCTCGTCCTTGACCGCGGCCTGGACGGTGGCGGCGAGGTCCTCGGGGTCGGACGTGCCGGTGCCCAGGAACGCCTCGTCCCAGCCCAGCACCTCGACCACTGCGAAGCGCCGCAGGACCGCCATCACCTGCTCGGACACCGCCTCGTAGGCGGGCTTGTCCGACGGCAGGAACACCGCGTCGGGGCAGAGGCGGGCGGCGGTCCGCAACGGCATGCCCGAGCCGATGCCGAAGGCCCGGGCCGCGTACGACGCGGTGGCGACCACGCCCCGCCGGGTCGGGTCGCCGTCGCCGCCGACGACGACCGGGCGGCCCGCCAGCTCGGGGCGGCGGGCGACCTCGACCGCCGCGAGGAACTCGTCGATGTCGACGTGCAGCACCCAGGGCCCCTCGCCGTCACTCGCCACGTTTCCAGTATCGGCCGCGGCCGCGACATCCGGGGCGGCGGCGCGCTCCGAACACGGTGCATGAACCTCGGCGCTCCCGAACTGATGCTCCTGCTGCTCGTCATCCTCGTGCTGTTCGGCGGCGCCAAGCTGCCCAAGCTCGCCCGGTCGGTGGGCGAGGCCCAGCGCGAGTTCCGCAACGGCCTGAAGCTGCCCGTCTCCGACGACGACTCCCCTCGCGAGTCCCCCAACACGTCCCCCGGCGAGGCCGCGTGACACGCGCCATGCTGGCGCGATGACAGACGGGATCATCGCCCAGACCACCACGATCACCGGCCACGACGGTGACGAGATCGAGGCCTACCTCGCTCACCCGCTCGACGCGGAGAACCAGCCGAGCGTGGTCGTCCTCCACCACATGCCGGGCTACGACCGGGCGTCGAAGGAGATCGCGCGCACCTTCGCCGTCTACGGCTACGCGGCGCTGATGCCGCACCTCCACTACCGCTACGCCCCGCCGGGCGCCAAGGCGACCGACGCCGCGGCGGCCGCCCGCGAGGCCGGGGGCGTCCCCGACCACCAGGCGATGGGCGACGCCCAGGGGGCCATCGACGTGCTCCGGGCCCGCCCGGAGGCCAACGGCAAGGTCGGCGTCATCGGCTACTGCTCGGGCGGCCGCCAGAGCTGGATCGCCGCCTGCACGCTGGACGTCGACGCCGCCGTCGACTGCTACGGCGGCCGCGCCGACCCGACCCTGGCGCCGAACCTGCGCTGCCCGCTGCTGGGGCTGTTCGGCGTCGAGGACCAGTTCCCGTCGCCCGACGACGTGGCCACGATGGCCAAGGCGCTCGACGAGAACGGCAAGAGCTACGACTTCCACTCCTACGACGGCGCCGGGCACGCCTTCTTCTCCGTCGATCGCCCGTCGTACCGCCTCGACGCGGCCAAGGACGGCTGGCAGCAGATCTGGCGGTTCTTCGGCGAGCACCTGCAGGGGGCCTGAGCGATGTGCACCTACGTGACGACGACGGCGGCGGTGTCCGGCAGCCGCTACGACGGCGACGACTGGTCGCCGGTCGACCGGGCGGTCGTGTACTTCGACCACCCCCAGGACGCGCCGCTCGACCACGCCCTGTGCATCGACGTCTGGGGCGGCGGCGGCCGGGTCGCGGTCGAGCTGGACGCGCCGTCCGCCCGCCGGCTCGCCGAGGCGATCCTGGCCACGCTCGACCACGACGAGGTCAAGCTCCTGACGTGAGGGGAGAATTCCGGCGGTTCCTGTCGAATCCCGACGGGGAGCTGCGTCCTAGTTGGTGACGCCGCAGACCGAGCGGCGCCCTAGACCATCGAAGGAGACGCACATGCCGCAGTACGCGCTGATCATGTACCACCCGCCCGAAGGCCCGCCCCCCGGGGACTGGCAGGAGCAGAAGAAGGCCTGGGACACGTTCACCCAGGAGCTGAGCGACGCCGGCGCCCTGGTGTTCAACCAGGGCCTGGCCGGCGTCGACTCGGCCACGACCGTGCGGGTGCGCGACGGCGAGACGCAGATCACCGACGGCCCGTTCGCGGAGACCAAGGAGATCCTCGCCGGCCTGTTCCTGGTCGAGGCCCCCGACCTCGACACCGCGCTCGACTACGCCGGCCGGATCCCGTCCGTCACCTACGGCTCGGTCGAGGTGCGCCCGGTCTGGGGATGAGCCCGTCCGACGGGCGGCGGCCCGGGTCGATCGACCCGGCCGCCGCCGTCGAGCGCACGTTCCGCGAGGAGCGCCCGGCCGTCCTGGCGACGCTGATCCGCCAGGTCGGCGACTTCCAACTGGCGGAGGACGCGGTGCAGGACGCGTTCGCCGCCGCGGTGGCCGCGTGGCCCCGGGACGGCGTGCCCGACACACCCCGGGCGTGGATCATGGTGACCGCCCGGCGCCGGGCGATCGACCGGCTGCGCCGGGAGCGCTCGACCAAGGACCGGGTCGCCCGGCTGGCCGAGCTGGCCCGCCTCGACGCCCAGGAGCACCGCCCCGAGGCCGACGACGGCGCGGTGGGCGACGACCGCCTGCGCCTGATCTTCACCTGCTGCCACCCGGCGCTGGCCATGCCGGCCCGGGTGGCCCTGACGCTGCAAGACGCTGGGGGGCCTGACGACGGCCGAGATCGCCCGGGCGTTCCTGGTCAGCGAGACGACGATGGCCCAGCGGCTGGTGCGGGCCAAGCGCAAGATCGCCGAGGCGCACATCCCCTACCGGGTGCCGCCCGACTCGGCGCTGGCGGACCGCCTGAGCGGCGTGCTGGCGGTGATCTATCTCGTGTTCAACGAGGGCTACGGCGCCGCCGAGGGCGACCGGCTGGTCCGGGGCGAGCTGTGCGGCGAGGCCATCCGGCTCGGCCGGCTGCTGGCCGACCTGATGCCCGACGACGCCGAGGTGCTCGGCCTGCTGGCCCTGATGCTGCTGCACGACGCCCGCCGGGCAGCGCGGGTCGACGACCGGGGCCGCTACGTCGCCCTCGACCGCCAGGATCGCACCCGCTGGGACGCCGGCCGGGTCGCCGAGGGCCTCCACACCCTCGCCGGCGCCCTGCGCCGTCGCCAGGCCGGCCCGTACCAGGTCCAGGCGGCGATCGCCGCGCTGCACGTCCAGGCCCCGACCCCCGAGGACACGGACTGGGCCCAGATCGCCGACCTGTACGCCGCGCTGGCCCGCCTCACGCCGTCGCCGGTGGTGGAGGTGAACCGGGCCGTAGCCGTCGGCTTCGCCCGGGGGCCGGAGGCCGGGCTGGCGGTGCTGGCGCCGCTGGCGGCCGAGGACGTGCTCGCCGGCTACCAGCCGCTGCACGCGGCCCGGGCCGAGCTGCTGCGCCGGGCGGGCGACCCGGCGGGCGCGGCGGAGGCGTACCGCCGGGCGATCGAGCTGAGCGCCAACGCCGTCGAGCGTGCCGAGCTGGAGCGCCGCCTGGCGGCGGTCGAGGCGCCCTGACGCTTTGTCCGTGGTGACAAAACGCGAGATGGGGGCCCTTACCAGGGGACCGGGCCGTCCTGGCCGAAGAAACCGCCCGTGGGGCCGTCCGGGCCCAGGGTCGCCAGCGCCACGATCGGCTCCGCGCCCTGCTCGACGGTGAGGTGGCCGCGGTGGCCGTTGAGGTCGGTCGCCGTGTAGCCCGGGTCGGCGGCGTTGACCTTCCAGCCCGGGAGCGCCTTGGCGTACATGGTCGTGACCATGTTCAGCGCAGCCTTGGACGACGGGTAGACGAGGCCGACGAAGCCCGACTCGATGCGCTCGGGGTCGGTGGTGACCGTCAACGAGCCCATGCCGCTCGACACCATCACGACCCGGGGCAGCTCGGCCTCCCGCAGCAGCGGCAGGAACGCGTGGGTCACCCGGACCGGCCCCAGCAGGTTGACGCCGTAGCAGGCCAGGAAGTCGGCCGGCACCGTGTCCAGCGGCTCCCGAGCCCCGCCGGTGATGCCGGCGTTGTTCACCAGCACGTCGAGGCGGCCGCCGCTGCGGTCGGCGATCTCGGCAACGGCGGCGTCGACCGAGGCGTCGTCGGTCACGTCGAGCGCCACCAGGTGGGCGTCGGCGCCGTCGGCGACCAGCTTCGCGACCGCATCCTGGCCACGCTCGGGATCGCGGGCGCCGAGGTGGACGGTCCAGCCGAGGGCGCCGAGCCGGCGGGCGGTCTCCAGACCGAGGCCCTTGTTAGCCCCGGTGACGAGGGCGGTGGTGGTGGTCATGTCCGGCACAATGCGCCGCGCCGGCCGTGGGCGGAAGGGCCGGCTCAGCCTGGGATCGGCGGTCCCAGGCTCCGGGCGCCGGCCGGGCCCGGCGGCGGGCATGCTGGGTGGATGGATCGAGCCGGCCTCGCCGCCCAGCTGCGGGCCGCCCGGGGCCGGCTGCGGCCCGACGACGTGGGCCTCCCAGCGGGCACCCGCCGGCGGGTGCCCGGGCTGCGGCGCGAGGAGGTCGCCCAGCTCGCCGGGCTGTCGGTCGACTACCTGACGCGGCTCGAGCAGGGGCGCGGCCCGACCCCGTCCGACCAGGTCCTGGGAGCCCTGGCCCGGGCGCTGCGCCTCGGCACCGACGAGCGCGCCGCCCTCTTCCACCTGGCCGGGTCGTCGCCGCCCCGGCCAGGCGAGATCGACGGCGTGGTCCGGCCCGCGACCCTGCGGCTGATGGACCGGCTCGTCGACCTGCCCGCGCTCGTGCTCGACGCCAAGGGCGATGTCCTCGCCTGGAACGCCCTCGCCGCCGCGCTGCTGGGCGACTTCTCGGCCTGGCCGCCGCCGAGCCGCAACATCAACTGGCGGCGCTTCCTCGGCGGAAAAGGCCGGGTCGCGCACGCGCCAGCCGAGGCCGCCCGGGCGGAGGCCGAGGCGGTCGGCAGCCTGCGGGCGGCCGCGGCCCGCTACCCCGACGACCCCGGGCTGCGGCGCCTGCTGGCCGAGCTGCGGGCCGGCAGCGCCACCTTCGCCCGCGTGTGGGACGAGGGTCGGGTGAGCGAGCGGCGCAGCGACGCCAAGATCGTCCACCACCCCGAGCTGGGGCCGATCCCGCTCGACTGCGACCTGCTGATCCTGCCCGACACCGACCAGCGCCTGGTCGTCTACTCGGCCGCGCCCGGCACCGCCGCCGCCGAGGCCCTGGCGATGCTGCGGGTGCTCGGCACCCAGGCGCTCAGCCCGGCGTGAGCGCCCGGTCCGCCGCCCGGGCTGCGTCGTAGTCGGCCCGCGCCGCGCCGATCTCGTCGCGGTGGCCGCGGGCCCAGGTCACGAGCGGCGCCACCGCGTCGAGCAGGCTGGCGCCGAGCGGGGTCAGCTCGTAGTCGACGCGGGGCGGGACCACCGGGTGCACCGTGCGCAGCACGAGGCCGTCGCGCTCGAGCTGGCGGAGGGTGAGCGTGAGCATGCGCTGGCTGATGCCGTCGATCTCGCGCCGCAGCTCGGTGAACCGGCGCCGGCCGTAGCCCAGCAGCTCGACGACGAGCAGCGACCACTTGTCGGCCAGCCGGTCGAGCAGGTCGCGGATCTCGCAGGTCTGCGTCTCGGCGACCACCGGGCTGCACGGGGCGAGGGCGGTTCTCCCGGTGTGACCGGGTAATCCGAATGTGCCGTCTTCCATCGACCCTCATGGTGACGGATGATGTCCTCAGTTACAAGTAGTAACTGAGGACACGAGGAGGAACCAGCATATGCCAGCTCCCGCCGTCGGGGTGTTCCTGCCCACGCTCGCCGAACGGGGTGCACCGGTCGCCGACGTGGTCGCCGCCGCCCGCCACGCCGAGGACCTCGGCTTCGACTCGGTCTGGGCGGTCGACCAGCTCGTCGCCGGGACCGGCGTGCCGATCCTCGAGAGCACCACCGTGCTGGCCGCGGCCGCCGGCGCCACCCGCCGGGTCCGCCTGGGCTACGGGGTGATGATCCTGCCGCTCCGGCCGGTCGTGTGGGTGGCCAAGCAGGCGGCGTCGCTCCAGCACGTGTCCGGCGACCGGCTCGTCCTCGGCGTCGGCGTGGGCGGCGATCGCCACGACCGCTCGTGGGCCGCGGCCGGCGTCCCCCGCGCCGAGCGCGGGCGGCGCACCGACGCGGCGCTGGCGGTGCTGCCGGACCTGATCGCCGGCAAGGAGGTCGACGTCGCCGGCACGCGGGTCCAGCTGGCCCCGGGCGCGACCGTGCCGCCGATCGTGGTCGGCGGCCTGGCGGAGGCCGCCCTCGCCCGGGCCGTCGCCTACGGCGACGGCTGGTTCGGCCTGCCGGTGGCGCCCGCCCTTGTCGCCCCGGTGGCCGACCGGCTGGCCGAGCTGGCGGCGGCGGCCGGCCGCCCGGCCCCGGCGGTGACCGCCAGCGCGGCGATTGCGATCGACGGCGACCCGGCGCTGCCCGACCGCGCGGCGATGGTCCGCAAGCTGTCCGACCCCGACGGGCTCTACGGCATGCCCGCCGAGGCCGTCCCCGACATGGTCGTGACCGGCGGGCCGGACGCGACGGCCGAGCGCCTGGCCGCACTGGGCGCCCTCGGCGCGGCGGAGGTCGTCGTCACCCTGGTGGCGGGGGACTGGTTCCGCCAGGCCGAGCTGCTCGCCGAGGCCCGGGCCCGGCTCGCCTGAGAACGTGCGCGGATACGTCACGTCGTCGCGGCGACCGTTGTCTGTGTTTCCCGCTCTTGCTGCTTCGCAGCGGGCCGCTCGGGCCACGGCTACGCCTGTCGGCGCAGCCTCTGAGCCCGCTCAGCGGGGCCCGAGCCCGTCGAACAGCGCGGCGAAGGCGACCGTCCAGCGCCGGTCGGCGGCCTCGCGGGTGCGGCCCAGCCAGCCCGCCGCCTCCTGGGTGGCCAGGCCCTGGGCGAGCGCGACCACGACATGGGCGATGTCGCCGGCGTCGCCCGCGATGCAGCCGGCGTCGATCGCCCGCTCGACCTGGCCCACGATGAACTCGCGCACCCGGGCGCCGGCGCGCAGCTCCTCGGGGCCGGGGTCGAAGTCGGCGAACGGCCGCGAGAACATCACCTCGAACAGCAGGGCGTTGCCGCGCACGAACGAACGGAAGATCCCGGCCACCCGTTCGAGGTCGACTCGGGGGTCGTCGCCGGGCTCGAACCGGTCGAAGGTGGCGCCGAGACGGCGGAACCCTTCGAAGAACACCTCCCGCACGAGGCCGCCCTTGTCGCCGAACAGCTCGTAGACGGCGGGGACCGACGTCGCCGCGCCCTCGGCGATGCGCCGGGTCGTGAACCCGGCGACGCCGTGCTCGGCCAGCGTGGCGATCGCCACGTCGACCAGGCGGTCGCGCAGCTCGGGCGTGCGCAGCTTGGCGCGGGCCACGGCGTCAGGCTCGGGCGGCGTGCGCCCGGGCCTGGGCGACCTCGGCCCGGATGGCCTCGAGCGCGGCGGCCCGCACCCGCACCTTGCTGCCGTGGTGCGCCGTCTGGTCGAGCGACCCGATCGTCGCGGCGACCTCCTGCGCCGCCGCGACGACATCGGCGGGCTCGACGACCCGGTCGAGGAACCCGGTCTGGGGGGCGTCGGCCGGCGAGAACCCCTCGGCGAGCACGACCGCCCGGTCGAACACGGCGGGGACGAGCCGGAGGCGCAGGATCTCGATGGCGGGCGGCGGCATGGTCAGGCCGATCGCCACCTCGTTGGCCCGCAGCGTGAACGGGCCGGCGGCGCCGACCCGGTAGTCGCCGCTGAGCATGAGGAACAGGCCCATGGCGACCGCGTGCCCGGTGCAGGCCATCGCCACCGGACGGGGGAAGGCCAGCACCCGGCCGGCCAGCTCGAAGCCGCCCGTCACCATCTCGGCCCCGGCCGGGCCGCCGCCCCGCAGCGTGGCCAGGTCGAAGCCGGCGGAGAACACGCCCTCCCGCCCCGCCAGGACGACCGCGGCCCCGTCGCTCTCGGCCCGGTCGAGGCCGGCGTGGATGGCCTGCTGCATGGCCGAGGACAGGACGTTGACCTTGCCGTCGTCCATGGTGAGCGTGGCGACGGCGTCGGAGAGGTCGTAGCTGACGAGTTCCATCGGCCCACTCAATCAGAACGCTGTTACGGAATCAAGCTCCGATTAAGGAGTCGCCGGCAGCATCTAGGGTCGCGGCGATGGCGCGGCCCGATCTCGTGAGCCTCCGGCGGGCTGTGGCCAGGGTCTATCCCTCGCTCGACGATCCCGACGCCGCCATCGCCGGGGGCCGGGTCCTCGTCGACGGGGAGGTGAAGACCAACCCGGCGACGCTGGTGCGGGCGACGGCGCGCCTGGTGCTCGACCAGGACACGACGCTGCGGGGCACGACCAAGCTGCGGCCGGCGCTCGACCGGTTCCCGGTCGCGGTCGACGGCACGGTCGCGCTCGACGCGGGCGCGGCGGCCGGCGGCTTCACCGACGCGCTGCTGGCGGCGGGCGCGGCCCGGGTCTACGCCGTGGACGTCGGTCACGGGCAGCTGCTCGGCCGGCTGCGCCAGGACCCGCGGGTGGTCGTGCTGGAGCGGACCAACGTCGCCGACCTCGACGCCGGCGTCGTGCCCGAGCCGGTCGACGTGGTCACGCTCGACCTCAGCTACCTCGCGCTGGCGGCGGCTCTGCCGCAGCTCGACCGCGTCCGCCTCGCCCCAGGGGCGCGGCTGGTCGCCCTGGTGAAGCCGATGTTCGAGCTCCGGCTGGCGACCGCGCCGACCGACGAGGCGTCGTTGCGGGAGGGGCTCGCCCGGGCCCGGGCCGGCGCCGAGGCGGCCGGGTGGGGGGTCGAGGACTGGATGCACTCGCCGCAGCGGGGCAGCCGGGGCGCGGCCGAGCTGTTCCTCTTCGCCCGCCGGCCCGACCGGTAGCGTCGCGCGGCGTCATGGCACGGCAGGTGCGGTTCCGGGCACTGCGGGACGAGCTGCGGCGGGCCCGGCCCGACGTCGAGGACGCCGACGCGCTGATCGCCGCCGGCGAGGTGACGGCCGACGGGGTCGTGCACACCAACCCCGCGGCCCGGGTGCGGGCGGGGGCGACGATCGTGGTCCGGCCGCCCAGGACGCTGCGGGGGCTGACCAAGCTGCGGGGCGCGCTCGCCGCCTTTGCAGTCACGGTCGAGGGCCGGGTGGCGCTCGACGCCGGGGCATCGGCGGGCGGCTTCGTCCAGGCGCTGCTGGAAGCGGGGGCGCGTCGGGTCTACGCGGTCGAGGTCGGCCACGGCCACCTGCTCGGGTCGCTGCGCCAGGACCACCGGGTCGTCAACCTCGAGCGCACCAACATCTCGGACCTCGGCGACCGGCTCGTCCCCGACGCGGTCGACGTCGTGAGCCTCGACCTCGGCTTCCTCTCGCTGGCCGTCGGCGTCCCCCAGCTCGACCGGTTGGCCATCGCCCCCGGTGCGGACCTGGTGGCGCTGGTCAAGCCGATGTCGGAGCTGGGCCTGAGCGCCCCGCCGACCGACGCCGCCATCGTGCGGGCCGCCTGCGACCGGGCGTCGGCCGCCATCGCCGCGGCCGGCTGGGAGGTGGCCGGCGCGGTCGAGTCGCCGATCCGGGGCTCGGGCGGCGCGGTCGAGTGGTTCGTCCACGGCCGGAGGTAGACAGCCGGCATTGTTCTGATATAACTAGAACAATGCCATTCCGAGTCGACACCGGGAGCGCTGAGCCGCTGTTCCGTCAGATTGCCGGTCAGGTGCGGGGAGCGATCGCCGACGGTCGGCTGGCCGAGGGCGACCGGCTGCCGCCGGCCCGCGAGCTGGCCGACGCGCTCGACGTCAACATGCACACGGTCCTGCGGGCGTACGGCGACCTGCGGGACGAGGGGCTGGTCGACATGCGCCGGCGCCGGGGCGTGGTGGTGCGCGAGGCGGTCGACGGGCGGGCGCGGGTGGTGGCGGCGGCCGAGGCGCTGGCGGGCGAGGCACGCCGGCTGGGACTGACGCGCGCCGAGGTGGTCGCGCTGATCGAGGAGGTCATGTGATGCACGCGACGCGCCGGACGGCGCTGGTCGTCGCGCTCCCGGCGGTCATCGCCGGCGGGGCGCTGCTGCCCTGGGTCGTGGCCTGGTCACGGCTGCCCGACCCGGTCGCCACCCACTGGGCGATCGGCGGTGATCCCGACGGGCACCTGTCGCGGGCCGTGGCGGCTGCGTCCACGGTCGTCCCGGCGCTGGTGGGCGCCGTCCTGTTCGCCGCGGTCGGCTGGCGGAAGGGAGCTCGGGGCCTGGCCCCCGGGGCGGTGGCGACCGGCGTCCTCGCCGCCGGCCTCGGCGGCGTGTTCGCGGCCCTGTCGCTCGTGACGGTCGTGGCCAACGTGGGCGCCTCGTCGTGGCACGGCGCGGACGTCGCGGTCGGCGTCGTGGTGGTCGCCGTCCTCGCGGCGATGGCGGGCGCGGGGCTCGTGGCAGCGCGCGCCCTGGGCCCGCCCCGCGCCGTGCCCACCACGGGTCTGGACGACCCGGCCGGCGGCGCGGCCGTCCCGGTCGGTCCGGGTGAGCGGGTCGGTTGGGTCGGGGCGTGCCATGCCCGCTGGCCGCTGCGCGCGGCTGTCGTGGCCGGCCTCGTCGCCGTGGGTGCGGCGCTGGTCAGCCTGTGGCTGGCGGCGCTGCTCGCCATCGTCCCGGTCGCCCTGCTGGCGACCGCCACCGTCCACGTGTCGGTCGGTGCCCACGGCATCCGGGCGGCCTCGGCGATCGGCTGGCCGAGCGTGTCGTTCACGCTCGCCGAGATCGCGTCGGTCCGCGCCATCGACCTCAAGCCGCTCCAGTGGGGCGGCTGGGGCTACCGGGGCAGCCTGCGCTTCTTCGGCCGGGCCGCGTGGGTGCTGCGCGCGGGCGAGGCGCTGGAGGTGCGCCTGGCGGACGGCCGGGTGTTCGCGGTCACGGTCGACGGCGCCGCCGAGGCGGCGGCGGTGGCCGGCGGCCTGATCGCCGCGGCGCCGGAGGTGCGGCCCTAACGCGTTTTGTCCCCGGAATCGGTCGCCAGAGCGACCACTTCCGCGTACAAAACGGGTCTTGCTCGGCGGGCTCAGGCGTCCGAGGCGGCGATGAGCAAGATCCAGCCGATGGCGAGCGCCAGACCGATGTAGCCCATGACGAGGCCCGCGATGGCGAGGCCCCGGCCGGTCTCGCGGGTCACGTACTGCCCGCCCTGTTCGGACCGGCCGATCTGCGAGAGCGCGATGTGCCCGGTCACGACGGCGACGACGGCGGACACGAAGCACGTCACGAACCCGAGCAGGGCGGAGACCAGCGAGATGATCGCGAGCACGTTGGTGCGGCTCGCTGGCACCAGCGGGCCGTAGTAGTAGCCGGGGACGGGCTGGCCGTAGGCGAAGGGCCCGGCGCCGGGGCCGGCGCCGTAGGCGGGCGCGGCGGCGCCGTGGCGGGCCGACGCCGGGGGGCGGCAGCGGTGGCGGGGGCACCGAGTCCTGCGGCGGCCAGGCCTGGGGGGCGGTCGCGTCCTGCGGTGGCCAGACCCGGGTGGCGGCGTCACCGCGGAACCGGCCGCACGCGCCGCAGAACTGTTCCTGGGGGCTGAGCGTCGCCCCGCAGCCGCCGCACACATCCATGTCTCGCTCCCTCTGGGCATCCGCCGAGGCCACCCTGGAGCTCCCGCCTGTGGCCGGACCGAAGTCTACGTGGGATGGCCCGTGCCCAACGGTCGCCTCGGGTCGAGCTGGCACGCGGTGACAAACCACGGTGACCGCGCCCGTGCCGGCGGGGCAGTGTGGGGCCATGACCCGATCCCCGGCCCCGACGCTCCGCATGTCGCGCCTGTTCGTGCGCACCCTGCGCGACGACCCGGCCGACGTGGACGTGGCCAGCCACCGCCTGCTCGTCCGGGCCGGCTACGTGCGCCGGGCCGCGCCCGGGATCTACTCGTGGCTGCCGCTCGGGTGGCTGGTGCTCCGCAACGTCGAGCGCATCGTGCGCGAGGAGATGGAGCGGGCCGGGTGCCAGGAGGTCCACTTCCCCGCGCTGCTGCCCCGCGAGCCCTACGAGGCGACCGGCCGCTGGGTGGAGTACGGCGACAGCCTGTTCCGCCTCCAGGACCGCCGGGGCGCCGACTACCTGCTGGGGCCGACCCACGAGGAGATGTTCACCCTGCTGGTGAAGGACGTCTGCAGCTCCTACAAGGACCTGCCGGTGTCGCTGTTCCAGATCCAGACCAAGTACCGCGACGAGGCCCGGCCCCGGGCCGGCCTGCTGCGGGGGCGCGAGTTCCTGATGAAGGACGCCTACTCGTTCGACGTGGACGACGACGGCCTGCGGGCGTCGTACGCGGCCCAGCGGGCGGCCTACGTCCGGATCTTCGACCGGCTCGGGCTGCCGTACGTGATCGTGGCCGCGTCCAGCGGCGCCATGGGCGGTTCGGCCAGCGAGGAGTTCCTCGGCCGCTCGACGCCGGCGAGGACACGTTCGCCCGCTGCCCGGCGTGCGGGTACGCGGCCAACGTCGAGTCGTTCCGCAGCGTCGCCGCCGCCCCGCCGCCGGCGCACGACCCCGGGCCGGCACACGTCGAGGACACGCCGGGCACGCCGACGATCGAGGCGCTCGTCGACCACCTGAACGGCCGGCCCGACCTGGCGCGCCCCGACGGCCGCCCGTGGGCCGCCGCCGACACGCTGAAGAACGTGCTGGTCATGCTCGCGTGGCCCGACGGCCGCCGCGAACCGCTGGCGGTCGGGCTGCCCGGCGACCGCGAGCTGGACGTCCGCCGGCTGGAGGCCGCCGCCGGGCCGGCCGACGTCGTGCCGTTCGGCGACGCCGAGTTCGCCGACCGCCCGGGACTGGTCAAGGGCTACATCGGTCCCGGTGCCCTCGGGGCGGCGCGCTGGCGTGCGCTACCTCCTCGATCCCCGGGTCGTCGCCGGATCGGCGTGGGTGACCGGGGCCGACGCCCCCGACCGGCACGTCGTCGGGCTGATGGCGGGGCGCGACTTCGCCGCCGACGGCACGATCGACGTCGCCGGACGTCCGGCCCGGCGACCCCTGCCCCGACTGCGGTGGGCCGATCGAGCTGCGCCGGGGCATCGAGATCGGCCACATCTTCCAGCTCGGCCGCAAGTACGCCTTGGCGCTGGGCCTGGAGGTGCTCGGGCCCGACGGCCGCACGCTCGTGGTCACGATGGGCTCCTACGGCATCGGCCTGTCGTGGGCCGTGGCCGCGGTGGCCGAGACGACGCTCGACGACCTCGGCCTGTGCTGGCCCCGCGAGGTCGCACCGGCCGACATCCACCTCGTCGCCCTCGGGCGCGACGCCGGCGGTGGGGGAGGCGGCGGAACGGGCGGCGGCCGACCTGGGCGCGGCCGGGGTGCGGGTGCTCTACGACGACCGGGCCGACGCGTCCGCCGGCGTCAAGCTGCGAGACGCCGAGCTGATCGGCGTGCCGACCGTGGTGGTCGTGGGCAAGGCGCTGGCCGAGGGTGCGGTCGAGGTGCGCGACCGGCGCTCGGGCACGACCGAGCGGGTGCCGGTCGGCGACCTCGTCGGGCGCGTCCTCACGACGCTGCGGCCGTGACCGGCCAGCACACCTCGGTGAGGTCGTCGCCGAGGTAGTGCTCGCGGATCGGGCCCGGCCCCCCGATGCCCCGGCGGGCGACCACCGTGCCGAGCGTGGCGTAGGCCCGGTCGAGGTCGCCGATGGGGCCCTTGTACTGCAGCACGGCCACCGTGCTGGCGGGCAGGTCGACGAGCGCCACGTCGCCGCCCGCCTCGGCGACCGGCACGAACGCGGTGACCTCGGCCTCGCCGGCCTCGAAGAACGCGTCGGGGTAGAGCGCGCCGTGGGCGGCGGTCACGTCCAGGCCGGCGGCCTCGGCCTCGGCGTGCAGGCCGGTCAGGGCGGGCAGCAGCCAGGTCGCGCAGTCGTCGAAGAACACCGTGGCCCGCGCCACGAGGGCCCGGGTGGCGGGCAGCCGGCGGATCTCCACCGGGCCGTCCGGGTAGCCCTCGCCGGTCAGCAGCGCCTGGAGCGACTCGACCGTCGCCTGCGTGCGCTCGAGCTGGGCGTGCATGCGCTCCAGATGGACGAGGATCGCCCGGTTGCGGGACGTCGTCGTCGGGCGCGTCGAGCACCCGGCGCACCTCGTCGATCGGCATCTCCAGCTCCCGGAACCGGCGGATCGCCTGCGCCGTGCCGACCTGGTCGACGCGATAGTGCCGGTAGCCCGTCGGCGGGGTCGACCGACGCGGGGGCCAGCAGGCCGACGTCGTGGTAGTGCCGGAGCGCCTTGACGCTCAGGTACGTCATCTTCGAGAACTCGCCGATGGTGAGCAGCACGTCCCCGCCGCCGGCCACCGGTGTCATCCCGCCAGCCCCTCGGCGATGGCCGACCGGCCGCGCTCCATCATCGCCTCGATGGTCGGCGCCAGGTCGTCGGGCAGCAGGTCGGTGGTCCACACGATGCGGGCGCCGCGGCCGCCGGGCTCGGGGTCGTGCACCTCGACCGTGGCCTGGTGGTGGGTGAAGCCGGTCGCGCTGTCCACGACGCTGTAGACGAGCCGCCGCCGCTCGGCGTCGCACGTCACGAGCCGTTCGCGGGCCCGGGCGCCGTTGAAGAACGTCACCACGCGGTCGCCGCCGTCCAGCGGCACGCTCTCGGTGACGAACCCGGGGGCGACGCGCTTGTCGACCGGCACGAAGTCGGCCAGGGCGTCCCATGCGGCGGCCGGGGCGGCGCCCACGTCGATGATCTTGTGGATCGAGGCCATGCGCCCATGATCGATCCTCCCGTCGCGGGAGGGTCAAGAATCACCCGCTGATTCGCAGGGGCCCGCGGGCTAGCCTTCCTCCGTAGTCGCCGCAACACGCACCGCGGCAGTCGCTGAGACGGGGGAAGACATCGTGCCCGACACGAAATCCACCGGGAGCCGGCGCAGAGCGAGGGCGGACTCGCCGCTCGAAGGACCGGCGAGCGATGCCTCCGAGGCCGTCCGTCAGGCCGCGTCGGTGCTGGAGAAGGAGCTGGCGGCCGGCGTGTCGGGGTTCCAGCGGCTCGGCGCCCAGATCGCCAAGGAGCGCCACGTCGACCAGGAGGCGTTCGACGAGGTGCTCGGCCGGCTGCGGGCCAACGCCAAGGAGTTCGTGGGCGTGGCGGCCAACCGGGTCGGCGACCTGCGCTCCGAGGACGTCCAGGAGCTGGCGACACAGTTCTCGACCCACGCCCAGGACCTGCTCGACACCGTGATCAGCATGGTGTCGATCGCGCCCGACATGCTCAACCGGGTCATGGCCGGCAGCCAGCCGTCGGCCGACCAGCCGCCGCCCCGGCGGGCGACGCGGTCGGCCAAGGCGCCGGCGAAGCGGCCGGCCAAGCGCGTCGCCAAGAAGTAGCCGGGCATCCGGGGCGTGACGGGCACCGGCGTCGCCGACGCCGTCGACACCTACCTCGGCGACGTCCGCGACCGGGTCATCGGCACGCTGCTGGCCGAGCTGCCGGAGCTGGCGCCCGCGGGCCTCGACGCGCTCGTGGCGTCATACCCGAGCCGGCCGGCCAAGGTCCTGCGGCCGGCGCTCTGCCTGGCCACCTGCGGCGTGCTCGGCGGCGACCCCGACCTGGCGCTCAACTCCGCCGTCGCCCTCGAGCTGTTCCACAACGCGTTCCTCATCCACGACGACATCCAGGACGAGAGCGAGCAGCGGCGGGGCGGGCCGACCCTCCATGCCGAGCTGGGCGTGGCGACCGCCATCAACGTCGGCAACGCCACCAACCTGGTCGGCCTGCGCCGCCTGCTCGGCAACCGGCGGCTGCTGGGCTCGCACCTGGCCTGGCGCATCTTCCAGGAGACCGAGCTGATGATGCGGCACTCGATCGAGGGCCAGGCGATCGAGCTGCGCTGGATCATGGACAACGCCCGCGGCCTCGACGTCGACGACTACTACCGCATGTGCCTGAAGAAGACGTCCTGGTACACGTGCATCTACCCGTGTCGGATCGGGGCGCTCGTCGCCCGGGAGGACGCCGACATCGCCCGGTTCGACAGCTACGGCTGGTACGTGGGGGCGGCCTTCCAGATCCAGGACGACATGCTCAACATCGTCGGCGACTACGACGCCTACGGGAAGGAGATCTGCGGCGATCTCTGGGAGGGCAAGCGGACCGTGATGATGATCCACCTGGCCCGCACGCTGACCGGGGCCGACGCAGACCGGCTGGAGCGGTTCCTCGGGCGGCCCCGGCGCGAGCGGGACGCCGCCGAGGTGGCGTGGGTCCACGACCGGATGGTCGAGGAGGGCTCGCTGGAGTTCGCCCGCGGCTACGCCGAGGACCTGGCCCGGGCGGCGCAGGCGGAGGCGGTCGCCGCGTTCGGGGCTGCGCCGCCGTCGCCCCACCGGGACTTCCTGCTGGCGCTGCCCGGCTACATGATCGAGCGGGACCGGTGACCCGCCGGTGCGACGTCGTGGTGGCCGGCGGCGGGCCGGCCGGGGCCGCCGCCGCGGCCCACCTCGCCGCCGCGGGCCTGGAGGTGGTCGTGCTCGACCGGGCCGCGTTCCCGCGGGACAAGGCGTGCGGCGACTTCGTCGGGCCGACGGCGCTGGTCGAGCTCGACCACCTGGGGCTGGCCGCCGTGCCCGAGGTGCGGGCGGCCAACAAGATCCGCCGGGCCGGCCTGTTCCTCGACGGCCGCCGGCTCATCGTCCGGGCGCTGCCCCGGGTCGAGGGGATGCCAGGCTTCGGCCGGACGATCCCTCGGCGCCGGCTCGACGCCCTCGTGCTCGAGGCGGCCCGGGACCGGGGGGCGCGCGTGGTCGAGCGGGCCAAGGTGGCCGGGTTCGTGGCGGACCGCTCGGGCATCGACGTGTCCTACGAGCGGGCCGGGGCGTCGCGGACGGTCCGGGCCGCGGTGCTGGTGGGGGCCGACGGTTCCAGCTCGACGGTCGCCCGCGAGCTGCGGGGCAGCCCGCCGCCGAGCAAGGACCGCATCATGGCGGTACGGGCCTACGTCGACGGCGTGGCCGGGCCGGCCGACCGGGCCGACCTGTACTTCTCCAGCGACTCGTTCCCCGGCTACTACTGGCTGTTCCCGACGGGGGACGGCACCGCCAACGTCGGCGTCGGGATGCTGCTCGACACCGTGCCGCCCAGCCGCCAGCACCTGCGCACGCTGCTCGGCGACCTGGTCGAGCGGGATCGGGGGCTGGCCGCCCGGCTGCCATCCCGCACGCTGGCCGGCCGGATCGTCGGGTGGCCGCTGACCACCTACAACCCCCGGCTCCCGCTGGTGGGCGACCGGCTGGTGCTGGTCGGCGACGCCGCCGGGCTGATCAACCCGCTCAACGGCGAGGGCATCCAGTACGCGCTGGCCAGCGGCCGGCTGGCGGCCACCGCGATCGCGTCGGCCCTGGACGACGGCGGCCCGACCGCCCGGGCGCTGGCGCCGTACACCGTCGCGGTCGAGGAGGAGCTGCGGCTCGACATGGCGCTGGCCGGGACGGTGGTGCAGCTGATCCGCAACCGGGCGCTGACGCCGGTGTGGTTGGAGACGCTGCGGCTGATCGCGGCCCGGGCCAAGCGCGAGCCCGCCTACGCCGACACCGTCGGCGGCATCCTCGCCGGCCTCGTGCCGGCCAGCAGCGTGCTCCGGCCCGAGGTCATGGCCCCGCTGCTCGACGGGGCGGTCCAGTCGGTCGCCCGGGCCGGTGTCGACAGCGACCTGGCGGCGTCGGTCCTGCGGGAGGCGACGACCGACCCGGTGGCGATGGCCGAGTGGGGCGCGGGCCTGGCGGCCCAGCTCATGGAGGTGGGGACGCAGCTGGTGCGATCGCTCTGAAGTTCATGTACCATTAGGTACATGAACTTCCACGACTCCGTAGAGATCGGCGCTCCGGCCGCGGACGTGTGGCGCGTGTTCACCGACGTCGAGCGCTGGCCCGAGTGGACCGCCTCCGTGCGCACGGTCGAGGTCGTCCGGGGGTCCGGCGTGGAGCCGGGCGCCCGGGTCCGCATCCGCCAGCCCCGGCTGCCGGTGTTGACCTGGGAGGTGAGCGAGGTCGACCCCGGCGCGTCCTGGTCCTGGACCGCCCGGTCGCCCGGGGTGGTGACCGTTGCCCGCCACACGGTCACCCCGGTGGGCCCGGCAGCCGCACGCGTCGAGCAGGTGATCGAGCAGCGGGGCCCGCTGGCGGGCATCGCGGGGCGCCTGACGGCCCGGCTGACGCGCAAGTACCTGGCGATCGAGGCGGCCGGCCTGAAGCAGCGCTGCGAGGCGGCCGTCCGCTCCTGATGGCCCGGCCCCGCGACGACCGGCGGCGTGCCGAGCTGCTGGCCGCGGTCGTCGACGCCTACGCGGACGGCGGCATCGGCACCCGGTCGCTGCGCGCACGTCGCCGCGGCGGTGGGGACCACCCACCGCATGCTGATCCACCATTTCGGCTCGCGGGAGGGCCTTCTGGTCGCGGTCGTCGAGGAGGTCGAGGGCGCGCCAGCGCGAGGCGCTGCCCGTCGCGGTCGCCGGCGCCCGCCCGGGAGAGGCGCTCACCCGCATGTGGTCCGAGCTGAGCGGCGAGGACCTGCGGCCGGCCGAGCGGCTGTTCTTCGAGTGCTACGCCCGGGGCGCCAGCGGCGAGGCCCCGTTCGACCGCCTGTTCCCCGGCATCGTGGACTCGTGGCTCGACCTCGCCGCCGCCCAGCGGGTCGACCCCGACGTCGCCCGGCTGTCGCTCGCCGTCGTGCGGGGCCTGCTGCTCGATCTGGCCGGCACGGGTGGCATCGAGGCGACCACGCGGGCGCTCGCGCTCTTCGCACGCTGGGCCGACGGGCGCTGATCTCCCGGGCCGGGAGTGTTCGCGCCCGTCGCGCTGTTGGGCAGGGCATGAGTGGTCCCACCGACGTCGCCCCCGGCCGGCGGCTGCTGATCGTGTGCGGGAGCCTCCAGCAGCGCTCCGCCAACCGGGCGGCTCTCGATGCCGCGTGCGTCGTGGCCGAGGCGGCGGGCGCCCGCGTCGAGGCGTTCGAGCAGCTGGCGGACGTGCCGGCATTCGACCCCGGCCGCGCCGACGAGCCGATCGAGGCCGTCGCCGCCTGGCGGGGCCAGGTCGCGGCGGCCGACGCCGTCCTCGTCGCCGCCCCGGAGTACGCGGGCGGCCTGGCCGGCGCGGTGAAGAACGCGTTCGACTGGCTGGTCGGCACCGGCGAGATGTACCGCAAGCCGGTCGCGGTGCTGAGCGCGGGCACGACCGGCGGCCCGTACGCCCGGCGCACGCTGGCGCAGACGCTGACGTGGCAGGGCGCCTACGTCGTGGCCGAGGTCGGGATCGCCGCGCCGCGGGTCAAGTCCGACGAGCGCGGCCGCCTGACCGACGAGGCCACGCTGGCGGCGATCGCCGAGACGACGCACACCCTGCTCGCCGCCGCGGCCGGCCCGCCGGACGACCAGGCGGCGCTCGCAACCAGGGTGGTCGAGAGGCTGGGCATCGAGGCCGGCCACGTGGTGCCCGCCGGCTGACGTACGTTCGGCCGGGTGGCGCTCGACGAGTACCTCCGCGAGGTGCGGCGGGCCCGCCGGGTCGGCCGGGACGCGGCGCTGGGCGGGACCGAGGCCGTGGCCGAGATCGACCCGGCCCGCGCCCGGTGGCACCGGATGCGCGCCTCGCACGCCGACCGTCGCCTCCCGCCCGGCAGCTACGTGGACGCCGCCCGGGGCGGCCTCCAGGACAGCGCGCCCCGCGCCCTGGTCGGGCTCCACGCCGACCACGTCGTCCCCCGGGCCGACGTCGGGGTCTTCACGCGGGGGCGATGCCCCGGCACCGGCCGTGGGCCGACGCCCTCGACGCGCTCGGGGACGCGGTCGCCGCCGCGACCCACGGCGAGCGCACGCTCAGCCGGGTCGTCGCGCAGCGCCTCCCGGGAGCGCCCCTCCGGTTGTCGTCGACGAGCGGCCGCGTCCACATCCGGCGGCCGCGTTTGTCCCTGGAACTGGTCGCTATAGCGACCAGTTCCGCGTAGAAAATGCGAGATGGGTGTGCACCCGGGTCGCGTGATCGTCCTCAACGGCATGACCAGCGCCGGCAAGTCGACGCTGGCGAAGGTGCTGCAGCGGAAGCTCGCGGCCGCCGGTGAGCCGTGGATCGTGATCGCGCTCGACGACTTCTTCGCTCGCACGCCGGCGGACTGGTACCAGATCGGCGACCACGTCGGCCCGCACGCCGAGGCGGGGATGGTGTTCGAGATGGTCGACGGCGCGATCGAGCGGCGCGTCGGCCCGTTCGGTCGGACCGTCCTCGCCGGCTACCGGGCCGCGGTGGGGGGCATGGCCCGCGCCGGGCTCGACGTCATCGTGGACGAGGTTCTGCTGTCGGCGGAGGACTGGGAGGGCTGGCAGGTGGAGTTGGACGGGCTGCGCGTGTCCTGGGTCGCGGTGGACCTTGCGCTGGATCTCGCGTTGCAACGCGAGCGGGACCGAGGTAACCGGGTCATCGGCATGGCCGCCGCGCAGTTCCCTGTCGTCCACTCATTCGCGGCCTACGACGTCCGCGTCGACACCGGCGAGCTGTCCCCGGAGG
This sequence comes from uncultured Acidimicrobiales bacterium, assembly GCA_963739835.1. GTDB lineage: Bacteria > Actinomycetota > Acidimicrobiia > Acidimicrobiales > VFJN01 > ZC4RG19. The sequence continues at coordinate 487,628 of CAVUBW010000017.1, forward strand.
CGGCGGCCGACGTGATCCTGCGCGGTTGAGGTACTTGACCCCGGGCCGCGGCGCGGCCAGGGTCGGCGCGATGAGCAGCGACGAGCCCGACCTGGAGCTCGGCCAGGACGCCGAGTTCCCCGACGACGCGATCGACGACGACGAGGTGAGCCCCGAGGAACAGCTCCTCCTGGACCGCAAGGAGCTGCGCGAGTCCGGCCTCGCCCTCGACGACCCCGACCAGTTCGCCGAGTAGCCCGAGTTTCCCCAGGTCGGAGACCTGGTTTGTACCCCCCCTGGGACTCGAACCCAGAACCTGCGGATTAAGAGTCCGTTGCTCTGCCAATTGAGCTAGAGGGGCGGGGCCCGGGGCTCGCGCCCCGGGGTCATACAGGTTACCTCCGCCGGCCGGCGGTGCGTCCAAACAATCCGGCCGTCACACGACGTTGACGACCGTGCCCAGGTCGGCGAGGCGGAGCAGGGCCGGGTCGTCGATCAGGCGCTCGACCGCCTCCGTCGCGGAGGCCCCCGCCGTCAACATCAGCCGGGCCAGCGCGCCCGCGACGATCGGGGCCGAGAACGACGTGCCCGACCACCGGGCCCAGTCGGCGAAGTTGTCGGGGTCCGGGTCGCCCGGGGACTGTGGCGTCCCGGCGCCGGTGAACACGTTGAAGAACGTGCTGACCAGGTCGACGCCGGGGGCGCAGGCCCGCACCCACGGGCCGTAGTTGCTGAAGGGCGCCGGGCCGTCCGGCCCGATGGCGCCCACGCTGACCACGTCGGGGTAGGCCGCCGGAAAGGTCTCCAGGCAGGTGGCGTCGTTGCCGGCCGACGCCACCACCACGTACCCCTTGCCCTGAGCCAGCCGGATCGCCGTCGCCAGCATGTCGGCGTGCTCCATCACATGGCCGCCGAACGACAGGTTGAGGATGGCGCCCTTGTCGCCCGACCCGTCGCGGCGGGGGAGCGAGTCGATCAACGTCGAGATCGCCACCTCGTCGCCGTCGCCCTCGGGTTGGATCACCCGCCACAGCTCGACCCGGGCGCCCGGCGCCACCTGCTCGACCAGCCCGGCGATGAACGTGCCGTGGCCGGCCGCCGGATCGAGCAGCTGGTCGCCGCCCGTCGGGACGCTGTCGGGCACGTCGTCCTGGGCCCCCGGCGCGCCGCCAGGGACGACCGCCGGGGCGATCGCCCCCAGCGCCAGGGGGAGGAGGCCGGTGGCGGCCAGCCCCGTGTCGAGCACCACCACGTGCGGTGGCCCCGGTAACGGTGCGTTGACCTGGCCGAGACGGGCAGAGACGTCGGCCGCGTCCTGCGCGGACACAGGCCGGGCGCTGCTGCTGCGTTGCCCGGTGGCGATGTAGTCGCTGGCGTAGACGGGCGACGCGTAGACGGGCGAGGCGTAGACCGGGGAGGCGTACACGGGCGACGCATAGACCGGTGAGGCGTAGACCGGGGAGGCGTACACGGGCGACGCATACACCGGTGAGGCGTAGACCGGCGAGGCGTAGACCGGGTTCGCCGCCGCCCCTCCGCCGCACCCGCCGCGGTAGGCCGGGTGCGGCCGCCCGCAGCACGGGTCGTCACAGTGGGCGAAGAACACGTGGTTGGGCTGCGCCGGCGCGCCGGCGATGCGCAGGTGGCGGACGAGCCGGGGCACGTCGGGGATCCGGGGCAGCCGGCTGTAACGCCCGTCGAGCAGCGCCAGCTTCTCGCTGCCGGGCGCGCGGGCGGGGAACAGCTCGGCGGTCAGCCGCTCGGCCCGCTCGGGATCGGTCGTCAGCACCTCGTCGGGCACGAACGCAAAGCCGCCCCTGCCGGTCTTCACCGTGACCCGCCCGGCCCAGCCCGTCCGGCGCGCCGGCTTGGACTCGGTCCCCGCCGGGTTCGAGGTGCCCGGGACCTGGGCGCCCGGTACGTGACCCCCCGGCACATGCTCGTCCGGGACGTGGCCCTCCGGGCGTTCGTCGCGGCCGCCGTCCCCGCTCCCACTCTCGGTCATGGTTGCCCTCCTCCTGTCGTGGCGCTCCTGCACAGAGTCGCCCTCCGCATCGGCGATACCGATGCGGGGCGTCTTCTACGATTCCGCGGCGTGGTGGACACTTCGGCCACCGTCGAGTTGCGGGCGCTCGCCGAGGATCGTCACCGTGACCCCTCGGCCGTGCGCGCGCGGGCCGCGGAGATTCTGGCCGACGACGGCCAACCGCGGTCCGTCGCATGCGTGGCCGAATGGGTGGTCGGCCTGGCCCACCACGAGCTGGGCGAGCCGGCGCCGGCCGTCGAGCACCTGCGGCGCGCCGCCCAGCTCGCCCGCGCCGGCGGCGACGCCGAGACCGAGGCGCTGGCGCGTGCCGCGCTCGCCATCTCGCTGCTCAGCCTGGGCCGCACGGCATCGGCCCGCCGCGAGATCGCCCGGGCCTACGAGCGCGCGCCCCAGGCCGCGCTCGGCCGGGTCGACTTCCTCGCCGCCCTCGTCGACCAGCGGGTCGGCGACCTCGACCGGGCGCTCGCCCGCTACCGCCAGGCGCTGCCCCGCCTGCGCCGCGACGGCGACCGGGCCAGCGTCGCCCGGGCCCTGCTCAACCGGGGCACGCTGCTCGCCTACCAGGGCGATGCCGACGCCGCGCTCGCCGACTTCGCCGAGGTGGAGGTGCTGGCCGGCGAGCTGGGGCTGCCGGTGCTCGTCGCCATGGCCGCCCACAACGCGGGCTTCGCCCTCGGGCGCCGGGCGCGGTCGGCGAGGCCCTCGCCGCCTTCGACCGTGCCGGCGCCGCCTACGACACGCTGGGCCGACCGCCACGGCTGGTGGCCGTCCTGGCCGCCGACCGGTGCGACGTGCTGCTCCAGGTCGGGTTGGCCGACGACGCCCGGGCGGCCGCCGAGTCGGCGGTCGCGGCCCTCGAACCGGTGGACGCCGCGCACGCCGCCGAGTCCCGGCTGCTGCTGGCCCAGGCGTGCCTGGCCGCGGGCGACGCCGAGCGGGCCGCCGCGGAGGCCACGGCCGCCGGCGACGCCTTCCGCGCCGCACGCCGGCCGCCGTGGGCCGCGCTCGCCGGCTACGTCGGCGTCCAGGCGGCCATCCGCATGCAGGAGGACGCCGTGACGCCATCGCCCCGCCTGCTGGCCCGCTCGCTCGCCGCGGCGCGCCGCCTCGAGGACCAGGGCTGGCGGATCGAGGCCCTGCACGCCCGCACCTTCGTCGGGCGGGTCGCGCTGGCCCTCGGCCGGCCGGGGGTCGCCGCCGACGAGCTGGCCCGGGCGGCCGACGCGCGGGGACGGGGGCCGGTCGGCCTCCGGGCCCAGGCGTGGCACGCCACCGCCCTCGTGCGCCTCGCCCGTGACGACCGGGCCGGCGCCAAGGACGCGCTGCGCCGCGGCCTGGCGCTGGTCGACGCCTACCGCGCCCAGCTGGGCGCGACCGAGCTGCGGGTCGGCGCCGCCGCGCACGGCGAGGACCTGGCCCGGCTCGGCCTCCGGCTGGCGCTGGCCGACGGGCGGCCGTGGGAGGTGCTGCGGTGGGCCGAGCGGTGGCGGGCGGGCGCCCTGCGGCTCCCGCCGGTGACCGCACCGGCCGACTCAGAGCTGGCCGACGCGCTGGCCCGGCTGCGCACGGCCGAGGCCGAGCTGCGCGAGGCCACCCTCGCCGGTGCCGCCGAGGCGACCGCCCTCGTCGGCATCGCCCGCCTGGAGCGCGAGGTGCGCGACCGGGCCCGGCGGGCCTCGGCGGCCGCCCCGGGCGACCCCACCCCCGGTCCGGCGCCGGCCGCGTTCGACGGCGCCGCCCTGTCCGCCGCACTCGGCGACCGGGCGCTGGTGGAGTTCGTGACCATCGAGGGCGTCCTCCACGCGGTGGCGGTCGCCGGGGGCCGGGCCCGATTGCACGCGGTGACGACGGTCGCCGAGGTCGAGGACGAGCTGCGGTTCCTGACCTTCGCCCTGCGCCGCATCCTCGCACCGGCGCGGCCCGCCCCGGCCGCCGCCGGCGCGTTCGACGACGTGCTGACGGCGGCCAAGCGCGTCGACGACCTGCTGCTCGCGCCACTCGGCCTGGAGCCGGGACTGCCGGTCGTGGTCGTGCCGACCCGCCCGCTGCACCAGCTCCCGTGGGGGATGCTGCCCTCCCTCGCGGGGCGGGCCGTCACGGTCGCCCCCAGCGCCGCGCTGTGGCTGCGGCCCCGGGCGGCGCGGGCCGCCGGCGGGGGGACGGTGGTCGTCGCCGGGCCCGACCTGCCGGGCGCCGACGCGGAGGCCGCCGACGTCGCCGCCGCCTACCCCCGCGCCCGGCTGCTGCGCGGGCCTGAGGCATCGGTCGACCGCGTGCTGGCCGCACTGGCCGGCGCCCGGCTGGCGCACGTGGCCGCGCACGGCCGGCTGCGGTCGGACAGCCCGCTGTTCTCGTCTCTCGTCCTGGCCGACGGCGCCCTGACGCTCTACGACCTCGAACGCCTGGCGGCGCCGCCCGACACGTTCGTCCTGCCGGCGTGCAACGCCGCACTGCCGCAGGTCGCCCGGGGCGACGAGGTGCTGGGCATGGCGACTGCGCTGGTGGGCCTGGGCGTGCGGTCGGTGATCGCGCCGCTGCTCCCGGTGCCCGACGCCGCCACCCGGCCGTTCGTCCTGGCCGTGCACGCCGCGCTGCGCGCGGGCCGTGCTCCCGGCGCCGCCCTCGCGGACGCCGTCCGTGCGACGGCGGGCAGCGACGACGGGCCCGCGGCGCGGGCGCTGGCCGCCGCCTTCGTGTGCATCGGCGCCGACGAGCGGGGCGCCGTCAGCGGGTGATCCAGGGCGTGGTCACCGCCGCGCTCCCGATCCCGAACCGCAGCCGCAGCGGGCCCGGCGCCAGCGGCGCCCGGAACCGGCCCAGCTCGTCGACGGCGACCGACCGCCGTCCCCGGGGCTGCTCCAGCTCGACTGTGCCGGCCCCGGCGGGCGCGACGCGGCCGACGACGTCGGCGTCGGATACGTCCACCTCGATCGTCCAGCGCGCCGGACGTGAACGTCAGCGACCGGACGTCGCCGCCCGGCTCGTCCCGCACGGCGACGGCCCGCTCGTCCAGGAGCGAGTCGAACACCAGCTCGGCCAGCTCGGCGTCGATGCCGCCGAGGTCGGCCGCGACCGCCGTGGCCCTGGCGTCGGCCGGCACCGGGTCGATCCGGTCCAGCACCTCGCCCACCAGCGCGAGCAGGCGGTCGTCGTCGAGCGTCTCGTGATCCATGGTCACCTCCCAGCGACGTAGGAGCGCAGCGTCGGGGCCTGGCGCAGCTCGTCCAGGCACCGGCGCCGGGTCGGGCCGATGCTCCCGTGGGGCATGTCGAGGATGTCGCCGATCTCCGCGTACGACAGCGGGGGGTCGACGGTGGCGAGGCGCAGCAGCTCCTGGCACCGGGGCGAGAGCGTCTCGAACGCGTCCCGGACGGCGCTGCGCAGCTCGTCGCGGAGGAGGTTCTCCTCGTGCGCGCCGGGCTGGGCGACGAGGGGCAGGTCGTGGGGGTCGGTGGCCCGCAGCCGCCGCCGCGATCGCAGCAGCGTGTGCACCTCGTTGCGGGCCGTCGTCGCCACCCACCCGGGCAGCTTGGCCGGCTCGCGGATGGTCGACAGCCGCTCGTTGAGCCGGAAGAAGGTGGCGGCGAACGCGTCCTTGCGGTCTTCGGTGGCCAGGTCGAACCCGGCGATCGACCGCCACGCCACCCGCTGGAGGCGCGTGACCAGCTCCTCCCAGGCGCCCTGGTCGCCGGCGACGGCGCGGGGGACGAGTTGCTCGAAGGCCTCGCGGCCGCCGGGGGTAGAGCCCGCTGTCACGGCTGGCAGGCTACGCGTCGGCCGGCGCCGACCGGTGCTTCTCCCGGGACGGGGGGTAGTCGGGGTCATCGGGTGCGGTGCCTGCGGCCGCCCGCCAGGGCGCAGGCACCGCACCCGGACGGCGGTTCTGGTAGCGAGCATCGTTCCGATCCTTCGGCAGGCTGCTTCACAGAGTCGGCGGGGGGCGGCCGGATACACGCGGCGGAGCGCCGCCGACCGGATCGTCGTCACCGCGGGCCGCGGCGTCGGCGAGCCGCTCCACCAGCCGCAGCAGCGTGGCCCGGTCGCCCGCCGGCAGCCGGCCGAGCGCCCGGTCGAGCGCGCCGAGGTCGAGCACGTGGTCGGCGGCGACCGCGGCCTCGCCCCGGTCGGTGAGCGTGATGCGGAGGCGGCGCTCGTCGTCGGGGTCGCGCCGGCGGGTCAGGAAGCCGCGGCGTTCCAGGTCCTTGACCAGCACCGACGCCGTGCTCTTGGGCAGGAGCAGGTGCCCGGTCAGCCGGGTCAGGCTGGCCCCGTCGCCCACGTGGGCCAGCAGCTCGCGCTCGTGCTGGCCGAGCCCGTCGCCGTCGTCGTCGGGCCGGTGGAGCGCGCCCCAGAGCTGTCGGTAGAGGCGCTCAAATCGTCTAGAGTCTGAACTGTTCAAGCTCTGAACAATCTAGCGACCAAGGAGGATCCCATGGTGGACCCCAGTGCCGACCCGATCGTCGACCCGACGGCAGACCTGGCCGAGCAGGTGCTCGACACCTGGCGGATCCACGCGCGCATCCAGCGCTACGTGCTCGCCGCGCTCGCCCCTGAGGCGCTCGCCGCCGACAGCCGGCTGGCGGGGCGGTCGGTCGGCGAGCAGCTCGCCCACATCCACGACGTCCGGTTGATGTGGCTCAAGTCCGCGGCGCCCGGGCTGCTCGACGGCCTCGAGAAGCTGGGACGCGACCGCCCGCTCGACCACGAGACGCTGGACGCGGCGCTCGCCGCCTCGGCCGCCGCGGTCGAGGCGCTGGTCGCCGGGGGTCTGGCGTCGGGTCGGGTCAAGGGGTTCAAGCCCCATCCGGTGGCGTTCGTCGGGTACCTGATCGCGCACGAGAGCTACCACCAGGGCGACGTCGGCGTGCGCCTCACCGCATCGGGCCACCGGCTCGGCGACAAGGCGGCCTACGGCATGTGGGAGTGGGGCTCGCGCTAGCACCGCACGCCGGGTCGACACACCCGTACCGCCTCCCCCCGCCCCGGGGGTCGGGTGGCCCGGGTTGGGCGCCACGACCGTCCCGGTCTCGCGTTTTGTCCGTGGAATCGGTCGCCAGGGCGACCGTTTCGGGGGACAGAACGCCGGGTCGACACGCCCGTGCCGCCTCGCGCTGCCCCGGGGGTCGGGTGGCGTGGGTTGGGCGCCACGACCGTCCCGGTCTCGCGTTTTGTCCGTGGAATCGGTCGCCCTGGCGACCGTTTCCAGGGACAAAACGCGGAGGCGCTAGGCCACCCGGGCGTCCTGCGCCCACCGCCGCAGCAGCGCGAGCGACAGGGTGACGCCGAGCGCGGCGCCGGTGATCCGCAGAGCGCGTGCGCCGCGGCCGTCGCCGCCGAACGCAGCGAGCGCCGGCCACGCGCCGAGGGCGAACCGCACCTGGCTCGACACGACGACCGAGCACAGCGGCAGCACCATCGCGGTCACGGTCCAGGCGGCCACTACCAGCGGCAGGCCGTGGCGCCACCACCGGCGCACCAGCACCGCCGCGCCCACGCCCGCCACCGCGATCGCCACCAGGTTCAGGCTCAGCTCCAGCGCGATCTGGGGCCGCTTGGCGACGACGTCGGATATCGCCGTGACGATCGGGGTCCAGGGCGGCGAGACGGCGCGGCCCCAGGCCTGCTGGGCGTGGACCCAGGCCAGCGCGTCTCCGGTGCGCCGGCGCTGCACGGCGGACACCACGGCCGGCGCGGCCAGGCCGGACGCGAGGTAGCCGACCGCGACCGCGTCGATCCGGCCGAGCCGGCGCCAGCGTGCGACCGCCAGCACCGGGCCGAGCGCGATGCCGACCGTGCGGGCCAGCGGGGCGAGGAAGCACCCGACGTAGGCGGGCAGCGGGCGGTCCCGCGTCTCGGCCCACAGGGCGAGCCCGGTGGCGGCGATGAACAGGCCCTCGGAGTAGTACGACCACAGGAAGAATGAGGTCGGCCACAGCGCCAGCGCGAGTGTGGCGATGCGGGCCGTCCGCCGCGGCGACCACGACAGGGTCGCACCGTGCACGGCGCAGAAGGCCGCCAGCCCGGTGGCGTTGGCGACGGCGAGCGCCGCGGTGCGGGCGCCGACGAGCCGGGCGAGCGGCCACGCCAGCAAGGCCACGCCCGGCATGAACGCGGTGTTCTGCTCGGTGGCGTAGGACGGGTCGGTGACCACGTAGCCGTCGCGCAGGACCGAGAGGAACCAGGTGCCGTCGGAGTGGAACGCGCTGCCGACCGGGTCGCCGCCGAACGCGACGATGGCGAGCCAGTGTGCCACCCGCCAGACGCCCCACACCGCTACGGGGAACGCCAGGGCCCGGGCGGCACGGGCGGCACCGGTCGTGGAGCGGGTCGGGCTCGGGGGTGTGTCCGGGCCCGCGCCCTCGCCGCCAACCGCATCGACGCCGCTCGTCGCCACTACCACGCCGCGCCTCCCAGCACCCCGACCTGCGTCGACGCTAGCCGGGCGACCCGGGGTCAGTCGCGCCGCTGGGAGGCGGGGGACCAGGCCGGGTCCCGGCCGGGGAGGCTCGCGCGCCCGGCGGCGTCGTAGACGATCTCGACCGACCCTCCGGGCAGCGCCCGCACCCGCTCGAAGGCCAGGCCGGTGTCCGGGCTGAGCGCGGGGGTCAGCCGCATCCCCGCGCCGAGCAGCAGCGGCAGCACGACCAGCTCCAGGCGGTCGAGCGCCCCGAGCGCCCGCACGGTCTCGATCGTCGTCGGGCCGCCGACGAGGTGCACGTCGCCGCCCCGGTTGGCCTCCCGGACCCGGGCGAGCAGCCGGGCGGGGTCGCCGTCGGTCACGACGTCGTCGGGCGTGCCGGCCGGGCGGCGGGAGGCGAGCACGAAGACGTCCAGGCCGGGCCACGGCCACCGGTCGTTGGTCAGGGCGGGCTCGAACGTGGTCCGCCCCATGAGGGCGGCCTCGCACCCGGCGACGAACTCGAGGATCCCGTGGCTCTCCCCGGACACGAACGCGGGGTCGGCGGTCATGGCCGGCCAGCCGCCGGGCGTGGTCACGTAGCCGTCGGCGCTGATGCTGAGGCGGGCGCGGATCTGCATCGGATGCTCCTCCGTCGTCGGAACGGGTCGTTCAACCAAGTGGTCGGAGCCGTCCGCCGGCTCTCGACATCTCCGGCCTAGCGGGCGCCGGCCCCCTCCACGGCCAGCAGCGCGGCGAGCTGCGAGCGGGTGTGCAGGTCGAGCTTCCGGTAGATGTTCTGCAGGTGGTACTCGACGGTCCGCTCGCTCACGTAGAGCTTCGCGGCCACCTCGCGGCTCGACAGCCCCTGGCCGACCGCTAGCGCGACGCGCAGCTCGGCTGGGGTGAGCCGGGCGGCGAGCGACGTGGCGGCGGCGGCGGGCTCGCCGCGGAGGGTCGTGGCCCGCTCGCTCCAGGCCCGGGCGCCGAGGTGGTCGAAGATCGTCCGCGCCGCCGCCGCGTCGAGCGCGCCGTCGCGGCGGCGCTCCGCACGCATGCGGTGCTCGGCCCGAGCCAGCAGCGTGCGGGCCTCCTCGAACGGCGCCCCGAGCGCGCGGAAGCCGTCGAGGGCGGTGCGGTACGCCGCCTCGGCGTCGTCGTCCGGGCGCAGCAGCGCCGCCGAGCGGGCCGCGGCGGCGACCGCCCACCGGCGCCCCGTCGCGGCCGCCTGGTCCTCCAGCCGTGACAGGGCGTGGGCGGCGTCGGCCCGGCGCCCGCAGCCGTGGTAGGCCTCCACCGCGTCGGCGAGCCACCACAGCACGCCCGGCTCGCGCACGTCGCCGGCGAGGCGGGTGACCTGGTCGAAGTGGGCGGCGGCCGCGCCGTGGCGCCCGGCCCCGAGGTCGAGGAGCCCGAGCGCTCCGTACGCCCACGCCTCGATGTACGCGATGCCGACCTGCGTGGCGTCGACGATGGCCTCGCCGGCGTAGCGCTGGCAGTCGCCGTCGTGTCCGAGCCCGGCCGCGATGCGGGCGAGGACGGCGGCGACGCACATGCGGACGTGCAGCCGTCCGGTCGCCTCGTGCAGCGACAGCAGCTGGCTCGTCTCGGCGAGGCATTCGGCCCAGCGGCCGCTCCGCCACAGCGCGTCGGCCCGCACCACCTGCGCCAGCACCGTCCGCCCGAGGGCGTGTGACTCGTCGCCGGCGATGACCGGTCCGAGCATGTCGAGGGCGGCGCCGGCGTCGCCCCGTGTGATCTGGGCGAAGGCGCACAGCAGCGCGATCGCAGTGGTGCGCCAGTCGAACGACTCGCGGAGGGCGGCGATCGCGACCTGGGAGATCGGATCGATCGCGGCCTCCGCGGCCGGCCCGTCGCCGGCGAAGAAGCGGCAGAGCGCCGCGATCGCGTGCGCGCCGAACATCACCTCCGGGTCGCCGCTGTCGTCGGCGAGCTTCGCCGCGGCCTCGGCGGTGCCGCTGGCGGCGTCCATCTCCAGCGTCATCATCCGCGCGACGCCGGCGTTCAGCAGCAGCACGGCAGCCTGCCCGGCGGACAGCGGCAGGATCTCGCGGGCCTGGGCGGCCAGCATGTCGGCCGAGCGCTGCGCCCCGGACAGCCACACCTCGGTCTGGCCGAGCGTGACCGCCATCTCGGCCCGCACGACCGGGTCGACGGTGCGCCCCACCGCGTCGCGCAGCAGCAGCGCCGCCTGCTCGAAGTCGCCGCCGTTCCAGCGGGCGTCGGCCGCCTCGAGCAGCAGGCGGTCGCGTCCCGCTCCGGGATGCGACAGGCTCGCCGCCTGCTCGTAGGCCTCGGCGGCCGCGGCGAGGGCCCCGCGGCGCTGCGCGGCGCCGGCGGTGGCCGCCAGCCGGGCCGCGACCTGGTCGTCCGGCCCGGTGACGCTGTCGGCCAGGTGCCACACCGCCACGTCGCTGCCGGCGTCGGCGGTCGCCCCGGCGAGCGAGCGGTGCGTCGCCCGCAGCTCGCCGGCGGTGAGCATGCTGTGCACCGCACAGCGGAGGAGCGGGTGCCGCCAATAGGCCCGCCCCCGGACCAGCGTCACGACGCCGGCCCGCTCGGCCGCCGTGAGGTCGCTCGGCGCGCCGCCGAGCGCGGCCAGCGCCGACGTGATGGTCCCGACGTCGTCGTTGGCCGCCAGCGCGGCCACCCCCAGGGCGCGCAGCGTCGCCGGGGAGAGGGCGGCCAGCCGGTCCCGGTAGTCGTCGAGGAGGCGGTCGTCGACGGGAAGGACCGCGGGCAGCGGCGACTCGCCCCGGCGCTGGGCCGGGCTGAGGCCCCGGGCGCCCTCCAGCATGGCGAGGGGATTGCCGTGTGTGAGCCGCCAGCAGCGGGCGGCGACGGTGGGGTCCACGCCTTCGGGCTCGAGCAGGGCGACGGCGGCGTCGCGGTCGAGGCCCCCGAGGCCGACGGTCGCGAACCGGGCCTGTTCGAGCAGGGTCAGGTGCCCGACACGCTGGGCGAACACGAAGCCCACCGCGTCGGCCGCGCTGCGGTGCGCGGCGAACACGAACGCCTCCAGGCTCGCGACGTCGAGCCACTGGGCGTCGTCGACGACCACGAGCACCGGCGCAGCGTCAGCACCGAGGGACAAGAGCGACAGCGTGGCGCCGTACACGGTCAGCACCGCGGCCCGCGCCGGTGCGAGGCCGAGCGCGCCGCGCAGCGCGTCGGCCTGGGCCGGTGGCAGCTCGTCGATGCGCGGGAGCAGCGGCCGGAGCGCGGCGGTGAGCCCGCTGAAGGCGAGGCCGCGCTCGAACTCGACGCCGGTGGCGCGCAGCACGATGAATCCCCGGTCCCGGCCCGCGTCGGCCACCCAGTCCAGGAGCGCGGTCTTGCCCTGGCCGGCGTCGCCCCGCACGACGACGGCAGCGGCGGCGGCATCGTCGTCGCCGACGGCGGGCACCCGGTCGAGCAGGCCGGCGAGTACGCCAAGCTCGGCCATCCGACCCCGCACACGCCGCCCAACCATTTCGCCGAGAGTAGGAGCCTCGCGGCCCCGACCCGGGATCGCCCCGGGAATTCTACGGTGGCGCGGTGCGCGCGGACCGCAGCGCATACGCCGTCCCCCTGTGCTCAACTGACAGATCGCCGTCAGGGCACAGATCGCGGCGCCGGGGGAGGGGACCATGGCGAAGCCGATGCACGACACCGAGCGCCTCAGCTACGACGGGGCCGTCGACGCCGACGGTCACGTGCTCGAGCCGCCCGACCTGTGGGAGCGCTACATCGACCCGCAGCACCGCGACCGCGCCCTGCGCATCGTGCTCGACGAGCAGGGCCTGGAGGAGCTGGAGATCGGCGGGCGGCGCAGCCGCATGAGCCGGCGGGGCTTCCCCGCGACGCTCGGCGCCATGGGTGCGCCGGACATGGCCGACATCCGCCGCAACCCCGAGCGCACCTACGTGGGCGAGGCGCCGTTCGGGTCGATGGACCCGGGCGAGCGGCTGGCCGTCCTCGACGCCGAGGGCCTCGACGCGGTCGTGCTCTACACGACGATCGGCCTGCTGTGGGAGGCCGAGCTCGACGAGCCCGACCTGTGCCAGGCCTACACCCGCGCCTACAACCGCTGGATCTGCGAGTTCTGTGCCGGCAGCCCCCGCCTGGTGCCGGCCGCGCACCTGTCGCTCACCGACCCGTCGGCCGCGGCCGCCGAGCTGGCGCGGGCCGTGGCCGAGGGGGCGAAGGGCGCCTACGTGGCCCCGTTCGCCCCGGGCGGCAAGCCGCTGGGCCACCCCGACCACGACCCGGTGTTCGCGGCGGCGCAGGACCTCGGCGTGCCGTTCGCCATCCACCCGACGTTCGAGCCGGTCTGGGTGCACGGGCAGCGCTTCGACGCCGAACACGCCCGCCAGCTGCGGCTGCTGTCCTCGGTCACCGCGGCCGACGGGGTCCGCCAGCAGTTCACGACGCTGTTCGACTACGGGGTGTTCGACCGGTTCCCGACGCTCGAGGTCATCGTGCTCGAGTCCGGCGGCGGCTGGCTCGGCTACTGGCTCGACCGCATCGACGCCGTCTACGGCGACACGTTCATCGGCGAGCGGGTGCCGCTGCGCCACAAGCCCAGCGACTACGTCCGCGAGCGGGTGTGGGTCTCGTGCGACCCGGACGAGCGGTCGATCCCGCCGCTGGCCGAGCGCTATGGCGACCGGTTCCTGTGGGCGTCGGACTTCCCCCACGCCGACCACACTCCCGACTACATCCCCGCCCTGGCCGGGATGGCCGCCGGGTTCCCCGAGGCGCGCCGCCGGGCGCTCCTGGGCGACGAGGTGCGGGCGCTGTTCGACATCCCGGACGAGGCCCGGGCGGCGGCGCCCGTCTGACGGTCGGACCAAACCGCGTCCTCCTCATCTGCGTACCCGTCACCGCACGGACCGGTGCACCCCCCTGGCACCGGCTGACGGAAGAGGAAGACGAAATGAACATCAAACGGTTCCTGATCGGTGCCGGCGGCGGCGCGGCGGTGGTCGGTCTGGCCGCCTTCACCGCCGCCTGCGCACCGCTGACGGTCCAGGCCACGGTGGCGAACGGAACGCTGACGGTCACCGGGACTGACAGGAGCGACGCGATCGCCCTGCGACTGAAGGCCGGTGCGCCGAACACGCTCCAGGTCGACGTCGGTGACGACGGAGGTGCGGACTTCGAGTTCGATCGCACCACCTTCGGTCAGATCCACGTGCTGGCCAACGCCGGCGACGACCACGTCAGGATCGACCAGGTCAACGGCGCATTCGCCGACGAGACCACGACGCTCGACGGTGGCGCGGGCAACGACGTCATCGCCGGTGGCGACGGCAACGAGACGCTGCTCGGCGGCGCCGGCAACGACAGCATCGACGGCAACAAGGGCGCCGACCAGGCCGACCTCGGCTCCGAGGACGACAGCTTCGTCTGGGACCCGGGCGACGGCAGCGACGTCATCGAGGGCCGCGACGGGAGCGACACGCTCGTGTTCAACGGGGCGAACGTCGACGAGAGCTTCACCCTGAGCGCCGAGGGCCAGCGGGCGATCCTGAACCGCAACGTCGGCAACATCCGTATGGACACGGACGGCGTCGAGACGCTCGAACCTCACCATGCTGGACGGGTTCGACAACTTCAACGTCGGCGACTTCCTGGGCAACACGGCGCTGAACCGGGCGAACGTCGACATGTCCGGCTCGGCCGGTGGCCCCGACGCCCAGACCGACAGCGTCAACCTCGTCGGCACGGGCAACACCGACCACATCACGGCCACCGCGACGGGCTCCCGCATCGACGTCACGGGCGTGGCGGTGGCGACGAGCATCACGGGGAGCAAGGTCCCCGACCAGCTCCAGATCGCGGCCGAAGGCCCCGACGACACCATCACCGTCGACCCCGCGGTCGATGCACTGGTCACGACGCTGATCAACGTGCACGTGTGAGTACCGCGGACGTGGGGGCCTCCCTCCGGGGAGGCCCCCACGTCGCGCGCCCAGGGCATGCGAGACTGCCCTGATGGGCGGAGCGATCGAGCGGCGCGCGGTGCTGCGGGCGTTGGGGCTGGGAACCGCCGGGCTGTCGCTCGGTGGGCTCGGGTTCGTCGCGGGCTGCGCGGACGACGACGACGCTGGCCGTGGGGCCCGGGGCGAGGCGACCGGCGGCCGGCCGGGCACCACGGTGCGGCCCTACGATCCCGCCCGGCCGTACTGGGAGCAGGGCAACTTCGCGGCCGTCACGACCGAGGAGACGTTCACCGACCTGCGCGTGACCGGCACGATCCCGCCGGATCTGTCGGGCCTGTTCGTCCGCAACGGCTCGAATCCGCCCACCGGCACGTCGCTGCACTGGTTCCTGGGCGACGGGATGGTGCACGGCGTCCGGCTCGAGCGGGGGCGGGCATCGTGGTACCGCAACCGTTACGTGCGCACGCCGCTGGCCGAGGCCGGCCGGGACATCCTCAACTTCGGGGGTCCGCCCGGGCGGGCCAACAACCAGAGCAACGTGTCGGTCGTCCACCACGCCGGCAAGCTCCTGACCCTCGGCGAGGTCGGCTGGCCCTTCGAGCTGGCGACCGGCGACCTGTCGACCGTCGGGCCGTGGGACTACGGGGGGCTCCTGGGCGAGACGATGACCGCCCATCCGAAGATCGACCCGGAGACCGGCCGCCTGCACTTCTTCGGCTACGAGTTCCTGCGGCCGGCGCTGACGTACTACGCGGCCGACCCGCAGGGCCGCATCGACGTGGTCAGCCCGATCGCGGTGGACACCGCCACGATGGTCCACGACTTCGCCATCACCGACCGGGACGCGGTGTTCTGGATCGGACCGGTGGTTTTCGGGAGCGATCCCGCCAACCCCTACCCCGAGATCCCGTTCCACTGGGACGCGGCGGGCCCGTGCCGGGTGGGGGTGATGCCGCTCGACGGCGCCGGCGAGGCGATCCGCTGGGTCGACGTGCCGCCCTGCTACGTGTTCCACGGCCTGTCCGCCCACCGCGACGGCGACGACGTCGTGCTGCGCGTCCACCGGCTCGAGGAGGCGTTCGGGCGCCGGGGCGACCTGGTGCCGTCGCACCTCACCGAGTGGCGCATCGGCACGGCCGGTCCGAGCCTCACGTTCGCCGCCGAGCGGATCAGCGACCGGACGATGGACCTGCCCGCCCACGACCGCCGGCACACCGGCCGGGCGCTCCGTCACGGGTGGTGCACCACGACGACGCCCGTCGACGCGCCGCACGGCTTCGAGCTGGCCGGCATCTGCCACGTGGACCTGCGCACGGGCGCCGAGACGGTGTGGGACCCGGGCGACGACCTGCGGGGCGGGGAGCCGGTGTTCGTCCCTGCGGGCGACAGCGAGGGCGAGGGCTGGCTGCTCACCTACGTGTGGGACCGCAGGACCGACCGCTCGGCGCTGGCGGTGTTCGACGCCGGCGCGGTCGACGACGGGCCGGTGGGCCGGGTGGAGCTTCCGGTGCGGGTGCCCTTCGGCTTCCACGGCCTGTGGGTCGACGAGGCCGCGCTCTGACGCCGATCCGTCCGGCATGATGGGTGCATGGAGAGCGGGTCGTACTCGGTGGCCTTCCCGCGCCGCTGGTGGTACCCGGTGGCCCGGTCGTCGGAGCTGCGCCGTCGACCGCTGGCCGTCACGCTCATGGACACGCCGCTCGTCGTGTTCCGTGGCGCGGGGGCGCGCCGGCCGTCCTCGTCGACCGGTGCGCCCATCGCAACTACCCGCTCTCGCTCGGGCGGGTCGCCGGCGACGGCGCGCTCGAGTGCGGCTATCACGGGTGGAGCTACGACTGCGGCGGGCAGTGCGTGCGCGTCCCCGGGCTGAGCGGCGCCGCGAGCCCGGCGGCCGACGCCCGCCGGGTCGCTGCGCACGCCACGGTCGAGCAGGACGGCATCGTGTGGGCCTGGGGCGAGCCGGACGGCGAACCGACCCGGCGCCCGTTCGCCCTGCCCCGGCTCGACGGCCCCGGTGCCGGTGAGGTCGTGCTGCGGCGCGACCTCGAGTGCACCCTGCACGCCGCGCTCGAGAACGCGCTCGACGTTCCGCACACGGCCTTCCTCCATCGCGGGATCTTCCGTGGCGGCGCACCCCGGACCATCACCGCCGTGCGTCGCCCGGTCGACGACGGTGTCGAGGTGCAGTACCTCGGCGAGCCGGTCGGCATGGGACCGATCCGATTGCGGGAGGGCGCGGGCCGGACCTTCGACCACTGGGACCGCTTCGTCCTGCCCTCGATCGCCCAGATCGAGTACGTCGTCGCCGGATGGTTCCGGATCGTCAACACGATCGTCCACCTCCCGATGTCGCCGTTCCGGACCCGCGCCTGGTTCGTCGTCCGGTTCCAGAGCCGCCTGCCGGCCGCGATCGTGCGCCCCGCCGTGGTGCAGCAGGGCAGGCACATCCTCCGCCAGGACGCCCGCGCCCTGGCCCGGCAGACCGAGCGGATACGCGGCCTCGGCGGCGAGCGCTACGCGTCGACCGAGCTCGACCTCCTCGGCAATGCGATCTGGCACCTGCTGCGGCACGCCGAGCGCGCCGAGCGACCGGACGGCGGCGACCGACGCTGCCCGTCGGCCTCGGTCAGCGAACGGACGGTCGTCTTCGAGGCGTGACCACCGTGAGGCCGGCCGTCGACGCCGAGGCGGAGCGACTCCATCGCGAGTCGTTCGTGCTCGACCTGCACACGCACGCCCCGGGATTCGTCCCGCAGCCGTTCCGCACGGTGTGGCGCGGCGTCACGATCCGTGCGCCGGCCGAGGCCGGGTTCGACGTGCTCGGGAGGGCCGGGGTCGATGCGGCCGTCGCCAAGGCGGTCGGCGATCCGATCGTCACGCGCTGGTACGTCGGCCGGAGCCCGTGGGATGCGGTCGATGCACAGCTCGTCCAGATCGAGCGCCACGCCGCCGACGCCGGTGCCGTCGTCGCCGGGTCGGTCGAGGATCTGCGCCGGGCCCGGGCACAGGGCGTGCCCGCGGTGGTGCTCGGCGTCGAAGGCGCCGACGCGCTGGGCCACGACGTCGATCGCATCGACGCCTGGCACGAGCGCGGCGTCCGGGTGATCGTGCTGGTGCACCTGCGCGACAACGCCCTCGGCGCCACGTGCCTCCCCTGGCAGCGGTACGCCGGGCCGTGGCCGGCTCGGCGGCGCGCCTCGCCGGGCCTCAGCCCGCTCGGCGGCCGGGTCGTCGAACGCATGAACCGGCTCGGTGTGCTGGTCGACGTCGCCCACGCCGATCGCGCCACCCTGCTGGGCGTCGTCGACCTGGCGCGACCGCGCCCGTGGTCTCGTCGCACACCGGCGCCCGCGCCCTCCAGGACTTCCCCCGCTACCTCGCCGACGACGAGCTGCGGGCGATCGCCGTCGACGGGCGGCGTTGTCGGGCTCTGGCCCTACCGGACCCATCGCCTCGGTGTCCGCACCATCGGCGAGCTGGGTCGCGCACGCCCGCCACATCGCCGACACGGTCGGCCCCCAACATCTCGCCATCGGCACCGACATGAACGGCGTCCCCGGCGTGGTGGCCGGGTTCGGCGGTGAGACCGACCTACCGAAGCTGACGGCGGCCCTGCTGGACGCCGGCTTCGACGCGGGCGAGGTGACGGGAATCCTCGGCGGCAACGCCCTCCGGGTGCTCGCCCGCGTCGAGGCCGACGCGCGGCGTTCCCCGCCCTGAGGTCGCCGGCCCTCGGCCGGAAGCGATCTCACTGCGTCGCGCGGGTGACGAGCTGAGCGATCGCGTCCCGCAGTGCGGAGCCGTCGGGGCCGGTCAGCATGCGCATGCCGTGCAGGCGGCCGCTGAACACGAGCACCTCGGGGTAGGCGCAGCCACATGTCTCGGCCACCGTCTGCGCCGTCTCGGCCGCAGACCCATCGTTCTCGGTCGCGGCCAGCAGGACGGGAGCCGTGATGCCGGCCGCAGCCGACGCCGTGTCGGCGCTGCGGTAGGAGGCCGCCGCCGAGAGGCTCACGACGCCGTCGATGCCGTTCGCGGGCGCGCCGGCCGCGGTCACGGCGGCGGTCGCGCCCTTGGAGGCCCCGATCACCACGACCCGCGTCGCTCCACGCCGGCGCACCTCGGTCACCGCCGCGAGCACGTCGAGGTCGAGGCGGCCGTCGCCGATGTAGCTCGAGGAGCCGTCGCCGCTGAAGTCGAAGGCGAGGATCGTCCGGCCGCCCGCCGCGAGCTCGGGGACGAAGAACGCCCAGTCGCAGGCGTCCTGTTGCGACTCGTGGGCCAGCACGATCGCCGTCGGCCCGTTGCCGGTCAGCACGCCGTGCACCGTGGCGTCGCCGCGACCCGCCGGGAACGTGACGTCGGTGGCGTCGGCGAGGCCGCAGGGCCCCGCCGCCGCGGTCGCGGTCGCCGTCGACGCGGTCGTCGTCGATGTGGTCGTCGGCGTGGTCGTCGACGCGGTCGTCGTGGGACGGGTCGCCTGTTCGGCGCCGTCGTCACCACACGCCGCCAGGGCGGTGAGCGCCACCAGAGCGACGACCGCGAGGCCGCTGCGTCGAACCCAGGCGCTCAGCACCGGTTCTCCAGGAGGCTCGCGCCGAGGGGCGTCACCGTGTGGCGCACCGCCCGGCCGACCCGCCGGGTGACGATCAGGTCGGCGTCCCGCAGGACGGCGGCATGCTCGCTGGCGGACGGCACCGACACGCCGGCCCGGCGTGCGAGCTCGCTGGTCGTGCACGGCCCAGCGGCGACCGCGTCGAGGACCGCGGCGCGGGTCCGGCCGAGCAGCGGTTCGAGCGACGACCGCGCGGTGGAGCCGGCGAGCGGATCCCAGAGCCCCTGCATCGTCCGGGCATCGAGGGCGATCGGGTAGTGGATGAGGGGCGACGCGTCCGGGTCGTCGGCCGGGGCGCACATCGGGAAGCCGGGCGGGCAGAACAGGGACGGGACGAAGACCACACCGCGCCCGTCGAGGCGGGCCTCCTGGTCGCCGATCGGCAGGCAGGTGTCGATGGTCAGGACGGGCGGATCCCATCGGATGGTCGGGTGGCATGACGCCAGGAAGCGGTCGATGCCCTGCTCGCTGAGCCGCCGCACCGCCCGGTCCCGCTCGGCCTCCAGCAGCCGCGAGACGGCCGGCCAGTGCGGTGCGACGGCCTTGTCGTGGTAGGTCCGCAGCGCGCCGGCGAGCTGCTGGCGGGCGCCGGTCGACCGCTCGGCCAGGACCGCGGCCCACGCCGGTGGCCGGAACGGGCCCTCCGCGCTGTCGGCCAGCTCCAACCCGACGAGCCCGGGCCGCAGGGACGCGATGGTCTCCAGGCCCTCCTCGATCGACGGCGACCGGCCGGTCAGCGTGATGATGTCCACCCCCCGGGGCAACAGCTGGGCCAGCGCCCGCTCGGCGGGGCCGACGTCGGACATCACCCGCTCCCGCCACCCGTCGAACCCGATCGCCTCCGCCAGCGGGGACGGGGTGCCCGACCAGTCGGTCCGGACCAGTCGTTCCAGGCTCAACGCCGTCTCGGCCAGCGGCCCGTACGTGGGCCCGATGCGCACGTTCCTCAGATCCTCGTCGGTGAAGTGGATGCGCTTCATCCGCCCAATCTTGGAACATGCCGTCGCTCGGTTGACGTCCGTGACGCACGGACCCCCGGCGCCGACCTTTCGGCGGTGGCCGAAAGGATTGCACCGGCACCGGACGCGGCCAGCATCGTGCGCTCGGAGCGTGGTGGGAACCGGCTCGAACCGCGCCGGCATCGTGGGGGAGGCAGCGTGACCGCTGAGAGGGCAAGACCAGGACGGGACGCCGTGCCGGCGCATCGTGCCATCCGCGTGTTCGTCGCCATGCTGGTGATCTCGTTGATCCCGGCGACCGCGGCCGACGCCGCACGCGCGGGACTGGGCGACGGGACCGTCGTCCCCACGACCATCCCGCTGCCGGACGGGTTCGCCCCGGAGGGGATCGCCATCGGCGCGATGCCGTTCGCCTACTTCGGCTCGACGGTCGACGGATCGATCTACCGGGCCAACCTGGTCACGGGCCGGGGCAGGATCATCAGCCAGGGGCCGGGCACGCCATCGTACGGCCTCAAGATCGACCGGGACGGGCGGCTGTTCGTGGCCGGCGGTCCTGCGGGCGACGGCAGGGTCGTCAGCGCGACGACCGGCGAGGTCCTCGCCAGCTACACGTTCACCTCGGAGCCGAACTTCGTCAACGACGTGATCCTGACGCCCGACGCCGCCTGGTTCACCGACTCGCTCAACCCGGTGCTCTACAAGCTCCCCCTGGGCGGCTCCGGAGAGCTTCCGGACCAGGACGACGTCGTGACCGTGCCGCTGACCGGCGACGTTGCCTTCCAGGAGGGCTTCAACGTCAACGGCATCAGCCGCACGCCGGACGGCACCGGGCTCCTGGTCGTGCAGACCAACACCGGTCTGTTGTTCCGTGTCGACCCGGCGACCGGAGTGACGAGCACCGTCGACCTGGCCGGCGAGGTCCTGCCCGACGGCGACGGCATCCTGCTCAGCGGGCGCACCCTCTACGTCGTGCGGAATGTGTCCAACGAGGTCGTGGTCGTCCGGCTGGATCGTACGGGCCGCCGCGGCTCCGTCGTGGACCGGCGGACCGACCCACGGTTCGACGTGCCGACGACCGCCGCCCGCTTCGACGGCCAGCTCTACGTGACCAACTCGCGGTTCCTCATCGACCCGACGCCGACCACGCCGTACTCGGCCGTCGCCATCCCGATCACGCCGCCGTGACCCCGCGGCGGGCACGGGGTCAGCCGCCGTCGCCTGTCATCAGCCGGTGGCAGTAGGAGACCCAGGTGTCGACGAAGCGCTGGTCGTCCAGGCCGAGCGGCGCCGTGCCGTAGGTCCACTGCAGCCGCCGGTAGCTCAGCGCCGCGCCGATCATGATCACGGCCGAGGCCTCGGGGTCGGCGGCGGGATGGCCGGTCACCTCGGCCCAGCCCGTCGTGAACTGGAGGGCGCCCCGGTGCGCCGCGTCGATCAGCTCCCGCCGGCACAGGTCGCGCAGCGCGGGGAAGCGGGCGCCCTCTCGCTCGATCACGTCCAGCAGATCGCGCTGCCGGTCGATCGAGTCGAGCAGCCAGCGGCACAGCAGGGTCAGCTCGGACCGGAGGTCGCCGAGCGGCAGGAGGTCGAGCGCCTCACGCGCCCGCTGGGCCTGCCCCACATGTGACTCCACGGCCGCGGTCAGGACCGTCTCCTTCGAGTCGAAGTGGCGGTAGAACCCGCCGCCGCGGCGGGTCAGCCCGGCGCGGTCCTCGATGTCACCCACGGTCGTGCCGTCCAGGCCGCGCTCGGCGAACAGGGCCAGCGCCGCCGCGATCAGGCGATCCCGGGTCGAACCGGTCGAAGGCGGTCGATCGGGCACGCCTCCATCATGGCGAAGTCCGACCGCGACTGGCGGATGTCATCATTCGATGACTAATATCATCGAATGATGACATGGCTGGCGAGCAATCGGTGGCTGCCGCCGCGGCTCCGGCGTCTCTGGATGCCGGGCGCCGAGACTGCGGGCGCCGGGCCGGCCCACGTCAGCATGAACGACTACTGGGTCCACCGCGTGCGGGACGTCCCGGGCGTCGCCCGCGAGGGCCTCCGGTTCCGGCGGGCGTGGCCCGAGACCGAGGGAACGCTCGGCCTCTGGATCGCCGCCCACGGCTCGTGGCACCGCCAGGTGTCGGTGTCCATCTGGCGCACGCCCGACGACCTCCGGCGCTTCGTCGCCAGCCCGGACCACCGCCGGGTCGTGCACGACTACCGGGCGGCCGGCGCGCTCGTGACGACCGCCTGGACCGCCGAGCGCTTCGACCGGGACCTGATCTGGCAACAGGCACTGGCTCGGTTGCCGACGACGCCGGGTCCGGCGCCTCCGCGCCGCCGCGCCGGCATCGCCCGACGCCCTCGCAGACCTGAGACGTTCGGCCCTAGTGCGGCAGGGGACTGCGGCGCACGCTGACCACACATCGCGGGCACGATCGTCGTGTCTCGTCCACGACGCCTTGCCACGTCATGCGGAAGGAGTCGTGATGACAACGCACACACCAGACCGGCCAGCGGTCGTCACTCCGGGCAGGACCGAGGCCCCCGCCACCGGCGGCTTTGGCCTCACTGTCGCGACCGCGCTCATCGTCGGCAGCATCATCGGCGTCGGCATCTTCAACCTGCCGACCTCGCTGGCGGCCTACGGGCCGATCAGCCTGTTCTCGATGGCGCTCACGACCGTCGGGGCGCTGGCCCTCGCCCTGCTCTTCGCATCGTTGTCGCGCCGCCTACCCGCCGATGGCGGACCCTACGCGTACTCGCGGGTCGCGTTCGGCAACGGCCTCGGCTTCGCCAACGCGTGGTCGTACTGGATCACGGCCTGGGCCGGCAACGCGGCGATCGCGGTGGGGTGGGTTCTGTACGTCGAGGAGTTCGTGAACACCGGTCACAACCGGCTGGCCTCCGTGCTGCTGGTGCTCGTCGGGTTGTGGATCCCCGCGTGGATCAACCTGTCGGGCGTCAAGAACATGGGCGCCGTCCAGGTGGCCACCACCGTGCTCAAGTTCGCCGTCCTGGTGTTCATGGGGACGGTCGGGCTGTTCTTCATCAAGACGGCCAACTACACGCCGTGGAACGTCAGCGGTGAGGGCGCCATCGGGGCGATCGGTGGCGGCATGGCCATCGCCTTGTTCAGCTACCTCGGTGTCGAGGTCGCGGCGGTGGCGGCCGGCAAGGTGCGCCATCCCGACCGGAACATCCCGCGCTCCACGGTCTTCGGCACGCTGGCCACCGCCGTGGTGTACATGCTGTCGCTGACCGCAGTGTTCGGCATCCTGTCCACGACCCAGCTCGCATCGGCGACCGCGCCGTTCTCCGACGCGGCAGACGCCATGTTCGGTGGCAGCTGGGCCGGCAACCTGATGGCCCTCGCCGTGATCATCTCCGGCTTCGGTGCGCTGAACGGCTGGACGATGATCTGCGCAGAGATGCCGCTGGCCGCCGCCAAGGACGGCCTGTTCCCCGAGCGCTTCCGGCGGCTCTCGCCGGTGGGCGTTCCGGCCTTCGGGATCATCGCCTCCACGGCCCTGGCCTCGATCGCCATGGCGATCAACTACATCGGCTCCGGCGGCGCCACGGTGTTCACCACGCTCGTGCTGATGACGGGCATCACCGCCGCCATCCCGTACGGGTTCTCCGCGCTGGCGCAGATCAAGTGGCGGGTGGTCGATCGCCGTGAGCTGCAGACCCCGCGGTTCGTCCGCGACATGGTCGTCGCCGTCCTGTCGGTCATCTTCTCCGTCCTGTTCATCTGGTACTCGCGCAACACCGGCCACGACTTCTGGGTCTACTGGGCTCCGTTCCTCATGGCGGGCGGCGCGCTGTTGCTCGGCATCCCCGTGTACCGCGCCCAGCGTCGGCACATGACCGAGCCCGAGCCGGTCCCGCCGTACCGCGAGCCGTCGTTCAAGTAGTCAGGAGGTCGTCATGCCGTTCGGAGTGCATTCGGAGGTGGGGAAGCTCCGCAAGGTGATGGTGCATCGCCCGGGGCTCGAGCACCTGCGGCTCACGCCGTCGAACGCAGAAGAGCTCCTCTTCGACGACGTGCTGTGGGTCAGCAAGGCGAAGTCGGAGCACGACGCCTTCTGCGAGGTCATGCGTGAGCGGGATATCGAGGTCTTCGAGGCCGGGACGCTGCTGGCCGAGACGCTGGTCAAGCCCGAGGTCCGGGACTGGGTCGGCGAACACATCCTCAACGAGCGCGAGGTGGGCATCGTCGCCTCGCAGCGGGCGCGGGAGTGGATCGAGACGGCGGAGCCGCGGCAGGTCGCCGACTTCCTCATCGGCGGCATCGCCAAGTCCGACGTCGAGACGGACGTCGGCCTCGTGTGGGAGTCGGCGGATCCGACCAGCATGCTGTTGCCGCCGCTGCCGAACTTCCTGTTCCAGCGCGACCCGTCGTGCTGGATCTACGACGGCGTCACGCTCAACCCGATGACGAAGCCGGCCCGCAAGCCCGAGACGCTGATCTGCGAGGCGATCTACCGGTTCCACCAGATGTTCGCGGCCGAACAGTTCCCCATCTGGCTCGGCGGCAGCGACCAGGACTGGGGTCGAGCCCACGTCGAGGGCGGCGACGTGCAGCCGATCGGCAACGGCGCGGTGATGATCGGGATGGGGGAGCGCACCACACCACAGGCGGTTCTGTGGATCGCCCGCTCCCTGTTCCGCGCCGGCGCCGCCAAGCTCGTGCTCGCCGTGCACCTGCCGAAGTCGCGCAGCTACATGCACCTCGACACGGTGCTCACGATGTGCGACCGCGACCTCGTCACCCTGTTCCCCCAGGTGATCGGCGGCGCTCGCATCTGGGCGGTGCGCCCGGGGGCGTCCGCCGACGATCTCGTCGTCGAGGAGGAGCACGGCTCGCTGCCGCAGATCATGGCCACGGCCCTGGGCGTCAAGAAGATGCGCGTCGTCGAGACCGGTGGTGACGAGTTCGAGGCACAGCGCGAGCAGTGGGACGACGGCAACAACGTGGTCGCGCTCGAGCCGGGCGTCGTCGTGGCCTACCAGCGCAACGTCGGGACCAACACGGCCCTGCGCAAGTCCGGGATCGAGGTGATCACGATCGAGGGCTTCGAGCTCGGTCGCGGACGCGGCGGCTCGCATTGCATGACCTGCCCACTCGAGCGGGATCCCGCGTTCTGAGCCGCAGCGGGGGTGCCGCGCGCCGTCGGATCAGCCGGCGGGCGCGTCGCCCTCGGCGGCGGCCGCGCTGGCGTCGCGCTCGATGTCCTCGGTGTCGGCCTTGAGCTCCTTGGCCTCGACCTTCTCCGCCCGGCCCATCGCCTCGGCGACCTTGGCGCCCATGTCCGACACGGCCACGACGACGAGGCCGGCCTGGCCGGCGTCGAGCGACTCGCCCAGCTCCTTGAGGTCGTCGCGGCTCATGCCGGCGGCCGCGTGGCCCGCGACCGCCCCGAGCACGGCCCCGCCGGCCGTCGTGGCGGCCAGCAGCCCGCCGCCGATCGCCGCGAACGGGAACAGGGCGACGACCAGGCCCGTCGCCAGCCCGACGCCGCCGCCCAAGACGCCGCCGACCCGCGTCGGGGTCTCGTGCTTCTTGGTGATCTTCACCTTGCCGTCCGGCCGCCGCTCGCTCACCGCCGCGTCGTAGGCGTCGATCAGCCCCGCTTCCGCGGAATCCGGCGGCACCGCGATGTCGGGCGTGGCAGCCTGGGCCGATGGCGCAGCTGGCGGTCGAGACCGTCGGGCACGTGCGGGTGTTGAGGCTCGACCGCCCGGAGCGGAAGAACGCGCTCACGTCCGCGCTCGGCTGGCGCATCGTGCGGGCGGTGGGCGACGCCCACACGGACGACGACGTCCGGGTCGTGGCGCTGACCGGGAACGGCGACGCGTTCTGCTCCGGCCTCGACCTCGGCGGCGGCGACGGCACGCCGGCCGAGACCGGGCTGTCCGACCAGGAGCAGATCCTCGACGAGAAGGGCTGGGTCGGCCGCTTCCTCCTGGCGCTGCGGTTCGAGACCGACAAGCCCGTCGTCGCCGGGATCAACGGGGCGGCCGTGGGTGCGGGCCTGTCGCTGGCGATGGCCGCCGACATCCGGATCGCCGCCGACACGGCGCGCCTCCACCCCGGCTACCTGCGCGCGGGCACGTCGCCCGACGGGGGGCTGACCTGGTCGCTGCCGACCCTCGTCGGTCACGAGAACGCCCTGCGCTTCCTGCTCGAATCGCGCTTCGTGGACGCCGAGGAGGCGCTCCGCCGCGGGCTCGTGTCGGAGGTCGTCCCCGCGGACCAGCTCGACGCGCGGCTGCTGGAGTACTGCGGGATGGTCGCCGCCCAGGCCCCGCTGGCGGTGCGGCGTACGAAGCACCTGGTCGCCCGCACCCCGCTGGTCGACGACGTCGACGGGCGCATGGCCGACGAGATCCGCAGCGCGCTCGCCGGACTGAGCAGCGAGGACGGGCAGGAGGCGGTGCGGGCCATCATCGAGAAGCGCACGCCGGAGTTCCGCGGGCGTTGAGGTGACCGACCGGGTCGACGCGCGCGAGGCGGCGATCGACGACTTCCTCGACCTGCTGCGCCACGAACGGCGCGGCGGGGAGTGGGTCGGCCGGACGCCCGACTGGTACGGGCCGGTGGTGTTCGGCGGCATCGGGCTCGCCGTCACGATCAGCGCCGCGTGCCGCGAGGCCCCGGCCGGCAGCCGGCTCCACGCGGTCCACGGCCACTTCCTCCGCCCGGTGAGGAGCGGCCAGGAGATCGCCTTCGGCAGCGAGGTCGTGAAGGCCGGGCGCACGGTCAACCTGCACCGCGTGACCGCCTCGCAGGATGGCAAACCGGTGATCACGATGACCTGCTCGTTCACCGCCGACACCGACGGCTACGTGTACGACCTGTCCGGACTCCCCGACGAGGCGGCCCTGCCCGAGGACCTCCCGGAACCCGACGAGATCCCGGACGAGGTCGGCCCGTGGGACGTGCGCTGGGTCGGGCCCAGCCCGGAGCGACCCGACGGCACCCGGGAGGCGACGCACCGCCACTGGTTCCGTCTGCCCCGACGCCTCGGCGACGACCCTCACCTGCACACCGCGCTGCTCGGGTACGCCACCGACTGGACCGGCGTCGGGGGCCGGCCGCTCGACCTCGACGGCGACGTCACGGGCATGATCAGCCTCGACCACGCGGCCTGGTTCCACCGGCCGGCCCGCGCCGACGACTGGCTCCTCCAGGAGGTGCAGAGCCTGGTCAATGCCGGCGGCCGCGGCACGCTGCGCGGCGTCATCCGCGACCGGCAGGGCCGGATCGTGGCGTCGATGGCGCAGGAGATGCTGCTGCAGCCGGTCACGCCCTGACGGCGACGAACACGTACTCCCGGCTGTCGGCGCCGAGCGGGCTGCGGTCGAAGTCGCCGTACACGGCCTCGAGGTCCAGGCCGGCGACGTCGATCAGCCCGAGCCACTCGTTCTTCGTCGCCCACCACAACGAGCTGGCACCGCCGTCGTCGAGCCGGAGGTCGATGCGGTTGTCCGCGACGTCGTAGTCGACCCGGTGCGGGACGGGCGCATCCTGGTGCTGCCCGTCCAGGCGTGCGGCGACGTGATGATCGAACGCGAAAACGTTCCAGGCGAACCGGCCACCCGGGCGCAGCGAGCGGGCGACCCGCTCGAACACCCGCCGCCGGTCGGCCCACGTCGGCAGGTGCAGCAGCGCCCGGAACGGGCAGTAGACGAGGCCGGCCGGCTCGTCGAGCGCGAGGTCGCGCATGTCGCCCTCCCGGAGGTCGAGCGTGACCCCGGCGTCGGCGGCCGCCGTGCGGGCCTGCGCGAGCATCGCCGGCGACGAGTCGATCCCGACGACGGTGCGCCCGGTCGCGAGCGCCACGGGGATCGCGACCCGGCCGGTACCGACGGCCAGCTCGACCAGCGGCCCGTCGCTCGCGACCGCGAGGTCGACGTAGAAGGGCACGTCGGCGGTCATCGGGGCCGACCACTCGTCGTAGCGCGTGGCGAACTGCTCGTCCCAGCTCACGGCGCCAGCCTAGGAACAGGCGGGCGAGGCCAGCCGCGGATTTCGCGCCCGCCGCCCCGACCTCGGGCAGCAGGAAT
This sequence comes from uncultured Acidimicrobiales bacterium, assembly GCA_963739835.1. Classification (GTDB taxonomy): domain Bacteria; phylum Actinomycetota; class Acidimicrobiia; order Acidimicrobiales; family VFJN01; genus ZC4RG19. The sequence continues at coordinate 515,640 of CAVUBW010000017.1, forward strand.
CGTCCCGGGCTATCGTCCCAGGCCGTCGGCGCGCCGAGAGCGCCCGGCCGAGCGAAGGTCATCAGGGGAACCATGCGCCGACACCTCGTCACCGTGCTGATCGTCCTGTCGCTCCTGGCGGTCGGGACCGGGGCCCAGGCCTCGCCCGCGGGGGCCGCAGGTGGCGCACCGTCGGGCTCCTTCGCCTTGAGCGGGCAGGCGGCCCGCGAGTTCGTGGTTCCGTCGGACGTCGTCGCCGTCCGGTCGTGGAGCGACGCGCACGGCCGCGGCGTGACGCGCTACCAGCAGATGGTGGGAGGAGCCTCGGTCCTCGGCGGCCAGATCACCGTCACCCGCGACGCGGGCGGGACGATCGTCACGGCCATCGGCGCGTACTTCCCGGGGCTCCAGCCCAAGAACACGGCCTCGATCAGCGCAACCCGGGCGCGGGGCATCGTCCAACGGGAGGTCGGCACGGGCGGGCAGTGGCGCACGACCCTCCGGCTCGACCCGGCGACCGCATCGCTGTTCTACGAGGTGCAGAGCCTGCGGGCCGACAGCCGCCCCGTGCGGTGGATCGACGCCGGCAATGGTGCAGTCCGCAAGGCGTTCGATGCCCTCGCCGAGGGCGACGGCACCGGCGTCAAGGGCGACGTCAAGTCCGTCGACTCCCGGCCGGCGAGCGGGGGCGGGTTCGAGCTCGTGGCGCCCGACGGGCGCCGCGCCACCTTCGACGCGGGGAACAAGCAGGTCCGAGGGACCCTCATGGTCGACGCCGACGACCACTGGAACCTCACGCAGTCCGCGTTCCGCAGCCCCGACCAGCGGCCGGGCGTCGACGCCCACTACTACGCCGACGTCGTGGACGACTTCTACGGCAGCACCTTCGGTCGCGACAGCATCGACGACAACGGCATGCAGATCATCTCGACCGTGCACTTCGCCAACCGCTACTGCAACGCGTTCTGGAACGGCATCCAGATGACCTACGGCGACGGCGACGCCCGCACGTGCCTGCCGCTCTCGGGCGGCCTCGACGTCGTCGGCCACGAGCTGACGCACGGCGTCACGGAGTTCACGTCGGGCCTCATCTACGAGAACGAGTCCGGTGCGCTCAACGAGTCGTTCAGCGACATGATGGGCAACACGATCGAGTTCTACGCCGCGTCCGTCGGACGCGATCCCGCCGGGACCCCCGACTGGCTCATCGGCGAGGACGTCATCATCGCACCCGACGTGTTCCTCGGCTTCCGCAACATGGCCGATCCCGCCGAGGACAACGACCCCGACCACTACTCGGAGCTGCTCGTCGGGGCCGAGGACAACGGGTTCGTCCACAGCAACTCGGGCATCTCCAACCACGCCTACTACCTGGCGTTGACGGGCGGGCAGAACGCCGGGTGCATCGCCCAGAACGGTCATCCCGCCACCCACACCGCCGACTGCGACGTGACCGTCAGCGGTATCGGCGTCGACAGGGCGGCCGACATCTTCTACGACGGCTTCACGAGCCTGCCGGAGTTCGCGAACTTCTGTGACGCCCGCAACGCCACGGTGGCTGTCGCCGGCGCCGACAAGCCGACCATCCGGGACGCGTGGACCGCGGTGGGCGTCCACGACGGATGCACGCCCGCCGTGCCGCCCCCGCCGCCCTGCATCGGCGACGATACGGCGACGATCCCGTTCGAGTCCCCGCATCCGTACGGCAACAACGGCGACTGCACCTGGACGTACGACAACGGGACGGGCGGCTTCGCCTTCCACTTCAGCCTCCTCGACACCGAGCAGGGCTTCGACTTCGTCACCGTCAGGGACGGCAACGGCGCCGTGCTGGCGACATACACCGGCACCGCCCGCCGGGGAGCGACCTCGCCGTGCATCACGACACCCACGGGCTCGGTGCAGCTGACGTCCGATGCCAGCGTCGTGGCCCAGGGGTTCATCGTGGACGCGGCGGTGCCCTGCTAGAGGCGGGGGACCACCTGGTCGCAGAAGAGTTCGAGCTGGCGCGTCTCGTCGACGACCGGCCACACGAGCACCTGCTGCACTCCCGCCTCCCGGAAGGCGTGCAGCTTCTCGGCGAACGCGCCGGCGGGACCCACGGGCAGGCGCTCCCGGAGCACGGCCTCCGGCCGGTGGATCGCCGGTACGAGCCGGTCGGTCATCGTCCGGTCGGCCTCCGCCCGATCGTCGGTGATGTGGAACCACATCGTCGCGAGCGCGTTGGGGAACGTGGCCGCGTCCCGCCCCTCGTCGGCCAGGTGGTCCTGCAGACGTGTCCACGCGTCGGCGAACGCCGCCGGCGTCGTGTTGTAGGCGGATGCCAGCCACCCGTCCGCGAGGCGTGCCGTGCGCCGGAGCCCGGCGGCGGAGCCCCAGCTGCCGATCCAGATCGGGGGGCCCGACGGCTGCGCCGGCCGGGGCCGCAGGTCGATGCCGGCGGTCGAGTAGTAGCGGCCGACGAACGGCGTGCCGTCCGCTCGCCATAGCGCCCGCAGCGCCTGCACCGCCTCGTCGAGGCGGCGCCACCGCTCGTCGAAGTCGAGCCCGACCGCGCCGTGGTCGAGCCGCGACGATCCCGGCCCCACGCCGACCACCACCCGGCCGCCGGACAGCAGGTCGATCGCGGCCATCGCCTTGGCCAGCGCCACGGGTCCGCGCACGATGGGCAGTGCCACGGTCGTGGCGAGCGTCATGGATCCCGACGAACCGGTCACGGCGGCCAGTGCCGTGGGCCCGTCCAACCACGGAATGCCGAACACCAGGTGGTCGTTTGCGGCCAGCGTGGCGAACCCGAGGTCGGCAGCGCGACGTGCGTAGTCGGTCAGATGGGCGAGGGTGTACGGATGCCCCCCGAAGTCCATCAGTGGCAGGTGCGCGCCGTAGTCCACGGTCCCCCCGCTCGGCGCCCGGTTGAGCGCACGGTAGCCGTCCGTGGAGGAGGTAGCCCGCTGCCCGAGTCGCCACCAGCTTTTGTCCCCGGAATCGGTCGCCCTGGCGACCAGTTCCGCGTAGAAAACGCGCTACCGGGACGCGGGACCCGGGTGGGGCCTCGATCTGGGGAGGGAGCGGGGCCCCACCCGGGTGCTGTCGCCCCGGCCTTCGTTCGGGTCAGGCGCTGCGGTGGCGCTCCGGGTCTTCTGGACGAGCCGTACCGGAACCGGCGTCGTTCCACATCCGGACCGCGCCGGTGCGTGCATCGGCCCCTTCGTCGTTCCACAGCCGGACGGCGCCGGATCGGGCTGGCTCGGTACGCGGTCGAGCCGGCGTGTGCACGGCGTCCACGAGGACGATCTGGGCATCGACGAGGTCGGGCTCGGCGTGTTCGCCGACGGTCGGTGTCATGACCGTCTCGCCGTGCCGAGGGCGTGATCGAGCGTGGCCAGTGCTCGTTGGCTGAACCCGCTCGGTGGATCACTCGTTCCGCGGAGCACCCGGGCACGAGCTCGCCGCAACACGATGAGATCGCCGTCGACCCGCTTCAGCAGCCGGTCGGCCGCGACCGTGGGCGACCAGCGCTCGTCGAGCACCATGTAGAGGACCTGGAGCAGGACGACATCGCTGGTCGGGCGAGGCCGATCAGCCACGTCGGGTCCGGGTTTCTCCGAGTCCGGGACTCCAGCCGGTGCGGTCGCCACGTCGAACCCCTCCCTGTGGCAGCCGTCGCCGGGGTCCGGAGCGACAGTGTACGAGCGCTACGTGGACGCTATCACCGAGCGGTCGAAGCTGCTCAGCCAGTGCGGAGCGACTCCGCACTGAGCGTGCCGTCGACCAAGGCGTGGGCCACGTCGCTCAGCTTCAGGTTGTTGTTGCGCGCGTAGCTGCGCAGAGTCTCGAAGGAGGCGTTCATCTCGAGGAGGAGGCGTTCGGCGAGCATGCCCTTGGCCTGCTCGATGACGATCCGGCTGTTCAGCGCGGCTTGGAGCTGCTCGTTCAGCAGGCGGGCCTCGCGGATGCTGCGCTCCTGGAGGAGGCCGACCGTCGCGACATCCGCGAGGGCTTGACCAACCTCGATCTCGGGCGGGGCCAGGGTCGACCCGTTCGACGCGAAGATGTTCACCGCGCCGATGACCTGGCCTCGGAGGCGCATCGGCAGGGCGTGCACCGTCGTGAAGCCGAGCCGCCGGGCCTCGTGACCGAACCTGGGCCATCGGGCGTCGCGGGCCGCGACCGAGACGTTGACGATCTGGTCACCCGTGCGGTAGCAGTCCAGGCACGGCCCTTCCTCGTTCTGGATCTCGAACAGGTCGAGCAGGCGGGCCGACTCGTGGGACGAGGCGACCGAGCGGAGCGACGCTCGTTCGTCGGCGAGGACGACACCGGTCTCGCTGGCGCCGAGCAGCTCGACGCATCGGTGAGCGAGCACGGTCATGAAATCGACGACGTCGAAGTCGGTGACGAGGGTGTCGGCCAGCTCGACGAACACCCGGCTGAGGCGCTGTGGATCGGCCATCACTGACCTCCTTCCGCGGTCGCGAGATGGGTTGCCGCCCGTGCCCGAGCGTAATCCCCACTGCATCGTCTCTCTCGTGTCATGAAGCCCTCGTCAAACGAATCGGAGCGTGCGGGCGACGACATCGGCGGCAACGTCGTCGATGGAACGGTCCCGGGACCACGCGAACGCCCGCAGGCGGCTGAGCGCGGTGTAGACGTCGGTGCCGAGCTGCGCCGCGATCATGCCGGTCGCCTGGTGGACCTGGGCACGGTGGTCGACGATCTCGGCCAGCCGGTCCGGGAGGCTCCCCGGGACGAGGTTGGCTTCGAGGTCGAGCACCAGATGGGTGGCGATGCGGCTGAGCACGATCGCGTCCCGCAGATCGGCGCCGCTGATCTCGCCGGGGGTGTCGCGGTAGAGGCTGAGCACACCGACATGGATCCCGCCCATCCGCAACGGGAACGCGAACGCGGCGCGCACGCCCCGTTCGAGCGCCGCCGGCGCGAACGCGGGCCACTGTGCGACGGCGAGCACCAGATCCGGTTCCAGCACCGGGCCAGCGGACCGGTCGGCCGCGATGGACGGGCCCTCGCCCAGGGTGAACTGGAGGTCGTCGACCGCGCCGGAGATCCGATCGAACACGGCCACGGCGCCACGGTGCTGCCCGTCACGGACGACCGCGATGCCGGCGCCGGTCACCGCCAGCATGTCGACGCACAAGAGCAGCAGGCGCTCGAGCACCGGCGGACCGTCGACGTCGCCGAGGACTGCGGCGACGTGGGCGATCCGGTCCGAGTCCACACCCTCACACGCCCGCGAGCGCTCGGCGCCCGGGTTCCTCGACGACGGTCACAAGCCAACTCCCACCGCGGTCCTTCGAGATCAGCTGTGCTTTCCCGATCTTCGGCGGGGTCCGGACCGTACGAGCGCCAACCTAACACCCCGTGTGCGGAACGCGGAGGGGCACGCAGGGTAGCGTGGCGTACTCTCCCAGTCATGGCGTCGCCGGCGCGCAGCGAGGCCCGACTTGTTGGGCGGGGCGCCGAGACCGCGGTCCTGCGCGGGGCGCTGGAGCGGCGCTGACGACCTCCTCCCGCCGGGCCGAGGCAGTCGCTCGCACGATCGCGGTCGGGTCATGCTCTGGGGATGCCCGATCCTGACCCCGGAGGTGCCGACCTGTACCTCGACCTGCTCGCACGCTGCCTGACCCGGGACCTGTTCCTGGACGAGGAGGTCCGCAACGTCGACCTGCGGCAATGGCCGGGCGGTGAGCCCGAGGGGCTGCGGGACATGCTCCGGCAGCGGGGATGGCGGGTGGTGCGACCGGGCGCCGATCGGGACACCCGGGCCGCCGGCAACGACTGGCCGCCGCATGCAGAGACAATGGTGGGCGTCGCCCGGCTCGCCAACGTGCGGGAGCTGACCCAGGCCGCCCTGGCCGACGGCGTACCGGGCGACCTGGTGGAGACCGGCGTGTGGCGCGGGGGCACGGCGATCTACATGCGGGCCCTCCTCGCCGCCGCCGGTGACTCCGCCCGGACGGTGGTGGCATGCGACTCCTTCGAGGGCCTGCCCGAGGCCGACGCCGATCGGTTCCCGATGGACGTGCCGTTGCGCCTCCACGAGCATCCGCAGCTCGCCGTCGGGCTCGACCGGGTCGAGGCCAACTTCGCCCGCTACGGCCTGCTCGACGATCAGGTGCGCCTCGTCCCGGGATGGTTCCGCGACACGCTGCCCGAGCTGGCCGCCGAGCTCGACGCGATCGCCGTCCTGCGGCTGGACGGCGACATGTACGAGTCCACGATCGACGCCCTCACCCACCTGGAGCCGCTCGTGTCCCCGGGCGGTTTCGTGATCGTCGACGACTACGGCGGCATCGAGGCGTGCCGGCAGGCCGTGACCGACTACCGGGCGTCGTGCGACATCACCGCGGAGATCCACCCGGTCGACTGGACTGCGGTCTGGTGGCGGAAGCCACCGGAGCGCGGGCCAGGGCGTTGACGGGCCAGGGCGTTCGGGCCTACCACATCCGAGCAAGGAGGCGGCGATGCCCAACGATGCGGATCAATTGCCCTCTGTGGAGGAGGAGCGAAGAGCGTTTCATCTGCTGGTGAACATCGAGAACAACCGTGACTTCGAGCCAACCGCGCGGCAATGGGCGACGTCGTACCTCGCTGCGGCGCGCTTCGACGCCGACGAGCTCTTCAAACCGTTCGAGTACACGGTTCCGGCGTTCCGTGACCGCCTCCAGGCGATCTACGACCAGTACGTGCCCGGAATGCACGCGACCCATCCCTACGACCGGTCGGTGTTCCGGTGGTCCAACGGCAAGCGCTATCCGATCGGACCGTTCTCGGACGAGGCAGTGAAGGACCGGCTACTGCAGATGGCGCCTTTCAATCTCACCGACGGCGCCTGGTTGCAGCATGTCGTGGCTGCGACCCCGATCGATGAGGTGCGTGCTCGCCTGTTCGACATCTGGGCCGACGAAGCCGGCAACGGGAACGTCGAGGAGAACCACTGCAACGTCTACGACACGCTGTTGAAGAACGTCGGCATCTATCTCCCACCGGTCACCGACGCTGCGTTCATAGAGTGTGACTTCGTGCCAAGCGCCTGGCGGTCGGCCGTCTTCGAATTGTGTGTCGGTTTGTTCCCCCAGGAGTTCTTTCCCGAGCTCCTCGGGATGACGCTCTATCTGGAGTGGGAGGCCACGCCGACGATGTTGCCGATGGCACGGCTGCTCGAGCGCAGAGGGATGAATCCTCTCTTCTATCGGTTGCACATGGCGATCGACAACATCAGCAACGGCCACGGAGCGCTTGCCCGTGAAGCGGTGGAGAGCTACATGGCGCAGCGGTTGGAGGAGGGCGGCCAGGCGGCGGCGCAGCAGAGCTGGGAGCGTATCTGGAGCGGATATGTCACCTGGGCGACCATCGGGTTTGCCGGTGATCAAGTCATCGAACGAGCGCTGCAGATCGATCGGAAGCAGATCAACATCGGGACGCCGCAGGCGCCCGAGTGTTGGCCCGACCTCGAGGACTACTACCACCGTCGCGCGGTCGACCTGATCAAGAAGAAGGCATCCAAGGCCCGTCAGGTCCACGAAGGCGTGACGGTCGGCGGCCAGTCGCTGAACCAGCTGTTCGCCGGCGACCCAGCGAGGGTGTTGGAGCTGCTCCAGCAGGACGGGTACTTCGACCTCGAGCGGCCGAGGAGCAGCCGGTTCTTCACGCTGACCGAGTTCGGCGGACCCATGTACCGGGTCTTCGCCGACGACGAGATCGCGATCATCCTCGACTGGATCGAGTCGCTGTCGATGACGCCGCACTGTGTCGACCCGATCGCTCCGAACCCCGCAGGCGGCGGAGCTGGTGAGCAGATGCGCCACCTGATCGACGAGCTCGCGCTGCGCGCCGCGCAGGCGCACGACGGCATCGTGCTCGAGACCGGCGAGGGTTCCGTCCCCCTCGCCACGCTCTTCGAGCACCCTCTTCGCCTGATGGCCGCCTTAGCCGCCAACGGCTGGGTCGTGCCAGGGTCGCCGGCGCGGAGCATGTTCTTCTCGCGTGTGCTCTCCAACGGCGGGCCGATGGACGGGGTGCTCACGTCCGGTCAGCGCGCCACGGTCGAGGCGTGGATCCGGGATGGCGCACCGGTCCCGGCCGCGGGCACCGAGGCCGTACCTGCCTCTGCTGCTGCGACGGACGAGGCTGCGGTGCTCGCCATGGCTGCGTTCGCCTCGCCACGCATCGATGGTGCGGACACCGAGCCCGAGGAACGCACGTCGGCGCTGACCTGGCGCCGGCCATACATCGGACAGGGAGGCGTGCACTAGATGCCGACACGCCAGGACTTCCAACACCTTGTCGAGTGGTGTGACAGGGAGGCGCCGTTCAGTTGGCTCACCGGCGTCGCCGGTGTCGCGCTCGCGGTGCATTCCTTGGACCCGACCGGCGCTGCGCTTCCGAGCGCCACGGCACTCTGGACCGGTGACATCGCGCTCCGCGGGACACCGGGGATCAGTGAGCTCCCGGAGGAACCGGTCCGTTTCATCGGCACGCTGGTGGGAGTGAGGAACCCTGATCGCCAGCCGCAGCTGAGCATCACCGCGGATGTCCATCACGTGGTCGCCAAGTTGAGCGGTGACCACATCCCTGCGGCGTGGACCGCGGGTGTCGAAGTCGAGCAGGTTCGGGAGACGTCTGGGCTACTCGAGGCTGACTGGATCGTCGGCGATGTCGGCGCCGGAGGCGAGCCACCGGACGCGTTCGACCGTCGTCAGGCGTTCGAGCTGCTGCTCTGGCCTGCACTCCGCAAGTCGATCGATCTCGGTCCTCCGTAGGACCGACTCCGCCGGCGCCACAGCCAGGCTCCGGTCGCCTGGCCCGCGACGACGGTGAGGACGGCGCCGGCGACGACGAGCCTGAAGGGGGACGTCGTGGTCCGCTGCAGCGCGCCGTAGAGGATCGCATGGAGGACGACCAGGGCGAACAGCGTGTAGTTGAGGCGCTGGATGTCCTTCCAGCGTGGGGCCTTCAGCTCGCGCAGGTATCGGTCGGTGGAGATGACCAGCAGCAGCACGACGAGCACGGTGGCGGCCAGCCCGGTCCAGTTCGCCCAGCCGATGTCGGTGGTGAGGGGCCGGCCGTCGGCGACGAAGTAGCCGGCGAAGGCGAACGCTCCAGTGCCGTGGCCCTGGAACCCGACGATCACGTGGGCCACGCTCCAGATCGCCGCCCAGGTGCCGACGTCACGACGGAGGTAGCTGTTGACCGGCATCCGCCGGCGCAGGACGAGGTTGGCCGGCCCGATCAGCAGCGTCAGGCCCAGGAGGGCGAGCGCGATGTCACCGGTCGGCGACGTCAGTTGCCGGAGGGCGACAGTCGTATGCGACGGTGCCACTGCGATCAGGGCGCCGAGCCCGGACGCGCTCGCTCCCGCGATCGGCAGGTGGTGGACGAGCACGGCGTCGGCGCAGGCCTCGACCGGCGCCCAGCGTGGCGGCTAGCGGCTTGGGTGCCGCGGCGGCAGGCTGGCTGTCCGGCGTCGGCGTGGTGGCCCGACCCACGTCACCCGCCCGAGCCATGGTCACCACCGGAGTGATCGGTGCGGGAGCTGTGGTCACCACCGGCGTGGTCGCCCGGCGAGCTCCCGCTGTGCATCTCCGTGCCGCCGGAGCCGTGGCCGCCACCGGATCCACGCTGGTCACCGGCGACGACGGCGGTCAGGGCCATCGAGGTGGCCAGGACTCCGGCGAGAACCAGCGCGACGATCCCGGTCACCCGCACCCAGATGGGAAGGCGTCTGATCGTGTTGCCCATCGGGCGATCGGACACGACCGGGTGTTGGCGCGGCGTGAGGGGAGTCTCCTGACAGCCACCTAACGCGGCGAAGCGCCACGATGTGGCCGTGCGCGTGCTCGTGGTCGAAGATGAGCGGCTGTTGGCGGACACCGTGGCCGCCGGGCTGCGTCGCCAGGCGATGGCCGTCGACGTGGCCTACGACGGCGACGCCGCACTCGAGCGGCTGGCGGTGAACGACTACGACGTCGTGGTGCTCGACCGCGACCTGCCGGTGCTGTCCGGTGACGAGGTCTGCACTGTGCTGGTCGAGGGCGGCGCCGTGGCCCGGATCCTGATGCTCACCGCCGCGACGGCGGTCAGCGAGCGGGTCGCCGGACTCGGGCTGGGAGCCGACGACTACCTGACCAAGCCGTTCGCGTTCGCCGAGCTCGTCGCCCGGGTCGAGGCGCTGGCCCGGCGGGCCCGACCGGCCGTGCCGCCGGCGCTGGAACGGTCCGGCATCCGCCTGGACCAGCATCGCCACACGGTCACCCGCGACGGCCGCACCGTGGGCCTGTCCCGCAAGGAGTTCGCGGTGCTGGCCGAGCTGCTGCGGGCCGACGGCGGCGTCGTCTCGGCCGAGCATCTGCTGGAGAAGGCATGGGACGAGCACATCGACCCGTTCACGGGTGTCGTCCGGTTCACGATCATGAAGCTGCGCCGAAAGCTGGGCGACCCGCCGGTGGTCGAGACGATCACCGGCAGCGGCTACCGCATCCCATGACCCTTCCCCGCCGCTGGTGGCGGTCCACGATCCGGGTGCGGCTCACGCTTCTCTACGCCGGCGCGTTCTTCCTGGCCGGGGCGGTGCTCGTGGGGGTCATGCACGTCTACCTCGGTGCCGCCCTCGACCGTCAGCTGACCGCCCGGCTCGGCGTCACCGACCACTTCTCCGAGTCGAGCCCCACGCAACCGGCCCCGGACCGGCCAGCTCACGCCGCCCAGGCGGCGCTTCGGGCGCAGTTCGAGAAGGACCGCAACGACACCCTCGGAGCGATGCTCGTCGCCTCGCTGGTCGCGCTGGGAGCCATCGGGGTCGTCGCCGCAGGCTGCGGGTGGCTCCTCGCGGGCCGGGCCCTGCACCCGCTACAGCAGATCACCACGACCGCCCGCCGGGTCGCCGACCGCAACCTGCACGAGCGCATCGCGCTCGACGGGCCCGACGACGAGATCAAGGATCTGGCCGACACCTTCGACGACATGCTCGAACGGCTGGACCGCGCCTTCGACGGCCAACGACGGTTCGTCGCGAACGCCTCCCATGAGCTGCGCACCCCCCTGACCATCAATCGGACCCTCATCGAGGTGGCGCTCGACGACCCCGAGACCAGCCGGTCGGTCCGGCAGCTCGCCAGCACGCTGCTGGCCGTCAACCAACGGCACGAGCGGCTCATCGACGGCCTCCTGACGCTCGCCAGCAGCGAGCAGGGCGTGACAGAGCCGACGACTGTCGACCTCGCCGACATCGCCCGCCACCTCGTCGCCGAAGCCCGGGGCGGAGCCCAGGCCGCCGGCATCGACATCCGCACCGACCTCGCACCCGCGCCGGTCATCGGCGACCCGGTCCTGCTGGAGCGGCTCACCGAGAACCTGCTCGACAACGCCATTCGCTACAACCTGCCCGCACGCGGGACGATCACCGTCACCACCCGCACCGTCGACGACGACGCGCACCTCACCGTCGACAACACCGGGCCTGCCGTCCCCTCCTACGAGCTGCCTGGCCTGTTCGAGCCGTTCCGCCGCCTCCCCACCACCGAACGGACCGCCGATCCCACTAGGCCGGCCGGTCGGGGCGCCGGCCTCGGGCTGTCCATCGTGCGCTCGGTCGCCCGGGGCCACGGCGGCGACGCCCACGCCACCCCTCGCCACGACGGCGGACTCACCGCGCACGTCCGCATCCCGACAGTGAACGCCGCAACCGTTGGAGATGATCCTCGCGTCACCAACGGCTGTGAGAGGAACATCTAGTTGCCGAAGTCCCAGCCCTGTTCCCGCCCTCGGCAGCGGCTCAACACGTTTTTGGCGATGAGGATCCTGTGCACCTCGTCGGGGCCGTCGGCCAGCCGGAGCGAGCGGGCGCCCTGGTACATGGCCGCCAGGGGGAGATCGCCGCTGACTCCGGCGGCACCCCATACCTGGATTGCACGGTCGACGACCCGGTGGAAGGCGGCGGGCACGAACACCTTGATGGCCGAGATGTCGGTGCGGGCGTCCTGGCCGGCGGCCAGCTTCTCGGCGCAGTTGATGGTCATGAGCCGGGCCGCCTGTATGTCGATGTAGGAGTCTGCGATGAAACCCTGGATGAACTGCTTGGTCTCCAACAGCCCGCCGTGCACCTCGCGGGTGATGGACCGCTCGACCATCAGGTCGAACGCCCGCCACATCGACCCCAGCGAGTTCATGCAGTGGTACACGCGGCCCGCACCGAGCCGGTCCTGGGCGGCCTGGTGGCCCGACCCGCGCGCCCAGAGCGTTCTCGAGCGGCACGCGCACATCGTCGTAGATGACCTCGCAGTGGTCGCTCTCCCGACCCCACACGTTGATGCCGCGCACGATGTTCACGCCCGGCGTGTCGGTGGGCACGATGATCTGGGTCATGGCGGCGTTGCGGTCGGCGCCACCGTCCTCGTCCTCGGTGCGGCACATGACGATGAGGAAGTCGGCCCGCTTGCCGTTCGACGTGAACCACTTGTGGCCGTTGATGACCCACGTATCGCCATCGCGGCGTGCGGTGGTCTTCAGCGCCCGGGGGTCGGACCCTGGCTGGTCGGGCTCGGTCATGGAGAAGCCCGACTGCATCGTGCCGTCGATCAGCGGGAGCAGCCAGCGCTGCTTCTGCTGTTCCGTGCCGTACTTCACGAGGATCGACTGGTTGCCCGAGTTGGGGGCGACGACGCCGAACAGCGCCGATGCTCCCACGGCGTAGGCGAGCACCTCGTACATGTAGGCCAGTTCCAGGAAGTCGAGCCCGGCGCCGCCGTAGTCGGCGGGCAGGTGGGGCGCCCACAGCCCGGCCTGGTGCACCTTCTCCTGCACGTGGGCGCGCAGCTCGCGGGACTGATCGCGGTCGGCCTCGGTCAGGTGCGCCCCGGCGCGCATCTCGGCCCACAGCATGTTCTCGTTGGGCAGGATCTCCCGGTTCACGATCCTTGCGGTGAGCGCCCGGATCTCGTTGATCCGGTCGGACACGGTCGGTATGGGCTGGAGGTTGATCTGCGACACGGCACCCGTTCCTCGCTGCGATCGTCAGCTCCGACGGTATGAGCCCCCAGCCGCCGATGACAGTGCCGAACGACCCATCCGATCGGTGCGCATCAAGGCCCGATGCGGTCGCCCTTGGTGTGCTGCCCCCTCTCCGGCTCTTCGCCGGCGTCGGCGCTTGCGGAGCGCGCTGAAGGCCCGCCATCCGGTGGCCACTGCTGCACGCGCGGGGCGTCGCAAGGAGCGCGCTGAGGCGGGGCGATGGTTCGACCAGGCCGGCCGGCACAGGGCGAAGGTCCGCCGCAGCGGGCAGGCGTAGCTGCCGATAGTTGCCCGGCCTGCGGCTTTGAATCGCAATCGGCTCGGGCCGACACGCTTCAACTTTGGGGTGACCGAGGGGACTCGAACCCGCGACCTTCAGGGCCACAACGTGGGAGCGGCCACCCCGAGCCGGCACGAGCCAACCCCCGACCGCATCGTGTGCCTGCGGACCGTCCTGTACCGGACCAGGACGGGCGTCCTTCGCCAGCACCGCCGGCGAGGGCGTCGTTGCCTCGTTGTTGCCTGGGTCGGGTGGGGTCCGCCGGCCAAGCCGAGAGAAGCCGCTTCCGTCCGGGCGTCGCCCGGTGGCACGCGGATCGAGTGACCGTGCGGATGCAGACGGAACGAAAGCGTTCACAACTTCTTTCATAATTCTTCAAGAAATTGAGTTGTCTACTGGCAAGGATGATATACTTTCGTTGTAAAACAATATAAGAGGAGATATACGATGCTTGTACGCTTCGATCAATTCCGCGACTACGACCGCCTCGCTGACCAGTTCGACCAGATGTGGCGTCGGCCGTCTTCGACCGTCCCGATGGACGCCTATCGACACGGCAACGAGGTCACCATCGACCTCGACCTCCCGGGCGTGGATCCCGACGCCATCGACCTCACCGTCGAGCGCGACGTGTTGACGATCTCGGCCAACCGCGAGTGGGCTCACAATGAGGACGACGAGGTCTTCGCCGCCGAGCGACCGCACGGCACATACACCCGCCGCGTGCTCCTGGGCGACAGCCTCGACAGCTCCAACCTCAAGGCGTCCTACGACCGGGGTGTGCTGACCGTGACGCTTCCCGTGTCCGAGAAAGCACAGCCACGCAAGATCGCGATCGGCTCGGGGAGCGGTCGAGCCCTGATCGAGGCCTCGACCACCAACTGATCCACCGGCTCCCCCGGGAGCCCGATCCGCGAGCGGAGAGTGCCGATCCGACCGGCGCCCTCCGCTCCGTCCGCGTCGGCGTCGGGTGCCCTCGCCAAGACTCGAACGTGCGGCCTACGTGCCTGATTGTTGCCCGGCGGTGCCGAGCGACCGCCATCGCTCCGGATGAAGATGTTCGCGGGGTGATTCGGGGCCTTCGACTCTGTGCGACGGCTACTCAACGTAGTTGCATCGGTCGCAAGAGACCGGTTCTGTTCGCAGCTCGCCTGCAGCCGGGCCGAGCCGCCGGCGAAGGGAGTCCACATGTCGACCGCGATCTCAGGACTTGGTTCGAGGTTCACGATGACACTCGAAGGCGTCGGGTCCATCGTCCCCGACGATCGGGTCGACAACGCCACGCTGCTGCGCCGCCTTCGGCCGGAACGACCTGACGGGCGGCCGATCGAACCTGAGTGGGTCGAACGCCATCTGGGCATCCACGAGCGCCGGCTCGACTTCGACTTCGCGAGACACATGAAGCGCAGCCGGGACGACGGTGGCCTCTACGACGGCGACCTGGCGGTTCGCTCAGGGTTGCGGGCGCTCGAGGACGCCGGGGTGTCGGCGGACGACGTCGATGTGCTCGTCCACGTCTCGACCACGCCCGACACGATCGCCTGTGGCGATCATCTGCGTTTCATCACGCGCCAGTTGGGCCTGCGGCGCGACGTGGACCTCGTTCACCACAACCTGGGCTGCGCCGGCCTGGCCGCCGGCTTCCGCACGGCGGCGGCCTACGTAGGTTCGACGGTTCCCGCCACGGCGCTCGTGGTGGCCAGCAATTGCGTGTCGGCCTTCTACGGCCCCGAGAGCGCCGCCGCGTACCACGACGATCGCCACGAGGGCACCGTCATGGACTGGCTGGTCCCGCTGATGTTCGCCGACGGCGCCGGGGCGACGGTGTGGCGAGGCGTGCCCGCGGACCCGCACGCCCCCCACCGGGGACTGTGCTCGGTGCGGTACGAGACGCACCCCGACACGGCGCTGGTCACCTACCCGGCAGGCGGTGGCCTCGCGCACACGACCAGTGCGAACGTCCTCGATCACCGGTTCTTCATGGACGCCCGGAGGGTCAGCGAGGAGTTCGCTCCCTTGATCCTGAGAGACATGGCCATGCTCGAGGAGGACTGGGCGGCGCACATCAAGCCCGCCGTGGGCCATGACTTCGACCCGGACCGGGTCAGCCGCTGGTACATGCACCAGGCCAACGGTGTCGTCGTGCGCAAGGCGATCGAGCTGCTCGAGCTTGCTCCGGACAAGGTGCCCGTCGGAGTCGACCACTACGGCAACCTCTCGGCCGCCAGCACGCTGGTGCTGCTCGACGAGGACCGCCACGCGGGGCGGTTGCGGGAGGGCGACCTCGCGGTGTTCCTCTGGGTCGGTGCGGGCAACGGCGCCATGAACGGGTACGCCGCCCTCGTCGTGTGAAGACGCCCGCGACCGTCTTCTGGGGATGCCGGGCCCGCGGTCAGTGGTATTGCGCCTCGCTCCGCACGTCCGCGACCGGACCCATGTAGTCGAAGTGCATGGCGTCGGCGAAGCCGCTCCACATCCCCCACTGCCAACCCCGCTCCGCGAAGGCCTCCACCATCCACGGCGGCATGTCGGTGAGGCCTGAAGTGGAGAGCTGCTCGACCTTTTGGAGCATCTGCTTCTGGTTGGTCCCGCCGATCGACGCGGCCGGGTTGTTGAGCAGGGTGCGCACCTCCTCGATCCGGCGAAGCCGGGCCTGGAGCTGGCCGACGGCCGGCGACTTCGCCTGCACCGCGTCGTCCAGCGCCTGCTTCGCAGCGTCGGCGGCCGCGTCGACCTTGTCGCCGATCATCGACGCGGCCAGGTCCTCTCCGAGGGGAAAGTCCCGCATCAGGCTGATCGTCGCCCAGGTCGCCAGGAACTTGGCCTCGATCGCCTTCACCTGCTGGTGCGTCTCGGTCGCGCGCTCCCGCACCCTGACGGTGGTGGCGTCGGTCTGCACCGAGTCCTGCAGGTGCGCGTCGATCCGTGCGATGTCGCCCTGCAGCCGCGCCTTCGCCTCGTCGTCGGTCGCGGCGGCCAGCCGCGCCTGCAGTTCGCCGCGCAGCCTGACCACGTCGGCGTTGTGTGTCGCCACCTTCTGCAGGTCCTGCCGCTGCTGTGTGGAGCCGGCCGACAGCTCGGACAGCTCGCCGCCGCCCAGGATGCTGACGAGCTGGTGGGTCGGGCCGCCGAAGGCCGGGTTGGCCCCGGCCCGGAAGTCCATCGCCCGCCCGGTGCCGTGGAAGCTCAGGTGGCGGGCCTTCCCCATCCAGTCGGGGTGGCTCATCGCCTCGAACCGGAACTCGCTGCCAGGGCGCTGCTTGGCCTTGATCAGGTCCGCCTTGCTGGCGAAGCCGCCCAGGCGCATCGCGGACTGCTCCAGCAGAGGGATCGCCGCGGCGACGTCCCTGTGGAGCCCGCTGGAGTCGGTCGACGCCTTCACATGCTCGCCGAGGATCTCGGCGTCGACGATGTTGTCCCGGTAGAAGGTCCACATCGGCTTGGTGAGGGTCGCGACGTACCGGTCCCGGAAGGTCGCCCACGATGCCGGCACCAGGGGGATCTTCTTCGACTGGGGGATGGTCGCGTTGATGATGTCCGACTCGGCCGCCAGGATCAGCGTGCTCATCCGGTCCCGCAGCTCCTTCCACGGCGCGCCCGCGTGGTCGGAGGGGCGGCCGAGGGCGGCGGCGACCTTGTCGGTCAGGTCCGCGGTGTCCTCCGGCGTCACGACCCACGTGGTGCTCGGGTCCAGCAGGGTCTTCACGGCGTCGACCTCGGCCGCGTCCAGCCCCTTGACCGCGGCCTTGGACAGGCGGTCAGCGCGCTTGCTCGCGACGCTACTCCCGCCCGACCTCCTCAGGGCTCCCCAGAGGTCCTGCGCGCCCCCGGGCGAGCGATCCCCGACCGGGACCGGGCCGACCCACTCGACGAACAGCCGGTCGGCCACCGTGCCCTCCGCCCACAAGGGCGATTCCTTCAGGATCGCCTCGACCTGCTCGCCGATCTTGGGGCCGGACGCGCCCACCTGCTTGATCAGGTCGCGGAGCTTGGCGCTCAGCGCCTTGCCGACCCGGGCATGCAGGAAGGCCCTGAAGTCCGTCACCCGCTTCTTGTCGGCCCTGTTGGCGATCCCCGCCCCGGCGGGGTCGACGTCCGCGAGGTACAGCTCGTCCAGCCAGAGCAACTCGACGACCTCGGCGACCGTACCGGCCCTCGAGGTTCGGTAGTGCTCGAAGGCGGGCGCGTCGATCTCGCCCTTGGTCACCAGCCCCCGGGCCTCGGCGATCCGCTCGGCGACGGTCGGCTCGGGCGTCGGGTCCGGGTCTCGCTGGACGCCGAGGAGCGCGACGACCGCCTGGTTGCCCGCGCTCGCCTGGAGCCACAGCAGCCGCGCCGCGGGCGAGGCTGGCGCGGCCGGCTGCACCGATCGCGGGACGCCCCGACCGGGGGCCGCTGGCTCGCGAGTCCGCCGCACCGCGCCCATCATTCGTGAGTAGGCGCTTGCGTCGAACTGGTCAACACCAGAGCGCGCCCGATGGCCTCCCGGTTCCACTCCCGGGAGCGGGACCGGGAAATGGCCCGGGACTTCGAGGGCTCAGATCGGCCCCGACCGGGTGACACGAGCGGCGCCGACGCCGTCAGCGGGCAGCGGCCGGCACGATCTCGGCGTCCGCCGCGGCGACGTCCTTGTGGAACCGCCGGTGCACGTACATCTTCTTGCCCGTGATCCACGTCTTGCCGAACACACCCGACATCCGGCCGATCTCTGTGGCCCGCGGCAGCCGCGCGACGACGCCGTCCGGTGTGGACCGCATCCTCGGGATGGAGAGCACCACGATGGCCCGGTCGGTCACGCACACGATGCGGTAGCGCTGGAAGATGGCGCCGACCAGCCAGGGCGAAGGACCCTCCTGGGCCTGGAAGACGTAGCGGATCTGTTCACCCTGTTCGAGGTAGGGCGCGGCGCGCTGGGCGAGCTTGTCTCGGAGAGCCATAGGACTGACGCTCGCACCGGGGTGCCGCGCCACCGTCTCACGCGCGTCACCCCCCCGCCTCAGCCCGTGCGGACGTGCTCGGTCCTGCGGGTGCCGTCACACTGTGGCCCGAGGGAGTCGAACCCCCGACCTTCAGCGCCACAACCTCACCCCTGCGGGCCAGGTTCAGGTCTTAGGCGGGTCGTGGACGATGCGTCGACCAGAGATGAACGTCGGCTCGATCCGCACGATGGTCGACCGGTCCCCCTCGGCCCACGGTTCGAGTCGGGCGTCGAGGACCTTGAAGGACATGCCGAGATCGTGGACCACCTCGGCCTGGCCGACGGCCAGCACGCTCCAGCCGGAGCGATCCGCCAGCTGGTAGTCGTCGACCTCGAACGCAACCACGGCGCCCTCAGCGGCGGCCGACATCTTGGAGCCTGGCGCAGTCCGGAACACGATCGAACCGTCGATCAACCGGTAGTTGACCGGAAAGATCGCCGGCAGCGCACCGATGGTGATCCCGACCCGCCCCACCTCGCCCGTGGCCAGCAGACCGCGGGCTTCGTCCTCGGTCAACAGCTCAAGGCCCTCGTCCACGATCATGAGCACACTGTGCAAGCGGCTCGTCCGGACGGCTAGGGCCGATGGTCCCCAACCGCCGGCGCCTAAGGCGGACGGCGACGGCGCCGGCATCGATCGGCATCCCGACGACCTTCGCATCTGACGTCGCGGCCTCCGGCAGCAGGCGGGGTTGACCGGCGACGGGATCACCCGGTCACAGAGCGGGCGAACGCGGTGAGCCCGGCGCGATCGGGGACCAACGGCCCTAGACCCTCACACCCCCCGGGCACACCATCGTCACGACGACGACGAGGAGGCAATCCCATGTTGCAGCGCACGACCGCAACCAACTCGCCACCACCCTTGCCGGCTCGTCCCCTGCGAGTGGTCATCGAAGACCCCGCGCTGATCGTCGATGACCTAGTGACCCCGACCGCCGCGATCGACGTGACGGTATGCCGCGGGCCCCGTGACGAACGAGAGGTGTGTCCACTGGTCATGGAAGGCAGCTGCCCACTCGAGCCGTGCGACGTCGTCGTGTCGGCGCTCGACGGGCTATGGGCGCCATCGGTACGCGCGGCCTGGGCCCAAACGTCCACCCCGATGGTCGACGCCACGGACCTCACCGCGACCGATCCGACGGAACGGTTGCATCACCACATCGGCGCTGCGATCCAGCGCCTCTGGAGGACGTACAGCGCGATGGAATAGCGCAGCGAAACAGCGCGCAGCTTCGGCCAACGGAGCGCTGCCACCGCTCTGGCGCGGTCACCACCGCGCACCCCAGCGGCCCACTCCTGGTCCAGCCCCGCAAGTGCCCGGAGCAGGCCGCTCAGCGCCCATCCCATGGCGCCCGGTCCGATCCAGCCAAACGACCGACGAGGCGACAAGCCTCTGCCGTAGCCGTGTGTGCACTCAGGGTCGTTCGACGCGGCATGACGATGCCAACGGCCTTGGAGGGGGCGCCCGAGATTGACCATGCCACCGGGGTGGTCGAGGTCGGCGGCAGCGACGTCGGTATCAGATGTTCCGGGATGACCGCCGGCCTGGCCCGGCCGAGGCGCGGTCCCCCCGTCGCCGGCACGGTGTCACACTGTCCGGCCATGCTGCGCGACCGAATCCGGGCAGGCGATGTCGGGGCGTCGGTCCTCTGCCTCGGCGTGCCCTTCGGCGCCTTCATCGCTCTGTACACGTGCGCTGGCGGTCTCCGTAGTGCGGGCGCCCGGCGTCCGCGCTCGCCGCGTCGCCAACGCCCGGCGGGCCGAGGCCGCGGCCCGCGAGTTGATGGCCAACCGCATCGCCGATGCACCGCCCGAGTCGGAGCGATTCAGCCTTCATCGGAATCGATGGGCGGGCCCGGGCGGCAGTTGACGGCAAGCCAGCGTTGTCGGCGTCGCCAGGCGTCACGCCGTGGTGGCTCACCCCGGCGCGTGGCCAGGCACGCTGTCGGCATAGTGGGGCGAGCCGCCGTGGCGTAGTTGTCGACGACGGCAAACGCCCTGCGCACTTGGGGTGACCGAGGGGACTCGAACCCCCGACCTTCAGGGCCACAACCGACCGGCGGCTGCGGTGGGCCGGCATTCGCCGTCGCTCGTCGGCATCCACCAGCGTGGGCTCGGGCTCCGCGCCAGTGATGGCCCGAGTTCGGTCGCACTCGATCGTGGGGGTGCTGTTGCCCCGATGTTGCCCGATGCCGGGTCTGCCTGTGGCCGAGCCGCGCGGAGACGGTCCGAGCAGCGACGAGGTTCTTGTCCTCCAGGTCGAGCTGCGGGCGAGTCGCCGGTACTCCGGTTGCCAGGTGAGCCGGCCCTTCCATCTGATCGGCCGCCGACGGTAGCCGGCGGCCGATCAGCATCTTGGACTGAACGCGTCGGGGCCCGTCAGCCCGGGGTTGCGAAGCTCCAGAGGCCGCGGCCGTGGGTGGCGGCGAGGATGTAGCTCTGCCCGGGGGCCACGACGAGGTCGTTGGTCGACGCGTTCGGGAGGTTCGTCCCGACGCGGCTCCACGCTCCGGGGTTGGCGGCGCTCGTGGAGAACACGCCGACGTCGGTGCCCACGTAGAGCTGACCGGCGTTGACCACCACATCGTTCACCGGGGCATCGGGCAGGTCGCCGGAGCGATCCACCCAGGTGGCGCCGCCGTCGTGTGACTCGAACACGTGCCCGACACCGGCGCCGGGGATCCAGCGGCGGGAGAACGCGCCGTACGTGACGACCACGTGGCCGTCGTCGGCCGGGTCGACCCAGAACGAGGTCGGGATGCGGTTCGGCAGGTTGGGGTCGTCGACGCGATGCCATGTCCCGCCGAAGTTCGTGTCGATCCCGGACGTGAACGGCCGGGCGCCGCCAGGGTTGCACCCGTTGCCGCACCAGCCGGCGTAGATCGTCGACCCCGAGACGCCGAGGCCGGTCGACTGCGACCCCGCCCCGAGGTCACGCACCATCTTCCAGTCGCAGGTCGTGTCGTCGCAGACGGTGTCCCAGCCCTTCGCCTGGTTGTCCCAGACCATCTGGCCACCGGCCACCCAATGGTCGAGGTTCTTCGGATCCGACAGGTACGGGGCGATGAACCTCGGGTTCGGGTCGCACGGGTTCGGGTTGAACTCGATCGCGATGAAGGCGGCGCACGTCGGGGTGATGGTGGTGTACGACCGGGTCGTCCCGTCCGAACGCCCACCGTTCTGGGTGCGGGCCATCGTGAGGTAGACGTACTCATTCACCGCCCGGTCGGCGTTGTTCGGATCGACCAGGACTGCACCACCGTCCCCACCCATCGGCGACACCATCTGTGCGGCGCCGGGGTTCAAGAGGCCGGTGCCGTTGTCCTGCATGCCGCCCCAGATCGCGTCGCTGCCACTGGGCGAGCGGCCGATGCCGGCGAAGTAGTACTGCAGGGTCCGCAACGTGGCGTTGAGGTCGTTCCACTGCACGACCCCTCGCAGGCCGGACGGCCGACTGTACATACCGCCGTCGTTACCGAAGTACGCCGTCCCGTCCGATGCGACCCACGCCGCGTGCTGGTCGGGGTGAGTCGTGTTCGGGCAGGTGTTCCTGGTCGGATCGGCGCTCCAGCACGGGAACGGGAAGTTCCAGTAGGGGCCGATCGTGGTCCAGGTCTTGCCGCCGTCACTGGTCTCGTAGATCTCCTCGAGTCCGACGTAGACGTGCTGGGCATCGCTCGGATCCACGAGGACGTACTGGTTGTACCAGGCCTGCCCACCCGCCTCCGTGGCGCTGTTGGGCGCCTTGGAGAGGATGTGGTCGTCGGCGACCCGATGCCACGGCCCGTCGGCCGTGCCCTTGTCCGAGCGATACACCCCGTTCAGCGCCACGATCTGGGGATCCTCGATGATGGCCCAGAGCGTTGCCCCATCGGGGCTGTAGTCGAGTGAGACCCGACCGATCTGGCCCTGGATCCCAGACGTCCTGACCCGCTGGTAGGTCCCGGCCGCTCCACCGGTGGTCGACACATAGAAGCCGTTGTAGGTGGTGTCCGCGGGCAAGGTTCCGCCCCGCCAGCCGAGGACGGCCACGACGTACTGACCGTTCGTGCCGGGTCGCACCTTCACATCGCTGATCCACGACGTCCGGTACGGCGACTCGGTCGGGTTGGGATCCGGCTTCAGGACCGTCGACCACGCACTCGTGTGATCGGCCGCGTCGCGTCGGATGAGGCCGTTGCTCGTGGCCGCGTAGACATGACCGAACCCGTCGAAGGCGATGCGCGAGATGAGGCTGTTGCTCAGCCGGTTGCCCACCAGCTGCCATGACTGGCCGCCATCGGCCGTGCGGTAGATGCCATCACCGGAGTAGTTCTCGAACGCGGTGTTGGCCTCGCCGGTACCGACCCAGAGCGAGTGGTCGGCGGGGTCGATCGCGAGCGCGCCGACCGAGAGCTGGTTCTGCTGGTCGAAGATCGGCGTCCAGTGCGCGCCCTTGTCGGTCGTCTTCCACACACCGCCGTCGGCCGCGCCGACATAGACCGTGTTGCCGTCACTCGCGATGGCCGACATGCGGCCCGACACCAGGCCGGCGCCGCCGCTGCTGTTGGACCAGAACGGATCGCGGTACCCGAGCGCGTCGGAGTTGTAGGGCTGGTTGGTGACCTCGCTCCATGTCCCGGTGGCCGCTGGCAGCGCGTTTGCCTGTGCCCTTGCCGCCTGGAACGCGTCGGCGCTGACCGACGAGGCCGGCGCCGTGCGCACTGCGGCGTACTGCGCGGCGCGATCCATCAGCTGCTCGGTCTCGCCGGCCGACTCCGTATCCGCTTGGCGGTGCTTGGTCAGGCCCGGCGGGCCACCGCGCTCCTGCGCACCACTCGCCGCGCTGCTCACGGCGATCAGGACCGCCACCACGATCCCGATGATGACGGTCGACTTGCTCAGGCCTCGGGTTGCACGCATGCATCCTCCTGGTCATCGCGGTGGGCCATCCACCAGGGTGACCCCCTTCCCGGGGCCGGTCTCCACGTCCCCCGGAGACCGGCTCTGGTCCCGGACGGTAGACGTCGACGGCAACCCGTGCGTCGTGGAGAAGACGATCCCCGAGGGGACGGGGTCCCGAGAGCCGGCAATACCCCACGTGCGGTGCGGACCGAAGACGATCCGGTCGACGCCGCCGTCGTGGCCTTCGTGGCCCTCGGTTCGGGCGACTACGACACGGCCATCGCGCTCACGGAGGGCACGGCGGCGAGCGGACCGGTTGCGGCCCGAAGCGATTAGGCGTGCGGCGCAGCGCCTCCCGGCCGACCTTCGCGACCCGTGGTCACATATCGCCGCCTCGATCGATCGAACGCGAGCGGGACTGAGCTAGACGGCCGGAAGGTGGAGCCTGAGAAGCCCGAGCGGGTGGACCTGTTGCCCGATCTCGCCCGCCCGGGGCTCTCGGTGTCGTCCCGGCAGAGCCGCAACGCTCTGACCTGGGATGACTGGGGTGACCGAGGGGACTCGAACCCCCGAGCTTCAGGGCCACAACCTCAGACGGTTCACCGGTGACAGTTGTGCTCGATGCGGAGCGAGGCGTGGTCGCCGGGGAGCTCTCGTTCGCCGACGGATCGGTCGTACGGCCTGCCCGGGCCGGGGGGCCGCCGGCGCTCGCGGGGCACCCAGGGAGACCAGGCGGCTGTCGGTGCAGAGCACCGTGAAGCGCTCGGCCGTGTCGTCGAGGCCCATGACGGTTGTGGGCGGCAGCGACGAACTGGCCTGCACCGGAACGCGGGATAGCTGGCTCACGGTCCTCTGACCGGGTGACGTCAGGCCGCCGCGGCCTGGCCCGAGAGGTGGTGCCTGCTGCCGGCGGCCGTGAGCACGGTGGCGCCGGCCAGGATGGCTGCCAGGCCCAGCGCGCCGGCCAGGCCGGCCGCTAGGAAGGCGCCCGACGGGCCGCCCGCCTCGACCGCGACGCCGGCGAGGGCGGCGCCCGCCGCCGAGCCGATCGATGACGCCGTGGCCACCCAGGCGAACGCTTCCGTGGCGCTGCCGGCCGGGGAGGCGCCGTCGACCATCGTCGAGGCGCTGGCGTTGGTCGGGGCGATCGCCGCTCCGGCCAGGACTAGCAGCGCCCCCAGCGCCCATGGGCTGCCGGCGCCGAGGACGAGGGCGCCGTGGCCCGCGGCCAGCGCCCCGAACATGACCGCGAACCACCCGGCCGTCCGGGCCCCGCCGCCCCGGCGGGTGGCGACCGCCCCGCCGACCAACGAGCCGAGACCCCACAGGGCGAACAGTGGCCCCGCGGCCCCGGGGCTGCCGGCCACCCGGGTGGCCGCGGTCACGCCCACCTCGACCGCCCCCATGACCAGGCCGAACGATACGAACACCAGCACCAGCGTGCGCACGCCGGGCGAGCGCAGGACGCCGGCCCGGCCCGCCGAGCGAGCCGCGGAAGCCGTCGCCGCCGACCGGGGCCGGCGCGCCGCGGGGTGGGCGGCCAACGCCAGCGTGCCGCCCAGCACCAGCGCGGCGACCACGGCCATCGCCGCCCCCGTCGACGCTAGGCGCCCGACGCCGATGGCCAAGCGGCGGCCCGGCCAGCCAGGTCAGCTCCAGCGCCGTGGCGTCGGCCGCGTAGGCGGACGGCGCCGCCTCGGCCCCCACCAGGCCCCCGAGCAGCGCCCGGGCGCACGCGGCGACCGGCGGCATCGCCAGGCCCGCCAGCACGGCGACCAGCGCTACCGCGCCCACCGGCGCCCCCGGCGGTAGCATCGCGGCGGCGGCCAGCGCCACCGCGGCCCCCACGGCTGACGGCACGAGCACCGGCGCCGGACCCCGTCGGTCGACCAGCCGCCCGAGCACCGGGCCCCCGACCGCCAGCGCCACCGCGTAGGTGGCGGTGACCAGGCCGGCGGCCGCGAACGAGCCGGTCAGGTGGCGGGCGTGAACCAAGAGGGCGATGGTGACCATGGCGGCCGGCAGCCGGGCGGCCAGCGCCAGGGCGAAGAGGGACATGGCCCCGGGGGTGGTGCGGATGGCGTGCATGCCTGGCACGGTACGGACGGATCGGCCCACTGATAAGGTCCAATCCCGTGCGAGTTGAGTGGGCCGGTTTGGGCCCCGACCTGTTGGTCCGGGTGGACCGCGACCGGCCCGAGCCGCTCGGCGCCCAGCTTCAGCGGGAACTGCGCGAGGCCGTCCGCTCCGGCCGCCTGCCACCGGGGGAGCGGCTCCCGTCGTCCCGGGCCCTGGCCCGCGAGCTGGGCCTGTCCCGCAACCTGGTGCTCGAGTGCTACCTCCAGCTCGAGGCCGAGGGCTTCCTCACCGCCCGGCCCGGCTCCGGCACCCGGGTCGCCCCCCACGCCCAGGCCGCCGCCGCGCCCGCCCCGCCGTCGCCGCCGGCCGCCCCCGACGGGCCCCCGCTCGACGTGGACTTCCGCTCCGGCCGCCCCGACCTCGTCGCCTTCCCGCGCAAGGACTGGCTGTGGGCCCTGCGAGAGGCGAGCCGGGCGGCGCCGGCCGACCTGTTCGGCTACGGCGACCCCCGGGGCGTGCGCGAGCTACGGGAGGTCGTGGCCGCCTACGTCCGCCGCGTCCGGGGTGCGGCCGCCGACGCCGACCGCATCGTCGTCTGTGCCGGCTTCGCCCAGGCCGTGGCGCTGCTGGTCGACGCCCTGGCCCGCCGGGGCGTCACCCGCGCCGCCTACGAGGACCCCGGCGACGACGGCCTCTCCCGCCGGGCCGCCGCCCCCGCGGTGCCCGTGCCGGTCGACGACCACGGCCTCGTCGTCGAGGCGCTGGCCGCCACCGACGCCCGCCTCGTGCTGGTAACGCCGACCCACCAGTTCCCGACCGGGGCCAGCCTCGCCCCCGAGCGCCGCCAGGCCCTCATCGAGTGGGCGGTGACCAGCGACGGCTGGATCGTCGAGGACGACTACGACGCCGAGTTCCGCTACGACCGTGCCCCCGTCGGCGCGCTCCAGGGCCTGGCCCCCGACCGGGTGTTCGCCGTCGGCACGGTGAGCAAGGGCCTGGGGCCGGGCCTCCGGCTGGGCTGGATCGTGTGCCCACCCGACCTGGTAGAGGCGCTCGCCGCCGAGAAGGAGTTGGCCGACCGCGGCTCGCCGGCGCTCGACCAGCTGGCCCTCGCCACGCTCATCGAGTCGGGTCGCTACGACCGCCACCTGCGCCGGATGCGCGGCGTCTACGCCCGCAAGCGCCAGGCCCTGGTGGCCGCCCTGGCCCACCACGCGCCGGGCGTCGAGCTGCGGGGCCTGTCCGCCGGCATCCATGCGGTGGCCCGTCTGCCGGCCGACGCCGACGAACGGGCTGTCGCCGCCGCAGCCCGCGCCCGCGGCATCGGCCTTCACCCGATGGGCGACCACCGCACGGCCGAGGTCGACAGCGCCCCGCCCGAGCTGGTCATGGGCTTCGGCCACCTGACCGAGAGCGCCATCGAGCGGGGCATCGCCACCGTGGCCGACCTGCTCGCTCCCGAGGGCTGAGCGTCACGGCGTGGCGGTCAGGGCGATGCGCCCGGCGTCGTCCAGGATGGTCAGCGAGCCGGGGGCGATTCGACCCGCGCCCGAGTCGTCATCTCGACAGGAATTGCAGGAATTACAGGAATTGTCGTCTCCATGGTCGTAGTTCTGGGATCCGCGTGGCGGGCCGCGACCTGGACGTCTCGTAGCGAGACGCCGGCGTCGACGGCGTGCGTGGGCGACTGATGGGCCCCCCGGGCGAAGCAAGGCGGCCGGTCTGTCACATCTCTTCGTCGCGGCGAGTCATCACGACGACCTGAGGCAGGAGTTCGAGGCGCTCCGCGCCCGTGGCGTCACCTTCGAGTATCCCGAGCCCGAGGAGTACCCGTTCGGCGTCCGCATCACGGCGCTCGACCCGGATGGCAACCGCATAGAGCTCCGCCAGCGACCTCGACGCGGCGGTATCGAGGGCTGACCCACCCAGCACCGTCCTGGATCCCGAGTCTCTACGCGGAAACGGTTGCCCTGGCGACCGTTTCCGCGTAGAGAACGGGTGCGGGATGCCGATAGTCCACTCGGGCCGCGGCTACCGCCGCAGACGAGGGCGTAGGTGCCCGCATTTATGCCCGACAGTGGCCATGCGATCTCTGCGTCCGGGCTACCCCGATCCGTGTGAGGACCTCGCGATCGGGTCACGCCCCCGCCCCGGTTTCAGGTCACCCCGCCCGGGGGGCGCTCCCAACGTGGCGATCGTGTTGATGGACCACTGGTCGTACACGGATCCGTCGACCTTCGGCCGCCCGATCCGCACGCGACCCTCGACCGTTCGCCTTAGCTTCGGCCTTCGACGAGGTTGCGGGTCGGGACCGGCTCAGTCGTGGTCGGGGTCGAGGTGTGGGGCTGCCTTCAGCACCTCCGCGGCCTCGTCGGCGTCCGGGTACTCGCCGACGATGATCTCCCCGTCGTAGCTCGAATGGCCGTAGATGGCCCAGGTCGACGCTGCGACCTGAAGCACCTGGCCGTCCACCTCGATGCCGATCGCGACCAGTTCGGCGAGCTCAGCGAGGTCCTCGCGCACCCGATCCGGGTTGGTGCCGTCGGGGTGATCCGGATGCGACTCACGCATGATCACCGGGCTCCTTCGTCCCACCACCGACACAACCAGTCGGCCCCACGAGGATAGCGGTCCCCGGTCGTGGCCTGGATGGGTCGGTCGTGGGCGTCACGATCGACGACGAGGGCCGTTTCGAGCCGGTGGCGCCGGCTGCCAACCACGTGTTGTGGGTCGTCGTCGCCTGGACGCCAGGTCCGACGGTGGGGGCGTGAGCCCCGCCCGGTCCCGTGCGTGACGCGGGTTCAATGGAGCGGTGACCAGTTACTCGTGCGGAGGAGCTTGCTCTCCCATTGGTCGCGGTAGCGCAGGCCACGGTGCATGTACGACCCCGGCCATCTGCTGGGGTCGTAGTTCTCGGGCTCGGAGATGAGGTTGAGCAGCAGGCCGTAGTCGAGGATCCTCTGCATGAGGACGGCTTCGGGGCGGCGGTGGGTGCCGTAGGCGACCTGGAAGCAGGCCTCGATGTCGAGGATCTTCCGGTCGGGCGGTGTCTGCTGCATCATCTGGAAGTACTCGCCGTCCCAGAAGTCGATGTAGTCGTCGAGCGCTGCGGTGGGCCAGCCGGTGTCCTCCATGTACAGCGACACATCGTGCTCGGTGCCGTCGACCGGCACGTGGGCCAGGTCGATGTCCTGCAGGGGCGACCACTCGACGGGCACGAGCATCTTGCCGTCGACGTGATGGCGCAGGTCGTCGACGACCCGTGACCAGTCGTGGAGGGCTCCGCCGCGCAGTGCCTCGGCCAGCCGTTCGTAGGCGTTGCCGTCCCGAACTGCGGTGAGCGTGACCACGTTGTAGGCCGGGCCGCTGCCGTGGGCTTGGTTGAAGTACCAGAGCAACCGGGCGTCGTCGCCGTCGGCCAGGAGCGGCATCCATCCCTCGCGGTAGGCGGCCTCGAACTCGTGTTCCTTGTCGCCCATCACGGCGTGGACTTCGTGCATGAAGAGCATGGTCAGCGAGTCGCTTCGTCCGCGAGGATCACGGCGGCCAACCCCTGTCGGCTGAGCTTGCCGACGTTGCTGTAGGGCAGGTCGTCGGCGAAGACGATCCGTTCGGGCAGCTTGTACCGGGCCAATCGCTTCGCCGCGAACGCCCGGAGGTCGTCGGGGTCGACGTCCTCGCCGTCCACGGTGACCACGACGGCGGCGACCCGTTGCCCGAGCTCGGGGTCGGGCACGCCGCAGACGCCGGCGTCTCGTACGGCCGGGTGGCTGCGCAGCACCTCTTCCACCTCGATCGGGCCGAGCTTCTCGCCGCCCCGGTTGATCGTGTCGGTGATGCGGCCGACGGGGTGGAGGTAGCCGTCGGCGTCGAGGAAGGCGAGGTCGCCGGTGCGCAACCAGTCCGGGGTGACGTTCTGGACGGCCCGCACCCACACCTGCCCGACGGCGCCGACCGGGCAGTCGGTCTCGGTGGCCACGTCGACGATCCGCAGTTCGACGCCGGGGAGGGGCCTGCCCGCGGAGCCCAGCTTCCGGCGGGCCCGGTGGTCCTCCGCGCTGAGGGCGGCGTAGGCGCCGAGGGTCTCGGTCTGGCCGAAGACGTTCACGAACCTGACGTCGGGAAGGGTGTCGAGGGCCCGCTCGACCAGCGCCACCGGTGCCGCCGCGGCGCCGTAGCTGATCTGCTGGAGCGAGCTCAGGTCGCGCCGCGGGAAGTCGGGGTGGTCGATGATGCGCTGGAGCATCGTGGGCACGATGAACGTCTGGGACACGCGGTGCTGCTCGACCGCCTGCAGCCACGCACCGGCGGCGAACCGGGGCAGCATCACCACGGTCCGGCCCGACCGCAGGCTGACGAGCAGGCCGAGCGTGCCGCCGATGTGGAAGATGGGTGCCGACATCATGTCGACCACGGGCGGGGCGTCGGGCTCGATGGGCGCGGCGTAGAAGCTCAGGCGCTCGGCGACCACCCCGTGACTGATCGAGATCGGCTTGGGCTGGCCGGTGGTGCCGCTGGTGAACAGCACCAGGGCGTCGTCGGCGTCATCGACGGCGTCGACAGTCCCGTCGAGCTCGTTCTCCTCCAGGCTGGCGACGTCGTCCTCGCCGAGCACAGCGTCGTCGCCGAGGGCCTCGGCCAGGCTCGTCCGGAACGGCTCGCCGGCCACGCCGACCCGAGCGTCGACGGCCGTCACCAGCTTGTTCAGCTCGTCCGGCGTGAGCAGGACGTTCATCTGCGCCGACGACGCGCCGATCCGGGCGGCGGCCAGGATGGTGGCGACCGACAGGACGCTGCCGTTGTCGACGAGCGCGACCCGGGCGCCGGGCCCGACGCCGCGGGCGATCAGGGCGGCGGCCACCCGGCGCACCCACTGGTCGAGCTCCCGGTAGCTGCAGTGGCGATCGCCGACGATGAGCGCCGTGCGCTCGGGCACCTGTTCGACTGCGGGGTCGATGGCCCGTCCGACGTTCATCGTGCCGGCCTCACGACAGCGGTGACCACGGGGCGGCCCGGAGCAGCTTGCTGCGCCATCGGTCGCGGTACTCGAGGGCCTCGTGCATCCACGTGCCGGGGCGGCTCATCTCCGCCGGCATGTCGTGGGTCAGCAGATGCACGAGCCCGGGCATGCTGTGCACCTTCTGCATCAGCGTGACCTCGGGCCAGCGCCCCGCGCCCGGCATCGTCTGGCCAGCCGCCTCGATGCGGAGCAGCACCTCGCCCGCGGTGTGGGCGCCGAGCATCTTGGCGTAGACCTCACCCGCAGCGGTGATGTACTCGTCGACCTTGCCCCGCTTGGGCCACATCGTGTCCTCCATGTAGAGGGTCGTGTCGTGGTGGCGGCCGTCGGTGGGGACGTCGGCCAGGTCGACGTCGAGCGGTGACCAGTCCAGCGGCATCAGCAGACGGCCCTGCACGTGGTGCCGGCAGCCATCGACCTCACGGACCCACTGGCGCAGGTCGCCTCGATGCACCCGCTGGGTCAAACGCTCCCACGCAACGCCGTCGGCCAGCCCGGTGATGGTCACCGCCTGGTAGGACGGACCGGTGCCATGAGCGTGGTGCAGGAACCACAGCAGCCGGGCACCCTGCTCCTCCGCGAGCGCCGCCATCCAGGCCTGGTAAGCGGCCTCGAACTCCTTCTCGCGCTTGCCCACCATGTGGTGGACCTCATGGAGGAACAGCACCTGCACGACCCCCTCGACCTACCTACCGTCCCGCGCCTCATTGACTAACACCATTGTCACTTTCTGGGCCAGGTGCGCATGGTGCCGACAAGCCGTGCGTCGAAGGCCGACCGGCTTCACATCTGCCCAGCGTTCGCTCGGCGCTGACGGTGTTCGACCTCGTCACGGTCGACGACGGCCCGGTGGGCCGCTTGCAGCTCCCGGTGCGGTTGCCCTTCGGTTTCCACGGCCTGTGGGGTGGACGAGTCTGCCCTCTTACGCGGACTGCACCGCGATCGACCCCAGGCGCGCGCAATGTGAATGCAGACGCTCATCACTGCTGGACGAACCGCCACCCGGCAGCGGGCGACACGCGACTCGTTGCACGCCGCGGGGTCCCGGCGTACCGTCCCCGCCGGACGCCCGATGTCCGGGCGTGGCAAGAGGGGGGTGCCCCATGAGGGTGCGGATTGGTTTGGCGATCGTTACGACGGCGTTCCTGCTCGGCGTCGCTCCCGCGGTGTCAGCCGACACTGCGCGGACGGATGCCGCCATCGATGCCGCGACGGCCGCGGCCGCATGCGAGACGTTCTTCGGCGTCGGTCCAGGCGTCGAGCCGCTGTCGGCCTGTCAATGGGGCATGCGGGCCGTCCAGGCCGGTCCGGCGTCATACGCCCGGGCAACGGGCGCCGGCGTGAGCGTCGGCGTGATCGACAGCGGCGTCGACACCACGCACGCGGACGTGGCGCCCAACCTCGACCTCGCCCGGTCGTGCTCGTTCATCTTCTCCGGCACGCCGACCGCCGATCCGGCAGAGGTTGCGAACGGAGATTGTTCGAACAAGTCCGCCGTCCAGGACCTCCAGGGCCACGGCACGCACGTGTCGACGATCATCGCGGGGGCTGACAACGGCATCGGCGTCGTCGGCGTGGCTCCGGAGGCCACGATCGTGGCGTTGAAGGCGTGCACCATCGAAGGGTTCTGCTTCGCCGATTCGGTGGCCGCCGCCCTGCGCTACGCCGGGGACCAGCGCCTCGATGTCGTGAACCTCAGCCTGTTCGCCGACCCGTTCCTGTACTTCTGCAAGAGCGACGCCGAGCAGCGGGCGATCCTCACGGACCTCGAGAACGCGGCACGCTACGCCCAGCAGCGCGGCGTCGTGATCGTCGCGTCGGCCGGCAACGAGTCCGACGACCTGGGCCATCCCACGATCGACGACATCAGCCCCGACTGGCCGCCGGACTCGGCGGTGGAGCGCGAGGTGCGCAACAACTGCCGGGTGACGCCGGCGGAGCTCCCGGGTGTGGTCACCGTCTCGGCCGTGGGTCCGACGACTCTGGCGAGCTACTCGAACGTCGGCTCGCCTGTCGATGTCACGGGGCCGGGCGGTGACGCGGCGCAGACGCCGGGCACCACCTTCGGGCGGGTCCTCTCCGGCTGGTCGAGCACCGACCAGTCCGGTCAGTGGGAGGCGCTCGTCGCCGCGAACCGGGCCGTGCTCGACGGCACGAACCGGTACGTGTGGGTCAGCGGCACTTCGATGTCGTCGCCGCACGCCGCGGGCGTGGCCGCGCTGGTCAGCCAACGTCACCCCGGCTGGAGCCAGGGGGCGGTCGCCGCCGCGGTCCGCCGCTCCGCCACGCCGGTTCCGTGCCCCGCGGTGTGGCCTGCGGACGACGTGCGTCAGTGCACCGGCGGCACGGGCAACACGTCGTTCTTCGGCGCCGGGATGGTGAACGCGCTCGGCGCATCATCGCTCTGAGGCCCGACCGGCCGGCGGCGGCCCACAACGCCGCCGGCCGGTCACTGCCCGATCACCCGCGGGGCGCGTCGGCCCCATGGGAGACTGGCGTGGCCGATCCACGGCGCAGTTCAGGGGGGTGGTGCCCATGGCGACCGATCTCCGTGTCGAGGCCGAAGACAGCCCCGGCCAGCTGGCAGCGATCGGGGGTGAGCTGGGCAGGGCTGGGATCAACGTCGACGGCTTCTGCGCCACCGTGGCCGGCGGCCGCGGCGTCCTACACCTGCTGGTCGAGGACGCCGACGGCGCTCGCCGGGCGCTCGAGGCCGCGGGCTACGCCGTCGACGAGGCCCGGGAGACGCTGGTGGTCAGCGGCGTGGAGGACCGTCCCGGCTACCTGGGCGAGACCACCCGCCGCCTGGCCGACGCGGGAGTGAACATCGAGGTCGCCTATCTCGGAACCGGTACCCGGCTGGTTCTGGTGGTCGACAACCGCGACGCTGCCCAGCAGGCCCTCTGATCGGCCGGCAGTACGAAGACAGCGCCACACCGGCGGCGATCACGGGGGCGAACCGGCGGCTTACTGGTCGTCGTTCTGGGACGCGGCATGGCGCGGCAATGATCCGTGCCCTCCGATGGATTGCGGTGACCTCCGCTTTGCCTCGGCGTCGTCGGGCACGACGGCGTTGATCCTGAGCGACCGACACAGTCCCACCCGCGGGACCTTGGCCTCTGTACGGGACGTGGTCAGGAGCCTTCACTGATCTCATCGGCTGAGCTTCGATGGTCGAGGCCACGTGCCAGTGGTTGGAGGTGGTGGCGATGACCTGGCGACGACCACACTGAGCACCACAGGTGAGGCAGATCGCCGGAGGGAGCGACACAACCTGGTGCGGCACTTCGTCGAGATGGTGCTGGCCATGATTGTCGGGATGGCCGTCTTGGGCGCCGTGGTCAATGTGTTCTGTGCGGTGCTGGGACACTCCGGTTTCTTCCTCGATCACCCCGGGCTGCGCGCTCCGTTGATGGCGATGAACATGACCATCGGTATGGCGGCCTGGATGCGGCAACGCGGTCATGGCCGGGCCCCATCGCCGAGATGAGCGCCGCGAACACGTCCGCCGACAAGCTGCCGGTCTTCGTGATCGTGGAGAACCGGGCGAAACTGATGGCGATCTACGACGGGGCGCTGCGGCGAGCGTTGACCCGCCCCAAGGAGGCATGGGCGATGTCAGCGTCTAGGCACGGACCACACGGCCCCGCCGACGCCCGAGTCCCACCGCACGGCCAGGCTCCGCCGCCGGCGCGAACACCGCGAGGGTTCCCGTCGCGGGCAGGAAGCCCGCCGCTGGGTCCTCGGCGCAGAGCCGGGCCTCGATGGCGTGGCCCGTGAACGACACTGCCTCCTGACGATCACCAGGTCGGCTCTTGGTCACCCGGCCGGAGCGCCCTCGGGCATTGGCACCTCCGGGTCGGCCTGGAACAATCCGACCTTGTTCCCTTCGGTGTCCTCGAAGAAGGCAGACCAGCCGACCGTCGGGATCGCCATGCGCCCGGTCAGGCGGGTACCGCCGGCGGCTTCGACGGCGTCGAGTGCCTCGTCGATGTTGTCGACGGCGATGTAGAACATCAGCGATGGAAGGTCGTCGCTGCGCTTGGAGAGCGCCCCACCGATTCCCTCCCCCTCGCCCGCTTCCGTCGTCCAGTACTCGACAGGCCCCCACCGCTCCAGGCTCCAGCCGAACGCCTGGCGGTAGAAGGAGGTCGCGCGGTCGCTGTCGTCGATCGGGATCTCGAAGTGAATGACCTTGCCCGCCATCGCAGCCTCCTCGAACGTGGCCGTTCCCGGGGATGTCAGTCTTCCACCCCTGGCATGTCACCGCAGGAGAGCTCGCGGACGCTCGCGCCGAGCGCCGGCCGGGCCGCCAGGTCTGGACCACCGGTCGTTCGACCCTGGCGCGACGATCGATGGCGGGGCAACCTGTGATCGTGGTGACCCGCATGCGCTTGCTCCGCCGTACCGCGGCGTGCCCGAGCCGCGGCGCCCTCCGTCCGGCGTGACTCGCGACGGCGCGGCGTCATCGGCGACGGGGCCGGCGCATTGGGCGTCGGATGTCGTCCTGGTGGACGGCGGCACCGCTCACGTGCGCCCGATCGAGCCGGCCGACGGCCCTGCGTTGGTCGCCTTCCACGGCCGGCTCTCGCCGGACACGGTCTACTCGCGGTTCTTCTCCGTCAAGCCGGCACTCGACGAGGCCGAGGTCCGACGCTTCACGCACGTGGACCACGATGCCCGGGTGGCGTTGGTGGCCGAGCTCGGCGATCGCCTGGTCGGCATCGCCCGCTACGACCGGACGACCAACGAGCGCGAGGCCGAGGTGGCGTTCGTCGTCGCCGACGAGCACCAGGGACGCGGCATCGGCACCATCCTGCTCGAGCACCTCGCCGCCGCAGCCCGCGAGCGCGGGATCACACGCTTCGTGGCCGAGACTCGTGCGGACAACCGCCGGATGCTGGACGTGTTCCAGGCCGCCGGCTTCGACGAGCGGACCCGCTACGAGAGTGGCACCGTGCACGTCGAGCTGGCGATCGAGCCGACCGACACCGCCCGCGCCGCCATCGAGGAGCGCGAGCACCGCGCCGAGGCCCGGTCGGTGGCCCGGCTGCTCACGCCCCGCTCCGTGGCGGTCATCGGTGCCAGCCGGGACCCGGCCAACGTGGGGCACCAGGTGCTGCGCAACCTGCTCGCCGGCGGCTTTGCCGGGCCGGTCTACCCCGTCAACCCTGGCGCGACCCACGTGGCCTCGGTCAAGGCGTACCCGACCGTCAACGACGTCCCCGATGACGTCGACCTGGCAGTCATCGCCGTGCCTGCCGCCGCGGTCCCCGAGGTCGTCGAGCAATGCGCCCGCAAGGGCACCAGCGGCCTCGTGGTGCTGTCCGCGGGTTTCGGCGAGGTCGCCGGCGGGGCGGCGGCCCAGTCCGAGCTACGCGACCTGGCCCGTCGCAACGGCATGCGTCTGGTCGGCCCCAACTGCATCGGCGTGGCCAACACCGCCGTCGGGCTCAACGCCACCTTCTCGCCCTACGCCCCGCGGCCGGGTCGCATCGCCATGCAGTCGCAGTCGGGCGCGCTCGGCATCGCGATCCTCGAGCGCTCGGCCCGGATCGGGCTCGGCGTGTCGAGCTTCGTGTCGGTCGGCAACAAGGCCGACGTCAGCGGTAACGACCTGCTTCAGTACTGGGAGGACGACCCGGGCACTGACGTCGTGCTGCTCTACCTCGAGTCCTTCGGGAACCCTCGGAAGTTCAGCCGCATCGCCCGCCGCGTCTCGCGCCGCAAGCCGATCGTGGCCGTGAAGAGCGGCCGCTCGGCCGCCGGTATCCGGGCTGCGTCGTCGCACACGGCCGCCATGGCCAGCCCCGACGTCGCCGTCGATGCCCTGTTCCGCCAGACCGGCGTCGTGCGGGTCGACACGCTGGACGAGCTGTTCGACATGGCCCTGCTGCTCAGTTCCCAGCCGCTGCCGGCCGGACGACGTGTGGCCATCGTCGGCAACTCGGGCGGCCCGGGGATACTCGCCTCCGATGCCTGCGCCGGCGTCGGCCTTGAGATCCCCGAGCTCAGCGCCGGCACACAGGCCGCGCTGCGCACGATCGTCGATCCCAACGGCTCGGTCGCCAACCCGGTCGACCTCGTCGCCTCGGCCACCCCCGGACTGTACGAGGACGCCGTGCGGCTCGTCGTCGCCGACGAACGCATCGACGCCGTCATCGTGATCTGCACCCACACCTTCGCCGCACCGCCGTCCGCCGTGGCCGAGGCGCTGCCACGCGCCGCGGGCGGCGTCAGCAAGCCGCTGGTGGGGTGCTTCCTGGCCGCACCCGATCTGCCACCCCTGATCGCCGGCATGGGCCAGGGCGCCGACATCCCGGCCTTCCCGTCGCCCGAGCCTGCCGCCCGCGCGCTGGCCCGGGCGGCCACGTACGCCGAATGGCGCCGCCGCCCGCCCGGGGCGGTTCCCGAGCTCGAGGAATTCGATGCGGACCGCGCCCGCACGGTCGTCGACCGGGTCGCCGACGGGTCGGAGGGCGGGGGCTGGCTGCCAGCCGCCGAGGTGGACGAGCTGCTCCACGCCGCTGGCGTGCCCTATCTGCGCAGCGCACCGGTGCGCAGTGTCGACGAGGCCCGGCGAGTGGCCGCCGAGCTCGGGTTCCCGGTGGCGCTCAAGGCGACCGGCCCGGACCTCGTCCACAAGAGCGACGTCGGCGGCGTACAGCTCGAGCTCGATTCCGGCGAGGAGGTCGCCGCGGCCTACGACGAGATGGTCACCCGCCTCGGCGAGCGCATGACAGGGGCCGTGGTCCAGCAGATGGCGGAGATGGGTGTGGAGACCATCGTCGGCGTGGTGCAGGACCCGCTGTTCGGACCCCTTGTGATGTTCGGCCTGGGTGGCGTGGCCACCGAGCTGCTGCGCGACCGTTCGTTCCGGGTGCTGCCCCTCACCGACCTCGACGCCGCCGAGCTGGTTCGCTCGCTGCGGGCGTCACCATTGCTCTTCGGCTACCGCGGGTCACCGCGGGTGGCGGTCGACGCCATCGAGGACGTTCTGCAACGGGTCGCCCGCCTGGCCGGGCGGATCCCCGAGATCAGCGAGCTCGACCTCAACCCCGTCATCGTCTCGCCGATGGGCGCTGTCGCCGTCGACTGCCGTGTCCGCGTGGCACGGGTGCCCGTCGGCCCGCCGCCAGGCCTCCGTCGGATGGGATGAGCCCTCTCAGGCGATCGCAGCGGCGCAGCCCGTGCCACCTCCGACAGCTACATCATCGAGTTCCTTGCGGCGGCGCGAGCGCTGAGGCCACGATCGTGCTGGCTGCGTTGGCCCGGCCGCTATCGGGCCGCTACGACCCTCGGCTCGGTCGGCTTCTCGCCGGGGAACGAACCGGCCCGCAGGGGGAGGCGCGTGGCGCCGCCATGACCGGCGAGCGTGAGCAC
Organism: uncultured Acidimicrobiales bacterium; assembly: GCA_963739835.1. Taxonomy (GTDB): domain Bacteria; phylum Actinomycetota; class Acidimicrobiia; order Acidimicrobiales; family VFJN01; genus ZC4RG19. Next base: position 553,272 of record CAVUBW010000017.1, read on the forward strand.
CTCGTCGAAGCCCTCGGCGAGATGCGTCGTCAGGACGTCGGTGTCGGGGACCGCGGCCTCGTCGGTGGTGATCCCGACGACGCACGTCCCGTCGTAGGACAGGAGGGTGGCGTTCAGCGCCGCGCCGATCGTGGGGCCGAACGCCACATGGCTGGTGACGCGCGCACCGCCCAGGTAGAGAGGGATGTCGATACCCGGCACGTTGCTGGCAACGAAGTCGACGTGCTTGAGCATTCCGCCGATCACACCGGGCGGCAGGAGGTTGAGGGCGCCGGCGATCGCGTTGGTGTGCGGTAACGATCGCTCGGCGCGTGCCGCCCGGCAGCGCTGGCCGATCGCCCGGATCCTCGCCGCCGGGTCCTCGGGGAAGAGGGGCACGGCGAAGCGCTGGAGGGTGATCCGGTTGCTGGCCGGGGGGTCGCCGTGCTTGCGGATGCTGATAGGTAGGGTCACGCGGAGCTCGTCCGACGTGACCGCGTGCGCGAGGTGGTAGCGGCGCAGGCCCCCCGTGATGGCGGCGAGGAAGCCGTCGTTGACCGAGCCGCCCGCGACCGCCGCGCTGCTCTTGAGGTCGGTGAGCCGGACGGTGATGATGTCGAGCCGCCGGCGCAGGCTGCGGCGGGTCATCACCGGCGACCGGGTGTCGGAGACGGGCGCGACCGTCCGACCGATCGACCGGGCGGTCTCGACGACGTCGGCCGCGGCGCGGAGCGGGTGCTGCGCGATGCGCATCGCCGTCGCGGGGCCGCCGCGCACCCCGTCGCCGACGGCGTGCAGGAGGCGCGCCGAGTCGTGGCCGAGGGTCGCGCCGACGAGGCCGAGCCCATGGACGTCGTCGTCCGTGGGCGCCGGGGGCATCGGCTTCGCGGGGGTACGCCGCGACGCGACGATGTCGGTGTTGAACAGGAGCAGCGCGAGCTGCATCCCGCCGACCCCATCGGTGAGCGAGTGGTGCAGCTTCATCACGAACGCGGCGCGACCGCCTTTCAGGTGGTTGACGAGCGTGAACTCCCACAGCGGGTGGGCAGGGTCGAACGCGGTCGTGGCCGCCAGCCGGGCCAGGTCGAGCACCGTCCCAGGCGTGCGGGGCGCGGGCGCATCGACGCGCCGGAGGTGCCAGCTCAGGTCGAAGTCGTCGTCGACGGTCCAGCGCGGTGTCGAGAGGCGCATCGGCGGCTCGACGAGTCGCATCCGGAACAGGGGGATCGTGCGGGAGGCACGCTCGATCCGATCGGTGAGCACGTCCCACTTGGGGCTGCGGTCGAGCCACGCGATGGTGACGACCGTCGAGCGCAGCGCCGGGTCGCGCTCCATGTACCAGGAGAAGGCGTCGCTCTCGCGCATCACCGTGTCGAAATGCATGTCACCTCCGGGCGGTCATCAGGGCGACCTGGGCATCTGCTCGCCGGGCCCGGCCGAGCTGGGCGAGGGCGTCGCGCCCGGCCAGCCGACCCTGGCGCATGAACCCGCCCCACTCGCTGTTGTCGAGGAACTGGAGGTAGAAGCCGGCGCCACGGACCTTGCGGTACGGAACCGGCTCGGCCATCGCGACGTCGGCGGCGGCTTCGAGCCGCTTCAGGTTCTGGCGGGCGAGCTCGACCTGCTGGCAGGTCCGGACCTGGCTCGCGGCGTAGAGGATGCTCCACCGGCGCTTGTCCCAGCCGGTGGCGTCTTCACCGGCGAAGCCGGGCGGGTAGAACCCGTTGACGGCGACGACGGCGTCGCACGCGGGCTCGATCTCTAGCAGGGGGTGCACCGGGAAGATGTCGACGATCCCGCCGTCGCACCAGTGCCCGCCATCGAGCTCCACCGGCTGGATGAACAGGGGGAGCGCGATGGCCATGTGCACCGCCCGGGCGACGGGGAGGTCGGGGTGCGTCGCCGGGCCGAGGTACTCGAGGCGGTTGTGCTCGACGCTCCAGATCGGCGCGTACGCCGGGATCGGCAGGTCGCCCAGTCGTCGGTCGCCGAGGAGGCGGCGATACGTCGCCTCGATGCGGGCACCGTCGATGACGCCGGCGAAGCCGCGGCCGGCCCGGGGAAGGAGGGTCGCCAGCCGCGACCAGGCCACGTCGACGTAGTCCTCGGGGCGCAGCGCGAGCGAGAAGGCCGCCACCTCTGCCGCGGGCAGGCCGGCCGCGAGCGGGAAGCCGAACAGCGCCGAGCCCGAGCAGACGGAGATGACCGCGGGCTGGATGCCGGTCTCCTCGAAGGCCCGGGCGACGCCGACGATCGACGCCAGCGCGCCGCTGCCTCCGGTGGCGACGAGGCCGACCCGGCGACCTCGCAGGCCGCGTGACGGTCGCGGGTCGACGGGCGGGAAGGGGTCGACGTTTGGCCGTGATCGGCCTGGCTTGAGCGGGGCGCGGGCGAGGGCACGTCCGGCCGCGGCGACGAGGCGGCCGTCCTCGCGGACGCCGTCCGCGAGTTCACGCGTGCGCGTTATCACGTTGAAGTACTGACGGAGCCGAAACACGTCGAGAGCAGCGCCCAACATGGTGTGATCGTCTCTCGCTGGACGGAGCGCCCCCAGGGCCGTTGGTCATCCCCCCGGCGGCGATGGTCAACGGCCTCCGGCCGGGGGACCTTCGGCCCTGGTGGAACGGCGTCCGGAGGCGTGGACTCGAGAGATGCGCCGGGCGATCCTCGCCCTCGGAGTGTGCTTGCTGTTGGCCGCCGTGCTCTGGCGTCCGGTTGCCGTCCCGCAGCTCGTGAAGTTTCCGGCCCACGTCGACGTGACGACCCGGTACGAGGGCACGTTCACGCTCCACGTCGACGCCGCGACCGGTCGGCCGCTCGCCGAGCCGATGACCCTGCCGCTCGTGATCGACCGCCGGGTGCACACGCTCCCGGGTGGCGGAGCTCACACCGCGGTCCTGGAGGAAGCGGTGACCTACCGGATCGCCGGCACGACGCAGCGTGAGCGCCACCATTACGTGATCGACCGCCGGTCCATGCAGCACCGCGACGACGCCCGCAGCTGGTCGTTCTCGCCGGCGAACCGTGTCATCCAGGCGGGCACCTATCGCGTGACGCTCCCGCTGGGGACGACGACCGACGGACGGTATCGAATCTGGGAGAACGAGCCGGGCAGGTCGTTCTCGATGGTGCCTGATCCGGCCCGGTCCGTCGTCCACCGGCACGGGCTGGCGCTTGCCGGGCTGCAGGAGGTGTGGCGCGGCGTCCCGGTCGCGTCGTACTACCGGGCCGAGCTCCTCAAGCAGGGCTTCGCCCTCGAGCTCACGTTCCCGGAGCTGGCGGCGAGGCTGGCCGAGGGCGGCGTCGACGTCGAGCGTGCGCTCGACGCGCTGCCGCCCTCCGACGCACCCGTCGTCGCCGCAGCACGGGACGTGCGCCTGCCGCTGCGGTTCTTCCGTGACAACGACGGGCACGCGCTGGTGGAGCGGCGCACGGGGTCGATCGTCGAGCTGGTCTACTCCGCCGAGGCGATCACCGCGACGCCCGATCTGGCGCCGCTGCGCGGGCTGCGCGACGCGCTCGGCCAAGCCGCCGCCTCACCCGATGTCGCGACGCTCCGCGATGCGCTCGACGCGATCGATCGAGCGGCGCCGACCCCCGTGTACTCGCTGCGCTACGAACAGACGGCGGCCTCGGTGGCGGAGGCGGCCCGGCGAGCGAAGAGTGACCTGCGCACGCTCGACATCGTCGAGCGGTTCATCCCTGCGGGGCTCGCGGTGCTCTCGATGGTGCTGCTCGTCCCCGTCATCGTCGTCAGGCCCGACCGGCGGGGGCCTCTTCGTAGGTGGTGCGCTCGGGGACGAGGAACTCGAAGGGGCGGCGACGCACGTTCTGCTGCCACCACCGGTTGGCGCGCTCGAGCCGGAACAGGAGCGGCCACAGCCGTCGGTCGCCGGCATACACCCGCGCCGCCTCATCCTGCGAGATCGGCGGGGCGATACGGGCGTTGACCTCGGCGAGCACAGGATCGACCCAGGGGTCGAGCCGCTCCTTCAGCAGGTTCGCGGTCATGTCGAGCAGTGCGCCGCGCGCGGTCGTCCACCGGCGGATCAACGAGCGCATCTCGCGCTGGACGAGGGGACGGACCGGAGCCGGGAGCACGGCCAGGAACGGGGTCAGGTCGAACGCGGGACGGCGGCGCTCGTCCAGGAGGAACGGCGTCGTGAGGTCGAGCTGCCAGGGTTCGCCGTCGAGCCAGGCCCAGTTGCTCAGCTGCGAATCCACGCCGAGGCGGGGGTGGGTGACTCCCACTACGGCCTCGGCGACGGCCGGGAGGATCGGATGTCCGTGCGACGCGTCGCCGTCGCGGAGCATCGCCACCCCGATCGTCCCCGCCGGAAGGACCGGTTGGAGGTGAAAGCCCACGACATGGCCGTCGGGACGCACGAGGTGCTGCAGATCGGTCTCGACGACGCGCACGCCACCGGCGCGCAGTTCGTCGATGTAGCGGCGCACGACCTTGGCGTATTGCCCGAACGCGGCGGCATCCCGGAAGGGTGGGAGCCGTTTGCACGCGACCCGGGGATGGTCTGGCGGCCAGCCGAGCACGAGGCTGATCTCGCCATGACCGAGGAGAGGGAGCCGGCCCGGGTCCCGGGTCTCGAGCGCCGCCGACACCTCGTCCTCGAGCGCCCGCAGCTCGCTCGGTTCGATCACGGGGCGCTCACCCGCGTCGCGGCCCCGTCGAGAAGGCGGAGTATCTCGTCGATCTCGTCCGCCTGGACGACGAGCGGCGGCATCACCAGCAGCGTCTCCTGCTTGTTGTTGGCCCAGACCACCAGCAGGCCGCCGTCGATCGCCTCGAGCATCAACCGGTAGCAGGCCTCGGGTGAAACAGTGTCGAGTGCCCGCATCAGGCCGAGCCCGCGGTGCCCGACGAGCAGGCCGGGGTGCGCCGCGCATAGGTGGTCGAACCCGACGGCGAGCCGCGCGCCCATCTCCTCGACGTGGTCGAGGAAGCCGGGCTCGGTGATCTTGCCGACCACCGCCTCGACGACCGCGGCACCGAGCTCGGAGCCGCCGTAGCTCGACGGATGGAAGAAGGGGTCCTGGGCGAAGAAGGCGTCGACGCGATCGCCGAACGAGCAGGCGGCGATCGGATAGACGCCACCGGAGAGCCCCTTGCCGGCGACCAGCAGGTCGGGCGCGACGCCCCAGCGCTCGCAGGCCCAGATCCGCCCGGTCCGCCCCAGGCCGGATTGAACCTCGTCGAGGATCAGCAGCACGCCCCGCTCGTTGCACAGCTCACGGACGCTCGGCCAGTAGTCGTCGGGCGGGACGAGGTACCCCGCGGTGGCGGGCACGGTCTCCATACAGACGGCCGCCGTCTCGTCGGTGACGGCGCGCTCGACCGCGGCGATGTCGCCGAACGGGACCTTGGTGATCCCCGGGACGAGCGGCGCGAACCACTGGGAGTCGCGCTCCTCGTCCATCGCCAGCGCGAAGCCGACGTGGCCGTGGTAGCCGTGCTCGGCCGACACGATCCCTGGGCGTCCCGTCGTCGCCCGGGCGAGCTTGCAGGCGACCTCAACGGCCTCGCCGCCGCCCGGCGTGAAGAACGTGTACCGCAGATCGCCGGGCAAGGTCCGGGCGAGGGCGGCAGCTCCCCGCGCACGCACGGCGGACGGGACCAGCCAGTCGCCCATGTCGCCCAGCTCTTCGAGAGCCTGGGTGAGGGCGCGGATCGCGAACTCGGGGCGGTGGCCGAAGTCGAACACCCCGCCCGAGCTGCGGCAGTTCAGGTACGCCTTGCCGTCGAGGTCCCAGATCCCGCGCACCTTGGCGGCGGCCTTGGACGATCCTGAGCCCCAGCTTGCGGAAGGCCTCGACCTTCGCGGCGGACACGTGACGGGCGACGAGCTCCAGTCCCGCCTCGTTCGAGTCGGGCAAGGCTCGCGTGGTAGTGCTTGCGTCAACCATCGGACACCTCCGGCGGACTCACCCCGAGTATCCGAGCGCACCGGGCGGGCCGCCAGTGCCGAATGGCCTACGAGTGGCTCGCGCGGCGCCGACCGAGCCTCGAACCGAACACGTTCAGGGACTACAGCGGCATCGTCGAGCGCCGGCTGCGTCCACACCTGGGCCATCACGAGGTCAAGCACCTGCGGCGCAATCGCGTCGTAGCCATGCTCGACGCAAAGCAGCGGCCAGGCGCCAACAAGCGGGGCAAGGTTCCTCGCCCCCTGTCGGAGACCTTCCTCGACTCGCGTGGCGACGACCGCCTGTTCCCGCTGCTGCGGCTGGCGAGCCACACCGGCGCTCGCCGGAGCGAGCTGCTCGCCCTCCGCTGGTCGGCCGTTGACCTGCGGGTCGGTACCGCGTCGATCGCCAGCCGGCGCACGAGGGTAAAGGCGCAGGAGCCGGAGCGCCTGGGATGGGGATCCGCGTACGTCGATCCTCGCTACGCCCTGGGCACGTTGCGGCGATGCTCCGCTCGCTGCGCCAACCGGGAGCCAACCGGCGAGGCAAGTCGAAGCGGGGCCTGACGGAGACATCGCTGCAGCACACGTACACGACGCTCAAGAGCGCGATCGAGTACGCGGTGCGCCAGCAGCTCGCCGCTCACAACGTCATGACCAACGTCGACCGACCGCGCCGGGACGCGACGAACATCACCGTCTGGTCAGCCCCCGAGCTGGCGGCCTTCCTCGTGCACCCGAGAACGATCGCTTGGCGCCACTTCTCCGACTGGCGAGCCATACCGGTGCCCGCCGCAGCGAGCTGCTCGGGCTGCGCTGGTCGCACGTCGACCTGGCGGCCGCCACGATCTCGATCGCCCGCCGACGGACCCGCGTCGGGTACACGATGGTCGAGCGGGCCGGCACCAAAGACGGCCGCCGGCGCGCGGGTCATCGACCTCGACCCTGACACGGTGACGGCACTCAGGCTGTGGCGGAAGGCGCAGGCTGCAGAACAAGCGGCCTGGGGCGAGGCGTAGGTCGACACCGGCTAGGTGTTCACCGACGAGGCCGGGCAGCCGCTCCACGCCCGACCTCGTCGCCAACCGGTTCGACCGGCTCGTGCGCACCGCCAGTGGGACGACGATCCGCTTCCACGACTTGCGCCACACGCATGCCACGCGGCTGCTCAAGGCCGGCGTATCGGTCCATGTGGTCGCGCTTCATCCGCCATGACATCAGCAGTAGGCAACGTTACGGCGCTGGTCGCCTCGCGTCCCCTCGTGTCCGTCGGAGCCGTCGCAGCGATTGTTGCCCGCTAGTTGCCCGCTCGGGACTCTCGGTGTAGTCCGCTGAGAGCTTCGACGCTCTGACCTGGGGTGACCGAGGGGACTCGAACCCCCGACCTTCAGGGCCACAACCTCAGCGCGCCTGCCGATGTCGGCCGTAGCTCGCAGGTGAATGACGGAAGTGACCTGCATGCTGTCTCGCCGGCACCGACGTTGGGCGTCGGTCGGCCGAGAGCACCGGTGGCGGCGTAGGTGGGTTCTAGTTGGGGACGCGGGCCCGACCTTGCCGTCGCCGCCGACCCCATCCGCCGAGCTCAGCTCGTGACGTTTGCCGCCGAGACTCAGGCGGTGGCCCGGCCGACCACGTCGCCTCGGCATCTGTGATCGACATGCCGGGTGCTGTAGAGGCTTTCGGCTCTACGCAGCATCCCCGATGGCGCCGACGATGGTGACGACGGACCACGCCCCAGGAGGCGACGTGGGTACGAGGGATGCCGCGACGCAGGACGCCGGGCGGACCCGCCTGGCGCGCGCCTTCGCCGCCTGGGCGCGGTTGATCCGCCGCCGCGTGGCGTGGTTCACGGCAACGGTTGTCGTCTTGACACTGGTGCTGGCCGGTGGCATCCCGCGCCTCGAGTTCGACTCGAGCCAGGCGACGATGGTGCCCAACACGTCGCAGGTGTACCTGGACAACCTGAAGTACCAGCAGTCCTTCGGCGGGGAGCTGATGGTGGTCGTGCTCGACGGCGACGTCCGCCGCCTGTTCACCCCCCGGAACCGCGCGGCCCTCGCCGCCATCGAGTCCGAGATCGCCGGCACCGGTCGCTTCAGCACGATCATCGGGCCCGACACGGCGATGGAGTTCGCCCATCGCCAGGTTGACATCGCCGGCCCGTTGATGCTCGGAGCCCTCGGGCGCGACCAGGCGGCGGCCGCCAACCAAGTGGAGCGTGACGCCCTCGAGGCGGCGTTCGAGAGCCGGACGGCGGCCGACGCCGAGCGGCTCGGCGCCGTCGGCGAGCGATCGTTCGACAACCCGCGCTACGCGGAGTTCTTGCTGTTCGACGAGCACGGAGAGGTCAGGGCGGCGAACGCGGGCGCGTTCCCCGACGCCACCCATGCCCTGCTCGTGGCTCACCTCCGGGGCAACATGTCGCTCGAGGAGCAGGGAGTGGCGGTCGAGGACATCGAGCGCGCCGTCCGCGGGCACCCGCTGGACGGGATCGGCACGATGGTGACCGGCACGGCGACGCTCACCGACGAGATCAACGAGCGGACGAAGGGGGAGATGGCGCGCAGCGGCCTCTACTCGCTGGCGGCCATGGTGGCAGTGCTGCTCCTGGTCTTCAGGGCCCGGTGGCGGCTTCTCGTGCTACCCGTGATCGCTGTGGCGATGATCTGGGCGTTCGGCGCCGTCGGCTACCTCGGCATCCCGCTCACGATGGTGACGATGTCGGGGCTCCCGATCCTGGTGGGGCTGGGTGTCGACTTCGCCATCCAGGTGCATGCGCGCTACGAGGAGGAGGCCGCCCGGCACGCGGCCGACGCGCTGCCACGTGCGCTCGCCGGCGTCGGTCCCGCGTTGCTCGTCGCGCTCGTCGCCGCCGCTGCCGGCTTCCTCGCGCTGCGCATCTCCCCCGTGCCGATGGTCGACGACTTCTCGGTGCTGCTCGGCGTCGGCACCGGTGTGCTCCTTCTCGCTGTGCTGGCGTTCGTCCCTGTCGTGCTCGTGTGGCGCGACCGCCGCCACGGCCCACGCGCGGTCCGCGAGCGTCGTCATCTGGGTGTCGAGCGCCTCGTCGTGGCGCTCACCACCTCTGCGCGCCAACCCGCCGCCGTGGTGGTCGGCGTGGCCCTCGTCATTGCCGCGCTTGGATTCCTCGTCAACCATCGGATCCCGGTGGAGTCCGACTCGGAGAAGTTCGTCGCTTCCGACAGTCCCGTGCTGCGCGATCTCCATGCCCTACGTGACGTGGCGGGAACGAGTGCCGATGCCGGCTTCATGGTCGAGGCCGACGACGTCATGCGCGCCGACGTGCTGGCCTGGATGGCTCGCTTCGAGCAGCGCCAGCTCGAGCGGCATCGCAGTGCCCTGGTGTCATCGAACAGCATCGCCTCCATCACCGCGCAGGTGACCGGCTCGACCCCGACGCCCGAGGACGTTCGCACGGTGATGGAGTCCGCACCCCCGGGCATCCGAGACACCTTCCTCGACCTCGACAACGGGCGAGCCCAGGTGCTGTTCGGGATCGGGAGTCTCTCGCTCGACCAGCTCGACGAGCTGCTCGACGACATGGAGGCCGACGCCGTCCGGGACGCGCCTGCGGGCGTGCGGGTCGTCCCGTCAGGCCTCGCCCTGATCGGCATCGAGACCGTGAACCTCTACCAGGAGGGCAGGGAGCCGATGACGTTCGCCGCGCTCGCCGCCGTGCTGGTGTGGCTGGTGATCTCATTGCGGAGCGTGCGGACCGCGTTCGCCGCTCTGGTGCCGGTAGTCACGGCGGTCGGAGCGTCGAGCCTCGCCATCTACCTTCTCGGCGTGCAGGTGAGCGTGCTCGGCGCGCTGTCGAGCCCGCTGGTCATCGCGGTCTGCACAGAGTTCTCGGTGCTGATCATCCAGCGGTACCGCGAGGAGCGCCGCCGGGGGCTGGAGCCCAGCGCGGCGATCACCACCGCGTCGTCGTCGATCGGCCGGGCGTTCATGGTCTCGGGGCTCACCGTCGCGGCCGCGTTCGGTGTGGTCGCGCTGTCGGACTTCCCGCTGCTGGCCAGCTTCGGCGCGGTCGTGGCCGTCAACGTCATCGCCGCGATGATCTGCGCCCTTGTCATCCTGCCCCCCATCCTGCGCTCCTCGGGCGCACGCGGACCGGTGGAGTCGACCCCACCCGTCTCCGTCGCCTCTGCCGGGAGGCGATGCCGAGTCGAGACCTTCGCCTCTGGCCGTGACTCCTCGGCCGGGGGACGCTGAGGGGGACACCGAGGAAGGCTGTGATGCACGTTGCGCGACCCCATCTGTCGGCCCTGGGGATGCGGGATGCAGGTCTTGACGTGCTACGCCGGCGTGTCGGTCGCCAGCTGGACGCCGAGGTGTTCCAGCGCGACCCGGACTACATCTGCGAGCACCTGCCGACCGTCCAGCGCGTGCTGACCACGTACTTCGCGCCCGAGGTCCGCGGGGTGGAGAAGCTTCCGGACGAGGGGCCCTTCCTCCTGGTGTCGAACCACTCGGGAGGGCTGTTGATGCCGGACGCCTGGGCGCTGGGAACCCGGTTGCTGGCCCGATTCGGCACCGAGCGCCCGATCTTCGGGCTGATGCTCGACTTCGCGTTCGCCATCCCCGGCTTCGGCACCGCCCTCCGCAAGTTCGGGGCACTCCCCGCGTCCCCGGAGCACGCCGAGCAGGCGCTGTCGCTCGACGCCGGTGTGCTCGTGTACCCCGGCGGGGACTGGGAGGCCTACCGCCCCTGGACCGAGCGCAACCGCATCGAGTTCCACGGCCACGACGGGTTCGTGCGGCTCGCTCTGCGCCGGCAGGTGCCGGTCTTCCCGGTGGTGTCGCATGGGAGCCACGAGTCGCTGATCGTCGTGAGCCGCGGCGACCGCCTCGCCCGCCTCCTGGGCCTCGACCGGCTCCGGATCAACGTGTTCCCGATCCTGCTGGGCATTCCTTTCGGGATCGGGCCCATGTTCGTGCCCAACGTCCCATTGCCGGCGAAGGTCCTCGTCGAGGTGCTCGAACCGCTCGACTGGAGCCATCTGGGCCGCGATGCCGCCCACGATCCCGACGTGGTCCGGGCATGCTACGACGAGATCACGACCCGCATGCAGCAGGCGCTCGACCGGCTCGTGCGCGAGTTGCCCCACCCGGTGTGGAGACGGCTGCTCGGGGCCGCGGGGCTGGCGGGCCCGGCGGGCGCGAGGACCGACTCGGCCCCAGTGGGAGGTGACGGTCACGACCAGCGCCAGGAGGTTCTCTTATTGTGACCAAGGTCCTGCGCATGAAACGAGAAGCTACGGGCGGCGTCCCCGATGTGCCGCACTCGAAACCCCCGACTTTCAGGGCCACAACATCAGCAAGACCACCCCGGCTCGGGTGAGGTGATCTGTCTTAACCGGCGATGACCTGCGACTCGGCCCGACCACCGCTCCATGGGCCCTCCCCGATCCAACGGACTCGATCGAGGCGCATGTTGCTTTCACCGGCTGACGCCAGCGGCTATTCCGTGCGGACCCTCGCGCCGCTGCGCTGGCGGGCCGCTGGCGGCCCATGCGAGACCGTTGACCGCCAGAGTGTGGGTACGGTGCGCCCGTGCGCACGGTGTTCGAGGGCCCGGTCAGCGTCGACTACAGCCAGGCGACGGTGGAGAGCGATCCCAGCGTGGTGCCCGACCTCGCCCATGCCCGCGGCGGTCAGGTGAACGGTCTGTGCGGCGCCGCCGTGCCGGGTGTGCTCTGGCTGACAACCGGGCCGCAGTACGGGCAGGTCTGGTTCACGGTGGAGCTGCATGACACCGAACCGCCAGTCGGCGACGGCTGGGAGGAGGTCGTAGAGGTTTCGTTCACGTCGGCGACGGCCGAGGTCCATCTCCTCGGGTGGGGCGGTGGCAGCAGCGACCGGCTCGACGTCGGGCCCGGCGACTGGCGGGTGCGCTACTGCCTGACTGAGATGGACGATGCCCCCAGCCGCATGCCGGCACCACGGGGCGAGCCGCCCCTCGACCGCTATCTGCTGCAGTTCTGGCCGGCCGAGCCAGCGCCGGACCGGGTCGTGCGGCAGACGAGCGCGGCCGCGGCCGACTGGCATCGGGTCGCCGCCGAGACGGCGCCGCCACCGCCGCCACCGACGCCCGAGGAGATCCGAGCAGCGGAGGAGGAAGAGCAACGGCGGCGGCGGGAGGCTCGCCGGCGTTGGGAGGTCGAGCAGCACTGGTCCGGCCGCGCACCCTCCGAGCGGCTGCGCACTGTGGGCGGCAACGTGTTGTTTCTGGCGCAGCGCGACCGGGACCTCCTGGACGACCTCGATTCGGCGAGTCCCGAGGTCCAGCGGGAGGTCGCGGTGTGGGCCGCTCGCCAGGCGTGCGAGGCGGCCGGCATCGCCACGCTCGACTGGGTTGCGGCCGGCCTGGATGCGCTGGATCGGAGCGCGCGCTTGCCGCCGCCGTTCGACCACCCGGCTGCGGCGTTCGAGCGGCTCCGCGGTGGCCGGGGCGGGCAGGCGAGGTTCGTCGTCTCCGTACAGCGGATGGAGCCGGGGGAGGAACCGCCGCGGGTCGATCCCCGCTACGCCGCCTTGCCTGCGATCCGGGCAGCCGCCCACGAGGACCCGCTGCGGGCGGCGATCGACACGATCGCCTGCGCGGCGGCCGCGTACAGGTCCGACGCCCCGGCCTTGTACGCGGGCGTTCGCACGCGCCTCTCGAGGCGCACCCTCTCCGGTTGACGGAAGCCGGTGTTGCCGGCGCCGCCGGTCGCAGGGACATGCCGCTCGCCCTGGCTGCGGCCGGGCCGGCGCCGGAATAGTTGGGCGAGGCCCGCCGACGTGGTGACCGCAACGGCAAATGCCCTGCTCACTTGGGGTGACCGAGGGGACTCGAACCCCCGACCTTCAGGGCCACAACCTGGGAGCGGCGACCGGAGGTTGCACAAGCCAACCGCCGTCGGCACCAGTGTGCCTGCGGATGGTTCGGCGGGCGGCCGGGACGGGCGTCGTTCGCCGAACACCGCCGACGTGGGCGTAGGTGCCGCGATGTTGCCCGGACCGGGGCCGCCGGCGCTCGTGGCGCACCCAGGCGTTGTCGACCTCGATCGCGGACGTCGCAGCGGACAACTGCGATGTGTCGAAGGCCGCTGCGCCGCCGGAGCGTGCCATCGGTCGCCATCTCGACCGTCCGCTACGACGAGCGCCGCGGCCTGCTGGTAGCCGACGTCCGCCGGTCGGGGCAGCGCCGGTACAGCGGTCGAGAGCCTGCGCCGGACTGGAAGGCCATCGCCGCCCGCCGCCTCTACGTCCTCGACGCGGAGATCGCCCGGCTCGAGCTGGCCCGGTCCTACCTCCGGGGCGCGCTGCTGTGCTGCTACGACCACCCGGCCAGCGACTGCAAGGTCATGGGCGCCGAGATCGACGGCCGCCTCGCCTCCCCGGCCGGCCGGCGGGCGGACCGGTAACGTTCGCGCAGCTTCGGCCTTTCCCGGGAGGCGATGCCGTGAGCGACGTGGTGCCCCCCGATCTCGGACTCCGACGACGGTGACGGCGACCGCCGGGGCCGCGCTCGGCCGCACCGGGCGCCCCCGCCGCCGGCGCCGGCCCTCGGGGGCGCCGCCGCCGCTCCCGCACGACCTGCGCACCAGCGGCGCCGGCTGGCTGTTGGCCGCCGCGGTCGCCGTGGTGGCGGCGGCGCTCGTCTACCGCCACGGCGTCCGGGGCGTGGCCATCCCCGCCATCGTCGTCGACGACACGATCGTGCGCTGGGTGAGCGGCGTCGACCTGCCGGCGATCCACGGCCTCGCCCGGGGCGTGAGCTACGGCGGGCGATCCAGGTGGTGATCCTGGGCGTCGACGTCGCCCTGATCGCCTTCCGGCGCTGGCGGCTGCTGGTGATCTACCTGGTCGTTTCGCAGCTCGCCGTGCTGGTGGGCTCCCAGCTCTACAACCTGACCACCCAGCCCCGCCCGTTCGGCGTGCCCCTGCGGGGTAGCTGGGGCGGCTGGTCGATGCCGTCGATCCAGATGCTGGCCCTGGCCGGCATGTCCGTCGTCGTCCTCTACACGCTGGTGCCCGAGGGGCGGCCGCGGAACCGACTCAAGTGGGCGGCGGCCGTGCTCGTCGCGGCGGTGGCGCTCGCCCGCCTCCACCTCGGCGTCGACTCGCCCAGCGGGATCGTTGTCGGCGTGGTCATCGGCGTCAGCTTCGGGGTCGCCGGGTTCCGCCTGTTCGCGCCGAGCGAGGCGTTCCCGGTCACCTACCGCCGGGGCCGGTCCGCGCACCTCGACGTCGGCGGCGCCCGGGGCGAGGCCATCCGCCGGGCGCTCGAGGACCAGCTCGGCCTGGTCGTGACCGAGGTCGTGCCGGTGGGGCTGAGCGGGTCGGCCGGCTCGACGCCGCTGCGCCTGACCGTCGAGGGCGGGACCGTGGAGGGCGGGACGCCGCCCCACCTGTTCGGCAAGCTCTACTCCCGCACCCACCTGCGCTCGGACCGCTGGTACAAGCTCGGCCGCGAGCTGCTGTACGGGCGGCTGGAGGACGAGAAGCCGTTCAACACCGTGCGCCGGCTCGTCCAGCAGGAGGACTACGCCATGCGGGTCGTTCGCGACGCCGGCGTGCCCGGCGCCCGGTCGTACGGCTTCGTCGAGCTGACGCCCGAGCGGGAGTACCTGCTGGTGGCCGAGTTCCTGGAGGGCGGGGTCGAGCTTGGCGACGCCGAGGTCGACGAGGCGCTCATCGACGAGGCGCTGGGCGTGGTGCGCCGCCTGTGGGACGCCGGCATCGCCCACCGGGACATCAAGCCGGCCAACGTGATGGTGCGGGACGGCCGCATCGCGCTCATCGACGTGGCCTTCGCCGAGCTGCGGCCGACGCCGTGGCGGCAGGCCGTCGACCTGGCCAACATGATGCTCTGCCTCGCCCTGCGCTCGAGCGCCCGCCAGGTCTACGACCGGGCGCGGCGGCAGTTCACGGTCGAGGAGATATCGGAGGCATTCGCCGCGGCCCGGGGCCTGGCGCTGCCATCGCAGCTCCGCCGGGCGCTGCGGGCAGAGGGCGCGACCTCCAGCAGGAGTTCCTCGACCTGCTTCCCGAACGGCCCCGGCCCATCAACCCCGTCATCGTCTCGCCGATGGGCGCCGTCGCCGTCGACTGCCGTGTCCGCGTGGCACGGGTGCCCGCCGGCCCGCCGCCGGGCCTCCGCCGGAT
>CAVUBW010000018.1:0-272569 GCA_963739835.1 uncultured Acidimicrobiales bacterium
CGTCCATCGGACGCCAACCTTGTTCGATTGATCAGGACTCTGTCAATATCCTGTTCATATGATTAGGCCGACGCGCGATCGGATCCTGGCCGCCGCGACCGACCTGTTCTCGGAGCGTTCGTTCGACGGCGCGTCGACCCGCGAGATCGCGGCGAGAGCCGGCGTGACGCAGCCGCTGCTCAACTACCACTTCCGCTCGAAGGAGGAGCTCTGGCGGGCCGCGGTCGACTCGCTGTTCGACCGGCTCGAGCAGACGATCGATGAGCGGACCAACGGGCTCCGCGGGGTCGACGAGGTCACCACCGCGAAGCTCCTCGTGCGCGAGTTCGTCACCTTCTCGGCCCGGAACCCTCAGCTGCACCGGCTCATCATGCAGGAGTCCAAGGCCGACGGCCCACGGCTGGACTACCTGGTCGACCACCACGTGCGCCCGATCTACGAGCGCACGGTCGCCCTGTTCGAGCACCTCGCCGCCCGAGGTGCGGTCCCCGCCATCCCGCCGACGCACCTGTACTACATCCTCACCGGCGCCGGCCCGACGATGTTCGTGCTCGCACCCGAATGCCGGCGCCTCAGCTCGCTCGACCCCTCGGCCGACGCCGTCATCGAGGCCCACGCCGACGCGGTGTGCCTGCTCCTGTTCGGTGCGTAACGCTGTGCGCGCGTTTGACCGCTGAACGCACAAATATGTTGCTGTTTTGTGACGGCAGCGCGAATGTGACACTCAGTGTGTCGCTTCCTGCGGCACACGAGGAGGGCGACATGTACCTGTTCACACGCTCTGGACGCTTCGCGCCCGGCTCGACCCGCGACGTGGTCTCCTATGTCGGTGAGGTGACCGAGAAGGTCCGCCAGGAGACCGGGCTGCGCGTCGACGCCTGGTCGTCGACGTTCTCGCCGGACCTCGGCACAGTCGTCTGGGCCGTCTTCGCCGAGCACCTCGCCGACCTGGAGCAGGCCAACGACAAGCTCGCCACGTCGGACAGCTACATCGACCTGGTCGACCGAGGCGCCAAGCTGCTCGCAGGGCCGGTGTCCGACAACCTGGCCCAGGTCATGGCCGGTGAGGTCGACCCCGCGGCCCCGACCCCCCAGTACGTCTCCGTGGCCCAGGCGGTACCCGCCAACGGGCAGCTCCGGGCTGCGCTCACCGGCGGCGTGGAGATCGCGGAGACGTCGGCGCGGATCACCGGCGTGCCGAGCATGTTCCTCGTCGACGTCACCGGCCCGTACGGCGGCTGCGCGTGGATGGGCGGCTTCGCCGACATCGGCGCCCTCCAGCAGGCCGACGGCGCCCTGGCGGCGGACGCCGGCTGGCTGGATCTGATCGACCGGGTCGGCCCCGCCTACCAGCAGGGAGCGGCGCAGGCGATCTACCGCCACGCCAGCTAGCACCCCTGTCCGCGTTTTCTACGCGGGACTGGTCGCTCTGGCGACCGCTTCCGCGTAGAAACGCGTCGCCACTCGCCGAGTGGGCCTAACAGGGCTCGAACCTGTGACCTCACGCGTGTGAAGCGTAGAACGCTAGCCGCTGTGCGCCCGGTGCGAAGGTCCTGGTCACTGACCTGGGAGGTCGTGCGCCGCCCCCTCAGTTATGAGGTCAAGATGACCCGACCTCGTGACAGCACGCGTGGACGCTTGATTGCGGTCGCCTGATAGGGAACGTACGTTCGTGAAATGACTGGCGACCTCCGGTGGACGTACCTCAGCGAGCGGACGACGGTCGCCCTCGCCGGGATGCTGCCCGAGTGGGCACCCGCTGGCTGACCCTGGCCATCCACGGATGGCGGCGCCGTGCCAGCGGCATGCCAGATCGGCCGGTGGACCCGGTACACGTGCGGTCACCTCAGGTCATCGAGCCGCCCATCAGCTGGGTGGCCGCTTGCGCTCATGGGCCGCCTGGGCGCCGATCGACCTTTGGAGCTGCGTGTGCCGGCCCATCCCGCGTCCACCCCGCGTGGCCTTCCGATCGGAACGGTACGAGCCCGTACACAAGCTGGAATCCACCTGCGCCTACGTCCGCCAACGACCGTTCCGGTCCGCTCGGGCAAGTTTCGGGACGCAGAGGTCATTCGCGAGTCGACACAGCCCGGCAGCTATGGGGCAGCTATGCCCGTATCGGCTTACTCGCCTGTCCATCGGTCATCACGGTTCGCACTGGCCACCACGGGCCCGGCCCCGCGTGAGACGAGCGGGCGACCCGACCCCGCGCCGCCCGCTCAGCAAGGACCCGAAGTCCGGCACGACCGAAAGAGGCGCCGTCGGCCTGGATCATGCGGTCGCGAGGTCGCGCGGACGGGTGACGAGGTAGGCGAACACGCCCACGATCGGCACGAAGATGATGGCGAGAGCCCACAGGGCCTTCGCCCACCCCGAGTGGTCCTGGCGACGGAAGTTGTCGATGAACACCCAGATCACGGCGAAGATCCATCCGACCCAGATGAAGAAGATCGTGATCGACCAGAAGACGCCCAGGAGTGGGTAGTCGTATGCGAGCATAGGTTTCTCCTTGCGGCCCGTCATGTCACGGGTCGAGGACGGCACTCCTGTCGGAAATGCCTCGGTCACTCGACCGCGAAGAGCCCTCGCCGCCATCACCCCGGCGGGGTGACCAATCCCCGAGGTCAGGGCGCTCTCCACGCCGTATCCACGGTGATCGTCAGCACGATGTCGGCGATGATCAAGACCTCGGGCCCGAGAAGGATCGCCCGCCCGATTCCCTGGCGCAACCACACGTAAGCGCCTACACACTCGCCGCGCCCGATCACCAGGACGAACCCGCCCAGCGCCATGGCCGAGCCGCGGACGAGGACTACCACGCCGGTGTCTCGAAGCCACTCGTCGGGCGACACACGGGCCACACGTTGAGTCCGGACCTGGCCCGTCGAGGCCGAGTGAGGAACCGCCCCCGGCAGATCAGCGCCCGGGCCGTCGGCGGCTGATGCGGTTCCCGAGCTGACAATGCGGAGTGGGTTCCTCTCACCCGCCTCCTGGCCCCGGCCACACCGCGGAGCAGCCGCGCTGGCCGTCAGTGGAAGCGGCGTCGACGGGCGAGGTCGGTACCCGCGGGCGGCAGACCCGGCGTGGCGGTCGGCAGGTTGGCCGCCACCGCGAGCTCGATGAGGCCGAGTGCCCAGTCGCGGTCGGCTTCGTCGACGACCTCGATGCTGATCCCGTCGGACAGCGTTGGCGCGGAGGTGCACGCGGGGGTCGGCCCGCAGGGCAGGTCGCTCCTCCCGTATGACACGGCGGGTCACCCGGACGTCGAGCACGCCATCGTGATCGATGTGGGCAACCTCCCGCGTGCCGACCCAGAGCGCCGGACCTGGTGAAACGCGCCCTCACCGAGGCCGGCGCCGTCGAGGGCCGCGCACTGGGCGAAGAAGTCCTCGTCCACAGTCCCCACGGTTCCGGCTCCGGTCAAACGGTTCTGTCAGGGCCTATGGACTAGGGCCGTAAGCCGGTCGCTCCCACGGTTGCTCCTCGTGGCTGCGCTAACCAGGGCGACTACCGAATCCCATCGTCTCCACCAACCGTCCGCCTCGGCTCCTCAAAGTTTACGCCCACCGCTGTCCACCACAGCTACTCGACGTTGATCACCATGACGAGGCCCTGGTTGGCGTCTGGGCCGAGGATGGCCTGCTTCGTGAGAGCAACGGGTCGGGGCGCTCGGTAGCGCTCGAGGGTGAACTGGTCTAGTTCGACTCGCTGGGCGAGGGCGAACTGGCTGGCCAGCGGCTCAGGGAGTCGCGCGCCTAGGAAGACCATGGCACAGGCGCGGCCGATGAGGAAGCTGCATGGGCGGGTGGTGGGCTTGGCGATGAGGATGTCGAGTTCCTGGATCTCAGCAGTCTCGGCGTTGTCGAGTTCGCGGGGGTGATCGAGGTAGTAGTAGAGGGGAAAGCCTTGGTGGCCGTGGACGTTCATGATTACGGCGCGCGTTTCGGGCTTGGCGCCCGGGTCCGTTCTGACGCTGTTGCTGATGGCTTGCCAGTCGGGCTTCTGCAGGCCGCTGTCGCCATTGATGGTCGCGGTGACGCTGAGCGCCATAACGCAATAGGCGGTCACACCTAGAGCCCCGAGCCATGGGAGAGCTCGGCTGATGCCTGGTCTGGCCTCGGGGGTGAGGCCGATGGCAACGGCGATGATCAGTGGTACGAGCGACGCGATGACGTAGCGACTGACGAGGAAGTCGGGCCCGACCAAAGTGATGATGATCGCGAAGAGCAGCGCTCCACCGCCGAGTCCTGCGGCGATGGCGGCGCCGCGGCGAGCCGAGGTGGTGGCGGTGAACGCGAGTAGACCGATGGCGAGGACGACGATCAGAACGACAGGTCGCCACAGCCAAGCCTGGGGGGTGTCGGGCCCGACGAGCGCGCTGGTGGCTACGTCCGAGAAGCGGGCCGAGTAGGCAAAGTCGGCGATCCAGCTGGACCCGGCGTTCGCGTGTTGGCTCGCGGCGAGCGGCGCCAGGACGACGAGCCCAACAACGAGAGGGGTGGAGCCGACGAGAACGGGTCGCCACTGGGTTCGGGGGTGGCTGAGCAGTGCGGCCCCCTCGATCGCGAACAGGAAGATGGCGAAGTAGTGGATCGACACCGCCAAGGCGGCAAGCCCGCCCCACACCAAGTAGTCGCGGACCGTGCCGTTGTCGCGGGCAAGGACGTAGGCGCAGATCGACAAGGCCCCGCAGAGTGCCAGCAGGCTGTACGGGCGGGCCTCTTGCGAGTACCAGATCAGCATGGGGTGCACGGCAACGATGAGGGCGGCGACGAGGCCCACGGTCCGGCGCTGGCCCAGCGCTCGAGCGGCGGCGTATGCGGCCGGGATCGTGGCCACACCGAACAGCACTGACACGAACCGGAGCGAAACCTCACTGTCACCGAAGACCTGGGCCCAAGCCCACATCCCGACGAAATAGGTTGGCCCGATGCCCTCCACGTGAGCTACATGACGGACCAGGTCCCGGAAGCTGCCTCGTGTTGCGTCAGCCGTGAGCCACTCGTCGAACCAAAGACCCTGACTCCCCAGGTGCCACAGCCGCAGCAGCAGGCCTATCAACACCACAGCGGTCAACGCGATGGCGGTACGACGCCCCCCACGCACCAGCACGACGCGGGACGCTAGTCGGTGACCAGCCACGAGGGTCCGAGACTTCGTTCGTCGGGCAGCGCCCCGGACTCTGCTCAGCTGATACTGGCTCACGAGATCAAACCGCCGATCGCCCGGTCCCGGCTGCTATTCAAGTAGCGCTGGACTTGGCAGACCTTCAGGGAAACGCGAGGGGCAAAGGAGCGGTTCGGGCGGCTCGGAGCCCGGCCGGGTGATCCCGGCCCCGGCGACGCAGGACGCCCACCGGCGTCGCGCGGGCGTGCGGCGCTCCAGGCGGGCGAAGTCGGTGTCTGGGGACGGCGTCCGCGTCGCCGATCAGGCATGAAACATGCGGAACACGGTCAATCCGCGAGACGTCGAGATGACTACCCGCCCGTCGGTCGTGGCGGCCAGCGCGTCCACCGATCGGGTGGTCAGGTCGGAGCGAGGGCGACCAGCTGGTCTGGGGCGACGCCGATGTAGAGGTGGCCGCCGGTGACGGCGGGGGCGCCGGTCACCGGTCCGCCCATGTCCCGTTCCCACAGGGGCTGGCAGCGGCGGTGACGGCAGCCGGCGGCCGGGAAGGCGAGGGCGCGGCCTGCGCTGGTCCCGACGAACACAACCCCACCCGCGACTGCGGGTTGGACCGCGGCGGCGCCGAGCTCGGCCCGCCAGGCCGGCCGGCAGGGGGTGTGCCGGCACCCGCCGGCGGCGACGGCGACCAGCTCCCCGCTGGCCAGGGGGATGTAGAGCCAGCCATCGGCCAGGGCGGGGTCGGCGGACGGTGCGGCGCCGAGCGAGGCCCGCCACAGCTCGTGGCCGTCCGCAGCGTCGAGGGCGAGCAGTGTGCCGTCCGCGGTGGCCACGTAGAGAGCGGTTTCGTCGGGGGCGAGCACCGGGGATGTGACCGGTTGGCTCTCGGTCGGTGTGGACCAGAGCGGGCACGGGATCGTCGAGCTCGGCCACGGCGGAGTGGGCGATGCGGCGCACACCGGTGGCGGTGTGAGCGGGTAGGCGCGTACGCCGGTGACGTCGGCGCTAGGCACATAGGACTGGGAGACGGTGCCCGCCACGTACAGGCGGCGGGTGCCGAGCGTGGGGGGTGGCTCCGAACGGATGGCATCGGTGCGGAAGGTGCCGGTCCATCCGCTCGACGGGTCGTCCAGGTCGACCACGTGCAGGAAGTACATCTGGAAGGGGAAGAGGCTGGTGCCCAGCGCCGACCAGGTCACCAGGCGGGCACCGCGGCGGGCGAGCACCGGGCCGTCCGCCACCGGCTCGCCGGCGGCGCCCGTGCGGGCGTCGAGCCATCTGGTCTCGCCACCCCACGAGCCGCTCATGCCGACCTGGGTGCCGGCGGAGAAGAGCACGCGATCGCCCCCCGGCACGAGATCGGCGACGGGTTCGCCCACGAAGCCGATGGTGATCGGGGTGTCGGGATAGCGCCACAGCCGGCCACCCGTCGCAGGGTCGAACGCGTAGATTCCGGCGCCGTCACTCACGTGCACACCGACGCCGGACACCACCGGAGGGCCGACCCGGCCGCGACCGCCCACATCCGTCGTCGCCGTCCACAC
The DNA here is from genome assembly GCA_963739835.1 of uncultured Acidimicrobiales bacterium. GTDB lineage: Bacteria > Actinomycetota > Acidimicrobiia > Acidimicrobiales > VFJN01 > ZC4RG19. Next base: position 6,669 of record CAVUBW010000018.1, read on the forward strand.
CGGGACCAGCGTCATCACGGTGGCCGGCGTGATCCCGGTCTCGAACGGATTGAACGCGCTCCGATCCGGTCCCTGGGCGGGTGCGGGCCAGCAACCGGCCAGAGCCGCCACGAGCACCACGCCAACCCCTCGGCGCACGAGGCGCGCCACCCACCTCGGACCACCACTGTCAGACCCCATGACCCTCTCCCCCCGACGCACCCCACCCGGCGCGGACCGGCACAAGGCCATCCATTGGGGAACCTACACCGGCCGTCGACGCCGCAAGAGGAGGGCGCTGGTCAAACGGCGAGATGGCGGGTCGACCTGGCAGGATTGAAGCGGCGCAACAGCTCCGGAGCATGTCCGGCCTTCTTCGCTGCGGCCCTGGTCGGGCACGATCCAGCGGAGGGCCTGTGCGCCGAGCCGTTCCCGGTAGCGCACAGCCGCGACCGGTGACGCTGCCATGAACCCAGGAGCTGCCCCGTACGCGGCGGCATAGGGCTGCATGCCCGGCGCATGGCTGGCCGACGACGGCCATTGTTCAAGGCCGGCGGCTGTGGGCCAGGCGGAGTGCGGGTCGCCGTGGGGGTCGGCGGCGGGCCCAGGGCGGCGACGATCAGGCAAACCTTCCACAACCTGTGCCGACGCATGCGGGCATGCGAGTGGCGGTAATCGCGCCGGGTCCGTTAGTGGGGCCGAATTGCGGGTAGCGCCGGGGTGTCCGAGTGAGTCTCACGATGGGGAGCGAGACGATGCCTTGGATTAACTACCCGAGCCGCACCATCTATGCCTGGCAGGACGTGCCCTCCGACGAGGTGCCGACCGACCGGGAGATGAAGGCCGCGCTCGTCCACCGGCTCAACGAGAACCTGTACACGCAGGACGCCGAGATCAAGGTCGACGTCGACCACCGGGTCGTGGTCCTGGGCGGCGAGGTCGACTCGCCGGACGCTCGCCAGGCCGCGGTCGACGACGCCTGGGACGTCCCGGGCGTGGTCGATGTCAGCAGCCGGCTCGTCGTGGCCGGCTCGCACTGACAACCCCGTTGCCACGCCGGCCGGGGCGTCGGGCCGAGCGTCCCCAGCGGCCGCCCGGCGCCCTCGGCGCGTCCAGCTCGATCCCTGTGTCAGGGGCTGGCGGTGACGGCCGCAGCCACGACCGCCATGACCGCGGCGACCACCACAAGGGCGAGGACCGCGTAGAGGGCCCAGCGGGGCCACCCCTGCCCCGTCTCCAGGTTCGACGAGCGAGACACGAAGTGTGCGGGGCTGGCGGGCAGATCCTCCGACGGTTCCTCGACCGGCTCATGCGTAGCAGGCGGGTGCCATCGACGGTTCTCCGCTTGCCACCACCCAGCTGGGGGCCGGCCACGGTGCCAGCGATCGTTGGCATCCATCCACCAGTTGACACCAGTGTGGTCCATAGCCCGATACCCCAACCGCTGCCCCTCCCCCGGGCAGCTACCTGGAACAGCCCGGGGCGGCCGCAACACGACGCTACCCCCGCGGCCAGCCCGCCCTGTACGGGCCGATGGCCGCACTCCCAATGCAAGCCTGACGCCCATAGACACTTCCGCAGATGGAACGCAGCTCCGAAGCCCGTTGACGCCAGGGCCAAAGCTCGTCGGGAGGAGCACGGGAAGAGCGCCAGCGGGCGTCGACCGTGTGACGCTCTACCAGGTTCGCTGCGAGGATCGCTGGGCATGCTCCGGAGCCGTGCGCGTGCGAACGCATGCCCGAGCGGTGCTCCCGGTCGGTCCCACGCTGGTCCCACAGCCGTCCCACGGATCGGGGTGTTCCACGGCCCGTCGGCGGTCATCGACGGTCACGGTTGAAGTGACCGGCACAGCGCATAGGTCCAGGTCACAGCCTCGATCCGCAGGACGGCAGTCGTGCCCCCGGCAGAACTCGAACCTGCGGCCTACCGCTTAGGAGGGCACACGTCAGTCGCGGTATCTGGCCTGGTCAGCAGGTCACGGCGCCGGCTGCGCGGGCGCCTGGCCTGCGGGCGGCGCCCCAGGCGCCGTCCTCGGCCGCAAGACCTGGACGGCCAACGCTTGCTGACGTAGTCGCTGTTTGCACTAGTGACAGGTCGTCACCGGAGCCGGGCTCACGAGGACGGACAGAGGTGGACCGGCGACGCGCCGCGGTGGTAGGTGATCACCACCAAGCCATCACCGGACGAGGTGCCCGTCTCGACGAGAGGTGGGCACCCCGAGTCGTCGGGCACGAAGCTCGAGCCGCCGCCGCCGCCGGCGGCGAAGGCGGACCAGAACAGCAACACGGGGGGAGGGAAGATTGCTCCGCCCGCCTCGGCCGAGCCACCTCCACCACCGAACAGCCCGCCGCCGCCGCCGCCTCCGCCATTGCCGCCGGCGACGAACGACCCACCAGCGAAGCTGGTCGCGGGCGCTTGTCCGCCGCCACCGCCGGCGCCCAAGGTCCCCGCGCTGCCGGCCACAGCACCGGTGCCGCCGCCGGTACCACCGGCAACCGCGGTGCCACCGCCCCCGCCGGGAAGCGGTTCGGGTGGGAACAGGTTGAAGGTGAGCTGCCCGTCGGCTCCTGGCTCGCCTACGGCACCGCTGGCGCCACCGGCGACGGCGCCCGACCCGCCACCGCCGCCCGCGACCAGCAGGCGGGTCGCCAGGCCGCCATCGTCGTCGCCGGGACCGGTTCGGACGTCGGATGCGCCCCCGCCGCCACCGCCGCCCGGCCCACCCGACAGGATGAACTGGCCGCCACCGAGGACCAACTGTTGCGAACCCGTCCCGCCGGGTCCGCCGCCGCCGAAGCCCGCCGCACCCGCCGTCGGCCCGCTCGGGTCACCGCCCCGACCGCCGACCACGATCGACAGCATCGTTCGCTGACGGACCCCGATGGTGGCGACGACGTGCGCGCCGCCACCGCCTTGCGCGCCGCCACCCGCGGCGCCGAAGAGCTCGAAGGTCGCCGAGATCACACCAGGTGGGACCGTCCACTGGTGGACCCCCGGCTGGTCGAACACCACCCGTGTCGTCGGCGGGTCGGCTGCGGCCGCCGGGGCGATTGCAGCGCCACCACCCAGTCCCACGGCGGCCGACCACACCGAAGTAGCCAGCAGCAGCCCGGTCAATGACCTGGCCCCCATGGCTGCAGTGTCCGCCGGACCTCCAGCGATGTCAATCCGCGGGCCGGTCCTGTACTCCGAAGGTGAAACTCCGCCGGCTCGGCGCGCACACCGCCCCGGCCGCCGACCTGTTCGCGGGTCGCTGTCGGCGTCGAGTCGATCGGCTTGTTCGTCGCCGTCTCGGTGCTCTGACAGCCGGGGAGGTGGGCGCGTCGTCAGGTTGGGTGGGCGGCGGAGATCGGTTCCAGGAACACCGCCACGGTTTGGGAGTCCCAGGTCTCCTGGAGGTCGGCGTACCGCTCGAGCTTCTCGGTCCAGCCGGGAGCATCCAGTAGGTCCTCGCGGATCATCAGCAACACGTCTCGCCGGTGCCGGCCGTATGGCCAGAAACGGGTCTCGGTGACGGTGTCGGGATCAATCCGGTCCGGATCGCCCTTGGGCACGCTGTCGAACCCGCCACGCTCGGCCACCTGGCGGCCTCGATCGTTCAAGTTGAGCTCGCCGCTGGCGAATGCCTCCTTGATGTCCTGCTGCAACAGGTACATCTCGTCGTGCGCCTCGCGATCGAGACCTGGGTGTCTGGCGATCACCTGCGCGCCGGATCGGGGAACCATCGCCCAGTCGCTCCCGCTGACCCGGACAACTGCGACCGCGTTGTGGCCGTTCCAGCGTCGGGCCTCGCCGAGCATCCGGTACCCGATCCGGTCATGGATCACCAACTCGACCCCCTCACGTTGGAGCTCGAAGAGCACCGCCTCGGAGTAGGGATCCCAGACGCCCTCGTCGGTCTCGACCAGCACCGGGCCTTCAAGCTCGGCGCGATCGATCGCGTGCACAACATCACGCGCCACAGGCATGGTGGCTTCCGGCGCGGTGCTGCCCTGGTTGGTCCATGAGAGGTTCAAGATGGCGACCACCACGGTCACCGCGGCCAGAGCGACGGGCACCCGTCGCGGCACACCTCCCCGCTCGGCCGCCCGCCGCAGCCCGAAGCCGGCCACCGCCAGCCAGACGAACATCGCGACCGGCCACAGCCACCGGAGCTGGTAGGCGACGGTTCCCTGTCCGGTCGTCGGTGTCTGGTTGGCGGTGATCACCGACGCCACGAGAAGCACGAACGCCGTCATCAGCCCCGCGGCAGACACCGCGTCGCCCTGACGGCGGGCCCGGCGCCAGCACCACACGACCAGGCCGGCGACGAGGCCCAGCGACAACAGCGCCAGGCCCAGCCCCGGCAGCGGGTTGCCGGTGAGCCCGAAGCGGAAGTCCTCTGCGAACGAGGGTCGCGCCCACCACGGGGGAAGGGCGACCACCTGCGCCACGGCCTGCAGCGAACTGCGCCAGTTGAGCGTCATCGGGCCTTGCCCGAGGCCGCGGACGATGCGCGACAGGTTGCCCTCGCCCTTGCCTGCGACCTGCTCGACGAGCGGCTGAGCCCACAGGACGACCACCACCGCGACGGTCACCCAACCGGTCCGGCGGAACGAGCGAAGCTCCCCCTTTCGCCCGCGCCGCACGAGCTCGACCAGCGCGTAGGCCGCCACCAGCGGGACAAGCACCCCGTAGCTCATGTTCGTCTGGATGATGAAGCTGCCCACGCCGGCCAGCCACGGCAGGCAGGCGACATCGCCGACGGCCACCGACCAGGCGAGCATCACCAAGCAGACGAAGGGCAGCAGCAAGGTGTTGGGCGGCCAGGGCTCGACCAGCACCGCGCTTCCCATCGACCAGCACAACACCGCGGTCATCGCCAGGGCCAGGATGGCCAGCGAGTCGCCACCCCGACGCCGGGCCAGGACGAAGACCCCCACGACGGCGAACGCCGCGATCAGGACCGTCCCGACGATCTGGCCGGCCGGGCCGGGGAACAGGGCGGCGGGAGCCGCGAGGACGTCGTAGAAAAGCGGGCCGGGATGGTTCTGGTAGATGCCCGACGTCCACGACGACGTGGTCGACGGCCCGAGCAGCGGCAGCTCGCCTCCACCCAACACGTCCCGAGCCCGGATGCCGATCGTGGCCGCGTCGCCGACCGGTACCCAGCCCCGGGCGACGGCACGCACCGCCGCGACGACGAGAGGCAACAAGGTTGCGCCGAGGGCCATCCACGCCAACCGCCCGCCCGGCCGGTCGGCGTCGATTCGAGACGACCGGACACCATCGCCGGTCGTCTCGAGCTGCTGTGCCGCTGGCGTCCGCCTCCGGCAACGCGATGACCTGATCCCTTGACGGCATGACTGCGAGCCCCACGTTCCTACGCCCTGGCTGGCCTCGATCGAGGCTCAGCGCATGGCCGCCTCATTCGAGGGGCACAATTGACCCTTCTCTCGAGCCACCCAACGTCGCGGCCACGAGCCCAACGAGCGAGGCGAGACACGCCGCGACCCCGACGGCTCGAAGCTGCGCACGGGCTCGGCAGCCCGCGTCCCCTGTACAGGCAAGAAGGCCACCGTCATCGTGTGAGCGATCCCCTCAACTCGGCCGGCCCCAGCACAGTACTTCGCCTCGCCCTTCACTGCCCGACCAGCCAGGGACAGTCCGCCACAATCGTGCAGTCCAGGCGACCTGGGCTGCGACGGTTGAAAGCCCCCGCTCGGTGACCTGAGGCCCCGTGGTGCGCGGTGGAACCGACCGGCGACCCCAGGCGGTCGTGCACCACGAGCCGCCCGGCACCCCAAGGCTGAACGCCGTCGAGCTCGCGGCCTGATGCTCGCGGGAAAAGCAAGGAAGAGCGCCAGCGAGCGTTCACCATGACGCCCTACCAGGTTCGCAGCGAAGATCGCTGGACATGCTCCGGAGCCGTATAGCGATGCACACGCCGGCTTAGCTGCCCCCAGCGCCGCGCCGGGCCGCTAGGCCATCCGATCGCCCGGGGAGTAGCGGCGGTGCGCCTCCCGGGCCCGCTCGGCGGCTGTTGAGGCGGCGTAGCGGGTGAGCATCTGGCGGGAGCGCCAGCCCGTGAGGGCCATCAGGTCGCCCTCGTTGCCGCCCTCGGCGAGCCAGGTGTGGGCGAAGGTGTGGCGGAAGCGGTGTCAGTGGACCGTGTCCAACCGGCGCCCGCCCCTGCTACACCCGCTTTGACCTGGGGTGGTGGGCGTAACAGGGCTCGAACCTGTGACCTCACGCGTGTGAAGCGTGCGCTCTAGCCGACTGAGCTATACGCCCGGAGGAAGGTGCAGTTTAGCAAGGCCCGCTAGTCGGCTCCGAACGGGGCCGACGTGTCGAGCGCCAGCGTGTCCTCCAGCAGCGCTATCGCCCGCAGGACCACCACGTCGCCGTGCTGAGGGCCGACCACCTGGAGGCCGACCGGCATGCCGTCCGCGGTGAAGCCGGCGTTGACCGTGCCGGCCGGGGAGCGGGTCATGTTGAACGGGTAGGTGAACCTGACCCAGTTGACGTCGGGCTCGCCGGCGATCGTGCCCGGTTCGCCGATCTTCGGGGTCTGGCCCGCGCACGTCGGTGTGAGCAGCAGCGGGGCGCGGTGGAACAGCCCGATCAGGTCCAGGTTCAGGCGATGGCACGAGTCGATCGCCTCGACCATCCTCGCGGCGCTGACCGACGCCCTCGCCCACTCCATCACCGCCACCAGGCCCGGGTCGATCTTGGCCCACACCGGGTCGTCCCGGAAGCCGTCCATCTCCCGTAGGCAGTAGACGCCGACCAGCGTCAGCCAGTCGTCGATCGGGTCGTGGTCGAAGACCCTGTCGACCTCGATCACCTCGGTGCCGAGCGCGGCCAGGCGCTCGACCGCCCGCTCACAGATCGACAGGACCTCCGGGTCGACCTTGGCGTAGCCGAGCGTCGGCGACCAGACCACCCGGTGGGGCGGGTTGACCTCCGCGAGCGAGCGCGACCAGCTGGCCTCGGGCAGCGGGAGGGCGTCGAGGTCGGTGGGCTCCGGGCCGACGACCACGTCCAGGGCCAGCGCCACGTCCCGAATCCGGCGCGCGAGCGGGCCGCGGGTCGACAGCATCGGCCAGCCCGGCGGCTGGGCGCCCCCGCCGGGGACCCGGCCCAGCGACGGCTTGTGGCCCGACAGGCCGTTGACCGCGCTCGGGATGCGGATCGATCCCCCACCGTCCGAGCCCGTGGCCAGCGGCACCAACCCCGCCGCCAACGCCGCGGCGGAGCCGCCGGACGAGCCGCCCGCCGACCGGGCCGGCGACCACGGGTTGTGGGTGGCGCCGAAGATCTCGTTGACCGTGTCGGGCTTCCACGCCAGTTCCGGCGTGTTGGTCTTACCGACGACCACGCAGCCGGCCGCCCGCAGCCGCTCGACGAGGGGCGAGTCGGCCGTCGCCGGCGGCACGCCCGCGAACGCCAGCGACCCCTGGGTCGTGCGGTAGCCCACCGCGTCCTCGGTGTCCTTCACCGCCAGCGGCACGCCGGCCAGCGGCCCGACGTCCTCGCCCGCCGCCAGCCGCACGTCGAGCGCCGCCGCCTCGGCCATCGCGGCCTCGGGGTCGACGGCGACGAACGCTCCCAGCTCGGGGTTCAGGCGCTCGATCCGGGCCAGGGTGGCCTCCACCACCTCCTGCGCGGCCAGGGACCGGTCGCTCACCCGGGCCGCAAGGTCGGCGAGCGTCGTCTGCCGGAAGTCCATGGCGGCACCGTACCGAGCGGCGCCCGCGCCCGGCGGATGGACGGGAATGGACCCACCGGTCGCGGTGTTGGCGAGGTTGGCTGGGAGCCGCGTGCGGTGGTCCCTGGCCGCCCCCGCGCCTCCCGCCGGACCGACTGCCACCTCACGCGCCCATGCCCCAGATCGACCTCGACGCCACCCCCCTCGAGCTGCTGCGCGGCGGCGGGCCCGCCGACGGCGGCAACGGCATCGGCGTGCAGTAGAGCCGCGTGTCCGCATTGCCCGACCGACTCGCCGAGCCGACCGCACCGCCGTCCCTCGAGGACGCCGAAGACGCCCTCGTCGACGGCGACCGCGCCTTCGAGGCCGGCTCCGCCCGGGCCGCGCTCCGCTACCCGACGTTCCGCCGTGTGTTCGCCGGGGCGTTCCTCTCCAACGTCGGCACCTGGATGCAGAACGTGGTCCTCGGCGCCCTGGCCTACGACCTCACGCACTCGGCGACGTTCGTCGGCGTCGTGCTGTTCGCCCAGCTCGGGCCGCTCCTGCTGCTGTCGCTCGTCGGCGGGGCCCTGGCGGACGTGGTCGACCGGCGCCGACTGCTGATCTGGGTGACGATCAGCCAGATCGTGTTCTCGCTGGTGCTCGCCGCCGTCGCGGCGCCCGAGCAGCCCAACATGGTCGCCCTGGTCGCGGTGGTGTTCGCCATCGGGATCGGCCAGGCGCTGTTCAACCCGGCCTACTCGGCCATGATGCCCCAGCTCGTCGACCGCCGCGGACATGCCCGGGGCCATCGCCCTGCACTCGGCGCAGATGAACGGCTCCCGCGTGATCGGCCCGGTGATCGGCGCCCTCATGTTCTCGGCGTTCGGGGCACCGGCCGTGTTCGTCGGCAACGCCGTCAGCTACCTGTTCGTCGTCGGCGCGCTGCTGAGCGTCCGGCTCCCGCCGCCCGGTCGCGCCGCCCGATGACGACCGGGGCCTGCGCCGGCTGCTCGGCGGGTTCGCGGTCGCCCGCCGGGACGACCTCGTGCGCCGGTGCCTGGTCACGATCGCCACGTTCTCGCTGGTGTCGCTGGCCTTCGTCGGCCAGTTCCCGGTGCTGGCCGAGCGCAATCTGGGGATTGACGAGCGCTCGGCGACCTACGGGTTCCTGTACGCGGCCTTCGGCCTCGGGGCGGTGGCCGGCGCGCTGTCGATCGGGACCGTGTTCGTCCGCCAGTCGAAGAAGCGCATCGTCCCGGCCGCGCTGGTCGCCTACGCCGCGACCCTGACCGTGTTCGCGCTGCTGCGGAGCCCCGCCCCGGCCTTCGCCGTCGCCCTGGTGCTGGGGCTGACCTACTTCATGTTCATCACGTCTCTGTCGACGGTGCTCCAGCAGGACCTCGCCGACCACGAGCGTGGCCGGGTCATGGCGCTGTGGATCATGGGCTTCGGCGGCACGGTCCCGATCGGGAACCTGCTCGCGGGGCCGCTGATCGAGGCGACCTCGGTCACGGCCGTCCTGCTCGGCGGCGCGGCCTGCTCGCTCGCGCTCGCCCGTTACGCCCGCTTCGACCGCCGGCCCCGGTCGGGGCGCCGACGGCTCAGGCCAGCAGGTCGACCAGGCGCTCCAAGCCTGCCACCCGACTCCCCTTGAGCAGCACGGCGTCGCCCGGGCCCAGCGGCCCGACGGCGGCGACCGCCGCGTCGAGGTCCGCGACCGCCGCGCCGCCGTAGGCCGGGGCGTCGACGGCGACCACCTCGATGCCCAGCTCGCGGGCCAGCTCCCCCACGGCCCGGTGCTCGGCCTCGCCGTCGGCGCCCAGCTCGGCCATCACGCCGAGCACCGCCACCCGGCGCCGGGCCGGCAGCCCGGCCAGCGCCCGGAGGGCGGCGGCCATCGACGTGGGGTTGGCGTTGTAGGCGTCGTTCAGCAGGCGGGCCCCCGACGGCAGCGTGCGCAGGTCCATGCGCCAGTGCGACAGGCTCGCACCGCCCAGCGCGGCGGCCGCGGCCTCGACCGGCACCTCGCACACCAGGGCGGCGGCGGCCGCGGCGAGGGCGTTGTCGACCATGTGCGCGCCCCGCACCGCCAGGGCCACCTCGGCCCGGCCCCACGGCGAGACCAGCCGGAACCGGGCCCGCAGCTCGTCGTCGACGGCGACCGCCTCGGCCCGGACGTCGCCCCCGGTCCCGAACGTGACCACCCGAGCGCTGGTCCGGGCGGCCATCGCGGCCACCCGGGGATCGCCGGCGTTGAGGACCGCCGTGCCCGACGCCGGCAGGCTCTCGACCAGCTCGCCCTTCGCCGCGGCGACGTCGTCCAGGCCGCCGAACAGCTCGGTGTGGACCGCCGCCACGCGGGTCACGACCCCGACGCTCGGCCGGACGACGGCGGCAAGCTCGGCGATGTGCCCGACCCCGCGGGCGCCCATCTCGACGACCGCGGCCTCGCAGTGGCCCGGCGCGTTGAGCAGCGTGAGCGGCACGCCCAGCTCGTTGTTGAAGCTCCCCACGCTGGCGGTAGTCCGCCAGCGGACGGCCAGCGCCGCGGCCAGCAGATCTTTGACGCTGGTCTTGCCCACGGAGCCGGTGATGCCGACGACCCGGTCGCCCGCCTGCCCGGCGAGGCGGTCGCGGGCGTGGCGCCCGAGCGCGGTCAGCGCCTCGCCCGTGTCGCCGACCTCGACCGCGGGCACGCCCTCGTCCGGGAGTGCCCGGCGGGACGTCAGGTAGGCGGCCGCCCCCGCGGCGAGCGCGGCGGTGACGAAGTCGTGGCCGTCCCGTTCGGCGACCACCGGGACGAAAAGCTCGCCCCCGGTCACCAGGCGCGAGTCGATCGTCGCGCCACACACCCCGCGGTCAGGCCCGACCAGGCGACCGCCGGTCGCCGCGGCGATCTCGCTCGTGCGCAGTTCCACGGTCGGGCATCTTGGCACCCCGGCGTCCGCCGACCGGACCGCCGGTCCCCGGTACGCTCGCTCCCCATGGCCAACACCGACCGCGTCCGGCTCGTCGTGCTCTTCGGCGGGCAGTCGGCGGAGCACGAGGTCTCGTGCACGACGGCAGCCCACGTCCTCGCCGCCGCGGACCGCGACCGCTACGTGCTGGTGCCCGTGGGGATCACCCGGGACGGCGCCTGGGTGCAGGACCAGGCCGCGATCGCCGCGCTCGCCCAGGGCCGGGCCGCGCTTCCGGGGCTGGCGGCGACCGGCACCGCGGTCGAGCCGCTGCAGACCGTCACGGCGTCGCCCGACGACCTGCCGACGGTCGTGCTGCCGCTGCTGCACGGCCCCCACGGCGAGGACGGCACCGTGCAGGGCATGCTCGAGCTGGTCGGCATCCCCTACGTCGGCTCCGGCGTGCTGGCATCAGCGCTGTGCATGGACAAGGTCAAGGCCAAGGAGGTGCTGGGCGTCCACGGGCTGCCCGCGGCCCGCTACACCGTGCTGCGCGACAGCGAGACCGGCCGAGCCCACGCCGCCGTCGCCGACGCCGCCCTCCCCTACCCACTGTTCGTGAAGCCCGCCAACATGGGCTCGTCGGTGGGCGTCACCAAGGTGCACGGGCCGGGCGAGCTCGACGCCGCGGTCGAGCTGGCCGCCACCTACGACGAGTGGGTCGTGATCGAGGAGGGCATCGCCGGGCGCGAGATCGAGGTCGGCGTCATCGGCAACGCGGACGTACGCACGTCCGTACCGGGCGAGGTCGTCGCCAGCCGCGAGTTCTACGACTACGAGGACAAGTACCTCGAGGGCGCCTGCGACCTGCTGATTCCGGCGCCGCTCGGTGCCGAGGAGACCGCCGAGGTCCGGGACCTGGCGGCCCGGGCCTACCGGGCGCTGCGCTGCGACGGCATGGCCCGGGTCGACTTCCTGTACGAGGAGGGCGGGCGGGGTTTCCTGGTCAGCGAGATCAACACGATCCCCGGGTTCACGCCCGGCTCGATGTTCCCGATGCTGTGGGAGGCCAGCGGCGTGTCGTATCCCGACCTGGTCGACGAGCTCGTCCGCCTCGCCGTCGAGCGCCACGACCGCCGTAGCCGCCTCTCCCTGAAGCGCTGAGAAAACGCTGACAGTGGCCAAGCGGCCCTCGGCGACCGCTACGGCGGCTACTGGATCGAGCCCGGCCGTGGGACCGACACCGTGCACGTCCAGGTCGTCGGCGTCACCGCTGCCGACCGCGCCACGGTGGCGCGGCTGACCCGGGGTGTTCGCCGGGTCCTGGTCGACGACGTGGCGCACGGCTACGACGAGCTGGCCGCCATGCAGGCCAGGATCGCGGCCTCGCTCGACCGCCGCCGCCGGCCCGTTCTCGGTGAGCATCGACGTCCCGACCAACCAGGTGCTCGTCCAGACTGCGAGCGCCGACGTCGCGGGCGTCACCGCGAGTTCGCAGGCGGCGGCCCGCCAGGCCGCCGAGCCGCAGGCCGAGCGGACCAGCGGCGCCGCCGGCGATCCCGCGGCCGCGGTCCGCGTCGAGTCGGCCAGCGACATCGCCGTCCACCCGCTCGACCGCAACGCGTTCCCGCCCTTCTACTCCGGGCTCTTCACGCGGGTCTGGGTCGGCAGCCAGGTCTTCGGCCGCACGACGGGCTGGCTGTTCATCAACTTCTACGGGGCGTGGGGCAGCACCGCGGGCCACTGCGGACGCGTCAACGACCTGCTCGCCATCGGCAACTCGCTGGTCGACCTGGTCCGGTACAACAGCTACCAGAGCGCGCCGACCGTGACGGCCGACACCCTCGTCTACTCGCTCGGCCTGCTGAAATACCCGGCCTACCCGATCGTCCAGCTCAGCGACGGCCTGCGCGTCGTCCGGAGCCGCCTGTCCAACGCCCAGATCACGACCGGCCTGTGGCTGTGCTTCGACGGCATCGGCAGCGCCGGCGACCCCTGCGGTCGCGTCCGCGGGTGAACCAGACCCTCTGTTGCGACGCGGCCGGTCACGCCTATGTGTTCAGCTGCATCGACGTCCCCAGCCACCCGGGCGACAGCGGCGGGCCGGTGTACCAGTTCCGGGGCGACGGCGCGGTCAACGCCGCCGGGACCATCTCGGCCAACGTGACCATCGGCGGGCAGGTGCTCATGTGCTTGTCGACCATCGCGAACATCGAGGCGGTCTACGGGCCGATCGCCACCGGCTAGCGCCGCGCCTCAGCCCGCGGGGACCAGCGCGTCGCGCAGCAGCGCGATCAGCTCGTCTCGACGCCGTATGAGCGACGCCAGCGTCGGCTGCTCGCCGAACGCCCGCAGCACCTCGACCTCGGTCGCCAGGCCGGTGACCATCGAGTACGCGGCCAGCAGGATGAGCCTCGGATCGTGGCGGCGGATGCGGCCGGCGTCCATCTCGGCCTCCAGGAACCCGGCCGCCCGGTCGATGAGCGGCGCGATGTCCGCCAGCAGCCGGGTCGACGCCGGCGGGCCGAGCCGGGTGACCTCGCGGAGGAAGCCGAGCATCGGCGGGTGGCGGGCGGCCAGGCGGAACATCGCCTTGACCACCGCCTCGACCCGGGCGAAGCCGGGCTCCGCCGTGGCGACGGCACGTTGCAGGCGGACGGTCACCTCGGCCGCCACCCGGTCGATGACCGCAGCCAGCAGGGCGTCCTTGGACGGGTACCAGTAGAGGATCGTCTGCTTGCGGATGCCCAGCTCGCCGGCCAGGTCGTCGAGGGAGGTCGCGCCGAAGCCCCGCGTGCCGAAGGCCTCGAGCGCGGCCATCAACGTGCGCTCGGCCGTGCGGCCCGCAGGCGTCATCAGCCGTGCCATCTACCAAATGGTAGACAGGTGCGCGTGATCCCCGAGGCACTCGACGGCAAGCGCATCGCCATCACCGGCGCCACCGGCTTCCTCGGCACCGCCCTGGTCGAGCGGCTGGTCCGCTCGGTCCCCGGCTGTGAGCTGGTGCTGCTGATCCGCCCTGGGCGCCGGTCGACGGCCGCCCAGCGGGTCCGCCGGGAAGTCTTCCGCAACGACGCCTTCGAGCGGCTGCGGTCCGACCTGGGGAGCGCCGCGCTCGACGCCGTGCTCGATCAGCGGGTGACGGTGATCTCCGGCGACGTGGGCCGCGACGGCCTCGGGCTCGACGACGCCGACCGGGCCGCGCTGGCGAGCTGCGACATCGTCATCCACTCGGCCGCCGCCGTGGCGTTCGACTCGCCGCTCGACACCGCGGTCGAGGTCAACCTGCTCGGGCCGAGCCGGGTCGTGCAGGCGCTCCAGCACCTGGGCGTCGCCCCCCACCTCGTGTCGGTGTCGACCTGCTACGTGGCCGGCAACCGCCGGGGCGCCGCCCCCGAGGACCCGGTGCACGACAGCCCGTTCTACGTCGACGTCGACTGGCGGTCGGAGGTCGACGGCGCGCGCCGGGCCCGCACCGACGCCGAGGCCGAGAGCCGCACGCCCGAGGCGCTGGTCCGGTTCCGCAAGGAGGCCCGCCGCGAGCTCGGCGCCGCCGGCATCCCGGCGCTGGCGGCCAAGACCGAGCAACGCCGCGAGGCCTGGGTCAAGGAGCGGATGGTGGCGGCCGGCCGCGCCCGGGCCTCGTCGCTGGGCTGGCCCGACGCCTACGCCTACACCAAGGCGCTCGGCGAGGGGGCGCTGCTGGCCCAGCGGGGCGACGTGCCGGTCTCGATCGTGCGGCCGTCGATCATCGAGTCGGCGTGGGCCGACCCCCGGCCCGGCTGGATCCGGGGCTTCCGCATGGCCGAGCCGATCATCGTCAGCTACGCCCGCGGCCTGCTGCGCGAGTTCCCCGGCGTCCCCGAGGGCACCGTCGACGTGATCCCCGTCGACCTGGTGGTGGCGGCGGTGATCGAGAAGGCGGCGGGCGGCCCGCCAGCCGAGCCGGAGATCGTGCAGGTGGCCTCGGGGTCGACCAACCCGCTGCGCTACCGCAACCTGGTCGACCTTGTGCGGGACTGGTTCCTGGAGCACCCGCTCTACGACGGCGAGGGCCAGCCGATCGTCGTGCCCGACTGGTCGTTCCCCGGCCGGGGCCGCGTCCAGCGCCAGCTGGAGCGGGCCAAGGACGTCGCCCAGCGGGCCGAGTCGACGCTGCAGGCCCTGCCCCTGCGGGGACGGCAGGCCGAGTGGGCGGCCCGGATGGAGCAGCGCCGGGACGAGGCCGAGCGGGCGCTGGGCTACGTCGAGCTGTACGGCGCGTACGCCGAGTGCGAGGCGATCTACGGCGTCGACCGCCTGCTCGCCCGGTTCGAGGCGCTCGGCGCGGACGACCGGGAGGCGTTCTGCTTCGACCCCCGGGTGATCGACTGGACGCGCTACGTCCGGGACGTCCACCTGCCGTCGGTCGTCAACCACGCCCGGGTGCGGACGACGCCGGGCGGGCGGACGATCGAGAACCGCAGCGACCGGCTGCGGCGCCAGGTGCTGGCGCCCGAGCGCCAGTTCGCCGCGTTCGACCTGGAGAACACGCTGATCGCCTCGAACGTGGTGGCGTCGTACTCGTGGCTCGCCACCCGGCGGCTCCCGCCGGACGACCGCCTGCGCTACGCGCTGCGGGCGCTGGCCGAGGCGCCGTCGCTGCTGGCGCTCGACCGCCGTGACCGCAGCGACTTCCTGCGCCACTTCTACCGGCGCTACGACCGTGCCCCGGTGGCCCAGCTCGACGACGACGCCACCGAGATGTTCAGCCACCTGCTGCTGGCCAAGTCGTTCCCGGCCGCCATCCGCCGGGTGCGGGAACACCGCCGGCTCGGGCACCGCACGCTGCTCATCACCGGGGCCCTCGACTTCGCCATCGGGCCGCTGCGCCCGCTGTTCGACGACGTGGTGTGCGCCCGGCTCGCGACCCGGCCCGACGGCACCTACCGGGGCGAGCTCACTGACGTCCCGCCGACCGGCGAGGCCCGGGCCTCGTCGCTGGCCGACTACGCCGCCGAGCACGGCTTCGACCTGGCCGAGGGCGTCGCCTACGCCGACTCGACCTCGGACCTGCCGATGCTGGAGGCGGTCGGCTTCCCCGTGGCCGTCAACCCCGAGACCCGACTGGCGGCGCTGGCCCGCAAGAGGGGCTGGCTGGTCGAGCACTTCGACAAGGCGGTCGGCGCGCCGCAGCCGGTGCTGCCGCTCGGGCCGCGGTGGCGCAGCGGGGGCCGGCCGGGCCTGCTGACCCGGGTGCTCACGTCCGAGGTGTGGGGCGGCGGAGGTGGCCGGCGATGAAGGCCCTCGTCTTCTCCCGCCAGCCGGCCCGCTACGCGGCGGCGATGGTGGCCGGGGCGCTGCGCCCGGGACGCGGCGCCCGCTACGGGCCGCTGTCGCTGCGCGACGTCGACCCGCCCGAGCCGCCCGGACCGGACTGGCTGCGGCTGCGCCCCCGGCTGTCGGGCATCTGCGGCAGCGACCTGGCGACGATCGACGGCCGCTCGTCCCGCTACTTCGAGCCGATCGTGTCGTTCCCGTTCACGCCGGGCCACGAGGTCGTCGGCGACCTCGACGACGGACGCCGGGTCGTCGTCGTGCCGGTGCTGAGCTGCGCCACCCGGGGCATCGACCCCGCGTGCGGGCCGTGCCGGGCCGGCGACGTCAACCTGTGCGAGCGCATCGCCTTCGGCCACCTGGAGCCCGGGCTCCAGTGCGGGTTCTGCCGCTCGACCGGCGGCGGCTGGTCGCAGGAGATGGTGGTGCACCCCAGCCAGGTGGTCGAGGTCCCCGACACGCTGAGCGACGAGCAGGCCGTGCTGGTCGAGCCGACCGCCTGCGCGGTGCACGCGGCGCGCCAGGTCGACGCCGGCCGGGTGGCGGTCATCGGCTCGGGCACTCTCGGGCTGCTGACCGTGGCCGCGCTGCGGCGCCTGTCCCCCGCCACCGAGATCCTGGCGACGGCGAAACACCCCGAGCAGCGCCGGTGGGCCAAGGAGCTGGGGGCCGACGTCGTCTGCGCCCCGGGCGAACTGGCGCGCAGCGTCCGGGCGACGACGGGGTCGATGGTGGTCGGCGACCAGCTCACGGGCGGCGCCCCGGCCGTGGTCGACTGCGTCGGTAGCGAGGCCAGCCTCACCCAGGCGCTGCGGGTGGTGGCGCCCGGCGGCACCGTCCACGCCGTGGGCATGCCGGGCCGGACCACCCTCGACCTCACCGCGCTGTGGCACCGCGAGACCAGCCTGCGGGGCTGCTACGCCTACCGCCACGAGGACTTCGCCACCGCTGCCGAGCTGGTGGCCGACGGCGACCTCGGCCGGCTCGTGTCCGCCGCCTACCCGCTGGCCCGCTACGAGGACGCCGTCGCCCACGCCGCCACGTCGGGCGCCCGCGGCGCCGTGAAGATCGCCTTCGACCTGCGTCTCGACCGCCGGCGGTCGTCGTGAACGCCCGCCCCTCCCCCCTCACCGAGGAGCCGCTGTAGTGCCCCGACCCGGCTTCGTGCTCGACGTCGACCGCTCGACGCCGCCGATCCTGTTCCACCACGGCGAGAGCCTGCGGCTGGAGAAGCTGCCCGCCGGCCGGACCCGGGTCGTCTACCCCGGCGAGCCGCTGGTCCCGCTCGACGACCCCGAGGGGGCGATCCGGGCCGCGCTCGACGCCCCGCTGGGCGACAGCCCCCCGCTGCGGGCGCTGCTGCACCCGGGCATGAAGCTGACGATCTGCTTCGACGACATCTCGCTGCCGCTGCCGCCGATGCGCCGGCCCGACATCCGCCAGCGGGTTATCGAGGCCGTGCTCGACCTGGCGGCCGCGGCCGGCGTCGACGACGTCCACATCATCGCCGCGCTCGCCCTGCACCGGCGGATGACCGAAGCCGAGCTGCGCCATGCCGTCGGCGACCGGGTCTACGACGCCTTCGCCCCCCACGGGCTGCTCTACAACCACGACGCCGAGGACACCGACAACCTCGCGTTCCTGGGCACGACGCCCCAGGGCGAGGAGGTCGAGATCAACCGCCGGGCCGCCGAGTCCGACCTGGTCGTGTACGTCAACATCAACCTGGTGGCCATGGACGGCGGCCACAAGTCGACGGCCACCGGCCTGGCCAGCTACCGCAGCCTGCGCCACCACCACAACGTCGCGACGATGCGCCGGTCGACCAGCTTCATGGACCGCCACCGGTCCGAGCTGCACAGCTCGAACTGGCGGATGGGCAAGGTGCTCCGGGATGCGGGCGTCAAGATCTTCCAGATCGAGACCACGCTCAACAACGACTCGTTCGGCACGTCGGGGCCGATGTCCGTGCTCCAGAAGCGGGAGTGGGAGTGGTCGGCGCGGGACCGGGCGACGTTCGTGGCGATGAAGGCGGGGCTCGACCGGATGCCGGCCAAGGCCCGGCGGCGCGTGTTCCATGCCTGGCAGGCGCCCTACGGGCTGACGTCGGTGCAGGCGGGCGAGGTCGAGGCCGTGCACGAGGTCACGACCGAGAACGTCTTCCGCCAGCAGCTGGTGGCGGTCGAGGGCCAGACCGACATCCTGACGATGGGCCTGCCCTACATCTGCCCCTACAACGTCGACTCGGTGATGAACCCGATCCTCGTCATGTGCACGGGGCTCGGCTACTTCTTCAACATGTACCGGGGCCGGCCGCTGGTGCGGGAGGGCGGCGTGGTGATCATGAGCCACCCGACGCCCTGGGAGTTCCACCCGGTCCACCACCCCAGCTACATCGACTTCTTCGAGCAGGTGCTGGCCGACACGACCGACCCGGTCGAGATCGAGGCCCGCTACGAGAAGCAGTTCGCCGAGGACGAGTGGTACCGGCACCTCTACCGGACGAGCTACGCCTACCACGGCGTCCACCCGTTCTACATGTGGTACTGGGGCGTCCACGGCCTGGCGCACGCCGGCAAGGTGATCGTCGTGGGCGGCGAGCCGCGGTCGGTGCGGCGGCTCGGGTTCAGCGCGGCGTCGACTCTTCAGGACGCGCTGGAGATGGCCGAGGACGTCGTCGGGCGGCACGCCACGATCACCCACATCCACAACCCGCCGCTGGTCATGGCGGACGTGAGCTGAGGGCAGGGACGCACATGGCCGCCCTCCCCGACGCGATCGCCCGGCGCCTGCCCCGGCCGCCGTTCCCGTTCTCGGCGCCCACGGTGCCCGGCGGGGTCGAGGTCCCGGCGCGCCGGCCCCGGTCCGGCCCCGACTACGACACCGAATGGGCCCGGCGCATGCCGGCCCGGCTGGCCCGGATGGCGCTGGTCGAGGCGCTCGCCCGCCCGGCCATCGCCGCGCTGGCCCGCCCCCAGCGGGAGGGCCTCGACCGCCTCGACGCGCTGGTCGAGTCAGGCGGGCCGGTGATCTTCGCCGCCAACCACCACAGCCACGTGGACACGCCGGTGCTGATCACGTCGATCCCCGAGCCGTGGCGCCACCGGCTGTTCGTGGGCGCGGCGGCGGACTACTTCTTCCGCACGGCCGCCACCAGCGCCCTGTCGGCCCTGGTCATCGGCGCGGTCCCGATCGAGCGCAGCCGGGTCAGCCGCCGGTCGGCCGACCGGGCCGCCGCGCTGATCGACGACGGCTGGTCGATGCTGATCTTCCCGGAGGGCGGCCGCAGCCCGGACGGCTGGGGGCAGCCGTTCCGGGGCGGGGCCGCGTACCTGGCGCTGCGCTGCGGGGTGCCGGTGGTGCCCGTCCACCTCCAGGGCACCGGCAAGATCCTGCGCAAGGGCCGCAAGCTGCCGTCGCCCGCTACGGCTCGGGTGACCTTCGGGGCGCCGCTTGGCCCCTCCCCGGGCGACGACGCGCGGCGCTTCGGGGCCGCGGTCGAGAGGGCGGTGGCCGAGCTGGCCGACGAGGCCACGACGGACTGGTGGCAGGCCCGGCGGCGGGCGCATGCGGGCGCTACCCCGGTCTTGACCGGCCCGGACGCCCCGGCCTGGCGCCGGGCGTGGGCGCTGGGCGACCCCAGCCGCCGCCGCACCCGGCAGAGGCGGCGGTGGCCGGAGATCTAGCTGCTGGTGGCCGTCGTCTTGGGTCGCCCCGGGGCTGGGCACTCACGTCTCGCGGTCGCTGCCCCCGGGGCTTCCCATGAGGCCGCCGGGGGCGGCCTCTGTTGTCAGGGTGGGGGCGGTCAGGCGGGCGTCAAGGACAAGCTCGCTGCGCTCGGCCGCCTGCGGCGGCTCCTTGACCCCCGCCTGACCGCCCTTTCACTCACGGTGGCCCGTGGCCGGGCTTTCTTCATTCTGGGGTGCGAAAGTGGTTGATAACCAACCACTTTCGAGGCCAGTTGCCCGCGCAACGACTTTCCCCGGGTTCGACAACGGCGTAAGGATCACCGTGAGTGTCAAAAGGGCGGTCGGGGCGGGGTCAAGGAGCCCCGGAGGGGCCCGGCGCAGCCGGCTTGTCCTTGACGCCGACCCGAGCGCCCCCACAATCCCCAAAGAGGCCGCCCCCGGCGGCCTCCTAACCGGCCTCGTTTGTCGTTGTCGTTTTCGTTGCGTTGGTCAGAGCTTCACGAGCCGGGCCCGGAGGCCGAGGCGCGAGCGGGGCGGCCAGGTCCGCTCGCCGGTGACCAGCACGTCGGCGTCGAGCACGTGGGCCGTGGCCACGACGATGGCGTCCGGGAGGCGGAGCCGCGTGCCGTGGCGGGCGCGCAGCTGGGCTGCGGCGACGGCGATCGCCTCGTCCAGCGGGACGACCTCGATCGGCAGCCGCTCGACGAAGCGCCGGACCTCGCCCACCGCGTCGGCGCCCTTGCGGGCCGGCTCGACGAGCGACTCGGCCAGGGCCGATGCCGGGATGATGAGGGGGTCGCCCCGGTCGTGGGCGGCGGCGAGCTCGCGGCGGGCGGCCGCATGCCGAGGGTCGCTGGCGTCGAGGAAGGCGACGAGCGGCCCCGCGTCGAGCGCGGTCAGTCCCACTCGTCGCGCACGGCCTGGAGCTCGTCGCGGTCGAACACGCCGGTCAGGCTGCCGGCGAAGTCGGCGAGGATGTCGCCCTCGCGTTCGAGCACCACCCGCCCCGGGCCGTCGGCCCGGGCCACGACCCGCTCGCCGACCGCCAGCCCCGCGGCCCGGAGGGCGTCGGGCGGGATCGTCACCTGGTGTCTGGAGCTGATCCGGGAGACCACGACCGTTTTTCTACACGGCCGCCGTCGGATCGCACCACGTACGGGGACTGTCCTAGGCTGACACCCCATGCTCTGGTTCGAGCGCGAGGTCGTGGGGGCCCTCACAGAATCCCCGGACCAGCCCCTCAGATCGTCAGTCGAGTCGTTCGTCGACGGCTCCCTGCGCGACATGCCCGAGCACCTCCGCGCCGGGGTGATCGGCGAGTCGCTCCTGCTCGGGGGGTACGTGGCCGGGTTGCGGGCGCTGGGCCGCCTGCCGGCCGACGACGCCGGGGCGCTGCGGGGGCAGATCGAGGCGTGGGAGGCGAGCCGCATCGGCGTCCTGCGCCAGTACGTGCGCCTGATGAAGTCGCTGGTCGTGCTCGCCGAGAACGAGTTCGCCCCGGAAGGAGCGGTCTGATGGCCGACCTGGCCACCGACGTTCTCGTGGTCGGCTCCGGCGCGGGCGGGGCCATCACCGCGGCGGCGCTGGCGCAGGCCGGGCGCACCGTCACCGTGCTCGAGGAAGGGCCCTGGATCGACGGCGATGCCGTGGCGCCGTTCTCGCTCGACGAGATGGTCGCCAAGTACCGGCACCGGCGGCCCGACGGGTGCGCTCGGCAACCCCGTCATCGCCTACGCCGAGGGCCGGTGCGTCGGCGGGAGCACCGAGATCAACAGCGGGCTCTACCACCGACTCCCCCACGAGCTGGCCGAGCAGTGGCGCTCCACCTACGCCATCGACGAGTTCGGGCCCGAGGCGCTCGACGGCTACGCCCACCGGGTCGAGAGCCAGCTGTCTGTGGCGACCGTGCCCGGCGCACCGCCGCCGTCGTCCGCGGTGCTCGAGCGGGGCGCGACGAAGCTCGGCTGGCGCAACGTCGAGTTCGCCCGCGTGTTCGCCTACGACGCCGCGGGCCGGGGCACCAAGCAGACGATGTCGCGCACCATGCTGCCGGCCGCGGTGGACGCCGGCGCCACGATCATCCCGGACTGCCGGGTGTTGCGGCTGGTCCGCGAGGGCGACCGCATCGTCGGCGCCCGCTGCCGGCGGAGCCATCCCGGCGGCGGCGTCGAGCGCCTCACCGTCCGGGCCGACCACGTCTTCGTGTGCGGCGGCGCCATGCAGACCCCGGCGCTGCTCCAGCGCAGCGGCATCCGGCGCAACGTCGGCAACGGCCTGAAGATGCACCCGACGGTGAAGATCGCCGCCCGGTTCCGCCACCCGGTCGACCACGGCGACGTGCCGATGCACCGGGTCACCGAGTTCTCGCCGTTCCTGACGATCGGCGGCTCGGCGAGCCGCAAGGGCTACGTTGCCCTCGCCCTCGCCGACACCGGCGAGCCCTACGACGACGCGCTGGCCGACTGGGAGAACGTCGCCGTCTACTACGCCGCGATCCGCAGCGAGGGCAGCGGCCGGGTGGTCGCCGCCCGGGGCCTGCGGGCGCCGCTCGTCACCTACTCGCTCACCGAGGGCGACGTCAGCCGCCTGGCCCGGGGGCTCGTCCACCTCGGCGAGGTGCTGCTCGCGGCCGGGGCGATCGAGCTGTACCCGTCGGTGCGGGGCGGGACCGTCGCCCGGCGGCTCGAGGACGTGGGCGGCTGGTGGGACCAGGTGACGCGGGCCCGCGCCAACCTCATGACCGTGCACCTGACGTCGACGGTCCGCATGGGCGAGAACCGGCGCCGCACCGGCGCCGACAGCTTCGGCCGGGTGTGGGGCTACGGCAACCTCCGGGTGAACGACGCGTCGCTGCTCCCCGACGCCCCCGGCGTCAACCCGCAGGCCGCGATCATGGCCATCGCCACCCGCAACTGCGACCAGTTCCTGGCCGACCAGTGACCGCCTCCTCTGCCTCCTCCGCCTCCGCCGACACCGCGGGGGCACTCCGACCCATGGACGGAATCCCGTGACCCCATCCGAGCAGGGCGACGCCGGCGTTCCGGCCGGCACCCCCGCCGCCACCGCCGTCGTCACCGGCGCGTCCGGCTGGCTGGGCCAGAACCTGGTCCGCACCCTGGCGCCCGAGCGCGAGCGGGTGCGCTGCCTCGTCCCCGTCGACGACCACGCCGGGCCCCTGGCGCTGATCTCGCCCGCGATCGAGGTGATCGTCGGCGACATCCGCGACCCGGCCACCGTCGACCGGTTGTTCGACGGCGTGGGCGCCGACGCCGCCGTGTTCCACGCCGCCGCGGTCATCCACCCGACGCGCTCGACCCGCGAGTTCTTCGACGTCAACGTCGGCGGCACCCAGAACATCGTCGACCGGGCCCGGCGCTCCGGCGCCGCCCGGTTCGTCCACGTGTCGTCCAACTCGCCCTTCGGCGTCAACGCCTCGCCGGACGAGCGGTTCACCGAGGACTCGCCGTACGACCCGTACCTCGGCTACGGCCAGTCGAAGTACGAGGCCGAGCAGATCGTCCAGGCCGCCAACGACCGGGGCGACCTGCGCCACGGTGATGGTCCGGGCGCCGTGGTTCTACGGGCCGTACCAGCCGCCCCGCCAGAGCCAGTTCTTCCGTACGATCCGGCGGGGCCGGTTCCCGCTGGTCGGCGACGGCAGCCAGCGGCGGTCGATGGTCTACACCGACAACCTCGTTCAGGGCCTGCTGCGGGCCGAGGTGGCCGACAAGGCCCCGGGCAACGCCTACTGGGTCGCCGACGCCGAGCCCTACGAGCTGCGGGAGATCCTGGCCACGGTGCGCCGCGCGCTGGAGGCCGAGGGACTCGCGACCTCGGGCCCCCGCGAGCTGCGCATGCCGCGGGCATTCGCCCGCCTGGCCGAGCGGGTCGACGTGCTGCTCCAGGGCCGCGGCCGCTACGTGCAGCCGCTGCACGTGCTGGGCGAGCTCAAGGACACGATCGCCTGCGACATCTCGCGGGCCCGCGACGAGCTGGGCTACGCGCCGGCCGTCGCGCTGGAGGAAGGCATGCGCGCCAGCATCCGCTGGTGCCTCGACCACGGAGAGCAGCTCTAGCGATGGCCCGGACGGTCCTGATCACCGGCGGCAGCGGCTACTTCGGGTCGATCCTCGCCGACCTCGCGCTCGCCCGGGGCGACCGCGTCCGCATCTTCGACCTCAACCCGCCGGCCGAGCGCACCGGCCCGGACGCCGCGCGCGTCGAGTACGCGCCCGGCGACGTCCGCGACATCGACGGCCTGCGCGACGCGACCACCGGCGTCGACGTCGTGCTCAACAACGTGGCGCAGGTGCCGCTGGCCAAGGACCGCGAGCTGTTCTGGTCGGTCAACGTGTCCGGCACCGCCAACGTCCTGCTCGCGGCCCGCGACCGCGGCGTGTCCAAGGTCGTCCACACCTCGTCGAGCGCGATCTTCGGCGTCCCCGAGTCGAACCCGGTGACCGAGGAGACGCCCGGCCGCCCGCTGGAGGCCTACGGCCGGGCCAAGCTCGAGGCCGAGCACCTGTGCCGGGACGCGGCCGACGGCGGCCTCGACGTGTCGATCGTGCGGCCCCGGACCATCCTCGGTCACGGCCGGCTCGGCATCATCGCCGTACTCTTCGAATTCGTGGCCGAGGGCGCGCCCGTCTACGTGCTGGGGTCCGGGGACAACCGCTACCAGTTCGTCCACGCCAACGACCTGGCCGACGCCGTGCTCCGGGCGGCCGAGCGCGACAAGCCGGCGACCTACAACATCGGCGCCACCGAGTTCGGGACGATGCGCGAGACGCTCGGCGCCCTGGCCGAGCACGCCGGCACCGGATCGCGGGTGCGCTCGCTGCCGGCGGCGCCGGCCCGCATCGGGATGAAGGCCCTGGCCACGGTGGGCCTGGCCCCGTTCGCGCCCTACCACTGGCTGCTGTACGCCGAGTCGCTGTGGTTCGACACCACGCGGGCCCAGACCGAGCTGGGCTGGGCGCCGCAGCACTCGAACGCATCGGCGGTGATCGAGTCGTACGAGTGGTTCCTGGCCAACCGCGGCTCGCTCGAGCGCGAGGGCGCCTCGCACCACCAGTCCCCGGTGAAGCTCGGCCTGCTCAAGGTGCTCAAGCGGCTGCCATGACCGAGACGGTCGCGCCCGACGCGCCGGAGGCGCCGGCGGCCACCGAGACCCCGGCCGCGCCGGACGCGCCCGACGCCCCCCAGGCGCCGGCCGAGCCCGGCCCCGGCCGCGGGCGCACGGTGCTCACGGTCGCCGTGCTCACGGCGGTGGTGGCCGCGCCGATCGCGATCGCGGCCGCCGCGGTCCGCAGTCCCCGCTGGTACCCGCTGGTCGACCTGGCCCAGATCGAGATGCGGGTGCGGGACGTCGGCCTGGCGCACCCCCCGCTGCTCGGCCTCGGCGGGCGGATCTTCGGTTACGGCACCCAGGGCAGCCACCCCGGCCCGCTCAGCTTCTACCTGCTCGCGCCGGTATACCGGCTCGCCGGCAGCAGCTCGTGGGCGCTCAACCTGTCCGACGCGGTGATCAACGTCGCGGTGGTGGCGGCGATCCTGTGGGTGGCACACCGCCGGGCGGGCCTGCGGGGCGCCCTCGCGCTGGCGGCCGGCCTGGCGTTCCTGATGCGCCTGTACTCGACGGCGGTCCTCGTCTACCCGTGGAACCCGTACATGCCGGTGCTGTTCTGGGTGCTGTTCCTGGTGTGCGTGTGGAGCGTGCTGTGCGACGACGTGGCGCTGCTGCCGGTGGCCGTCTTCGCCGGCTCCCTGTGCGCCCAGACGCACGTGCCCTATGTCGCGCTGGTCGGCGGGATGTCCGTCGTCGTCGTCGGCGGGCTGGCCTGGTCGTGGCGCGGCCGGCGCGACGACGCCGGCGCCCGGCGGGCACTGGTGCGCTGGACCGGGGCCAGCGTGGCGCTCGGCGCCCTGCTGTGGCTCCCGGTGTTCGTCGAGCAGCTCGGCGGGAACCCGGGGAACCTGTCCATCATCATCGCCAGCTTCCGGCACCCGTCCGAGCCGCCGATCGGGCTCGGGCAGGCGGGACGCCTGTGGCTCCACCACCTCGACGTCGTGAACATCGCCCGCGGCTCGGACGCGCTGTCCGGCTCCCTGGTGCCCGGCGTGGCGCTCGCGGCCCTCTGGGCGGCGGCCGCGGCGGTGGCGGTCCTGGTCGTGCGGCAGCGGACCCTCACGGCCCTCCACGTCGTCGCCGGGTCGGCGCTGGCGCTGGGCCTCGTCGCCATCAGCCGCATCTTCGGCCCCGCGTGGGACTACCTCATGCTCTGGGCGTGGGGCACGGCCGCCCTCGCCGCGGTGGCCGTGATCCTCACCGGGCTCGCCCTGGTCGACCGCGGGCTCGGGGCGGGGACCGCATCGCGGCTGTCGTGGGCGCCCGCCGCTGCGCTCGGGGTGCTGGTGCTGGTGCCGACCGTCCTCGCCGCCCGGTCGGCGCCCGACACCGAGGAATCGGCGATGGCGCTGTCGAACGACCTCGGCCGCGTCGTCGCGCCCACGCTGGCCGCCATCGACGGCGGGGACGTGCCCGGGCCCGGCGGCCACGACGGCACCTACCTCGTCACCTGGACCGACGCGTACAACCTCGGCGGCCAGGGCCAGGGCCTGCTGCTGGAGCTGGAGCGGCGCGGCTACGACGCCCGGGCCGACCGCGGCCAGAAGATCGCGCTCCGCGCCCACCGGCTGATCGACCCCGCCGACGCCGACGCCGAGCTCCACCTGGCCGTGGGCGGTGCCGCCATCGACGAGGCCGCGGCCCACCCGGGCTCGCGCCGGATCGCCTACGTCGACCCCCGCACCGCGGCGCAGCGGGCCGACTACGAGCAGGCCCGGGACGAGGTCGTCGCCGGCCTGGAGCGGGCCGGGCTCGACGACATGCTGCGCGACCTCGACAGCAACTTCTTCGGCGTCGCCGCCGACCCCCGCCTGCCCGAGGAGCTGCGCGTGCCGGTGTACGTGATGGGCCAGGTCCGCCAGCCGATCGCCGTCTTCACCTGGGACCCGAACGCGTGACCGACCAGGCCGTGACCCCCGCACCCGCCGCGACCCGGACCGAGCCCGAGCCGGAGGCCGCCGCGACGCCTGCGCCCGAGGCCCCGGACGAGGCCCCGACCGGCCCCCGGCCGCGCCGGCGCACCGGGCTGGTGGTGCTGGGGCTGACCGCCGCCGTGGGCCTGCCGCTGTTCGTGGCCGTGGCCGCCCTGCACACGCCCCGCTGGTACCCGTTGCTCGACCTGGCCCAGACCGAGCTGCGCGTCCGGGACGTGGGCACCTCGCACACCCCGCTCATCGGCCTGATCGGTCGCATCCGGGCCTACAACCACGACGGCAGCCATCCCGGGCCGATCAGCTTCTACGCCCTGGCGCCGACCTACCGGCTCCTCGGCGGCAGCGCCTGGAGCCTGCTGCTCGGCACGGTCGTGCTGAACACGCTGGCCGTCGCCACCACGCTGTGGATCGCGGTGCGCCGGGGCGGCGCCAAGCTGGCGCTAGGCCTGGCGGCGGTGATGGCCGTCATGCTCAGCGCCTACGGCATCAACGTGCTCACCGAGCCGTGGAACCCCTACCTGCCCATCCTGTGGTGGCTGCTCACGCTGATGGCCGTGTGGGCGATCGCCTGCGACGACCTGGCCATGCTGCCGGTCGCCGTGTTCGCGGGGTCGTTCTGCGCCCAGACCCACGTGTCGTACCTGGGCCTGGTCGGCGGCTTCGTCGCCGCCGGCGTCGTCGCCCTCGTGGTGCGGCTGATCGTGCGCCGCGGCGACCGCCAGGACCGGCGCCGCGTGCTCGGCTGGGCGGGCCTGTCGCTGCTGATCGGCTTCGTGCTGTGGCTGCCGACCATGATCGACCAGCTGCGCAGCGAGCCGGGCAACGCCGCGCTGATCATCCACAACTTCTTCTTCGACGACACCGCCAGGCCCGTGGGCTACCACGTCGGCGGCGAGGCGCTGGCGGTCCACCTCAACCTGTGGCGCTTCCTCGGCGGCCACCAGGCGACCACGGGGTCGATCGTCCCCGGCCTCCTGCTGGTGGCGGCCTGGCTCGCGGCCGTGCTCGTGGCCTGGCGGCTGCGGCCGGGCGACGACGACGCCCTGCGCCTGCGGCGGGCCACGCTGCTGCGCCTGCACCTGGTGGTCGGGATGGCGCTCGTGCTGGGCCTGGTGTCGGCCAGCCGCATCCTCGACACGATCTGGTTCTACTTGATGCTGTGGGCGTGGCCGATCACCACGCTCGTGCTGGTGGCGATCGGCTGGACCGCGGCGACGGTGCTGGCGGCGCGCCCCGGCGGGGCCCCGCGGCCCGCCCGCGCCGCCGTGCCGGCGCTGGTGGGCCTCGTGCTGGTGGCCTGGGTCGCGCCGTTCACGTTCCATGCCGCGAGCGCCGAGGTGGTCAAGCCCCGGGTGTCGCAGTACGTCGGCCTCATGACCGACGACACGGTCGCCGCCATCGAGGACGAGACCATCCCCGGCGGCGGGCCCGACGGCCGCTACCTCATCACCTGGACCGACGGCGCCGACCTCGGCGCGGCCGGCTGGGGCCTGCTCGACGAGCTGGAGCGGCGGGGCTACGACGTCGGCGTGGTCGAGTACCACGGCGTCGGCGCCAAGGCGCACCGGGTCCTGTTCCCGGGTCAGGAGACGGCCGAGATCCATGTCTCGGTCGGGCCGGACATCCCGCTGTGGACCGACAACCCCGATGTCGTCCCGATCGCACAGTTCGACCTGCGCACGCCGGCCGAGCGCCGGGAGTACGACCGGCTGAGCCACGACCTGGCCGACGAGCTGGTCACGATCGGCCGCGCCGATCTGGTGCCGAAGATCGACCAGGTCCTGTTCAGCTTCTACTTCAACATGGATCTGTCGGCCGCCACCCGCAACAAGGTCCAGCGAATGGTCGCCATCGGGCAGCCGGTGGCGGTGTTCGCCCTGCCGAAGGAGTCGGTCGGGCAATGACCGACCTGGCCGACGCCGGCACCGCCGCTCCCCACGGAGGCGCGGTCGGGTCGGACGAGGCCGGGGCCGACCCCGCCGCCCCCGAGGCCCGGGTCCCGTGGTGGCGCCGGCCCCTGGTCGTCGGCGCGGCCTGCCTGGTGCTGCTGGCGGTGCCGCTGGTGGTCGCGCTGGGGGTGCTGCACAGCCCCCGGTGGTACCCGCTGCTCGACCTCGCCCAGGCCGAGATCCGCGTGCGCGACGTCGGCACGAGCCATCCCACGCTGGTGGGCGCGGCCGGCCGCATCGAGGCGTTCGGGGTGCGGGGCAGCCACCCCGGGCCGCTCGCCTACTGGGCGCTGCGGCCGGTGTACACGCTGATGGGCGACAGCGCGTTCGGGCTCCAGGTCGCCACCGCCACCCTCAACCTGGCGGCCATGGCCGTCGTGCTGTGGGTCGCCAACCGGCGGGGTGGCGTCCGCCTGATGCTGGCGCTGGCCGCGCTGCTGGCCGTGCTCACCCACCTCTACGGCGCCGCCACGCTGACCGAGGCCTGGAACCCCTACCTGCCGCTCCTGTGGTGGCTGGTGTTCCTGCTGGCCGCCTGGTCGGTGCTGTGCGACGACGTGGCACTGCTGCCGCTGGCCGCGTTCGCCGGCTCGTGGTGCCTCCAGGCCCACAACTCCTACCTGGGGCTGGTGGGCGGGGTGGCCGCCGCCCTGGCCGCCGTCCTCGCCGTGCGGCTCTGGCGCCGGCGGTCCGACCGGGGCTACCGGCGCCCGGTGCTGGGCTGGACCGCGGCGACGCTCCTCGTCGGGTTCGTCGTGTGGCTGCCGCCGATCGTGGAGCAGCTACGCGACTCCCCCGGGAACCTGTCGATCGTCCTCGAGCACCTGCGCCACCCGACGGAGGCACCGATCGGCGCCAGCCGGGGCTTCGAGCTGCTCGGCGTCCACCTCAACGTGTGGCGCTTCGCGGGCGGCCAGCCGGGCACGAGCGGCTCGTCGCTGCCCGCCCTCGTGCTCGTGGCGGTGTGGCTGGCCTCGGTGGTCGTCGCCTGGCGGGCCAAGGCCGGCCCCACGCTCGATGCGGCTCCACGCCCTCCTGGGGCTGGTGCTGGTGCTGAGCGCGGTCTCGGTCAGCCGGATCTTCGGCGAGGTGTGGTTCTACCTGGCCCTGTGGGCCTGGGGGACGACACGCGCTGATGGTGCTGGCCATCGGCTGGAGCGCGCTGGCCGCCCTGTCCCGCCGGCCGGCGCCCGCCGGCGACGGCCGCAACGCGCCCCCGTACCACCGGGTCGGGGCCGCGGTGCTCGCCGGGGTGCTGGTCGTCTGGACCGTGCTGTTCACGGTCGACGCCGCCCACGTCGACGTGCCGGCCGCCGACCAGTCGGCCGTCCTCGCCGCGCTCGCCCCCGGCACGGTGGCCGCCCTGACCGCGGACGGCGACCGCCCGGTGGGGGGAAGGCCGGCCACTACCTCGTGACCTGGCAGGACCCGGTGGCCATGGGTGGTCCCGCCCAGGGCCTGCTGCTCGAGTTGGAGCGCCACGGGCTCGACGCCAACGCCCTGCCGCCCAACGAGGTAGCGCTGCGGCCGGATCGCATCATCGAGCCCCGCGACGCCACGGCCGAGGTCCACATGGCGGTCGGCAACGACATCGAGCACTGGCGGCAGGACCGCCCCGACGCCAGCGAGGTGGCCTACGTCGACCGCCGCACGCCGGCCGAGCGGGCCCGCTACGACCGGCTGCGGACCGAGCTGGCCGGGGCGCTGGCGCGCGCCGGCATGGACACCGACGACATCGACGACCGGCTGGTCAACATCGCCTTCGACCCAGCGGGCACCCCCGAGGTCAAACGGCTGGTCAACCAGATGGCGACGATCGGCCAGCCGGCCGCCGTGTTCGTGACCGAGCAGGTGACCGGCGGGTGACGCGACGGTAACCCTGGTCAGCCGCTTGTTCGGTCATCGGGTAACCTGACTGGACCCTTCGACGGGGGCCCGGGCAACGGCGCCCGCTTCGCTTCAGTGCCGACGCGGATGCAGCCCCCGACTGCAGTGCCCGACCCTGGGATCGGCACGTACTCGGTCGGCACGCCGGCTGGGCCCGTGGTCCGGTCTCTCAGACCCGCCGGTAGCGCCACCGGCACGCCCGAAAGGCAGGAGGATCCGCGCCGTGCTCCCCCCCTCGACCCGCGAGCTCGACGCCTGCGGCATCGGCTTCGTCGCCGACGCCTACGGCCGCTCGTCCCGCGCCATCGTCGTCGCCGCCCTCGGCGGCCTCGCCTGCGTCAAGCATCGGGGCGCCGTGGCCGCCGACGCCCGCACGGCCGACGGGTCGGGTCTGCTGGTGCCGATACCGCCGGCGCTGTTCGGCGAGGGCAACGGCGTGGCCGTGCTGTTCGTCCGCGGGGACGACCCGCGGCCGGGTGTCGAGGCCGCCCTGGCGGCCGAGGACCTGGCGCTGGTCGACTGGCGCGAGCCGCCGACCGACCCCAGCGCCCTCGGCGACCTCGCTCGCCGGACCGCGCCGCACGTCGTCCACGTGGTGTTCACCGGCGCCGGCGTCGGGGTCAGCGCCGACTCCGAGGCCGAGCGCCGGGCGCTGCGCCTCCGCCGCCGCATCGAGCGCGGGACGCAGGGCACGTATGTGGCGTCGTGCTCGTTCCGCACGATGGTCTACAAGGGTCTGGCCCCGGCCGACGCCGTGGCCGACTACTACCCCGACCTGCACGAGGAGTCGTTCGCCGCATCGTTCGCCGTCTTCCACCAGCGGTTCTCGACCAACACGCTGCCCACCTGGGAGCGCGCCCAGCCGTTCCGCACGCTGTGCCACAACGGCGAGATCAACGCCATCTGGGGCAACGAGAACCGGATGCGGGGCCGGGCCGAGCTCGGCACCGTGGCGGCCGGCCTCGGCGACGAGGACCTGTTCCGCCCGGTGATCCCGGACGACACCTCCGACTCGGGCAAGCTCGACTCGGTCGTCGAGCTGCTGATGCGGGGCGGCCGCGACCCCCGCCACGTGATGGCCATGCTCGTGCCCGAGGCCTGGGAGAACGTGCGCGACCTCGACCCCGAGGTCCGGGGCTTCTACCGCTACCACTCGGCGCTCATGGAGCCGTGGGACGGCCCGGCCGGCGTCGTGTTCACCGACGGGATCGGCGTCGGCGCCCGGCTCGACCGCAACGGCCTG
Organism: uncultured Acidimicrobiales bacterium; assembly: GCA_963739835.1. Classification (GTDB taxonomy): domain Bacteria; phylum Actinomycetota; class Acidimicrobiia; order Acidimicrobiales; family VFJN01; genus ZC4RG19. The sequence continues at coordinate 38,363 of CAVUBW010000018.1, forward strand.
CGGCCGCTCCGCTACCAGATCTGCGAGGACGGCCTGATCGCCGTCTGCTCCGAGGTGGGCGCGGTCGACGTGTCGGGCCACGGGGGCGTCGTCCGGGGCCGGCTGGGGCCCGGCCAGATGCTGTTCATCGACCCCACCCGGGGCTTCCTCGACGACCACGACGTGCAAGGAGCGGATCGCCGCCCGGGCGCCGTACGCCCGCTGGGCCGGCGACGGCTTCTACCAGCTCAACCCGGGCGAGGCCGCGCTGGAGGTGCCCGACGACCTGGTCGAGCGCCAGGCCATGCACGGCCTCACCAAGGAAGACGTGGCCATGGTGCTCAAGCCGATGGCCACCGACGCGCACGAGCCCACGTTCTCGATGGGCGACGACTCGCCGCTGCCCCAACCTCGCGCCGCGGTCGCGGCCGCTGAGCCACTACCTGCGCCAGCGGTTCGCCCAGGTGACCAACCCGCCGATCGACCCCCTGCGGGAGCGGCTGGTGATGAGCCTGCGGACGGTGCTCGGGCCTCGCGAGCCGCTCATGGCCGAGTCGGCCGAGGCGGCCCGAGCTGCTCCAGCTCCCGTCGTTCTTCCTCTACCCCGCGGGCATCGACAACCTGGAGCTGACCGACCAAGCCCCGTGGCCGGTCATCCCGCTCGACGCCACCTTCCCGGCCAAGGACGGCCCGGAGGGGCTGTGGGCCACGGTGGTCCGGCTGACCGCGGAGGCCGTCGCCGCGGTCGAGGGAGGCGCGGGCACGCTGGTGATCGACGGCGACGAGGCCGGGCCCGACCGGGCGCCCGTCCCCTCGCTGATCGCCTGTGGCGCGGTCCACCAGGCGCTGTCCGAGCGGCGGCTGCGGTCGCGCACCGCGCTCGTGGTCGCGGCCGACGACGTGTTCGACGTCCATGCCTTCGCCGCCCTGCTCGGCTACGGCGCGGACGCCATCTGCCCCCGGCTGGCACTCGCCACGGTGGCGTCCGAGGCCGACCGGGTCGACGACGGCGACCTGACCAGCCCGGAGGCCCAGGGCCGCTACCAGGCCGCGGTCGAGGCCGGGGTGCTCAAGATCCTGTCCAAGATGGGCATCTGCACGGTCGACTCCTACCGCGGTGCGCAGATCTTCGAGGTCGTCGGGCTCGCCCCCGAGGTCGTCGATGTGTGCTTCACCGGCACGCCCAACGTCGTGGGCGGCATCGGCTGGCAGGCGCTGGGCGAGGACACGCTCGCCCGCCACGCCGCCGGCTGGGGGGCCGCGGTCGACCTCGAGTCGCCGGGCTTCTTCCGGGTCCGCAAGGGCGGCGAGCCGCACAGCAAGGACAAGGACACGGTCCAGGCGCTCAACGACCTGACGCTGGTCCAGGAGCGCGACGGCGACGGCGACCGGGACATGCTGATCGCCCACCTGCTCCAGGCCGCGATCCGGTCCGAGTCCTCGGAGCGCTACGACGCCTTCGCCAAGCTGGCCAACGACCGGCCGCTCATCGAGCTGCACGACCTGCTCGAGCTGGTCCCGACGTCCGACCCGATCGCGATCGACGAGGTCGAGCCGGCCACCGAGATCGCCAAGCGCTTCTCGACCGGCGCGATGTCGCACGGTGCGCTGTCCAAGGAGGCGCACGAGACGCTGGCCCAGGCGATGAACCTGCTCGGGGCCATGTCCAACTGCGGCGAGGGCGGCGAGGACCCCTACCGCTACCGCACCCGGGGGCAGGGCCGGGACGACAAGAACTCCAAGATCAAGCAGATCGCCTCGGGGCGCTTCGGCGTCACGCCGGAGTACCTGGCCCACGCCGACGAGCTGCAGATCAAGATGGCCCAGGGCTCCAAGCCCGGCGAGGGCGGCCAGCTGCCCGGCCACAAGGTGTCGGCCGAGATCGCCCGCCTGCGGCACACCCAGCCGGGCGTGGGCCTGATCTCGCCGCCGCCCCACCACGACATCTACTCGATCGAGGACCTCGCCCAGCTCATCTACGACCTCAAGCAGGTCAACGCCGCCCAGGTGTCGGTCAAGCTGGTGGCCGAGGACGGTGTCGGCACGATCGCCGCCGGCTGCGTCAAGGCGCTGGCCGATGTGGTCCACATCAGCGGCCAGAACGGCGGCACCGGGGCGAGCCCGCTGTCGTCGATCAAGCACGCGGGCCTCCCCTGGGAGCTGGGCCTGGCCGACGCCCAGCGGGTGCTGGTCGACGAGGGCCTGCGCAGCCGGGTGCGCCTACGGGTCGACGGCGGCTTCCTCACCGGGCGCCAGGTCATCGTGGCCGCGCTACTGGGCGCCGACGAGTACAGCTTCGGCACCGCGGCGATGATCGCCGAGGGCTGCATCATGTTGCGGGCCTGCCACCGCGACACGTGCAAGCCCGGCGTCGCCACCCAGCGCCCCCACCTGCGGGCCAACTTCACCGGCACGCCCGAGGGCGTCGCCGCGTACTTCCTGTTCATCGCCGAGGAGGTCCGGGGCTACCTGGCCGAGCTGGGCCTGCGGTCGGTGGACGAGGCGATCGGCCGGGTCGACCTGCTGCGCCAGCGGCGCACCGGCCACGAGCGGGCCGACGTCATGGACATGTCCCCGGTGCTGGCGCAGCCGGTGACGGACGGCCCCCGCCACTTCGTCGAGCGGGTCGAGCTGCAGGACCCCCGGTCCGACCTCGGCGACCGCCTGCTGGCCGACGCCTTCCGGGCGGTGTGGGACGGCGACGACGTCGACCTCGCGTACGACATCCGCAACGCCGACCGGGCGATCGGCGCGTCGCTGTCGGGGGCGATCGCCCTGGAGTACGGCGAGCTGCCGCCGCGGGGCACCGCCCGGGTGCGGCTCGCGGGCACGGCGGGCCAGAGCTTCGCGGCGTTCCTCGGCCACGGCGTCGAGCTCGACCTGACGGGCGAGGCCAACGACTACGTCGGCAAGGGCATGGGCGGCGGCCTGGTGGTGATCCGCCCGCCGGCCAACGACGTGTCGGAGCTGCCGATCCTGGCCGGCAACACGTGCCTCTACGGCGCCACCGGCGGCGAGCTGCTGATCGCGGGCGGCGTGGGCGAGCGCTTCGGCGTGAGGAACTCGGGCGCCACGGCGGTGGTCGAGGCGGCGGGCGACCACTGCTGCGAATACATGACCGGCGGCACGATCGTCGTCATGGGCCCGGTCGGCTGGAACCTCGGCGCGGGCATGACCGGCGGCCAGGCGTTCGTGTTCGACCGTGACCACGAACGCCTGATCTCCCGCCTCAACCCCGACCTGGTGGACGCGGTGCGCCCGGACATGGCGGCCATCGAGGAGGTCCGCTGGCTGGTCGAGCGCCACGCCGAGCTCACGGGCTCGGCGCGGTCGGCGACGCTGCTGGATCACTGGGCCAAGGCGTGCTCGCACGTCTGGCACGTCCTGCCCAAGGACCAGGTGCGCCGCTACGAGGAGGGCCAGGCGAGCCGCGTCGCGAACGTCTAGCCGACCGCGTTTTGTCCCTGGAAATGGTCGCTATGGCGACCACTTCCGCGTACAAACGCGAACATCACGCCGTCTCGGCGTGCTGAGGGGGAGCAGCCCGGCGCCGTGGCCGAGTTGGCGGGCCACCTCGTCCGCTCCGCGCTCGGCCCAAGGTCGGCACCTCGGCCTCGGGGGTCGGCGGAACATACACATCGAGGATGGCGATAAAGGCCGGCCGACGGGACGAGAACGGCGTGACGCCCGGGCCCCGGGGCGACGTAAGCACCCGTGGCGGGCTCACGCCGAGTGCGTCGGCCATGTCGTCGACCGCGGCCTGGAGCGCGGCACAGTCCGGCTCGGGCCAGTCCGCGGGTCCCCACCTGGCGCACGAATTCGGTTGGTCGTCCGGTCGTCATGGCGCTCCTGCCCGCGGCGGGTCGGACATGATCGCGTGTTCGCCGGCCGGTTTTCGGTCAGGTCCACCGCGAGACACACGCGTCAGCCCACCCCCCGTACCGAGGCTTCGAATACTCCTGCCGGGGTGACCAAAAGCCACCCCGACGCTGGCAACGAGGGGGGTCCGTTGGATGTAGATTTCCGCGTCGTCATGGCTGGGAACGCGCCCCTCATCCCCGGGTGCCGCGACCTCTCCCTGATCGGAGAGCGTGTCGCGCGCAGCCTGTTCTCCGCGACCAGCGACCGGCTGGGCCGGCCGGTGACGGTCACGCTCTACCCACCGCTCGGTGACGGGCGCACCCGGGAGGGATTCGACGCCGCCGCCCGCCAGGCGCAGCGGCTCGGGGTGCACCCCAGCGTGATCACGATCCACGAGTGGGGGTTCACCGACGACGGACGCCCGTGGGTGGTCACCGACCCGCAGCCGGCGCACGCGCTCGACACGGTCCTCACGCAGGAGGGCCCGCTGGAGCCCGAGCGGGCGCTGCAGGTCGGGGTGCTTCTGGCCGGGGCGCTGGAGACGGCGCACGCCGCCGGGATCGTGCACGGCGACCTGTCGCCGTCCCGGCTGGTGCTCGGCCCCCACGGCGAGCCGCTGCTGGCCGAGACCGGGTTGGCCGAGTTCGCGGTGTTCCCCGGGCTCGGGGCGCTGAACAACCCGGTCCGCTACCACGCCCCGCCCGAGGTGCTGGAGCGCACCGACGTGAGCCCGGCGACCGACGTGTACTCCCTGGCGGCGACGGTCTACGCCCTCGTCGCCGGCCGGGCGCCCCAGCAGAAGCCGGCGGAGGTCACCGACAGCAACGCGTCGCTGTTGCTGCGGGTCCTGCAGATGCCGGTCCCCCGCATCGATCGCCCCGACCTGCCAGCGGGCATGTACGAGGCGCTCCAAGCGAGCCTGAACCCCGACCCCCGGAAGCGCCCACAGCAGGCGATCGAGGTCGCGTGGCACCTCCAGGACGTGCAGCGCCGGTCCGGCTTCGCGGTGACCGAGCCGGTGGTGCTCGACCTCGACGACATCGAGCATCACCGCTCGCCCCGGGCCGGGGCGGCCGCCACGATGGCCGCGGCGGCGTTGGCGCCGCCGACCAGCGATCCGTGGACGCCCGACGGCGGCCCGGTCCCGCCCACCCCGTGGGCAGCCGCACCTCCGCCGCCAGCGGCCGCGGAGACCTGGGCGCCCCCGCTGCCGGCACCAACACCACCACCTGTCGACCCCTGGGGGGCGGCGCCGGCGGCGACCGCCGTTCCGTGGGCGCCGACGGAACCGCCCGCTCCTCTCGCCGAGACCTGGGCCGACCCACCGGCCACCGCGGACACGTGGGCGCCACCCGCACCCGAGCCGGCGCCGCCCGCCGAGAACTGGGCCGACGCACCGGCCACCGCCGAGACCTGGGCGCCGCCCGCACCCGAACAGGCCGTACCATCCGCCGACCCCTGGGCCGACGCCCCCGCCGCGGAGACCTGGCCCGAGGCACCGCCCGCCGCCGACACCTGGCCGCCGCCCGCACCCGAACCGGCACGCCACCGCCGAGCACCTGGGCACCGCCCGCACCCGAACCGGCACCCACCGCCGACACCTGGGCGCCGCCCGCACCCGAACCGGCACCCACCGCCGACACCTGGGCGCCGCCCGCACCCGAACCGGCACCCACCGCCGACACCTGGGCGCCGCCCGCACCCGAACCGGCACCCACCGCCGACACCTGGGCGCCGCCCGCACCCGAACCGGCACCCACCGCCGACACCTGGGCGCCGCCGGCACCCGAACCGGCACCCACCGCCGACACCTGGGCGCCGCCGGCCGCCGAGACCTGGGCGCCTGCACCGCCCCAGCCGGCGCTGGGTGCCGACGGCGCGCCTGCCGACACCTGGGCGCCGTCAGACCTGCCGATGCCAGCCCCCGACCCGTGGGCCCCCGAGCCGACCGATGTGCCGGCCGTGGCCGATCCCTGGACGTCCGAGGGGGCGAACGGGGCACCCGCTCCCCCCGCGCCGGTCAACGGTGAGCTGTGGGCCGAGCCCTGGCCCGCGGGCTCGGCGCCCGCCGAGGCGACCGGGGCATCGCCCTGGCCCGCCGGGCAGTGGGCGATCGGCAACGGCGGCGGTGCCGGGAACGGCGACGGGTCCAACGGGGCCGACGGTGGGAGCGGGGTCGTCTGGCCCTCCACCTGGCCCTCGGCCGAGCCGCCGCCGGAGCTGCCCGCCTGGGCACAGCCGCCTCCCCCGACGCCGCAGGGGCCCGAGCGGCCGCCGGAGCTGGACGAGCTCCCTGCCTGGTACACCGACCCCCTGCCCAACGGGAACGGGTATGCCAACGGGGGCGCTCCCGCGACGCCGCCGCCTGCGGTGCCGGGCCGGCCCGCCTGGGACACCCCGCCGCCCGCCTGGTGGCAGCCCGGCGGTACGGCACCCGGTCCCGCGCCGGCGCCTCCCGCGCCTGCACCGCCCTCGCTGGCGCCGCCGCCCGTCGCCGACGGGCATCGGTCGTGCGAGCCCCAGGCCGCGAACCCGCCGACTCCCCTGCCCGGGGCCGGGGACGAGCTGCGGTCGCTGTTCGGCGCCGTCGTCGGCGAGGCGAAGGCTCCTGCCCCACCGGCCCCACCTGCCCCACCTGCCGCACCTACCGAGCCCCCCGCAGCCGCCGGGTCCGGCTGGATGGGGCACGACCCGCTCGGGCCTCCCGTCGAGCGGCCGCCGATCGACATGAGCCGGCTCGACGCCGCCTTCGGCCCTCCGCCCGGGCGGGCGGCCGCTCCCCCGGCGCCGGCTGCGACGGCCGCCGCGCCCGCGGCGCCGCCGCTGCCCCGGCGGACGCCGGGCGCGTCCGCCCCCGCCGGCGCACCCAGCATGCGCCGGGCCGGGTCCGCCCTCGACACCCACGACGACTGGCCCGCGGCCGGCGAGCCCGAGCCCTGGCCCGAGCCGGTGCGTCCCACCGCCCCGGCGGCCACGTTCGCGCCGCCGACCGCGTCCTCGTCACCGAAGGCGCTCCGACCCTCTCGGGCCGGCGGGCTGTATGTACCGCCCGCCGACGAACCCACCGGTGCCACGGCGCCCGGCCGCACGCCTTCCGGCTCCGCCACGGGCGCCAAGGCCCCGCCCACCACGCCCGCGGCGCTGCCCGTGATCGTGCTCGTCGTGCTCGTGGTCGTGCTCATCGTCGGGGTCGCTTGGCTGGTCATCGCCGGGGACGACGCAGGGGCGCCGGCGTCCGACAGCGTCGGGACCCCCGCCAACGCCCCGGTCCCCAGCGCGGTCACCGCCACCGACACGCCCGACGGCGTCCAGGTGACCTGGCACGGCGACGCCTCCGCGAGCTACGTCGTCACCGTCCTGACCACGAGCGAGCCGCCCCGGGCGCTGCCACCCGCTCAGGGCACGTCGATGCTCGTGGCCAAGGCGGGCGCCTCGGCGCCACCTCAGTGCTTCACCGTGGCGGCCGCGGCCCCGCAACCCGACCAGGAGCCCGGCCCCGCCTCGGACGTCGCCTGCATCGCCGGGGCCAACCCCGACGCCATGGTGCGGGAGTGACGCAGGCGCCCGGCGCCGCCCGCCTCACTCCACCAGCCGCAGGCCGGACAGGCTGATCGACGGGGCGACCCGGGGCAGGTCGACCACGAACTCGGTCAGGTGACCCGGGAACACGTGCTCCGAATAGAGGATCGGCCGGCCGTCGAGGTCGCGGGTGACCCGCTCGCAGCGCAGCACGGGCGACCCGACCGGCACCGCCAGCAGCTCGGCGTCCTCCGGCCCGGCCGCCGCCGCCCCGATCGTCTGCGTCGCGCCCCCGATCGAGACGCCGACCAGCTCGTAGAACGGGGACGCCTCGACGTCGGCCCGTGACAGCTTGGCGCCCAGCTCCTCGGGGCACCACACCGTCACCCGGGCGAAGGGCTGGCCGTCGGCCCGGTTGACGCGCCGGACCTCGAGCACCGCGTCGACCCCCAGCACCTCCCGCACCCGGGGCGGGGCGGCCACGAACCCGAAGCCCACGACACGCCGCTCGGACCCGACCCCGAGCTCGCCGAGCTGGTCCTCGATCGTGCCCAGCCGGCCCAGCGACTGGCGGACCGGCGCGGTCGCCACGAACCAGCCGAAGCCCTGGCGGGAGTCGATCAACTCCTCGTCCCGCAGCAGCTCCAGCGCCTTGCGGACGGTGACCCGGCTGACCCCGTACGCTGCCGACAGCTCGCTCTCGCTGGGAAGCAGGGCGCCCGCCGCCAGCTCGCCACTGTCGATCCGGCTGCGCAGCTCGTCGGCGATCGTTCGATAGCGGACCTCGCGCACTTGTCATATACTTGTCTGCATTCGCCCACCGACGCAAGGGGTCACCGCCATCATGGCCATCTTCGCCACCACCCCGATCGAGCTCGTCGAGCAGGTCTACACCCGGCTCCCCGACCGGGTCGCGCTCGGCCGTGAGCGCCTGGGCCGGCCGCTCACGCTGGCGGAGAAGATCCTGCTCAACCACCTGCGCGACCCCCACGGGCAGGAGCTCGAACGCGGGCGCAGCTACGCCGACTTCGATCCCGACCGGGTCGCCATGCAGGACGCCACCGCCCAGATGGCGCTGCTCCAGTTCATGACCGCCGGCCTGCCCGAGACCGCGGTGCCCACCACCGTCCACTGCGACCACCTGATCCAGGCCCGCGCCGGCGCCGACATCGACCTGCGCCTGGCGGTCGACGTCAACAGCGAGGTCTACGGCTTCCTGCGCTCCGTGGCCGCTCGCTACGGCATCGGCTTCTGGAAGCCGGGCTCCGGCATCATCCACCAGGTCGTGCTGGAGAACTACGCCTTCCCCGGCGGGATGATGATCGGCACCGACAGCCACACCCCCAACGCCGGCGGCCTCGGCATGGTGGCGATCGGCGTCGGCGGCGCCGACGCCGTCGACGTCATGACCGGCTTCCCGTTCAACGTACGCTGGCCCCAGCTCATCGGCGTCCACCTCACCGGCGAGCTGTCGGGCTGGACGGCCCCCAAGGACGTCATCCTCCGGGTGGCCGAGATTCTGACCGTGTCCGGCGGCACCGGGTCGATCGTCGAGTACTTCGGCCCCGGCGCCGACGGGCTGTCGACCACCGGCAAGGCGACCATCTGCAACATGGGCGCCGAGATCGGCGCCACCACGTCGGTGTTCAGCTTCGACGAGCGGGGCCTCGCCTACCTCGCCGCCACCGGCCGCCAGGGCCTGGCCGATGCCGCCGCCGGCGTACTCGCCGACCTGCGGCCCGACCCCGAGGTCGTCGCCGACCCCGGCCGCTACTTCGACCGGCTCGTCGAGATCGACCTGTCCACGCTGGAGCCGATGATCAACGGCCCCCACTCCCCCGACCGGGCGCACAAGGTGAGCGAGGTCGGGGCGCACGCCCGGGCCGAGGGCTGGCCGACCGAGATCTCGTCGGCGCTGGTCGGCTCGTGCACCAACTCGTCCTACGAGGACATCACCCGGGCCGCCTCGATCGCCCGGATCGCCGCCGCCCACGGGCTCGCCGCCAAGACCCCGCTGCTGATCACGCCCGGGTCCGAGCAGGTGCGGGCCACCATCGAGCGCGACGGGCTGCTGGCCGACCTGGAGGCGATCGGCGGCACCGTGCTGGCCAACGCCTGCGGGCCCTGCATCGGCCAATGGGACCGCCAGGACTTCGACACGTCCAAGCTCAACACGATCGTCAACAGCTACAACCGCAACTTCCCCAAGCGCAACGACGGCAGCGCCAACACGCTGTCGTTCGTGACCAGCCCCGACATCGTCGTGGCGCTGGCGCTGGCCGGCACGCTGGAGTTCGACCCCGTCGTCGACACGCTCACCGGCGCCGGCGGCGAGCAGGTGCGGCTGGAGCCGCCCCGGGGCGAGCAGCTCCCCGCCAAGGGGTTCGACCCGGGCGAGTCCGGATTCCTCGCCCCGCCGGCCGACGGCGCCGGGGTGAGCGTCGACGTCGCGCCCGACAGCGAGCGCATCCAGCTGCTGACGCCGTTCGCCTCGTGGGACGGCCACGACTTCGTCGACCTGCCGGTGCTGATGAAGGCGTCCGGAAAGTGCACGACCGACCACATCTCGGCCGCCGGCCCCTGGCTGCGGTTCCGGGGCCACCTGGAGAACATCTCCGGCAACCTGTTCCTCGGCGTCGTCAACGCGTTCCGCGACGTCGAGCCCGGCCACGGCAAGGACCCGCTCGACGGCGAGATCCGCGCCTTCCCCGAGATCGCCCGGCGCCTGCACGAGGCCGGGGTGCCGTGGTGCGCGGTCGGCGACGCCAACTACGGCGAGGGCAGCTCGCGCGAGCACGCGGCGATGGAGCCCCGGTTCCGGGGTGCCGAGGTGATCTTCGCCCGCAGCTTCGCCCGCATCCACGAGGCCAACCTCAAGAAGCAGGGCGTGCTGGCGCTCACGTTCGCCGACCCGGCGACTTACGACCAGATCGGCGAGGATGACAAGATCAGTGTCCTCGGCCTCGCCGAGCTGGCCCCCGACACCCCGGTACGGTGCCTGATCCGCCGGCCCGACGGCACCGAGGTCGAGTTTGTGACCACCCACACCATGAACGACGAGCAGATCGAGTGGTTCACGGCGGGCAGCGCCCTGAACATCATTCGCCGCAAGCACGCTGGCTGAACGATCGACTGGGCCAGCAGTCGCGCACGCGGCTGCTGGGCCTCGACCACGTCCAGCTCGCGATGCCCGCAGGTGAGGAGGCCGAGCAGGCCGCCGAGCGGTTCTACGCGGGCGTCCTCGGGCTGCGGCGCGTGCCCAAGCCCGAGGCGCTGGCCGGCCGGGGCGGCTGCTGGTTCGAGGGCCAGACCGTCAAGCTCCACCTGGGCGTCGACCCCGACTTCCGGCCCGCCCACAAGGCCCACCCGGCGCTCCTGGTCGAGGACCTCGACGTGGTCTGCCAGCACGTCGTCGAGGCCGGCGGCGAGGTCCGCCCGGCCGACGACCAGCCGGGCATCCGCCGCGTGCACACCGACGACCCGTTCGGCAACCGCATCGAGCTGATCCAGGCGGTGGAGCCGCCGGTCGAGACGTTCCAGACGATGGCCGACCACTCGATCTTCCCGCTCGCCCTCGTCGACAACGCCGGCACGCTGGTGTGGCTGAGCTCGTCGGTCGAGCGGTTCTTCGGCTGGGACCGGGACAAGCTGGTCGGCCGCAGCTTCGCCCGCGTGGTGGCGCCCCGGTCGCTGGCCGGCATCATCCAGGCGTTCACCGTGATCGACGAGGCGTACGAGATCACCCCATGGGGCGGCGTCGGCCTGCCGATCGACCTGCTGCACGCGGACGGCAGCGAGGTGGCCTGCGAGCTGGCCGTGCTCACCACTCGGCGCACCGGGCTGCCGTGGTACGTGATCAACGTTCGCCGGGTCGGCTACGAACGGGCCCTCGACCTGGCCATCGAGGCGATGGCCGAGGGCGCCAGGCTGGGCGACATCCTCACCCGCCTCATCGGCGCACTGGAGCAGATGGTCCCCGGCTCGGCCGTGGCACTCGGCGACCGCTGGACCGGCGACCGGTTCTCGGTCGTGGCCGGCGAGACCGCCCACCTGCTCAGCTGCGAGGGCTCGACCCCGTGGGCCCGGGCGCTCGCCTCGGGCGAGGACGTGTACGCGGCCGACGCCGCCCACATGCCCGCGCCGCTGCGGGCGCTGGCGGTGGCGCACGGCTATGCCGCCTGCTGGGTCCACCCGGTGGTCGCGCCCGGCGAGGGCGAGGCGCGCGCGGCGATCACGCTGTGGCGGACGCGGCCGGGCACGCCCACCCGGTTCACCTGGAACACGGTCCAGCGGGTCGGCCAGCTGCTGCGCCTGACGCTGCAGTGGGACCGCAGCCACCGCTCGCTGCAGTACGCGGCCACCCACGACCAGCTCACCGGCCTGGCCAACCGCCTCGCGTTCCTCGAGAGGCTGGGCACGGTGGCGGCCGGCGGCGAGGGCCGGGCTGCGGTGCTGTTCCTCGACCTCGACCGCTTCAAGCCGATCAACGAGACGCTCGGCCACCCCGCGGGCGACCGGGTGCTGGCGATCGTCGCCGACCGGCTGGTCGGCGTGCTTCGGCCCGGCGACCTGGTGGCCCGCATGGGCGGCGACGAGTTCGCCGTCCTGTGCGAGCGCCTGACGGCCGCCGACGACGTCGAGGCGGTGGCCAAGCGCCTGCTCGCGGCCGTCCGCGAGCCGATCAGGGCCCAGTCCGGCATCGCCGCCGAGGTCACGGTCGACGCCAGCATCGGCGTCACCGACCTCCACCCCGACGAGGGCGTCGAGGCGACGCTGGCCCGGGTCGACCAGGCCATGCGCGAGGCCAAGATCACCGGCCGGGGCCGCTGGGTCCGCTACCGGGCCTGAGACGGGGGCGGGCGGGGTCAGTCCCGGCCGGGGCGCCGGGTCGACTCCTTCGCCGCCTCCGTCTCCGACGGAACCCGGCCCGACGGGTAGGTCCGGGCCAGCTCCTCGGGCGTCGGCTCCCGGCGGCGCGCGCGCCTCCGGCGGCAGCAGGTCGGCGATCGCGGCCATGATCCGCTTGGTGTCGGCCTCGGCCGAGCGCCACTTGAGGTCGACCGGCTCGCCGACGCGGACGCGAACCGTGGGCGGGCTGGTCAGGTTCCACACTCGCGGCACCCGCTCGGAGCGGGGCCAGACCCGCTCGGTGCCCCACAGCCCGATCGGCACGACCGGGACCTTGGTCTGGGCAGCCAGGCGGGCGGCGCCCCAGCGGCCCTTGAGCACCGGGTCGAAGAACGCCGGGCCCCGGGGGATCGTGCCCTCGGGCAGGATCGCGACCAGCTCGCCGGCCGCGAGTGCGGCGGCGGCCTCGACCAGCGGGTCGTCCGAGCCCGTGGCCCGGTCGACCCGGATGCCGCCCATGGCCCGGGCCAGCTGGCCCACGATCGGGGCGTCGAACACCTCCTTCTTGCCCAGGAACCGCACCGCCCGGCCCCGGCGGGCGAACGTCGTGCCCAGCGCCAGCGGATCGAGGTAGCTGCGGTGGTTGGACACGACGATGGCCGGCCCCGCCTTGGGGATGTTGCTCGACGCCGTCGACGTCGAAGCGCAGCCAGGGCAGGAACTCGGGCCGGACGAGGGACTGCAGCGATCCGCTGAGGCTCGATGTCGAGCACCGGCAGCTTGGGCACGCCGGCGGGCACGTCGAGGTGGACCACCGGCCAGCGACGCACGACCGCCAGCGCCAGCATCCGGGGGTCGGGGTTGACCACCACCGGGTGGCCGACCGCGCCGAGCAGCGGGTTGTCGTAGAAGCGAGTCGCTGTAGGCCCAGCTGCGGTCGAGGCCGGACGCCCCCGGCCTCGGCCCAGGCCCGCACCGCAGCGAGCTTGCCCCGGCCCCACACGAACTCGCCGTCGATCGTGCCGTCGTAGCGGCCGTCGCCGTCGACCCCGTAGCGGGTGGCCACCACGTCGTCGAAGCCCAGGCGCTCGGCCAGCGGCCGGATCATGTCGTCGGGCGTGGTGGTGGCGAGCACCAGCGGCCGGCCCGCCGCCCGGTGGTCGTCGATGATGGCGTGGGCGTAGGGCAGCACGGCGTCGGCCAGCTCCTCGGCCGCCTGCTTGCCCGCGTCGCGCACCTGCGTCCTGGCGCCACCCCTTGGCGAACCGGGCCGCCTGGCGGGTCAGGATCATCGACGGCCGGGTCTCGCCGATCAGGTCGAACAGGCGGTAGACGAGGCCCTCGCCCGGGATCGTCCGCCGACATCACGCCGGCGTCGCGCAGGGCCTGGCTGATGACCGGACCGCTCGCCCCCCGCAGCAGGGTCCGGTCCAGGTCGAAGATCGCGGCCGCCGTCATCCCGGCACGCTACCGCGCCCACCCCGGGTGAAAACGAGAGAAGCCGACCGCGGGTGGATCGGTCGGCTCCGGCAGGTGCGCACGCCAGATGGGGGGAATCGACGGCTGCACGCTGATCAGGCGGGACGGTAGGGGGATACCGGTCATCGCTCTGTATGTGCAGTAGTGTGCACCGGACGGTATGCGATCGGTCAAACAGTTGTTGCCGATGGCTGCAATCATTGGGAGCGATGGACCTCCGCCAGCTCGCCGCCCTGGCCGCCGTCGCCGATGCCCGCTCGTTCTCCGCCGCGGCCCGCCGGCTCCACACGGTGCAGTCGAACGTCTCGACCCACATCGCCCGGCTCGAGCGCGAGCTGGGCGCCACGCTGGTCGACCGGTCCAGCGGCACGCTGACCGAGGAGGGCGAGGCGGTGGTCGCCCGGGCCCGCCGGGTCAGGCGCGAGCTCGACGCCCTGCGGGTCCGACGTCGAGTCGCTGCTGCACGAGGTGTCCGGCTCGGTCCGGCTCGGCTGCATCGGCACCGTGAGCCGCTGGCTCGTCCCCCGCCTGCTCGACGCCATGGCCGAGCGCCACCCGCTCGTGCAGCTGGTCGTCGTCGACGCAACCACGACGTCGCTGGTCCCCCAGGTGCTGGCCGAGCAGCCTCGACCTGGCGGTGGTCAACCTGCCGCTCGCGCCCGGCGAGCTGGTGACCGAGCCGCTGTTCGACGAGGACCGGATCCTGCTCGTGCCCGCTCGGCCACCCCCTCGCCGCCCGTGACCGGGTCGAGCTCGCGGACCTGGCGGCCCACCCTCTGCTGCTCGAGCCCCGCGGCACCGCCTTCCGCGACGAGCTGGACCTGCAGGCGGCGCGCCAGGGCGTCGAGATCCGCGCCCAGGCCGAGATCGACGGCATGCGCCTGCTCACGTCGCTGGCGTTCGACGGGTTCGGGGCGGCGATGGTGCCGGCGACGGCCGCCGGGGCCAACGTCGACGTCGCGTGCCGGCGGGTGGCGGTCGCCGGCTTGGCGCCGCGCTCCGTCGGCCTGGCCATGCGCCGGCGGGGCCTGCTCTCGGCCCCGGCGCGTGCCGTGCGGGCCACCATCCGCGACCTGGTCGCCGCCACCGAGCATCCGGGCGTGCGGATCACGCTCATGCGCTGACGGCACTCGTCCGCAGTAGCCTCCACCCTGGTCCGACTACTCGACAAGGAGCGCGGGGCCGTGGCCGACACGATCACGATCACCGACAACCGCACCGGCGAATCGGTCGAGGTCCCGATCCAGGACGGCGGCGTCGACGCCGGGCGAGTGGCGCAAGCTGCTGCCCAACGTCTGGTTCTACGACCCGGCGTTCATGACCACCGCGGCGACGCGCAGCTCGATCACCGAGCTCGACGGAGACGCCGGCATCCTGCGCTACCGCGGCTACCCGATCGAGCAGCTCGCGGAGCACTCGACCTACCTCGAGGTCGCCTACCTGCTGATCCACGGCGAGCTGCCGACGGCCGAGCAGTTCGAGGCCTGGGTCCACGACATCACGTACCACACGTTCATCCACGAGAACGTGCGCAAGCGGTTCCTCGAGGGCTTCCACTACGACGCCCACCCGATGGGCATGCTCGTGTCCACCATCGCGGCGCTGTCGACCTTCTACCTCGAGGCCAAGGACATCGACGACCCCGAGAACCGCTACAAGCAGATCGTCCGGCTGATCGCCAAGATGCCGACGCTGGCGGCCGCCTGCCACCGCTTCAGCGTCGGCATGCCGTTCGTCTACCCGGACAACTCACTGAGCTTCACCGCCAACTTCCTGTCGATGATGTGGAAGATCGCCGAGCCCCGCTACGACGCCAACCCGGCGCTGGCGCACGCGCTCGACGTGCTGTTCATCCTGCACGCCGACCACGAGCAGAACTGCGGCACGACCGCTATGCGCACGGTCGCGTCGGCCCACGCCGACCCCTACAGCTGCGCCGCGGCCGCCACCGCCGCCCTCTACGGCCCCCGCCACGGCGGGGCCAACGAGGCGGTCATCAAGATGCTCGCCGAGATCGGCTCGATCGACCACGTCGACGGACTACGTGCGCCGGGTCAAGGCGGGCGAGGTCAAGCTCCAGGGCTTCGGCCACCGCGTCTACAAGAACTACGACCCGCGGGCGACGATCGTCAAGCAGACCGCGGACGAGGTGTTCGCGGTGACCGGCACGAACCCGCTGCTCGACATCGCCCTCAAGCTCGAGGAGGTGGCGCTCAACGACGAGTACTTCACGTCCCGCAAGCTCTACCCGAACGTCGACTTCTACTCCGGGCTGATCTACCAGGCCATGGACTTCCCGACCGAGATGTTCACGGTGCTCTTCGCCATCCCCCGCATGTCGGGCTGGCTCGCCCACTGGGTCGAGCTGCTCGAGCAGGACCAGAAGATCGCCCGGCCCCGTCAGCTCTACGTCGGCACGGGCGAGCGGACCTACATGCCGATGGCCGACCGCGGCTGACCGCGGCCCTGTCGACCGAACCGACCCCGACCCGAGGGAACCATGCACGCGGTCACGATCGTCGACGGCGCCCTGGCGTGGCGCGAGCACCCCGACCCCGTCCCGGGCCCCGGCGAGCTGCTGGTGCGCGTGCGGGCGGCGGGCGTCTGCCGGGGCGACCTGATGCAGCGCGACGGGTTGTACCCGCCGCCGCCCGGCACCACACCGCCCGACCGGCCCGGGCTCGAGCTGGCGGGCGAGGTCGTCGTGACCGGCGCCGGCACCCGGCGCTTCGCCCCGGGCGACCGTGTGATGGCGGTCGTCACCGGCGCCGGGCAGTCCGAGCTGGCGGTGGTCCCCGAGATCGTCGCCATGCCGGTGCCCGACGGCATGGACTGGGCCAGCGCGGGCGGGTTCCCGGAGAACTACTCGACCGCCCACGACGCGCTGTTCACACAGGCCGGCCTGGCGATGGGCGAGCGTGTCTGCGTCCACGGGGCGGCCGGCGGCGTCGGCACCGCTGCGGTCGAGCTGGCACGGGCCGCTGGCGCCGAGGTCGTGGCGACGGTCCGCCACGAGGGCTCGCGCGCCGGCGTGGCCGCCCTCGGGGCCACCGCCGTCGATCCGCAGGGCTTCGGCGCCCACGGCCCGTTCGACGTCGTGCTCGAACTCGTCGGCGGCGTCAACATGCCCGCCAACCTCGACGCGCTGGCCACCGGCGGGCGCATCGCGGTCATCGGCGTCGGGGCCGGGCTCAGCGCCGAGATCAGCCTGCTGTCGCTCATGGGAAAGCGGGGCCGCATCCACGGGTCGACCCTCCGCCCGCGGCCGCTCGAGGACAAGGCGGCGGTGGCCCGCCGGGTCGAGCGCCACGTCCTGCCGCTGGTCGCCACCGGGGCGGTGACGGTGCCTGTCGCCGCCACATTCCCCCTGTCGGAGGCCGTCCGCGCCTACGAGCGGTTCGCCGAAGGTGCCAAGTTGGGGAAGATCGTGCTGCTCTCGGCATGAACCGTGTCCTCGGGCCCGGCGAATTGCTACCGTCAGTTAGCAAATCGACAGCGATAGCAGCCGGTCCCTGGGGGGGGGATGGATGGCGCTTGAGATGCAGGTCGTGCGGACGCCGACGCCGCCGGTCGATAAGGGTCGCACGTCGGCGCGCCGCGGCGCCGGGCCGCGGCCCGAGGACCGCCACCTCTACCCGGCGTACGTCCGCCGCGGCGGCTGGGCGGCGATCGCCACCATCACCGTCGTCGTCGGGTGGCTGGCGCGGTCGGTCGAGGGCGAGCACGACTACCTGATCGCCTGGGCAGTCGTCGGCGCGGTGTTCGCGTGGCCGGGGCTCGTGATGACCTGGCGGACCGGCAGCCGGGTCGGGGCCGGCGACCGGCGGGTCTGGCGGTTCTGGTTCGCCGGCTGCGGACTGTCGATCGTGGGCGGCACCGCGCTGGTCGTGCTGGGCGGCCACGAGTGGACCTGGGGCCGGACCATCTGGCTGCTGTCGATCGCGCTGTCGATCGCCGCCTACGGGGCCGGCAACACGCTGATCATGCGGTCGCGGGCCGGAGGGCGGGCGACGACGCCGGACGTGCTCGAGATGACGAGCGTCGTCGTGGCGGTCATGGCCCCGCTGGTGCTGGCCACGGGCGACGCGCTCGTCGACGCCGACGACTCGTGGTTCGCCGTGCCGTGGGCGGTGATCACCGTGGCGATGGTGCACGGCCTGGCCATCGCGGTCGTGCTCGTCGCCCGCATCCGCCGCGAGGACCGGGCGCAGGCCTGGCTGGCGATCGCCCTCGCGGCCGCCGCGCTGGTCGAGGCGGGCGGCCAGGTCGAGATGGGCGTGTCCGGGTTCCACACCGCCGCCGGGCTCCTGGTGGCCTGGCACGCGCTGGCGTGCGGCCTCGGCATCGCCTTCGTCCTGTACGCGGTGCGCCGGCCGTCGGTCGGCCTCGACCGCCTGCCGCCCCAGGGGCAGGTCCGGCGCAGCAACGTGGTTTCGGTGCTGGTGCTGGTCTCGGTGCCGGTGCTGGTCGGCGAGGCGTTCCTGGCCCGCGACTCGACCTGGGTCGTGCTTGGCGCGGCGGTGAGCACCGCCCTGCTGCTGGTGCTGTCGAGCGTCCGCCACCTGCTGGTGGCCCGGGAGACGGCCCGCCTCTACGCGCTGGTCGAGCAGGCGGCCGACGACCGCCGCCAGCTCCTGGCGGACGTGCTGCGGCACGTGGACGCCGACCGCCACCGGGTGGCGAGCCGCCTGCACCAGCAGGCGATGACGTCCTACAGCGCGATGTCGTCGTTCGTCACCGCCCTCGAGGTGGCGCCGATCGGGCCGTCGGGCGCTGCGCTGGCGCTGGCGGCCGACCAGGCCCGCAGCGACCTCGCCCAGCAGGTCGACACCCTGCGGGACGTGCTGGCCACGGTCGCCCCGCCGTCGGCCGACGGCGAGCTGCGGCTGGTCGCGCCGCTGCGCGCCTACGTCGACAGCCTCTACGTCGACGGCTGCCAGCCCGCCCTGGAGGTCACGGTCGACGACGCCGTCGTGCCCGATTGGACGACCGAGGTGATCGTGCTGCGCATCGCCCGGGCGGCCATCGCCAACGTGCACCAGCACGCCGAGTGCTCGCACATCGCGGTGCGGGTCATGCCCCGGGGCCGTGAGCTGGTCGTCGAGATCGAGGACGACGGGGTCGGCTTCGACCCGGAGGCGGCCACCACGGGGTCCGGCCTGGCCACGATGCGCATGCTCGCCGGGTTCGTCGACGGCTGGGTGGACGTGGCCAGCGAGCCGGGCGGCGGTACGCGGGTGCGCGCGGTGCTGGGGTCGTCGCTACCGCCGGGCACGCGGCCCGACCTCCGGGTTGTGCCGAGCTGACGGCCGAGCCGGTCAGCCCTGCATCTGGGACGTGGCGTAGGTGCAGGCGACCCGCCACGCCGTCTCGGCGTCGACGTGGCCGGTGAGGGCCATCTCGACGCCGGCGAGGGCGAACCCGAGGACGCCGGCGCTGGCCACCTCGAGCTCGTCGCGGGGTACGTCGGTGCCGGCCATGACCGAGGCCACCTCGGCCAGGAGTGGCGCACGGGCCGCGACGGCCGACGCCTCCAGCGACTCCTCGCGGGCGCTCCACACGTCGCGGAACAGGAAGCGGTAGGCGTCGGGGCGTTCCTGGAAGAACGCGAACAACGCCGCGAGCAACTGCTCCATGCGCTTGGACGACGAGAACGGTGCACTCGCCGCGTAGCGCAGCCGCTCCTGGAGCTCGCCCAACAGATCCTGCGTGACCGCCAGGAAGAGGTCACTGCGCCCGCCCGGGAAGTGGCGGTAGACGAGGCCGCGGGAGACTTCCCCGGCCGCCGCCACGTCGGTGAGCCCGACGTCCGCGTATCCCTGGTGCAGGAAGATGTTTCGGGCCGCGCTGACAATGTCGGCGCGGCGCGCGGTTGCACTCTTTCTGTGACTGGTTGTATCGCTCACGCTCGCCTCCCCGTCGTGACACAACCGTATCGTGCCCGCACTAGCCAATACGACCCGCGGACCGGGTTCCGTGACCTTGACACATGTTACTGCAATCCATAGCGTAGTGACGCTACACGGTTATCATTACGTTATTGGTGACGTCACTACGACGAGCGTCGCTATTAGTAACGTGTGGTGTGCATGGGGGTCGCATACCGCAGTCGCGGCCTCGTCCGCCGTCTCCGGGGGGCAATCCGGCGCCGGGTGCGTGCCGTCCCTACGCACCCGGCGCCGACGCGTCCAGGGGCACAACGGTGGCCGCGGCGAGCACCGATCCGGCGACCGTGAACCACACCGACAGGTGGTCGTCGGCCTCCTCGACCAGCAGCTCGACCTCCGCACCAGGGGCGATGCCCGGGCCGTACTCCATCACCGCCCGGTGCGGCCGGCGCAGCAGGTTGTGGGCGAACACGGTGCCCGGCTCGATCTGCTCCTCGATCGCCGTCCAGTAGGCGGCGTTGTTCACGTGGCCGAGCAGGTCGATGTCGACCGCCCGCAGCCGCCACGGCTCGGCCGCCGCGCCCACCGGCGGGTCGCCCAGCCACAGGCGGGACGAGACGCTGCGACCGCCCGCCGCCTCGCCGTAGCTGTCGAGGAAACGCTGCGTGAGCCGGGTGGGCGCCATCGTGGTGACATCGATGTGGACCCACAGCGTCGACACCTCGATGCGGGCACGGCGGTCACCCACCAGCGAGAGCCGGCGCTCGGCCCAGCGCCCGCCCAGCCCCCCGCACCAGGTGGCCAGGTCGAGCCACTCGCGCCAGCGCGCCGGTTCGTGGACGTCGATCACCGCCCGGCGCACGACCCAGGTCGTATCGGCGTCCTCGACGCCGCTGTCGGTCGTGTCGTCGTTGCTGACGTCCTGGAGGTAGCGGGCGCAGGCGTCGAGGCGCAGGCGCCCGGTCGGGTCGGCGTCGGCGAGGCGCACCCGCCGGCCGGCCCGAAAGATCCGGCCGGCGGGCGGCAGCGGCACAAGCGGTTCGTCCAACACGCGCCCGGTTCTACTGCGTGACGGGGCGGGTCGCCCGATGCGGCAGACTCCAGCCATGGTCGGCACCCTCGCCTGGACGCCCGCCGTCGAACGGCCGGACCTGGTCGCCCCGCCCGTCGCGGCCGCCTTGGCCGCGGGGCTCGACGGCGGCGCGGCGGACGTCCTCGTCGCCGCCATCGACGCCGACCTGGCCGACACCGCGGCCTTCTGCGCCACCTACGACGTCCCGCTGGAGATCTCGGCGAACTGCGTCGTGCTGGCCGCCAAGCGCTCGGGCGGCGCCACGCAGCTGGCCGCGTGCATGGTGCTCGCCACGACCCGGGCCGACGTCAACGGCCTCGCCCGGCGCACGCTGGAGGCGCGCAAAGCGTCGTTCGCCTCCCGGGACCAGGCCGTGGCCGAGAGCGGGATGGAGTACGGGGGCATCACCCCGCTGGGCCTGCCCGCGGACTGGCCGGTGCTGGTCGACGCGGTCGTGGCCGCCACCGACCGGGTGGTGGTGGGCAGCGGCATCCGGGGGTCCAAGCTGCTGCTGCCGGGCGCGCTGCTCGCCGGCCTCCCGGCCGCCATCGTGCTCGACGGCCTGGGTGTCAGCGCGCCGGCATAATCCGCAGGCGGAACCCCCGCAGCCAGAGGTCCGGCTCGGGCTCCCAGTCGATGGACGGGTCGCGCTCGAAGCCGAGGCGAACGTACAGGCGGTGTGCGTCGACCATCCGGTCGGTCGAGTGCAGGACGATCTGCCCGCGGCCGGACGCCCGCGCCCGGTCGATGCACGCCCGGGTGAGCGCCTCGCCCACCCCGCGGCGCCGGGCGTCGACGGCCACGGCCAGCATGCGGATGCCCGCGGCGTCGGGGTCGTCGAACTCGGCGGCCGGCGAGTCCGGGCCGGGGACGTAGCTGACGCCGCCGAGCACCCGGCCGCGGTCGGCGGCGACGAGGATCTCGACCCCCTTGGTGCGGCCGGCCACGTCGCGCAGCTCGTCGGCGTAGTCGCCGAGACGCCCCGGCTCCAGCTCCTCGTAGGCGGCGACCGTCAGACCGCCGAGGGCCGCGTACTCGGCCGGGCGGGCCGTCCTGACCTCCATGGGTGCAGCACGCTAGCGGCGCCCGCTACGTTCGCCGGCCATGGAATTCGCGCTGTCACCGGAGCTCGACGCGCTGCGCGAGGAGGCCACCGAGGTGGGCCGGGCGGCGTCCGACCGGGCCGAGTTTCCGGACGACACATGGATCACCGGGCACGACCGGGCGTTCGCCGAGGAGCTGGGCGAGCGCGGCTGGCTCGGCATGACCTGGCCGGTCGAGCACGGCGGCGACGGCCGCCCGACCGCTCGAGCGGTTCGTGGTGTTCGAGGCGTTGATCAGCACCGGCGCGCCGATCGCGGCGTCGTGGTTCGCCGACCGCCAGATGGGCCCGAGCCTGCTCCAGTTCGGCACGCGACGAGCAGCGGGAACGCTGGCTGCCGGGCATCATCGCCGGCACGTCGATGTGGTGCATCGGCATGAGCGAGCCCGACGCCGGCATCGAACGTGGCCGCGCATCCGCACCCGGGCCGAGCGCGACGGCGACCGACTGGGTGGTCAACGGCCAGAAGATCTGGACGTCCGGCGCGGCGTCGCCGACTGGTGCTACCTGATCTGCCGCACCGACCCGGAGGCCCGGCCGCACGCAGGGCCTGTCGGAGTTCGTGCGTCGACATGCACGCCCCGGGCGTCGCGGTGCAGCCCGATCCTCGACATGACCGGCAACCGCCACTTCTGCGAGGTCTTCTTCGACGGACGTGCGAGGTGCCCGGCGGGCAACCTGGTCGGCCAGCTCGAACGGCTCGTTCCGCCAGGTCATGCGCCAGATGGAGCACGAGCGGGGCGGCATCGACCGCCTGGTGTCCAACCGCGCGCCTGTACGAGGACGTGCGCCCGCCTCGCCGACACGACGGACCCGCTCGTCCGCCAGGAGATCGCGGCGATCGAGACCGGCTACCGCATCGGCCGCCTCCTGGTGCTGCGCGAGATGCTCAGCCAGGGCCCGCCCCAGTTCTCGGCGGCGACCAAGACGTTCTGCACCGAGCTCGAGCAGCGCATCGCGGAGTTCTGCGGCCGGGTCCTGGGCCCGGATGCGATGCTCGCCGAACCGGGCCTGGCCCGGCGGGTGAGCCGCAACATCTGCTACGCCCCCGGCTACACGATCATGGGCGGCACGACCCAGATCCTGCGCAACATCCTCGGTGAGCGCACGCTGGGCCTGCCCCGCGAGCCCCGCTAGGGGTTCGCCAGCCGCCGCACCGGTGGCAGCGGGTTGCGGTCGATCGCCCCCACCCGCACCGCCGCGTCGACGATCGCAGCCCCCGCCGCGGACAGCAGGACGGGGTTGAGGTCGAGGCCGGTCAGCTCGGGCACCGCGTCCACCAGCGCGCTGACGCGCAACAGCAGATCCTCGAGGTGCCCCGCGCGACGCGTCGTCGAGCAGCCGGACCAGCGGAAGCCCGGCCACGAACGACCGCGCCTCGGTGTCGGTCAGCGGCACCACGTGCGCCTGCGCCGCGGCGACCGCCGTGGCCACGCCGCCCGGCCCGACGGTCAGCACCGGCCCGACCAGCGGATGCTCGGCGACCCCGACCGCCACGTCCACGCCGGGCTCGGCCATCGGCTGGACGACGACCGGCAGCGCCCCCGGCCCGAGCGTCCCGGCCATCCGGGCGAGCGTCGCCCGCAGCTCCGCCTCGTCGTGCACGTCGAGGGCCAGGCCCGCGGCCTCGGTCTTCGCCAGCCGCGACCGCCCGAGCGACTTGACCGCGACCGGGTAGCCGACCGCGGCCGCGGCCGCCGCGGCCTCGTCGACCGACGCCGCCACCGGCGTCGCCACGACCGGCACCCCGCCAGCCGCCAGGACCTCGACCGCGGCCGCGGTGGTCAGCCAGCCATCGGGCCCGACCTCCGCCGCGCCGCCGGGCAGGTCGGCGGCGCCGTCGAGTGCCGCCAGCACCCGCGCCCGGGCGGCGGCGGGCGAACAGCCGCCGGGGACGACCGCCTGGCCCTCCGGGCGGGACCGCCAGCGGGCGTAGGCGGTGACCTTGCCCAGGGCGTAGGCGGCGTCGTCGGGAAAGTCGAAGACCGGCACCGCCGCCGCGCCCGGCGGGGCGATCGTGGTCGGGTGCTCGCCGAACACGCAGGCCAGAAGCGTCTTGGCCGGCTGCGCGGCTCGGGCGGCGGCGATCGCGGCGACCAGCTCGGCCGGCGACTGGCGGGGCGCCGGGGCGCAGACGGCCAGCACGCTGTCGACCCCGTCGTCGGCGAGCAGGGCGCCGAGCGCGGCCTCCAGGTCGGCCGGCCCGGCCTCGAAGCCGAGGTCGACCGTGCTCGCCCGCAACCGGGCGCCGGTGCCGGCCTCCCCCACCGTCGCCTGGACGCCGGGGCCGAGGGCGGCGAGCTCCAGGCCGGCGTCCACGCAGGCGTCGGCCGCCAGGGCGAGCGACCCGCCCCCGTTGCCGACCAGCGCGACCCGGTTGCCGTCCGGCAGCGGCTGGCACGCCAGCACCCGGGCCACGTTCAGTTGCTGCGCCAGCGTGTCGACCCGCACGAGGCCGGTCTGGGAGACCAGGGCCTCCAGGCTGTGCGTCGCCACCTCGTCGTCGCCCGGGTAGGCCCGCGCCGCGCCGCCGCTCTTGACCGCCACGATCGGCTTGGTGCGCGACAGCGCCCGGGCGATGCGGCTGAAGCGGCGGGCGTTGCCGAACGACTCCAGGTAGAGCAGGACGAGCCCGGTGCGGTCGTCATCGGCCCAGTACTGCAACAGGTCGTTGGCCGACACGTCCGCCCGGTTGCCGATGGCGGCGAACGTCGAGGCGCCGAGCCCCGCCTCGCCGATGCGGTCGAGCAGCACGCCGCCGATCGTCCCGGACTCCGACAGCAGCGCCACCGGCCCCGGCCGCGCCCGGGGCGTGGCGAAGGTGGCGTGCAGCCGCACCGCGGGGTCGGTGTTGATCACGCCCAGGCAGTTCGGCCCCAGCAGCCGCATGCCGAAGCGCCGGGCCATACGCAGCGCCGCGGCCGACAGCGCCGCCCCCTCCGGGCCCGACTCGGCGAAGCCGGCGGAGATCACGATCGCCGCCTTGACGCCCTTGCGCCCGCAGTCCCGCAGGGCGTCCGGCACCTCGGCGGCCGGCACCACGACGACGGCGACGTCGACCGGGCCGTCGATCGAGGCCACGTCGGGCACGGCCCGGACGCCGGCGACAGATTCGGCCCGGGGGTTGACCGGGTAGACCGGGCCGGCGAACTCGTGGGCGACCAGGTTGCGGAACACGGCGTGGCCGACGCTGCCCCGCTCCCGCCCCGCGCCGACGACGGCGACCGACCGGGGGGCGAGGAGCAGCCGGACGGTCTCGGCCTCGGCCCGCCGGGCCCGGGCCTCGACCGCGGCCTCGGCCTCCGGCGTCGGCCGCAGGTCGAAGTGGACCTCGATCACGCCCTCGTCGAACGTCGAGCGCAGCTGGAACCCCGCCTTGCGGAACACCGCCACCATCCGCTGGTTCGAGGGCAGGACGGTGGCCGTGAACGAGCTGATGCCGGCCCGCCGGCCGGCGGCCACGAGGTACTCCAGGAACACCGTCGCCAGGCCCCGAGCCCGGTGGCGGTCGTCGACGAAGAACGCGATCTCGGCCTCGGACCGGGTCGGCCAGCGGTCGTAGCGGGCGACGCCCACGAGGGCGTCGTCCCGCAGGGCCACGAACGCCATGCGATCGACGTAGTCGACGTGGGTCAGGTGCTCGACCTCGCGGTCGGTGAGGTGCGGGTGGGGCGAGAAGTAGCGGAAGTAGATGCTCTCGGGCGACTGCAGCGAGTGGAACGCGACGATCCGGGGCCCGTCGTCGGGCCGGATGGGCCGGATGCGGACGGTGCCCCCGTCGGACAGCACGACGTCGGCGTCCCACTCCGCGGGGTACGCCGTCGGCAGCAGCAACTCGTCGGTGGTGGTGAGGTCGTCCACCGACCCCGAGGGTACCGGCGGCCCGCCGCCCCGGCGGGTGAAGTCGGGCACTCCCGACGGCGCGCTACCGTCGGACCGAACGACGCCGGCATGGCGGGTCCGGCGGAAGACGGCGGAGACGAGGAGTTCAGGGACGTGAAGCGCTGGTGCACATGGTTGGTCGCGCTCGGCCTCGTGCCGACGCTCCTGGCGGCGTGCGCGCAGCCGGCCGAGGACGATTCGGTGTTCGCCACCGTCGACCAGGAGAAGATCCAGCCGCCCGCGACCAGCGACAACCCCGACGACCTCGTCGAGCAGGCGCTCGACGACGTCACCACGTACTGGCACGAGGAGTTCCCCCGGGACTACGGCGGCGATTTCGTGGACGTGTCCGGGTTCTACCCCTACGACTCCACGCAGCTGCCCCCGCCGTGCGGCGGCGAGCACGCCACCTACGAGGACATCCAGGACAACGCCTTCTACTGCCCGGACAGCGACTACATCGCCTGGGACGCCCAGCAGCTCATCCCGTACATCAACGACACGTTCGGCGGCTTCACTGTGGCGATCGTGATGGCGCACGAGTTCGGCCACGCGATCCAGGACCGGGCGAACGTGTTCGACCGCTCGATCGACCTCGAACTGCAGGCCGACTGCTTCGCTGGGGCTTGGACCGGTTGGGTGCGCGACGGCCACTCCAGCACGTTCAGCGAGGACGACATCGACCTCGACCGGGCCGTCGCCGGCATCGTCGAGGTGCGCGACCCCGCGGGCACCGACGCGAGCGAGGTCGGCGCCCACGGCAGCGGCTTCGACCGGGTCAGCGCCTTCCAGGACGGTTACGAGAACGGCTCGCGGGCCTGCACGCCCTACGGCGACGAGAACGTCGACCGCACGGTGGCCGAGATCCCCTTCACCGAGGCCGACTACGAGACCGGCGGCAACCTCCACCTCGACGACCGCGGGCCGGACGACCCGGGGCTGCTCACGCTGGTCGAGTCCGACCTCAACGAGTTCTACGCCTGGCTGTTCGGCCAGCTGGGCGATCAGTGGACGCCGGTCAGCGACCTGGTCGTCGTCGACCCCAACCGGGACCAGGTGACCTGCGGCGGCGACAACCTGTCCGGCTCGGACCTCGACTTCGCGGAGATCTACTGCGAGGACGAGAACATCGTCGTGGTCGACGGGCCCGGCCTGCTGACCGACCTCAACGACGGCATCGGCGACTTCGCGGTGTCGAGTGAGCTGGCCAAGCTGTGGGCGCTGGCCGCCCAGGTCCAGCTCGGCACCGTCGACGCGGACGAAGCCGACCTCCAGGCCGACTGCCTGACCGGCCTGTGGGCCGCGTCGACGTTCCCGGGCGTCGAGGACGTGACCCAGACCCCGCTCCAGATCTCGGCGGGCGACCTCGACGAGGGGATCATCGGCTTCCTCAACGCTGGCACCGACTCGGGTGAGCACGCCCGCACGGTGTTCGACCGCATCGAGGCCCTGCGGGCCGGCGTGTTCGACGGGGAGGACGGCTGCCGGAACTACGGGCCGCTCTGACCCGCGCGGGTGGCCGCGGCGCGGCGCATGTCCCGGCGGACCAGCAGGGCGATCGTGGCCAGCGCGGCCACGATGCCCACGAAGACCAGCACCTGACCGATGCCGCCCGGATCGCCTGCGTCGGTCGGCTCGTGGCCTGAGTTGGGCAACGGGATGGCGCGCTGGTTGGGCACCGGGGTGACGTCGGTCGTGGCGTCCTCGGTGGTGCCCGGCCCGCCCTCCTGGCCCGACGCGGCGTGCGCCGCGGCGGGCGCCAGCAGCGCGAGCGCGACCGCCGCCAGCAGCGTCGCGACGAGGTGGCCGGGACGGAGACGGGGACGGCGGCGCGGGCGCACCGGGCCATGCTCGGCGCGCCCGTGCGGGGCCGTCAAACCCTGCGCCCGGCGGGTCAGCCGGCCGGCGGCGTGTAGTCGCCCGGCAGGACGATCGTCTTGGTCTCGAGGTAAGCCGTCGAGGCCCTCGGGGCCGAGCTCCCGGCCGACGCCCGACGCCTTGAAGCCGCCGAACGGGCGCGAGGTCGACATCCCGAAGGCGTTGACGCCGTAGGTGCCGGTGCGGACCTGGCGGGCCACGTCGATGCCGGCCTCCACGTCGGTCGTCCACACCGAGCCCGACAGGCCGTAGTCGCTGTCGTTGGCGATGCGCACGGCGTCGGCCGCGTCGTCGTAGGGGATGACCGACAGCACCGGGCCGAAGATCTCCTCCTGGGCGATCGTCATGTCGTTGTCGACGTCGGCGAACAGCGTCGGCTCGACGAACCAGCCCTTCTCGAGCGCCGGCGGGACGGCCGCCACCGACGACCACGCGGGCGCCCTCGGCGCGGCCCTTGTCGATGTAGCCCTCGACCCGGTCGCGCTGGCGCTCGGCGACCAGCGGGCCGACCGCGGTCGCCGGGTCGGCGGGTCGCCGACCGTGTGTCCGGCCACCGACGCCGGCCACCGCCTCGACCACCTCGTCGTAGCGGGCCCGGGGCGCGAGGATGCGGGTCTGCGCGACGCACGCCTGGCCGTTGTTCATGAGGCGCCGACGGCATGAGCATCGGGATCGTCGAGGCCAGGTCGGCGTCGTCGAGGATGATCGCCGCCGACTTGCCGCCGAGCTCGAGCGTGCAGCGCTTGAGCTGCTCGCCGCAGATCGCCCCGATCTTGCGGCCGGCCGCGGTCGAGCCGGTGAAGCCGACCTTGTCGACGCCGGGGTGGCGCACGAGGTACTCGCCCACCTCACGGCCGGCCGGCACGATGTTGACACCAGCCCGCGGGCAGCTCGATCTCGTCGAGCAGCTCGCCGAGGAGGTAGGCGTCGAGCGGGGTCTCCGGCGACGGCTTGAGCACCATCGGCGACCCGGCGGCCAGCGCGGGGCCGAGCTTCAGCGCCATGATGAACAGCGGCACGTTCCACGGGATGATCCCGGCCGACACGCCGACCGGCTCCTGGCGCACGAGCACCGGGCCGAGCGCGCCCGGGCCGGAGCTCCTCGAACGGGAACGTCTCGGCGAGCTCCGCGCAGCCGTCGAGCACCATCGTCGAGCTGAACACCTGGCCCATCAGCGACCAGCTCGACGGCGAGCCCATCTCGGCGGTGATGACGTCGGCCATCTCCTGCGAGCGGGCCTGGATGGCGAGCGACAGCTTGCGCAGGTACCCGGCCCGCTCGGCGGGGCTCAGCCGGGGGTAGGGGCCGGCCAACGCCTCCCGGGCCGCGGCGACCGCCCGGTCGACGTCGCCCTCGGTGGCCTCGGGCACGCGGGCGATGACCTCCTCGGTGGTGGGGCTCACGACCTCGATGGTGCTGGTCGTCGCGGGCGCCGACCCACTCGCCGCCGATGTAGAGCGTGTCCTTGGTCTCCATCAATCCCTCCCGGCTGAGATCTGAAACAGTGTCAGATATCGTGCCACGGGTGAGCGCCGAGGACCGCACCGCGGCCGCCGACCCCGCCGAGGCGGCCCTGGTGGGACCCGTCCTCGACGAGGGGTTCCTGGCCGGGGACCCGTTCCCCCACCTGGCCCGGCTGCGGGCCACCGCCCCGGTCGCGTACGCCGCCGACCCGGGGGCGTGGGTCCTGTCCCGCCACGCGGACGTCGCCGCCGCGTCCCGCGACCCCGCCACCTTCTGCTCTGGCCGCGGCATCCTGCTCAGCGAGATCGGCACGACCTACGAGGCGCCGCCGACGATCATGCACACCGATCCGCCGGCGCACACCCGCTACCGCCGGCTCGTGCAGCCGGCGTTCGCACCCGGCGTCATGCGGGCCGTCGAGACCGCCATCCGGGCCCGGGCAGAGCGCGCGGTCGCCGAGCTGCCCGCCGGCGAGCCGGTCGACGTCGTGGCCGAGCTGGCCGTTCCGTTCCCGCTGCGCGTGATCAGCGACCTGCTCGGGATGCCCGAGGACGACTGGCCCCGGTTCTACGAGTGGTCCGAGGCCGCCATCCCCGGGGCGACCGACTGGCCCGAGGAGCGGATCCTCGAGCTCATGGGCGAGATGGTCGGCTACCTCCTGGCGGCGGCGGAGGCCCGCCGGGCGGACCCCCGGGCCGACGTGATCTCCCGGCTGGCGACCCACACCGGCGACGACGGCGACCGCCTCGACGACGCCGAGCTGGCGATGTTCCTCGTCCAGCTCCTTGTCGCAGGCAACGAGACCACCCGCAACGCGCTGTCGGGCGGCCTGGTGGCGTTCGCCGCGCACCCCGACCAGTGGACCGCCCTCGCCGGCTCGCCGACCGTGCTCGACGGCGCCATCGAGGAGGTGCTGCGCTGGACGACCCCGGTCGTGTACTTCATGCGCACCACGACCGCGGAGGTCGTGCTGGGCGGGCGGACCATTCCCGCGGGCTCGCCGGTCGTGCTGCACTACCTGTCGGCCAACCGTGACGAGGCCGAGTTCGGCCCGACAGCCGCCCGGTTCGACATCGCCCGAGCTCCCAACCACCACCTTGCATTCGGGTCCGGGCCGCACTTCTGCCTGGGCGCGGCCCTGGCCCGCATCGAGCTGCGGGCGATGCTCGCGGCGCTGCGGGCGCGGTTCGCCGCCATCGTCCCCGCCGGCGACGTGGAGCGGTCGATGTCGCTCGTGATCGCCGGGGTGCGGCGGGCTCCGCTGGTGTTTCTGGCCTCGTAGACACTTACGTCGCGCGGGGACCGCCTTTTTCCACTCACGGTGGCCGCGGGTCGCCCCGGTTCGGGAGGTTCTTTCGTTCTGGGTCGCGAAAGTGGTTGATAACCAACCACTTTCGAGGCCAGTTGCCCGCGCAAGGACTTCCCCCGGGCTAAACCAACGGCGTAAGGATCACCGTGAGTGTCAAACGGGCGGTCGGGCGGGGGTCAAGGAGCCCCGCAGGGGCCCGGCGCAGCCGGCTTGTCCTTGACGCCCGCCCGACCGCCCCCAACATCCCCAAAGAGGCCGGCTCCGCCGGCCTCCTAACCGGCCTCGTTGTCGTTTCGTCGTTTGCGTTTGCCGCCCCTAGTCCGACGCCAGGGCAGCGACCAGGCTCCGGCGCCGGCGGCTCGTGACCCCCGCGACGATGCGGGCGACCGCGCCGCTGGCCAGCGGCACGCCGATCAGCAGGGTCACGAGCAGCAGCCAGGGCACGCCGAAGCCGTGGTCGCCCCCGAAGGTGCGGTTGATCACGACGCCGTCGTGGCGTGCCTGGGTCCAGAGCACAGCCGCCGCGCTGGCCAGGCCCAGAGGCACGCCGACGACGGCGCCGGACAGGGGCAGCAACACCGCCTGCCACCCCGTCGCGGAGCGCAGCGCCCGAGGCGGTGCGCCCAGCGAGGACATGAGGTCGCGCTCGTCCTGCGACTCCGCCGCGTTCAGCGCCAGTGTGACCGCCACGACGAGCAGGGCGAACACCAGCACCGCCCCGCCGAGGGCACCGACCGCCGCGGTCCGGGCGTGCGAGCCCGGCGTCGCGAACTCGAAGGTGGCGTTGCTCCCGGACGGGAGGGGCTCGGCGAGGATGTAGTTGCGGATCCCCGCGTCGTTGTCGGTGCGATGACCCGCCCGCGCCACGGCCCGGCGCTCGGCGGCGGTCAGGGGCTCCGGGTTGCGCACGAGGATCCTGGCGTCGACGCTCGGCAGCCCCCGGGCCTCGACCCAGGCGGACGACACCAGGAAGTCGGGCAGCGAGCTGTGGACCGGCGCGTCCGGGTCGGCCACGACGACGTCCGCCCGCGTGAAGAGGGGCGGAGCGCCGAAGGAGGCGTTGACGTCGCGCACCTCGAGGTCGTCGGGCACCGGGCGCAAGGCGACGACCGCGCCGTCGTCCAGCAGGCCCCTCGTGGAAGCCGGCGTGCCCAGGGCGTCGAGCAACCCGGGCGTCGCGACGGCCACCGTCGAATCGACCACGTCGTCGGCGCCGCGAGCGCCTCCGGCCCCGCCAGACCACGTCCATCGCATTGGCGGGGTCACGCGGGTTGGCGACCCGCCGGATCGGCGCCGACACGGCCCGGGGCAGCGCGGCGCGCAGCGGGCGCATCTCGGCGGCGGTCGGCACCGGGGCCGCGGCCGACGTCACGAGCACCTGGTCGCTCCGCAGCGGCGGATCGCCCGGAGTGCCCCCGCGGGAGTCTGCGACCGTGAACGCCAGCGTCGCCACGGCGACGGGCGCCATCATCGCCGTCGCGACGGCGCAGGTGCGGAGTCGGTTGCGCGCCAGCCCGCGGGCAGCCACCCGCAGCGCCCCGCGGGCCCGGGCGGACAGCGGCTCGAAGCGCGACACCAGCCAGGGCGTGCTGAGGGCGCCGCCGGCGAAGATCAGCAGGACCACGGCGAAGGCCGCCAGGCGCCCGAGCTCGCCCGCGGCGATGCCGCAGATGCCCGCCGCAGCCAGCAGGAGGCCCGCCACGGGGACGCCGGGGTGCACCGCCCGCTGGGGTCGGCGGCCCGCCAGCGCCGCCAACACCGGGACCCGCGACGCCGTCACCGCCGGCCACGAGGCGGCCAGCGTGGCCGCCGCCACGCCGAGGGCGGCCGCGCCGGCGAGGTCGAGGGGGCGGATCTCCACCGGGCCAACCGCCCAGTGCGCCAGCGCCGGCAGGCGGGGCTCGAGGACCTTGGCGATGCCCACCGCGAGCGCCACGCCCACCGCGCTCCCGACCGCGCCGGTCACGACGCCCTGCAGGACCATGACCCGGCGCAGGCCGGCCGGGGGGACGCCGTTGGCGGCCAGCAGTCCGAGCGTCCGCAGGTGCCGGCGGGCCCCGACGGCGAAGGCGGCGGCGACGACGGTCCCGGTGAGGACCAGGGCGATGGCGGCCAACCCGTAGTAGTCGCTCGTGGTCAGGGACATGTCCTCGACGACGGACCGCACGGCCTCGCGCCGGGTGGTCCGCCAGGTCGGCGGGATGTCCGCCATGTGGGACCGCCCATCGCTCGGCAGGCCGACGAACACGTAGCCGTGGCCGGGGTCGGCGCCCGGGATCGGCGGCAGCGCGAACGGACGGCCGACCACGACCGTGTCGTAGACGGGGCCGGCGCCCGGCTCGATCACGCCCGTCACCCGCACGCGACCCGCCCGCAGCAGCTCGATCCGGTCGCCGATGCCCGCCCCGGTCGATTCCTGCACGCTGCTGGTGACCGCCACCTCGCCCGGGCCGGACGGCTCCCGGCCTGCGACCAGCGCGAACCGCCCGCCCAGCAGCGGGTCGTCCAGAGGCTCGTCGCTGACGTCGACGATGTCGAGGTGGCCGTCCCGCCGCGTGACGGCGTCGCCGTAGACCCGCACGGCCACGATCCGGGCGTCGGGCTCGTCGGCCCGGGCCATGGGCTCCACGTACTGCACCAGCTCGGTGCCCGGCAGCGAGACCAGGGCGTCCGCCTGGCCGAGCCGGCGCGCCACCTGCTCGTCCGCCGACGACGTGAGCGTGCGGGTCATCACCAGGGCGATGACGAGGCCCGCGACCGGCAGCGCCACCATGGCGGTGACCAGCGCGGTGCGGGCCGGCCGCCGCCGCACCTCGCGCGCCGCCAGGCGCAGCGCCATGCCCCAACCTGCGCTCATCGCCCGCCGCCGGCTCCCGGGGTGGCGTCCACCGGCACGGGCATGGACGCGGGGACCGACTGGTCGACGACGGCCCCGTCACGCAGGAACACCACCCGGTCGGCCCACGAGGCGTAGCGGGGCTCGTGGGTCACCAGCACGACGGCGGTGCCGCCGTCGCGCAGCTCGGCCAGCAGCTCCATCACGAGGTCGCCGGTGATCGTGTCGAGGGCGCCGGTGGGCTCGTCGGCGAGGATCAGCTCGCGCGCCGGCCACGGCCCGGGCGATCGCCACGCGCTGCTGCTCGCCGCCCGACAGGTCGTCGGGGAACCGGTCGAAGGGCTGGGACAGCCCCACCCGTTCGAGGGCGTCGGTGGCGGCCAGCCGCGCCGCCCGGCCCCGCCGGCCGTCGAACTCCAACGGCAGCAGCACGTTCTCCATCGCGCTGAGCGACGGCACGAGGTTGTAGCGCTGGAACACGAAGCCGACCTGGCGCCGGCGCAGGGTGGCGAGCGCGGTCGGGCCGAGGGTGGCCAGGTCGCGCCCGGCCACCGTCACCTGGCCGAGCGAGGCGGGCTCGAGTCCGCCGGCCAGGTGGAGCACGGTCGACTTGCCCGACCCACTGGGCCCCATGATCGCCACCAGCTCACCCAGCTCGACGGCGAGGCTTACGTGGTCGAGCGCCACGACCTCGGTCGGACCCGCGCCGTAGCGCTTGGTCACGTCCTGCAGTACCAGCACGGACATTCAGCTCGACCTCCCGGTCGTGGCGCCGGCGGACCGGCGGGCCAACAGGCGGGCCTCGCACTGGTCGAGCCAGCGCAGCTCGGACTCGGCCCGGATCACGAGGGCGTCCTGCACGAGGGCGGCGGCGAGGGCCTCCCGGTCGTCGGTCGCCGTGGCGTGGGCGCCCTCGGCGTCGCCAGGTTCGGCGGGGCCGGAGCGGGCCGCCTCCCGCAGCGCCCGCCGCCGCGCCTGGAGGACGGCGAACAGGGCGGTGCGCTGGGTGGTCACGACCCGGAGCGCCTGGTCGGGACCGGCGACCGAGGCGAGCAGGACCTTGGTGATCAACTCGTCGCGGGGCGGGGGGCCGTCGGCGGGGCTCTCGGCATACCAGTCCGCCAGCACCCGGCGGCCGGCGGCGGTGATCGAGTACACGTGCTGTCGCTCCTCGGGACGGTCGTCGGCCGGCTCGGCCGTGGGCCCCCCGTTGCGGGTGCTGGCCGCCACCAGCCCGTCGCGCTCCAGCCGCGCCAGGGTCGTGTACACCTGCCCGATGTTCAGCGGCCACACGCCCCCGGTGTGGGACTCGAACGCGGTCTTGAGCTGGTAGCCGTACATGTCGGCACCGTCGAGCAGCGCCAGCAGTCCGAGGCGAACAGACACATACGCAGTATGCATACCGGATATGCATTCGTCAACGCGCCGGCGCGCGGCGGCCCGTGTCGCTGTCGCTATTGCTCCGGGGCACCCCCGCCGGCATCGCGCGGGGTGTGCACGAACCGGTCGTAGGCGTCGAGCACCGAGGGGTCCGCGAGGCTGCCCCGGCTGGCGGCGGCGTCCGGGTCGGCGCCGGCCAGGATGCGCTTGACCGGCACCTCCAGCTTCTTGCCCGACAGGGTGCGGGGCACGCCCGGCACCTCGTGGATCTCGTCCGGCACGTGGCGGGGCGACAGCTCCGTGCGCAGCGCGGACCGCAGCCGGTCGCGCAGGGCATCGTCCACGACGCATCCCGGGGCCGGCGCCACGAACAGCACCAGGCGACCGGGGCCGCCCTCGGGGTCCTCCAGGTGCACGACCAGGCTGTCGGCCACCTCGGGCAGCGCCTCGACCACCGAGTAGAGCTCGGCCGTGCCCATGCGGACGCCGCCCCGGTTGAGGGTGGCGTCGGAGCGCCCGGTGATCACGCAGGCGCCGTCGGGGAAGCGTGATCCAGTCGCCGTGGCGCCACACGCCGGGGTAGTCGGCGAAGTATGCGGCCCGGTAGCGGGAGCCGTCCGGGTCGTTCCAGAACCCGACCGGCATCGACGGCATCGGCGCGGTGATGACCAGCTCGCCCTGGTCGCCGACGACCGGGTGGCCGGCCTCGTCGTAGGCCTCGACCCGGGCCCCCAGGTAGCGGCACGAGATCTCGCCCGCCCGTACCGGCACCAGCGGGCAGCCGCCGACGAACGCGGTGCACACGTCGGTGCCGCCGCAGATCGACGTCAGCAGGACGTCGGGGGCGACCTCGTCGTAGACCCACTCGAAGCCCTCGGCGGGCAGCGGCGCGCCGGTGGAGCCGACGGCCCGCAGCGCACCGAGGTCGGCCTCGGCGGCCGGGCGGACGCCGGCCTTGCGGCACGCCAGCAGGAACGGCGCCGAGGTGCCGAAGTACGTGACCCCGCTCGTCCGCCGCCAGCCGCCACAGCGCGCCGAGGTCCGGATGGCCGGGGTCGCCGTCGAACAGCACGATCGTCGCGCCCACGAGGAGGCCGGAGACCAGGTAGTTCCACATCATCCAGCCGGTGGTGGTGAACCAGAAGAACCGGTCGCCGGGCCCGAGGTCGTGGTGCAGCGCGAGCATCTTCAGGTGCTCCAGCAGGATGCCGCCGTGGCCGTGCACGATCGCCTTGGGCAGCCCGGTCGTGCCGGAGGAGTAGAGCACGTAGAGCGGGTGGTCGAACGGGACCGGGTCGAACGGCCAGCTCGGCCGGCTCGGCGACCAGCTCGTCCCAGGTCAGCGAGCCGGGCAGGCGTGCCGCCGGGATCGAGCATACGGCACCGTCACGGTCGCCCGCAGGCTCGGGAGCGCGGCCCGGATCGCGGCGACCTCGCCGGTCCGGTCGACCGCCTTGTCGCCGTAGCGGTAGCCGTCGACGGCGAGCAGCACGGTCGGCTCGATCTGGGCCAGGCGGTCGACCACGCTGCGGGTGCCGAACTCCGGTGCGCACGACGACCAGACCGCGCCGAGGCTGGCGGCGGCGAGGAGGGCGACGAACGTCTCGGGGATGTTGGGCAGGTACGCGGCGACCCGGTCGCCCCGCCCGACGCCGAGGCGGACGCAGGCCCGCCCGGCACCGGGCGACCAGGTCCCGCAGCTCGGCCATCGACAGCTCGACCCGCCCCCGGGACTGGGACAGGCCCACGAGCGCCGGGCCCGAGGGCTCGGACCGCAGGACGTGCTCGGCGTAGTTGACCTGGGCCGTCGGGAACCAGCGGGCGCCGGGCATCCGGGCGTCGCCGAGGGCCGGGCCGGTCGGGGTGGCGGACTCCAGCCGGAAGTGATCCCAGATCGACTGCCAGAACCCGTCGAGGTCGTCGACCGACCAGCGCCACACGGCGTCGTAGTCGGCGGGGTCGAACGCCCGGCCCCGCTCGGCGTCGAGCCACCGGAGGTACCGCCCGAGCCGGCTGCGCTCGCCGGCGTCGGGCGGCGGCGACCACAGCACTCGGCCGCGGGCGGCCCCCTCCGTCTCCATGCCGCCCACGGTAGGCGGCGGTCGGCTAGCGGGCCGGCACCACCTCGACCACGCCGTGCATGCCGTACTCGTAGTGCCCGGGCATGTGGCAGGCGAACTCCACCGTGCCGGGCGTGTCGAACCGGTAGGTGGTCATGGCGGTCCGGTTGGGCCCGACCGACACCTCGCCGGGGATCGACGGGTGCTGTGCCTCGTGCCCCGCCGCGTGCCGGGCGTGCACCTCGGGCGGCCCCACGATCAGCTCGTGGTTGATCGGGTCGCCGTTGACCAGCATGAACCGCACCCGCGTGCCGGCCACCACCGTGAGCCGCTCGGGCGAGAAGGTGCTGTCGGCGACGTCGATCTCGACCGTCACGTCCCCGGGGCCCAGGGCGACCGGCTCGGGCCGCCCGGACGAGGGCGGCAAGACGGCGAAGCCGGCGCCGGCGACGGCGAGCGCCACGACGGCGCCGGCCGCGGCCCAGGGCCAGCGCCGGCGGCGCCGGGGCCGGGCGACCGCCGGCCCGGTCCCGGCGGCCGCTCCGCCGTCGGTCCTCGCCGGGGTGGGCGTGCTGCCCACCCCGGCGGCCTCGATCGTGGTCGGGCTCATGCCGCCCACCGACCCCCGCCGCCGAGCGGCGAGGTCCCGGTCGGGTCCCGGCGCCAGACGCCCCAGCCGACGGCGACGACGGCCAGCCCGGCCGCCATGCCGGCCGCCAGCGGCCACCAGGCCACGTGCAGGGCGCCGCCGCCGACCGCCACGGTCTGGGGCCGGGGCACGCCGGTGTCGGCGACCGACGGCGTGCCGTTGGTGGTGGCGGACACCGCGAGGTCGTAGTCCAGCTCGGCCGCCGGGGCGTTCAGCGTCATGTGGGTCAGCCACATCTGCTGGGGCACCCAGTCCATGTTCACGTCCGAGCGTAGGTCCGACAGCAGTTGGTCGCTGGCCTGGACGCCCCGCTCGAGCGTGAGGCCGGGGCCGCCGGCCAGCAGCTCGGGCTTCTGGTCGGTGAGCAGGAACACGTCGGCCTCGACCGTGCGGTCGGCCGGCAGGCCGAGGCCGAGGATGCGGACCGGCACCCACGGGTCGTCGGTGGGGATCGTGGCCATGATCGGCGTGCTGTCGCCGGCGCTCTGGCCCAGCTCGCCCGCTCGCTGGGCGTTGAAGCGGGCGGCCATGAAGACCGGGCTGCGGCGGGCGTAGAAGTCGAGGATCTCGGGGGCGTCGGGCGTGAGCAGGAAGCCGTGGTCGACCGCCCACTGGCCCACCTCGTCGGCCCCGCCCTTGAGCACCGTGATGTCGAGGGCGTCGATCTGCGTCTCCAGCACGACCTCCGCGGACTGGGCGGAGGCGGCGCCGGAGTCCTCCGCGCCGAACGCGGCCTCCCGCTCCGGCGGCGCCACCTCCCGCACCAGCCGCTGCAGCGTCCAGTCGCCGGCCCGGGTCACCTCGGTCGGGATGTCGGGCAGCGGGACGATCGAGCCGACCTCCGCGCCCTCGCCGGTGAACTCGAACGCGGTCACGTAGCGCTCGATGCCGCCCGTGTAGGCCGCCAGGGTCGTCGTCCTGGTCAGCTGGATCGTGCCGTTCTCCCCGACCAGACCGCCGCAGGCGCCGGCCGGATGGGCAGCGAACGCCACCACCGGGAGCGCCAGGGCCGCCGCTGCGATCACCCGTCTCATGTCATCCTCCTCCGAGCGTCCCCCCACCCGGGGGGCTCGGCGGATTGGACGACGCCCGGGCGCGGCCCGGTTCCCGGCTATGCCTGGATCTCGTAGGTCGGGTTGAGCACCGCCAGGCGGTTGCGGTGGAGGCCGACCGTGCCCTCGATCGCGAGCTTGGTGCCTATCTCGACGCCGGCGAGCCGGCGCCGGCCCAGGAACACCACCGACAGCGACGCGGTGCCGTCGTCGAGGACCAGCTCCAGCGTCGGCGCGTCGTGCTGGGGCGCGATCCGCAGCGAGCGCACCCGGCCGGCGACGCGCACCCGGTCGCGGTAGCGGACGTCGGCGATCGCCGTGCACCCCGGCACGGTCATCACCGGGCCGCCGGCGCTGTCGTCGTGCGGGGTCGCCCCGTAGCGGGCCTCGCCGCCGCCGGGCTCCCGGGGCCCGGGGACGTGCTGGCCGTTGCCGCCGACCAGCGCGGACAGGGGCACCTTGGCGTCGTCGAGCGTGTCGAAGTGGAACGGCACGGAGGTGACGTTGGCGTGCGGCAGCCGCGACAGCTCCTCCTGGATCGACTCTGCGGTGCGGTCGTGCAGCACGCGGTGCCACAGGCCCCGGTACTTGCGGTCGGGCAGCAGCACGCTCACCTCGGTCTCGCCGTCGGCCAGCTCGCGGGCCACGGTCTCGACCGCGGTGCGGGTGAGGCGCCGGTCCGGGCACTCGACCAGCTCCAGCGGCACCCGCAGCAGGCCGAGGCGGCTCCAGTCGTCGGCCAGCTGCCGGGCGGCGTCGTCGTCGATCACGAAGTGCACGGCCCGCATCTCGTCGGGCGTCAGCGTGCGGGCGTACTGGATCGCCCGGGCCGCGGCCAGGTCGAGCCGGTCGACCAGCACCAGCACCACGTGGCGCCGCAGGATCTTGGCCGTGGCGGCCGCGGGCACGTCGGCCTCGAGGTGGCTGGCCTCCCGCGTGTACTGCCGGTTGAGCCGCAGGAACACGAGCACCAGCACCGGCAGCACGATCAGGATCGCCCAGGCGCCGTCGGCGAACTTGGTGACCGCGATGATCACCGTCACGAGCCCCGACAGGAAGGCGCCGAAGCCGTTGATGACCAGGCTCTTCTGCCAGCCCGGCTCGCGCTTGCGCAGGTGGTGCTTGGTCATGCCGGACTGCGACAGGGTGAACCCGGTGAACACACCGATCGCGTAGAGCGGGATCAGCCGGGTGACCTGGCCCCCGGTGATCACGACCAGCACCATGGCCGCCGCGGCGAGGGCGATGATGCCGTTGGAGTAGACGAGGCGGTGGCCCCGCTTGGTCAGCTGGCGGGGCAGGAAGCTGTCGCCCGCCTGGAAGCTGGCCAGCCGGGGAAAGTCCGCGAAGCCGGTGTTGGCCGCCATGATCAGGATGAGCATGGTGCCGGCCTGGAGCGAGTAGTAGAGGACCTGGCCCGTCGTCCCGTGCCCGAAGACCACCTCGCCGATCTGGCTGATCACCGTCGGCGAGCCGGACTCCATCGGAGCCACCTTGATGTGGGCGGTCAGCGCGGACAGCCCGAGGAACATCACGCCGAGGCCTGTGCCCATGAGCACCAGCGTCTGGCGGGCGTTGCGCCACGCCGGCTGGCGGAACGCCGGCACGCCGTTCGAGATGGCCTCGACGCCGGTGACCGCGGCACCGCCGGAGGCGAACGCGTGCAGCACCCGGAACAGCGACACGCCCATCAGCAGGCCGACGCCGCTGGCGGTGCCCCAGTCGACGTTGCCCGGCACCGGGTGGCCCACCACCGGCAGGTCGCCCGATATCCAGCGGAAGAGGCCGATGCTGAGCAGGAAGCCCATGGTGACCATGAAGAAGTAGGTCGGCACGGCGAAGATCCGGCCCGACTCCCGCACGCCGCGGAGGTTGCCGTAGGCGATGATGGCGATGAACGACAGGGCGATCGGCACACGGAACGGCTCCAGCGCGTCGAACGCGGAGGTCAGCGCGGCGGTGCCGGCCGACGCCGACACGGCGACGGTCAGGACGTAGTCGGTGAGCAGCGAGGCGCCGGCCACCTGGGCGACGGTCGAGCCGAAGTTGTCCTTGGTGACGAGGTAG
This sequence comes from uncultured Acidimicrobiales bacterium, assembly GCA_963739835.1. GTDB lineage: Bacteria > Actinomycetota > Acidimicrobiia > Acidimicrobiales > VFJN01 > ZC4RG19. Next base: position 78,689 of record CAVUBW010000018.1, read on the forward strand.
GCGCCGCCGGCCGACGGGTACTCCTTGATCGTCTCGCGGTAGGACAGGATCAGGAACCCCAGCACGACGCACATGGCGACGGTGATCGGGAAGACCAGCGAGAACGCGATCACCCCGGCCGCGGGCACGAGGACGTGGAGGATCTCCTCCGTGCCGTATGCGACCGACGACAGGTTGTCGGAGGCGAACACCGCCAGGGCGGTCGGCTTGCCCAGCCGCTGGTGCTCGAGCTCGTCGCTGTGGAGCGGCTGGCCCAGGAGCTTGAGCTTCATCCGGTACGACAGCGGGTCCGGCGGCAGGGGCACGCGCGGCGTGGACGGCTCGGGGGCGGCCGGGGCCCGCAGCTGCCGCGGCTCGACGGCCGCGCCGTCGCCCGGCGCGCCGCGCTCGCTCGGAAGGGTCGGTACGGCCACGCGTCACACTCGTCGGGGTGGGGGAAATCCGGCCCATCGACCCTACGGGCGGCACGCCGGCGGTACGCGCTAAGGACGCGTCAAGATTCCGGGCGTTCCGTGCCCTTCCGGTGGGCCTCTAGCCGCTCGAATAGTGCCGGGGCGCCCGCCACGAGGCGCCCTGCACGGGCTGGCCCCGGCGCGAGGTCCAGCGCCACTGGACCGAGATGCGTCCGCCGACGCGGCGGGTCAGCTTGGGCACCGAGTGCTCCCAGCCGGCCTGGGTGGCACCGCCCATCACGTGGAGGTCGCCGGACCCCGGAGAGATGTCCAGCGTCGCCCCCCTGTCGTCCGCCTCGTGGGCGTAGCGGCTGGCCCGGGGGCGCACCAGCCACGGCCGCCGGGCACCCAGCGTGAGCAGGGCGATCACGGTGTCGTCGAGCCAGCGCAGGTCGCGGTCGCGGTGGAACGCCTGGCTGTCGCGCTCGTCCCGGTACCACGCCAGTGCGAAGCCGGCGAAGCTCACGCCGTAGCGGGCCTGGACGGCGCGCTGGGCGTCGGCCAGCACCGGGTGGGGCGGCGGGGTGCCCGGCCGGTGGCCCGAGCCGAGCCGGGGCTCGGGGACCCAGCGGTCGTAGCGGAAGATCCGGCCCTGGGACCATCGGTCCTGCGCGACCAGCGCCGCGTAGACCTCGTCCGCACCGACCAGCCAGCCGCGGGCGACGTCCACCCACGAGCGGTCGTCGAGCCAGGTGCGCTCGAAGGCGGCGCCCGGATCGAGGTGGGGACCGTCCGGCACGCCCGTTGTTCTACCCCCGTGCGGTAGAAACCCGGCGTGCCCGACGACGTCTACACCCACGGACACGACGAGGCCGTGCTGCGCTCGCACCGCTGGCGGACCGTCGAGAACTCGGCCGCCTACCTGCTCCCCCACCTGCGGCCCGGTGCCAGCCTGCTCGACGTGGGCTGCGGCCCGGGCACGCTGACCGCCGACCTCGCCTCGCGGGTGGCGCCGGGGCGGGTCGTGGGCGTCGACGTCGCGGCCGACGTCGTCGCCGCGGCGGCCGGCCGTGTGCGAGAGGTCGGGGCCGGCAACGTCGAGCTCGTCACCGGCGACTTCCGCACGCTCGATCTCGGCCCCGACGGATTCGACGTCGTCCACGCCCACCAGGTGCTCCAACACCTGCGCGACCCGGTGGGCGCGCTGGCGGCGATGGCCGCCCTCGTCGCACCCGGCGGCGTCGTGGCCGCTCGCGACGGCGACTACGGAGCGATGACGTGGGCCCCAGCCGACGAGCGCCTCGACCGCTGGTCGGCCGTGTACCACGCGGTGACGCGGGCCAACGGCGGCGAGGCGGACGCCGGCCGCCACCTGCTCGGCTGGGCCCGCGAGGCGGGGCTCGCGGACGTTGCCTACTCGACGTCGACCTGGACGTTCGCCACCCCGGACGAGCGGGCCTGGTGGGCCGACCTGTGGGCCGAGCGGACCACGGCCACGACGCTGGCCCACCAGGCGGTCGACTACGGCATCGCCAGCCGCGCCGAGCTGGCCGAGATCGCTGCCGGCTGGCGGGCGTGGGCCGCGGCGCCCGACGGCGTGTTCGTGGTGGTCCACGGCGAGGTGCTGGCGCGCCCAGGCCCGCCTGCGCTGTGATGGCCCGATGGCTGCCGCACTCGGACTCGACCACATCGTCCTCGTCGTCGGCGACGTCGAGCGGGCCCTCGCTTGGTACGGCCGGCACGCCGGGCTGGCGGGCGACCGGGTCGACGAGTGGCGGCGGGGCGAGGTGATCTTCCCCTCGCTGCGCATCGACGGGCACACGCTGATCGACCTGATCCCCGGCAACGACGCCCCCGAGGTGCGGGGCCACCTCGACCACATCTGCCTGGTCGTCACCCCCGAGCACCTGGCCGCGCTGGCGGCCGATCCCGACCTGGAGGTGATCGACGAGGGCCGGCGCTACGGCGCCCAGGGCGACGCCGACTCGATCTACGTGCGCGACTCCGAGGGGCTGACGGTCGAGTTCCGCAGCTACGGATGACGGCCTGAGCGCACCGGGCGGGCAGGATGGTGGGCATGCGGGTCGGACTGGTGCTCGGCGGCGGCGGCGTCGTCGGCCTCGCCTACCACGCGGCGGCCCTGGCGGCGATCGAGCACGACCTCGGCTGGGACCCCCGCCGCGCCGACCTGATTGTCGGCACTTCGGCGGGGTCGCTGGTGGCCGCGCTGCTGCGCCGGGGCATCCCCGCGTCGGACCTCACCGCCATCACGGTCGGCGCCGAGCCGGTGGCCAGCCCGCCGGGCTTCGTGCGGGCGCTGCGCGACCGGCCGGACTTCCCGCCGGTCCGCCTGCGGTCGCTGCTCTTCCGGCCGCCGCGGCTGCCGAGCCCGGCGCTGCTCGCCGCGTGGCTGCGGCGCCCGTGGCGGCTCGACCCGGTCAGCGCGGTCGCCAGCGTGATCCCCGACGGCACGCTGGACCTGGCCGATCACGCAGGGGCGATCGAGGAGGTGCTCGGGTCGCGCTGGCCCGACGACCCTCTGTGGGTCTGCGCGGTGCGACGCCGCGACATGCGCCGGGTGGTGCTCGGCCGGGACGTGGTCGGCCGCCTGTCGAGCGCGGTCACGGCGTCGTGCGCCATCCCCGGCTACTTCCGCCCGGTCGAGGTGGCCGGCGAGCGCTACGTCGACGGCGGCGTGCGGTCGCCGACCAACGCGGACGTGGTCCGCCGGGAGGCGCTGGACCTGGCGATCATCGTGTCGCCGATGTCGGGCCGCGACCTGCGCCGGGTCGGCCCCACGGCCCTGGTGCGCCGCCACGCCCGGGGCAAGGTCGTGGCCGAGCGGGCCCGCCTCCACGCCGCCGGGATCCCCACGGTCCTGATCGAGCCCGGCCCCGAGGTGATCGAGGCCCTGGGGGTCGACTTCATGAGCGGCGCCCGGGTCCACGACATCGTCCGCAGCGCCTTCGTCGACACGGGCGAGCAGCTCCGGGCGCCGTTCAACCGCACGTTGCTTGCCGGCCTGGCCGCACCCCAACCCCGCGCCCCGGATCCGGCGCCCGGCCCCCGCCGCCGCCCCCGCCGCACCGACCGCCGGCCGGGCCGCCGCGCCGGCGCTTGACCCTCCCGCCGCGGGAGGCCGCAGGCTCGACGGCATGACCCTCACGCTCAGCAACGTCACCATCGACTGCGAGGACGCCCTGGCCGTCGCCACGTTCTGGTCCGCGGCGCTCGGCCGGCCGCTGGCCAGCGACCCCGAGCCGAGCCCCGCGTTCGCCTGCATCGGCGGCGTCGACCACCAGCACGACGGCGGGCCCAACTGGCTGTTCTGGCAGGTCCCGGAGAAGCGCGTCACGAAGAACCGGGTCCACGTCGACCTGACGACCCCGGACGTCGAGGCCGAGATCGCCCGGCTCGTCGGCCTCGGCGCCACCCGGGTCGTCGACAAGGACGAGTTCGGCGCCCAGTGGTCGGTGCTCCAGGATGTCGAAGGCAACGAGTTCTGCGTGACACGGGGCTGATCCGGGGGCAGAAATACGCTTGGCGGCGGCCTGTCGCCGTGGCGGATGATGTGGACATCTCGCTGCGGCCGACCCCGACCCGGCGGTGGCGCCGGCTGGTCGCCATGGGGCTCGCCGTCTCGGTCGTCGCCGCCTGCTCCGCCTCCGACCAGGGTGACACCGTGGCGCCGGGCATCCCGCTGCGCGTGGTGCGGGACATCCCTCAGCCGGGCGGCGCCACCCGCCTCGACTACCAGGACCTCGATCCCCAGACGAAGCGGCTCTACATCGCACACCTCGGCGACGGCACCGTCGACGTCGTCGACACCGGGGCGCTCGACGTCGTGGCGACCATCGACGGCCTGGCCGACGTGCACGGGCTGCGCCTCGCTCCCGACCTGCACCGCCTGTTCGCGTCGGCCACGGGATCCGACGAGGTCGTCTCGATCGACACGACGACGAACGAGATCGTCGCCCGCGCCGGGACGGGCGACTTTCCGGACGGCATCGGCTACGACCCGGACACCGGCAAGGTCTACGTGTCGGACGCGCACGACCGGGCCGAGACGGTCATCGACGGCCGGACCGGGCGCCCTGTCGGGTCCATCGACCTCGGCGGCGGCGCCGGCAACACCGCGTACGACCCCCCGCGAAGCACGTGCTCGTCAACGTCCAGGATCGCGGGCACATCGCGGTGATCGATTCCGTCACGGACACCGTCGTCGACACGATCGCGACCCCGGGCTGCGAGTCCAACCACGGGCTCTACGTCGACAGCGTCAACGCGCTCGGCTTCGTCGCCTGCGAGGGCAACGGCAAGCTGCTCACGATCGACCTCACGACCGGCCGCCTCGTCGACTCCCACGACGTCGGTGACACGCCCGACGTGCTGGCCTACGACTACGGGCTGCGGCGCCTCTACGTCGCCAGCGAGTCGGGCACGATCACGATCCTGGACGAACAGGCCGGCGGGCTCGACCAGGTCGGTCAGGCCCATGTCGCCGACGGCGCCCACACCGTGGCGGTGGATCCGGCGACGCATCGGGTCTACCTCCCGCTCGAGGACGTCGACGGGCGACCGGTCGTGCGGGTCCTGGAACCCACCGACGGCGCCCGCTGACCGGCGGCGGCGTCGGCCACGACCGAGCGCGAGACTGCCCGGCGTATGGAGCTCACCGTCGTCGACCACCCGCTCGCCGCCCGGCTGCTGACCCGCCTGCGGGACGAGGCCACCGACCGTGCCGCGTTCCGGCTGGCCATGGACGAGCTGGCCGGCATGCTCGTGTACGAGGCGTGCCGCACGCTGCCGACCGAGGCGGTCGACGTCAGCTCGCCGATGGGGCCCGCCCGGGGCATCCGGATCGCCCGGCCGCCGCTGGTCGTGCCGGTGCTGCGGGCCGGGCTCGGGCTGCACGGGGCCGTGCTGCGGCTGCTGCCCGAGACCGACACGGCGTTCATCGGCGTGTCCCGCAACGAGGCCACGTTCCAGCCCGAGCCCTACATGAACTCGGTGCCCGCCGACCTGGCCGGCCGCCCGGTGCTCGTCCTCGACCCGATGCTGGCGACCGGCGGGTCGCTCGCCCATGCCTGCGAGCGCCTCCGCGAGCGGGGCGCGGGCGAGATGACCGGCGTGTGCGTGCTGGCGGCGCCCGAGGGCGTCGAGTACATCCGGGCCTCCGGCCTGGTCGCCCGCGTGGTGACCGCCGCGGTCGACGAGCACCTCGACGAGCGGGCGTTCATCGTCCCCGGCCTCGGCGACGCCGGCGACCGTCTGTTCGGTACGGCCTGACCGCGGCGGCGGCCGCCGCTCAGCCGGTGTCGACCAGCCCGACCGCCTCGGTCAGGATGGTCTCGACCGTGTCCGTGGCACGGCGGCGAGCCTCGGCCAGCCCGTCCGGGCCGGCGGCGACCGGGACCACCGCCTCGGCGTAGCACTTGAGCTTGGGCTCGGTGCCCGACGGGCGCACGATGAGCCGCACACCCGCGCCCCGGAGCACCACGCCGTCGGTCGGCGGGAGCCGGTCGCCGGCGCGCAGGTCCTCGACCTCCGCCATCGGGACGCCGGCCAGCGCCCCGGGCGGCGCCGCCGCGATCGCGTCGACCGCCGCCGCCATGCGCGCCATGCCGCCTGGCCCGCCGACGCGGATCGAGCGCTGGGCGGTGGCGTGCACGCCCAGCTCGGTCGCCAGGTCGTCCAGGCGGTCGAGCACCGTCCGGCCCCGGGCCTTCTCCCAAGCGGCCAGCTCGGCGAACGCGAGGGCGGCGGTGATGCCGTCCTTGTCCCGCACCAGCGGGCCGACGCACGACCCCAGCGCCTCCTCGTAGCCGTACACGAAGCGCAGGTCCGGATGGTCGAGGGCGGCCCGGGCGATCCACTTGAACCCGGTCAGCGTCTCGGCGAACGCCACGCCCCGGGCCGCGGCCAGGCGGGCCAGCATCGACGACGACACCACCGACGTGACGACCAGCCGGTCCGAGCCCGTGTCCCGGGACAGCAGCCAGTCGGCCAGCACCACGCCGATCTCGTCGCCGGTGAGCGCCCGCCAGCCCCCGCCCGGCAGCGGCAGCGCGACCGCCAGGCGGTCGGCGTCGGGGTCGTTGGCGACGACGATGTCCGCGCGCTCCTCGGCCGCCAGCGCCAGTGCGAGGTCGAGGGCGCCCGGCTCCTCGGGGTTGGGGAACGCCACCGTCGGGAACGCCGGGTCGGGCTCGGCCTGGCCGGGCACGACGGCCGGGGGCGGGAACCCGGCGGTCGTCAGCACCTCGGCCAGCACGTCCCGGCCGACGCCGTGCAGCGGGGTGTACACGACGCGCAGGTCCCGCGCCTCCGGGGCGGTCGCCTGGGCCACCGCCCCCGCCACGTAGGCGGCGACCAGCGCGTCGCCGGCCGCCACGATCGCCGGGTCGCCGTCGGGCGCCCGCGCCACCGACGCCAGCGGGCCGACCGCGGCGATGCGGGCCGAGATCTCGCGGTCGGCCGGCGGGACGATCTGGGCGCCGTCGCCGAGGTAGACCTTGTAGCCGTTGTCGGCCGGCGGGTTGTGGCTGGCCGTGACCTGGACGGCAGCGCAGGCGCCGAGGTGGCGCACGCCGAACGCCACGACCGGGGTCGGCAGCGGCCGGTCGCCGAGGTGGACGGCGAACCCGGCCGCGGCGAGGACCGCGGCGGCGTCGCGGGCGAAGCGGTCCGAGCGGTAGCGGGCGTCGCAGCCGACGACGACCGGCCGCCCCCGCTGGCCTGTGTCGAGGAGGTACGCGGCCAGGCCCGCGGTGGCCCGGATCACGACCGCCCGGTTCATCCGGTTGGGCCCGGCGCCCATCTCGCCCCGCAGGCCCGCGGTGCCGAACTCCAGCCGCGACCCGAACCGGTCGGCCAGCCCGGCCAGATCGGGCCCGGCGAGCAGCCGGTCGACCTCGGCCTGCGTCTCGGGGTCGGGGTCCTCGGCCCGCCAGGCCGCGGCCGCGGCGACGAGGGCGTCGGCGCCGGGCGCGCTCACTGGTGCACCCTTCGGGATGCACCCAGTGAGCGATCGGCACTGCGTGCCGAGTACCGCACTGTGCTCATGGCTCGCTCGCTCCGCTCGCTCACAGCCGCGCCACCACCTCGGCCAGGAGGGCGCCCATGCGCTCGGCGGCCGCCCGGCCGGCCGCCAGCACCTCGGCGTGGTCGAGGGTGCCGCCGAGCCCGGCGGCCGGGTTGGTGACCAGCGACAGCGCCAGCACTTCCAGGCCGAGGTGGCGGGCCGCGATCGTCTCCCACACCGTCGACATCCCCACCAGGTCGGCGCCGAGCGCGGCCAGCATGCGGATCTCGGCCGGCGTCTCGTAGTGGGGACCGGGCAGCCCGGCGTACACCCCCTCCGTCAGCGACGGCTCGACCGCCCGGGCCAGCGCCCGCAGCCGGGCGGAGTAGGCCTCGCTCAGGTCGACGAACCGGGACGGCGCCTCATCCGGCAGCCGGCCCGCCACCGGCGACCCGCCGGTGAGGTTGATGTGGTCGGAGAGGAGCACCGGCTGGCCGACCGACAGGCCCGGGCGGATGCCGCCGGCGGCGTTGGTGAGCACGGCGACCCGGCAGCCGGCGGCGTGCGCGGTCCGCACCCCGTGGACGACGACCTCCGGCGCGTGGCCCTCGTAGGCGTGCACCCGGCCGCTGAACGCCAGCACCCGCCGGCCGCCGGGAGTCCGGATCGACCGCACCCGCCCCGCGTGCCCGGCCACGGTCGACGGCGGGAACCCGCCGAGCTCGGCCGCGACGACCTCGGCCACGACGTCGCCCATGCGGTCGGCGGCCGGCTGCCAGCCCGATCCGAGCACCACCGCCACGTCGTGGCCGGCGACGCCGGTGAGCTCGGCCAGCCGGGCCGCGGACGCCGCGGCGCGGGCGAACGGGTCGGCGTCGGCGGCGGCGTCGGCCCGGTCCTCCACGGCCGCTGACCGTAGCGCCCGACCGCCGTTCGGTGGGCCGGCTGACCTGCGCAACCGGCTATCGCCGGCAGATCGACCGGGGACGCCCGATCGGAGGTGTCCTCCCCGTCACCGATCCCCGGGTTGGGCTGGGATTTGTGACTACTGTGCGGGCCGTGGCCCCCCTGGGCCACACGTTCCACGACAGGGAGTACCGAACGTATGAAGCAACGACGGATGGTCAAGGCGTCCGCCGTCCTCGCCGGCCTGGCGCTCGTCGCCTCGGCCTGCGGGAGCGACGACAACTCCTCGACCGGCAGCAGCAGCGAGGGCGCGAACGCTGACTTCGTCGGTTGCCAGGTGACCGACACTGGCGGCGTCGACGACAAGTCCTTCAACCAGACGGCCTACAAGGGCCTCCAGGACGCAGCCGACGAGCTCAACTTCGAGCCGAAGGTGCTCGAGTCCCAGAGCGAGGCCGACTTCGCGCCGAACATCGACGCGTTCCTCGGTCAGGACTGCGGGATCATCATCACGGTGGGCTTCCTGCTCGGCAACGCCACCGCCGACGCGGCGGAGGCGAACCCCGACCAGAAGTTCGCGATCGTCGACAACGACCTGTTCGACACCGAGACCGAGAAGGACCGCAACTTCGACAACGTCGCCGAGCTGGTGTTCTCGACCGACCAGGCCGCCTTCCTCGCCGGCTACACGGCGGCAGGCATGACCAAGACCGGCGTCATCGGGACCTACGGCGGCATCAACCTGCCGACCGTGAACATCTTCATGAAGGGCTTCGAGCTCGGCATGGACAAGTACAACGAGGACAACGGCACGAACGTCGTGCTGAAGGGCTGGAGCAACGCCCAGAACGACGGCCTGTTCACCGGCGACTTCGAGGACCAGGCCAAGGGCCGCGCCAACACCGAGGCGCTGCTCGACCAGGGGGCCGACATCATCATGCCGGTCGCCGGGCCGGTCGGTCTGGGCTCGATCGAGGCCATCCGGGCCCGGCCGGACTCGGACGCCAAGCTGATCTGGGTCGACACCGACGGCTGCAAGTCGGTCGAGGACGCCTGCGACCTGTTCCTCACCTCGGTGATGAAGAACATGGATGTGGCCGTGAAGGACGTGACCGTGGCCGCCGCCAAGGGCGACTTCAAGGGCGGCACCAACCAGGGCACGCTGGAGAACGACGGCGTGGGCATCGCCCCGTTCCACGACTTCGACTCCCAGGTGCCCCAGGCGCTCAAGGACAAGCTCGACGAGCTGCGCCAGCAGATCATCAACGGCGATATCGAGACCTCACCACCCTCGTAACCTGACCCCCTCATGAAGGTCGAGCTCCGGGCCATCACCAAGCGGTTTCCTGGCGTCGTGGCCTGCGACGGCGTGGACCTCTCCGTCAACAGCGGAGAGGTCCACGCCCTGCTCGGCGAGAACGGGGCCGGCAAGTCCACGCTGATGAACATCCTCATCGGCCTGTACCGGGCCGACGAGGGCGAGATCCTGCTGGACGACCAGCCGCTGGCCGCCCGCTCGCCCGCGGACGCCATCGCCGCGGGCATCGGGATGGTGCACCAGCACTTCATGCTGGTGCCGGTGTTCACGGTGGCCGAGAACGTGATCCTCGGCATCGAGCCGACGGGGTCGTTCGGCTCGCTCGACCGGGGCGAGGCCCGGCGGCGCGTGAGCGAGCTGTCGGCCGACTACGGCCTGGCCGTCAACCCCGACGCCCTGATCGAGGACCTCCCCGTGGGGGTCCAGCAGCGCGTCGAGATCATCAAAGCGCTCTACCGGGACGCCCAGTGCCTGATCCTCGACGAGCCCACCGCCGTGCTGACGCCGCCCGAGATCGCGGAGCTGATGACGATCATCCGCCAGCTCGCCGACAGCGGGCGGGCGGTCATCTTCATCAGCCACAAGCTGCGCGAGGTGCTGGCGGTCGCCGACGAGATCACCGTGCTGCGCGGCGGGCGGGTCGTCGGCCACACCACGCCCGCGGAGTCCGACGAGGCGACCCTGGCCGCCATGATGGTCGGCCGCGACGTGCAGCTGGTCGTGGACAAGGACCCGGCCGACCCCGGTGAGCCGATCCTCGAGGTCGTGGACCTCGCGGTCGACGACGACCGCGACCAGCGGGTCGTCGACGGCGTGTCGCTGGAGGTGCGCGCCGGCGAGATCCTCGCCGTGGCGGGCGTCCAGGGCAACGGCCAGACCGAGCTGGTCGAGGCGATCTGCGGCCTGCGGGCGCCGGCGGCCGGCACGGTGACGCTCGACGGGGCGGACATCACCGGCCTCGGCCCCGATCACCTGTTCGTGGCCGGGATCGCCTACGTCCCGGAGGACCGTCAGCGCGAGGGGCTGATCGGCAGCTTTCCGATCACGTCCAACCTGGTCCTCAACCAGATCCGCTCTGCCCCCTTCTCGCGAGCGGGCTTCATCGACCGCCGGGCCGTCCGCCGCCACGCCGCCGCGCTGGTCGAGGAGTTCGACGTGCGGACCCCGTCGGTCGACGCCACTGCGAGCACGCTGTCGGGCGGCAACCAGCAGAAGGTCATCATCGCCCGCGAGTTCTTCCACGCCCGCCGGCTGCTCGTGCTCAGCCAGCCGACCCGGGGCCTGGACGTGGGCTCGATCCAGTACATCCACCGCCAGGTGGTCGCCAAGCGCGACGAGGGCGTCGCCGTGCTGCTGATCTCGTCCGAGCTCGACGAGGTGCTGGCACTGGCCGACCGGATCGCGGTCATCTACCGGGGGCGGATCGTCGGCATGGTCGACCGGGCCGACGCCACCCGCGAGCGCATCGGCCTGCTCATGGCCGGCGCGGTCGACGAGGCGGCCGAGGTCGAGCCCGAGGCCGGCGAGGAGGAGGTGACGGTCACGTGACCACCGCCACGGACGTGCCCACGGAGCCGCCGGCGCAGCCGACCGACGCCGATGCGGAGCCCGCGCCGCCGCCGAACCGGGGGCCCTCGGGCGGGTGGCGCGCCGGCTGGGTTCCCTCGCCGAGGGCCTGGTGATCCCGGTCCTGGCCCTGTTCACCGCGCTGGTCATCGGCGGGCTGGTCATGGTCTTCACCGACCCCGACACGCTCAACGAGTGGGGCTCGTTCTTCGCCGACCCGGCGGGCGCGCTGCAGGCGTCGTGGAACCTGGTCTACGAGTCGTACAAGGGCCTGTGGGACAGCTCGCTCGGCTCGCCGGAGGCGCTCGGCCGCACCCTGACCGAGGCGACGCCGCTGGCCCTCGGCGGCCTGTCGGTCGCGCTGGCGTTCCGGGCCGGGCTGTTCAACATCGGCGCCGCCGGCCAGCTCGTCATCGGCGCCACCTGCGCCGGCTGGGTCGGCTTCACGTGGGACCTGCCGTCGGCGATCCACGTGCCGCTCGCCATCCTCGCCGGGTTCGCGGGCGGCGCGGCGTGGGGCTCGATCGCCGGGATCCTCAAGGCCCGCACCGGCGCGCACGAGGTGATCACGACGATCATGCTCAACTACATCGCCTACCTGACGCTGGACTTCGCGCTGCGGTCGGACGCGTTCCAGCCGGAGGGCCGCGAGGACCTCATCTCCAAGGCCGTCGCCCAGTCGGCCCGGCTGCCGATCCTGACGATCGGCCAGGTCCGGGTGCACGCCGGGCTGCTGCTGGCGCTGGTGGCGGCGGTCGTGGTCTGGTTCGTGCTCGAACGCCTGACCGTCGGGTTCCGCATGCGCTCCGTGGGCGCCAACCCGTTCGCCTCGCGCTACGCGGGCATGAGCGTCGGGCGCGACCTACGTGCTCGCCATGGTGCTCGCCGGCGGGCTGGCGGGCCTGGCCGGCACGGTCAACATCCTGGGACGGCCCAGCTTCAGCCTGACCAGCAGCTACTACGCGTTCCTCGGCTTCGACGCCATCGCCGTGGCGCTCCTCGGCCGGGCCAACCCGGTCGGGGTGCTCGGCGCCGCCTTCCTGTTCGGCGTGTTCCGGGCGGGGGCCACCGGCATGCAGGTCGCCACGGCGACGCCGGTCGACATCATCGTGGTGATCCAGGCACTGATCATCCTGTTCGTGGCCGCCCCGGCCATCGTGCGCTCGATCTACCACATCAAAGCCGGGCGGGGCACCGCCCAGACGTTCACGACCGGTTGGGGGGCGTGATGGCCGTCGCTATCGAGGACCAGGCGCCGCCGCCCGCCGAGGCGCCCGCGGCCGTCGAGGACCAGGGGCCGAGCGCGGCGCGAAGGGTCGGCTTCGGCATCGCCACGGTCGGGCTCGGCCTCATCACGCTGGTGTCCTTCGGGCTGGGCAGCGCGTCGGGCCTCGACTCGCGCCTCGTGCTCAGCCGGAGCAGCGACGCGATCCGGCTGCCCGACCTGGTCCTGCCGGCGCGCTACACCTGCATCCTCCTCGGGCTGATGATCATCGCGGCCGGGCTGGCGCTGATCACGGGGCTGGTCCGCCGCCACGTCTACGCGGTGTTCGGCCTCGGCCTCGGGCTGTTCGCCATGGCGCTGTTGACCTGGGCGGCGCGGGGCGCCGACACGAGCTTGATCGGCCTGCTCGACGGCACCCTGTTCCGAGCGACCCCGATCGCGCTCGGCGCCCTCGCCGGCCTGCTGTGCGAGCGGTCGGGCGTGGTCAACATCGCCATCGAGGGCATGCTGCTCACTGCGGCGTTCGTGGCGGCCATCACGGCCAGCGCCGCCGGCAGCACGTGGGTCGGGCTGGCGTGCGGCATCGCGTCGGGCGCGGTGCTGGGCTCGTTCCTGGGCGTACTGTCGATCAAGTACCGGGTCGACCAGATCATCGGCGGCACGGTCATCAACCTCCTGGCCATCGGCCTCACCAGCTACCTGGCCGCCCGGGTCCTGACCCAGAACCAGGACCTGAACAACCCCGGCTCGTTCCGGCCCTTCGGCGTGCCGGGCCTGGAGCGGCTGCCGATCCTCGGCTCGCTGCTGTTCAACAACACGATCTACGCGTACGCTGCTGTTCGCGCTGGTCATCGGGCTGTGGTGGGGGCTGTTCCGCACCCGCTGGGGGCTGCGGCTGCGCTCGGTCGGCGAGCACCCGCGGGCGGCCGACACGGTCGGGATCAGCGTCACCCGCACCCGCTACCGGGCGGTGATCTTCGGCGGGATGGTGGCCGGGCTCGGGGGCACCTGGTTCACGCTCGACGCCACCGGCGAGTTCAACGAGCAGATGACGGCGGGCAAGGGGTTCATCGCCCTGGCCGCGTTGATCTTCGGCCGCTGGCACCCGGTGGGCGCGTTCGTCGCCGCCCTGGTGTTCGCGTTCTCCGAGGAGCTCCAGACCCGGCTGGCGCTGCTCGACACGCCCATCCCGTCGGACTTCCTGCTGATGGTGCCCTACATCGTGACGATCGTCGTGGTCGCCGGCCTGGTCGGGCGGTCGCGGCCGCCGGCGGCCGACGGCCAGCCCTACGTCGTGGACTGAGACGCCGATGCCCGATCCCGACGTCGACGCCGCCGAGGTCGACTGGTCCGCCCTCCGCGCGGCCGCCGCGGAGGTCGCCGGGCGCGCCTACAACCCCTACTCGCGGTTCCACGTCGGGGCGGCCGGGCTGGTCGCCGACGGGCGGGTCGTGGTCGGCTGCAACGTCGAGAACGTGTCCTACGGACTGACGCTGTGCGCTGAGTGCGGGCTGGTCTCGCACCTGCACGCCACCGGCGGCGGCCGGCTGGTGGCGGTGGCGGTCACCGACCGCGACGGCCGCGACCTGGCCTGCTGCGGGCGCTGCCGCCAGCTGCTCCTGGAGGCGGGCGGCCCGGACCTGCCGGTCAACGGCCGGCCGCTGCGCGAGCTGCTGCCCGAGCCGTTCGCCCCGCGCAGCTTCGGGTAGGCGCGGCCGTGGCGACCGACATCCTCGACGTCATCCGGACCAAGCGGGACGGCGAGCGGCTGAGCGACGAGCAGGTGCGGTTCTTCATCGAGGGCTACACGGCGGGGACCGTCGCCGACGAGCAGGCCGCCGCGCTGTGCATGGCGATCCTGCTGCGGGACATGGTCCCCGACGAGCTGGCCGTCTGGACCCAGGCGATGATCGAGTCGGGCGAGCGGCTCGACCTGTCCGGGGTGGGGCGGCCGACCGTCGACAAGCACTCGACAGGCGGCGTGGGCGACAAGGTCTCGCTGGTGCTCGCCCCGCTGGTGGCGGCGTGCGGCGCGGCGGTGCCCCAGCTGTCGGGACGCGGCCTGGGCCACACGGGCGGCACGCTCGACAAGCTGGAGGCGATCCCCGGCTGGCGGGCGACTCTCGCCGTCGACGAGGTGATCGCGCAGCTGCGCGACGGTCGGCGCCGTGATCTGCGCGGCGAGCGACAGCCTGTGCCCCGCCGACCGCAAGCTCTACGCCCTGCGGGACGTCACCGCGACGGTCGAGGCGATCCCGCTCATCGCCAGCTCGATCATGTCCAAGAAGATCGCCGAGGGCACCGAGGCCCTGGTGCTCGACGTGAAGGTCGGGTCCGGCGCGTTCCTGCCCGAGATCGACCGGGCCAGGCGCCTGGCCGAGACGATGGTCGGGCTGGGCACGGCCCACGGCGTGCGGACGGTCGCCCTCGTGACCGACATGGACGCGCCGCTCGGCCGGGCGGCGGGCAACGGCCTGGAGGTGACTGAGTCGGTGGCGACGCTGCGGGGCGACGGCCCGGCCGACCTGGTCGAGGTCACCCTCGCGCTGGCCCGGGAGATGGTCGCGCTGGCCGGCCTCGACGCCGACCCGGCCGCCGCCCTGGCCGACGGGCGGGCGCTGGCGGTGTGGGACGCGATGATCCGGGCCCAGGGCGGCGACCCGGACGCCGTGCTGCCCACGGCCCGGATGGTCCGGACGGTCGCCGCCCCGGCGGGCGGCTGGCTGCGCCGGCTCGACGCCCGGGCGGTCGGCGTGGCGGCGTGGCGGCTGGGCGCGGGCCGCTCCCGCAAGGAGGACCCGGTGTCGCCGACCGCGGGCGCGGTGGCCCTGCGCAAGCCGGGCGACCGGGTCGAGGCGGGAGAACCGGTGCTGGAGCTGCACGCGGACGACGAGTCCCGCCTGCCGGACGCCCTGGCGGCGCTGTCCGGCGCGATCGAGGTCGGCCCCGAGCCGCCCGAGCCCCGACCGCTCGTCCACGAGCGCATCGGCTGACCCGGGGCCGACCCGGGTCCCGCGCCCGGGCCGTTAGCCTGGGGTATGGCTGCACCCTCCCTCGAGCAGATCCGGCGGGCTCCCAAGGTCGTGCTGCACGACCACCTCGACGGCGGCCTGCGTCCCCGGACCGTCGTCGACCTCGCCCGCGACGCCGGGCACACCCTGCCGACGACCGATCCCGACGAGCTGGCGCGCTGGTTCACGCAGGGCGCCTACCGGCACGACCTCGACCTCTACCTGGAGACGTTCGAGCACACGGTCGGGGTCATGCAGACCAAGGACGCCCTCGCCCGGGTGGCCGCCGAGTGCGCCGAGGACCTGGCGACCGACGGGGTGGTGTACGCGGAGGTGCGCTTCGCCCCCGAGCTGCACATCGAGGGGGGCCTCACGCTCGACGAGGTGGTCGAGGCGGTGCTGGAGGGCTTCCGACTGGGTGGCGCCGGCCGGTCGATCACGATCGGGACGCTGGCGACGGCCATGCGCCACGCCGCCAACTCCAGCGAGATCGCCGAGCTGGCGCTGCGCCACCGCGACGACGGGGTGGTCGGCTTCGACATCGCCGGCAGCGAGGCCGGCAACCCGCCAACCCGCCACCTGGCGGCGTTCCAGGAGATCGCCAAGGCCAACAGCCACATCACGATCCACGCGGGCGAGGCGTTCGGACTCCCGTCGATCTGGGAGGCACTCCAGCTTTGCGGCGCCGAGCGCCTCGGCCACGGGGTCCGCATCGTCGACGACATCACGGTCGACGACGACGGCCGGGCCCGCCTGGGCCGCCTGGCGGCCTTCGTCCGCGACCGCCGGGTCGCCCTGGAGATGTGCCCGTCGTCCAACGTCCACACCGGCGTCGCCCCCTCCATCGCCGAGCACCCGATCGGCCAGCTCATCCGCCTGCGCTTCCGGGTCACGGTCAACACGGACAACCGGCTGATGTCCGACATCGACATGACCCGGGAGATGCACAACCTGGTCGAGGCGTTCGGCTTCGGCTGGGACGAGATCGAGTGGCTCACGATCAACGCCATGAAGTCGGCCTTCTGGCCGTTCGACCAGCGGCTGCGCATCATCGAGGGCCAGATCAAGCCCGGCTACGCCGCGCTCCGGGCCGAGGAGCTCTAACGACAAACGCAAACGCAATGCCAAATGAAACGAGGCCGGTTAGGGCGGCTGGCCCTCACGCAAAGTCGTTGCGTGGGGAACTGGCCTACTTTCTGATGGCAGATCAACCACTTTCGCGCCCAGTTTCCCACGCAAGGACTTTCTCCGCCCGACGGCAGCGTTCCGGTCGCCATGGTGATGGCCGGCATCGGCACCGCCAAGGAGCGACCTCTGTGGCTCGGCGCGGCGGCTGCGCTGCTCGGGGCCATCTGGCCGGTCCTCCTGCTCGGGCTGAGCACGCCCAGCTGACCCGGCCCCTCACGGGACGTCTGGCAGTACCCTGAACGGGTGACCGCGACCGCCGCTCCCCTGGCCGACGTCACCGCGTCGCAGGTGGCGCTGCGGCGGTTCCTGCACGGGCTGCCCGGCGTCGACCAGGTCGGCGTCGAGGCGCGGGCCGCGGGGCTCGCCACCCGGTCGATCAAGACCACCGCCAAGCGGTTCGCGCTCGACCTTGCCGTCTCGATGATCGACCTCACCACGCTCGAGGGTCAGGACACCCCCGGCAAGGTCGCCTCGCTGTGCGCCAAGGCCCGGCAGCCCGATCCGGGCGACCCGTCGTGCCCGACCGTCGCCGCCGTGTGCGTCTACGGCGACCTCGTGCCGGTCGCCGTGCCCGCGCTGACGGGCACCGGCATCCGCGTGGCCGCCGTCGCCACCGCGTTCCCGTCGGGGCGGGCCCCGCTGGCCGTGAAGCTGGCCGACACCCGGGCCGCGGTCGACGCCGGGGCCGACGAGATCGACATGGTCATCGACCGGGGCGCGTTCCTCGCCGGGCGCTACCTCGACGTGCACGACGAGATCACCGCCGTGCGCGACGCCTGCGGCGACGCCCACCTCAAGGTCATCCTCGAGACGGGCGAGCTGGCCACCTACGACAACGTCCGGCGGGCGTCGTGGCTGGCGATGCTGGCCGGCGCCGATTTCATCAAGACCTCGACCGGCAAGGTCTCCCCCGCCGCCACGCTGCCGGTCACGCTCGTAATGCTGGAAGCCGTGCGCGACTTCCGCGCGCAGACCGGACGCCAGGTCGGGGTCAAGGCCGCCGGCGGCATCCGGGCCGCCAAGGACGCCGTGCGCTACCTGGTCGTCGTCAACGAGACCTGCGGCGACGACTGGCTCAGCCCCGACTACTTCCGGTTCGGGGCCTCGTCGCTGCTCAACGACCTGCTCATGCAGCGCCAGAAGCTCGCCACCGGCCGCTACGCCGGCCCCGACTACGTCACCGTCGACTAGGTGAACGCCATGTTCGACTACGCCCCCGCCCCCGAGTCCGCCTCGATCGTCGACATCGCCCCCAGCTACGGCCTGTACATCGCGGGCGAGATGGTCGAGCCGATCGACGGCACGCCGTTCAAGACCGTCAACCCGGCGACCGAGGAGGTCCTCTCCGAGGTCACCGCGGCCGGCCCCGCCGACGTCGACCGGGCCGTCGACGCCGCCCGCAAGGCCTACGACGGCACCTGGTCGGCGATGGCCGGGCGCGACCGGGCCAAGTTCCTCTACCGGCTGGCCCGCCTCGTGCAGGAGCGGTCCCGCGAGCTGGCGGTGCTCGAGTCGATCGACAACGGCAAGCCGATCCGCGAGAGCCGCGACGTGGACGTGCCACTCGTGGCTGCCCACCTCTTCTACTACGCGGGGTGGGCCGACAAGCTCGGCCACGCCGGGTTCGGCGCCAACCCCCGCCCGCTCGGGGTGGCGGCCCAGGTGATCCCCTGGAACTTCCCGCTGCTCATGCTCGCCTGGAAGATCGCCCCCGCCCTCGCCACCGGCAACACGGTGGTGCTCAAGCCGGCCGAGACCACGCCCCTGTCGGCCCTCGCCTTCGCCGACATCTGCCGCCAGGCCGACCTGCCGCCGGGCGTCGTCAACATCGTGACCGGCGCCGGCGAGACCGGGCGGGCGCTCGTCGAGCATCCGGGCGTCGACAAGGTGGCGTTCACCGGGTCGACCGAGGTGGGCCGCCAGATCGCCCGGTCGGTCGCCGGCACCCGCAAGAAGCTGACGCTCGAGCTCGGCGGCAAGGCCGCCAACATCGTGTTCGACGACGCCCCGCTCGACCAGGCGGTCGAGGGCATCGTCAACGGCATCTTCTTCAACCAGGGCCACGTGTGCTGCGCCGGCAGCCGCTTGCTCGTCCAGGAGTCGATCGCGGACGACCTGCTGGAGCGACTCAAGCGCCGGCTCGCCACGCTGCGGCTCGGCGACCCGCTCGACAAGAACACCGACATCGGCGCCATCAACAGCCCCGAGCAGCTCGCCCGCATCCGCGAGCTGTCGCAGGTCGGCGAGCAGGAGGGCGCCGAGCGCTGGTCGCCCGCCTGCGACCTGCCCGAGCGCGGCTACTGGTTCCCGCCCACCCTGTTCACCGGGGTGAGCCAGGCCCACCGCATCGCCCGCGAGGAGATCTTCGGCCCGGTGCTGTCGGTGCTGACCTTCCGCACGCCGGCCGAGGCCCTGGAGAAGGCCAACAACTCGCCCTACGGCCTGTCCGCCGGCGTGTGGACCGACAAGGGCAGCCGCATCCTGTGGATGGCCCAGCGCCTGCGGGCCGGCGTCGTGTGGGCCAACACGTTCAACCGCTTCGACCCCGCCAGCCCGTTCGGCGGCTACAAGGAGTCGGGTTACGGCCGCGAGGGCGGGCGCCACGGGCTGGAGGCCTACCTCGATGCCTGAGGCCGACGACAGGCGCCTCGCCGTCCGCAAGACCTACAAGCTCTACATCGGCGGCGCCTTCCCGCGGTCCGAGTCGGGCCGCACCTACGAAGTGCGGGCGGCCGACGGGCGGTTCCTGGCCAACGCCGCGCTGGCCTCCCGCAAGGACGCCCGCGACGCGGTCGTCGCCGCCCGCAAGGCGGTGGCCGGCTGGTCGGGGGCCACGGCCTACAACCGGGGCCAGGTGCTCTACCGGGTGGCCGAGATGCTGGAGGGCCGGCGCGCCCAGTTCGCCGACGAGGTCGCCGACGCCGAGGGCCTGTCCCCCGCCGACGCCGCCGCCCAGGTCGACGCAGCGGTCGACCGCTGGGTCTGGTACGCCGGCTGGAGCGACAAGATCCAGCAGGTCCACGGGTCGTCCAACCCGGTGGCCGGGCCCTACTTCGACTTCTCGGTGCCCGAGCCGACCGGGGTCGTGGCGATCGTGGCGCCGGCCACGCCCTCGCTGCTCGGCCTGGTGTCGGTGGTCGCCCCGGCGATCGTCGGCGGCAACACGACGGTGGTCGTCGCGTCCGAGGCGGCCGCGCTGCCGGCGATCACGCTGTCCGAGGTGCTGGCGACGTCCGACCTGCCCGGCGGCGTCGTCAACTTGCTCACCGGCCGCCCGGCCGAGATCGCCCCGTGGCTGGCGTCCCACATGGACGTCAACGCCCTCGACCTCACCGGCGTCGACGACCCCGACCTGGCCACCGACCTGGAGGCCGAGGCCTCCGCCAACCTCAAGCGGGTCGTCCGCCCGCCGGCGGGCGCGCCCGACTGGGACGCCGACCCGGGCCTGGCGCGGATGCTGGCGTTCCTCGAGACCAAGACCGTCTGGCACCCGGTCGGGATCTGACCGGCTCAGCCCGCTCCGTCGCCCTCGCGTTCGCGGGAGTGGTGCGACCAGGTGTCGGCCTCGTCGTCGAGGATGCGCTCGACGTAGTCAGTGAACTCCTGCACCCGTTCGCCCTCGTCGCCGCCCCGCGTCGCCTCGCCCGGGCGGGGCGAGTCGGCCGCCGCCAGCGCCAGCGACTTCTGGGCGTCGTCGTAGAGGCGGGAGTAGCGCTCGAGCCCGAACGCGGCCTCGAACGAGGTGAGCGCCGTGCCGACCGCCGCCAGGGCGGCGGCGACGAACGCCCACTGCGAGCGGCGGGACGCGTCGGCCGCGGCGAGCGCGCCGAAGCAGGCCGCGAACACCAGCAGCACCGCGGACACCGTGATGACCTGGCGGCGCGCCCGCTCGAAGATGCGGGCCTTGGCGCCGTACCAGCGCCGCTGCTCGTCGAGGCGGTAGCGCTTGTACGCCTGCACGTACTGGGCCTGCCAGTCGTCGTTCATCGGCCCAACGCCCCCGAGCTGATCTGGGTCACCCGCTTGGACAACTGGAACATCTCGTCGTCGGCCGCGGCCCGGTCGGACGACGGCGGCGGTTGGCCGATGTGCTCGAAGTACAGCGCCTTCAGGCGCTCGGCCCGGGTGCGGGCCGACATGTAGTTGTACAGCGTGCCCTGGCGGCGGGCCATCGACGTGAGCACCGACGTGGCGGCGCCCAGCGTGGCCACCGCCACGCCCGGCCAGGTCTCCTGCGACAGCCACGCCTGGACCGCGCCGAACGAGGTGGTGAGCAGCGCCCCCATGATGGCCAGCACCGAGAACCAGCGGTGGCGGTTCTGCTCGCGGCGCGCGGTGATGTCCCAGCGGGCGTACTCGGGATAGACCATCCGCTCGGCCTCGGCCACCCGCGCCTGGAGCAGCGGGAACTGGCGGGCCTGGGTCAGCGACAGTGGGGGCGGGGGCGCCGCCAGCTGGAGGCGCAAGCGGGGCATCACCGACAGCGCGGCGATGCGCTCGCGGATCGGCACCCGCCGGCGGCGGGGGGCGAGCGCCCGGCCGAGCTGGCGGCGGATGGCCCGAACGTCGTCGACCGGCACCTTGCGGACGTCGCCCGTTGCCAGCAGCGCCGGCAGGTCGGCGGGCGCGGCGCCGTTGCCGCCCGGGCCGGTGGCCGGACTGGTCGCCGACGCCGTGACGGCGGACGCCGCGGCGCGGTCGGGGTCGAGGGCGTCGGCCAGGCGCCCAGTGCCGTTCAGCGCCACGACCGGCCGGCCGTGCGCGAGGTGCTCGGCGAGGTCGACCCGGCTGACCTCGCCCCCGCCCACGAGCAGCAGCGCGGAGGGCGCGTCGCCCGCGATGTCGGACACCAGCGCGGACAGCCACGGGATCTCGTCGCCCCACGCGGCGCCGGGGACGCGGACGAGCACGTCGAGCTGGGGGTCGACCGCGGCCTGGCCCGGGCCGGGCGGGTCGCCCCACGCCGAGACCAGGCTGTCGGGAACCACGCCGACGACCAGCGGCGGGCGCGCCGAGCCCGACGAGAGCGCCAGGCCCAACAGGTGGAACACGCCGGCGTCGGTGCCGCCGGTGACCACGACGATGCCGTGCTCGACCGCCAGCGCCACCGCGGCCTTGAGCGCCGGCAGGATGCGCGCACTGAGGCCCGGCTCGATGTCCGCGGTCGTGCCCGCCACGACGAGCACCGGCGTGTCGTCGCGGATGCCCAGCGACCCGGCGGTGACCGGTGCGTCGGATCGGGCCAGGATCTCGCGAGGGCCCGGGGCCCGCACTGCCATGGGGGAACGCTACGCCTCCGCGCGCTCGACGCGGAGCGCGTCGCGCGTCACCGGCAGTCGTACGGCACCGGCGGCGCCGGCTGGACGCCGACCGGCACCCCGCGGCGCCGGTGCGATCCCATGCGCAGCCGGTACACCACCCACTCGACGACCTGGTACGCCTTGTACGCCAGCCAGGCCGGCACGGAGCCGAACGCCACCCACCACAGCGAGTACCCGGCCACCAGCCCGGCGAAGTACTGGCGGCCCCACAGCAGCGCCGCCACCGTGGGGGCGACCAGCCCCAGGGCCACCGTGACCGCGTCGCCGGCCACGATGCCGCGCACGAACGCCACCGATCCGACGACCGCGGCCAGCGCCCACGCGATCAGGCTGAGCTTGCCGAGCCACCCTCCGAGCCAGCGCGTGCGGGCGGCCACGGCGGTCCACATCAGCGCGGTGCGCACGGGCGGCACCCCCGAGGCCGTCAGCAGCCCGCGGAACACGAGGTCGGCCTCGGCGTCCGGGAGCTGCCATTCCGGCGGCAGGTCCGGCGGCCACGGATGGTTGCGGCTCGGGATGAGGACGTCGTGCACCAGCGCGGCCGGGGTGTGGCGCCCGAAGCGCCGCACGAACCAGCCGAGGTAGTCGGGCACCGAGGCGAGGTCGGTGTCGGGGAGCCACTCCGGCTCGATCACCAGCGTGGACACACCCGGCGCGCCCGGCGGCGCCCAGGTCAGCACCAGCCGCTGCTGCAGGGCGAACTGGTTGTCGTCCACCTGCCGCAGCATCACCCGGCACGGCTGGGGCGGCGGCGGATCGGCCGAGAACGGCGTCGAGTCCTGGTCCCAGAACTGCTCGGCCTCCTGCTGCGTGCGGCGCCTGGCGCCCATGGCCCACCCACCCTCCGAGGAAGCACATCCCGCGACGGAGCGGACGTTAGGCGCGCCGAGTGGGCCACCCGGACGCGATTGGCCCTGGGCCGCCGGCCGGGGCCGGCGCACGCTCGCGGGGATGGTCACGACCGCCGCGCCCCGCTCCCCCGCCCGGCCGCGCGCCCGCGTGTCGCGGGCGGCGGGGCGGGTGCCGTCGTCCACGATCCGGGACCTGCTCGCGCTGACCGCTGACGACCGGGTGCTGTCGCTCGCCGGCGGGCTGCCGGCCGTGGGACACGTCCACGACCCGGCGCTGGCCGAGGCCGCCGGCCGCGTCCTGGCCGATCCGGCCGCCGCGCAGTACGGGACGACCGAGGGCTGGCCGCCACTGCGGGACTGGGTCGCCGCCCGCCTCGGGCCCGACCCGGCGGCGAGCCCGGAGGACGTGCGCGTGACCCACGGCTCGCAGCAGGCGCTCGACCTCGTGGTGCGGTGCCTGGTCGACCCCGGCGATCCGGTGGTGGTCGAGCACCCGACCTACCTCGGCGCGGTGCAGGCACTGGCCGCGGCCGACGCGGCGGTGCACGCCGTTCCGGTCGACGCCGACGGGCTCGACACCGAGCGCCTCGCCGCCCTCCTGGCGGCCGGGCTGCGGCCGCGGCTGTGCTACCTCGCGCCGACGTTCCAGAACCCGTCGGGCACGGTCCTGTCCGCCGATCGGCGGGCGCACCTCGGCGCGCTGGCCGACCGCTACGGCTTCGTCGTGGTCGACGACGACCCCTACCGCGAGCTGGGGTTCACCCCGCCGCCGGACCGGTTGCGGCGCTGGGTCCCGCCGCACTGGAGCGTCACCCTGGGCACGTTCTCGAAGCTGCTCGCCCCCGGGCTGCGGGTGGGCTGGATCCACGGGCCCGCCTGGCTGATCGACCCGCTGACCCGGCTCAAGCAGGCCGCCGACCTCCACACGTCGACCGCGGGCCAGCGGCTGGTCGCCGACCTGGTCGCCCGGCCCGGCTGGCTGGCCGACCGGGCCACCCGCCTTCGGGATCTCTACCGCCACCGGGCCGGCGTGCTCGCCGCCGCGCTGCGCCGGGAGGCCGGCGACCGGCTGGCGTTCGCCGAGCCCCGGGGCGGGATGTTCCTGTGGGCCCGTCTCCGCGGCGCCGACGCCGACGCGGCCGCACTGCTGCCGGCCGCGGTGGCCGAGGGCGTCGCGTACGTCCCCGGGGCCGCCTTCGCGTGCGCGGACCCGCCCCGCGCCCACCTGCGGCTGTGCTTCGCCACCCTGGACGACGCCGGCCTCGCGGAGGCCGCCGCCCGCCTGGGCCGGGTGCTCGACCCGGCCGGCTGACGGGCCGCTACGGCCGGGGCGCACCCATCGGGTTGGGCACGGGGACGACCTCGGCGTCGACGATCCGGCGGGCGAGCGGGACGAGCGCCGCGTGCAGCGCTGCGGCGCGGTCGTCCCCGAGCGCCCGCCACGGGCCGGCTGCGGCGCGGTCGGTGGCGTCCTCGACCGCGGCCTTCAGGTCGTGCCCGGCCGGCGTGGCCCGGCCGTCGCCGTCGAGCGCGCCCCGCGCCCGCAGGGCCTCGGTCGCGTCCGCCCACTCGTCGTCGCTCCAGCCCCGGTGGGGCTGGGTCGCCGACCGGGGCGTGGTCCCGGTGGCCGCGGCCAGCACGTGGGCGGCGCAGCCGTCGACCCCGGCCGCGAGCAGGGCGGCGTTGTGACCGTCGCCCCGGTGCTCGCGCAACAGGGTCAGCGCCTGCCACAGCGCCAGGTGGGCCTCGTCGGGCGAGGGCATGGACAGGTGGGCGGCGAACAGTGCCCGGCCCGCCGGGTCGCACCCGTCGAGCGCGGCGCGCGCCAGCGCGGCCGGCTCGGCCGCGGCCGCCACCACCTCGTCGCCGAGGGCGTCCCGCAGTGCCCGGTCGACGCCCGCGAGCCGGGCGTCCCACGCCCCGGCCGGGGTCGTCAGCGTCCACACCTCGGGGATCGCCCGGCCGACCATCGCCGGCGCGAAGTTGTAGAGCACCGCGGTCACCGTCCCCGCGGGGACCTCCCCGAGCGGCGACGTGCGGGTGGCGAAGTAGCCCCGCCAGAAGCCACGCAGGCCGGCGGCCGCCCACGCCGCGTGCGACGCCGGCGAGAAGTAGGTCACCGCGTGCACGGGTTCTCCGGCCGCCCACAGCGCCCGGGCCGAGATCGGGTCCACGGCGCCAGGCTGCCCCGCCCGGGCGGGCCGCGCCAGGTCCACCGCGCCCGAGTGGACCATGCCGCGGCGAAATTGGCCCAGGCCACCCGGGGCCGGCCTGCCACGATGACGGCACGCAGCCCGACCCGATCCTCCCCCACCCGGCCCCGGCCACCCCGGCCACATCGGCCGCCGCCCTCGCCCGGCTGATCGTCGGCTGGGAGGCGAGGCCCGGCCCGCTCTACCGCAGCCTGGCCGCGGCGGTGACTGCCGCCGTCGACCGGGGTGACCTGCCCGGGGGCGCCCGGCTGCCCGCCGAGCGGGCCGCCGCCGCGACGCTGGGGGTGGCGCGGGGCACGGTCGTCGCGGCCTACGACCTCCTCCAGGACGACGGCGTGGTCGACCGGCGTCGGGGCAGCGGCACCTGGGTGGTCGCCGGGACGGCGCCCGAGCTGCACCTCCACGAGCTGGCCGCGGGCCTGCGCGCCCGCCAGCTCACCCGCAACACGGTCGGCTGGGGCGACGGCACGATCGACCTCGCGCTGTCGGTGCTGCTGACGCCGGCGGACCTGCCCGCCGACGCCTTCCGGCTCGACCCCGCGGTCCTCGACGCGGTGGCGCACGGGCACGGCTACCACCCGGCGGGCCTGCCGGCGCTGCGCGAGCGCCTGGCCGCGCTCCACACCGCCCACGGCGCGCCGACGACGCCCGACCAGATCGTGGTGACGCTCGGCGCCCAGCAGGCGGTCGCGCTCAGCGCCCGGCTGCTCGTCCAGCCCGGCGACGTGGTGGCCGTCGAGTCCCCGACCTACCCCGGCGCCATCGACGCGTACTCGCGGGCCGGCGCCCGGTTCGCGGTGGTCGAGGGCGACAGCGCCGGCGTCCGGCCCGACGACGCCGCCCGCGTGGTCGCCGCCCGGGCCGCCCGGCTGCTCTACGTGGTCCCGAGCGCCCACAACCCCCGCGGCACCGTGCTGCCCGAGCACCGTCGTCGGGATCTGGCGGCGCTCGCCGACGAGCTGGACACCTGGGTGGTCGAGGACGAGTGCCTGGCCTGGTGCGTGTACAGCAGCGACGGGCCGCCGCTGCCGATCGCCGCCTGCGGCTCGGGCCGCCGGGTGCTCACGATCGGCTCGCTGTCGAAGGTGCTGTGGGGCGGCCTGCGCCTCGGCTGGATCCGGGGCCCGGCGCCGGCCGTGGCCCGCCTGGGCCGGCTCAAGGCCGCCCAGGACCTCGGCAACTGCGCCGTGTCTCAGGCGGTGACCCTCGGTCTGTTCGACCGGATCGAGCAGATCGCCGCCGAGCGCCGCCGGGCGCTGGCTGCGGGGGCCGCGCTGTTGGTCCGCCTGCTCGCCGAGGCGATCCCCGGCTGCCGGGTGCGGCCGCCCGACGGCGGCCTGTCACTGTGGGTCCGGCTGCCGCGGGGCACCGGCGACGAGTTCGCGCCGGTCGCCCTGCGCCACGGCGTGCGGGTGCTCGCCGGCAGCGCGGCCAGCCCCGACGAGGCCCACCTCGACCACTTGCGCCTGGCGGTCTCGGCCCCGCCGGCCACGCTGCGCCTCGCGGCCGACCGGCTGGCGGACGCCTGGCGCGAGTTCGCCGCCGCGCCTCAGGCGGGCGTGCGGGTCTCGGCCCTATAGCGGAGCGGCACGCTCCACCGCGTCAACTCCCGCCGGTGCCCGGGCGCACGCCCGCCAGGGTGACCTGGACCAGCCGGCGGGCGGCGGCCAGCGACGGAGCCTGGGCGGCGGCGGTCAGGGCGCTCAGGCAATAGGCCGCCAGCTCCTCGGCCGGGATGTCGGCCCGCACGGTGCCGTGGCGCGCCGCGGCGGCCAGGAGGTCCCGGACCATGTCCCGCATCTCGCGCTCGGCCCGCGCGACCCGCTCGCCCCGGTGCAGCAGCGCGGCCAGCTCGCTGTTCACGTGGCCGCGGGCGTCGTACATCATGGCTGCGTAGGCGGTGAGCACGGCCTCCAGGCGCTCGTCCGCGTCGGTCGCAGCATCGCCGACGTCCGCGAGCCGCTGCAGGTGCTCGGAGATCACGCGGTCGTGCCACGCCAGCAGGATGGACTCCACGTCGGGGAAGTACTTGTAGAGCGTCGCCCGGCCGATGCCGGTCTCCTCGGCGATGCGGGACATGGTGACCGACAGGGGCCCCTCCGAGGTCACGAGCCGAGCCGTGGTGTCGATGACCGCATCACGCACGTCCTGCCGGTGCGCCTCGATGGTGTCCTTCCACAGCTTCGGCACGCCACCATCGTAACGCAGCATCGACAATGGCGTCACTATGTCTTGACAGAGACAGTTTGTATCGATAAACCGGATGCCGTGATCGAAGTAGTCGGACTGACCAAGCGCTACGGCGAGCAGCGGGCCGTCGACGACCTCAGCTTCACGGCACCGGCCGGCGAGGTGACCGGGTTCGTGGGACCCAACGGGGCCGGCAAGACGACCACCTTCCGGTGCCTCCTCGGGCTCGCCGAGCCGTCCAGCGGTGCCGCCCTGATCGACGGCCGTCGCTACCGCGACCTCGTGCGACCGCGCCGGCAGGTGGGCGCCGTGCTGGAGTCGATGGGCTTCCACCCGGGCCGCAGCGGCCGCAACCATCTGCGCGTCCTCGCCCGGTCCGCCGGCATCGACCCGGCCCGCATCGACCCCCTGCTCGACCTGGTCGGGCTGCGGGGCGCCGCCGACCGCCGCGTGGGCGGCTACTCGCTCGGCATGCGCCAACGACTCGGGCTCGCCGCCGCGATGCTGGGCGATCCCCCCACGATCGTGCTCGACGAGCCGGTCAACGGGCTCGACCCGGCCGGCGTCGCCTGGGTGCGACGGCTGCTGCGGGCGTGGGCCGACGAGGGCCGCACCGTCATCGTGTCGAGCCATATGCTCGCGGAGCTGGCCCAGGTGGTCGACCGCGTCGTCGTCGTCCGAGACGGGCGCCATGTGACCGAAGCGGACCTGTCATCGCTCGCCGGCACCGTCACGGTCCGGGTCGATCGGCCCGACGCCATGGCCGCCGCCCTGCGCGCCGCCGGGGTGGCCCACGAGGTGCGGGCCGACGGGGCCATCTCGGTGCCCGGGTACGACCCGGCCGAGGTGGGACGGATCGCGGCGGGTGCGTCCGTGGCGGTGACCGAGCTCGCCCGCTCGACGGTGGGCGACTCCCTCGAGGCGATGTTCTTCACTGCGACAGGAGGAGACGGCCATGCGTGACCTCGTCGCGGCCGAGTGGCTCAAGCTGCGGACGACCCGGCTCGCCTACGGCATCGCCGCGGCCGCGGTACTGCTCTCGCTGGCTGCGGTGACCGGCGCCGTGCTCGCCACCGACAGGTCCGACACCCCGCTGGCGTCGACCAGGGGCGTGGAGCAGATCCTGTCGGTCACGGGCACCGGGGCGCTCGTGGTGCTGCTCGCCGGCATCCTCGTCGCCGCGGGCGAGTTCCGCCACGGCACCGCGGCCGACACGTTCCTCACCACGCCCCGCCGGCACCGCGTCGTGCTCGCAAAGCTCTGCGTCAGTGCGTCCGCCGGTCTGGCCACCGGGCTCGTCACAGCAGCCGCCTGTCTCGTGACTGCCATTGGCCTGTTCCGCGTCGAGGGCGCCACGTTTCCCCTCGGCGACGGCGACGTCTGGCTCACCCTGGCCGGCACCCTCGCTTACACCACGCTCTTCGCGATGCTCGGCGTCGCGCTCGGAACGCTGATCCGCAACCAGGTCCTGGCCATCGCCGTCGCCCTGGCGTGGATCGGCATCGTCGAGCACATCCTCATCAACGTCGCACCCGGCATCGCCCGCTGGCTGCCGGCGATGGCCGGCCAGGCCATCGTCCGCACGCCGATCGACGACGTCCTCTCTCCGCTCGGCGGCCTCGTCGTCCTCGCCCTCTACGCGATCGCGATCTGCGCCGCGGGCATCCGCTTCGCCGTCGCCCGCGACGTCTGACCGCCGTCCCGACAGGAGACAGACATGGAACTTCCCACCCACCCCGAGGCCGACGACGCCCCCGATGCGACCGATGGAACCACGACGGCGAACCGGGGTGCCCGGATCCTGATCGGCGCCGTCATCGCGGTGATCGTGGTCATCATCGTGCTCCACCTGACCGGCGTCGTCGGCCCGGGAGCGAACTGAGCCGACAGGGGCCCCGCCTCGATCGTGCGGGCCGGCATGTCGCTCCGGGTGCGTGCGCGCTTGACTTACCGCATGGGCGACGTGCGCACCCGCTGTTACCGGGAGGGCCGGCTCGACGCAGGAGGACTTCCCGGTGGCCGCGGTGTCGGAGCATCTCGAGCGGCCGGGCACGCTCGTCTGGGTCGACTTCCGCGACCCGACGGCGGACGACCTCGCCGAGGTGGCCGACGAGCTCGGCCTCCACGAGCTGGCCGTCGAGGACGCGCTCGAACCCCACCAGCGCTCGAAGATCGACCGCTACGCCACGCATCTGTTCATGGCCGCCTACGCGGCCCGCGTCGACCGGGAGCGGGCCGAGCTCGTGAAGTCCGAGGTCGACGCCTTCGTCGGCAACCGCTGGCTGGTCACGGTCCGATCGGACGACGAGTTCGACATGGCCCCGGTGCTGCAGCGGTGGGACTCGTCGCCCGAGCTGGTGGCGATCGGGATCGGCTTCCTGCTCTACGCCATGCTCGACGTGATCGTCGACGGCTACTTCGACGCCATCGGCCAGTTCGACGACTACTACGACGAGGTCGGCGACGGCATCTTCAGCGACACGCCGGTCGGGCCGGACGCAGCAGCGCGAGTGGTTCGAGATGCGCCGCACGCTCAGCCGGTTCTACCGCCTGGTGGCGCCCCTGCGGGAGGCGCTGAGCGGCCTGCTGCGCCGCGAGCGCGAGTTCGTACACCCCGAGCTGCTCCCCTACTACCAGGACCTGTACGACCACGTGCTGGTGGTGAGCGAAGGCGCCGACTCGCTGCGGGACCTCGTGTCCTCGCTGGTCGAGGCCAACCTGAGCCTGCGGGACTACCGCCAGAACCAGGTGATGAAGAAGGTGACGAGCTGGGCCGCGATCATCGCCGTGCCGACGCTCATCACCGGGTACTACGGGATGAACGTGCCCTACCCGGGGTTCGAGCGCCACTGGGGCGTCTACGTCTCGACCGCGCTGATGGTGCTGCTGTCCGCCGGCCTCTACGGCATCTTCAAGCGGCGCGACTGGCTCTGAATCACGCGGCCGCCGGCTCCACGAGCTCGACCAGCAGGTCCATCGACCGCAGCCAGCCGTCGAGGTCGGTTCGCCACGGAGCGGCGACCACGTAGCTCACGCCCGCCTCGCCGTAGGCGTCGCGCTCGGCCCGGATGCGGTCGTGGTCCATGCCCTGGGGGTCCCAGCCGGTGCGCAGCGAGATCACGAACTCCGGCTCCGGGCGTTCGGCCCGCAGCCGGGCGATCGGCGCCGCGGCCTGCTCGGGGGTCACGCCGATCAGGTGGAAGCCGTCGCCCAGCTCGATCGCCCGGCGCCACGCCCGCTCGCCCGATCCGCCGACCCACACGGGGATGTCGTGGGCCGGGCGGGGCAGCACGCGCAGGTCGGAGAAGCTGACGTAGTCGCCGGCGAAGCTCGCCGGGTCGTCGCGCCAGACGGTCCGCCACAGCCGGATGATCTCGTCGGTGCGGCGGCCCCGGTCGGCGAAGCCCTGGCCCAGAGCGGCGAACTCGCCGGCCGACCACCCGACCCCGACACCCGCGATCACCCGACCGCCCGACAGGTTGTCGATGCTGGCCAGGGCGTTGGCCAGCTCGAGCGGGTTGTGGTGGGGGGCGACCAGCACGCTCGTGCCCAGGTCCACCCGCTCGGTGACGGCCGCCGCCCAGGTCAGCGACACGACCGGGTCGTACAGGTAGGGCGAGGGGTAGTCCAGGCCCGCGGGGTGGACGATGTGGTCGCTGACCCAGACGCCGGAGAAGCCGAGCTCCTCGGCGTGCCGGGCCGCCCGGGTCATGGCCTCGGGGCTGGCGACCCGGCCGTACTGGGGCAGGTGGATGCCGAGCTGCATGCCGCCATCCTGCCCGCCGGCCCGGCGGCGGCGCTCAGCCGACCAGCTCGACGACGGCGGCGGCCACCTCATCGGTCGCCTCCAGGGGCGGCCAGTGGCCGACGTCGAGCAGGCGCTGGAGCGGGACGTCGGGAAGTCGCTCCTCCAGCCGGTCGGCCACGTGGCCGCCGGAGACCGGGTCGAGCTCGCCCCACACGAACCGCATCGGCACGGCCTGGGACTCGAGCGCGGTCCGCCACCGGTCCTCGTGCTCGCGCCGGTCGGCGATGTAGTGGAGCAGGCGGTGGGCCTGGCGTGACCCGCCGTCATGGGCCAGCGCCGCCCAGATCCCGTGCAGCTCCTCGTCGCTGGGCGGCCGGCGGGTGCCCCAGGTGGCGCGCAGGCCGTTCGACAGCGCCTCCTCGTCCATCGCCTCGGCCACCTCGGCGCCATGGGTGGGATCGAGCAGCATCCGCTGGCCGAGCGTCGGCCGGTGGAGGTCGGGGTAGAGCCCGCCGTTCGACCACACCACGCCGGTCACCGTCACGTGGCGGTGTCCGCCGGCGGCGCCCGCCTCGGCCTGGCGGGCGAGCAGCTCCTGGGCGATCGAGACGCTGTAGTCGTGGGCGACCAGCACGGTCTCGGTCACGCCGTAGTGGGCCCACACCGCCTCGACCGCGTCGGTGGCGCCGTGGATCGACCACGGGTGGTCGACCGGCTTCTCCGATGCCCCGAACCCGGGGAGGTCGAGCGTCACCAGCCGCACCCGCCCCATCCGGCCGAGCAGCGGCGTGGCGTCGAGCGAGGACGAGGGATAGCCGTGCAGGTAGGTCGCCACCGGCCCGTGGCCCTCGTCGTGCGCCGCCACCCGCAGCCCGCCGGCGTCGACCGCATCGGCCATGGCCGCCCATTCCTCGAAGCTCAGCACCCGGCCAGCCTGCCACGACCCGGCATCCGCGATTGACATGTGACTATTTGGTCACCTATCTTGGCGGCTGTGAGCGACAGGGACACCGGAGCCGACGTCGACGACGGCGACCTCGTGTTCAAGGCGCTCGCCGATCCGACCCGGCGGCTGCTGCTCGACCGGCTCTTCGCCCGCGACGGCCGCACGCTCAGCGACCTGGAGTCCGCGGTCGACATGACCCGCTTCGGCGTCATGAAGCACCTCCGGGTGCTGGAGCAGGCCGGGCTGGTGGTCACCCGGCGGTCGGGCCGGGAGAAGCACCACTTCCTCAACCCGGTCCCGATCCGCCTCATCCACGACCGCTGGATCGACAAGTACACGGAACGCCAGGTCTCTGCGCTCGCCGAGCTCAAGACCCAACTGGAGGAACAGGCATGAGCACGACCGACACCCTCACCACGACCCAGGTCCACCGGGTGTATATCAAGGCCGCGCCCCAGGCGATCTGGGACGCCATCACCACCACCGCGTGGACCGAGCGCTTCGGCTACGGCGGCGGTGTCGACTACGACATGCGGCCGGGAGGCCGCTTCCAGGCGCTGGCCAGCGCCGAGATGAAGCAGTACGGCGCCCCCGACATCACCGTCGACGGCGAGGTCGTCGAGTCGGACCCGCCCCGCAAGCTGGTCCAGACCTGGCGTCTGCTGATGGACGACGAGATCGCGGCGGAGGGCTTCACCCGCCTGACCTACGAGATCGAGACGATGGAGTCCGGCATCTCCCGCCTCACGGTGGTCCACGACCTGACCGGCGCCCCCAAGCTTGCCGCCCTGGTCGGCGGCCAGAGCGACCAGCAGGGCGGCGGCGGCTGGCCGTGGGTCCTCAGCGGGCTCAAGACCCTGCTGGAGACCGGCGAGGTGCTGGAGCCGTAGGCGCCGACTCGTTCTGGCCTGCTGGATGGTTGCTTGCCAACCACCTGGCAGACCAGAACGTCAGGGCGCCGGGCCGATCACCACCACGAACTCGCCCTTGGGCTCGGTGGCCGCCAGGTCGGTGGCCACCGAGCCCAGCGGGCCCCGCCAGACCCGCTCGTAGCGCTTGGTCAGGTCGTTGGCGACCGCCACGGGCCGGTCGGGGCCGACCTGCGCCGCCAGGTCGGCCAGCGTGCGCGGCCAGGCGGTGCGGGGCCTCGTAGACGACCGTCGTGCGGGACTCGGCGGCGATGCGGGCCAGGCGCTCGCCGCGGGCCTGGCCCTTTACCGGCAGGAAGCCCTCGAACGCCCAGCGGTCCGCCGGCAGCCCGCTCAGCGCCAGCGCCGCCGTGGCGGCGTCCGGGCCCGGGGCGGCCGCCACCCGGCCTCCGGCGGCCAGCACGGCACGGACCAGGCGCTCGCCCGGGTCCGACACCGCCGGCATGCCGGCGTCGGTCACGTACGCCACCGCCCGGCCCTCCGCCACCCAGCGCACGACGCGGGCGGCCTCGCGCTCCTCGTTCTGGGCCCGGATCGACGTCAGCCGCCGGGCGCCGATCCCGTTGGCCGTCAGCAGCTTGCGGGTGCGGCGGGTGTCCTCGGCGCAGATCACGTCGGCGGCGCGCAGGGCGGCGAGCGCGGCCGGCGTCAGGTCGCCCAGGTTGCCGATCGGCGTACCGACCAGCGTGAGGACGCCGCCCGGCTCAGCCACCGGTCCCCCGGCCCGCCAGGTGGCAGACGACCTCGCCGCCGATGCGGGCGGTCGCGGCCAGGGCATAGCCGGAGCCGGCCGCCGCCCGCTCGACGGCGGCCGCACCGTCGGCGGCGTACGCCCGCCGTCCGCCGAGGCTGCCCGCCGGCAGCGACACGACGACGTGCGGCGACCGGAGACGGGCGAGGAGCGCCGCGGTCGCGCCCGGCCGCTGCTGCTCCAGCGTGGTCATCGTCATGAGCAGCAGCGCCAGGTCCGCGCCGGGCGCCGGGGGCGGGTCGGCGACCAGGTCGCACGTCCGGGCCCGGACCGTGACCGGCAGGATCTGGCCCAGCCGGCCGAGCGCGGCGACCAGGTCGCGGTCGATGTCGCAGCAGTCGTAGACCGCGCCGGGGGCAGGCGCCAGCCACGGGATCGCCAGCGGCCCCAGGCCGCATGCGAGGTCGGACACCGAGGCCGGGGTCCCGCACCAGCCGGCGATCGTGCCGTACAGCTCGTCGAGGTGGTCCACGCGCCCGGCGGTCGATGCGTGGGCCGCCATCGCCGCCCGGCACGCGTCGCGCACGTCCGCGCCCGACACCACGGCGTCGACGCAGCGGCCGACCGCCAGGGCGGCGGAGCCTGCGGCGAAGGCCCCGTAGGCCTGGTGCAGCTTGCGCTTGGCGTGCTTGACCGCCTCGGCGGGCGTGCGGGTCCGAGCGACGGCCTCCGCCGCGAAGCGGCCGACCAGGGCGGGCTCCAGCGTCCGGTACTTGGGGGCGGCGAGCACCCGACGGGCCACCTCCGCGGCCGGGTCGCCGGGGTCGTCAGCCGCCACAGGCGGCGTCGCCCTTGGTGAGCACCAGCAGCTCCTCGCTCGACAGCCGGGCGGTGCGCAGCGCCCAGCGGCGCTCGGCGGCCAGGCGGCCCAGCGCGGCCCTGTGGCGGGCGGTGAACGTGGCGGCCCGCCCGCCCCGGGCCCGCAGCGGGAACGACACGACGACGTGGCGGGCGCCGAGCGCGTCGACGAGGGCGAGCCCGGCGCCGGCCCGGCGGTCCTCGATGCAGTGGTAGGTCTTGAGCAGCAGGGCCACGTCGCCGGTCACCCGGGCGGGATCGACCAGGACGTCGTCGTGCACGAGGCGGCAGTCGCCGTACCGTGCCGTCAGGAACCGGCGGCCGACCTCGACGTAGAAGCGGTTGAGGTCGTAGCCGACGTAGCGGGCGTCGGACACGTCCCGCAGCCAGGGCAGCGTGATCGGGTTGAGCGCGCACGCGAGGTCGGCCACCTCGCGGGCCGGCCCGGTCAGGTCGAAGATCGCGGCGTAGAAGTCGTCGAGGTCGGCCAGCCGCTCGGCTGTCGACACGTGGGCGCCGAGGACCCCCCGGCACCAGTCCCTGCCGCCGCCGCAGTCGAGCGCCCGCATGACGGCCCGGCGGGACGTGAGCAGGTACAGGGCGGCCACCCGGTGGAGCGTCGCCCGGGTGCGGCGTTCGAGGTCGGCCCGCCCGGCCGCCCGGGGCAGCTCGGCCCGGGCGACGTCCGCGATCGTCGCCGGGTGGATGTCCCGGTACTTGGCCGACGCCGCCACCCGGGCCGCGACCCAGTCCACGTCGGCCGGCACGGCGGGGACGACGGCGGTCATGCCACCTCCGGCGGCGCGGCGGCGACCCGGGCCCGCGAGCGCGGCGGTCAGGCGGGTGTAGAAGCGCAGGTTGTGCAGCGAGCCGAGCGTGCCGGCGAGGGCGTCCTCGGTGCGGTAGAGGTGCGCCAGGTAGCTCGCGGGCACCGTGGCGCACGCCTCGCAGTCGCAGCCCTCGTCCACCGGGCCGCCGGCCCGGATCCAGCGCTCGTCGAGCAGGTTGGCGTGGCGGTGCAGCGGCCCGTCCTCGGGCAGCGACAGGTCGAGGTCGGTGTAGAGGACGCCGCGGCGGCCGTTGCGGGTCGGGAGGGTGCAGTCGAACAGCGTGTAGCCGGACCGCCAGGACGCCACCAGGTTGGCGGGCGTGCCGATGCCGAGGCCGTGGAGGACCGAGCCCGGCGGGAGCAGCTCGGCGACCAGCCCGACCTCCTCGACCAGCCGGCCGCCGACGATCGGGAACCCGCCGAACCCGTAGCCGTCGAAGCCGAGCGCGACCAACTCCTCGGCGCATCGGGCCCGCAGGTCGCGGTGGCGCCCGCCCTGGACCACACCGAACAGCCGGGGCCGGGGCCGGACGGTGCCGTCCCGGGCGGGGCCGGACCGCTCGGTCAGCCGGTCGAACTGGGCCCGGCACTCGGCCGCCCACCGCAAGGTCAGCTCGACGCTGCGCTCCTGCTCGGTGCGGGGTGCCTCGGGGTGCGTGCAGTAGTCGAGCGCGTAGCAGATGTCGGCGCCCAGGCGGAACTGGGTCTCGATGCAGCTGCGGGGGGTCAGGTCGCGGAACTTGGCCTTGGGCGAGAAGCGGTAGCGCAGCCCGCCCTCCGACACCGATGCCAGCCCCGTCGGCCCGTTGAGCAGCGAGAACACCTGGAACCCGCCGGAGTCGGACACCACCGGGCCGTCCCAGCCCATGAAGGCGTGGATGCCGCCGGCCTGTCGCACCACCGTCGCGCCCGGCTGGTTCGCGAGGTGCGCCGTCGAGACCAGCAGGCACTCGATGCCGTGGCGGGCGAGCG
Organism: uncultured Acidimicrobiales bacterium; assembly: GCA_963739835.1. Taxonomy (GTDB): domain Bacteria; phylum Actinomycetota; class Acidimicrobiia; order Acidimicrobiales; family VFJN01; genus ZC4RG19. The sequence goes on from CAVUBW010000018.1 coordinate 114,867, forward strand.
CCGGCGCCGGCACGCCCCGCACGACCGCCCGGGTGGCGTCGGGGACGAACACCGGGGTCGCCAGGGGGCCGTGGGCCGTGGGGAGTGCGGGCATCGGAGGCACGTTGTCGCAGGTGACGGGGCTGGATCGGGCGGGACGGGCGGTGTGCCGCAGTATCGTAGGACCGGTGTCCGCACCCGATCCCGCGATCGACGAGCTCACCCTCCTCGGTCGGGCGGCCCGGGGGCCGGCCGACCACGTCGAGTGCTTCGACGCGCCGGACGGCTGCACCCGGGTCCGCTTCTCCTCCGACGAGGTGACCTCGCTCTGCCCGGTCACCGGCCAGCCCGACATCTCGACGGTGGTGATCGACTACCGGCCCGACCGGCGGTGCATCGAGTCGAAGTCGCTCAAGCTCTACCTGTGGTCGTTCCGCGACCGGAAGGCGTTCTGTGAGGCGCTGGCGGTGGAGATCGCCGACGAGGTCATGCGGTCGGCCGAGCCCCACGCGGTCATCGTCACGGTCACCCAGCACGTGCGGGGCGGGATCGTGACCGAGGCGACCGCCGAGCGGGGGCGCGCCGACGCATGAAGCGCGCCGTCGTCACCGTGTCGGGGGGCCTCGACAGCGTCACGCTGGCCCACGATCTCGCGGCGGGCGGCGCTGAGCTGGCGCTTCTGTCGTTCGACTACGGCCAGCGCCACGTGCGCGAGCTGACGTGCGCGGCCGCCTGCGCCGAGCGGCTCGGCGCCGCGCACCACCTGGTCGACCTGCGCTCGGTCGGCGGGCTGCTCAGCGGCTCCGCGCTCACCGACGCCGCGGTCGACGTGCCCGAGGGGCATTACACGGACGAGTCGATGAAGGCGACGGTGGTCCCCAACCGCAACGCCATCCTGCTGTCGATCGCCACCGGGCTGGCCGTGGCGACCGGGGCGGACACGGTGGCCACCGCCGTCCACGCCGGCGACCACCCGATCTACCCGGACTGCCGGCCTGCGTTCATCGAGGCGTTCGAGGCCGTGGCCCGCGTCGGGAACGACGGCTTCGCCGCCGAGGGGTTCGCGGTGGTGGCGCCCTACCTGATGCTCTCCAAGGCCGACATCGTGGCCCGGGGCGCGGCGCTCGGCGTGCCGTTCGCCGAGACCTGGTCGTGCTACCGGGGCGGCGAGCGCCAGTGCGGCCGGTGCGGCACCTGCGTCGAGCGCATCGAGGCGTTCGAGCTGGCCGACGTGCCCGACCCCACCGACTACGAGACGGTGCCGGCGTGAGCTTCGTCATCAGCAAGCGGTTCGAGTTCTCGGCGTCGCACCTGCTCTCGGGCCTGGGCGACGACCACCCGTGCAGCCGGCTCCACGGCCACAACTACCGCGTCGAGGTCGTGGCGGCGGCGCCGGAGCTCGACGAGCGGGGCTTCGTCGTCGACTACCACGAGCTGTCGTCGCTGCGGGATTTCCTCAAGGCCACGGTCGACCACCGCCACCTCAACGACGTGGTGCCGGGCCAGCCGTCGGCCGAGCGCATCGCCTGGTGGATCTACGAGTGGTGCAAGGGCCACCTGCCCCACGAGGTCGCCCGCCGGTTGGTGGCGGTCCGGGTGTCGGAGACCGCCAGCACCTGGGCGGAGTACCGGCCCGGGCCGTGACCGGCACGCGGGTGGCGGTCGCACCGCTGGCCGTCTCGGAGGTCTTCGGCCCGACGATCCAGGGCGAGGGCCCGACCGCGGGCCGCCGGGCGGCGTTCGTGCGGTTGGCCCGCTGCAACCTCGACTGCGCCTGGTGCGACACGCCGTACACGTGGGACTGGGCGCGGTACGACCCGGCGAAGGAGATCCACCGCGCGACCGTGCCCGACGTGCTCTCCCGCCTCGACGCCATGGCGGTCGACCGGGTGGTGGTGACGGGCGGCGAGCCGCTGCTCCAGCAGCGCCGGCTGGTTCCCCTGCTGGCCGCCTGCCGCGAACGGGGCTGGGCGGTCGAGGTCGAGACCAACGGCACGATCGCGCCGCTGCCGGAGGTGGCCGCGCTGGTCACGGCGTTCAACGTGTCGCCCAAGCTGGCCAACAGTGGCGTCCCGGAGGACCGCCGCATCCGCCCGGACGCGCTGGCCGCCCTCGTCGCCACGGGCCGGGCGGCGTTCAAGTTCGTGGCCACCGGCGTGGCGGACCTCGACGAGATCGCTGCGGTGGTCGAGCGCCACGGCCTCGCCCCGGTGTGGGTGATGCCGGAGGGCATCGACGCGGCGACGATCACCGCCCGGATGGCCGACCTGGCGGACGCGGTCGTGGCCCGGGGCTGGAACCTCACGGCCCGGCTGCACGTCCTGCTGTGGGGCGACGAGCGCGGCCGCTAGCCGCGCCGGATCAGCCGCCGAGGACCGCGGCCACCTCGTCGTGGCCGGCATAGGCGGCCCAGCCGCGCGGGGTCGTGCGGAACAGCGGGTCGGTCGCCTCGGGGTCGGCCCCGAGGTCGAGCAACAGCGCGACCGCCTCCGGGTCGTCGTACCAGACGGCGAGGTGGAGTGTCGGCACCGCCCCGGGCGCGTCGAGCGGAAAGCCGAGGTCGACGAGCCGGCGCACGGCCGGAGGTCCGCCCGTGGCGACAGCACGGGCGACCGCGTCCGGGTGGACGCGCCGGGCGCGGGCGACTGCGCCCGGGTCGCCGGCCACGGCCGCCGTCAGCGCGTCCTCGTCGCCCCGCAGCACCGCGTCGACCACCGGGTCGGGGTGCGCCGGGCTGTGGTACCCGGCCCGATCGGGGCTGGCCCGGTACAGGTCGCGGATCGTGGCGATCTGCGACCCGTGGTGGATGTGCTCGTCGAGCCAGTGCAGCACGAACGCCAGACCGCTCGCCTGGGCGTACGCGCCCCCGGCGTAGCTGTGGGCGAGATCACCCAGGTCGCCGAGGGGCGTGTCGAGCACGCCCGCCGGGATCGACGCGAGCGCCTCGCGCCATCCCCGGTAGGCCGCGGCCAGCCGGCCCCGGGCCTCGTCCGCCGTGGCCGGCAGGTCGCCGAACGTGTCGGGATCGCGCCGGTCGCCCACGACCAGCGGCCACGCCTGCCCGGTCGCGGGTGCCGTGCCGGCGATGTGGGCGACGATCCAGGCGATCGTCGTGAACGGAGCGGGCCGGGGTGGCGGGAAGGCCCGGTCGGACCGCAACCGGCCGTCGGCGCCCCGCCGCACGGTCCAGCACCCGGGCACCGGCTCCCAGAGGTACTCGTCGTCGGTCAGGTCGTCGACGCGGCCGAGCAGCCGCTTCCACGTGAAGTCGAGCAGGTCGACCACGTCGTCGGTCGTCGTCACGGCCTCACTGTCGCAGACCGGCGGGGTCGCCCCGTTCAGACCGGCCGGCGCATGCAGGTGCGCAGGGCCGGGTCCAGGCCGAGGCTCGCCTCGTGGTCCCGCACGGCGGCCAGCTCGGGGCCGAGCTCGGCCTCGTCGAGGTCACGGAAGCCGAGGTGGCGGTAGAGCGGGGCGTTCCACGGCACGTCGCGGAAGGTCGTGAGGGTGAGCGCCGGCAGCCCGGCCGCCGCGGCCCAGGCCGCCACCCGGTCGATCAGCGCGCGCCCGACCCCGGCGCCCTGGTGGGAGGGCACGACGCTCACCTGCTCGACGTGGGCGTTGCCGTCGACGACGTCGACGAGCACGTAGCCGACCGGCTCGCCGTCCGGATCGAGCGCCACCCACGACCGCCCGTCCACCGCATACCCGGCGAGCTCCTCGGCCGACCCCGGGTCGTGGGCCGCGATCTCCGGCATCCCGACGTCGACGAACTGCCGGCCCGCCAGGCGCTCGATCTCCCGGAGCCGGGGAGCGTCGGACGGCTCGGCGGGGCGCAGGTCGATCCCGGCCGGGCCGGTCACACGTCGACCGCCTCCTCGTCGGCGAACGCCACCGCCGCGCCGAGGAAGCGGTAGGCCCACTCCTGCGCCAGCGGGCGGTCCTCGGCGAACACGACCGGAACGGTCGGATAGCGGACCTGGGCCGACGCCAGCATCTCGGCGACCATCGACGGGGCCACGTGTGCGAGCCGGAACACGTCGGCCCAACGGTCCTCGACGACGATCGCCGCCCGCCGGGCGGTGGCCAGCTCGCCCAACGTCACGAGCAGGCTGCCGTCGACGACGTTCCCGGCGAGCTCGGCCAGCTTCTTGCGCTCGACCACACCGACGACCTCGCCGTCCACCTCGACGGCGTAGTCGCCGACCACCAGGGCACGCCTGGTCGTCGAGGCCTGCTGCCGCTCGAAGCGCCAGGGGTAGCGCTCCCGTGTGTCGACGACGATCTCGAGCGGGCCCGCCGCGCTGCGCCGCGTGGGGAGCCGCATCCCCGGCCGTGTCTTGCGCGCCGTCTTCGCGGTCTGCCAGAAGATCCCCTCCCGGCCGCCCCGGAGCGTCGTCACCACGAACTGGGAGCGGTTCTCCCGACGGCGGTCGAGCACGAGGTCGATGGCGACGCCGCGCCGGGTGCACGAGCGCACGGGGGTCTCCTCGACGATCTCGGGGTCCTCCGGCCAGTCGCCGCGATGGCAGTAGACCTTGGCGGTCCGGGGCCAGGTGTCGCGGGCCTTGAGGACGAGCGCGCCCGACGCCAGCGGGACCCAGAGCACGTACGGCAGGGTCGAGTCGGGATCGGGGTTCCGGGCGATGCGGAACATGTCCACCACCTCAGCTCGACCGCGCCGCGCGCGAGATTCGATAACCAGAGGCGGCGAGGGGAATCGAACCCCTGTACAGGGCTTTGCAGGCCCTTGCCTAAACCACTCGGCCACGCCGCCGGAGCGGTTCACCTTACCCGGGTCGCCGAGACCGGCCCGCAACGGATCCTTGCCCATCAAACGTTCGTTTGGGAGACTGCCCTGCATGACGCTCGCCGAAGGGACCGCTGACCGCACGTCGCCGCCGTTCGCGATCGACGTGCTCGATCCCCGCTTCTACGACGACCCCTGGGACGCCTACCGCTGGCTGCGGCAGAACGCCCCGCTGTGGTGGGACGCCCGCAACGAGCTCTGGGTCATGTCCCGGCACGAGGACGTCGGCCACGTCAGCCGGCATCAGGAGGTGTACTCCGCCGCCGAGGGCGTGCGGCCGAAGGTTGCGGCGCCGATGTCGATCATCTCGATGGACGACCCCGAGCACACCCGGCAGCGGCGGCTGGTCAACAAGGGGTTCACGCCCCGGATGGTGCGGCAGCTGTCCGACCACATCCGGGATCTGTCCAACCAGATCATCGACGAGATCGCCGAACGCGGCGAGTGCGACTTCGTCGAGGACTTCGCCGTCCACGTGCCGCTCATCGTCATCGCCGAGCTGATGGGCCTCGACCCCGAGCGACGCCAGTCGCTCTACCGGTGGAGCGACGCCATGATGGCCGGAGACGGCCACACCGAGGCCGACGACCCGGTGCTGATCGAGGCCGCCCAGGCCGGGGCCGAGTTCGCCATGACCTGCGTCGAGCTGATCGAGCAGCGGCGGGCCGACAGGTCCACCGACGACATCATCGGGATCCTGACCCAGGCGTTCGACGAGGGCGCCCTCGCCCGCGACCACCCGGGCGGCGCCCGGGGTGGCGTCGGCAACGAGGAGCTGACCCACGACGAGCTGATCATGTTCCTGATCCTGTTGGTCGTGGCCGGCAACGAGACCACCCGCAACGCGCTCTCCGGCGGGCTCGTCGCCTTCAGCCGCTTCCCCGACGAGCACGCCAAGCTGCTCGCGCAGCCCGAGCTCATGGACCTGGCCGTCGACGAGATCGTCCGCTACGTCAGCCCGGTCATGTCGTTCATGCGGACCGTGACGACCGACCACACCTACCAGGGCGTGGACCTGCGGGCCGGCGACCGCGTGTTCCTGCTGTACCAGTCGGCCAACCGCGACGAGGACGTGTTCGACGCGCCCGACGAGTTCCGGGTCGACCGCGACCCCAACCCGCACCTCGGCTTCGGCGTCGGCACGCACTACTGCCTGGGCGCGAACCTGGCCCGGGCCGAGATCGGCGTGGTGTTCACCGAGCTGTTCGCCCGGCTGCGGGACATCCGGGCCGTCGACCCCGCCGGCCTCGACCGGGGCGACTCCAGCCTGGTGCTGTCGCTGCGCCACCTCCCCGCCGTCTTCACCCCCGAGCCCGGCCGGTGACCGCCCGCGCCGAGCCGGCCGAGGACGTCGCCGCGCCGGGCCAGCGGGACCGCATCCTCGCCGCGGCGCTGACGCTGGTCAGCGAGCTGGGATCGGCGGGCACGTCGATGCGCCGGCTGGCCGGCGCCTGCGGGCTCAACGTGGCGACGATCTACCACTACTTCCCGTCGAAGGCGGACCTGCTGCGCGAGCTCGTCGAGGAGCAGCACTACGGCGAGCGGATGGCGGCCGACGACCCGCCGATCGACCCCGACCTGCCGCCCGCCGACCGCTTCACCGCATTCTTCGCCTGGGTGGCCACCGAGACGCTGGCGGAGGAGACCGTGCTGCGCCTCTTGCTCGGCGAGGGCCTGCGCGGCAACGCGGTGGCCGCCGGCTCGGCCCGCGACCTGGTCGCCGCCCTCGACGGCACGCTCGAGGGCTGGCTGGCGGCCGGCTTCCCGGAGATGGCGGCCGGCGACCACCCCGGCGGGTGCTCCCCGCCCGTGGCCGCCCGGCTGGTCCGGCGCTCGCTGCTCGCGCTGGTCACCGAGCACCTCGCCACCGGGGCCGCCGACCCCGCCACCACCGGCATCGATCTGGCCAAGATCCTGTTCTGATCCGCGTCAGGCTGCGGCCAGCTTCCCGACCTCAGTGCTTCACCGGCGGGAGACGGCGGCGACACCGCCCGTTCCTACGGTGCCGTCATGCATGCGGCGCCGTTCGCAACCGGGCGCGATCGCCAGCCCCGGATCGCGACGGGAGCCTCCCCGTGAGCACCACGTACCCGCAGGTCGACGCCGACCCCTACGCCTGGCCCTACGACGGCACGATCGACCCGGCGCGCACCGCGCTCGTCAACATCGACTGGCAGACCGACTTCTGCGGGCCCGGCGGCTACGTCGACGCCATGGGCTACGACCTGAACCTCACCCGGGCCGGCCTCGAGCCGACCGACCAAGGTGCTCGCCGCCGCCCGGGCGCCGGGCATGCTCGTCATCCACACCCGCGAGGGCCACCGGCCCGACCTGTCGCGACTGCCCGCCGAACAAGCTGTGGCGCTCGCAGCGGATCGGCGCCGGGCATCGGCGACGCCGGGCCGTGCGGGCGCATCCTCGTGCGGGGCGAGCCCGGCTGGGACATCGTGCCCGAGGTGTGCCCCGATCGACGGCGAGCTGATCATCGACAAGCCCGGCAAGGGCGCGTTCTACGCCACCGACCTCGACCTCGTGCTGCGCACGGCCGGCATCACCCACATCATCCTCACCGGCATCACCACCGACGTCTGCGTGCACACGACGATGCGCGAGGCCAACGACCGCGGCTACGAGTGCCTGCTGCTCGACGGACTGCACCGGCGCCACCGACCTCGGCAACTACGAGGCGGCGCTGAAGATGGTCACGATGCAGGGCGGCGTGTTCGGGGCGGTCGCGCCGTCGGACGCGCTGCTCGCCGCGCTCAAGGACTGAACGCCACCCGGACGTCGGCACGGCCCCGGAACAGCGCCACGCCCCCGGCCGCCTGCTCGATCGCCGCGCGCTGGCGGTCGCTCAGCGGCGCGAACAGCTTCACCGACACGTCCAGGCGGTCGCCGGCCACCCTGGCCCGCCACGTGCCGACCGGATGGCCGGTCATCAGCACCAGGCCGGGGCTGCCGACCGGCCGCCACAGGGCCCGCTGCATCGCCCGGTCGGGGATGAGCGTGGCCCGGTCGCGCTGGGCGAGGAACGGGTCGCCCACGGGCAGCAGCCGGGCGCCCGAGGCCGTCGGCGGGTCGACCAATGCCTCGCGGTCGGCCGCGAGGATCCAGGCCGGGATGCCGTCGAGGCGGACCTCGACCAGCTCGCGCTCCAGCGCTGCGAACCTGGCCCGGGCGTCCTCGCCGCCGATGCCGGTCCACGCCGCGAAGTGGCGCGACGACGTCGGCCCGTAGGCGTGCACGTACCGGCGGGCCAGCTCCACCCGGTCGGCCCGGACGTCGCCGCCGAGCGGGCCGCCCAACCAGATGTCGGTCGCCATCAGCATCTGGCTGCGCCCCTCCGGCCAGCCGTAGCAGAACACCCCGGCCGTCCCGGCCAGGCGCAGCAGCTGGTCCGGCACGTGGTGGACGTCGCACGCCTCGCACCACGGCTCGAGATCGGCGGGGATGCGGTCGTGGAGCGCCTCGCTGACCGCCCCCTTGGTGCGGGGCTCGGCGTCGGCCAGGACGGTGGCCACGACCCCGATGACCTCGCCGAGGGCCTCGCGGGCGCTCTGGCCGCTCGCCTGCACGTCGGGCCACGCGCCCATGAGCTGCTCGCGCAGCGACACCTCGTCGGCCGCCAGTGCGCCCGGTCCGAAGACGGCGGCGTCGCGCCGGGGCACGAGGTAGGCGGCGCCGCGCATGCTGAGCATGCGGACGAGCGAGCGGTCGTCGTGGAGGGCGTCCTCGACGTCATCGGGGGTCAGCTTGGCGACCCGGGCGGCCAGCGCCAGCGGCGCGTTGCCCGGCGGGGTGTCCTGGATGCCGGCCACCCCGGCGGCGTCGACCAGACCCGCGGGCGGCAGGCGCTCCGCCAGGTCGTGGGCGCCCACGCGGTACGCCACGGCCTGCTCCGACGACACCTTCTCCGCTGGCCTGCCCCCCATTGCCGCCCGACGATACGACGCCCGCGTGACCCGCGCGTCCGCGCGTACCGTCCGGCGCTACGCGCGTCCCCGAAAGTGGGGAATGACCTCGCGGCCCATGAGCTCGATCGTCCGCATGACCGCCTCGTGGGGGATCTTGTAGGGGTTCACGAGGCACAGCAGCGTGTCGACCCCGGCCTCCTCGTAGCGCCGGCACGCCGCGAGGCAGTCGTCCGGGGTGCCGACCACGCACGCGCCCGACTCGACCAGGTAGTCGAGCGAGAGCAGGTCGAGGGCCCCGCTGTCGTCGATCGCCAGGAGGTCCTCGGCGTAGGAGTAGGTGCCCAGGTCGTCGCCGGTCTCGGCCATCCACCGGGCGACGCTGCCGATCAGCCGGGCGCCCGCCTTGGGGTACCACTCGAACGACTCGCGGGCCGCAGCCAGCGCCTCGTCGCGGTCGGGCGCGCACAGGGTCATCGTGAACGTGGCCGCGTCGGCGTTGACGAACGCCCCGACCGGCTTCTCGCAGCCGGCCAGCGCGCCCCGGTAGATGTCGATCTTGGCCTTGACCTCCTCGGGCGGCACCCCGACCGCGAAGCTGCACAGGCCGAGCCCGAGCGCGCCGACCTGGCGGTGACCGTCCTCGCTGGACGTGGCGCCCCACAGCGGCGGGTGCGGCCGCTGGAGCGGCTTGGGCAGCACGCGGCGGGGCGGCATCTGCCAGTAGCGGCCGGCGAAGGCGTGCTCGTCCTCGGTCCAGCAGCCGACCATGTGCTCGATGGCCTCCTGCCACATGGCCCGGGTGTGAGCGGGGTCGATGCCGAAGCCCTCCAGCTCGGCGCGGGTGGACGACCGCCCGGTGCCGACCTCGACGCGGCCGCCCGAGATCAGGTCGAGCACCGCGATCGACTCGGCGCTGCGCACCGGGTGGTTGTAGGGCTGGGGCATGAGCCGCACGCCGTAGCCGAGCCGGATGCGCTCGGTGCGCGCCGCGATGGCGCCGTAGAGCACCTCGGGGTTGGAGCAGTGCGAGTACTCCTCCAGGAAGTGGTGCTCGACCGTCCAGAACGCGTCCCAGCCCCAGCGCTCGCCGGCGATCGCCTGCTCGAGCGTGTTCCGGTAGGCGACCAGTTCGCTGTCGGGCCCCCACGGTCGGGGCACCGGGATCTCGTAGAACAGCGCGAACCGCACGTGTTCTCCTCTCTAGGGGGCGAAGCCCCGGACGATGTGGTCGGCGACGAAGCTGCGCACCGCGCCGGGGTCGTCGAGGTCGACGACGACCGAGGGCAGCACGGCGAAGCTGAGCATGAGGCGGACGATCCACTCGGCGGCCCGGGGGTCGTCGAGGTCGGACCGGACCTCGCCGCGGGCGTGGGCGGCGGCCAGGCGCGGCAGCCAGAAGTCGGTCCACTGGGCGACGAGGCGGGTGCTGCCGGCGCTCAGCAGCGTGGCCATCAGCGAGTCGCGGTCGCCGGGGAGGCGCAGCGTCAGGTCCGCGTCCGCCAGGTGGCGGCGGATGAACACCGCGGCGGCAGCCACCTGCCCGGCGAGCGTGGGCTCGGCGTCGACGTCGGCGGCGGACGCCTCCACGAACCGGGCGGCGATCCGTTCGAGAACGGCCGCGACCAGCGTGTCCCGGTCGGAGAAGTAGCGGTACACCGAGCCCCGCGACATGCCGGCCTCGGCGGCCACGTCCCCCATCGAGACCCGCACGCCGTACCGGCCCATGCACCGCTCGCCGGCGTCGAGGATCCGAGTGAACGAGTGAACAGTTTTCATCATATTGTTCAGGCCGGAGGGAGGGCGGATGCAACGTTTCGAGGGCAGGACCGTGCTGGTGACGGGGGCCGCGTCCGGCATCGGCCGGGCGGCGGCCGAGCGCCTGGCGTCCGAGGGCGCGACGGTGGTCGGGGTCGACCTGGCCGACCCGGACGACCCGATCGCCGGACTGGCCGCGTTCGTCGCCGGCGACGTGCGCGACGAGGACGCGATGGCCGCGGCCGTGGCGTCGGCGGTCGACGCCGGCGGTGGCCGGCTCGACGGGGTGGTGCACGCCGCGGGGGTGGCCGGCGCCGGCCCCGTCCACCTGCTGGAGCGGGCCGAGTGGGAGCGGGTCGTGTCGGTCAACCTCACCGGCACGTTCGTGGTCGCCAAGGCCACGCTGGCCCGCATGCTCGACCAGGAGCGCACGCCGGCCGGCGGGCGGGGCGCGCTGGTGCTGCTGGCCAGCATCGAGGGCCTGGAGGGCACGGCCGGCGGCAGCGCGTACAACGCCTCCAAGGGCGGCGTGGTGCTGCTCGCCCGCAACATGGCCATCGACTACGGGCCGTCCGGCATCCGGGTCAACGCCATCTGCCCCGGCTTCGTCGCCACGCCGATGACGGGGTTCATCTTCGACATGCCGGGCATGGAGGCGCTGGCCGACGAGTACCGCCACGAGCACGCCCTACGCAGGATCGGCGAGGCGGCGGAGATCGCCGCCGCCGCGGCGTGGCTGCTGTCCGACGACGCCTCGTTCGTGACCGGCGCCACGATCCCGGTCGACGGCGGCTACACGGCCGGCCGCGACCACGGCATCACGCGGCTGATGGGCCTGGATCCCGATCCCGGCTGACCGCGACGTGGCGCCGCAGGGCGTCGAGGTACCCGTCGGTGGCCGCAACCTGCTGGCGGCGCATCACCGGGGCGCCCAACCGCGCCAGCGGATGGCGAGGCCGGGAGAAGGCGACGATCGAGGCGCGCACCTCGCCATCGGACGCCCGATCCACGACGAACGCCTCCTCGCCCGACGCCGGGTGGACCGGCAGGGTCCCGTAGCCGAAGCCGAACCGGTCCCCGTCGTCGACCACCCACACGATCCGGCAGGCTGCCAGCACGTGCAGCCCGAAGCTGGGGACGACCAGCGCCACGTCGGTGCCCGGCGCCACCGGCGGCTCGGCGGGCGCCACCCGGATGCCCTGGCCACGGTGCAGGCGCCAGGTGCGGATCCCGTCCACCGCCGCGGCGAAATCGGCGTCGCCCGCGCCCAGCACGGTCGCCGCCCGCACATGGTGGTAGCCGGCGGGCAGCGCGTCCGGCTCGGCGGTCGCCCCGACCTCGGGGTAGGTCAGCTCCGCCCGCGCCATCTCGGCGAGCAGGCGGTCGAGGCGGTCGTCGGCGGGCGGTCGGACGAGGAACATCCCCACCCGGGCTTTTCTACGCGGAAGCGGTCGCTATGGCGACCGCTTCCGCGTAGACAACGCGTTTGGGGGCGGTCAGTCGGCGTCGGCGTGGTAGTGCATGGCGCCCACGACGTTGCCGGAGGGGTCGGCGAACCACACCAGGTCGCCGATGCCCGACAGCGTGGTCTTCTCCATGAGCACCTCGCCGCCCGAGGCCCGCACGGCGGCGACCACGGCATCGACGTCATCGACGGCCACCGTGCACTCGAACCCCACGATCCGGCGCCCAGGGAAGTCGCGGCGGCCCTGGAGGGCCGCGTGCATGCCCGGGGGCTGGCCATCCCGGGTGCGGATGTGGAAGAAAGCCGGCGGTCCCCACGGCTCGAACGTCCAACCGAAGACGGCCGCGTAGAACCGGCGTGCGTCGTCGATGTCGTCGGCGTTGATGGCGAAGTGGGCGACCGTGCCCGGCGTCTTGTCGGTGTCCATACGGCGACCGTACCGACGAGCCCGTCTGGCGCACCGTCGACGGTGCGGCCGATGATGTCGCCGATGCGCCAGGACGAGCCGCTCGCCCGCGGCTACGCCGTCACCCACCCGCCCGGCATCGTCGTCCTGCCCCAGCCGCCCGGCTGGCACCAGCTCCTGCTCGCCACCAGCGGGGTCCTCACGGTCGAGACCGCCCAGGGCTCGTGGGTCGTCCCGCCCGGCCGGGCGGTGTGGGTGCCGGCCGGCATGGGCCACCGGCTGGTGATGACCGGTCGGGTGCGGGTGCGGGCGCTGTACCTGGCGGCGGGCGCGGCCGGCACGGCTGGCGCCCTGGCGAGCGCGGGCTGCCGGGCGGTCAACGTCCCGCCCGTGCTGCGCGAGCTGGTCGACCTGGCGGTGCGCCGCGCTCCCCTCTACGCCGACCGCCCGGCCGACGCCCGGCTGGTCGGCGTGGTCGTCGACCTCCTGGAGGAGCTGCCGGCGGCCCCGCTGCGGCTGCCGCTCCCCCGCGACCGCCGGGCCCTCGACGTGGCCGACGCGCTGCGCGCCGACCCGGCGAGCGAGGCCACGGTGGCCGAGCTGGCGGCCGGGGCCGGCGCGGCCCGGCGGACGATCGAGCGGCTGTTCCGGGCCGAGACGGGCATGTCGGTCGCCACCTGGCGCCAGCGGCTGCGCCTGGTCGAGGCGCTGCGGATGCTGGCCGCCGGCGAGCCGGTCAGCCGGGTCGCGCCGACGGTCGGCTACAGCACGCCGAGCGCCTTCGGGGCCATGTTCGTGCGCCACATGGGGACCACGCCCGGGCGCTACTTCGGCACGGCGAATGCGGACGGTCTAGTGTCTAATGCGGATGCATGACGGGGCGCCCGGCGAGGGCACGACCAGCGAGCGGCTGATCACCGCGGCCGAGCGGCTGTTCGCCGCGCACGGCATCGACGCCATCAGCCTGCGGGAGATCAACCGGGCGGCGGGGGCCCGCAACGGCTCGGCGCTCCAGTACCACTTCCGCGACCGCGACGGTCTCGTGCGGGCGGTGATGGCCAAGCACCACCGCGACGTCGAGGCCCGCCGCCACGCCATGCTCGACGCCTACGAGGCCGAGGGCCGGGACGATCTGCGGGCGATGGCCGGTGCGCTGGTCCGCCCGCTGGCGGCCAAGCTGGGCGACCCCGACGGCGGGGCCGAGTACCTCCAGATCCACGCCGACGTGATCAACCGGCCCCGGCCGATGCTCGACCCGGCCGCGTTCGACGACCCCACGTCCAGCATGTTCCGCTGGCGGACCCTGGTCGGGCGCGCTGCTGGAGGACGACGCCACCCGGCTGCACCGGCGCTTCGTCGCCATCCGCTTCGCCGCGGTCGAGCTGGCGCGGCGGGCCCGCACCGCGCCCCACACCGACGACCGCCTCTTCACCAGCCACCTGGTCGACCTCGTCCAGGGCGTGCTGGCGGTCCCGCTGTCCGACGAGACCCGCCGGCTGGCGGCCGACCGCCCCGCGCCGCCAGGATCCGCCCCATGAGCGACAACCGATGAGCGACAGCGACATCGACAGCGGCGCCGGCGTCGGCGCCGACCTGGTCGACCTCGACGCCCTCGGCCGGTGGATGGACGACCAGGGCCTGGCGCCCGGCGCGATCGCCGACGTCGAGGCGCTCCCGGGTGGCACCCAGAACCTGCTGCTGCGGTTCCGGCGCGGCGACCGCAGCTACGTCCTGCGCCGGGGCCCCCGCCACCTCCGCCGGGCGAGCAACGAGGTCATGCGGCGCGAGGCCCGCGTGCTCCAGGCGCTGGCGGGCAGCGACGTGCCGCATCCGCCCTTCGTCGCCGGGCCGGGCGAGCCCGAGACCGGGGTGGCCGGCGACGCCGTCTTCTACCTGATGGCGCCTGTCGACGGGTTCAACCCGGCCGGCGGCCTGCCGCCGTCGCACGCCGGCGACCCGGCCATCGCCCACGAGCTGGGCCTCCAGGTCGCCGAGGCGATCGCCCGCCTGGGCGCGGTCGACCACACGGCCGTGGGCCTCGCCGACTTCGGCAAGCCGGAGGGCTTCCTCGAGCGCCAGGTGCCCCGGTGGATGGGCGAGCTCGACACCTACGGCGAGATGGAGGGCTACCCCGGCCCGGAGATCCCGGGGCTCGACGAGGTGGCGTCCTGGCTCGACGCCAACCGCCCGGCCGACTGGCGGCCCGGGATCATGCACGGCGACTACCACCTGTCCAACGTGATGATCTCGCCGGACGGGCCCGAGGTGGCGGCGATCGTCGACTGGGAGATGTGCACGATCGGCGACCCGCTGCTCGACCTCGGCAACCTGCTCGGCACCTGGCCAGTCGGGCCCGACGGCGACGGGTTCGGCGGCATCGGCGGCACCCCCGGCCTGCCCGGGCCCGCCGAGGTCGTGGCCCGCTACGCCGAGCACGCCGACCGCGACACCGGTGCCATCGACTGGTACACGGCGATGGCCTGCTTCAAGCTCGGCATCGTGCTCGAGGGCACCCATGCCCGCGCCTGCGCCGGCAAGGCCCCCAAGCCCGTCGGCGACCTGCTTCATGCCACCACGCTCGGGCTGTTCGCCCGGGCCCGCACCGTCATCGCGAAAGGCTGACCCCATGGCCATCGACTTCACCCTCACGCCCGAGCTCGAGGACATCCGCCTCCGGATCCGGACGTTCATGAACGACGTCGTGGCCACGGGCGAGGCCCGCATCGGCAACCGCGAGGAGCTCGACCGGTCCGACTACCTCAAGATCCTGCTCGGCATGCGGCGCGAGGCCAAGGAGCAGGGCATCTGGCTGCCCCACATGCCGGAGGAGTGGGGCGGCATGGGCCTCGGCCACGTGCGAGCTCGCCATGGTCCAGGCCGAGGCGGCCAAGACCCGGCTCGGCCCGTGGGTGCTCAACTGCCAGGCGCCCGACGAGGGCAACATGCACACGCTGCTGCACTGGGGCACCGACGAGCAGAAGGAGAAGTACCTGCGCCCGCTGTGCGACGGCACGCGCGATCGAGCTGCTTCGCCATGACCGAGCCCGAGGTCGCCGGCTCCGACCCGACGCTCATCCAGACCCGCGCCGTACCAGGACGGCGACGAGTGGGTCATCAACGGCCACAAGTGGTTCATCTCCAACGCGCGCCGGGCCAAGCTTCGCCATCCTCATCGCCCGCACCGAGGACGACCCCGACCTGCCCCAGGCGGCCAACTCGGCGTTCCTCGTCGACATCCCGTCCGAGGGCTGGAACCGAGGTCCGCGAGGTCGAGACCATGCACGGCTCGCACCGGCCACTCCGAGATCCGTCATCGAGGACCTGCGGGTGCCCGCCGACCAACATGCTCGGCGGCCGGGGCCAGGGCCACCTGCTCGGCCAGTACCGCCTCGGGCCGGCCCGCCTGGCCCACTGCATGCGCTGGATCGCCCAGGCCGAGACCGCGCTCGACATGATGGTCGACCGCTCGCTCAACCGGTACGCCCACGGCTCGCTGCTCGCCGAGAAGCAGGGCATCCAGTGGATGATCGCCGACTCCACCATGGAGCTGTACCAGGCCAAGCTGATGGTGCTGCACGCCGCCTACCGCATCGACAACAAGCTCGACTTCACGGTCCGAGGTGTCGATGGCCAAGCACTTCGTGGCCAACACGCTGGGGCGGATCATCGACCGCTCGATCCAGGTGCACGGCGCGCTCGGCTACTCGACCGACACGCCGCTGGCCGCACATGTACCAGCACGCCCGCTGGGCCCGCTTCGCCGACGGCGCCGACGAGGTCCACCAGATGCGCATCGCCCAGCGGACGATCGCGGCCTACAAGGACGAGGGCAGCACCCGCACCGCCACCGGCGACCTGCCGCTTTCGTCGCGGCGCAGCTTGGCGAGCAGGTGCCGGACGAAGTCCGACATCCGGCGCCGCGCGACCTCGACCTCGCCTCCCTCGACCTGCCGGTGGCCCCGAGCCTCGAGGTAGACGGCCTTCATGGCGCCGAGCAGCGGCGTCGCCACCAGCGCGCCCGGCACGCCGGCGGCCGCCGCGCCGACCAGCGCCGCCAGCATCGTGGCCGGTGGCGTCAGGTGGACGGCCCGGCCGACGATGGCCGGCTGGATGACGTGGTTTTCGAGGTTCGAGTAGGTGAGGAACACGGCCAGCGCGAGCACCGCCTGGACCGGGCCCTGCGTGAGTGCGAGCAGGACGAAGAACCCGCCGCCCAGGAACCCCCCGATCTGGGGGATCAGGTTGGTCAGCGACGCCCAGAGCCCCGCGACGGGCGCGAGCGGGACGCCGATCAGCAGCCCCACGGTCAGGATCACGATGCCGGCCAGCACCGCGACCAGCAGCGACCCGGCGAAGTAGCTGCCGAACGTGTCGTAGACGATGTCCGCGACGCGGGTCGTCTGCTCGCGGTTGGCATTCGGCACGAGGCCCGCGACGCGCCGCACCATGAACTCGCCGTCGACCATCACCCCCAGCGCGGTGACGAGGACGACGATCGTGCTCAGCAACCCGCCGAGCAGCCGCTCGCCGAGGTTGGTGAGCGTGCGGTCGTCGATGCGGGCGGGGGCGTTCTTGATCCAGTCCTCGACCGCCCCGGCAGCATCCGCGTTCTCCAGCCGCGGCCCGACGATCGGCCACGAGTAGGACTGGCGCACGGTGTCAGGCAGCTCGGAGCTGAAGTCGCGCGCCTGGTTGACGGCCGCCGGCGCCACCACCAGGACGACCGCGGCACTCGCCAAGGCCAACCCGGTCCCCACCAGCACGACGGCGCTGCCGCGCGAGGGGGCGTGCCGCTCGACCGCGCTCACGACCGGCGACAACGCGACCCCGAGCAGGACGCCGACCCCGATGCCGGTGAGGACGTCCTTGGCCGACGACGCCACCGCGAACAGCGCCACAGCCACCATGGCGGCACCGACGAAAGCGACGAACGAGAAGGCATCGATGTCGACGACGATCCTCCCGCCGCCACCGGCCGCGGGGCCGGCCGCGCCCGGCGCGTCCGGGGGCGGCTCGGGCTCTGGCTCCGGCCCGGCGTCCGCCGCGGGCGGCTCGGGCTCCGGCGGCGCGTGCGTGCGCGCGTGACCGTCGCCGTCCCCCGGCTCGCTCACGTCCTCGGCCGGCCCGGCCAGACGATCGTCGACCACCGCCCAACGGTAGGCCTCTCGCGACGCCCCGGGGGGCCGACTACCGTGCTTTCCGTCCGCGCCGCCGCCCCGCTGCCGCCGCCCCGGACACTGCGGATCACGGCGCGCTCGACGGCACTCGGCGTCGCCATCGTGGTCGCCGCCATCATCGCCCAGCGGATCTTCGTGGCCGCCCACCGCCCGCTGTCGTGGGCCGCGGCCGCCGTCGTCGTCGCCGTGCTGATCGACCCGATCGTCGACGTGCTCGACCGGCGCCTGCCCCGGATCCTCTCCGTGCTGATCGCTCTCCTGGTGCTCGCGCTCGGAACCTGGGGCGTGATCTACCTCGCGTTCGACGACCTCGCCCGCGGGGTGCACCGGCTGAGCGGCGCCGCCGAGGAGGCGGCCCAGGAGCTCGAGGCCCGCGACGACAGCGTCGGCCAGACCGCCCGCGACGCCGACACCACCCGTCGGGTCCACCAGTTCGTCGTGGCGGTCAACGACCGGGTCGTCGGGGGCGACGAGGTGCTGGCCTCGACGGCCAACGTGGCGCCGACCTACTTCCTCGGGGGCATCTTCACGCTCTTCCTGATGTCCTACGGTCCCCGCATCGCCCGCTCGGCCGTCGAGCAGCTACCAGACGAGAACGTCCGGGACGCGCTGTCGGAGATGACGATCCGGGCCGTCCAGCGCTCCCGGCGCGCGGTGCTGCTGACGCTCGCCGAGGGCCTCGGCGTCGGCCTCGCCGTCGCCGCCGGGGCACGCCTGCTCGGCCTGCCCGCGGCCGCCGCGCTCGGCCTCGCCGCGGGCGTGATGTCTCTCCTCCCCCACGTCGGGCTGGTGCTGGGCGGGCTGCCGATGATCCTGCTCACGCTGGCGCTGCGGTCCGACACCGAGGCGATCGTCGTGGCGGCGGTGCTCGTGGCCGCCCAGCTCGCCGACTCCTACTGGCTCCGGCGCCGGATCTCGGCCCGGACGGTGCACGTCGGGCTGTTCGTGCCCTGGGTGGTGGCGCTCATCGGCTACGCGATCTACGGGGTCGGCGGGGCGTTCTACGGCGTCGTGTTCGCGGTGTTCCTGCTGGCCGCGGTCGACGAGCTGGCCCGGCGCGCCCAAGTTCGGCCGTTTGCGGAGGCGACCAGCGGGTAGACGAGGGGTGATGCTCGTCACGCTTCGTTCCGCCCCGACGAGAATCACCCCTCGGGCCACGCCGATCCCGCAGCCCGATCCTGGGCCCGACCGCCCGCTCCCCGATCCGCCGGTGCCGATGCCGCCGCCGACACCCGAGCCGCCCCCGGTGCCGCCGGGCCCGGCGCCGCCCCTGGGCCCGATCGCCCGCGCCCGGCGGCCCGCTCGGCTCCCGGCGTGAACGAGGGCCAGCCCGACGACGAGAGCCTCGCGTCGGTGCTCGACGGCCTGCGGGACAGTGGCTTCGGAGGCGACCTGCGGCGCTCCGGGTCGGACGTGGTGTGCGGCACGTGCCAGTCGGTGCTGCGCCCGGACGACCTGCTGGTCCACCGGCTGCGGCGCCTCGAGGGGGCATCCGACCCGGCCGACATGCTGGCGGTCGTGGCCGCCACGTGCCGGGGCTGCGGCACCGACGGCGCGCTGGTCCTCGGCTTCGGCCCCAGCGCCGACCCCGACGACGGCGCGGTGCTGGCGTCGCTCGACGTCCCGCCGGACATGCCCCCGACTTGACCCGGGTTCAGGTTTCGCCCGGGCCGGCGCTATCGTCGGCCGGGCCCGCCGGCGTGCCCCGGCCGGGGGCCGCCGGGGACGATGGGGACGCATGCGAGGGCGCCACATGCCGCTGACCTACGCCGAGGCCGTCGCCGCCGTGACCACCCCGGGCGAGCGCTTCGAGACGACGACCATCGACATCCGCGGCGTCCCGACGACGGTCTTCCGCAACGCGCCCCCCAACCTCGGCACGATCTTCGCCTCGGCCCGCGGCCGGGGCGACGACACGTTCCTCGTCTACGAGGACGAGCGCTGGATCGTTCGCGGACGACGATGGCCCAGGTCGACGCCCTGGGCGCCCTCCTGGTCGAGCGACTACGGCGTCGGCAAGGGCGACCGGGTCGCCATCGGCATGCGCAACTACCCCGAGTGGATCGTCGTCGTTCGCCGCCATCACGTCGGTCGGGGCGATCGTCGGTGTCGCTGAACGCCTGGTGGACCGAGGACGAGCTCGCCTACGGCGCTCGAGGACTGCGGTGCCAGCGTGCTGATCGCCGACCACGAGCGGGTCGAGCGCGCCCGCGACGCCGCCGACAAGCTCGGCGTGCGCGGTGGTCGGCGTCCGCCTCGGCGACGCGGACGCAGCCCGACGGCGTCGACCGCTGCGAGGACGCGCTCGCCGCTCGGCGCGGCCACTGCCCGACGTCGACGATCGAGCCCGACGACGACGCCACGATCCTCTACACCTCCGGCACGACCGGGCGGCCCAAGGGCGCGGTGTCGACCCACCGGGCCGTGCGTCCAGGCGCTGATGGGCTTCGGCTGCCGGGCCGCGGTCGACCGCCTGCGCGCGACCCCGACCCGAGCGCCGCCCGACCGCCGCGCCCCGGCCGCGCCGCCGTGTTCATCCTCGATCGTGCCGCTGTTCCACGTCACCGGGCTCGTCCCGGTGATGCTCGTCGTGCTTCGCCGGCGGGCTGAAGCTCGTGATCATGTACAAGTGGGACCCCGAGCGGGCGCTCGAGCTGATCGAGCGCGAGCGGGTCACCAACTTCGTCGGCGTGCCCACCCAGAGTCTGGGACCTGCTCGCAGTCGCCCGACTTCGCCGAGCGCGACACGTCGAGCCTCCTCAGCGTCGGCGGCGGCGGCGCGCCCGCCCCGCCCGAGCTGGTGCGCCGGGTCGACGACGAGCTTCGCGCAAGGCCAGCCCGGGCATCGGCTACGGCATGACCGAGACCAACGCCTACGGCCCGCAGAACGGCGGCGCCGACTACCTCCGCCAGCCCGACCAGCACCGGCCGGGCCACGCCGATCATGCAGATCGACGTGCGCGACGAGCTGGGCGAGCCGCTGCCCGCCGGCGAGGTCGGCGAGATCTGGTTCCGCGGCCCGAACCTGATCCGCGGCTACTGGAACCAGCCCGAGGCCACGGCCGAGACGATCGTCGACGGCTGGCTGCGCACCGGCGACATCGGCCGGCTCGACGACGAGGGCTTCGTCTACGTCGAGGACCGGGCCAAGGACATGGTCATCCGGGCCGGCGAGAACGTCTACTGCGCCGAGGTCGAGGCCGCCATCTACGAGCACCCGGCCGTGTACGAGGCGGCGGTGTTCGGCGTGCCCCACGAGCGCCTCGGCGAGGAGGTGGCCGCGGTGGTCGTCCCCCGGGCCGGGCGTCGAGGTCACCGCCGACGGAGCTGCAGGCGCACGTGGCCGAGCGGCTGGCGTCGTTCAAGGTGCCGTCGCGCATCGCCGTGTGGACGCACCCGCTGCCCCGCAACCCCGCGGGCAAGGTGCTCAAGCGCGACCTGCGCGACCAGTTCGACGGCTGACGCCGGACGGGGTCAGGGGGCGGGGATCCGGGGGAGCCCCGAGGCGACGACCCCGAACCGGTCCGACCCGGCGTTCCAGTCGGCCGCGGCCCGGTCGATCTCGTCCCGGCTGCGGGCGACGAAGTTCCAGCCCATCACGATGTCCTCACCGAACGGGGCGCCGCCGAGCAGCAGCGCCCGCGCCCCGTCGCCGGTCGGGTCCAGCACGACGCCGTCCCGGCCCTGGCCGAGGTAGGCGAGCGTGCCCGGGGCGACCGCCGCGCCCTCGACGGCCAGCGCGCCCTCCAGCACCACCAGCGCGTGCTCGAAGCCGGGGTCGAGCGGCACTGCGCCGCCGGCTGCGAGCACCAGCTCGGCGCCGACCAGGGGCGTGTCGCGGCGGGCGGGCGACACGGCGCCCGTGCCGGCCAGCTCGCCCACCAGCACCGTCGCCCGGCCGCCGGCGAGCCCGACGGTCGGCAGCTCGGCGTGGTGCTCGAACGCGGCCGGCCCGTGCCGGGTCGAGGACGGCTGCGCGACCCAGAGCTGGATGCCGTGCTGGCCGAGGCCGGCCGCGGCCGCCGCGACCGGCGTCTCCTCGGCGTGGGCCACGCCGTGCCCGGCGGTCATGAGGTTGAGCTGGCCGGGCCGGATGGGCTGCTCGCTGCCGAGGCTGTCGCGGTGCAGCAGCTCGCCGGACACCAGCCAGGTCACGGTGTGCAGGCCCGTGTGGGGATGGGGCCCGATCTCCATGCCCGGGGCACCGGGATCGACCGCCACCGGCCCGAAGTGGTCGGCGAAGCACCAGGCTCCCACGGTCCGCCGGGCCCGCCGCGGCAGCGCCCGGCGCACCGGCACGCCGCCGACCTCGGCGTCGCGGCTGGGCGTCAGCTCGACCTCGGGCTGGGCGGGATGGCCGCAGTCCGCCTCGTCCGCGGCGGCGTCCTGGGTCGTCACGGGTCCACTCACTGGTGCACCCTTCGGGGTGCACGCAGTGAGCGATCGGCACTTCGTGCCGAGGAACGCACTGCGCTGATGATTCGCTCGCTGCGCTCGCTCATCGCCCGAGTCTCTCAGCGTCGCATCCCCTTGCATATCATATGCGCAGACGCATATGATCCTCTCTATCGCCGACAACACCTCCGCCCCCGACGTCGACGCGCTGCTGCTGGCGCTGGCCGATCCGACCCGGCGCCGGGTCGTCGAGCTGCTCGGCGGCGGGCCACGGCGCTCCCGCGAGCTGGCCGACGGGGTGGGCGTCCCGCCCACGGCGCTGAGCCGGCACCTCAAGGTGCTGCGCACCAGCGGCCTCGTGTCGGTCGGCACCATCGAGGACGACGCCCGGGGGCGGGTCTACTCCCTGCGCCCCGACCAGCTGGTGGCGCTGGGCGCCTGGCTCGACCAGGTGTCGGCGTTCTGGACCGAGCAGCTGGGCCGGTTCAAGGCCCATGCCGAGCGCGAGAGGGGCAGGCAGCAGTGACCGAGACGGGCACGGTCCGGGTGAGCGTCGACGTGGCGGTCGAGCCGCACGACGCCTTCGAGGTGTTCACCGACCAGATCGGCGTCTGGTACAAGCGCGACGCCTATTCCCTGCCCGACCACCTTCGTACCAAGACGCTCCGGTTCGAGCCGCGGGTAGGCGGCCGATTCCTGGATGTCTACGACCTCGCCACCGGCGAGGGTCGTGAGATGGGCCGCATCACCGTGTGGACTCCGCCGGCTCGCTTCGCCTTCGTCGGCGCCCGGGGCATCGAGGTCGAGGTCACGTTCGAGCCGGCGCCGACCGGGTGCCGGGTGACCGTCGAGGAGCGGGGGCTCGACCGGCTCTCGCCATCCGAGGCCGACCACGTCCGCCGCTGGGGCTGGCACGCCACCCTGCCCGGCTGGTTCGCCGCCCACGTCCGCCGCGATCCGACCCAAGAGAGGAATGACACGGCCATGGCCGACACCCTGACGCTGGGGACCATCGTCCCCTACGTGTTCTACGACGACATCGAGACGGCCCTGGACTGGTACGCCCGGGTGTTCGGCTTCACCGAGATCGGCCGGTGGGCCAAGGACGGCAAGGTCCACAACGCCGAGATGGCCGTGGGCGGCGCCGAGCTGTGGCTCGACGGCGGCGGCCGCCGGTTGTTCGACAAGGACGGCAAGCCGGCCAGCCACTGGATCGGGGTCTGGGTCGACGACCCCGACGCCATGTACGCCCGGGTCAAGGACGCCGGCGTGGCCGTCGACCCGCCCCAGGACCAGAGCTACGGCGTGCGCACGCTCACGGTGAAGGACCCCGAGGGCAACTCCTGGGGGTTCATGCGCCGGATCGAGGGCTGACGGGCGTCACGACCGCCCGGGCCGGTAGGTCCCGAAGCACCACACGTTGCCCTCGGGGTCCCGGGCTGCGTACTCGCGGGAGCCGTAGTCCTGGTCGGTCAGCTCCATCACGATCTCGGCGCCGGCGGCCGCGGCCCGGGCGTGGTGGGCGTCCGGGTCGTCGAGGGCGACGTAGATGGCGGTCGGCCCGAGGTTGAAGGTGTCGTCGCCGCTGGTCGACGTCCGGCCGATGCCGGTGTAGCAGTCGCCCAGCGCCACCTCGGCGTAGACGACGGCGCCGTCGTCGCCCCGGTGGACGGCGTGCTCGCGGAAGCCGAAGGCCTCGGTGAGGAACGCGATCGCCTTCTCGGGGTCGCGGTAGTGGAGGACGGGTTGGATGGTGATGTCGGTCTCGTTCGCCATGGCCCGACCGTACGACCGGACGGCCGGAACGTCTTGGACGTATGCGACCCGCCCGAGTGAGACTCGGTCGATGCACCCCTGGCGACTTGACGAGCGGTTGTCCGCCGGTCCCGAGCACCTCGACGCCGCCTACGTCGCCGGCTACGACCGCAAGGCGGGCTACGACCCCGCGGCCGACGTGGACGCGCTGGTCGCCGCCGGTGTGGGGCCCGAGTCGCTGGTCGTCGACCTCGGGGCCGGCACCGGCACGTTCGCGCTCGCCATCGCCGCCGCCTGCCGGCATGTGGTGGCGGTGGACGTGTCGCCGGCGATGACGGCCGAGCTGCGGGCCCGGGTGGCCGCGGCCGGGGCTGCCAACGTCACGGTCGTGGAGGCCGGGTTCCTCGGCTACGAGCACGAGGGCGGGCCGGCCGACGCGATCTTCACGCGCAACGCGCTCCACCACCTCCCCGACTTCTGGAAGGGGGTCGCGCTCGACCGGATGGCGGGGGTCCTCCGGCCGGGGGGCGTGCTGCGGCTGCGCGACCTGGTGTACGACTTCACCCCCGACGAGGCCGACGCCCGGATCCCGGCATGGCTGGCCGGGGCCGTCACCGACCCGGCGGTGGGCTTCACCGCCGACGACCTGGCCGAGCACGTGCGCACCGAACACAGCACCTACGGCTGGCTGCTCGACGTGATGCTCGACCGGGTCGGGTTCGACGTCGTCGAGCGCAGCGTCCGGCGGTCGGCCTACGCCACCTACACCTGCCGTCGCCGGGTGGGGGCCAGCGCGGCGACGTAGATCGCGGCCGGGGTCCCGGGCTCCCAGCCCGGCAGCGGGTCGATGCGGTCGACCTGGCGGAAG
This sequence comes from uncultured Acidimicrobiales bacterium, assembly GCA_963739835.1. GTDB lineage: Bacteria > Actinomycetota > Acidimicrobiia > Acidimicrobiales > VFJN01 > ZC4RG19. The sequence continues at coordinate 139,391 of CAVUBW010000018.1, forward strand.
CCGCGCCCGGACCAGAACGCCCGGGTGGCCACGTAGGGCTCGTAGCCGGCCGACTCGTCGAGCGTCTTGACCTCCACGAGAACCACGCCGTCGTCGGCCAGCGCCACCAGCGCGGTGTCGACCAGCCGGGTGCCGATGCCGGCGCCCTGGCGGTCGGCGCGCACCGCGGCGTACGTGATCTCGGCCGCGGCCGGGTACGGGCGCTCGACGAGCACGAAACCGACGACGTCGTCGCCGTCGGCCGCCAGCCAGGCGGCGGCGCCACCGGGCAGCGCACGGCGGACGTGGTCGTGGGTGTCGGGGGTGAAGTAGGTGGGCAGGTCGGCGAGCAGGGCGACGCAGGCCTCGACGTCGGAAACCCCGCCGGGGCGCACGTTGAGCACGTGCGACAGTGAAGCATGCGCAAGGTCCCGACCGTCTTCGTCCGCGACCCGGACGACCGGGGCCACGTCCTGCCCGAGGTCAGGCCGGGCTGCGAATGGGTGCTGGCCGGAGAGGGCACGCCGACGCGCAAGTACGACGGCACGTGTGTGATGCTTGACGGGGGCGGGGCCTGGTGGGCGCGCCGGGAGGTCAAGCCGGGGCGTGCGGCGCCCGACGGCTTCGTCCCGGTCGAGACCGACGGCGTGACGGGCAGGACGGTCGGCTGGGAGCCGGTCGAGGCGTCCGGGTTCGCGCGCTGGTTCGGCGAGGCCCGCGAGGCCATCGGGCCGGCAGGCCCGGAACACCGGCCGGGCACCTACGAGCTGTGCGGCCCGAAGATCAACGGCAACCCGGAGGGCTACGGCGCCCACGTGCTGATCCTCCACGCAGATGCGGAGCGGGTCGCGGTCGGCGTCCCGGTCACGTTCGCGTCGCTGCGGGCGCTGCTGGGGGACGGGTTCGCCCACGAGGGCATCGTCTGGCACCACCCCGATGGGCGGATGGCCAAGCTCAAGCGCCGGGACTTCCCCGGCCGTCAGGCGCCGCCGCCGGCCGCGAATCCGAGGACGAACGCCTCCTGCTCGGGCGTCTCGACGGCCCGGGCGCAGTAGGAGGAGCGCACCCAGGCGACGGCGCCGTCCGCGGGGTGCCCGGCGAGGACGGCGAGGACCGCGAGCGCGGTCCCGGTCCGCCCGTGCCCGCCCCAGCACCCGATCTCGACCCGCTCCCCCGCCGCGGCTCGCTCCCGCAGATCCCGCAGCCCGGCGACGAGGACGCCGGGGTCGGCGGGCACGCCGAAGTCCGGCCAGTCGAGGTCCGCGTGCGGCCACGGCGGCCGCCACCTGGCGTCGAGGTAGAGCCCGAAATCGGGCGCCGGGTCGCGCCGGTAGGGGTCGGCGGCGTCGAACGACACGGCAGTCAGCGCGGTTCCGTCGGGCAGGACGATCGGGGTGTGGTGGATGTGCATCTCGAAGCGCCGATGCACATGCCCGGGGACGGCACACCCGGGATCGTCGCCGGGACTCCACCCCACCCCGCACGCGGGGCAGGCGTCGACCAAGCGGACGGCGAGGCCGGCGGCCGGTGCGGCGGCCTCGGTGTCGTGCTGTCGCGGCTCCGGGGAGGCCATGGGGGCGGACTGTATTCTGCGGTCGTGATCGCGAGCGTCGTCGCCCTGACCTGATCGCACTGCAGCAGATATGTCGAACGTCACGATCCGCACTGCCCAGCTCGACGACATGCCGTCGCTTCAGCGGGTGTTCCGCGACTCGTCGCTCTCGAACGCGGGCGACCGCCCCGCGCTCCTCGCCCACCCCGAGGTCCTCAAGCTATCGGACAGGGCGGTCCGCGAGGGCCGCACACGCGTCGCGACGGCGGGCGACGAGGTGATCGGCTTCGCCACCCTCGTGGAGGCGGACGACGGGCTGGAGCTGGAGGACCTCTTCGTCGCCCCCGACCGGATGCGCCAGGGGGTGGGCCGCGGGCTGATCCGTGACGTCGCCCGCATCGCCGGCGATCGAGGCGTCGCTCGCATCGTCGTGACGGCGAACTTCCACGCCCGCGCGTTCTACGAGAACGCCGGCTTCCGCCCGGACGGCGAGACCGCGACGACCTTCGGCCCCGCGATCCGCATGCACCTCGACGTGCAAACGTGACACCACCGCCCAGCGCCAAATCGGGGTCAGGGCTCGTTGGCCGACACGTGGTCCTCCCTCCGGGAGAGGTGAGGCCAACCTGATCGTGGACGGCACGGCCTCGGTCTGCGGCCGCTGCATCGAGTCGCATGCGGATCTGCTCCGCAAGACCAACGAGCGCCTGCGCCGGCAGCACGGCGAGTCGTCTTGACGGTCGTACGCCGGCGGTGCGCCGGATGACGAGGTAAGGGGCGCTCGGTCGCTGGGGCGGGATTCGCCGGTCGAGCCGATCGACGTGCCGTGCGGCGTCAGGTCCGGGGTGGCAGGCCGACCATCTGACGGAATGCGGCCGTGTCGTTGAGGTGGGGAAACGGGGTCGCGGGCGCCGCTACCCCGAGGAACGCGCACAGCGGCCCCCAACCGTCCTGCGCTTCCCACACGAGCAACTGGTCCGCCGGCACCTTGCGTCGCACGTCGTCGTTGTGCCGATTGAAGATCGCGATGGCGTTGTCCTTGTCGGCGAACCTGCCCTCGAACGAACCCTCCCAGATCAGCTTGTCGATCACCTCGAAGACCGGCGGCGCGGGGTTGACCCGCTCTTCCGGTGGCGACAGCCCGCCCCGCCGTACCGTGAGGTAGGCGTCGTAGATGCTGTTCACGCAGCTCTCGTACCACGCCTCCGGGTCGCGAACGGTCAGGATCACGCTGGCGTCGGGCCACGTCGCCATCAGCTGCTCCCAGTACGAGCAGCCGGGCCAGTCGACCGTCGAGCCCCAGCCGCCGAACGCTTCGACCCAGTCGACCGGCTCTCCGTCGAGCGCCGCCCGCCAGAACGGCAGGGAGGACGGGTCGGCGATCAGCTCCAGCATGTGGAACGTGGGACCGAACCCGAGCTGATCCAGCGCCGCCTTCAACGACAGCGTGCCGGTGCGTCCGAAACCGGCGCCGATAACTCTCACAGCACCTCCCCGAGTGCCGCGACGACCCGCCGTCAGGATACGCGCGCTTCGTGCCGAGCACCACCCGGAACGTGCGCCCCGTGGTCCTCCACGACAGGAGGGCCGGCGGGCGGACCGGGCCGTCAGCCCGCTTGGGGCAGGCGGGGCACCAGCAGTCGGGCGATCTGCTCGACCACGCCGCAGGGGTCGTCGACCCTGTACACCTCGACGACGACGGTCCCCGGGGCACGCACGAGCTCGGCCCGGCAGCTGCGGGGGGTGTCCGACTGCACGATCGTGCCCCGGCGGCCGTCGGTCTCCAGCGGGGTGCCGTCGGACGAGACGATGTCGGTCGCCGTGTACCAGAGGTCCACCCGCGGCTGATCGCCTCCGAGGGACTCCCCCGTGCAGCTCGCGTCGGCCGTGCTGTCCTGCGGGGCGGCCTGGGCGATGTCGAACCCCGATGCGGGGATCTCCGCGGCCCCCCGTTCGTGCCCGACTGCCTGCTCCCCCGGCCGGCGAGCCCCACCGCGTCCTTCGCGGACGAGATCGAGCAGATCGCCGCGCTGACGACCGACGACCTCCTCGCCGACCTGGACGGCAACGACCAGTTCGGGACACCGTGGGCGACGGTCGCCCGGGTCCCCCGCCGGTGGCTCGACGCCTACGTGCAGGCGCTCCAGCGGGCGTGGACGGCGCTGTCGCCCCTGTGGGCGCGGGCGACACCGCTCCTCGAACGCGAAGCCGGTCGGATCGAGCGCGCCCTGTCGATCGGCGCCTTCGACCACGCGCTCGACGGCCTCCACCCCAATGGCCACGTCACCCACGACCGCTGGCGGCTCGCGTGCCAGAGCGCTCCCGCGACGATCGCGGACGAGCTGGTCCTCGTCCCCATGCTCATCGGTCTTCAGCGCGACGCTGCTCGTCACCGCGGACAGCGCGGTCACGTACTTCGCCTACCCGTTGCGCGGCGCCTACGGCCTGACGAGCACGGCCAACCGCAACCGCCCGGAGGCCGATTCGCTCGCGCTGGAGGCGCTCCTCGGCACGCCCAGGGCGCAGATCCTGCGCAGCCTCGACGGCGCTCGGACCGCGGGGCAGATTGCCCTCGCCCTCGACCTCAGTCCCAGCACCGTCACCCACCACCTCGCGGCCCTCGAACGCGCCGGCCTGATCCTCCGAGAGCCCCACGGACGACACGTCCTCGCCCACCGCACCACCCGCGGCACCGCCCTGCTCGGCCTCTACGAGCCGTAGCGCGAGCGAGTCCGCCTCTGCAGGCCTCGCTGCGCGTCGTCGGTTCTCGTCCGGTTGACGCACTTGATCCGACCGTTCGAGATCCATCGTCAGAAGCGGAAGCTCGGTACGCTCGCCGCATGGCCGACGGTGCGGCGATTCGCTTCTTGCCGTTCGCTGGCCGACGTGTCGCGTACGCGGCGACCGGGGAGGGGCCGCCACTCGTGGCGCCGGCCTGGTGGATCAGTCACCTGGAGCTCGATTGGGCGGACCCAGCCTTTCGGGGGTTCTGGGAGTCGGTCGGCGAGGGCCACACGCTGGTGCGCTACGACCGGCTCGGCGTCGGCATGTCAGACCGCGAGGTGCTCGACGACGATCTGACGCTCGACACTGACGTTGCGGTGCTGCGCGCCGTGCTCGACGAGCTCTCCTTGGAGAAGGTCGTGTTGTTCGGCGGGTCGTCGGGCGGCTGCGCGGCGATCGCGTTCGCGGCTCGCTTCCCCGAGCGTGTGGATCGTCTGCTGCTCTGCGGCGCGTACGCCGATGGGTCATCGATCACCACTCGGGAGGTCCAGGAGTCGGTCGCCTCCACCGTCCGTTCGCACTGGGGACTTGGGTCGCGCGTGCTGGCCGACATCTTCTTGGGTGAGTCCGACAGTGCCGAGCAGGAGCGGCTGGCGCGCTATCAGCGCGTAGCGGCGAGCCCGGAAACCGCGGCCGCGTTGCTGGAGCTCACCTACCGCAACGACGTCCGAGCAGAGTTGCGGCACGTACATGCACCGACGCTGGTGGTGCACCGCCGCGGCGACCGCGCCATTCCGTACCATCTCGGCCGGGAGCTCGCAGCGGCCATACCAGGGGCGACGCTGGTTCCGTCTCGACGGCAGCGCCCATCTCCCTTGGACTGGCGATTGGCAAGCGGCGGCGCGCGCCTTGCGTTCGGTGCTGGCTCCCGAAGCTCCGGCCCGCCTGGCCGGGGAGCCCGCGGCGGCGCTGCTCTCCAGCCGAGAGCGCGAAGTGCTGGCGCTGATCGCGAACGGGCTGAACGATCAGGAGATCGCCGAGCAGCTGTTCTTGAGCCCTCACACGGTGCACCGCCACGTCGCGAACATTCGCCACAAGCTCGGGCGCGGTTCGCGAACGGCGGCAGTTGCGGAGGCCGCACGCTTGGGCTTGCTCTGAGGCCGATCACCCGAACGGGCCATCTTGTGCAGATGGCCGGGACGAGCGATGCGCTGCAACGCGGGGTCCGTCATCGTTGCCGTCGTGGACACCGACATCACACACGTCGATTCATTGGCGGGCTCGCGTGCCTGGGCGCGCGCCTTCGCGGCCGTGTACGAGCCCTCCCTGTGGGTCGGCGAGCAGGCGGGACTGCGAAAACACCGCAAGGAGCTGCTCAAGCAATCGGCCGGCTGCACGATCGAGATCGGCGCCGGCACCGGCCTGAACCTGGCGCACTACCCCGACGACCTCGACGAACTGGTCCTGGTCGAACCAGACGCCGCGATGCGTCGCCGCCTCGCCGAGAGGTTGGCGCGCCGTTGCCTTCGGGCGCGGCTGGTCGACGCACCGGCGGAGCAGCTGCCGTTCCCAGACGGATCCATCGACACGGTCGTCTCGACCTTCGTGTTGTGCACCGTGGACGCTCCCGATCTCGCCCTGCAGGAAATCGTGAGGGTGTTGAAGCCCGACGGTCAGCTGCTCTTCATCGAACACGTCCGATCTGACTCTCCGACGCTCGCCCGCTGGCAGGACCGCCTTGCCAACCCGTGGCGCCGCTTCGCACGAGGTTGTCGCTGCAACCGCGCGACGTCGGAGCTGATGGTGGCATTCGGGTTCGAGCTCGACGATCTGGACGACGCCTCATGGCGCGCGATGCCGCCGATCGTGCGACCACTCATCATCGGCCGGGCACACAAGACAGCAGCGACCGCTGCGACGAGCTCACTCGTCGCCGACGCAACCTTGTCGGCAAGCATGAGAGGTGGATCGATCGATGGCTAACGTCCGCGTTGGGCTCTTTCCGACAGTCGCGCCGCTCGACCGGCGGTGAGGAGCTCCGTACGGTCCTCGCTCGCGCGGCGGAGGTCGGCGTCGACCATCTCTGCGTCGGCGATCATGTGAGCTTCTTCGTAGGGGCCGGCTCGGATGGGCTGACCACCGCCACCTCGCTACTCGTTGCGCAGGCCGAGCTGCCGGTGTACGTCGCGCTCTACCTGCTGCCGTTGCGTCATCCAGTTCCGGTCGCACGCCAGCTCGCCACACTCGCGCAGCTCGCACCCGGCCGGCTCACACTGGGCGTCGGGATCGGCGGCGAGGACCCCCACGAGATCGAGATCTGCGGCGTGGACCCGAAGACGCGTGGACGCCGGATGGACGAGAGCCTGCAGATCCTGCGCGATCTCGGCGAAGGCACGCCGGTCACATTCGACGGCGAATTCTTCTCGCTCCACGAGGCGCTCATCCTCCCCGCGCCCTCGCCGCCGGTACCTCTGATCGTCGGCGGACGCTCGGACGCGGCGGTCCGGCGCGCCGCGAAGCTCGGCGACGGGTGGCTCGGGATCTGGGTCTCCCCGCGCCGCTACAGCGCCGTATGTGACCAGATCGCCGGCGAGGCTACCGAGGCCGGCAGAGACACGAGCGCGTTCGAGCACGCACTCAACGTCTGGTGCGGCTTTGCCTCGACGCGTGAGGCGGCACGCAAGCCACTCGCCGCACAGATGCAGGACTTCTATCAGATGCCCTTCGAGCCGTTCGAGCGCTACTCGCCCTATGGCACGCCCGAGCAAGTCGCAGAGTTCCTGAGCCCCTACATCGAGTCCGGCTGCTCTCGTTTCAACGTGATCCCATGCGCGGACGACGTTGACAGCGCGATCGGCGCCGTCGGCGAACTTCGAAAGCTGCTCGCGTGAGCACGAACCTCAGCATCCACGAATCGCTGTATCCGGAGCTGATCTGCTCCTGGCCTGCGAGCGCAACTACGTGTAGAGCGTGCCGTCCTGGCAGAAGCACAGGTCGTTGCCCCAGGGGTCGACGACGTAGAACGAGCGCTCGCCCCACGGGCGGGTGATGACGGCGCCGGCGGGTTCGCCGTGGACGTCGTAGGGTGCGAGCAGACCGAGCCGCTCCGCCCGGGCGTGCACGGCGTCGAGATCGTCGACGGCGAAGAACAGCGACTTCGGCCCGGGTGTCGGTGGCATACCGCCGCGTGAGACGTCGAGAACGGCGACGATCACACCGCCACAATCGAAGTAGTGACGTGCGCCCGGGTGGCGCTGCCCATCTTGGCCGAACAGGTCGGCGTAGAGGCCGGTGGCGGCTTCGAGGTCTGCGACCTCGAGGGTCACACGGAACAGCTTCGGAGAGTCACTCATCGCTGGATCCTTTCGTAAGCGATCGCGGGCCCGCGGACCGCCAGGTCTGTTCGGGGGTCGGGGGATCGAGCAACGCGAGCCAACCGCCGACGACGTGTCGGAGGCGGTCGCGCTCGAGGCGATAGATGTAGCTGCGTCCCTCGCGCCGGACGCTCACCAGGCCCGCCGCTTCGAGAACGTGGAGGTGGCGGGTGGTCGTCGGCCAGCTGTGCGCGAAGCGCTTGGCGAGGTAGCCCGACGGCAGCTCGCCTCCGGAGTGCGAGAGCAGTAGCAGGACGTGGCGCCGCACCTCATGAGACAGCGCCGCGAACACGGACTCGATCTCCTCCAGCCCGGACGGCGCGGGTGGAACGTCAAGCGGCTCTTCGAGGGGCACATGCCGATCTTATTAGCCTACAAGCTAAGTATACGCAACCCTAGCGATCGGAGCGCCTGATTCCTCCCGGCTTGACGCATGCCGATATCGGCATATGATTGCGCCATGGCACGAGCAGCGACGACGTCGGACGTCTTCAACGCGATCGCCGAGCCGCAGCGCCGGGAGATCCTGGTGCTGCTGCGGGCGGGTGAGCGGCCGGTGACCGAGTTGGCCCAGGAGCTGGGGATGACCCAGCCGGGGGCGTCCAAACACCTGCGGGTGCTCCGGGAGGTCGGACTGGTGCGGGACCGCAAGGCAGGCAAGCAACGCCTGTACGGCCTTGACGCCCGCGGGCTGCGACCGGTTCACGAGTGGACCGGCGGGTTCGAGCGGTTCTGGAACGAGAGCTTCGACCGGCTGGACGCGTACGTGCAGGACCTCAAGCAGGCAAGGCAGGAGGAGTAGCTGATGAGCGCGACGGGACGAGGAGCGCCGGCGCAGTCCGCGACGGCCGACCGCGAGATCGTGATCTCCCGGGTCATCAGTGCCCCACGGGAGCTGGTGTTCGAGGCGTTCACCGAGGTGCGGCACCTGTCGCGGTGGTGGGGACCGGAGGGGTTCACCACCACCACGCGGGCGTTCGAGTTCCGCGTCGGCGGGGAGTGGGACTTCGTGATGCACGGACCGGACGGGACGGACTACCAGGAGTGGATCTCCTGGACCGAGATCGCCCCGCCGGAGCGGATCGCGCTGCTGCACGGTGAGTCCCGCGGCGACCCGAACGCCTTCGAGTCGGTCCTCACGTTCGCGCCCGACGGCGCGGCGACCCGGATCGAGATGCGCACGGTGTTCCCCACCAAGGAGCTGCGCGACGAGGCGGTCGAGAAGTACCACGCGATCGAGGGCGGCCAGCAGACCCTGAGCAACCTGGCTGCCTACGTCACCGAGATCGTTCGGAAGGGAGTGGAGGGCTGATGGCCGGGAAGGTGTTCTTCAGCGTGTCGATGTCGCTGGACGGGTTCATCGCGCCCGAGTCCCTCGAGGACTTGATGGGGCAGCAGTGGATGGAACTGCAGCAGTGGATCTTCCCGCAGCGGTTCTTCCGGGAGAACCTGAAGCTCGGCGAGGGCGGCGAGGAAGGGCGCGACAACGACATCGTGCGGGAGACGTTCGAGCGCACCGGCGCGAGCGTGATGGGCAAGCGCATGTTCGACGCCGGCGAGCAGGCGTGGCCGGAGGAGGCGCCGTTCCACACGCCGGTCTTCGTCGTGACGCACGAGAAGCGTGACCCCTGGGAGCGGCCGGGCGGGACCACCTTCCACTTCGTCAACGACGGCATCGAGCCCGCGCTCGACCAGGCCCGCGAGGCCGCCGGCGACCGGGACGTCCGCATCGCGGGCGGCGGCGCAACGATCCTGGAGTACGTGAACGCCGGCCTGATCGACGAGTTCACGATCGCGCTCTCACCCGTGCTGTTCGGCTCCGGAATCCGCCTGTTCGAGGGCGTGGACGCGGGCCGCGTGGCCCTGGAGCCGGTCCGCGCGGAGCCGACGCAGCGGGTGACCCACCTGACCTACGCAGTCCGGGAGCGGTAACTGTCTCGACCTCAGCGCTCCCCCGCCGAGGTCAGCAGCGCGGTGAGATCCTCGACGCTCTGAGCGTCAGGAAGGGCGAGCGTTCGGGCCGCGAGCTCGGCCGCACGCTCCTCCGGGAGGGCGGCGTCGCACGCCCGCGTGGGTGAAGTGGTTGCACGGGTACGGCTTCGTTACACCATGCGGCGCAACGTCCTCCCGGAAGTGGGATCGGGGCGCAATGTGTAACTTGCCAATGACCGAGATTGAAGGAGGAGACAGGTGACTACCGGTGGTTTCTCGTCGAAACGGCTGGCCCGGGTGCGGGAGCTGGTCGAGCATCACGTCGACTCTGGCTTCGTCCCCGGCATGGTGGTCATCCTCGCTCGCCACGAGCGAGGTGCACATCGAAGCAACGGGAACTCTCGCGTTCGAGGGCGCAGGCTCGGGGACGCCGATGGCAGGCGACACGATCTGTCGCATGACCTCGATGACGAAGCCGATCGTCGCCGCGTGTGCGATGACGCTCGTCGAGGACTGCACCCTGCGCCTCGATGATCCGGTCGACGACCTCCTCCCGGAGCTGGCGGACATGACCGTGCTCGCCGATCCCAACGGGACACTGGAAGACACCGTTGCGGCGAAACGCCCGATCACGCTGCGGGATCTGCTGACGTTCACCCTCGGCACCGGCATGGTCCTGGCCGAGCCGGGAACGGTCCCGATCTCGGACGCGCTGAACGCACTTGGCGAGCCGCCGTTGGACGAGTGGGTGCGCCGGCTCGGCAAGCTTCCGCTCGTCCATCAGCCGGGTGAGCGCTGGATGTACGAGACCGCCGCCGACGTGACCGGCGTGCTCATCGCCCGGGCGACCGGCATGTCTTTCGGGGATGCCTTGCGCGAGCGGATCTGCGATCCGCTCGGCATGACGGACACCGCCTTCAGCGTGGGCAGCGAGAGCATCGACCGGCTGGCGACGGCGTACGAGCGCGACAACGCCGCCAACGGTGAGCCGGTCGTCGAGGACGGCCCCGAGGGGCAGTGGAGCCGTCCACCGGTGTTCGAAGGAGGTGGCGGCGGGCTCGTCTCGACCGCAGAGGACTACCTCGCCTTCGCCTCGGCTCTGCTCGCAGGCGGCGACCATCACGGCGAGCGGGTGCTCTCGCGGCCGTCGGTGACGCTGATGACGAGCGACCAGCTGACCCCGGCGCAGAAGGCGGTCTCCGGGTTCTGGCCGGGATACTTCGACACCATGGGCTGGGGTTTCGGGATGTCGGTCCGCACCCGCCGCACGCACTCGGGCCCCTCGGTCGGGAGCTACGGATGGCCAGGCAGGTACGGCACAGCCTGGTACAACGATCCCGCCGAGGACATGACGACGATCTTCGTCATGCAGCGGGGTCACGCGGGGGACCAGAGGCTGCCGATGTGGCACGACTTCTGGACCGCTGTCTACCAGGCGATCGACGATTGACCGCGAACGGTGCGGCGGTCAGTCGATCTGAGCGTCGCTCCCATTAGCCGGCTCCTCGTCGATGATCTGGTTGCGGTGCTCGGGCTCTCTTCCCATCGCTATCCGATTTGCACGCGACCACGCGGCGAGCGGGCGATCGGGGACTCCCTCGGGGGGCTCATCGAGCGCCGGACCGACGGCCCGGGAGGAGTCTCCGGGGGTTCGGTCGAGCCCGATGCAGGACGGAGTCATGCCGATCCAAGGAACACGCCAGCTGACTCGCCGGCTTGCCAAATCAGCTTGCCAATCGAGCCTCGCTCGCTCACGCAACCCGCCTGAAGCTCGACCCGAACCCGGGCGCTCCATTCGACGTACGGCCGCAATGGCGTCGCCGGGCATCGTCAGTCCCCTTGTGCCCGCGGGCCGAGCCAGTCGTCGAAGCGGGTCGCCGAGATCCGGGCGCCGTCGCCCGGCACGAGGGTGCGCTCGCTCAGGTGGGCGCCGAAGTACCGGCTCGGGGATCGGCGACCACCTTACGCTCGTCACCCACGGCGCTCAAACCCTGTCGGACGAAGTCCTCGAAACCGCAACGGTTCGGGCCCGCCGATCTCGATCGTGCCGTTCAGCGGCGCCGCCAGCGCGACCTCGCACACCGCGGCGGCGACGTCGTCGGCGGCCATCGGTTGGATCAGCACCGGGGGGACCCGCACCGTGTCGCCCTCGATCGCCTCGGCGGCGATGCGCGTGGCGAACTCGAAGAACTGCGTCGCGTGCACGATCGAGTACGGGACAGACGAGCTCCCGATGAGCTTCTCCAGCGCGAGCTTTGCCCTCATGTGGCCGCTCTCGGCCAGCCGGTCGGTGCCGACGACCGACAGCGCCACGTGATGGCGCACGCCGGCCGCCGCCTCTGCGTGGAGGATGTTGCGGGTCGATGTCTCGAAGAACGCTCCACGGTGGCCCACGGCCGGTCAGGGCAGTAGAGGCGAACGTCATCGACATCCGGTCGGCAGACCCCGGAACGCGAAGTGACATCGGGCTCTATACGCGAAGCCACGTGCCATTCACGCTGCCGGTATGACGAAGGACGGCCCCGCCGCGGGCCGCGATCGTGGCGACGTGGTGGGGCGGTTGGCCGATGCTCGAAGCGGTCGTGTGGTGTTCGTGTCGCACTGCTTGTTGAACGAGAACGTCCGGTTCCTTGGCGGAGCGACACGGCCGGGTGCGATCAGCGAAGTGCTCGATCCGTACGTTGCCGACGGTGTCGGGATCGTGCAGCTGCCGTGTCCCGAGCAGCGCGCCTGGGGTGGCGTGCTCAAGGGATCGATGCTGCGCGTGTACGGACGGCCGATCCTGCGTCGGCAGCCGGTTCGTCGCGTGTTCGTCGCCTTGGCGCGATGGGTGACGGCGTTCGAGTACGCCCACCTGGCGCGCCGCGCCGCGGCCGAGATCGCCGACTACGTCACGTCAGGGTTCGAGGTCGTCGAGGTCGTGGGTGTGGGCGCGTCACCGTCGTGTGGCGTCACGACGACGGTCGATCTCGACGGCGCGATCGCGGCGATGGCGGGGTGTGATCGGGGCTCGCTAGACCCGGCGCTGGTGTGCGACCGGGTGGTGGGCGCCAACGTCGTCGCGGGCGACGGGATGTTCATCGCGGAGCTCCGGCGCCGCCTTGCTAGGCGGGGGATCGAGGTGCGGTTCCGTGAGCATGACCTGCTGGCGGAGTTGCGAGCAGCTGCGATCGATACGGACCGGGTGGTGACGGTTCGTTCGTCGCGGCGCCAGTGACGTTCGCCCCTGTTCTGAGGGGCCTTCGGCGACGTCCACTGGGGAAGAGGAGGTGAGGTCGATGCGCGTCCTGCACCACGGTGACCAGGCGGTTGACCTCGCTGCCGCGGCGGACGCGGCCGCCCGCTCCGGGTTCCCGGCCGTGTCACTGCGAGGGGTCGGGAAGCGCTACGGCGAGTGCCCGACCGCGGTCGACGCCCTCGTCGGTGTCGACCTCGAGGTGTGGCCGGGTGAGTTCGTGGTCCTGCTCGGCCCGTCGGGGTCCGGGAAGACGACGCTGCTGAACCTGATCGGCGGGATCGAGGAGGCCACATCCGGCACGGTCATTATCGCGGGCACCGACCTGGCTGGGCTGCGGGGCGAGGAGCTCACCACCTACCGGCGTGACCGCGTCGGGTTCGTGTTCCAGTTCTTCAACCTGGTGCCGACACTCACCGCGCTGGAGAACGTGCAGCTGCTCGCGGAGGCGACCGGATCGGATGCCGAGCAACGCAGCCGCGATGCCTTGGCGCGGGTCGGGCTGGGCGATGTCGCGGACCGGTTCCCCGGTGAGCTCTCGGGCGGACAGCAACAGCGGGTGGCGATCGCCCGGGCGCTGGTGAAGGAGCCGCCGCTGCTGTTGTGCGACGAACCGACCGGCAGCCTCGACCTCGGCACCGGACGGCAGGCGCTGGCCGTGCTGCGGGATCTCGCTCGCGAGGGCCATCACACCGTGTTGCTGGTGACCCACAACTCCGCCATCGCCCGGATGGCCGACCGGGTCGTGCGTCTGCACTCGGGGCGGGTTGCTGGTTCGGAGGAGGTTGCTGCGCCGGTGGAGGCGGAGGAGCTGGACTGGTGAGCCACGTGCTCGGCCGGAAGCTGCGCCGTGACGTGTGGCGCCAACGGGGGCAGTTCGCGGCGGTCATCGTGGTCATCGCGATGGGCGTCGCCGTGTTCGTCGCCGCCTCGGACGCGTACCGCAACCTCAACGACTCGTTCGACCGCGCCTACGCCACGCAACGACTCCCCGACGTCGTGCTGACCGGCCCCGCCGCAGCGTCGCTGAATGTTGACGCAGCGACCCTGCCCGGTGACCCGCTGGTGACGAGCCGCGTGCAGGCCGATGTCGGCGCCCGCGTCGGTGAACACACGCTGCTCGGCCGTGTGATCAGCGTCCCCGACGGCGCGCAACCTGACGTCGCGCGACTCGCGGTGCGCTCAGGCCACCTTCCGGGCGACGGCGAGGTGCTCGTCGAACAGCATCTCGCGGACCACTTCGGGATCCGTCCCGGCGACACGATCGAGCTCTTCGGCCCGTCGGGATGGCGGCGGGTGTCGGTCTCGGGCACGGGACTGTCGACCGAGTACTTCTGGCCGGCGCGCTCGCAGCAGGAGGTGATGACCAGCGCCGAGCAGTTCGGTGTCGTGTTCGCTCCCGAGTCGCTCGTCCGTCAGCTCGCCCCTGAGCCGCAGGCGCAGCTTGCCCTCTACGCCCGCGACCGCGACCACGCCGATGAACTCGTCGCGGCCGTCACCGACCTCACCGGCACCCATGATCTAGTAGCCCAGGTCCGCACCGACCAGCCGTCCTACGTCGCGCTCGACCAGGACGTGCAGACCTTCGGGCAGTTCGCCAACCTGCTCCCGATCCTGTTCCTGGTGGCGGGTGTGCTCGGCGCGTTCATCGTGCTGTCTCGTCTCGTGCACGCGCAGCGGGCTGTCATCGGCACGCTCACCGCCAACGGCATCGCGCCGGCCACGTTGCGCCGCCACTACCTGAGCTTCGGTCTTCTTGCCGGGATCGCCTCGGTCCCGTTCGGCCTGGCCGGCGGCTACGCGCTCGGGCGCCTGGTTCACCACGCAGTACACGAACGCCCTTGGACTTCCGCTCCACGTCGTGTCCCTGCATCCGGCCACGCTCGTGGTCGCGTCGGTCGCCGGGGTCACCGCGGCAGGGCTCGCGGCGTGGGGCCCCGCCCGCGCCGCGGCACGCGTCGCGCCCGCCGAGGCGATGCGCGTCGCGCCCACCGGACACGGCACCCGCTCGATCCTCGAGCGGGTCATCCCGCCCCTGGGGCACCTCCCGGCACGGTGGCGGATGGTGCTGCGCGGACTCAGCCGCAACCGCCGGCGCGCCCTGTTCACGATCGCCGGCGTCGCCGTCTCGCTCAGCCTGGTCATCGTCTTCGCCGGTCTGCGCGACACCGTGTCGAGCGTCCTCGACCGCCAGTACGGCACCATCGACCGTTCCGACGGCCAGCTCTACGCCAACCCTGGCCAGGCCGCAACATTGCTCGCCGCCGCTCACCGCGACAGCGACGTCGCGGTCGCGGAGCCATTCGCCCGCGCCGAGGTCAGCCTGACCGCAGGCGACCGCCGCCACGACACCATCGTGTGGGGACTGCCCGCGGACACGACGCTGCACCGCTTCGTCGCCACCAACGGCGACCAACTGTCCCTACGCGCCAGCGGCGGACTGCTGCTCGGCGCCGGCGTCCGGAACCTTCTGGACATCCAGGTCGGGGATCCCGTGACGGTGACCCTCGCCGACGGCACGCGATTCCAGGAGCCCGTCGCGGGCTTCGTCGACGAGCCCATGGCTGCGGTTGGCTACCTCTCTCTCACCCGCCTCCAACAGGTAACCGGCCGCGACGACATCACCGGTGCGCTCGTCCAACTCCGGCCGACCGCCGATCGGGACGCGGCCGCGCACCGCCTCGGCGCGCTCCCGGGCGCCGCTGCTTACCTCGACAACGCCGCGGTCGAAGCCACGATGCGCGACGCCTTCGCCATCATGGACGTCCTCGTCGGCGTGATGCTCGCGTTCGCGGTCGTCATGGCCGCCGCGCTGTTGTTCAACGCCATGTCGGCCAACGTCGCCGAGCGCTCCGTTGAGCTCGGCACCCTGCATGCCGCCGGGCTGGCCCGCCGGACCCTCGGCCGCATCGTCGCCGCCGAGAACCTCCTCCTCACCGCCGCCGGCATTCCGGTCGGCCTCGCCGCCGGGACGCTGCTCGCTCGCTGGTTCATGGCGAACTACGAAACCGAGGGCTACCGGTGGGCGCTGCGCATGCAGCCAGCCACCTACGTGATCGTCGTCGTCGGCATGCTCGCCGCCGCGCTCGTCGCGCAGCTCCCGGTTCTGCGCCGGCTGCGGCACCTCGACGTCGCCCGCATCGTCCGCGAGCGCGCCCTGTGACCACGCAGTCCGTGGAGGCCGTTGCGGGTGTCGACCCGTCGATGGTCGTTGGTCTGACGACTTCCGAGGCGGCGCAGCAGCTCGCAGTGGACGGGCCGAACGAGCTCCCCACCGCGAAACCGCGCAACCTCGTGCAGCAGGCGCGCGACGTGCTGCGAGAACCGATGTTGCTGCTGTTGGTCGGCGCCGGCGTCTTGTACTTCCTGCTCGCCGAGCCGCTCGACGGCGTCATCCTGATGTCGTTCGTCGTGGTCGTGATCGCCATCTCGCTCTACCAGGAGCACAAGACCGAGAACGCGCTCACCGCGCTGCGCGATCTCTCCTCTCCTCGCGCGCTCGTCGTCCGCGATGGGCAGCAGCAGCGAATCGCGGGCCGCGACGTCGTCCGCGGCGATGTCGTACTTCTCGTCGAAGGCGACCGCGTACCCGCCGACGGCGTGCTGCTCGGCTGTGTCAACTTCACCGTCGACGAATCCGCGCTCACCGGCGAGGCCGTTCCGGTCCGCAAGACGTCGACGCTCCCCGACGCCGCTACCACGGCAATGGGCGCACCCGGCGGCGACGCCACGCCCTGGGTGTTCTCCGGCACGCTCGTGGTCAAAGGCCGAGGCATCGCGGCTGTCCGCCACACGGGCGCGGACACGTCGCTCGGCCGGATCGGGAACGCGCTGCGCACCATCGAACCGGCACGCACGCCGCTACAGCGCGAGCTCGCCCGCTTCGTTCGGATCATCGCCGTCTGCGGTGTGGTCGCAGCCGCCCTCGTGGTTGTCGTGTTCGGGCTCACCCGGCAAGACTGGCTGGAGGGGCTACTCGTCGCGATCGGCGCTGCCATGGCGATGCTGCCCGAGGAGATCCCGGTCGTCCTCACCGTGTTCCTGGCGCTCGGCGCGTGGCGGATGTCCCAACGTCACGTCCTCACTCGCCGCTCCGCGGTGATCGAGACCCTCGGGTCCGCCACCGCGATCTGCGTCGACAAGACCGGCACGCTGACGCTCAACTCGATGGCGGTTGCCTCGTTGATCATCGATGGCAGCGTCCACCTCGTCGACGACCCCGAACTGCCCGAGTGGTTCCACGAGCTCGTCGAGTACGCCGTGCTCGCCTCGCCGATCGACCCGTTCGACCCGATGGACCGCGCCTTCCGCGAGTTCGGCGAGCGGTCCCTCGCCGGTACCGAACACCTCCACTCGGCATGGGACCTCGTCCGCGAGTACCCGCTGTCCGAAGACCTGTTGGCGCTTTCCCACGTGTGGCGCTCACCGCACCGGCCCGACTACGTCATCGCGGCCAAGGGCGCCCCGGAAGCGATCGCCGATCTCTGTCACCTCCCCGCACCGGAGCGGACTGCGCTCGACACGCAGGTCGAGACCGCGGCCGACGCCGGGCTTCGGGTCCTCGCGGTCGCCCGAGCGGAGTTCACCGCCACCGCCCGGCTGCCGACCGAGCAGCACGACTTCGACTTCGAGTACCTCGGCCTCGTCGGCGTCCACGACCCCGTGCGCCCCGACGCCGCCGACGCTGTCGCGAGTTGCCACCGCGCCGGCATCCGGGTCGTGATGATCACCGGCGACTACCCAGGCACCGCGCTCTCGATCGCCCGCGACGTCGGCATCGACACCTCAGCCGGCGCCATCACCGGACCGGAGCTCACCGGCATGAGCGACGACGAACTCGCCCGCCGAGCCCGCACCGTCAACGTGTTCGCCCGCATGGTGCCCGACCAGAAGCTTCAGCTCGTCCGCGCGCTCAAGGCCAACGGTGAAGTCGTCGGCATGACCGGCGACGGCGTCAACGATGCTCCCGCGCTGCGCGCCGCCGACATCGGGATCGCAATGGGCGCTCGCGGCACCGACGTCGCGCGAGAGTCCGCCGACCTCGTCATCACCGACGACGACTTCAGCTCGATCGCCGGCGGTGTCCGCCAGGGACGCGGGATCTTCGACAACCTCCACAAGGCGATGGCCTACATCCTCGCCATTCACGTCCCCATCTTCGCGATGACGCTCATCCCCGTGTTCGTTCCCGGCTGGCCGCTCGTCCTGCTCCCCGTGCAGATCGCCTTCCTCCAGCTCGTAATCGACCCCGCCTGTTCCATCGTGTTCGAGTCCGAACAGGTCGACCCGAAGGTGATGCACCGCTCGCCCCGCCGCGTCGGTGCGCCGTTGTTCAGCCGTCGCGACCTCGCCGTCTCCGGCCTTCAAGGAGTGTCCGTCCTCGCCGCGACCCTCGCCGTCTACATGTGGGCGCTGCTGGCCGACGAGCCCGACGACGTCATCCGTTCGGTCGCGTTCCTCACGCTGTTCGTTGGCAATCTCGCCCTCATCCTTGTGAACCGGTCGTGGCGGCTGTCGATCCGCCAGTCGTTCCGCGAGCGGGCCAACCCGACGCTGAAATGGATCCTCCCGAGCGCCATCGGCATGGTCATCGTGCTGCTCACCGTCCCCGCGCTGCAAGACGCCTTCAACTTCGGGCCCCTGCACCCACTCGACTGGGTCGTCGCGGTCTTCGCCGGGTTCGCCTCTGTCATCTGGTTCGAGATCTACAAGCGCCTCGCCTCACACTGAGCGTGCAATCTCGTGGGCCGGTCGCAGAGGACTTCGTCTTCTGGTGCGTCGGCTGCTGCTCGAACAGCATTGAGGTGTGGTTGCTGCCGTGGAGACCGAGCAGCTCACCAAGACCTATGGGACGGCGCGCGGGATCGTCGATGTCGATCTGACCGTTCCGCCCGGAGTCGTGTTCGGGTTTCTCGGTCCGAACGGTGCCGGCAAGACGACGACCATTCGACTGCTCATGGACTTTCTGCGCCCCACCGTGGGGACGGCGCGCGTGCTGGGCCTCGACAGCACCATCGACAGCGTCGAGATTCACCGCCGCGTCGGCTATGTCGCCGGCGAGCATGCCTTCTTCGAGCGCCTCACCGGTCGCGAGCAGCTCTCCTGGCTCGCCTCGGCCCGCGGCGGCGAGCCCCGACGGGCCATCGACGAGCTCGCCGAGCGATTCAACCTCGACCTGTCCCGCCCGATCCGCGCGATGTCACGCGCGTGCGTGCTGTCCTCGCCGTCCTCGCTGTCCGGCTCTTCGACCGCCGCGACGTCGCGTCGTAACCGCCCCGTCGACGCGGTTCGGCGACGGCGTGCCGATGACCTTCGCCTCTGGCACACCTCGGGCTGGGGTGGCACGGTCGGATCATGTCGAAACGCCCGCGGTTGACTCGGCTCCGGGTTGTCTTGGCTGGGGTCGTGGGCGGTGCGATTACCGTCGTTGGCGCCGGCGTCGTGCGCCGCTACCGCCGCGATCTGGCGCGTGCCCGGGCCCGCTTGTCGACCGTCGACCGGCGCGTCACCTCCACCACGTTCGGAGATCTGGAGTACGCCGAGCATGGCAGCGGTGCACCGCTCCTCGTCGTCCACGGGATCCTGCACGGGTGCGACGGCGGGCTTGTCTCGGTCCGCGACCTGGTTGCCGACCGTCGTGTCATCTCGCCGTCGCGCTTCGGCTACCTCGGATCGGCGCTACCGGACGGCGCCACACCCGCGGACCAGGCGAACGCGTACGTCGAGCTGCTCGACCGGCTCGGCATCGACCAGATCGACGTGATCGGCATCTCGGCGGGCACGACGTCGGCTCTCCAGCTCGCGCTACGTCACCCAGATCGTGTCCGACACCTCGTCGTCATGTCCGGCAACTGGCCGGGGAATCCGACGGCCGTCAGCCCGCCGAGGTGGGCTCGGTTCGCGTACGGGGACGTTCCGATGTGGGCGCTCAAAGCGTTGGCGCCGTCGGTTCTTGCCCGGCTGATGGGGGTGCCGCCGGGCTTTCCGCGCAACGACGAACAGGCCCAAGTCGCGGCGGAGTTGGCCGACAGCATCTTCCCGGTCGGCCCGCGAGCCAAAGGCGCCGCGTTCGACGCCTTTGTCTCCAACCCGGACGTGAACAGCTATCCGCTGGAAGACCTGCAAGTCCCCACCCTTGTCATACATGCGCGCGACGACCCGCTCGCCTCCTACGCAGCCGCCAGACAGGCGGCCGAGCGGATCCCGGGGGCCGTGCTGCTGAGCTTCGAGTCCGGCGGTCACCTCGGGCTCGGGCAGGAAGACTTGACTCGTGCGCGCATGTCGGCCTTCCTCGCGGCGCCAGTCGGGGCCTGAGCCCGTGTCGAGGCCATCTTCAGCGCGCGGGAGTCATCGACGCCGCACCGCGCGTTGGCTCGGCGTCGGCGTCGGTCTCGCCGCGCCCGCGACCTACTTGTTGTGGGGTCGGTCACGGATGTTGAACTGGGGCGCAACGGCGGACGAGGTTGCCGGCTGCTATCCGGGCGACGACCTCATCGCTGATCCCGACGGCGGCGCAACGATGGCCACCACCCTGGCTGCGCCCCCCGAGGAGGTCTGGCCCTGGCTGGTGCAGATGGGAGGCGACCGGGGCGGCTGGTACAGCTGGGACTGGATCGACAACCACGGCGAGCCGAGCGCCGACCGCATTGTGCCCGAGTGGCAGCACCTCGAGCAGGGCCAAGAGCTGTACCGGGTGCCGAAGGGTCCGACCAACTCGTTCACCGTCGCGGTACTGGAACCGAACCGCACGTTGGTGCTCCACTCGAGCTACGACTTGACCGGCCGGTCCGTCGAAGCGTCGCCCAACAGGCCGCCGCGGGCGGGCATCGAGGGGATCTGGGGGTTTCACCTCCGGCCAGCCCCGGGGCACCGCACACGTCTCGTGAGCCGCACCCGCGGCCGAAATCACCCACGACTTCTCACCGGGCCACTCGGCCTATTGGTGTTCGAACCAGTGCACTTCATCATGCAGACCCGTCAGTTCCACAACCTCCGCAGCCGAGTTGGCAACGGACAAGGCCACGACTGACTCACGCTCGACGTGCCGGACCTCGCTGCTGCCGGCTCAGATGACAGTGAGGTCCGAGATCGTGTAGCGGAAGAACTCGCCCTCGTGCCATCGATCGGACCCGTGGTTCCAGCCACCGACACCTGTGGCCGGCATGGTGATCCCACACGGGAACGTCGACGAGGAGCCGACCTCGATGCCGAACGGGTACCAGCCGAAGCTTCCGGTGCCATCCGGATCGTTCCATCGGTCGAGATGGTCGGAACGGACCAAGCCGTCGTCGCCGATGGTGATGTGGAGGGCGACGCGCTCGCCACCGATCGGAATGTCGGCGACGAGGTGCTCGTTGTCGGATGCGCGCCAGTCGACGCCGTAGCGGGGCAGCAGCGCGGTCGGCAGCCAGATAGCTTCGGCGACCGCACGTCCGGCCGCACTCCGGGCCACATCCGGCCCGCTGGCGTGGATGATGGGTATCAGTCCGAGGAGCCTCCACACCATCGAGGCGGCAGTACCGTCGTAGTCGTCGGAGCCGCGGAGCAGACCACCCGCAACGGTCGCCGGCCAGTAGTAACCATGAAGCGGGGCGAGCAGCTCGTCGGACCGGAACGGCACCCACCGGTTGGCGAGTTTGATCGAGCCGCGCATGCGGAGCCGAGCCGCTCGAGCCAGCCGCGTGCCGGGGGTGACCGCGGCCTGGAAGTAGCGCCGCACGGGCTCGTCACATCCCGCGGCCTCGGCATCGCTGAACCCCCCCGGGTCGGCCGCAACCGTGAGCCTCTGTTCGAGCGTCGCGGTTCCCATCGTGGTCAATGGAGGCCGGCTCGGGTTGCTGGCGGCGAGGTTGGTGATCCCGGAGCGCTTGGGTTTCGCCGCCGACGGATCAGGTGGCGCACCACGATGACGACGGCGATGCTCGGAACGACCGCCAGCAACGTCTCGTCGAACGAGAGCCCGTCATAGTTCGGCTGGAGCTCTTCCTCCGTTGCCCATCCAAACCACGCCTCACTGATGAGCAACCCCAGGAAGAAGAATGTTGTGGCCCCAATCAGCCACATCCACCGCGTAGTGCCGCGGCCGACAAAGAGCTGAGCGAGGACCCCGAAGCCGAGCGACATCGCCAGCAGCAACCCCACCGCTGCGAGCCCGAGATCCCAATCCATGGCGATCCCTCGTCTCTCTCTTTGCGGACACCAAGCGTGCCGCTCATCCTTGATTCTCGAACGTCTTGCTCCGCCGCGGCAGGGGCGAAGGTCCTGACAGTGAGCGCGACAGCCCCGTCGTAATGACCACATCACCTCGATCCCCTGGAACGGCCTAAGGCATCTGCAGTGCCGAGCGCATCAGGCCTTTCGGTCCGGTCTTTGGGGCGCTCGGCCCTATGCCTGCTGCTCGAAACAGACGGACGCTAGAGGTCGAGGGCGTGAAGGCCCGTCGCATCGCGCCCGAAGGAGGTCACGGTGGCAACGACACTGGACCGGGCTCCGCGGGCCACGAGTCGCGACATCGCCACGAAGACTTCGCGGATCACCGACTCGAGGATTCTGCTCGCGTGTGGGGTCCTGTACGGCGTGCTGTACGTCGTCGCCAGCGACGTCATCGCCGCCCCGCTGAACGACGGCTACAGCCGCATGGACCAAGCCATCAGCGAGCTATCCGGGACATCCGCCCCGACACGGTGGTTCCTCACGGCCATGCTCCCGACCTACACGGCGCTGATGATCGCGTTCGGGATCGGCGTGCGGAAGGCGGCTCACGGAAGCCGGTCGCTGCACGTGACCGGCACCCTCCTGGTGGCCTCGGGAGTCTCGGCACTCTTGTGGTTGCCCTTCCCGATGACCTCACGCGAGGACGTGGTCGACGGGCCCATGTCGGTCAACGACGTCGGCCACCTCGTGCTCAGCGGCGTGACGTTCCTCTTCATTGCGTCCGCATTGTGGTTCGGTGCCAGGTCCTTCGGCGCAGGTTTCCGGGCGTACACGCTCATCACCGCTGCGACCATCGTCGTGTTTGCCGTGTTGATGGGCACGCAGTCACCCAACGTTCCCGACCCGACACCATGGATGGGGCTCTACGAACGCGTCATGTTGTGGGCATGGCTCGTGTGGATGGCAGTGCTGGCCATCATCCTCATGCACCACGAAACCAACTCTCGGAACGTCACCGCCCCCGTCGCCGCGCCTCCTGAACTTGGGGGAACACACCCTCCGGGGGGGTGAGTCCGTCACCGCTCCGAGCGATTCCCAAACGCGACCAGCCGATGCCGACGGAACGTGCGTTGCGTCTCGTGCTGTTGTCGTGCAGATCACAACGCAGTCGCGCGAATTGTCGATCGATCGGGCGCACGAGACGTCGTACCATATGACCGACCACCGGGCTGCGGCTGTTGGTCGCCTCGGTCTGGCCGCGGCATGGATCTCAGCCGTCTGCTGTTTGGCCTACCTGATCCTGAAGGTCCTCTGGACGGTCGGCGTACCGGTGGGCATCAATGATCTGTCCCTGCTCGACGACAGCGACTGGGTGGCCGCAAACGCGGTGATGGCGGTGATCGAACTCGCGGGTCTGCTACTGGTGCTGGCCCTCACCCGGCCGTGGGCGCGCCGGGTGCCGACCATCGCTTTCGCCAGTCACGTCCGGGCGCGATGGGGACAGCTGTTGGGCCGGCGCACGGGCGAGGTCGTCACGTCGCCGACAGTCCGTGTGCGGTCGTGGCCGGAGACTCACCTTCCGCAGATGGCCGAAGCCGTTGCTGCGATGGCCGGCGTCGTGGCCCTGGTCTGTTGGTACTGGGCAGCCGGCGGGTCGGTCGGGCTCTCCGACACGCGTCCGCACCCGACCTGGGCAATGCAGGCGTCGGGGACAGTCGCGGCTGTCACCGCCGCGGTCGGCCTGCTCGGCCTGGCCGGTCGATGGGGACGCCACACTCGGTTCTGGCTACCAGTGGCTCTCGTCTGGGTCGGCTCAGGTGCGGTGGCCGCTTTCGACGGACTCAATCAGCTTTTTCTCATGCTCGGGCTGGGCGGCTCGGATACGGGCTGGAGCGCGGCCGACGCAGTCCTGTCGATCAAGGTCCTGATCGGGATGTCGGCCGGTGCAGTCGTCGCCCTGGCAGTCACCGCCGCCGCGAGGGACAACCGGCTTCAGCGCGAGGTTCCAGAGTCGCCCGGCGACGCGGGCGACTCTACGGGCCTCCGGTCGGCTGGCCGCGACACGCGCCGTGCCCCCCTGGGTGCTGTCGCTATCGATGGGCGGGGACGGCGGCCGGGCGCCGCCCCGCGAACGCGTCGTCGAGCATCCGGCGGATGCCCTCCGGCTCCGGCGGTCGGACGTTGGCCGCGGCTTCGGCCACCACCAGCCGGGTCGCCTCGTCGAGCCCGTCCTGCGGCATCCCGATGGCCGCCAGGCTGGCGGGCGCTCCCACCGCGGCGGCCAGGTCGAACAGCGCGCCCGGGGCGTCGCCGGTCCCGAGGGCGGCCTCGATGTCAGCGACCGCGCCGGGGATCGCCGGCGCGTTGTAGGCCAGCGCGTGCCCGAGCACGACCGCATTGGTGTCGCCGTGGTCGAGGCCGAACGTGCCCCCGAGGACGTGGCACGTCTTGTGGTGGAGAGCGGTGCCGGCCGACCCCAGCACCGACCCGGCCAGGTACGCCCCATACAGCGCCTCGGTGCGGGCTCCGAGGTCGCCCGGCGAGGCGCACACGACCGGCAGGCTCCGGTGCAGCGCCCGCAGGCCCTCCAGCGCCATCAGCGAGGCGACGGGGTTGGCCCGCGGCCCGTACAGCCCCTCGATGCAGTGGGCCACGGCGTTCATACCCGACGGGCCGGCCACGCGGGGCGGCAGGCCGAGAGTCAGCTCGGGGTCGTACACCACGACTTCGGGCTTGACCCGGGGATCGGACCCGGTGCGCTTGCGCCCCCCTTCGGTCAGGCCCCAGATCGGGGTCATCTCCGAGCCGGCGTAGGTGGTGGGGACCGCGAGCGTGCGCACGTTCCGGACCAGGGCGACGGCCTTGCCGAAGCCGATGGCCGAGCCGCCGCCCACCGCCAGCACCGCGTCGGCACCGACGTCGGCGGCCAGCGCCCGGGCCGCGGTGGCCGCGGGCACCGGCACATGCTGGACCACGTCGCGGAACTGCGCCGCGACCCGGTCGCCCAGCAGGTCGCGCACCGGCGGGCCGTGGCGGCCGCTCGCCACCAGCAGGACCCGGCGGGCGCCGAGCGCGGTCGAGCTCGTCCGGCAGCCGGCCGAGGCTGCCGGGGCCGAACACCACCCGACCGGGGGCGGCGTCGTAGGTGAAGGCCCTCATGCGACCCTGTCCGGCGCGCCCGCCAGCGAGCGGAGGGCGTCCAGCTCCGCCCCGGCCGGCGGGGCGGTCTCGGCCACGTTCTCGGCCACGGCCAGGTCCCACCCCGTCGCCTCCCGGGCCTCCCCGACGGTGCGGCCGGGGTGGAGCCCGGCAAGCACCAGCTCGCCCAGGTCGGGGTCCCGGGTCAGCACGCCGATGTCGGTGATGACCGTCGCCACCCGGTCGCCGAGCGAGGTCCGGAACCCGACCCGCTCGACCAGCGCCCGCGGGCCGTGGCGCAGGATCACGACCACCCGCCCGCACGACCGGGCGATCTCGGGCGCCCCGCCCGCCCCGGGCAACCGCACCCGGGGCGCGTCGTAGGGGCCGATGACGGTGGTGTTGATGTCGCCCCGCCGGTCGAGCTCGGCGGCGCCGAGGAAGCCGACGTCGATCCGGCCCGGCTGGAGCCAGTAGTTGAAGATCTCGGGGACCGACACGACGGCGTCGGCGGTCTCGGCCAGCTCGCCGTCGCCGATCGACAGCGGGATGGTCCGGGGCTTCGACCCGATCGTCCCCGACTCGTACACGAGCACCAGGCCGGGCGCGTGGGTGCGCCGGGCCAGGTTGGCGGCCAGCGACGGCATGCCGATCCCGACGAAGCACACCTCGCCGTCGGCGAGGTGGCGCGCCGCCGCCACCGTCATCATCTCGTCGGCCGTCCAACCGCCGGTCACGCGCCGGCGCCCTCGTCGAGCCACGGGTAGCGGGCCGTGTCCTGCCCCGCGTAGTCGGGGTCGAGGTAGATGAAGCACCCGCTGGATCAGGAAGTCGCGGATCTCGAACACGTCGCACCAGCGGCCCGCGCCCCACTCGGGCACGCCCGGCGCGCCACGGGCCGTCCTGGTGCTCGCCGTGGCTGGTGCCCTCGCAGACGAGGGTGTCGCTGCCGGAGAACACCCAGTTGAACGTCGCGAGTAGTGGTGCTCGATCGACTTGAGCGTGCCGCCGACGTCGCCGAACAGCTTGCCGATCTCGGTCCTTGCCGTTGGCGATGCCCCACTTCGGGAAGTACACCTGGGCGTCGTCGGCGAACAGGTCGAGGATGCTGCCGCCGGTCGACGGTCACCCCGCCGTGGTCGAACGCCTTCAGGTACTCGATCGCGACGCTCTTGCGCTGCTCGTCGGTCATGGTCTGGGTGGTGACGGCCATGGGTCCTCCTCCCTCGTCACGCGCGTGGTCGGCACGCGGCCGGTCACGTGGTCCTGCATCCACTGCCGGAAGGTGTCGCGGTCCGGCTGATGCGCGTCCCACGCCGCGTAGAACGCGTTGTCCCGCACGGAGTAGCCGTGGCGTAGCTGGGTGCGGCGCCGCCGGGCACCTCGGCCACGGCGTCGACCACCCATGACGGCAGCACGACGCGCCCGGGCCGGTCGTCGAGCTCGTCGACGACCTCCTCGACGGTCACGATCGACCGGCGGGCGGCCAGCACCGCCTCCTTCTGCACGCCGACGATCCCCCACAGCTGCACGTTGCCGCTCGCGGTCGGCCTGCTGGGCGTGGATGATCGTCACGTCGGGCCGCAGCGCCGGCACCGCGGTGAGCCGCTCGCCGGTGAAGGGACACGCGATCGGGGCGATGTTGGCCGTGCCGCCGCCAGGTCGGTGCCGACGTAGCCCCGCAGACCGCGAACGGCAGGCCCGACGCCCCGGCGACGTAGCGGGTGGCCATGCCGGCGTGGCTGTGCTCCTCGAGCTCCAGCGGGCGCGGGCCAGCCGTTCTCGACGGCGTCCCGGAACCGGTGCAGCGAGCCCACGCCGGGGTTGCCGCCCCACGAGAACACCAGCTTGCGGGCGCAGCCCATGCCGATGAGCTGGTCGTAGACGACGTCGGGCGTCATCCGCACGAGCGTCAGGTCACGTCGGCCCTGGCGGATGATCTCGTGGCCGGCGGCGTGGGGGATGAGGTGGGTGAACCCCTCCAGGGCCACGGTGTCGCCGTCGTGGACGTGCGTCGGCGACCGCGTCCTGCGAGGGTCGTGATCGTCGGCCATCGGTCAGCCCCGGGGTACCAGGGCGGGATGGCGGCGTCGACGTTGACCCAGACCGACTTGGCCTCGGTGTACTCGCGCATGGCCTCGAAGCCCATCTCGCGGCCGTAGCCGGACTGGCCGACGCCGCCGAACGGCGAGCCCGGGCTCGACGCGCTTGTAGCAGTTGACCCAGACCATGCCCGCGCGGATCGCCCGGGCGACGCGGTGGGCGCGGGACAGGTCGCGGGTCCACAGGCCGCCGCCGAGGCCGTAGTCGGTGCCGTTGGCGATCGGCCATCGCCTCGTCGTCGCTGGCGAACGTGGTGACGGTGACGAACGGGCCGAACACCTCCTCCCGGCAGACCCGGGCCGCCGGGTCCGCCCGCACGACCGTCGGCTGCGACGTAGCAGCCGCGCGGCCAGCGCCGGGTCGTCCGGGGCGCGTGCCGCCGGTGAGGATCTCGCCGCCCTCGTCGCTCGGCGACCTCGACGTAGGACGAGCACCCGGTCGCGGTGCACGCGGCGAGGTGAGCGGCCCCATCTCGGTCGCCGGGTCGAGCGGGTCGCCGAGCCGGATGCGACCGGGCCAGCGTCGAGGAACCGGTCGAGGAACTCGTCGGCGATCGACTCGTGGAGGATCAGCCGCGAGCCGGCGATGCAGGCCTGGCCCTGGTTGTGGAAGATCGCGAACGCCGAGCCGTTGACCGCGGCGTCGAGGTCGGCGTCGTCGAAGACGATGTTGGCGCCCTTGCCGCCGAGCTCGAGCTGGACCCGCTTGAGGTTGCCGGCCGACGCCTCGACGATGCGCGCGGCCGGTGCGCGGTCGAGCCGGTGAAGGCGATCTTGCGCGACGTCGGGATGGGCGGCGAGCGCGCTCGCCGGCGTCGTGGCCGTAGCCGGGGACGATGTTGACGACGCCCGGCGGGAAGCCCGACCTCGACCATCAGCTCGGCGAGCCGCAGCGTCGACAGCGGCGTGAGCTCGGCCGGCTTCAGCACGACGGTGTTGCCGGCGGCCAGCGCCGGGCCCATCTTCCAGCTGGTGAACATGAGCGGGAAGTTCCACGGCACGATCTGGCCGACGACGCCGAGCGGCTCGCGGCGTCACGTAGTTGAGGAACCCGGCGTCGACCGGGATCACCGAGCCCTGGAGCTTGTCGGCCATGCCGCCGAAGTAGCGGAAGGTGGCCGCGGTGCGGGGCACGTCGAGGCCGCGGGTGTCCCGGATCGGGTGGCCGGTGTCGGGCGACTCCAGCCGGGCCAGCTCGTCGGCGTGCGGCCTCGATCGCGTCGGCCAGCCGCAGCAGCAGCCGGCCGCGTTCGGCCGCCGGCGTCGCGCGCCCAGGCCGGGAAGGCGCGCGGCCGCGGCCTCGACGGCCCGGTCGACGTCGGCCGCGCCGCGCCTCGGCCACCTCGGCCAGGACGCGAGCCGTCGTGCGGGTTGCGGACCTCGAGGGTGCCGCCGTCGAGCGCGTCGACGAACTCGCCGCCGATGAACAGCTTCGTCTGCACGGCCGTCGCCGGTCGCTGCCGGTCAGAACTCGACCGGCCGTCTGATCGGCGGCCTTGCCCGGTCGCGCGATGAGCGTCGGGCAGCGTCGGGCGACGCCGTTCTCCCAGACGAGCAGCATCGACCGCTTGGGCGAGTAGCCCTGGTGGCGGATGTCGGCCGGCATCGCGGCGACGTCGCCGGCCTTCATCACCACCTTGGCCCGGGCGCGCGCCGGTGTCGCGGTCCTCGACGTCCCAGTGGATCTCGTCGGACAGCTGGACGAACCACTCGACGCGGTCGTTGCCGTGGATGATCGGCAGGATGTACTCCTCGGTCGTCGGGCAGTAGAGGCTGTCCTTGCACACCGCTGACGACCGACGGGTTCCAGGTCACGTCGCGAGCGGGACAGGTAGGCGAACAGGTTGAACGCCGCGACCTCGCCCTCGAAGCCGGGCTCGGCCTCGACCTCCGGCTCGTCCTGGGGGACGTCGGCGAACATGCGGTTGACCGGGTGGCCGTTGTCGTCGGTGCGGAGCGGCTCGTCGCCGGGCACGCCGACCATGCGCTGCGGCGGTGACCCGGTGGCGGGTGATCGCGGCCCGGTTGTCGCCGTTCTTCATCGCCGAAGGCCGACCCGGTCTCGTGCGGGGCGGCGAACGGGTCGAAGCCGTCGTTCGTCCAGTCGTCGAGCATCGCCTTGAACGTCTCGCGATGATCTGCGGCGTCGTCGAAGTTCTCGAGGTGGTCGAGCTCGGCCTTGCGGTAGGCGTCGTTGTAGCGGCCGGCGAACAGGTCGACGGTGCCGTAGTGGTTCACCGTGCCGATCGACGCCGTCGAAGTTGACGATGCCGTAGAAGAAGTCCCAGGCGACGTCGCGCTGCAGCGCCCGGAGGAAGGCGTCGACGCGACATGACGTGGCGGCCGGTCGGCCACTCGATGTGGGCGAAGTACTCGTCGCGGCTGAACGTGAAGCCGCCGAGGCGTGAACGTCGCGGTAGCCGTGCGTCGTTCGGCTCGCCGGCCTCGACCTGGGGGTTCGCGGTCGATCGGTCACCTCGGTGGTCCTCGTGTCGGCTCGTCAGGCGGTCTGGCAGATGTCGGCCCAGCGGTACGACGGTGTCCGGGCCCTCGATGGTCTGGAGCAGGATCACGCGCCGGCCGCTCGGCGTGGAACCGGTAGGCAGCGCCGGCGGGCAGCAGCGCCATGTGGCCCGCGGCCGGCGATGATGCGGCCCATGGGCCGGCCCGGACGGCTCGCCGTCGACGGCGACCGAGCCGCGTGCCGGCGGGGTCGGCCTGCGGCTCGTCGAGCTTGACGCAGGTCGACCTCCACCTCGCCGTCCATGACCAGGGCGAACTCGTCGTGGGGCGCGGTGCGCCACTCGGACGTGCCCTCGGCCCGGATCACCTCGAGCACGTACTCCATGTTCTTGCCGACCGCGACCTTCTCCTAGGGCCGGGCCGCGCTGGCGACCTCGAACATGTTCGAGAACACGTAGTGCTTCGGATCGTCGTTGATGATCTCGACGCCACCCTTGTCGTAGCTGTCGAGCGAGCCGAACGCCGTCGTGTACGTCGCCATCGGGTCCCCTCGTGCTGGTGAGATCTGTTCGCATAGCGTACGATCGTGCGCAATGTGAACATCTCGACGATTGCCTAGCGTGGGAGGCGTGTCAAGGGTGGACTTCGTCCAGTCGCTCGAACGGGGCCTCGCCGTCATCCGCAGCTTCGACGCCGAGCATCCGGACCTCACCCTCAGCGAGGTGGCGGCCCGCACCGGGCTGACCCGGGCCACCGCCCGCCGGCTGCTGCTGACGCTCGGGGAGCTCGGCTACGTGTCGACCAACGGGCGGCATTTCTCGCTCACGCCCCGGGTGCTCGACATCGGCTACGCCTACCTGTCGTCGCTCAACGTGCAGCAGATCGCCCAGCCCTACCTGGAGGCGCTGTCCGAGCAGGTCCACGAGTCGGTGTCGGTCACCGTGCTCGACGGTGCCGACATCGTCTACGTGGCCCGGGTGCCGACCAAGCGGATCATGACGATCTCGCTCGGGCTCGGCAGCCGGCTCCCCGCCTACTGCACGTCCATGGGGCGGGTGCTGCTGGCCGAGCTGGCCACCGAGGACGTGCGGGCCCACGTCCCCGAGCGCCTGGAGCGCCACACCGAGCACACGGTCACCTCGGCCGCGGACCTGGCGGTGGTCCTCAAGCAGGTGCGGGCCCAGGGCTGGGCGCTCGTCGACCAGGAGCTGGAGATGGGGCTGCGGTCGGTGGCCGCCCCCCTGCGGGACTCGTCGGGGCGGGCGGTGGCGGCCATGAACGTGTCGACGCAGGTGGCCCGCACCCCGATGGAGGAGCTGCACGAGCGCTTCGTCCCCGAGCTGGTGACCACCGCCGGCCAGATCAGCGAGGCGCTGGCCAAGAGATGACCGCGGCCGGCGCCGGTGACGCCCTGTGGGCCCGGGTCCACGACCTGGCGTCCCGGCTGCGGGGCGCTGGCACCGACGTGTCGCTGTCAGAGCTGCTCGACGCTGCGGAGGCCGTGCGGCACGTCGACCTGGCCGACCGGGCCCAGCTGCGGACCGCGCTGCGCGCCACGCTGGTCAAGCACGCCCACGAGCTGGACCGCTTCGACGTCCTGTTCGACCGCTGCTTCCCGGCCCGGCCGGTGGCGACGCTGGAGCCGGTGCCGGCGGCCGGCCCCGACGCGGAGACCGCCCTCTCGGCGGGGTCGCCGACGCCGGCGCTGGGCGAGCGGGTGCGGGCCGCGATCGATGCCGGCACCGAGGAGGAGCTGCGGATCCTGGCCGAGGAGGCGGTCGGGCGGCACGCCGGGTTCGAGGACGGCACCCGCAGCGAGCGCTACCACGTGTACCGGGTGCTGCGAGCGGTGGAGCTGGCCCACCTCCTGCACGACGCCCTGCGCCGGGCCCGGGAGCGGGGCGAGGACCTGTCCCGGGCCGACGTGGCCGCCCGGATCGAGGCGCTCCGCCGCCTGATCACCGAGGAGGTCCGGGCGCGCCTGGCCGCCGCGGACCAGGGACCTCTCGCGGTCCCGGCGACCCCGGACAACCCGTTCGACGTCGAGCTGGCGGCAGCCACCGCCACCCAGCTCGCCGAGGTCCGGGCCGCGGTGCGGCCCCTGGCCCGCCGCCTGGCCGCCCGCCTGCGCCGCCGGCGTCAGAGCATCCGCTCGGGCGCGGTGGACATGAAGCGCACGGTCCGCCGCTCGGTGACGTCCGGCGGGGTCCCGCTCGAGGTCGCCTACCGCCGCCCCCACGCCCACAAGCCGGAGGTGTTCACCCTATGCGACGTGTCGGGGTCGGTGGCCGACTTCGCCGGCTTCACGCTCACGCTGATCTCCGCCCTGGCGGACGAGCTCGCCCGCACCCGCTCGTTCGCCTTCGTGGACGCGGTGGACGAGATCACGGCGGTGGTCGACGCCAGCACGGGCGTCGTCGAACCGTGGCAGATCCTCCAGGCCGGCCGCGTCATCGGCCCCGACGGCCACAGTGACTACGGCCGGGTCCTCCGTGACTTCCGGGACCGCTACGGCCGCGCCCTGACCGACCGCTCCACGGTGATCGTCACGGGCGATGCCCGCACCAACTACCGCCCACCGGCCGCCGACGTCCTCGCCGAGATCGCCACGCGCGTGCGGGCCGTCTACTGGCTCAACCCCGAGCCCCGCCGCCAGTGGGACACCACCGATTCGGTCCTCCACGCCTACGCCCCCCACTGCCGCGGCGTCTTCGAGGTCCGCACCCTCCGGCACCTGGCGGACGCGGTCGAGCGCATCCTCTGACCTCCTGGTCGTTGGCCGTGATCGTGCACTCGGCCACACTGCCTCCCTCGGCGGTGGCACACTCAGGAGCCCTCGCATACAAGGAGGCGAACATGGCCGAGTCACACCTGACCGGGACGTACGTCATCGACCCCGTGCACAGCCGGATCGGCTTCGCCGTCCGCCACGCCATGGTCAGCAAGATCCGGGGTTCGTTCAACGAGTTCGACGGCAGCGGTTTCTTCGACGCCGACGACCCGTCGAACTCCCGGGTGCAGCTGACGATCAAGGCGGACAGCATCGACACCCGCAACCCGGACCGGGACGCGCACCTCCGGACGAACGACTTCTTCGACATGGACAATCATCCCGAGCTCACGTTCACGTCGACCTCGGTCGAGGAGACCGGCGACGACGCCTTCCTGGTGACGGGCGACCTGACCATCAGGGGCGTCACCAACCCGGTCACGATCGACTTCGAGCACACCGGCGCCGCCACCGACCCGTTCGGCAACAAGCGGGTCGGGTTCGAGGGCAAGACCGAGGTCAACCGCAAGGACTGGGGCATCAACTGGAACGCCGCCCTGGACGCCGGTGGCGTCATGATCGGCGACAAGGTCACCCTCGACTTCGACATCTCCGCCATCCGCAGCGACGACGCAGCGTCGTAGCCGCCACCCGCTGAGGCGCGAAGGCTCAGGTTCCGCAGGTCGCGGCGCGCGACCGCCACGAACGCGGCGGTCTGGTCGGAGGTGTCGCCGGTCCGCCAGGCGACGCGGAACTCGTCGTACAGCGCCACCGGTCTCAGCCGCCGGACGACGACGTCCGTGCGGCCCCGCCCCCGGGCCGCCTGCCACGAGTTGAGCCAGCCGATCCCGGTGCCCAGCGCCACCAGGTCCAGCACCCGCTCCACCTGGACGGCGCCGTGGGTGATCCACCGGGGCCGGGCGCCCGCGGCCGCACAGTAGGACTCGATCTCGTCGTGGGCCGTCGGGGCGTCGGCTCGCTCGACGACCAGCACGGGCTCGCCGTCGAGGTCCCGCGCCCGGACCACCTCCCGGTCCGCCAGCCGATGGTCCGGGGGCACGGCCACGTGGTCGACGGGCACTCGGGCCAGCGGCACGGACGCGACGGGACCAGGTTCGGCCACCGGCCCGCGCACGATGCCGACGGCGATCCGACCGGCGCGCAGGCCGTCGAGGATGAGCAGCGAGGTGAGCCCGTCCGGCCGGAGGACGGCGTCGGGATGCTCGGCCCGGAACGCCCGGATGGTCCGCATCATGCCGTCCTCGCTGCCGTGGCAGTAGCCGACGGTCCAGGCGGCGGGCGCCGAGGCGACCTCGGCCGCCGCGACCTCGAACCGGTCCATGGCGCGGAGCACGGCGCGGGCCTCGACGAGCAACCGCTCTCCGGCCGGGGTCAGCGCCACCCGGCGGCTCGTGCGCTCGAACAGGGCCACGCCGAGCTCGCGTTCGAGCTCCCGGATGCGCTGCGAGAGCGGCGGGGCGGAGATGTGGAGCCGGGCCGCCGCCCGCCCGAAGTGAAGCTCCTCGGCGACGGCCACGAAGTAGCGCAGGCGTCGCACGCCGACCCCCCGACCCACGGCCCGAACGGTATCGGTTCGGACATGATCCGTGTTGCAGACGGTCGTGGACTTTCGGCAGCCGCTCGGCGACCGTAGGACCGTGAAGCTGCTGTGGTTCCACCTCATGCCATACCCGGAGCTGCCCGAGGACTTCAACCAGAAGCACCGCAGCGTCTGGGTCGACGTGGACCCCGCGCTGTTCGACCCGGAGGTGATGGCCGCCTGCTACGAGCGCTACATCGACCAGCTCGTGTTCGCGGAGCAGTGCGGCTTCGACGGGATCTGCGTCAACGAGCACCACGGGAACGGCTACGGGCTGATGCCGTCCCCGAACGTGATCGGATCGATCCTGGCCAGTCGCACCACCCGCGCGGCCATCACGGTCCTCGGCAACTCGGTCGCCCTCTACGACCCCCCGGTCCGGGTCGCCGAGGAGATGGCGATGCTCGACCTGCTGTCCCACGGCCGGTTGATCAGCGGGTTCCCGGTCGGCACGTCGATGGACACCGCGTACGCCTACAGCGTCAACCCCGCGTCCCTGCGCCAGAAGTACCGCGAAGGCGTCGACCTGGTGCTCAAGGCGTGGACCGCCACCGAGCCCTTCGCCTTCAACGGACGCTTCACGCAGATGCGCTACGTGAACGTCGCTCCCCCGGCCGCTGCAGCGCCCCCACCCGCCGATCTGGATCCCCGGCGGCGGCTCGGTCGAGACGTGGGACTTCTGCTCCACCCACGACTACGTCTACGCCGCGCTCGTCGTACTACGGCCACCTGATGGCCAAGGAGACCGTGGGCGGCTACTGGCGGACCGTCGAGGAGAACGGCAAGGACGCCAACCCGTACCGGCTGGCGTTCCTCCAGTTCATCGGGGTGGCCGACACCGACCGGGACGCGTACCGGCTGTACAAGGAGCCGGCCGAGTACTTCTTCAACCGCTCGCTCCATGTCTACCCGGGCTATGCCGACCCCCCCGGCTATCTCACGGAGGCATCCGCCCGGGCGCGCTTCGCATCACAGGTCCGGGCGACGGTGCGGGCCAAGCAGGCCCGACACGATCTGACGTGGGACGAGATGGTGGAGAAGGGCTACGTCGTCATCGGCAGCCCCGACACCGTGCGGGAGACGCTCGAGGACGTGGCCAAGACCTTCAACTGCGGGCACCTGCTCACCATGCTGCAGTTCGGCAACATGAGCGACGAGCTCACCCGGCACAACTCGAAGCTGTTCGGCGAGATGGTCGCGCCCGGCCTGCGCGGCCTGTTCGCCGATGCCGACGACCACTGGTGGCCCGTGAACGCGGTGGCGGCATGAGCGGCGCGGCGTCGGTGGCCGCGGACGGTGCGACGCTCGTCTACCTCCCCGGGATCGCCGGTCACCCGGCCAGCTCGCCGGCGCTCGACGCCCTGGGCGACGCCGGCTGGGACGTCGTCGTTCCCCGGATCCCCGGTCTCGACGGGCGATCGGGCTTCTGGGCGCCCGACGACTACCTGGGCTGGCTCACGGTCGTCTGGGACGCGCTCGACGCCACGAGTGCATTCCCGTGCCCCGTTGTCGGCGCCTCGCTGGGCGGCATGCTCGCGGCCGATCTCGCCGTGTTCCGGCCCGAGGCGGTGACCGCGTCGGTGCTGCTCGCGCCGTTCGGCATCTTCGACGAGTCGCACCCCGGCCTCGACCTCTACGCCGTGCCGACGGCCGAGCGGATGGGCCATCTCTTCGCCAAGGGCGTGCCCGAGCCGTTCGTCGAGCGCTTCGCCGAGCTCGGCCCGGAGGACGGGCCGGTGGCCCGCTACCTGTGCGACGCGGCGGCTGCGAGCCTGCTGTGGCCGCTGGGCGATCGCGGGCAGGCCGAGCGTCTCCACCGCCTCAGCTGCCCGGCACTGGTGCTCTGGGGCGAGCTGGACGAGCTGCTGCCCGTCGCCACGTCGCAGGCGTGGGCCGACCGCGGCGTGCCGGTGGAGGTCGTCGCCGGCGCCGGCCATCTGCTCGAGTGGGACGAGCCCGACGGCGTCGCCGGCCGCCTGGTCGAGTTCCTGGCGAAGCGTCATCCGATGAGGGGGTCCGATGGGTCTGGTCGATCAAGCCGAGTACCACTTCTTCCACTTCTTCCCCTACACCGACCTGCCGGCTGACCACCGGGAGCACGCCTCGCTCTGGGTCGACTTCTCCAACGCCAACTACGACCCGACGGTCGGCCACGACCTGTACAACCGCTACCTGTCGGAGATGCTGCTCGCCGACAAGCTCGGCTACGACGGGCTGGTCCTCAACGAGCACCACAACACCCAGTACTCGATGAACGCCGCGCCCAACCTGACGGCGGCGGCGCTGATCCCCCAGACCAGCGGCTGGATCAGCGTGTTCGGCACACCGCCCAACCTGGGCTACCCGAACCGGCTGGCCGAGGAGTACGCCATGCTCGACGTGATGTCCGGCGGGCGCCTGCGCGTCGCGTTCCCCCTGGGCACGGGCATGGAGTACTGGGCCAACGCGGTGAACCCGGCGACGGCCCGGGCCCGGTTCCGCGAGTCGATCGACATCATCCTGCACTGTTGGACCGATGACGGCCCCCGGAGCTACGAGGGCGACTTCTACACGTACCGCTACCTGAATCCCTGGCCCCGGCCGCTGCAGCAGCCGCACCCCGAGTGCTACATCGTCGGAACCGGCTCGCCGGAGACGATCGAGCTGGCGGCCGAGCTCGGGTTCGGGTACTCGGTGGTGTTCATCCCCCGAACGGTGCAGCTCCAGGTGTTCGACCGCTACCGCGAGCGCCTGGCCCACCACGGTCACGAGCCAACGCCCGAGAAGGTGGCCATCGGCGTGATGGCGTACGTGGCCGAGAGCGACGCGCGGGCGGAGGAGGAGTTCCTCCCCCACGTCATGTACTTCTTCGAGAACGCGCTGCGCACGACACCCCGCTACCTGAACCCACCCGGCTACGTCACCGTGCCCGAGTTCCGCAAGCGGATCCAGGCCGCCGACGTGCACGGCTCCGCCAACTGGGACGACCTCGTCGCCATCAACCGGATCGTCGCGGGCACGCCGGAGAAGGTGGCCGACGCGATCGGCGGCTGGATCGAGGAGTCGGGCAGCAACCGTCTGACCCTCAACCTCACCCTTGGGGACATGCCGCACTGGAAGGTCGTGAAGAACACCACGCTGTTCGCCGAAGAGGTCATCCCCCGGCTGCGGGCGAGGAAGGAGGCGGCGGCATGACAGCGACGCCCGTCACGTCGGCCGGGCCAGGGTCGCGCCTCGTCTTCGATCGGCTCGACTACGACGTCAACGGCACCCCCACGACCGTGCTGGCGGCCGGGGACCCCGACGCGCCTCGGATCGTGTTCCTCCACGGGGCGGGCACATTCCACGGCTGGGCGTTCGCGGAGCCCTGGACCGAGCGGTACCGGGTGCTCATCCCGCACCACCCCGGCTATGGCGACTCCGGGGACCTCGACGGGCTCCGCGAGATCCACGACCTGGTGCTGCACTACGTCGAGCTGTTCGACCAACTCGGCCTGACCGCGGACGTCAACCTCGTCGGCTTCTCGCTCGGCGGCCTGATCGCCGCCCGGTTCGCGATCGAGCAGAAGCACCGGCTGCGGCGCCTGGTCCTCGTCGCGCCGGCTGGGCTGCGGGTGCCCGGCGTGGCGGTCGACGACCTGTTCCGCATCCCGCCCGAGGAGCTCCCGGGCCGGCTGGTGCACCGGATGGACACGCTCCTGCCGTACCTGCCCAGCGATCCCGGGGACGTCGACTTCGCCGTCGACCGCTACCGGGAGATCCGCACCACGGCGATCATGCTGTGGGAGCAGCCGTACGACCGGGTGGTCCCCCGCTGGCTGGGTCGCGTGGACATCCCCACGCTCGTGGTGTGGGGTGCCGAGGACCGTCTGCTCCCGGTCGACCTTGCGGACGGCTGGGCCGCACTGCTGCCCCGATCCACGGTCGCCTGCTTCCCCGATGCCGGGCACCTCGTGCTCGACGAGTCGGCCGACGCGAGCGCGACCGTGGCCCGGTTCTGCGACGGCGGCCGCTGATCCCGGCCCGATCCGGGGCGGGCCGGGATCAGACGATGTACGAGGCGCTGCTGCTGGACATCGGCTTCGTGATCATCGACGTGACGTGGGCGGCGGTCGACGCCTACGAGCAGGCCACCGGGACGGGGCCGCCCGGGCGTGAGCCCGTCGAGCGCGAGGGCGATGCCCGGTGGCGTGCCCACCTCGCGGGCGCGATCACCGCTGATCGGTACTGGGGCGAGGTGGCGAGGTCCCGGGGGTTCGACGGCATGACGGGCCTGTTCCGGGCACTCGCCGAGGTCGTGCCGGACGAGCTGTTCGACCCGGCCGCCGTCGCCCTCATGCGCGACGCCCGCGAGGCCCGGCGCCGCGTCGGGGTGCTCTCGAACGAGGCCTACACCTTCATCGGCAGGGACTTCTTCGCCAGGCGGCCGGAGTTCGCCGAGCTCGACGCGTTCGTCGATGCGACGGAGGTGGGCGCCCGGAAACCGGCGCCCGAGGCCTACCACGCCGCGGCCGACGCCCTCGCCGTCGTGCCGCAGGGCGTCGTCTTCCTCGACGACACCCCCGAGTGCGTGGAAGGCGCCCGCCGCGTCGGCATGCACGGCATCCTGGTCGATCCGTTCGACCGCACCCCGGCCTTCGATCGGGCCCGCGCGCTCCTCGACCTCCCGGCATGACGCGCGTGTCGCACACCGCGTTCTGTCCCTGGACAGGGCCGCTATGGCGACCGTTTCCAGGGACAGAACGTGGGACCGGGGTCGCCTCGCCGTGAGTCATTCCCCGCCGACGGTGTATCCGCCGTCGGCGATGGCCAGGGTGAGCCGGCGGGCGCCGGCCTTGAGGATGCGGGCATGGTCGCTCTCGTGGTCGCCCACCACCCGGCGGGTCGGCCCGACCATGGAGATCGCCGCCACGACGGGCCCTGCCGGTGACTCGCGCACAGGCACCGCGAGCGACGACATGCCGAGCTCGGTCTCGTCGACGCTGCGCGCGTAGCCGCGCTCGCGGACCCGGGCGAGCTCCGCCAGCAGCAGCTCGGGGACGACGATCGTGTAGCCGGTGCTGGGCGGGAGGCCGGCCCGCAGCCGGGCCTCGGCCAGCGGCGGGTTGTACGCGGCCAGCACCTTGCCGGCACTCGACCGGTGCAGCGGCGAGCGGCGGGAGTTGGTCGAGTAGCGCAGCGCCCGTTGGCCCTCGACCCGCTCGATGTAGACGACGTCGGCACCGGCCGGCACCCCGACCTGCACGGTCTCCCCCACGGCGTTGCGCAGCTCGACCAGGAGGGGAAGGGCCTGGTCGCGGACCGCCGTGCGTTCGGTCGCCACGTGGCCGTATTCGACGAAGCGGAGCCCCAACCGGTACCCCCCGCCTGCGGTGCGATCCACGAGGCCCCTGCGGGCGAGCACGGCGCACGTGCGGTGGGCGGTGCTCTTGGCCACGCCGACCCGCCGTGCCAGCTCGCTCAGGCTCAGCTCGGGCGCCCTGGCCAGGGCGTCGATGATGTCCAGGGCGATGCCGACCGACTGCAACGCAGGCCGCCCGGGCCCGGGCGCGCCGGCGCCGTTCTCGTCGCCGTCGTCCTGGCGACGGTCGTCGCCGAGCGCGCTCACGCTCCCAAGTGAACCACCACGCCGGCGCTCGTGACGGCCCGCCCGCGCGAGGGTCCCGGTCAGTGGGGCACGCGCCCGCCGTTGACGAGGAGGGTCTGTCCGGACACGAACGCCGCGTCGTCGGATAGCAGGTAGCAGAACGTGCCGAGCAGGTCGTCGGGGCGCATGACGCGGCCGAGCGGGGTGCGGCTCGGGTCGTAGGCGCCGAGCACCCCCGACCCCGGCGTGGGCGTGAAGCCGGGGGCCACGCAGTTGACGCGGATGCCACGGAGCCCGAGCTCGTTGGCCAGCGCGCGGGTCATGGCGATCACCGCGCCCTTGGACGCGACGTAGTGCACCAAGCCGTGGGACCCGGTGACGGCGGTCTCGGATGCGACGTTCACGATGCTGCCTCCCCGGCCAGCCATCGCCGCCGCGGCGGCCCGTGCGCACAGGAACGAGCCCCGCACGTTCACCGCGAACATCCGGTCCCACTCGTCCAGGTCGATCTCGTCGTACGCCCGGCGGCCGACGAGCAGCGCCGCGCAGTTCACCAGGCCGTCGATCGCACCGGCGTCCGCGAACACGCCGGCCACCTGGTCGGGGTCGCTCACGTCGCAGACGGCGTCCGCACCCTCGGCCACGTCGACCGTGATCGCCACGGCACCGCGGGACCGGAGCTCGGTCGCCAGCGCAGCGCCGATCCCTCGGGCCGCCCCGGTGACGACGACGCGCTTGCCCCGGACACCGCTCACGGTGCCCGCTCCGCGGCGCGGACCAGCTCGGCGAGCCCGGCGTGGATGCGCCCGTTGCTGGCCAGCACGTTGGCCAGCCCGGCGCCGAGGTTGAGGGGCCCGCCGTCGAGGTCCTCGCTGCGGCCGCCGGCCTCGGCGATCAGCAGCGCGCCGGCGCCCACGTCCCAGGCGAAGGTGGCGTCGCGTTCGACGAAGGCGTCGACGCGGCCGGCCGCCACGTAGGCAAGGCACAGGGCCGGGGATCCGACGCAGCGAACGGCCCGGCACTCGCCACAGAGCGCCACCATGCGCCGCCCGAAGCCTGCGATCGCGTCCGCATCGTCCGATTGGATGCCCGTGCACACGAGGGACCGGCCGAGCGCGTCGGTCGCCGACACGGACAGGGGCTCGCCGTCCAGCCACGCTCCCCCACCTCGCACGGCGGTGAACAGCTCGCCCCGGAAGGGGTCGAGGATGGCGCCCGCGGCCAGCCCCTCGGTGTCGCGCACGGCCACCGACGTGCAGGCGAACGGGATCCCGTGGGCGTAGTTCGAGGTGCCGTCGAGCGGATCGACCAGCCAGGTGGCGGCGGCCTCGCCGACCTCGCCGCCACCCTCCTCGGCGAGGATGGCGTGCTCCGGGAACCGCTCGCCGATGACTCGGACGATGGCCTCCTGCGCCGTCAGGTCCGCCCACGTGACGATGGAGGTGCGCTCGCTCTTCTGCTCCACCTGCAGGGGGCGCCGCAGGCCCTCGACCAGGACGGCACCGCCGGCACGCGCCGCCGCGATCGCCCCGTCCAGCAGGTCGTCCGTCGTCGGCGTCATGCCCGCCGACCGATCCGCGCCGTCATGCTCTCCAGGCTCCCACGCCGCCGGGGCCGTCGTGGTTGACTGACTGCGGTGCAGGTCGAGAAAGCGATCGTCTACGCCGAGCGGGAGGGGTTCCGGGCCCTGGAGCTCGACGTCTACCGGCCCGGCGCATCCCCCGAGCGGGCACGACCGTTGCTCGTCTACGTCCACGGCGGGGGCTGGCGCGTGAGCCACCGCAGCCGGCCACCCCGGGAGACGCGGGACTGGGCCCGGGGGTTTTTCGAGCGCCTGACCGATGTGGGCTTCGTGGTCGCGGCGCCCGACTACCGCCTCAGCGCCGAAGCCCACTTCCCCGCCCAGATCGACGACCTCGTCGACGCGCTGCGCTGGCTCCACGACCAGGCCGACCAGCTGGGCGTCGTGCCAGGCCGCACCTACATGTGGGGCGCGTCCGCAGGTGGTCTCCTGGCTGCACTCGCCGCGCTGGTCGCCGGCGCACCCCCGGTCGCCGGGGTGGTCTGCTGGTACCCGATCACCGACCTGCACGCGCTCGATCACGCCGCCGACGACACCTTCGAGGCCCACCTGCTCGGCGGCCCGATCGGTCAGCACCTCGACCTGGCGCGCGCCGCCAGCCCGGTGACCCACGTGCGCCGGGACGCGCCGCCGTTCCTGCTGCAGCACGGCGAGGACGACACGTGGGTGCCCCACGACCAGAGCGTCCGCCTGGCGGAGGCGCTGCGGGCCGCGGGGGCGCCGGTCGAGCTGGAGAGCGTCCCGGGCGCAGACCACTTCTTCGCCGGCGCCCCCGACGTCGAGGCCATCCTCGAGCGCGCGCTCGCGTTCCTCGCCCGACTGGACGCCGCCGCGGTCGCTCCCGCACATCAGGGACCCTGATGCGTCTATACAGTGCGAGGACAGTTCCCGTGCATGGGCGGGTCAGTCACAGCGAGGGGGGTCGACCGTGACGACGACCGACGAGATCACGTTTCCTGGGCCAGACGAGATCGAGGGATTCTGGAACCTGGACAAGATGCACGCGCCCCGGCCGGTGACCCCGCTGTCGTTCGATCTGGTGGTACGCACGCTGGCCGAGGGGTTCACCAAGGCGCAGGCCGAGTACGACTGCCCGATCATGGTCAGCACCAAGGAGGTCAACCACTACTTCTACGTCGCGTTCCACCCGATTCCCGACGAGGCCGAGATCGCGGACAGGATGACCCGCTACCACGGCAAGCTCGCCGAGAAGGTGCCCGGCGTCGGCAAGACGTGGGACGAGGTGTGGAAGCCGGAGGTGATCGCCAGCAACGTTGCGCTCAAGACCGCCGACTACTCGGCGCTGAGCGACGGCGAGCTGGTCACCAAGCTCGACGAGCTCACCGACGAGATGCGGCACCAGTGGTGGATCCACGGCCACATCAACTTCGTGCTCCTCTCCAGCAGTGCGTTCTGCGACCTCTACGACGCGATCATGCGGCCGGACGACCCCACCGAGTCGTACCAGACGCTCCACGGCTTCCCGACCACCTCCGTCGACGCCAGCCGCGGGCTGTGGGCACTCAGCCGCACGGTCCTCGCCAGCCCGGCGCTCACGGAGCTCTTCCAGAGCCACCGAGCCCGAGGACCTGCCCGCGGCGCTCGACGCCAGCGAGGAGGGTCGGGCGTTCCGGCAGCAGCTCGACGACTTCCTGTTCGAGTACGGCTGGCGCCACGACGCCGTCTACGACCTCGCCGACGTGCCCTGGCGGGAGAACCCGGCGATCCCGCTGGCCAGCATCGCCAAGATGATGGAGCTCGACGAGAGCGACGACCCCGAGGTCGTCTACCAGCAGAAGGTCGCCCGGCGCGAGGAGCTGCTCGCCGCGGCCCGCGCCCGGCTGGTCGACGAGCCCGAGACGCTCGCCAGCTTCGACGAGCTCTACGAGCCGGCGCGCTACAGCTTCCCGCTCACCGAGGACCACGCCTTCTACATCGATCAGCTCTTCATCAGCGTGCTCCGCAGGTTCTGCCTCGCCGTCGGCGAGCGGCTCGTGGCCAAGGGCGTCGTCGACGAGCCCGACGACGTCTTCTACCTCTACCGTGACGAGGTCGTCGACGCGCTCACCGAGGGAGGCGATCGGCGGGCCACGGTCGCCGACCGGCGGGCGAGCATGGACCGGGCGGCCCGCGGCCGACGCGCCGACGGCGCTCGGCACCCCGCCACCGCCCCCCGACGCCCCGGACCCGTTCATGGACGCGCTCGTCTCCCGGCTGCTCGGCTTTGGCCCGCCCCGGGAGAACCTCGATCCGGGCACGCTCATGGGCGTGGCCGGGTCACCGGGCGCCTACACCGGGACGGCCAGGGTGGTGCGATCGCTGAACGAGGCGACCGACCTCGAGGACGGCGAGG
This sequence comes from uncultured Acidimicrobiales bacterium, assembly GCA_963739835.1. Taxonomy (GTDB): domain Bacteria; phylum Actinomycetota; class Acidimicrobiia; order Acidimicrobiales; family VFJN01; genus ZC4RG19. The sequence continues at coordinate 182,914 of CAVUBW010000018.1, forward strand.
TCATGGTGTGCGAGATGACGCTGCCGCCCTGGGTCCCGGTGTTCTCGGTGGCCGGCGCCATCGTCGCCGACGTCGGCGGCGTGCTCTGCCACACGGCGATCGTGGCGCGCGAGTTCGGCGTTCCCGCCGTGGTCGGCACCGAGGTCGGCACGACCGCCATCCAGACGGGCCAGACCATCACCGTCGACGGCACCAAGGGGCTCGTGTACCTCGACGGCCGCAGCGCGACCGAGGCGGCCACGGCCCACACCGCCTGGTAGCCGCCGCCCCCGCGAGGGTCCACTAGCCCCAGAGCTGCTTGCTGGCCTGGGCCGCGCCCTCGGCCAGCGCCCGGAACTTGGGCCAGACGACCGTCGGGTGCACCTCCGGGACATAGGTCGCCCGCGACGAGAAGCCGCAGTCGGAGCCGGCGATGACGTTCTCGCGACCGACCAGCCCGGCGTACTTCATGATGTAGTCGGCGACGAGGTCGGGGTGCTCGACGTAGTTGGTGGCGTGCCCGATCAGGCCGGGGATGAGGAGCTTGCCGTCCGGCAGCTTCACGTCCTCCCAGATGCGCCACTCGTGGTAGTGGCGGGGGTTGGCCACCTCGAAGCTGTGGGCGCCGGCGTTGATCGCCAGCATGAACGGCACGACCTCGATGAGCGGGATGTCGTTCATCCGGGGGCCGTGGTTCAGGCCGTAGCACGTGTGGTGGCGGATCTGGTCCGCCGGGATGTCCCGCAGGGCATTGTTGAGCGCCTCGACGTGGATCCAGGCCATCCGCTCGCGCTCGTCCTGCTCCATCGACGGATCGCTCAGCATGTCGATCAGGAACGGGTCGTCGATCTGGAGGACGAACCCGGCCGCGACGATGGCGAGGTACTCCACCCGCATGGCCTCGGCGACGGCCGCCAGGTACTCCTCGTGGCTGGCGTAGTACTCGTTGCGCCCGAACCCGCTCGGCCCGGTCGAGGGCATGAACACGTCGGCCACGTCGAAAGGTGCGACGGCCGCCCGAAGGTTGTCGATGTCGATCTGCAGCAGCTCGTGGCCGACGTAGCTGATCGGTCCCCGGCAGATGATGCGGCGCAGCGGGGTGACGGTGGACGCGTACTTCTTGAAGTACTGCTCGTAGTACTCGGGGAAGTCGTCGACCTCCTTCTGCCACGACGGCGCCATGCGGGTCGTGTCCATGTCGGGCTCGAAGCCGCCCAGGCGGTCCTTGACGTAGCCGAGGAAGCTGACCTTGCTCATCTCGCCGTCGGTCACGATGTCGATGCCGTTCTCGACCTGCTGCCGCACCCGATCGGCGACGGCGTCGCGCACCTGCCGGTCGAGCAGCTGGGCGTCGTACGGCCGCCCGTTCTCGCGCTCCCTCATGGTGTCCAGCAGCTCGCTGGGCCGGGCCAGGCTGCCCGCGTGGGTCGTCAGGATGCGTTCGGTGCTCCGCTTCATCGGGTCTCCCCCGCGTCGTCAGGCGTGATTGCGACCATAGAGCGTGTGCTGACAGGACACAGTCGGCTCGACTACCGACCCTTGGCACACGTGATGTACGTCCAGCACGCCTGGAACTTCGGCCGCCCGTGGAACAGCACGTCCATGGCATGGCGGATGAGCCCCAGGCGGTCGCTGACGGCCTGGGGCGACGGCGCGGCGCCGTCGATCTTCTCGGTGCCGCCGACCCAGCCGAGCACCGCGTCGTGATAGGTGCGGAGCAGCTCGTACCAGTCGTCGACACGAGCCTCGATGCTCGCCTCGCGCACCGACTCGACCTTGAGACCGGCCAGCTCCAGGGTCTCGAGATAGAAGTCCAGCGGCCGCGGCTGGAGGAACACGCGGTCGCGGTAGGCCGCGTGCGCCGCCATGCGTTCCTCGTCGTCGACATCGGCCCGGTACGCCGCGTACGCCGGGTCGTTGCGCACCAGGCCCTCGGCCAGGTCGCCGACGACCCACACGGTCTCGTCGAGGATCCACTCGTTGCGGCGGGCGCGCGGGTTGCGGATGTTGCCGGAGTTGATCAGCACGTAGCCGCCGGGGCGCAGGGCCCGCAGCCACGATGCGGCGGTGTCGGCCAGGTCCGGGTAGAGGTGGATCGCGTTGGTCGACACGATCGCGTCGACTCCCCGCTCGAGCAGCTCGGGGCCGAGCACCTCGTCGAGCCGCTCGAGCCGTCGCTCCGGCTTCAGGAAGCGGAGCAGCCGCAGCCCGACGTCGGGGTCGTCACGGAACTTCTCCATGGCCACGCGCAGGAACTTCGGCGAGCTGTCGACGATCACCGCACCGGCGCGGGTGTCGAACATGCGCAGCTTGAGCCGATCCAGCAGGATGCCGGTCCCGCCCGAGTAGTCGACGAGGACGTCGCCGTCGTCGAGGAGGTGGGACAGCTCCTCGACCGTGGCGTCCAGGTTGCGGTACCAGCCGTGGTGGTCGACGCTGTCGTAGGCCTCACCGAAGGCGTCCACCGGCTGGCGGACCCAGTCGTCGTCGGGCACGCGCTGCCAGCCGGCCGGCCAGGCGAAGCCCGGGCGCGACCGGGTCGCCGGTCGGATCGGGGAGGTCGCGGCCCGATGGAGCTCGATCAGCGCCGCCACGTCCCGGGGACGGTGGCGGGCCCAGCCGCAGGCGGTGGCCACACCGAAGTCGTGGACGAAGCGCTGCGCGGCGACGATCCGGGCGCGGGCCCCGAGCTCGCCGTCGGCCGGATCGAGCAGGCCCAGGTACAGCCGCGTCTCGGGACGGAGGCTCAGCTTGGCCAGCGTCTCGAAGAACGGCAGGTCGACGGCATGGCACTGCACCGGCAGGTGCACCCAGTCGAGCGACCGACCGAGGCTGAGCGACAGGGCGTTGGCCATGTCGACGAGGGGCTGGGCACGGTAGGGCCGGTCGCGATGGTGGCTCTCGTGGCCGTGGCAGAAGTGATACCCGAGCTGGACGCCGGCCGGGACGCTGCGACCGAGCCGGACCAGGCGCTCGACGACGCCGGCCCGGGGGTCGTCGAACCAGGTCGGCATGACCGCGTCGAGCATGGCGAACTCGAAGTTCGTGTCCCACTGGATCGCGAGCTGGTCATGCGGGATGACGTCGAAGATGCCGGCGAGCTCGTGGATCATCCGCGCCTCGTAGAGCGGTTCGACGCCGGCCTGGTCCTCCGGTGCGACGAACGCGGCGATGGGGGCCAGCGGCGTGGGCAGGGAGACCTGGAACCGGCAGTCCGGATGGATGTGCCCGTCGCGCTTGCGGCGGGTGAACGTGCGGTACGACGAGATCGCCGCCTCGGCGTAGCCCAGGTCGTCGAAGCGCAGCGTGTCCAGCGACTCGCCGTCGCGGACCCGCAGGCGGGGCAGGGCCCGATGGGGCTGATCGCCCGGGGGGCAGACCTCGAACTCGGGGCGGGAGCTCAGCACGGGGTACTGCCACACGATCCAGTCGGACCGCGGGCCGGTCTCGCCGTCGGGGAGCTGGGTGACCCGGTCGCCGAGCTCCGCCGCCATCACCTGGAACACCTCTTCGGCGCTGCGCAGTGGCACGCTGCCCACGAGCAGCACCCCGCCCGTCGCCGGACCGCGGCTGTCCTCGAGCATGGGAGCCCCCTCTGTCCGAGTCAGCCCCAGTATCCGGGCGCCCCTCCCGCCCACCAAGGACGGCGTTCGCCGGGCGAGAACGCGGGGTAGCCACGCCGCCCAATCTCAGGGATGCTGATACCCTGCGCCTGCCGCGCCCGCGGAACGGGGCAGCGAGGTGAGGCAGTGCAGAGGTGCGAGGCGCCGTGCGCCGGGCGCACCGTGGCCTTGACCGGCCCGGGGGGGGAACCATGAAGCGGTCATTGTTGGGCCTTCGTCGCAGTGGGCGTCCTGCTGCTCGCGTCGTGCGGGGACGACGACGGGGGCGGGGAGGACGCATCACCGGACGAGACGCTGGCTCCGGACGAGACGGTGGCTCCGGTCACCGGGAGTGGCAGCAACATCCAGGCGACCGGGGAGTGCGGAGCCGGGACGGGCGAGAAGGCGACCGGGGAGCCGATCAAGATCGGCGGCATGGCCACGAACATCCCCGGCGTCGACTTCACCTGGATCACGGAGATGACCGGCGCGTACTTCGAGTGCGTCAACGACAACGGCGGCATCAACGGCCGCCCGATCGACTACATCGCCGAGGAGGAGCAGGTCGATCCGCAGCAGATCGCGTCCCTGGCGGTGAAGCTCGTCGAGGAGGACCAGGTGGTGGGCATCGTCGGGAGCACGAGCCTCATCGAGTGCAGCGTCAACGACGACTACTACGGCGAGCAGGGCTACCACCTGATCGTCGCCGGCGTCGACCAGGCCTGCTTCACCAGCCCGAACTTCTCGGCCGTCAACATGGGGCCGTACTACTCGAGCCTGGGCGGGGCGCAGGCCGCGCTCCGGGCCGGCGCGGAGGGGACCATGGTGGTCGTCTCCCCCAACCAGCCGGGCTTCGACGTGATCAACAGCGGCGTCGTCGAGTTCGCCGAGGACAACGACATGAAGGGCGAGAGCATCCTCGAGGACGTGCCGATCAACGACCCGGCCGGGCTCGCCCAGCGCCTGGTCGCCGAGGCCGGTGACGGCGGCGCTGTGGTGCTCGACTTCACCGGCCCCACGGTGCTCCCGCTCCTGCAGGCGATCGAGCAGCAGGGCCTCATCGACTCGGTGGTCTGGGCCAGCTCCACACCGCCGAACGATCCCTCGCTAGCGGCCGAGCTCAGCGACGCCTGGAACGGCAAGTTCCTCATCAACGCCGAGTTCAACGTGCTCGACTCGGGCCAGCCCGACCAGGAGCACATGAACGAGGTGCTGGAGAAGTACGCACCGGACGTCCCGCTCTCCAGCTTCGCCCAGATGGGCTACCTCGCCGGGCGGATCGCCACCGACGCGCTGCTCTCGATCGACGGCGAGATCACCAAGGAGAGCGTCAACGAAGCGTTCCGGAGCGTCACGAACTTCGTGAGCGACATCCTCTGCGCGCCGTGGTACTACGACAGCACCGTCGGGTCGAACGTCTCCAACAACGTCGACCTCACCGTGGCGCCCAAGGACGGCAACATGGTCCAGGTCGAGGACTGCTTCAAGATCACGGACCTGCCCGGCAACCCGCTCGACGAGATCCGCGCGGCCGAGGAGGAGCACGGCCTGAACACCGGCTGAGACGCTACCCACGACAGGGCAGACACGTCGCGTCGACAAGGGAGACCAGGGTGCCCGGAGCCGCTCATGCCTGACCTCAAGCCGTTCCTCGTGCTGGGCTTCGCGCTCGGCGCGGTGTTCGCGATGTCGGGTGTCGGCCTCGTCGTCCTGTACCGGGCGACCGGCGTGCTGAACCTCGCCTACGGGGCGATCGGGGCCACGGGCGCCCTGATCACCTGGTCCCTGCTCGACGCGGGCTGGGCGCCTGACTGGGTCGCCTACCTGGCCTGCATCGTCTTCGGCGGCGCGGCGACGCTGGTCTACGGGGTGTTGTTCGGCCCGCCGTTCGCGGCCCGCGACCCGCTGGTCAAGGCGACGGCGACGCTGGGGCTCCTGCTGATCCTGCTCGGCACGATGCAATGGGTGTGGGGCCGCGACCCGCACGGGATCACCCTGCCGACGTCCCGCTGGAACTACGAGGTCTTCGATGCCCGGGTCAGCGGCACCCAGATCATCGGGGTGGTGTTCGCCATCGTGGTGACGACCGGCACCGCCGTGTTCCTGCGGGTCACGAAGGTCGGGACGGCGATGCGGGCGCTCGCCGACGACCGCGAGATCACCGCCACGCTCGGCGTGCCCGTGCGTCGGGTCGAGGCGGCGGCCTGGCTCGGCTCGGGGCTCGTGTGCGGCGCTGCGGGGCTGCTGCTGTCGAACCTGGTCGGGCTCGACATCGTCGGTCTGACCTTCCTCGTGATCCCGGCGCTGGCCGCCGCGCTGATCGGCCACCTCCATTCCCTGTGGGTGACGCTGGCCGCCGGCTTCCTCATCGGCATCGTGCAGTCGAGCCTGACAGCGTTCTCGGAGGTCGCGGAGTACCGCACGCTGACGCCGTTCGTGCTCGCGATCCTGGCGCTGCTCTGGTTCGCGACGAGGCGGCGGCAGACACTCGAGCGGACGTCGCGGTGAGCGAGCACGAGGTGCGGGCGAGCCGTGACGAGCGCACGCTGCTCGCCGCGACGCCGAGCTCGGGCACGATCTCCGGCCGGGAGGCGGTCCCGCCCGAGGCGAAACACGGGCTCCGTCCGCGGCGCGATCCGGTGCGACTGCTCGTCGGCTCGGCGGCGCTCGCCTTCGTCGCCTTCGGCCTGCCGGTGATGCTCGACCGGTTCTGGCTGCAGATCGTGACCTCGGTCGTGATCTACAGCGTCGTGACCCTGGGCCTCGGACTGCTGATCGGGCGGGCCGGCATGGTGTCGCTCTGCCAGTTCCTGCTGCTGGCCATCGGCGCCTGGGTCGCATTGCGGCTCGACTACGCGACCTCCCTGCCGTTCCCGCTCGTCGTCCTGAGCGCCGGCGTCGTCACCGGCGTGATCGGCGCGCTGATCGGGCTCCCGGCGCTCCGGCTCTCGGGTCTGTACCTGGCGCTGATCACGCTGATGGCGGCGGGCGCCATCACGGTCGTGCTGCGGATCGCCCAGTTCCCCAACGGTGGCGGTGGCTTCTTCGGCAACTCGGCCGCCGGCGGCGCGTCGTCACGCCTGCCCCGGCCAGCGATCGCCACCGGGGACACCGCGTACTTCCGCTACTGCGTCGCCGTGGCCGTGCTCATGTTCCTGCTGGCGCTGTGGCACGTCCGAGGCAAACCCGGACGGGCCTGGGCCGCACTGCGCCAGAGCGAGGCGACCGCGGTCGCCGCCGGCGTCAACGTCACGCTCTACCGGCTGTGGGCGTTCGCGCTGGCGTCGTTCATGGCGGGCGTCGCGGGCGGCCTGCTCGCGGCGGCCAGCGGAGGCGTCAACATCAACCAGTTCCCGGTCCAGAACTCGATCCTGCTCTTGGCGGTGGTCTTGATGGGTGGCGTCTACAGCCTCGGGGGCGCCGTCGTCGCCGCCCTGCTGCTGCGGCTGCTCCCCGCGCTGCTGGACGACTGGGGGGTCTCGACCGAGCTGCTCACCATCCTGTTCGGCGTCGGCATCCTGCAGGTGCTGCTCACCGCGCCCGGCGGCCTCGTCGACCAGGTGCCGAAGGACCTCGCCAACCTCGGTCGCGGGCTGCGCAGGCTGCTCGGGCCGCGGCGGGCCCGCGACGAGGCATCGCCGCGATGATCGAGGTCGAGGGCCTGACCGTCCGGTTCGGCGGCGTCGTGCCGATCGACGACGTGACGCTGACCCTGTCCGGCGGGACCTGCGGCCTGATCGGCCCCAACGGCGCCGGCAAGACCACGTTCTTCAACGTGCTCAGCGGCTTCGTCAAGCCGGTCGCCGGTGCCGTGCGCGCGTTCGGCGACGACCTGCTGGCCATCGCCGACTACCGCAGGGCCCGCTGGGGGCTCCGCCGGACCTTCCAGACCGAGCAGGCGATCGCCGACCTCTCGGTGTTCGACAACGTGCTGCTGGTGCGCGAGAACACCGAAGGTGGGCGGTCGACGCAGCGCCAGGATGTGATGGACGCCGTGGCCTTCGTCGGGCTCGAGCACGAGGCGAACCGGCGGGTCGGCACGCTCGGCGCCGCCCAGCGCCGGCTCGTCGAGGTGGCGCGCGCCGTCGTCGGCAGCCCGCGCCTGGTGCTGCTGGACGAGCCGGCCGCCGGCCTCCCCGACGACGAGACCGAGCATCTGGGTCAACTGATCCGGCGCATCCCCGAGGAGGTCGAGGCGTTGGTGGTCCTCGTCGATCACGACATGAGCCTGGTATCCGCGTGCTGCGCGACCACCGCCGTGCTCGACTTCGGCAAGCTGATCGCCTCGGGCACCACCGCCGAGGTCCTCCGGAACGAGCATGTCATCCGCGCCTACCTCGGCACCGAGGAGGAGGTATGACCGAAGCCGCCACGACCCTGCATGTCGAGTCGCTGTCGGTGCCGCGCGGCGGCCGCCCCGTACTGCGCGACGTCTCGCTGGCGATCGCGCCCGGCGAGGTGACGGCACTGCTGGGCCCCAACGGCGCCGGCAAGTCGACGCTCGTCCTCACGGTCGCGGGCCTGCTCCGCCCCGACGCCGGACGCATCCGCCTCGGCGACCGCGACCTCACCAGGCGCCGACCGGAGCGGATCCGGCGCGCCGGCGTGGCGGTCGTGGCGGAAGGACGGCGGGTGCTGCCGCAGCTCAGCGTGGCCGACAACCTGCGCGTCGCCACGTACGGGCTCGACCGTGCGCAGGCGCAGGAGGGCATGGGCCACGCGCTCGAGCTGTTCCCCGAGCTGACCCGCTACCAGGACACTACGGCCCGGTCGCTCTCCGGCGGCGAGCAACAGATGGTCGTGCTGGCGCAGGCACTCGTGTCGCGGCCTCGCGTGCTGCTCGTCGACGAGCTGTCGTTGGGGCTCGCCCCGGTGGTCCTCAAACGCCTCGTGCCCACGCTGGCGTCGGTCGCCGCGTCGGGCGTGGGGGTGCTGCTGATCGAGCAGTTCGCCCACGTCGCGATCGGGCTGGCCAACACGGCCTACATCCTCGAGGGTGGCCGCATCCGCTACCACGGGACGGCCGGCGAGCTGAAGGCCAACCCCGAGCTCCTGCACTCCGCCTACCTCCTGCGGGTCTAGCTGTGGACGATCTCACGGGCAGGGTCGCGGTGATCACCGGCGGGGCATCGGGCATCGGCCTGGCCATGGCGCAACGCTTCGCGGGCGAGGGCATGAAGCTGGTGCTGGCGGACATCGAGCGACCGGTCTTGCAGCGAGCGGGCGAGGAGCTCCGCCGCGGCGGCGCCGACGTGCTCACCGTGCCGACCGACGTCAGCGTCGAGGCCGACGTGGCGGCGCTCGCAGCGACGGCGCTCGAGCACTTCGGCGACGTGCACCTCGTCTGCAACAACGCCGGTGTCGGGAGCCGCGGCCTGCCGATCGCGGAGCTGCCGCTGGCGGACTTCGGTTGGGTCCTCGCCGTGAACCTCTTCGGCGTGATCCACGGCCTGCGGGCCTTCCTGCCCCACCTGCGGGCCAACGACGTCGGCCACATCGTCAACACGGCGTCGACGTCCGGGCTCTACTACCTCCCCCGGATGGGCCCGTACAACGCGTCGAAGGCGGCGGTTCTGGCGCTGAGCGAGACGCTGCGCTTCGAGCTCGCGGCCGAGGGCAGCCGGGTCGGCGTGTCCGTGCTCTGCCCGGGCCCGGTCCGGACGAACATCTCCACCGCCGACCGGAACCGCCCAGAGCGCTTCGCCTACGCCCTCGACACCGACCAGATGGCGCAGGTCGCGACGTACAAGGGCAGGCGCAGGGAGCAGCGGGCCGTCGCCGCGGACCCGTCGGACATCGCGGACCAGGTGTGCGAGGCCGTCAGGACGAACCGCTTCTATGTCCTCACCCACCCAGCCAGCCTGGACGCCTTCGAGGCCCGGGCACGACGCATCCTCGCCGGAGACGACCCGGTGGAGCCGCCGGAATGAAGGAGAGCGCACCATGACCGGAGACGCACGCAGCGAGCTGCTAGCCGAGGTGCTCTCGCGTTACGAGGGCTCGCCGAACCCGCGCCTGCGCGAGATCACCGAGGCCGCCATCCGCCACCTGCACGCCTTCGCCGAGGAGGTCAACCTGCAGCGCGACGAGTGGTTGGCCGGCGTCCAGTTCCTCACGGCCACCGGCCAGCGCTGCGACGGCAACCGCCAGGAGTTCATCCTGCTGTCCGACACGCTGGGCCTGTCCAGCCTCGTGGAGATGCTGACGCACGCCGGGGTCGAGGGAAGCACCGAGAACACCGTGCTCGGTCCTTTCTACGTGCCGGGCTCGCCGGCGCGCACCAAGGGCGAGTCGATGCTCGTCGATCCCGACGACGGCGACCGGGTCGTTATCCGCGGCACCGTCCGGGACATCGACGGTCAGCCGATCGCGGGCGCCGTCCTGGACTGCTGGCAGAACGCGACGGCCGGCTTCTACGCCGTCCAGCAACCCGACGAGCAGTCGCCCGAGAACCTGCGGGGCGTCTACACCACCGACGCCGACGGCAGCTACGAGATCCGCACCGTGCGACCCGTGCCGTACCCGATCCCGTCGGACGGGCCGGCTGGCGATCTGCTCAAGGCCCACGGCCGGAATTGGATGCGCCCCGGTCACACGCACATGTGGGTCCGGGCCGACGGCTGCAAGGAGCTGATCACTCACGTGTTCGACGAGGAGACCGAGTACCTGCGCGATGACGCGGTGTTCGGCGTGCGGGACAGCCTGGTCCGGCGGTTCGAGCCCGACGACGCCGGCGAGCTGGCGACGACGTTCGACATCGTGCTGGACCGCGCATGAGGCCTGGGCCTGGCATGGTCGCGTCATGGCGAAGCGACCCGTGAGCGCGACGGAGACCGCCGATGACGGCCGCGAGCCGACGCTGCTGTACCTCGTCGGGCGCATGGACCGTGTCGTTCGCCGCGCGATGGGCACGGTCCTCGAGGCGCAGGGGTTGTCGGTCAACCAGTACGCGACCCTGAGCGTGCTCGACGGGCGCAGCGGTCTCTCGAACGCCCAGCTCGCCCGGCGAGCACTCGTGTCGCCCCAGTCGATGAACGAGGTGCTCCTCGCGCTGGAGCAGCGGGGGCTCGTGCGGCGCCGGGTGCACCCGGACCATGGCCGGATCCTCCAGGCTCGCCTCACGGCCAAGGGTCGCGCCCTGCTGGCGCGCTGCGACGCGGAGGTGCACCAGGTGGAGGCCCGGATGGTGAGCGGCCTGAGCGACGACGAACAGGCGGCGCTGCGGGGCGCGCTGCTCAGCGGCATCCGCAACTTGCAGGGCGGGCTGCAGGGATAGGAGGAACGACCCGTGGACCACCTTCTCCAAGTCCTGAGCGTCAAGGGCCGGGCGACGCCGGAGGCCCTGGGGGCGGCCGTCGATGCCGACGCGTCCGCCGCGCTTGCGCAACTCGTGGCGACAGGCCTGGTCGAGGACACGAGGCTCGGCTACCGCGTGACCGAGCTCGGCGCCGGCCGCGTCGACGAGCTCTACGCACGCGAGCAGGAGCTGGCGGGGCGGGTCATCGACGACGTGTACGAGGCGTTCGCGCCCATAAACGATGAGGTGAAGCAGATCGTCACCGACTGGCAGATGCGTCCGGTCGGCGGACAGCTCGTGATCAACGACCACCGCGATCGCCGCCACGACCTGATGGTCGTGGCCAGGCTCCGCCGCACCGATGCGACGGCGTCGGCGGCACTGGTCCCTCTCACGACCGCCCTGCCGCGCTTCGAGGTCTACCGCCGCCGCCTCCGGCTCGCTGTCAGGCTGGTCGGCGACGGGGACCACTCGATGGTGGCGGCACCGGTCAAGGACAGCTACCACACCGTGTGGTTCGAGCTGCACGAGGAGCTGATCATCCTGTCCGGCCGCAGTCGCGCCGACGAAGAGGCAGCGGGCTAGCGAGCTGAGCCGCCGCCCCGGCGGATCAGGTCCGCTTGGACGCCAGCGCCGCGCCCTCGGCGAGCGACCGGAGCTTGGCCCAGGTGACGTCCGGGTCGATGGACTGGGTGCCGACGTGCACGCTGAAGCCACAGTCGACGCCCGCCATGACCCGGTCGCGACCGACGAGGGCGGCGTACCGCTCGATCCGCTGGGCGACGAGTTCGGGGTGCTCGACATAGTTGGACTGGGGTTCGATCACACCAGGGCACAGCACCTTGTCCTCCGGCACCTGGGTGTCCTCGAACAGCTTCCACTCGTGCGCGTGGCGCGGGTTGGCGGCCTCGAACAGGACGGTCCGCGGCTTGGCGATCCACACCAGGTCGATGATGTCGGCCAGGTCGACGTCGTGGTGGTGCGGACCGGGGTAGTTGCCCCAGCACAGGTGCATGCGGAGCTGCTCGGCCGGGATGTTGCGCACGGCGTGGTTGAGGGCCTCGATGTTGAGGGCGGCCCGTCGGCGGAACCCGGCGATGTCCATCCCGGCGTAGGCGGTGTGGCGACCCATGGCGAGGTCGGGGCAGTCGAGCTGGACGGTGACGCCGGCGGCGGCTATCGCCTCGTACTCGAAGCGCATCGCCTCGGCGATGGCGAAGAGGTAGTCCTCGTCACTGGCGTAGAACCGGTTCTCGAAGAAGAGCGAGACGACCCCGGGGGACGCCGCGCTCATGAACGTGCCCGCGATGCCGGCGTCGGCGACGGCCTCGCCGAGCGTCGCCAGGTCGACGACGATCGCGGCCCGGTCCCGGACCGCGATCTCCGAGGTGCACGCGGGCGGCGCGCTTGCGCCGCCCTGGGTTGGCGGACACGAGCTCGGCACTGCGGGGATAGTCGGCCAGGTCGGCGAAGTAGTAGCTCTCGACCGCCTCGCCGCCGAAGCCGTCGAGCCGGTCTTTGACGTAGGTGGCGTAACTCGGCTTGGACATCTCCCCGTCGTTGACGATGCCCACGCCGGCGTCGACCTGGCGATCCACGACCTCGTGCACGGCGGCGGCCACGCGCCGGGCCAGGGCCGCCTCGTCGACCGGGATGCCGTCGCCCTTGGCCCACATGATCTGGACGAGGTCGTCGGGACGCGGGAGGCTGCCTGTGTGGGTGGTGACGATGCCGCCCGCGTCATTAGCCATCGTTCGCTCCCCGGATGCTCGGCGCCCGTTCTACGGTACGGTGTCCGTGTAGCGGGCAAGCTAGTCGAGCGACCCGAGGGAGGGGCCATGGGCACGACGGGCAAGCTGCCGAGCCGGCTGCACCACAACGCGTACGTCTCGAAGGACCTGGAGGCGACCCGCGCGTTCTACGAGGGCCTGATCGGCCTCCCGCTGGTGGCCACGTGGTCCGAGGCCGACGAGCTGTTCGGCGCGAAGCGGGTCTACTGCCACACGTTCTTCGGCCTGGGCGACGGCAGCGCGCTCGCGTTCTTCCAGTTCGCCCACGACGAGGACCAGAACCTGTTCGATCCCGACCTGACGCCGTCGCCGTTCCGGCACATCGCGCTCAAGGTCACGCCCGAACTGCAGGAGCGAGATCCACGACCGCCTCACGGCGGCCGGTTGGAAGCCCGACGGCACGTACGTTCTCGAGCACGGCTACTGCCGGTCGCTCTACACCGAGGACCCGAACGGTCTGCTCCTGGAGTTCACGGTCGACGTCGACAACGTGGACGAGATCTCAGACGAGCGCCGGGCCGACTGCCACGAGACGCTGCAGCGGTGGCTGGGAGGCGACCACACGAGCAACAACGTCTATCGCTAGTGCCCCGCCGCGACTCGTTGGTGCTCTTCGTGCACGGGGCGCACCTTGCGGGCTGGTGCTGGCTCCTGGTGATGGACCGGCTCGGGCAGATGGGCATCGACTCGCACGCGATCGACCTGCCCTTCACCGGATACGACGACGATGTCGCGGCCGTCCGGGCCGCGGTCGCCACGGGCCGTGGCCGGGGGGCCGCGGTCCACGTCGTGTGCCACAGCTACGCCGGGCTGGCGGTGGCGGCCGGCGGTCATGGCGCCGCCCATCTGACCTTTGTCGCCGGGCGCCTGCCGCTGCCCGGGGAGTCGCCGGCGGCCGTCACGCCGCGGTGGGGCTCTCCGGGTTTTCGGGCCTGCATGCTCCGGGGCGCCGACGGCGTGGTGCGCCTGTCCCCCGCCGCCGACCGGTTCCTCTTCCACCGCACGAGCACGACCCTGGCCCGGTTCGCGGCCGCGCGGCTGCGGCCGATGCGCAGCGAGGTGCCGAGCGAGCCGGTCGCCGACCCGGCGTGGACGTCTGTCCCGAGTTCGTACGTCGTGTGCGGGGATGATCGTGCGGTGCGGCCGGAGGCGCAGCGGGAGCGCGCCGCGCTCGTGGGCAGGGCGGCGGAGCTCGACGCCGACCACTCCCCATTCCTCAGCCGTGTGCCCGAGCTCGCCGGCGTGATCGCGGACCGACACCGGGACATGATGGCTGCGGCGTAACCGGGCGACGGGGCGCGCTACGTGGACGCCAGCGGGTCCGGCACCGGCAGGCGCGCGAGGTTGGCCCACTCGCGGGTGATGTCTCCGGCCGTGGCCAGCAGCAGCGGCAGGTGGCGGCGCATGAGCTCGGCGACGGGCGTCTCGGCCGCGTGGACCGTGACGTTGACAGCGGCGACCGTTGTGCCCGAGGCGTCGCGGACAGGCGCCGCGACCGACCGGATGCCGAGCGACAGGCGCTCGTCGGAGATCGCCCAGCCGCGCTTGCGCACCTGCGCCAGATCGCGGTCGAGCGCGCGGCGCGACGGCGTGATGCGGGGGATGATCCCGGACTGCGAGGGCGTCCCCAGCACAGCGGACAGCTCGTCCTGCGTGAGGTCGGCCAGCAGCACCTGGCCCATCGACGTGGCCACCGCAGGGAACCGGGTCCCGATGTGGACCGAGAGGGCGATGATCTTGGGCACGGGCACCCGGGCGACGTACACGATGTCGCTGCCGGCGAGCTGCGACATCGAGCTCGACTCGCCGGTGCGGGCGACGAGCGCCTCGAGGTGGGGGCGGGCAAGCTCCCAGATGCCCAGCGTGGCGACGTACGCGGTCCCCAGCTCCAGCACCTTGGTCGTGAGCGTGTACAGCCCGTTGCTCGACCGGACGTACCCGAGCTTCTCGAGCGTCATGAGCAGGCGGCGCGCCGTCGGCCGCGGCAGGGAGACGCGCGCCGCGGCGTCGCTCACCGACAGCGCGGTGGCGGTGGGGCTGAACGCCGTGATGATCGCCAGGCCGCGGGCCAGCGCCTCCACGAAGTCCGGGCTCGCGTCCTCGGGCATCGAGGCATCCTCCCACGCGTCCCTGATCGCACCAAGTGACCAGACCCGCTGGTCGACCTTTGCGGCAGCCGAAATGCGTGCCCCCGCACGATGAACAGAGACGCACCGACCGAGCCCCGCCGCGCTCCTCCCGACGGCCTGGTCGTCGCCGACCTCTCACGGATCGTCGCCGGCCCCTACTGCTTGCGGCGCCGTTCTGGCCGACCTCGGCCTGCCCGTCGCGGTGATGCGCAGTGTCGCCCTGCCGGCCCGCTGTGCCGGCCTCGTCGGCCACCTCGCCGAGGAGCAGGCCGTGCCCGTCGGCACGGACGTCGAACGGGCGTCGACTGGCGCGCCGACTACCGCCCATGGGCTGTGTGACGAGGTCGTGACAACCGAGACCGGTGCTGTCCGCCCAGTGGTACCGTGCCCGCTAGCCGGACACTCGTCCGCAGATGGGGTCCCAAGGGGGGAATCATGGCAACTCCGACAGTTGTCACCACACCGACGGAGGAACGCAGCGCCGAGGTCGAGAAGGCCAGCATCGGCAGCGCGGCATCCTGGTGGTACGACTGGGTCGACGGTCACCGGGTCGGGGCCGCCGCGCTCGTCGGCGTGATCGCGACGCAGCTCGGCACCTACTTCGGCTACGTCTTCCCGGCCATCGGCCTGCCAACGCTGCCGTGGCCGCTCTACAACGGGCTGCTCGCCACGCCCGCCGAGGATTTCGGCACGGCCGGGTCGTTCTTCCCAGGCCAGTCGCTCCACTACGTGAACGGCATCGTCTTCGCGATCCTCTACGCGGTGCTCGCCCTGCCGATCATGCGGTTCCGCAACACCCACGGCGGCAACGTGGCGAGCGGGCTGCTCTACAGCTTCGTGCTGACGATCATCAGCCTCGGGCTGCTGGTGCCCTACGCGTACGTTCCGAAGCAGGGCTACGGGTTGTTCGCGTTCTACGGGCCCGACGGCTGGAAGCTCCCGGCCGCGGTGCTCCTCTGGCACCTGATCTACGGCTTCTTCCTCGGCACGCTCTACCAACTCCGCGGCAACCGGTCGTAGCCGCATACCGGTCGCGCTCGTATCCGGGTGGCCGGCCAGCCCCGGCTCGGCCGGCCACCCGGAGTCTTCGAGGCCGCGAGTCGCGGCCTCGAAGAAGCAAGGCGACTCACTTTCGAACCAAAGCGTCGGTCTTCCGCGACTAGCGCCTGAGCGCACGGTCTCGAAGAGGTACCGCTTTCGGCCGGTGTCTGGGTAGACACCGGCGAACACGGCCAGCCGCCACGCCCGGATCGGAACTGCTTGTGCCCCTTCATCGACCATGTCAAGCCCCGGTACCCGTCTGACACTTCGACCCCGGTAGCTGGACGACGGTGGGGCGTGGGTTGGGCGGCGTTGATGCGGTGGGGGCGGCAGCCGGGGTTGGCGAGGGCGCCGTATTCGCGGGTGTGCTCGTGGCGTACGGGGTGGGCGCGGATGAGCTGCTCACCGACGCTGATCTCCACCGTGTCGCCCACGACCGCGACCTGCACCTGGCGGCGCCGGAACTTGGCGCCGACCCGGTAGCTGGTGCCGGCGAAGCACACGTTGCCCGAGCTGTCGACCTTGCGGGTCACCGACGCGGCGGTCACCGACTTCGGTGCCGGCCGCAGTCGCCGGCCACGCTGCAACCCGGCGTCCTGCTTGGCGAGGGCGTGCCGGCGAGCGTGGGTGGCGATGAGCACGCCCCGGTGGTGGAGTTGCACGAGACCACGGTCGCAGACCACCTCCACCTCCTGGCCGGCCAGCCAGACGCCGGCCTTGTACTGCGCGGCGGCGAAACTGATCGTGCCCTTGGCGCTCACCCGCCGCGTCGTCACCGGCGCTGCGATGGCGGCCGCTCGGGCTCGGCGAGCTCGACAGGACCCGGCGTGGGGCGGCGAGCCCGAATCGCTTGATCGGCGGCACCAGACCGATCGACTGATGCGGCCGCTCATGGTTGTAGTGGCCCACCCAGGCATCCAGCTGCGCCTGGGCGTCGCTCAGCGAGGCGAAGGCCTTGCCATCGAGGAACTCGGGGCGCAGCGTCTTGAAACGTCCCGGGTTCGATGACCGCTCGGGTTATTGGGTGATCGGCTCGGGGGCCGGGATGGCTTGACGGTAGTAGGCGGTTTCGTGGTCGGTCGGGGTGGTGTAGCCGGGGCCCGCGGCGTTCGAGGAAGCCGACGCTCACCTCGATGTCGTTGCCCCGGTTCACGTGCCGATCGCTCCGACCTTCTCCGACGTGGCGTGGCCTGTTCACACGCAGCTGGCGGCGAGGAGCAGCGCCGCAACTCGATGAACCCATGCGGTCACGTCTGCGTCGGCGTCCACGGCGGTCACGGCGACCACCAACGCCGCAAGGCCCCACAGCGTCACACTCTCGGCGATCCACCCCTGAAGGATCACGCGGCGGTTGTCGGGAGTGATGGGCTCGACCCCGGCGACCGCATGGGTCGTCGGCACGGCATGGGCAACTCCCCACAGCCCGGTGACGGCGGCGGCCACGTAGGCCAGAGTTGCCTCCATGGGCCCAGCCTGAGCCCGCGCAGCGAAGGGGGGTAGGGCCGATCGTCACCGCTGGCGAGCCGCTCCACGGCGCTCGCGGCATCGCCGCCTGCTGCACGCTCGAGCGGCTCCTGTGGTGAGTCGGGGTCCACCGAGAGGACCTTCGTCCCTACCTGGAGCGCCTCGCGATGGTGTTTCGTGGAAGGGGCGGACCAACGAGAAGGGCACCTGACATGAGCGACACCAAGCAAGCGTGGAGTGAGGTCGCGGATCTGTTCGGCGAGCTGGGCCTGAAGCTCAAGCGTCACTTCAAGGAGGCCTCGGGCGGCGCCGACGAGTCGCTCCGCTCGGCACTCGAGGACCTGCGGGACTCGGTCGACCATGCGTTCGACACCGTGGGCAACACGGTGAAGGACCCGGCCGTGAAAGACGACGCCCGGGACGTGGCGCGGGCGCTCCGCGAGGCCTTCTCGACGACCTTCGCCGAAGCCAGCGACGACCTTCGCGCCTGCTTCCGGCCGAAGGACCGGGTCTGAGCACGCCCGGTCGTGGACCGGCCGTGACGCTGACATCGGCGACGACCCGCCCGGCGCACTAGGCATCGGATGCCGTCCTGCTGGACGGCGGCACCGTCCATGTGTGCCCGATCGAGCCGGCTGACGGAGAGGCGCTCGTGGCGTTCCACAGCCGGTTCTCGCCGGACACCGTCTACGCCCGTTTCTTCTCGTCCAAGCCGACGCTGAGCGCGTCCGAGGTCGAGCGATTCACGCACGTCGAACACGACGACCGAGTGGCCCTCATCGCCGAGCTCGGCGATCGCCTGGTCGGGGTCGCCCGCTACGCACGCGTCCGCAAACTGACGACCATCCGCTCCATCTACCGCTGGCAAGGTGAGATCCACGACCGGCCCGAGGCCCGAGCTGGCGTCCACACCCGCACCGCGCTCGTGCCCCGCATCATCGAACGCCTCGACACCGAACACCCCTACCAGGTCCCCGCCGTCTTCGCCCTCCCGATCATCGCCACCAGCCCCGCTTACCGGGCCTGGATGCTCGACCAAACCGCCCAGGCATGAGGGCAGCGGCGGCGGACGCCAACGGAGGCGTCCGAGAAATCGAGCGAGCACAACCCCCCATCCCGACACGGCGACCGTTGCCACCGAGTGCTTCAGGGGTTGACGTTGGATCACCACTGAGCGGGGTGGATGAATGCGGCGGCAGGCCGGCCGAGCGCCGAGAGCCTGCCAACATCCTTTGAGGTCCCGAGCGCTTCTAAAGCTGGCCCTTCGCGGCTCACATCGGGGCCTCCTCGTTGCTGAGCGATGCGAGGCCTGTCGCCGCTGCCGGTTCAGCCGGGTGGGCGGGGCGGCGACGCTGGAGTGGTGCCATGCCCAGGACCTCGGTCACCGGCCCCGGTGCCCGCCGGGACCGCCGGCGAAAAGTGTCGGCTGGGGTGTCGCCGGGCGGCGTGGCGGGTTCAGGTCGCGGTGGTCGCGGACCCAACGCCGCACGGGAGGACAATCTGGAGCCGGGCGACACCGCGACCGTGCGCACCGCCGGCGGTGACACCCAAGTGCGCATTGTCGGCGTCGACAGCAGCCAGCGCGACGACGGACGTGCGGTCTACGTGCCGCTCACCTGGCTCCAACGCGCCACCGGTTGGGGCCGACACCACCAACGTGCTGTGGCCGTCGATGACCGACGAGAACCACGGCGTGATCGACCGCACCACCAAACTCCATCGACGACCAGCTCACGGCCGCCGGCTACCGCGTCGCTCCCGAGAAGCTCTACGCTCTCAAGGCCGAGAACAAGGCCGCCAACGATGCCGTCCTCAACATGATCACTGTGGTCGGCGGCGTCGTGTCGCCACCGGGATGGTCGGCCTCGTGTACGCGATCACCATGAACGTCATCGAGCGCACCCGCGAGATCGGCGTCCTTCGCTGCGTCGGCGCCCGAGCCTGCGACATCCGACGCGCCTTAGCGGCGGGGAGCATCGTGCAAGCCGGCTATGGGTGGATGCTCGGTCGTCCCCTCGGCCTGCTGCTGTCCTGGGTCCTCTCGAGACTGACCCTGATCATCATGGAGCTTCAGATCGCGACGGTATTCGGTATTCGACGTGCCGACCGCCCCTCATGGTCCTTGCTGCAACTGTCGCCCTCGCAGGCCGGTTATTCGGTCGCCGTGCTCTCCGGTTCCGAAGTGTGCGGGCGTTCGCGCGCTAGGAGCTCCAGGATTCGGTCCGTGTTCTCGCGGATCGCTCTGATGTTGTTGAACATCCATTTCGGTGGCGCGCTGTCCGGCATCCGCTCGAACCGCTTCTCCCAATCGATGTCCTGCATCTTCGGCGCGAACCGCTTCGCCGCTAGAACCAACCCGATCGCCACCGCCGCGAACACAAGGGCCTTCCTCATGCCGACATCGTGCTCCTCGCGGAGGACGAAAGGCGAGCGCCTTCTCCTCAGTGACGATGTGACCCGAGCGGGCGCCTGACGCCGGCTGGGCGTCAGCGTCGATCGTCCTTCCTTCGCGGTGCGCGCTTCATCGGATCCGAGACTCCAATGGCGTCCGCCTCGACGACGACACCGACGACGACCCGACGCGGCGTGCGGGTCGCGGGCGACGGAGCGAGTTCCCGCGCCGGAACGTCAACCAGTGCCGTCGATCGAGCGCGCTCGCGAGAGGCAGCCGGCGTTTCCAGGCTCCAAGGTCCGGAACCGACTACTGACGACGCCTGCACTGGTCCTCGTCGGACCGGCTCGCCTTCCGTCCGTCGCGACCACATCTTTGCGCGCTCGATGGCGCCCGGCAACGGATGCGCGCTGCCGGGGGTTCGCCTCCGTTGACCGTTGCGGCTATGCGTTGGGCGTGATCGGTGGAAGTGTCGGATCCCGCTGTTCGACCAACGCTCGATAGTGGTCGGCCACGGCGGGCATCCACTCGTCGTGCGTCAGGATCCAGAATCGGTGCTGCTTGACGGCGTCGACCACCTTGGTGGCGACCACCGACGGCTCCATGCCTGAGTCGATTGCCTCCAAGACAGCTTGGCGAATGAACTCGAACTCGGGCGGTATGTCAGGCAACGGCCCGAGCCGCGCCGGCCAGTTCCGCTCACCACGGCCAACGCGTGTGCGGACAAAGCCGGGGCAAAGCACTGACACCCCGACCCCGGTCGCCAGCAACTGCTCTCCGAGGAACAAGGACTGCGACAGCCCTACCACGGCGTACTTGCTGGCCGAGTACGGACCCCCCGGCATAGGCAAGATCCCGGCGATCGACGCAGTGTTCACGATGTGAGACCCGTGTTGAGCTCGCAGGATCGGAAGGAAGGCCCGGACGCCATGCACGACGCCCATCAGGTTGACCCCGAGCGTCCACTCCCAGCCGCTAAGAGGACCTTCCCACGGGTCGCCGATGTCGCCCACGCCGGCGTTGTTGCACAGGAGATGGGCGGCTCCGAACCGTTCGACGGTGGCCTGTGCGAGGCCGTCAACGGCTTCCGCCGAACTGACGTCGGTCACCACCGCGAGCACGTCAGCTCCCGCCGCTTCCACCTCCTTGGCCGCAACGTTCAGCGCCGACTCTTCGACATCGGCCATGACCACCCGCATGCCCTCACCGGAGAACGCCTCGCACATCGCGCGCCCGATGCCGCTGGCTGCCCCCGTGACAACCGCAACCTTGCCCATCAGCTGATCCATCGCCCTCAACTCCCTGCTCCGCCTGCCACGACCATCCTGGAACTCCGTCCCCTACGGGTCCAGGGCCGAATGACCTCGCCCCAGATCGAGTCGAACCCCACGTCCTCGGCAGCACGTGCCATGACCAGGTACTCGGGCCAGGACACGTGACGCTCGACCTCGGGAAGCTGGACGCCGACGCGCAGGCGACCTGCGTTCCTGATCCTGGCCGAGCGGCGCCGCGGAAGCGCCGTGACGGACCGGGGGCGGGAGTCAGCAGATCGTCGGGGCCACCGCATCACTAGGACGGTGGGGAGCGGACGTTCGCTCGCCCGGTGGGCCTGGGTCCCGGTGGCTCCTGGTGAACTCGGTGGTGGCGGGTGTCCTTGCGGTGGCTGCGGTGAGGCGCCGATCGACAATTCGGTGGCGTCGACGACCGATATCCCGGGATCCTCGAGCCCTGCGGCGGCGGCCCGGACGATGTCGGGCTCTAGTCCGCCCAGGCGGTCGGCTGCCTCGACGGCCAGCACCGGGGCCGCCTCGATCGGGGTCCCGCCGACCTGCACGACCACGTCGCCGGGTGGGCACCTGCCGTGGATACGAACCGGTCACGATGGGTCGCGACGCCGATCATCTGGCCGACCGCGACCGGCTGCGTCACCGCACGGGCGATCTCGGTGTCGCCACCGACGAGAGTGGCTCCGACGACTGCAAGGGGCCGGACGCCCATCACCGCGATGTCGTCGGCGTTCACGATCACGGCCAGGCGTCCCACCTCGCGGCCGATCGGCGTGATCGGATCAGTCGCCGCCATCAGCACCCCGGCCGCAGGTCGAGCGCACACGCATCTTCACCGACGGCAGGACCGACGAGCACCTCGGGCGGCATCGGCCCGAGCCCGGCGAGGAGGCCAGTGAGCAGGTCGACGGGCAGCTTGCCCGCCGGGATCGGGACGCTGGACATGCCCCCACGATCGCGAGCACCCGGATCCGGTGCCCCGGCCTGCCTGGTCATCGCCGCTCGATCGTCAGCACACGGAAGGCGCCGTACCCGGGGGCCATCCGCCCGAGCCGTTCGAGGAGGGGGCCGAGCCGGGTTAGCCCGGGCAGGGCACCGGGAGAGAACAGGTGCTCGGTCAGCTGCGGCCGGCTGTAGGGATCGGCCAGCGCCGTCAGGGTTCGCCGGTCGAGGAACCGGGCCGCGGCCCACGGAGCCTGGCGCAGCTCCCGCCGGTGGGCGGCGCCCCAGGGGCTGCGGCGGTTCAGCGCCCCGATGACGATGCGACCACCGGCCCGGGTGACCCGCCACATCTCGGCGACCACGCTCGGCGGGTCGGCCACGAACTCGAGCACGGCGAGAGCGATCGCCGCATCCACACTGCCCGAGCGCAGCGGCAGGCGATGGGCGTCGCCTTCGACCAGGGGGAACGCCATGCGCGCCGCAGCGATCGCCAACATGCTGGGCTCGAGGTCCAGGCCCACGACCCGGCCACCGGCCGCTGCCAACCGCTCTCCCAGCCGCCCGGTGCCACAGCCCACGTCGAGCATCCGTCGACCTCCGAGCGGCCCTATCGTGGCGATGACGGCGGCCGACTCGACCCCGAAGGCGTAGCGACCCCATGGCTGGTGGAACCAGGTGTCGTAGAGCATCCCCGACCACGACGGCGCGGTCGGGACGCCGGTGCCCGGCGAGGGGAGGCGACCGGTGGGTTGCCATCGCGCAGCGGCGTTCACACCACTGGACTGTGGGTCGTCATCCCACCCAGCCGGTAGGGGCGGTCGTCACCGACACGATGACCTTGGTCCCGCCGGGCGACGCGCCGTCGGAGGCGGGGCCTTCGGCCCTGGTCGGCGGTGCACGGGCGCACGATCGAGGTGATCTCGACCTTCGAGAGGCGCGGGCGGACGGCCCGCCGAGCGCGGAGGTGAGCTGATGAAGCCGCACCGCGATGCTGCGATCAAGGTGTGCCGGAGCTGCGGCAGCGATCGGCATGTGTCGCGTGGCCTGTGCCGGGCGTGCCGGCGGCGGGCCCTCGGCGAGGGGACACCGATCGCCACCGTCGACAAGCTGCTACCGCGAGCCGCGGAGGTCGAGCCGCCCCAGAGCCGGCCGCGGGTGCATCGGGCTGGTGGCTGACGCGGCTCGGGGCAGTACCGGGACCGGCACCGGCACGAACCCGACGGTGACCGTCGTGCGGGCGCTGTCGGGCGGCGGGGCGACCCGGCGGTGACCACCGTGTACCTCGATGTCGACGGCCGGCACCTGCCGGTGCGCGCCGAGTGCTCTCTGACAAGGGCGTCGACGAGGTCGTCGCCACCGTTGAACGCGCCGGGCTCGGCCACTGCGTCGCCCGCCCCGTCCCCCTCGGCGTCGTCAAAGGCTGAACCGCAGACAGCTGCGCCGATTCCACCATCGAGAGCCGGGACACTCGTCACACGTCGACGAGGAAGCGGCACCACACCCGCCCCGGTCGCTCGACCACCCCCAGCTCCGAACGAGCGATCGCCTTGGGCACCGACCCCACACCGACGACCTGATCCCGGGCCACGGACGACAGCACCACGTCCAGGCCGCCGTCGTCCCGGCGGCGCACCTCGGCGGCGACCGGCACGCCCTCACCGGTGTCGAGCACGAACACGACCTCGTCGAGCAGCGCCAACAGCTGATCCTCCACCGGCCCCCGGCCGATCCGTCGCACCTGCGGCGTCCGGGCCGCACCGCTGTCTACCTCGACGTACGTGGACGTCAACGCGGTGACCGCCTCCTCCAGGCAACCGGCGAGATCCTCCGCCCACGCCTCCAGGAGCACGTCCGCGGTGTGCGCACCCGACGATGGCCGCGGCCTCTCGGCGGCCCAGTGCGACGGCGCCCAGGCGTATCGCAAGCCATGGATCGATCATCCGCTGCACGCCCACCGCGGCCCAGGGACAAATGGCCTGACACGAGCCCGTGCGCGGAGGTCGTGACCTTGGTCCCTGTCGCCGACCGGGGCCGCGGGACGACGATGAGGGCCCGTCTCGAGCGCAGGAGGTACGGCCCATGCGTGCTCACGTCGGCGACCACATCATCGTTCGCGGCAACCACGTCGGCGATCCGAACCACGACGGCACTGTGCTCGAGATCCGGGGGCCCGACGGCACACCGCCCTACCGGGTCCGATGGACCGGCACCGGCCACGAGACCCTGTTCTTCCCGGGGGCCGATGCCCTGGTCGAGCCCGCCGAACGATTTGCGACAGGGCCATGAGCGAGCCACGGCGGTTCGATCCGTCGAGCACGCCGACGATCGAGGTCCAGGTCTTCCGGAACGGTCGACGGATCGCGTCGGAGCGGTGCGACTCCGAGGACGACGCAGCCGAGGCCGTGGCGCGCTGGAGCGAGCAGCCCGGCGTGGAGTGCACCGTCGAGGACATCGCCACCCGGTCGGGTGCCGACGACATCCTCTACGAGCCCGAGCCGATCGAGGACCACGCTGACGAGTATCCCGAGGGCGGGCCCCAGGCCTAGTCCGTCTTTGGCATCAGAGCTTGTAGCCGATGCTGCGCAGGAGCTGCTTGCGGTCGGCCACGTCGTCGTCGGTCCTCGACACGGACGGGCACCCGGCCATCGATCACCCCGACGATGCCCCGGCCCAGGTCTGTCGCCGCCACGAGTATCTCGACAGGGTTGGCGGTGGCGCAGTGGATCGTGCACACCTCGGGCACCTGCTTGAGCTGGTTCAACACGTTCACCGGGAAGCCCTCGCGGAGCAGGACCACGAAGCTGTGGCCGGCCGCGATGGCCAGCGCGTTGCGCACCGCCAGGTCGACGCCGGGGCTGTGTGGCGCTCCTTCGCGCCGAGCAGACGGGTAGTCCGGTCGGGCCCTACGTGCTCCAAGCGGCAATAGCCATCTGCCACGCCCTCGCCCCCTCCGCCGAGGAGACCGACTGGGCCCGCATCGAGGCCCTCTACCACACCCTCTCACAGCTCTCTCCGACCCCGGTCGTCGCGCTCAACCGGGCGGTCGCTGTTGCGATGTCGTCTGGACCCGAGGACGGGCTCGAGCTAGTGGACGCGCTCGCCGACGATCCCAACCTCCGGTCGTACCACCTGTTGCCCAGCGTGCGCGCTGACCTCCTCGTCCGCCTGGGCCGAACGGCCGAGGCCCGAACCGAGTTCGAACGCGCAGCCTCCCTCACCCACAACGCCCGCGAACGCGCCACCCTCCTCGCCCGCGCCGACGCCTGCGCACGGTCCTGACGAGGACCCCGTTGTTCACGGCCCAGCGGTAGTTCAGTCAACAGGTCGGGTGGTGGCCGCCATCGGCGATCCCCGCCAGCCGTTGCGTCTCGACACGACCCGCGGCCGCCCGCGTCGCCGCGACGATCCCCGTCTGCTACGTGGTCTTCGACGTGCTGTGGCTCGACGGCCAGGATCTGACCGGCTTCACCCAACCTGGAGCGCCGTCACCTGCTGACCGAGCTGGTCGAGCCCGGAGACGGGTTGCTGGTACCCGCACATCAACTCGGTGACGGCGCCGACCTGCACGAGGCCGCGCGGCGGAGCCGGCTCGAAGGAATCGTGGCCAAGCGGATCGACAGCCTCTACCGGCCCGGCGCCCGCAGCCCGCTGCGGCGCACTATGTGCAGACACCAGAACGGTGTCATCGACGTCGTCCACGGCCGGGTCCGCGTCGCGGGGCTGCGCGGACGACAGACTCTGTGCAGTTGTCAATGACGTAGACGCGGTTCGGGTGGCCACCACGGAACGTGACCGCCGTCGTAATGTGCCAGCGGGGTGACCGAGACGCCACCAAGCCGGCGTTACCTGTGTGAGGGGCGCCGGGCAAGGCCTGGGTGCGGAGGGCTCCGGACCGGAGGTGTTGGTCAAGGTGGAGCGCCCGCAGCGAAGCGAGGACGTACGACCTTGACCAACCCGAGGGCCGGTGCAGAATCCTGTTGGGCCGGTCGGTGGCGTGGGGGCGCCCAGCGTTACCTGGGTGCTCGACGAAGCTGGTGTCGTCGGCGACAACAATCGTGATCGGGTGTCCCCCGTGGGGTGGGAGCGCGGTCGCGTCAGTGTTCGAAGGCCGTCCAGCACGAGTGCTGGCGGGCACGCCGGTTGCAGGAGCTGACCGCGGGTGACCCTGATGTGGAGATGGGCGGTCCCGACCGTCCCGGCCGGTGGTGAGGTTCAGGCCGGGATGGCGTAGACCAGCTCGGGCTCGATGCTGCGCAGCACGTGGTAGCAGCGGCGGGCCAGCTTGCGGGCCACCGAGATGGCGGCGATCTTGCCGTCGTGACGCGCCTTGACCGCCGCGTAGAAGTCGTGGTCGGGGCTGCGCAGGTGCGACGAGTTCTTGGCCGCCTCGTACAGCGCCCACCGCAACGTCTGGGGGCCTTGCCGGGACAAGAACCCGCCGGCGCGGCGCCGGTCGGACGAGTCCACCGACACGTCCAGGCCGGTGTGGCGTACCGCTTGCTCCGAACGAGCGAAGCGACGGCAGTCGCCGAGCTCGGACCACACCGCTACCGCGATCAACCCACCGATGCCGTACTGCGCGTCGGCCAGGGCCCGACACGCTGGCTGACGGGTCCCGAAACGCTGCAGCTCCTTCTTCAACGGCAGGGCCTCCGCGTCGGTGGCGTCGATCATCCGGTACCCGACCGTGATCCGCTGGCGCCCCGCCGGCGATAACGCCAGGTCCCCGTCGGCCAGCATCGACCGCGTCTTCGGTGTCCGGATGGCGCCCTCGGGCACCGCCACGCCGTGCTGATAGAGCTCGGCGTGGATCCGCTGGCACCACACGGTGCGCTGGTTGACCAGCGACACGTACAGCCGCACCCGTTCCCGCCACTCCAACACGCCCTGGGGTGGGATCCAGCTCGCCGGCAGCTCCCCGGCCGCGAGCAGTTCCCGCAACAGCCGGGCGTCGGTACGGTCGGTCTTCGCCCGGTGCTTGCGACCACGGGCCGCCTGGGTATCGGCCGGCTCGGCCAGGTGCGCCTCGAACCCCGCGGCCTCGATCTCCTCGACCACGTAGCGCCACCCGGTACAGCCCTCCACCGCCAACGCCACCGGGCCGCCGCCCTCTGCTCGGCGGGTCAGGTCGCTGCGCAGCCACCGCCGGAACCGGTCCCGATCGGGCTGCCAGATACGGCCCCGCCACTCCTTGCCCGAGTCGACCTCGAGCGCATCGAAGGTGATCTGCCGCCGGTGCAGATCCAACCCACATACCATCGCCATCAGGGACCTCCTCGTTCGTCCACGGACACTTGGCGAACCACATGGTTGTCCGCACACGAGCCGAGGAGGTCCTCACACATTGAATGTTCCGGGACGGCGCCGATGCACCGGGGGGTGCCGTGGAGGACACTGGCGGGTGTGGACTTCGTCATCGAGCAGACCTACGCCGCCGATCCGGATGATGTGGCCCGTGCTTACACCGAGTCCGACCTCTACGAGGTGATCGGCGAGATGTCATCCCGTGCTCGACCGGAGATTCTCGCCCGCACCGTCGACGACGTCGGCAAGGTGTTGTTCCAGATCCGCTACCGCTTCGTCGGCGACCTCAACTCGGTCGTCCGCGCCGTGCTCGACCCGCAGAAGCTGAGCTGGGTTGAGCACTCGACCCACGAGGTCGCCCGCCGGCATGTCGACTACCGGATCGTGCCAGACAACTACGCCGATCGCTTCCGTGTCTCTGCCAAGTGCACGACCCGGCCCGGCCTCTCCGGCGGGGCCATTCGCACCGTCGAGGGCAGCGTGCGGTTCAAGGCGCCACTCGTGGCGGGCGCCGTCGAGAAAACGATCGTGTCAGCACTGCGCGAGCACCTCGCGAGCGAGAAAACGGCCGTCGAGCGGTTCCTGGCCGCCATGTGACGCGATCCTTGCGTGCGGGACGCCTCCCCGCGTGTGCGTGATCCATTGGCGAGACTGCCCGGCACGGCCTTCAGTCAGCAGCCAGGGCCGTCGGCGTCGGCAAGGCAGGTGAAGCGGCTGCTCGGCCCGCACCAAGCCGACGGCCACGACGACTTCCGCGACGCGCGTGGTCCGATGGGCTTCACCCAGCGTCGGGCCGCCGGCAAGGTCACACGTGACGAGGCGACAACGACATACCGTCACCCATCATCTGGAGCCAGGCAGCACAACCGAAGCGCATGTCCGGTCCCGGGACATGGTCGACAGTTCTGTCCCAGGACATGGGCGACACCTCCACCCAGGCGCCCGTTGCCGACAGACGACGCCGATGCGCTCGGATCCGGCGTTATACGTGTAATCGGTGTCAAGGGGTGGCCTTGGTGGCTTGGTCGAGGAGTTGATCGAAGAGGGCTGCCCGGTCGGTTGACCGTGGTCGCGGGCGTGATCGCGTTGGCGGAGGAGGACGGGGACGAACTCGGGTCCGGTCTTGAAGTAGGCGCAGGTCTCGCAGGCGGATTCCATGCGGCAGTCGAGCTCGACGGGCCGGGTGCAGAGGCCGTTGCCGAGCATGCGGGCGTGGCTCTCGCTGGCGGAGCTTGGTCATGGCGGCGGTCTCGATCTCGGCGGGCAGCGCGCCGGGGGTGGCGGCGGTGTTGTAGAGGGCGTCGATCTGTTGGCACACGGATGCGTATTCGTCGGCGACGACCCGGTCGGCGATGCGGGCGTAGACGAGGGTCATCTCGAGTGAGCGGTGGCCGAGCAGCGCGGCGATGGCTTCGAGGCGCATCCCGCGGTTGATGGCTTGGGTGGCCAGGGTGTGTCGGAGCTGGTGGGGGTGGACGGGTCCGATGCCGGCGGTGATGCCGATGCGAGCCACGATGCGGTGCACGGTCCGTCGGTAGATGGGGACGTGGCCGTCAGCGAGGAGCCGGCCCTGAGCGCGGATGTGGTCGGCGTTGGCGGCGGTCCACTCGCCGAGCAGCTTCACGAGGTCGGGGTGCAGGGGGATGAAGCGGTCGTTGCGGAGCTTGCCGACCGGCACGCGGAGCCAGTGGGCGTCGCCGATCTGGGTGACAGCGTCGGCGGCGAGCTCGCACAGTTCGGTGGCGCGCAGGCCGGTGCGGGCGAGCATCTCGGCGACGAGCCGGTAGCGCGGGAGCCGGTGGGCTCGGGCGGCGGCCATGAACTTGGCGGCGTCGGTGTCGGTGAGGAACTTGGGGAGCGGTTCGGGGCGGGGCGGGATGTCGCCGTGCAGGATCGGGTTGCGGCCCGGGGCGTCGGGCCAGTCCCATTCGATGAGCCGTTCCAGGAAGATGCGGATCATCCGGAGCCGCTGGCGTTGGGTGTTCTTGGCCAGGGTCGGGCCCCGGGTTCCGGGTTGGGCGGCGAGCCACACCTTGTAGTCCTCGATGTGGCCGCGTTCGATGTCGGCCACCACGGCCACGTCGGTGTTGGCGACCAACCAGCGGGCCAACTGGCGCAGGGTGCTGTCGGCGACATCGACGCTGCGGGGGGCGAGGAACGTGGTGAGTTGCAGCAGGTAGCGGCGCATCGTGGCGGTCAGCTGCGGCGCCTGGACCGACAGCTCGGGCCACTCCCGGTGCGACTCGGGGCGAGGGATCCACGGCTCGACGACGGGGACCGCGGCGGCGCTCACTGGTTGATCTCTTGGACGGCCAGCAGTTCAGCGGCATGGTCGGCGTCGATCCGTGCAGCAGCGCGCCGGTACTCGCTGGCGAGCCAGTCGTCGGTGAGGTGCAGGTAGATCCGGGTCGACTCGATCGAGGCGATGCCCGGCTTGGGCCTGGACCGCTTCGAGCTGCATCCCGGCCTCGCGCAGGCGGGTGAGACAGGTGTGGCGGAGCTGATGGCAGGTGGCCCGCTCCAGTCCGGCGCGTTGGCGCGCGGCGCGGCAGGATCGTGTCGATTCCATCAGCGGTGAGCGGCCGGCCCCGGGTCGGGCCCTTGAGCGCCACGAACACCCGGTCCGTGTCCGTGTCCCGGAGTCGTTCTCCGCGGAGGTAGTCACCGACCGCCGCGAAGAACGTGTTGGAGATCGGGATCACGCGCTGGTGGCCGCCCTTGCCCTCAGCGACGAACAGCGACCGCTCCGGGACCTGGATGTCGGCGAGGGTGAGGCCGAGGACCTCGCAGCGGCGCAGTCCGCCCAACACCATGGCGAACACCATCGCCCGGTCCCGGTGGGTGCGCAGCGCGGCGATGCAGCGCGTTGACCTCGGCTGGGGAGAGGATCTTCGGGAGCGTGCGCGGCACCCGCACCAGCGGCACCTGCTGGCGGCGTCCGCCCCGCCGGCGGGTCGAGAGCCCCCGCGGCACCGGGTTCGAGCGCACCGGCGTGTCACCACGAGCGACCAGGTACGAGTAGAGGCCCGAGATCGACGACAAGCGCCGGGCGATCGTGCGGGCCGACAGCCCCGACTCGCCGTCGCTGATCCGCACCACCGTGCGGTCGCCGCGCTGATGGGCGAGGAAGTCGAACACATCTGCGGCCACGACCTCGGCCGGGTCCTTGTCGACCACACCGAAGAAGGTCTTCAGGTCATGCGCGACCGCCCGAAGCGTGTTCGCCCGGGCCCGGCCCGCCACGAACGCCAGGTACGAGTCGACCAGCGGATCACCCAGTTCGAAACGGGCCTCACCACCGCTCGTCGAGGACCGGACCAGGCACGGAAAGGCGCTCATCCCTGCATGATCCTGGCCGCCAGCGAGATACACGGGGATACCAGATGGATCACACGTGTATTAGGCGTTCAGGGACGCGTCCACATGCACGATCTGTACGGGACCGACGGCGTGCGGAACCAGCGCCGAGCGGGCATTGTGCGTCACGCCGTGCTTCACTGACCGAGGGACGGCTTCGCTGGCATCGGAAGCGAGATGGCAACCATCAAGGGGGAGATCTGCATCGATTGTCCGCCCGGGGTTGTGTTCGACGTCGTCGCGGATGAACGCAACGAGCCCCGCTACAACCCAAGGATGACCGCCGTCTCGCTGCTCTCCGATCCGCCGATCGGCCATGGAAGCCGCTTCGCCGCGACGATGAAGTCCCGGGCGCGGACGTTCACGATGGTGATCGAGTTCACGGACTTCGAGCGGCCGACCAGACTTGGCTCGGTGTCCACGGTTGGCGCAATGAGGACTGTGGGCGCGCTCACTTTCGAGCCTCGAGCGTCCGGAACGCTGATGAGCTGGTCTTGGAACGTCGAACTGCGCGGCGTCGCGAAGCTCGCGGCGCCCGTCGTCTCCTGGATGGGCCGCCACCAGGAGCGCGCGATCTGGACGGGACTCAAGACGATGCTCGAAGCCACGACGTCGAACGGCGACCAGTGATGATCGCGACGCCGCAGGGTGAGCTTCCTGCGTATGTTGCGCTGCCGCGCGGGTCAGGTCCGTGGCCGGGCGTCGTGGTCATTCACGACGCATTGGGGATGAGCCAGGACTTGCGGAACCAGGCCGACTGGCTCGCGGGCGAGGGGTACCTGGCGGTGGCGCCGGAC
Source organism: uncultured Acidimicrobiales bacterium (assembly GCA_963739835.1). Classification (GTDB taxonomy): domain Bacteria; phylum Actinomycetota; class Acidimicrobiia; order Acidimicrobiales; family VFJN01; genus ZC4RG19. Next base: position 214,294 of record CAVUBW010000018.1, read on the forward strand.
CTCTTCGCCGGGCGCGGCACGCTGGCCTGCATGATCTCGATCATGCGCGACGTGCGTGCGCGGCGGGGAAGGGCGTTTGACGACATCGAAGCCGCACGCGCCTGGATTGCAGCGCGGGAAGACTGTACGGGTGCAATCGGTGTGATCGGCTTCTGCATGGGTGGCGGATTGGCCTTGCTGCTCACGCCTGATCGCGGATTCACGGTGTCGAGTGTCAACTACGGCACGGCACCCAAGGACGCCTACACGGCCAGCTACCTCAACGGAGCTTGCCCCATCGTCGGAAGCTATGGCGCCAAAGATCGTACCCTGCGGGGAGCAGCGGATCGCCTCGACAAGGCGCTGACCGCCGTCGGAGTCGAGCACGACGTGAAGGAGTATCCCGACGCTGGGCACGCGTTCCTCAACGACCATGAACGAGCCGGAGATCAGACGCCTCTGCTGTTCAGGGTCATGGGAAGGTTGTCGCCGGGGTCTGGCTACCACGAGGGATCTGCGCAGGATGCCCGGCGCCGAATCATCGCGTTCTTTGACGCCCACCTAAAGGCGTGAGGTGCGCCGGGCGTGCATGTGCCGGTCAACGACGCTCGCGGCCCTGCGAACGGCTCTTCCTCCAAAGCCGCGACCTGCGTACATGTCTGCCCGATCGTTCGTCGCTCCCCGGCCGGCGCTCGGACTGCGCCAGAACGAACGCACAGATCGCCGAGCACGCATGCCCTCAATGTGCCGAACGGTGTCACGCTCCCGGCGTTGGGGGATGCCACTCGTAGAACGTCGGCGGGCAAATCTGTGAGGCAGAGCGGCGTTTGACCGCTCTGTCACTGTGCCGTTGATGATCACGCGCTACAACCCACCGGACGCGCCGCCAGCCGCGCGCTGACAGCCAGGTCGTTCGGGTCGATCTCCCGGATGCCAGACTGATGTTCATCTCAGGTCTGGTGGCGATCGATTCAGACGGGCACCTCGTCGGGCCGGGAGACGTCGCTGCTCAAGCCGATCAGGTCTACGCCAACCTGGAGACCGTGCTCGCCTCGCAAGGTGCCGGTCTCGAGCACATCGTAAAGGTGACGACCTTCCTTAGAGATGACGTCTACCCGGTGCCCTTGGGGGGACGCAGTCGGTTCCCAGACGGTGCCCTGCCAGCGGCGACCGCGGTCAAAGTCAGCTCGTCGGCCGCGCCCCGCTACGCGTCGAGGGCGGCGTAGGCGGCCTGGACGATGCCGGCGCCGCGGGCGTCGCCGAGGGTGCCCTCGCCCATCCGGTTCATCACGTAGGCGACGGTCAGGCCGGCAGCGAGGTCATTGACGACGAGCGACCCGCCCCATCCGCCCCAGAAGCAGGCGCGCTCGCCCCTACCGATGGGGATCTCGGGTCCGCTGATCCCGTAGCCGATGCCCAGGCGCAGCGGCGCGCCCAGGACGAGATCGGTGCCGCAGGCCTGCTCCTGGAAGGCCAGAGCGGCACCGGCCTCGGACAGCAGCCGCCTCCCCCCGACCTCGGCGCCGCACAGGACCGACTGCACGCGGGCGACCGAGCGGGCGTTGCCATGCCCACCCGCCGCCGGGATCTCGGCACGCCGCCAGGGGATCGTGAAGGACTCCCTGGCGTCGAGCCGGGGGTTGGTGAGGGTGCGAACGGCGATGCTGGTCTCGTCGGCGCCGGGCGGCATCGGCAGGGGCGGCGGCGGGATCACGCTGGCGACCCTGTGGTCGTGTTCGGGGCCGGTGCCGATGTGGAAGTCGGCGCCGAGCGGCCCGGCCAGCTCCTTGGCGAAGTACTCGCCGAGGCTGACCCCGGCGACGCGGCGCACCACCTCGCCGACGAGGTAGCCCTGGGTCAGGGCGTGGTAACCCGACGCCGTGCCCGGCTCCCACCACGGCTCCTGGGCGGCCAGCCGGGAGGTGGCGAGGTCCCAGTCGTAGAGATCCTCGACGAGCATGCGCTCGGACCATCCCGCCAGCCCGGCGGTGTGGCCGAGGAGATGCCGGACGAGGATCCCGGCCTTGCCGGCGGCGCCGAACTCGGGCCAGTAGCGAACAACGGGAGCGTCGACGTCGAGCTCGCCTCGGTCGGCCAACAGCAACGCGCACAGCGACGTCATCGTCTTGGTCGTCGAGTAGACGTTGATGATCGTGTCGGCCGCCCAGGGCGTGCCGGCGTCGTCGATGGTGCCGCCCCACACGTCGGCGACGAGCTCGCCGTCGAGGACGACCGCAGCAGAGGCGCCGACATCGAGCCCGGCGTCGAAGCTGCTGGCCAGCGCCGCCCGAACCGTCTCGAACCGCGGCTCGCAGGTTCCGTGGACCTCCGCCATCGCGCCCCCCTCGTGATCGCCGTGGATCCTACGCCTTCGGGCGCGTACGGGCCGATGGACCCTGCCGCCGTGCGGCGAGCTGTCGCGGGTAGGCGGCGGTAGCGGAAGGCCTGTGGGGCAACCTCCGGCGTGGAGGGCGTATCCCTCATGCGCCGGTCGGGGACACCCGCCACACCACCCGCGGTGTCGCGCGTCATGGCCGTATGTCCTGAGTACTCCGCCCGGAAGCAGTTTTCCCGGGCCGTTCGCCCAGGTGGTGGATCACCCGTGTAAGTGCCGGCGTGGGACACCCATAGGACTCTCGAACCCTGGCCAGCGGGCATGCGAAAGTGAGCAAGAAGTTCGGGCAGTGCTTCAGCGTCGCGTACCTCACCGACAATCGCCACGACACAGCACCGTAGAACGCGGGGTGCGTCGCGCCCAGCTACGTCCTGGTCACTGGCGACCCATGCTGCAGCAGGGCGAGCTCTCGCTGACGATCGTCCTTTTCCGGGTCTGGATTGGGCATATCTGGGGTGATGGACACGCAGCGGCGACTTCGAGCGGACGACACAGGCGGCCCTGTCTCGTCCATCGAAACGTGCATCGAAGACGCTGTCGAACGGGCCGTCGAGCGGATCCTCCGACCCTACCTACGCCGCATCTGCGAGCCGGAGCCTGCCGTGTACACGGTGGCTCAGACTGCGGTCGTGCTGCAGGTCTCCGAGGACACCATCGCTCGGCTCGTGCGCCGCGGCGTTCTGCATCGGGTCCCCCATGTTGGAGGCAAGGTGCTCATCCCGCGCACCGCCGTAGACGAACTGGTCGCTGGTGTGCCGTCGAAGGTAAAGGACGCGGGCTCCTCCGGCACGGAGAACGTCAGTCCGCTCCGCTCAGCATCCGGTCCATGAGGAGTGCGGCCTCGCGGTCAGAACCGGGAATGAAGTGGCGATACGTGCGCAGGATGTTGCCCTCCGTACAGCCGAGCCGTTCAGCGACGATCGAGATCGGGACGCCAGCCATGAGCATCTGGCTCGCCGCGGTGTGACGGAGGTCGTGCAGCCGCGTTGGCTGCACATCCGCCTTGGCGGAGTAGCGCTTCCAGGCGTGTGACGGCCAGGAGAGGTTCCAATGCGTCAGGCCGCCGTCATCGGAGAACACGAACGACTCAGCTCCGAAGGGCGTACCGATGCGCCGTGCCTGCTCGATGGCACGCTGGCGGTGTGCCTGGAGTGCCGACACCGTCGATGGGCCGAGAGACGACACATACGGCCGGTCCGCCTTCGTGCCCTTCTCCACCACCCCGTCGCCTGACTCGGCGATCGCCCGGGTGAACGTCGCGTACCCCTTCTCAAGTTCGAGGTCACCCCATCGGAGAGCGACGAGCGTCCCCCGCCGGGCGCCGACAGTTGCGGCCAGTTGCACGTAGGCGGCGAAGCCTGCGGGCGCCACCGCCTGGACCGCGCGCACTTCATCCATCGACGGGATGTGCAGCTTCGCCGGTTTCAGGCGGGGAGGATCCGCCGACAGCGCGGGGTTCGCGGTCACGAGCGTCTTGCGCAGCGCCCACGAGAACAACGCACGCACCTGACTGTGGCACCGCGCCACGACCGAGGGCGACAGCCCCAGCTCGCTCTCGAGCAGGCTGTTGAGGTCGTCAAGATCGAGCCCCGTGATGCCTGCGGCATCGTGGTCACCAAGCGTCGGAAGGATGTAAGCGCGGAAGTTGTCCGCGTGTGTCTTGGCCGTCTTGGGCGACCAGCCGATCCACTGCCCGGTTCGCTGGTCCTGGCGCGGTCGGTTCGCACGCTGCCACCGCGCAGCGAGTTCGCGCAGCATCAGCACGTCGGCCTTCGGCGGCGGACGACCCGCGAGCGCGCTTCCTCCTCGACTTCCGCGATGAGCTGGGCCAGGCGGGCGTCAGCGGCCTTGGCACCGGCCCGGTTGTTTGGCGCGTGGACCGTCTCGTGGACGTATCGCTGTCGCCCAGTGTCCGGGTCGACACCAGCGAAGACCGACAGTCGCCACGCCCCGGATCGGAACCGCTTGTGCCCCCTCAGGGGCCTGTCAAGCCCCGGTACCCGTGCTGACGCTTCGACCCCGGTAGCTGTGCTGACACGGTGAGGGTTCAGGCGGCGTTGATGCGGTGGGGGCGGCCGCCGGGGTTGGCGAGGGCGCCGTGTTCGCGGGTGCGGTCGTGGCGGACCGCGGTGGCGAGCGGATGAGTTCGCTCACCGATGGAGATCTCGACGGTGTCGCCGACGACGGCGACTTGGACCTGGCGGCGCCGGAACTTGGCGCCGACCCGGTAGTTGGTGCCGGCGAAGCACACGTTGCCGGACGAGTCGACCTTGCGGGTCACCGACGCCGACGGTCGCCGCCTTGGGCGCCGGCGGGAGCCGTCGCCCGCGTTCGAGCGCCGGCGGTCTGCTTGTCCGGGGGGTGCCGGCGGGCGTGGGTGGCGATGAGCACACCGCGGTGATGGAGCTGCACCAGCCCGCCGTCGCAGACGCACCTCGACGGTCTGGCCGGCCAGCCACACGCCGGCCTTGTAGTGGACCGCGGCGAAGCTGATCGTGCCCGCGACGCTGACCCGCCTCGTCGTCACCGGATCGCCGACGACTGTCCGCGCATCGGGCTCAGCGGTCTCGACCGGACCCGGCCCGCGGGCGGCGAGCCGGAACCGTTCGATCGGTGGCCGGCCACCGATCGACTGATGCGGCCGCTCGTGGTTGTAGTGCCGCACCCAGCGCGTCGAGCTGGGCCTGGGCGTCGTCGATCGACTCGAACACCTTGCCGTTGAGGAACTCGCGGCGCAGCGTCTTGTGCCACCGCTCGACCTTGCCCGTCGTGGTCGGCGACCGCGGCGCCGTCAACAGGTGCTTGATCCCGTTCTCGCTGCAGATCCGATCGAACAGCACCGGCCCCGGCCCGGGCCCGAACCGGCCGGTGAACACCTTGCCGTTGTCGGTCAGGATCTGCCTCGGGCACCCCATGGGCCGCGCATCGCCATGCGCCAACGCGTCGCACACCGGCCGCGCCGTCGCCCGCGCCACCACCCGCGCCGAGATCACGAACCTCGAGTGGTCATCGATACCCGACACGATCTTCGCCTCGCTCCCATCGACGAGGCGCACGCCGCCGACGATGTCCATCTGCCACAACTCCATCGCCCGGGCTCGTTCCCACCGCTTGTAGTCGGACCGCTTCCGCCGCCGGGCCTGCGGCGTCACCAGCCCGTGGCGGACCAGACAGCGATCCATCGACGTCCGCCCCGGCAACGGCTCCACGCCCTCCCGCTCGAGCCAGAACAGGATCGTGCGCGGCCCCCACCCCGGATGCTCCCGACGCATCTCCACGATCCGCGCCTCGACCACCGGCGGCATCTGATGCGGACACGACAACGGCCGCGACGTGCCGATCCACCAACCCGCCCAACCCCTCGGCCGCGTACCTCCGCAGCCACCGATGCACCGTCTGGCGCGCCACCCCATAGCGGCGCGCCACATCGGTGACCGTCGCCCCGTCGTTGAGCACCTCCAACACCGCCTGATAGCCGCTGCTCCACCAGGCCCAGCTCCACCAACACGACCGGCCTCCCTCGCATCCGCGGTCGACAACAACCACAGCGAAGAAGGTGACCACCGACCAGACGGGGGACCCTCGACCGGTGTCGCACACCTACCGGGGCCAGTGTCGCCCAGGAACCGGGGCCGCGTCCCAGAACTGTCACCCACCTACCGGGGCCACGCTGTCCACCATGAACCGGGGCCGCACACCCCTCAGGGGCCACTACATTGGCAGAGTCCATCGGCAAGCGCCGCAGAACGCGCATCAGGGGCCTCCTGAGAGGCTCCTGAGCTGGGATTTTGTGGAGCGGACGACGGGATTCGAACCCGCGACCCTCACCTTGGCAAGGCGGCCTCGGGCGTCCACGACGTGCCGTCGAAGATCGTGATCTGCGGTTTCGTCTGATAGGTCGTCCAGCACGCCCGCACCGTCCGCTCCGTCGTAGAGCGCTCTACCTCCGGTGATCGATTGGTCGAAAGCCAATACACGGCGCCCACCTGTGCCTCGTCGTCCGGATGTGCATCGCAGAACGCGGCCAACGCGCGCAGCCTGCGGGGTGCCGCGTCTTGGCGGGCGACGTCCAAATGCGCAAGGTGCCAGGGTGACGCGGCCATGATGATCGGCTGTGGCCCGTGCTCGCCCGAAGTCGCCCACCGCCGAGCCCGCGGACGACACTGTCGCCCTCGTCGCCACAGCGCTCGTGACGAGCGGACGAGTCCTGCCCGGCGTTGCCGTCGAAGGCGATGGGCGGAGTCGGTCGTGGTGGTGGCCGGCACCCGCCGCATCGCAGCGTGCCCTGGTCGCCGGGCTGGTCCCCGACGGGTCGGCGGATGCACAACGCCGAGCGGCGTCCCGGCTCGCGGAGGCTGTCGACGGCATGGTCCGCGACCACTTGGCCGCCGAGAAGGTCGCCCTGGTCCGGCGACGCCCTGGCCGACCGACGTTGGCCGAGGCCTGGATGCGATCGTTGGTGTCCGCCGATCCGTGGTTGCCCCCGTCACTTGATCCCGCCAAGGTCAGCGCCCTCGCCGATGTCGTCGAGACGTGGGTCAGGTCCGCGACGGTCGTCGGCGGCCGGGTCCGGCTGTGTCTTCGGGTGCACGAGCCGGTTGGTGCGGACGACTGGTTTGTCGAGCTGCTCGTCCAAGACCGCGACGAGCCGAGCCTCGTCATCCCGTTGGCGGACGTGCTCCAGGGTGAGTCACCGTTCGGAACGAACGTCATCGAGGAGACGCTCGCGGCGCTGGGCCGGTTGGCGCGCCTCGCTCCCGAGCTGGCTCCGGTCCTCGATCAGGCGTTGCCGACGGGACTGGCGATCGACGGCGATTCGGTCGTGCGTCTTCTTCGCGATAGGACCGCTTGGCTCGAAGACGCCGGCATCGGGGTGCTGCTGCCGTCGTGGTGGGCACACCGATCGCGGCTGGGACTGCGAGCTCGGGTGAAGCGCTCGTCGCCATCGCCCGGTGCGAACGGACGCGGCGCCGGTCTCGGCATGGACGCGATCGTGGCCTTCGACTGGGAGGTGGCTCTCGGCGAGCAGCGACTCACCAAGCGCGACCTGGCCGCGTTGGCTCGAGCCGCCGACGCAAAGCAGTCGTTGGTTCGACTGCGGGGCCAGTGGGTCGAGATCGATCCGAGCCGCGTCGGCGATCTGCTGGACAGTGTCGGCACCCACGCCGAGGCAGCTGCCCGGGAGCTGCTGCGCGCCGGGTTGGGGATCGACCAGCTGGGCGTCGTTGACGGTGTCGAGGTCGTCGGCGTCGACGCCACCGCCGTTGGCTGGTTGTCGTCGCTCCTCAATGACGCGCTCCACGCGACTGTGGAGCCACTGCCGACACCGGCCGGCTTCCAAGGCGTGCTTCGGCCGTACCAAGAGCGGGGAGCCGGCTGGCTCGCGTTCCTCGGACGTCTCGGCCTCGGTGCCTGCCTCGCCGACGACATGGGCCTCGGGAAGACCGCACAGCTCATCGCCACGCTCCTCGCAGAACCGACCGGGCAGCCCACGCTCGTCGTCTGTCCGGTGTCGGTGCTCGGCAACTGGCAGCGCGAGCTCTTGCGCTTCGCCCCCGAGCTTCGAGTGCTGGTACATCACGGCCCCGATCGCCACGGCGACGACCAGCACGGGTTCGCCTGGCGGGCTGGCGTGCACGACGTCGTACTCACGACGTACTCCTTGCTGCCACGCGACCTGGAACAACTGACGTCGGTTGCGTGGGGGCGGGTCGTCCTCGACGAGGCACAGCAGATCAAGAACCCGGCCACCGCGCAGGCCAAGGCAGTCCAGGCAGCTCGATGCCCTGCGTCGCGTCGCACTCACGGGCACACCGGTCGAGAACCGGCTCAGTGAGTTGTGGTCGATCATGCACGTGCTCAACCCCGGGCTGCTCGGCCCGGCACGATCGTTCCGCGAGCGGTTCGCACTCCCCATCGAACGCGACGGCGATCCCGAAGCGACCGAGCTGCTCCGGCGCGTGACAGGCCCCTTCGTCCTGCGCCGCCTCAAGACCGACAAGACGATCATCACCGACCTACCCGACAAGATCGAGACCGTCGACCACTGCCCGCTGACGCGCGAGCAGGTCACGCTCTACCAAGCCGTCGTCGACGACCTGCTCAGCGGCGCCGACGAAGCCGAGGGCATCTCGAGGAGAGGACTCGTGCTCGCCGGCCTGCTACGGCTCAAGCAGGTTTGCAACCACCCTGCTCACTTCCTTGCCGACGGGTCCCCGCTGCAGGGCCGTTCGGGCAAGCTCATCCGCGTGGAGGAGCTCCTGGAGGAGATCCTCGCCGAGGGCGACAAGGTGTTGTGCTTCACCCAGTTCACTGCCTGGGGCGAGCTGCTCCGCCCGTACCTGCAGCAGCGGTTCGGACAGGACTCGCTGTGGCTGCACGGCGGCGCTCGACGGGCTGCTCGAGACAAGATGGTCGAACGGTTCCAGGACGCCAGCGGCCCGAAGCTGTTCCTGGTTTCGCTCAAGGCGGGTGGCACCGGACTCAACCTCACCGCCGCGTCGCACGTCATCCACCTCGACCGGTGGTGGAACCCGGCAGTCGAAGACCAGGCCACCGACCGCGCTTATCGCATCGGCCAACGGCGCACCGTGCAGGTCCACAAGATCGTGGCCGCGGGCACCGTCGAGGAACGCATCGACGAGATGATCAACGCCAAGCGCGACCTCGCCCAACGCATCGTCGGCACCGGGGAGGACTGGCTCACCAAGCTCAGCACCGACGAGCTGCGTGACCTCGTGGCGCTCCGCACGACGGAGATCGCCTGATGCCGCGCCCGAGGTGGGACGACCCGTGGCAGCGCTACCCCGCGTCGGTGCCGCGACCTGCCGAAGGCGGGCTGGTCACGTCGAGGCGGCGCGGCGCGATGGCCGAGACCTGGTGGTCGCGTCGGTTCATCGATGTGCTCGAGTCCTATGGGCTCGGTGCTCGCATGCAGCGTGGCCGGCGCTACGCCCGCTCCGGCCAAGTCCTGACTCTGGACGTGCGAACGGCGGTGATCGCCGCGCAGGTGCAGGGCTCCCGTCGCACGCCGTATCTCGTCACCGTCTCTCTTCCGGAGCCGAGCGCGACGCAATGGAGAAGGATCCAGTCGGCGATGGCGGCCAAGATCGGCTTCGTCGCCCAGCTCCTCGCCGGCGAGGTGCCACCCGATCTCGAAGGTGCCTTTGACACGGCCGGCGTCGCGCTCTTCCCCGGGGCTTGGAGAGACGTGCGCGCCGACTGCAGCTGCCCGGATTGGGAGAACCCGTGCAAGCACATCGCCGCCGTGCTCTACGTCTTCGCCGATCAGCTCGACACCGATCCGTGGCTGCTGCTTCGCTGGCGCGGCCGTTCCCGCGATGAGCTCCTCGGACCGCTGCAGAACCGCAGTGGCGATGAACCGCCGGCCGACGAGATCGCCCCGTGGTGGCCATTCCCACCGGGAGCCTTGGCGCGATTCACCGACGTGCCACCGGCCTCGGCGAGCCTGCTGGTGGATCCAGACTGCCCCGAAGTAGTGCTCGATCAACTCGAGGAGCTGGACGTCGTCGTCGCCGGTGTCCCGTTCCGTGACGCGATCCGAGCGGCGTACCAGCACCTGCCCGGCATTGGCGGCGAAGGAGCCGTCGGGCCCCGCTGAGCGCGGCAGCCTGCAGTCCACGCGGCGACGACAATGGGCCCGATGACCGAACGCGACTGGAGAAGATCGCTTCGTGGCGCCATCTACCGCGACGACGGCATGGCGGTCGTCGCCCTCGTGCGAACCGGCGGGCTGCGCGACGACGTGTTGCAGCTCCTGGGCGACGGCTTGTTGGTCGCAATCGTCGGTCACCTCGAGCATGCAGTCGAGCTCGGTACCGACTGCGTCAACGCGCTCCGCGCACGCGGTTGGTACGGAGACGATGATCTCGCCGAACAGCTCGACGCGGCACTCGGTCGGGGAGCAATCCCGATGCGAAGATCGCTACCGATCGACCTCGACGAGCTTGCCACGATCCTCGAAGGCGACCCGGTCTACGGCGGCGGCCGGATCGATCTGAGGACCGGCGAGGTCTGGCACCGGGCCGCGATCGAGTACGCGCGGGAGCTGGGCGACGAGGATGATGACGAGTCCGACGACCAGGACCGCTGGCTTTGGGTTGACTGCGAGGGGTCCCACGACGCGTATCGCGACATGGAGTGGTTCATCGGCACGATCGCCGATCGCGACCGCGCCGACCGTCTCGAGATCGCCATCGAGGGCAAGGGCGCCTTCCGTCGGTTCAAGGACGTGCTCGCCCGGTGGCCCGACGAGCTCGAACGCTGGTACGCCATTTCCGAGGAGCGCCAGCGCGGCCGGGCACGCGCCTGGCTCGCAGCCGCCGGCTACTGCCCAGCACCGCCCACCGAACCCGGGCCCGAGCCGTGAGACTCTCGCCAGACAGCCTTCACGAACGAGATCCGCACCCTCGCACCGTCGCGTCAAGGTCCGGTACCTGTCGGTCGCGATCTACGACAGGAGCACACGCGCTGGACGGATCCTCGGAACGCGTCCCTTCTGACCAGCACTTCCTTGGAGCGGACGACGGGATTCGAACCCGCGACCCTCACCTTGGCAAGGTGCTGGGATCTCCGCTCCCAAGCGCTGAGCAGGGCAGACGACGCGTGAGGTGCCGGCGGCGACATCGCAAGCAGGCGTCTGCCAGCGAAAGTCGATTGGCAAGCTGATTGGCAAGCTGCCGGCTCGGCTGGCGTGGTCCCTGTCTTGGCATGACTCCATCGTCCCGCTATCAGGTCCTGGCGGCTCAGCGCCCGACGGGCTGGCCGCCGAGCGATCCCGGCGGCGGCGAGCCGCCTGTAGATCGTCGACGGCGAGCAGCCCATGAGGTCCGCGATCGCACGCGCCGACCACCCCGGCCCTGTACAAACGCGGCCAACTCGTCGCCGTCACTGTCGACCCGAGCGGCACCACTGGGTCGCGGGTCGATGCCCGCGGCGACCAACCAGCTTCGCACCGCCCGCCGCGCCCGAACCCTTGACCGCTGGCTCCACCGCTACAACCATCACCGCCACCACACCGCCATCGGCGCCCCACCCGCCAGCCGAGTCACCAACCTCCCCAGCTACAACACCTACCCGGGCCATCGCGCCAGCCGCTAGCGTGGCGGCCACCCGTAGCCATGGGAGGGTGCCATGAGGCCCACGAGTGTGGCGCGCCGCCTGCTCTGTTTCGGCGCGATCTCCATGGCAACCATCACCCAGGCCACGGTCGCACCGGCGGCGGCGGTGGACTTCGTTCCGGGGTCCGCTGGCCTGGGCGATCCGTTCTTCCCGAACGCTGGCAACGGCGGCTACGACGTGACGCACTACGCGTTGACGTTGTCGTACGAGCCATCCACGAACCAGTTGACGGGCACCGCCGTGATCACAGCGAGCGCGACGCAGAACCTCTCCAGCTTCGACCTCGATCTGCGGGGCTTCTCGATCTCGCGCCTGCTCGTCGACGGCCACGACGCTGCCTTCGCCCGCAGCGGTGAGCAGGAGCTCGTGATCACGCCTCGGGCCGGCCTGAGAGCCGGCACGGTGTTCACGGTGGTGATCGACTACGCCGGCACACCCGCCGTGGTCACCGACCCCGATGAATCGATCGAGGGCTGGGTCCCGACCGATGATGGCGCCTTCGTGGTCGGCGAGCCGCAGGGATCACCGGCGTGGTACCCGGTGAACGACAACCCGCGCGACAAGGCAACGTTCGACTTCAGCATCGCCGTGCCGGCCGGGCTCACGGCGATGGCGAACGGAGTCCTCGTTTCCAACCAGACGGCCGGTGGCAGAACGACGTGGGTCTGGCAAGAGACCGATCCCATGGCCCCATATCTCGCTACGGCGACGCTCGGCCGGTTCGACCTGACCATCTCGACCACGTCGGCGGGGATTCCGACGTACGTTGCCGTGGATCCACAGCTTCCAAAGGGCCAGGTGCTGGACATGCTTCCGGCGGCAGTTGACTTCTTCACATCGATCTACGGGCCGTATCCGTTCAACGCCGTCGGTGCGGTCGTCGACAGCGCCAAGGTCGTCGGCTACTCACTCGAGACGCAGACAAAGCCGGTGTTCGACCGGATGCCGGACGAGGCGACGCTCGTTCACGAGATCTCCCACATGTGGTACGGCGATTCGGTGACCCTCACGACGTGGCCCGACATCTGGCTGCACGAAGGCTTCGCCACGTGGTCGGAATGGATCTGGAGCGAGTACCAGGGCAACAAGTCGGCGGCGCAGTGGTTCAACCAGCTGTACAACACTCCGGCGCAGCAAACCGGCTTCTGGACGCCTCCGCCAGGCGACCCTGGTACACCCGCCTTCATGTTCAACGGCACGATCTACTACCGCGGGGCGATGACCCTCGAGGCGTTACGGGAGAAGATCGGGGACGACACGTTCTTCACGGTGCTGCGCGACTGGGCCACGCTGAATCGCTACGGCAACGTGACGACAGCCCGGTTCATCGATCTCGCCGAGCAGCGCAGCGGGATGGACCTGAAGCACTTCTTCGACGTCTGGCTGTACCAACCCGGCAAGCCCACCGCCTGGTAGACGAGATCAGTCGTAAGCCGAGCGACGCGAACGATCCGCGTGCCGAGATTGCCATCGCTGTAGGGATAAGGCATGAAGGTCGCAATCCTTGACGACTGGTTCGACACGCTCCGCACGCTGGACTGTTTCCACAAGCTGGGCGGCCATGAAGTAACGGTCTTCACCGATCACATCCAGGACGTCGACCAGCTCGCCGACCGTCTGCGCGACAGCGAGGCGCTGGTGCTCATTCGTGAACGTACGGAGATCCGAGCGCCGCTTCTGGGGCAGTTGCCCAAGCTGCGCCTGATCAGCCAGCGCAGCGTCTACCCCCACATCGACGTCGACGCCTGCACCCAGCTAGGAATCATCGTGTCCTCCGACCTACACGCGGGCTCGCCGTCCTACGCGACCGCCGAACTCACCTGGGGGTTGGTCCTGGCCGCCATGCGCCAGATCCCACAGCAGGTAGCGTCGCTCAAGGCCGGCACCTGGCAGGCCGGCGTCGGCCGGTCGGTCTCGTCCAAGACGCTGGGCATCTACGGCTACGGCCGGATCGGCAAGGTCGTCGCCGGCTACGGGCCCGGCTTCGGGATGGACGTGGTCGTATGGGGCAGCGAAGCGTCCCGCAACCGGGCCGCAGCCGACGGCATCGCTGTGGCCGAAACCAAGCCTGACTTCTTCGAGACCTGCGACATCGTCAGCCTCCACCTGCGTCTGGTCGACGCCACCCGCGGGATCGTCACCGCCACCGACCTGGCCCGGATGAAACCCACGGCACTGTTGGTCAACACCAGCCGGGCAGGCCTGATCGAACCCGGCGCCCTCGTCGCCGCGCTGCGGGCCGGCCGGCCAGGCATGGCGGCCGTCGATGTCTACGAACACGAGCCGCTCGACGACACCACCCATCCCCTGCTCAACATGGACAACGTCGTCTGCACCCCCCACATCGGCTACGTCACCCGCGACGAATGGGACATCCAGTTCGCCGACGTCTTCGACCAAATCAACGCCTACGCCGCCGGCACACCCATCAACGTCGTCAACCCCGATGTGCTCCTCCACGCCCGACGAAAGTGTGAGGACCACGCCTGACAACCCGAACGACACCCAACCCCCGGATCAGCCGGCCGGGCGGATGTCCAGCGCGAACAGCGCCTCGAAGCGGGCGTAGTACTCGTCGTCGTCAGGGGCACGGCCGAGGGCCACCCAGTCGGCGTCGCTCATGCGCTCGCGCCCGCGGACGAGGTGGTCGCCGCCCCACGAGGTGCGGTAGCGCAGCTCGGGGCGGTCGACGGTGACCGCGTGATGGATCACCTCGGCCACCTCGAACGGGTCGGTGGCATTGGCGATGCCGGTGGCGTACATCTGGAACATGCGCCGGTAGTGGTCGTCGTAGGCGCCGGTGGCTTTGGGGGCGTCGACGGTCTTGGCGAAGATCGCCGACTTCGTGATGCCCGGCTCGATGATCACGACCCGGACGCCGAACGGCGCCACCTCCTGCGCGAGGCCCTCGCTGAGCCCCTCGAGCGCCCACTTGGACGCCACGTACGGCGACTGGGCCAGCGCGGCGACTCGGCCTGCGATCGAGGTGATGTTCACGATCGCGCCGCTCCACCGCTGGCGCATCTGGGGCAGGACCGCCTGGATGCAGCGCACGACACCGCAGAGGTTGACGTTCATGATGTCGAGGTACCGGGCCGGCGTGGTCTCCTCGGTCACCCCGTTCCCGCCGACGCCGGCATTGTTCACCAGCACGTCGACGTGGCCGGCGCGCTCTGCGATCTCGTCGAAGCCGCGCCCGACCGATGCGTCGTCGGCGACGTCGAGCTCGACGAGCCGCACCTCGACGCCCCGCTCGGCCGACATGGCGCCGAGCTTGCTGGCCCGCTCCTTGCTCCGCACCGTTCCGTACACCTCGTAGCCATGGGCCGCGAGGTGGATCGCCGTGGCGCGGCCGATACCCGAGTTCGCGCCGGTCACGACGGCGACAGGAGACACCGGGGTCATGCCCAGACGTTAGCCACCGCCGCGGCCTGCCGGTAATCTAGACTTGAGAGTATTACCGGCCTAGTGTCGGTGCCATGTCCCGGCCGTTGCTCGCCGCGCCGTTGCCCTCGTCGCTTGACCTGGCCAGCGAGGCGTTCGAGCGCAACCGGCTGGACATGGTCGAACAGCTGGGCGTGCTGAGCGAGCTGCTCGACCAGGCGGAGGCGGGCGGCGGCCCGGCCGCCATGGAGCGGATGCGGTCACGCGGCAAGCTCCCGATCCGGGAGCGCATCGCCCACGTGCTCGATCCGGACAGCCCGTTCCTCGAGATCAGCCCGCTGGCGGGCTACGGGTCGGACTACGTCATGGGCGGCGGCATGGTCGTGGGCCTCGGCGTGATCGCCGGCACCGAGTGCGTGGTGATGGGCAACGACCCGTCGGTCCTCGGCGGGGCGCTCACCCCCTACGCGCTGAAGAAGTGGATGCGCGCCATCGAGATCGCCCGCGACAACCGCATCCCCTATGTGAGCTTCGTCGAGTCGGCCGGCGCCGACCTGCGGGTGCAGACCGGCGGCGACGGTGGCCGGCGGCGGGCCCAGACCGAGCACTTCGCGGAGAGCGGCCGTGCATTCTACGAGATGATCGAGATGTCCAGGCTCGGCATCCCGACGGTGTGCGTGGTGTTCGGGTCGTCGACGGCCGGCGGCGCCTACCAGCCGGGGCTGTCGGACTACGTGATCGTGGTCGAGGAGCAGTCGAAGATCTTCCTGGCCGGCCCGCCGTTGGTGAAGATGGCGACCGGCGAGGAGAGCGACGACGAGACGCTGGGCGGTGCGAGCCTCCACGCCGAGGTGTCGGGTTTGGGCGACTACCTGGCCACCGACGAGATGGACGCCATCCGCATGTGTCGGGAGGTGGTCTCGCACCTCAACTGGCGCAAGCCCGGGCCCGAGCCCGCGCCCGACCCCGCGGCCCCGATCCACGACCCCGATGAGCTGCTCGGGTTGGTCAGTCGCGACCTGCGCCAGCCCGTCGACGTGCGCAACGTGATCGCCCGGGTGGTGGACGGTTCCCGCTTCGAGGAGTTCAAGCCCCGCTACGGCTCGACGGTGGTGTGCGGCTGGTCCCAGGTCCACGGCTACCCGGTGGGGATCGTGGGGAACAACGGCGTGATCTACCCCCAGGGCGCGGAGAAGGCCGCGCACTTCATCCAGCTCTGCAACCAGGTCGACGTCCCGCTCGTGTTCCTGCAGAACATCACTGGTTACATGGTGGGTCGCGACTTCGAGGCGGCCGGGATCATCAAGAAGGGCTCGCAGATGATCAACGCCGTGACCAACTCGACGGTGCCGCACCTCACCGTGATCATCGGCTCCTCGTACGGGGCCGGCACCTACGGGATGTCGGGCCGGGCGTTCGGCAACCGGTTCACGTTCCTGTGGCCGACGGCGAAGATCGCGGTGATGGGGCCCAAGCAGATCGCAGGCGTCATGTCGCAGGTGCGCCGGGGCCAGGCCGCCCGGAAGGGCCTCGAGTTCGACGAGGAGGAGGACGCCAAGGTCGTGGCGGCGGTCGAGGAGACGCAGGAGAAGGGCTCGCTCGCCCTCGTCGCCACCGGCGCCGTTAGCGACGACGGCATCATCGACCCGCGGGACACGCGCACCGTGCTCGGCATGTGCCTGTCGGTGGTGCGCAACCGGGCGATCGAGGGCGCCGTCAGCTACGGCGTGTTCCGCCTGTGACGGCGATGGGCACGCCGCTGACGAGCCTGCTCGTCGCCAACCGCGGCGAGATCGCCAGCCGGGTCTTCCGCACGGCGCGTGCGATGGGCCTGCGGTGCGTGGCGGTCTACGCCGATGCCGACGCGCAGGCCCCGTTCGTGGCCCAGGCCGACGAGGCCGTCCGGCTGGGGCACAGCTACCTCGACGGTCCGGCGATCATCGCCGCCGCGCGGGCGGCCGGCGCCGACGCGATCCACCCGGGCTATGGCTTCCTCTCGGAGAACGCGGCGTTCGCGGCAGAGGTCGCGGCGGCCGGGCTGACCTGGGTCGGGCCGCCGCCCGGTGCGATCGAGGTCATGGGCGACAAGCTGGCCGCCAAGCGGGCGGCCGTCGAGGCCGGGGTGCCGACCCTGCGCTCGTCCGACGACCCGACGGCCGACGGCGAGATCGGCTACCCGCTTCTGGTCAAGGCGGCCGCCGGCGGGGGTGGCAAGGGGATGCGCGTCGTCGCGTCGGCGGGCGACCTGCCCGAGGCGGTCGCCACGGCCCGGCGCGAAGCGGCGAGCGGCTTCGGCGACGACCGCGTGTTCATCGAGCGCTACGTCGCCCAGGCGCGCCACGTCGAGATCCAGATCCTCGGCGACGCCCACGGCGGGCTCGTCCAGCTCGGCGAACGCGAGTGCTCGATCCAGCGGCGCCACCAGAAGATCATCGAGGAGTCGCCGTCACCCGCGGTCGACGCCGACCTGCGGGCCGCCATGGGCGACGCCGCGCTGCGGCTGGCGCGCGCCATCGGCTACGCGTCGGCCGGCACCGTCGAGTTCCTGGTCGACGACGCCACCGGCGAGTTCTTCTTCCTCGAGGTCAACACCCGGCTGCAGGTCGAGCACCCGGTCACCGAGGAGGTCACGGGCATCGACCTCGTCCGCGAGCAGCTGCGCGTCGCCGCCGGCGAGCGGCTCGGCTACGGCCAGGACGCGATCTCGTTCCGGGGCCACGCCGTCGAAGCCCGCCTGTACGCCGAGGACCCTGCCGCCGGGTTCCTGCCCGCCGCCGGCACGCTCGCCGCCTTCGCGCCGGCGACCGCCCCGGCCGTTCGGTGGGACGCCGGGGTCGAGGCCGGCTCGGTCGTGGGCGTGGACTTCGACCCGATGCTCGCCAAGGTCGTGGCCCACGCCGCCGACGCGGGCCGAGGCGGCCGCGCGCCTCGCGCTGGCGCTCGAGCGCCTCCATCTCGGCGGGGTAGCGACCAACCGTGACCTCCTCGCCGCCACGCTGCGTCATCCCGCATTCCTGGCCGGCGACACCACCACCGACTTCCTCGACCGCATCGCGCCGGCGACCACGCTCGTGCTCGCCGAGAGCGAGCTCGAGCGTTGCGCCACGCTGGCCGCCCTCTGGCTGCAGGGCGAGTACCGGGCGCAAGCCCCGGTGCTCTCCACCGTCCCGAGCGGGTGGCGCAACGGGCGCCTGCCCGCTCAGCACGTCTCGCTGGCTCACGGGAACGACGTGATCGACGTGCGCTACCAGTCGCGCCGCGACGGCTCGTTCGCCCTGGGCGAGCGCGGCGAGGGCGGCACCGCCCACATCCACCGCTGGTCGCCGGCCGAGATCGATGCGGAGATCGACGGCCGGCGCACGACGACGCGGGTCACCCGCGCCGGCGATCGCCTCTACGTGCAGGCCGTCCGCGGCACGATCGCCTTCGGCATCGTTCCCCGCTTCGTGGTGCCGGGCGCCGCGGCGGCGTCGGGCGGGCTCATGGCGCCCATGCCCGGTGTCGTCCTCGACGTCCGCTGTACCCCCGGGGACCAGGTCGAGACCGGCCAGACCCTGGTGGTCCTGGAGGCGATGAAGATGGAGCACCTCGTGCGGGCGCCCGCCGACGGCGTGGTCTCCGATGTGCGCGTGACGAAGGGACAGCACGTGGAGAACGGTGCGCTGCTCCTGGTGTTCGAGCTGGACGACGGCCCCGGCAGCGAGGATGGGCCGTGAGCGCGCCGATCCGCATCGCCAACTGTTCCGGCTTCTACGGCGACCGCCTCTCTGCCGCCCGGGAGATGGTCGAGGGCGGTCCCATCGACGTGCTCACCGGCGACTGGCTCGCCGAGCTCACGATGTTGATCCTCGCCCGCACGCGGGCCGACAGCGACCGGGCGGAGGCTACGCCCGCACGCTTCGTGACCCAGATGGAGCAGGTGATGGGGACGTGCCTCGACCGCGGCATCAGGGTCGTGTCCAACGCGGGCGGCCTCGACCCGGACGGCTGCGCCGACGCCGTCGCCGAGGTGGCGCCGACCCTGGGCCTGTCACCCACCATCGCCTACGTCGACGGCGACGACCTGCTGCCCCGGCTCGACGAGCTCGTGACCGCCGGCGTCGACCTCGCGCACCTCGAGACCGGCGAGCCGCTCGGCGACACGAGCCGGTTCATCAGCGCCAACGCGTACCTCGGGTGCTGGGGCATCGTCGAGGCGCTCGAACCGCGGCGCCGACATCGTCGTCACCGGGCGCACCACCGACGCTGCAGTCGTGTGCGGACCGGCGGCGTGGCACCACGGCTGGTCCCGGGACGACTGGGACGCGCTGGCCGGAGCGGTGGTCGCCGGCCACGTCATCGAGTGCGGCACGCAGGCGACCGGGCGGCAACTACTCGTTCTTCACCGAGGTGCCGGGCATGACCCGCACCGGCTTCCCGTGGGCCGAGGTCGCGGCCGACGGGTCGTCGGTGATCGGCAAGCACGACGGCACCGGGGGTGAGGTGTCGATCGGCACCGTCACCTCGCAGCTGCTCTACGAGATCGGCGGCCCGGCGTACCTCGGCCCCGACGTGACCGCACGCTTCGACACGATCGAGCTCGAGCAGGTCGGCCCCGACCGCGTGCGCATCCGGGGCGTCCGGGGCGAGCCGCCGCCACCGACGCTCAAGGTGGCCATGAACGAGCTGGGCGGCTACCGCAACGACATCGGCATCGCCCTCACCGGCCTCGACATCGAGGCGAAGGCGCAGCTCGTCGAGGACGCTTTCTGGGAGGCGTGCCCCTACAAGCCGTCGGACTTCGCCGGCGTGACCACGCGGCTGGTCCGCAGCGACAAGCCCGACCCCGCCACCAACGAGGAGGGCGTCGCCGTCTGGCGGCTGACCGTCAAGGATCCCGACGAGCGCAAGGTCGGGCGCGCCGTTCTCCAAGGCCATGGTCGAGCTCGGCCTGGCCACGATCCCCGGCTTCTTCGGCGTCGGCGGCGGGCCCCGGGAGGGGCGGCCCTATGGCGTGTACCGGCCGGCGGTCGTGCCAGCGGAGCTGGTGCCCCAGCACGTCGTGGTCCTCGGCGGCGGCCGGACCGTGGTCGACTCGGTGGCGCCGCCGTCCGGCACCGTGCGGGTGACGCCGGCGCCGGGCCCCGACGCGGCCCCGCCCGGCGGCACGACCGTCGCCGCGCCACTCGGTCGGGTCGTCGGCGCCCGGTCGGGCGACAAGGGCGGCAACGCCAACCTCGGCGTGTTCGCCCGCAGCGACGAGGGGTGGGCGTGGCTCGACGGCTTCCTCACCGTCGACCGGCTGCGGGCACTGCTGCCCGAGACGGCCGACCTCGCCGTCGAGCGCCACCGGCTCCCGGCCCTGCGCTCGCTCAACTTCGTGATCCACGGGCTGTTGCAGGAGGGTGTGGCGGCGTCGACCCGCCAGGACGCCCAGGCCAAGAGCCTCGGCGAATGGCTGCGCGCTCGGGTCGCCGACATCCCGGCCGCGCTGCTGCCGGACGCCTGACGATGGACTTCGACCTCCCGCCCGAGGACGATCCCCGCCGGCTGGCGGTGCGCGCCTGGCTCGATGCCAACCCCGATCCGACCGGGCGCCAGCTTGCCGCCGCCGGCTACGTGGTGCCGCAGTGGCCGCCGCCCTGGGGCCTCGACGCCGACCCGGTGCACCATGTGATCATCGACGACGAGCTGGACAGGGCCGGCGTGCGTCGGCCCGGGGGCATCGGCATCGGCTGGGCGGCGCCGACCCTCCTGGTCGCCGGCACTCGGGAACAGCAGCAGCGCTTCCTGCCCGGGATCCTCAGCGGCGAGGACCGGTGGTGCCAGCTCTTCAGCGAGCCGGACGCCGGTTCCGATCTGGCCGGCCTCTCCACTCGGGCCGAGCGCGACGGCGACGAGTACGTCGTGACGGGTTCCAAGATCTGGTCCAGCGGCGCCCACCAGAGCCGCTACGGGATCCTGCTCGCCCGCACCGACCCGGAGGCACCGAAACACAGGGGCATCTCGTACTTCGTCTGCCCGATGGACCTGCCCGGCATCACACTGCGGCCGATCGTGGACATGACCACGGCCCACTCGTTCAACCAGGTCTTCTTCGACGGTGTGCGGCTCCCGGCGTCGCTGCGCGTGGGCGACGAGGGCGCAGGGTGGCGGCTCGCGAAGGTCACGCTGTCGAACGAGCGGGTCATGCTCTCCTCCTCCGGTTCCCTGTGGGGAGCGGGACCCTCCGCCGCCATGCTGGTCGACCTCGTGCGAGCCGCCGGCGGCGTGGGCGATCCCCGGTTGCGGCAGCGGCTGGCGGCCCTGCACTGCGAGGCCGAGGTGCTGCGACTCAACCGGCTGCGCACGCTGAGCGCGGGCCTCGCCGGGCACACGCCGGGACCCGAAGCGTCGATCCAGAAGGTCATGGCCGACGAGCACGGCCAGCACGTCATGGCGCTGGCGAAGGACCTCGCCGGAGCGGCCGGGATGCTCGAGGGCTCGGGGCCCGCCGGGGACCTGCCCGAGTCGGCCCGCACCGGCCCCACCGAGGTCAACGTCCGCCGCGACCTGTTCCCCGGAGTCGACCCGATCTGGGACTACGGGTTCCTGTTCGCGCCCGCGCTGACCCTCGGTGGGGGCACGTTCGCCATCCAGCGCAACATCGTCGCGGAGATGGTCCTCGGCCTGCCCCGCGACCCGAGGCCGGCGTGACGTCCGCCCCCGAGGTCGCGGTCGACGAGACGCAGCGGCGGCTCCGGGCGGTGCGGCGTCCCCGGCCCGTGCTCGCCCGGGAGCGCGAGCGAGTGCTGACCGACCGCCAGCGCGAGCTGCTCGACCAGATGGAGCACCTGTTCGCCAACGGCTTCGCCGACCTGACGATGGCGGGGCTCGCGGCGCGCCTCAACTGCTCGCTCCGCACGCTCTACGCCCTGGCCCCCAGCCGCGACGAGCTGGTCCTGATCGTCGTCGACCGCAGCCTGTGGCGCACCGGCCGGGTGGCGCGCGACGCCATAGGCCACGACCTCGCGCCGCTCGACGCCGTGCGTGCCTACCTCGAGGCCGCCACGGTGGCGGTGAGCGGCTGGACCGAGGCCTTCGCGCGCGATCTGGCGGCCGTGCCGGCGGCCCGGCAGCTGGCGGGCGAGCACAACGAGTACCTCTTCGCCGTGACCCGCACGCTGCTCGACCTTGGCGTGCAGCGCGGCGACATCCCGGACGTCGACACCGCGGCCCTCGCCCGGGTGCTGGCCGGCCTCGGCGGGTTCTTCTCGCGGCCGGACGTCATCCCGACGCTCCGGTCGTCGCCGAAGGAGGCCGCGGACGGCGTCGTCGACCTCGTCTTGCGGGGCCTGATGTCCCTACCGATGGAGGAGCACCCGTGACCGACGTCCGCGACGTGGCCGACGACCTGCGCGCCGAGCAGGCGGCGCTCGACGCCATCGTGGCCGGCCTGACCGACGAGCAGTGGGGGCTGCCGACGCCGAGCCCCGGGTGGTCGGTCGCCGACCAGATCGGCCACCTGACCTACTTCGACGGTGCCGCCGCCACCGCCATCGCCGACCCGGCGGCGTTCACGGCGTCGGTCGAGCAGCTCCTGGCCGCCGACGACAGAGACGACGCTCACCCTGCACCGCCACCTGCCGCCGCCCGAGCTGCTGGCGGCGTGGCGGGCCAACCGCAGCCGGCTCGAAGACGTCGCGACCGGCCTCGAGGACGGCACCCGGGTCGCGTGGTACGGGCCGTCGATGGGCGCCAAGTCGTTCCTCACCGCGCGGCTCATGGAGTGCTGGGCCCACGGCCAGGACGTCGCCGACGCGCTCGGCGTCGAGCGGGCGGCGACCGACCGCCTCCGCCACGTCGCCCGGCTCGGCGTCATCACCCGGGGCTGGTCCTACGTCAACCGCGGCCTCGAACCGCCGGCCGACGAGGTCCGGGTGGAGCTGATAGGACCGTCCGGCGCGCGCTGGCGCTTCGGGCCCGACGATGCCACCGGTGTCGTGACCGGGCCGGCGCTGGACTTCTGCCTGGTGGTCACGCAGCGCCGCCATCCCGACGACACGGCCCTCCAGGTGACCGGCGACGTCGCCCGCGACTGGCTGGAGCGGGCGCAGGCCTTCGCCGGTCCCCCCACAGACGGCCCCGCCCCGAGGAGCGCATGATGGCGGTCGTCGAGACCGAGCTCAGCGACGGCGTCCTCACGGTCACCCTCGCGGACGAGGCGAACCGCAACGCCCTCGGCGCCCGGCTCGTCGGCGAGCTCGTGGACGCGCTCGACGACGCGGACGCCGATCCCGCGGTCCGGGTCGTCGTGCTCACCAACCGGGGCCGCGTGTTCTGCGCCGGCGCCGACCTGTCCGAGCGCACTTCCGAGGACGCCCCGGCGACGATCCGCAGCCCGCAGGCGCTGTTCGGCCGCTTCGCCCGGTCGCCCAAGCCCTACGTGGGCCGCATCGCCGGGCACTGCGTCGCCGGTGGCATGGGGCTCGCCGCCGCCATGGATATCTCGATCGCCGCCGACGACGCCAAGTTCGGGTTCACCGAGGTGCGCGTGGGCGTGGCGCCCGCAGTCATCTCGGTGGTCTGCCTGCCCAAGCTGCGGCCGGCCGACGCCCGTGCCGCGTTCCTGCGCGGCAGCCGCTTCTCCGCCGCCGAGGCCGCTCGGATGGGCCTCGTCAACGCCGCCGTGGCCGCCGACCGGCTCGACGACGAGGTCGACGCGGTCGTGACGGACCTGCTGGCCGGTGGACCCGGCGCCATCGCCGCCGCCAAGCGGCTGCTGGCCGAGGTGCCCGGCACCCCGGTCGACGAGGCGTTCCGCTGGACCGGCGAGCTCTCGGCGCAGCTGTTCGCCACCGAGGAGGCCAAGGAGGGCATGCGTGCCTTCCTCGAGAAGCGCCCGGCCGCGTGGACGCGCCCACCACCGGGGAAGGGAGCCTGATCATGCGTACCGCCGTCACCGACATGTTCGGCATCGACGTCCCGATCCTGGCGTTCAGCCACTGCCGGGACGTCGTGGCCGCGGTCACCAAGGCCGGGGGCATGGGCGTGCTGGGCGCGGCCGCGCACACGGCCGAGCAGCTCGAGATCGACCTCGACTGGATCGAGGCCGAGATTGGCGATCGCCCGTACGGCGTCGACCTGATCGTGCCCGCTCGTTACGAGGGATCCGACCAGGGCGGGCTGTCGATCGAGGCCGTGCGGGGACTCATCCCGCCCGAGCATGTCGCGTTCGTCGACGACATCCTCCGCCGCTACGAGGTGCCTGAGCTGCCCGAGCGCGACACCGCCGGCGAACCGTCGTCGCGTGGCGGCCCCGTGGGCGACGCCGGTGGCGGGATGATCTTCTCGGCCGAGCGCGCCGGCCCGCAGCTCGACATCGCCCTCGCACGCCGGACCGCGCTGGTGGTGAACGCGCTCGGACCCCCGACGCCGGACATGATCGACCGCGCCAAGGCCGAGGGCCGGCTCGTCGGTGCGCTCGCCGGTGCCGCTCAGCACGCCGAGCGCCACGTCCAGGCCGGCGTCGACCTGATCGTGGCCCAGGGCTACGAGGCCGGCGGCCACACCGGCCAGATCGGCACCATGGTGCTCCTGCCCGAGATCGTCGACGCCGTCGGTGACGTCCCGGTCCTGGGGGCCGGTGGCATCGGGCGCGGGCGCCAGATGGCCGCAGCCATGGCCCTCGGCGCGGCGGGCGTGTGGTGCGGCTCGGTATGGCTCACCACCGAGGAGGCGGAGACCCATCCCGTGGTCAAGGAGAAGTTCCTCGCCGCGACGTCCGCCGACACTGTCCGTTCGCGGTCGCGCACGGGCAAGCCGGCCCGCCAGCTGCGCTCGGCCTGGACCGACGAGTGGGATGACCCGGAGACACCGATGCCGCTGGGCATGCCGATGCAACCGGTCCTCGTGGACGCCGCGCTGCAGCGCATCGACCGGGCGGCCCACCGCATGGGCTCCGGCGCCGAACGACTGGCCAACTACTACGTCGGACAGATCGTCGGCACCATGAACCAGTCGAAGCCCGCGGCCCAGGTCGTCTACGAGATGATCGAGGAGTTCATCGAGGCCACCCAGGCGCTCGCCCGCCAGCTCGAGACCTGACCCCTCCGGGCTCGGGCGACTCGAGCCAGCCCACCCTGCGGCGCGTTCTAGGACGCCGTTCTGTCGTCGGGGGGTTCGCGGCAAAGCTCAGCTCGGCCTGAGTTCGCCCTTCACGTACTGGTCGCGAAGCACGAACTTCTGGATCTTGCCTGAGCCGGTGAGCGGGAAGGCATCGACGAACACCCAGGACCGGGGCGCCTTGTACGCGGCCAAGCGGTCGCGGACGTGCGCGGAGAGCTCGTCCGGCGTCGCACTGACACCTTCGGCCAGACGGACGAACGCCGCTACTTGCTCGCCCCATCGTTCGTCGGGCACCCCGACGACCGCGGCGTCGGACACGGCCGGATGCTCGTACAGGACGGCTTCGATCTCGCGGGGATAGATGTTTTCGCCGCCGCGAATGATCATGTCCTTGAGCCGGCCCTGGATCTTGCAGTAGCCGCGCTCGTCCATCGTGCCGAGATCACCGGTGTGCAGCCACCCGTCGACGTCGATGGCCGACGCCGTGGCCTCGGGCATGTCGTAGTACCCGTTCATCACCGAAAAGCCCCGGATGCACAGCTCGCCCAGCGTGCCTGGTGGAACTACGTCGCCCTTGAGCGGGTCGATCACTTTCACTTCGATCTCGGGAAGCGCCAGGCCGACCGTCTCCGCCTTGTCCTCGGGCGTGTCGTCCAGGCGGGTCATGGTGGCCACGGCCATGCACTCGGTCTGACCGAACACAATGGCGAACCGCACGTCGAGGGTCGCCTCGATCCGGCGGACAAGGTCGGCCGGAACCGGGGCACCTCCCGATGCCATCGACCGCAGTGACGACAGGTCGCGCCGGGCGAGGTCAGGGTGCTCCATCATGGCGATCAGCATCGTCGGCACACCACCGCTGAGGGCGGCCTGCTCCGTTTCGATCAGCTCGAGCACGAGAGCGGGGTCGAAGGCGAGGACCGGCACGTAGGTGCCGAGCTTGGCCACCGCGCCGAGCACGGCCATCACGCATCCACCTGCGTGGAACAAGGGCATCGGGTTGACCATCACGTCACCCTCCGCCATCCCCCAGCGCTGCGCGATGAAGCGGGCGTCGTTGGTCATTCCGCGATGGTTGAGGACGGCGCCCTTGGGGAACCCGGTGGTGCCCGACGTGTACAGCAGGGCAGCAGCGTCGCCCGGCCGCACCTCAGGCAGGGACGACTCAGCGGATCCGGCCGACGCGAGGAAGCCCTGCCACTCGGTGAACAAGATGGCCTCGCGAAGGTCAGGCAACCCGGGACGCACGGACTCCAAGGACTTCGCCATCGGGTTGGCGCGGTACGCAGGCAAGAGGAACAGTCCGGCGGCGCGGGACTGTCGCAGCACATACTCGAGTTCTGCCGCGGTGTAGGCCGGGTTGACCGTTACCAGCACCAAGCCCGCCAGGGCGGCCCCATATTGGAGGATCACCCATTCGGGGATGTTGTGCGCCCAGACCGCGACGTGTTCGCCCGGCTCGAAGCGGGTGAGGAGGCTCCGGGCCACCAGTTCGGCATCGCGTAACAGCTCGGCATATGTCCATCGGCGGCGGCCGCCGGGATCCGGCATCCCCGCCACCAGCGCGGTCCGGTCGGCTGCGGCGGTCGCGGCGACCCGCAGCGCGTCGCCGATGGTTGTCTCATGGACTTCTTCGCTTGTGTCCGCTGGCCAATAGGAGCTGGCGAGGGTCATGCCCGAATCGTACGGCGGCACCGACCAGACCGCCCTGAGCGCCCGGCGGGCGACGCCATCGGCGGTACCGGCTTCTGGCGCACGAGGGCGAGGTGCTCCCGTGCTGCCGCTTCGGCGGCTCTGGGGCCAGCTACATCGAGCCCGGCTCGCCCTGGGAGAACCCCTGGCTCGAGTCCTACGGCAGCCACATGATGCGGTCGCCCGCCGCTAGCTGCGAGGCCGATGACCTTGCGTCGGACGGTGGCGTCGGCTTCCTCGAGAGCCACGCGTGCCTGGGCCATCAGGGGCCGTAGCCGGGTCGCGAGGCCCGCAGCGGCGAGTTTCTTGGCGCTTCGGATTTGAGCGGGGTGTAGCGGTGTAGGTCAGGGGTCCACCGGGCGCGGCACGGGGGCGCAAAAGTGAAAACAACCGACGCGCCGTGACGCGTTGACGTTCGTCGCCGTCGAGATTCGACGCCGGGTCGGCGGTGTCCTGGCCGAGATGATCCTCGCGAACACACCGACGGCCCTGAGGAGCGTGGGTCTCGCTCGGAGTCGTGTCGTGGCTGAAATCCTCCGGCCGCTCCAGTGGTCGGGCTGCGAGGCTGGCGGCGGTGACCATCGGGGGGCGCATCCGCGACGCCGAGCCCGTGCGGCTCTTCCGCGCTTTCGTCTCTGCCAGCCCGGCGTTGACGGCGACGGTGGTCGCGAGCGGGATCTTGATCGGGGCCCTCCTGCCGGCGTTCGCCATCGCGACGGGTGCGCTCATCGGCGCCGTCGAGGACGGCGGTCCGGCTCGATGGGCAGTGTCGGCCGTCGTGCTGGCGTTCCTTCTCGCCCGGGTGTTGGACCCGCTGCTCGAGGAGTCCGGCCAGGCGCTGTGGCGCAGGGTCGACGAGTGGCTGCTGCGCCGGCTGATGCGGGCCGTGCTGCGCCCGCCGGGGCTCGCCGTGGTCGAGAGCCCGGTCGTACGGGACCGGCTCGTCCAGGCTCAGGGTCTGCTGACCGACCTCACACCGGGCCAGGCCGCATACCACCTCGGCCGCGTCCTCGCCCTCGTGGTGCAGGGAGCGGGCTCGCTGTTCATCGTGGCTGTGTACCGGTGGTGGATGGCGTTCTTGCTCGCCGGGGGCTACGCGGTGGCTTACCGCGTGTACCGCGACCACTGGCACCACGTGACGATGGTGCTCCACGGGCGCACTGACCGCCTCCGGCACGCCTACTACCTGCGGGGGGTCGCGCTCGAGGCCGGGGCGGCGAAGGAGTCCCGCGTCTTCGGCCTGTCCGACTGGCTGGTCGATGGGTACCGGCAGCGGTGGCTGACGGAGATGCGGGACATCTGGAACGCCCGCCGCGAGGGGTGGCTCATCTCGGCGGCGGTGATCGCCGGCCTCGCCGTCGCCGAGGGCGTCGCCGTGGGCGTCGTGGCCTGGGACGCCGCCAGCGGCGGACTGCCGGTCGGGCACGCAGTCGTGCTCGTCCAGGCCGTGCTCGGCGCCGCCGTCCTGGGCACGTACACCGAGGGACACTGGCTGCTTTCCGAGTGCGCTCGCGCACTCTCACGTGTCGAGGAGGTCGAAGAGCACGGCGTGGCGGGGTCGCTGACCGCCGGCGGAGCGCGCGTGGCGTCCGACGCACCGCGTGCCGGCATCCGGTTCGAGGGTGTGCGCTTCGCGTACCCGGGCACGGACCGGCTCGTGTTCGACGGGCTTGATCTCGATATCGAGGCCGGCCACTCCCTCGCCATCGTGGGAGACAACGGCGCCGGCAAGACGACCCTCATCAAGCTCCTGTGCCGCCTGTACGACCCCAGCGCGGGGCGCATCACCGTCGACGGCGTCGACCTGCGCGAGCTCGATCCCGACGACTGGCACCGCAGGCTCGCCGCCGTGTTCCAGGACTACGTCCAGTTCGAGCTCTCCGCCTTCGACAACATCGCCTACGGTGCCCTCGACAGCCGCAGCGACGCCGCCGCCGTCACCCAGGCCGCCGAGCTGGCCGGCGCCATCCACCTGGTGGAGCGGTTGCCCGGTGGCTGGACGACCCCGCTGAGCCGGGCGTTCACCGAGGGCACGCAGCTGTCCGGCGGCGAGTGGCAGCGGCTCGCCTTGGCGCGGGCCCTGTTCGCCGTGCGTTCCGGTGCGGGCGTGCTCATCCTCGACGAACCGACCGCCGCGCTCGACGTCCGCGGCGAGGCGGAGGTCTACGAGCGGTTCCTCGAGCTCACGCGCGGGGCCACGACCCTGGTGATCTCGCATCGCTTCTCCACGGTGCGGCGCGCCGACCGGATCGTCGTGGTCGAGGGCGGTCGTGTTGTCGAGGACGGCCGCCACGACGACCTCATCACCGCCGGCGGGCGGTATGCCCAGATGTACTGGCTCCAGGCGAGCCGGTTCGACACCGGCGACGCGCACCATGCGTGAGACGCTGCGCGGCGTCCGTCTCATGCTCGCCATCTCCTGGCGGTCGGACGCGATCCGTTCGGTCGGCGCTGCCGTCACCGCCAGCGGGCAGTACGTCGTGCTCCCGATCCGCGCCCTGGGCCTCAAGGTCATCGTCGACGGCGCCGTCGCCGGGGACGGCGCCCACGCGCTCGCCGGCGCCGGAGTGATCGTGGGCGCCAGCGCGCTCAACCGCCTCATGGCGTGGGCCTCCCTCAACATCCGGATGCGGCTGCGGGAGCACACCCAGCTCTACCTCGACAGCCATCTCATGGGCCTCACCGCGAGCATCCCAGGGATCGAACACCACGAGCTCCCCGAGTACCTGAACGCGGTCGAGCGGCTCCGCACGGAACGGCCCTACCTCGCCAACCCCTTCAACCCGATCTCCTGGACATTGGCGTCGATCCTGCAGGCGATCGTGGTGCTGGTCCTGTTCGCCGGTGTCGCGCCCGTCCTGGCCCTCCTTCCGCTCCTCGGGCTCCCCGCCGCGATCGCCGCCGCCCACGCCGAAGACCGCGGCATCCGCCTGGCCGACGAGCAGGCCGAGCAGAACCGCACGCTCCGCCACCTCTTCGACCTCGCAACCGATCCCGGGCCGGCCAAGGAGATCCGCATCTACCGCCTCGGCGATGAACTGCTCGGCCGGCGGGCGGCCATCTTCGCGGACATGGAGGCGGAGCGGACGCGGGACTCGGTGGCCAACGTCAGCAGGGTCGCGGCCTGCTGGCTCCTCTTCGCCGCCGGCTACGCCGCCGCACTCGCGTGGACGGTCGATGCCGCCAGCGACGGCCGCCTGTCGGTCGGCGCCGTGGCGCTCGTCCTCACCCTCGGGGCGCAGCTGAACATGCAACTCGCCGAGCTGGCATTCAACGTCGCCTGGTTCGCCCGCTCGCTCCGTGCGGTGCGCCGACTCGTCTGGTTCACCGACTACGCCACCGCCGCCCACCGTCCCTTCCTCCTGCCCCACGCCGCGCCGCCGCCCGAGCGTCTCGATGACGGGATCACCCTCGAGGGGGTCAGCTTCACCTATGCCGGATCGGCCCGCCCCGTCCTCCACCACATGGACCTGCATCTACCAGCGGGCGCCACGGTCGCTCTGGTCGGGGAGAACGGATCGGGCAAGACGACGCTGATCAAGCTCCTCGCCCGGATGTACGAACCGACCGCCGGGACCATCCGCGCCGACGGCCTAGACATCCGCGCCTTCGATGTACACGCCTGGCGCCGGCGCCTCTCCGCCGGGTTCCAAGACTTCGCCCGGCTCGAGCTCATCGCCCGGCAGTCCGTCGCGGCCGGTGACGTGCACCGCCCGACCGACGACTCCATCCTCCTCGATGCACTCGACCGCGCGGTCGCCGCCGACGTACTCGCCGCGTCTGCCTGACGGGCTCAGCACCCAACTCGGCCGGCAGTTCGACGGCACCGAGCTCTCCACGGGGCAGTGGCAGAAGATCGCCCTCGGCCGGGCCCTGCTCCGCGAGGCACCGCTGCTGCTCGTGCTCGACGAACCGACAGCCAGCCTCGACGCACCCACCGAACACGCCCTGTTCGAGCGCTTCGCCGGTACCGCCAGTTCCGTCGCGTCCCGGACCGGGGGCATCACCCTCCTCGTGAGCCACCGATTCTCGACCGTCCGCATGGCGGACCTCATCGTCGTGCTGACCGACGGGAGGATCACCGAGACAGGCACCCACACCGAGCTCATCAGAGCAGGCGGACCGTATGCCCAGCTGTACAACCTTCAAGCGCGTGCCTACCGCGTGCACTGACTCGATCGGATGATCGACACCTCGCGGCTGGTCGAAGCAGTCGGCGCTCTCCGGCAGGCGATTGCACCACACCTTGACGCGGCGGTCACGGTCCAGACCTGAGATCGAGATCAGGAGCCAGCGACACGGTTGCTTCGGCCGTTGCTCCCCGAGGGGCATCGGTGGCCACCTCCGATCCCCATCCCACCCCGCTCAGATCCGAAGCGCCAGTTTCTTGCCGCGGATGCGTAGGAGGTCGGCGCGTTCTTTCCGCAGAGATACGAGCCGGTCGTTGCATCGGCGGATCGCAGCGCGGGCCGCAGGGGAATCGAAGCCTTCATCCGTAGATCGGAGTACTCGTCTGCGATCTCGGCCTCCGTCCTAGCGATCGATCGCAGCTACGTGCGAGGCTGCCGCTCTGCGGCCACCTTGAGGAACGACGCCCGTTTCTCGATTAGTCGACACATGTAGCCGGCCAGTGCGACCCGCTCCGCCGCCCAGCCAAGGGGACCCAAGGGAGCACCGAGGCTCACGCGGTCGATCATCACCGTCCCGCTGCCGCGCGGTTCGAAGACATGCTCGTGGTAGAACCGGCGGAACGGCCCTCGGACTTGCTCATCGACGAATCGCCGCGGGCGATCCAGCGCCGTCACGCGATTCGTCATGGTGAACGGGATGCCGAAGTGAGTTGCCCGCCAGGTCACCTCCTGGTTGAGGCCGATCCGGCCGGTCATTACACCTGCGACTGCGCGTTCTCTCGACTCTGACATCGAGGCAATGTGGGCATCGATGTCTAGTGACAGGTCAAACACCACCTCAGGCGGAGCGTTGATCTCGGTACTGTGTTCGAAACCAACGGCCATGTTGCAAGCCTGCCGTGCGGAGCGACCGAACGACGCAGTTATAGACGGCCCGCACTACGCCACCGACCGTCGAACCAGGTGACGAGGCGTGCGAAGCCAGCCGGGTCGCCCACGTTGGGTCAAGCCCGAAGTGGTCGACCAGGTTGCCACGGAGGAAGTCCGTGATCTCGCTTGCCGTCTCGCCACCGCGAAGCCGGGCGAGCAGGGGGTCATGGAGGCAGTCGTACTCGTCGCTTGGGAAGTCTGTGTTGGGGTCGTAGACGCCAATCGGGTCGCACTCGTTCAGGAGCGCTTGAAGCTCTGCGAGTTGGGCGTCCTGTCGCGGGCGTCCACCCACACATGTAAAGCACCCGATCTGGTGCTCTCTCGCACGGCTCGCTCGCCGGCTCGGACGAGCCTACGCATCAGGAGGTCTGTCGCCTGTCCGCGCCCTGTCCGCACTGCGATCGCGGTACCTGGTCAGATAAGACGCCACGCGATCGCGATCGCCGATCTCGGGGCCCTCCGCCGGTACGCCGAGTCGGGCCGCGGGCCGTAGGCCCGGGTCCCCGGCCTAGGCTGCGGACCGCCGCAGGACGGGTGCTCGGCCCGTGCCCCTCGCTGGTGTGCGACGACCTGGCTTCGTCCGTGGCTGCGACTGCCGGGTCGGAGGGGGTAACTATGAGCAATCGGTGGCCGCCGCATCCGCGTCGGTGCCGCGGCTCGGGCGACGGACGTTCCTCCAATCGCTGGGCTGGGCTTCAGCCGGTGTCGCCGCCGTGGGCACGAGTGCGGTCAGCCTGGCTCTCGGGCTCGCCGGTTGCTCCAGTGGCGACCAGACGACCTCCGAGGACCCGACGCAGCGGGGGCCGGGCAGGAGCCTGGAACCACCGGATTTCGCTCCGATGTTCCTGCCCGGCGTCCGGTACCGGCTGAAGGGCAACGACCGCAGTGAGCTCGTCGTCGAGGTGGACGAAGCTGGCGACCTCGACCTGGCCACCCCACGGCTGGTCGGATGCGACCCGTTCTGGGCCGAGCCGGGAAGTGACTTCGACGTTCCGTATACGGTCACCGTGGCACCTGGCCACTATCCAGTCGATGTCTCATTCGCCCGCCAAGAGAATCCCGACCCCCGATCGACACTGGGCACACGGCTAGGTGCAGCGGCAAGACTGACCGTCCACGACGAGCCTGCGGAAACATGGGAGCTGGCCGTCCAACCTGGGCAAGACCCGGCTGACCTGGGTCCGGGCGAGTTCTACGGGATCCCCGTCGACACTGGCACGGCCGCCTTCGTCGACGATTCAGCGCTCGCGTCGCTGAGTCGTTATGTCGACCGACTGGACCAACAGGACATGGAGGCGTTCGAGTCCGACCCCTCTCTCGCGCCTCCGTTGATGGAGCGGCATACAACATCGTCCTGGACGATGCGACCGGCCTCAACGTCGTCGTCTTCGGTTGCGGGATGGGCGACGGCGATTACCCGGTCTGGATTGGCCGGAACAGCTCGGGCGATCCCACATGCTTCATCGCAGACCTCGAGATCCTGTCCCGCCACGCATCAGGACCTCTCGGCGCCTGACACCTTCGTCCTCCGGAAACAACCGGCTCGGGTCGCTACCCATCAGATCAGCCGCGCCCGACGTAGGGGCCTTCTGGAACTGACAGAGATCGTGACATCTGGGTCTCCGACACTTACGGAGACCGGGATGAGTACCACGATCGAGGCTCGTCAGGTGCGGCGGCGCCTGGCGATCCTGCGGCACGCGGAGGAGGTCACGGGCAACGTGGCCATGACTTGCCGCTACTACCGCATCAGCCGGCAGCTGCTACCTCTGTGAGACCAACCCGGAACCGTCTGTCCGGCCGTGCCTCTCGTACGATGGCGGAGGAGGATGCCACATGGCGACGTCTGATCCGATCGCCGAGATCATCGGGGACTATCGAGCCTTCGCGGCGATGCAGCGCGACCGTCTTCGAGCCCGCGGGATCGACATCACGCCCTATCCGCTCAGCCATCTCGCCGTCCGCGTCGCCGACTGGGACCTGTACGTCCATCAGCGGACGCTTCTCGAGCGCCATGCGAAGGCGAACCGCGAGAGCGTCTGGAACGGGCGTCCGATCTCCTTGCTCGTGCTCGCCGAGCCGCTCGATGTCCTCGATGGGACTCCGGTCTCGCGCATCGAGCTCATCCCGCCCGTTCACCAGCGTGTCTACCGGATGGGCCTCGAGCACCTCGGCGTCGTCGTCGGTGAGGAGATCGACGAGTTCTCGCGAGTGCATCGGGCCGCGCTGACTGGGCAGCAGTTCCAGAGTCCCGACGTCGAGCCGGTCTACGTGTTGTTCGAGGACTTCACCCACGTGAAGTTCTACCGTCGCTCCTTCTTCGACGTCGTCGAGGACGAGGAAGGGCGCTTCGAGGGTTTCAGCCACGTCGACGACTGGGTGCCACAGCGGCTCGTCACCGCCACGGGCCCGAACCCGCTCCCGCGGTGACCGAAGCTGCTGCCAGGCCACAAGATCGCCCACGTTGCGAGCGATCAAGAGGTCTGGGAACTCAGGCGAGCCCGCGGGGGCGTCGCACGGGCTCTGGTTGACTCTCACCGGCCGGAACCCCACCCCACTCGGCGCCGCCCCCCGCCTCCTAGCGGACACCCTCACCCACCGGGAACGGGAGATCGCCATGCTGGCCGCCGACGGGCTGTCATCCCGCGCCATCGCGGAGCGGCTCTACGTGTCAGTCCGCACCGTCGACAACCACCTCGGCCGCATCTACACCAAGCTCGGCGTCTCCAGCCAGGCCGAGCCGGCCGAGCTCATGCGCCGCTGACACGTTGGCACGGAGCCAGCGGCCTTGGTCCCGGTCAAGATGATCCCCCGAGCGTCAGCCCTGGGCCCCGCCACCTTCGAGCTCGGCGAGGCGGCGGTTCGTCGCTTCGAGACGCGCGACCACCACGCTGAGCACCCGACGGGCGGTCATGGGATCCGACGCCAGCACGTCGTCGAGATGCTCGGCGCGTAGGGCGAGCAGGGTCATCGCGACGATCGACCGCACGGTGGAGGTGCGCACCCCCGTGCCGAGCAACGCCATCTCACCGAAGAAGTCGCCGGCGTTCACCACGCCGAGGTCGACCCCGTCCCGACCCACCGCCCCGTGGCCGTCGACGACCAAGAAGAACTCGTCCCCGAACTCGTTCTGGGTGACGATGTCGACCTGAGGCCCCACCGTGACCTCATATGCCCGCTCGGCGAGCATCGTGAGCTCCGCGTCGGTGGCGCCATGGAACAGCCACACGTCGTTGAGGAGCTTCTTGCGTTCCTCGATCGCGATGAACGCACTCATTATTACGAAACGGTAGCCCGAAAGGGTCGAAGAACGGGCGCGGATAGGTCCCGTCATCGCGGCCACGGTGGTCTGCGTTTCCCGCCCTTGCTGCTGTCGCAGCGGGCCGCTCGGGCCACGCTACGCCTATATCGGCGCAGCCTCTAGGCGGCTCGTCCGGACGCTCCCGCCCATCCGACCGCCAGGCGCTTGCCGGAAACCCTCCTGTCGGCAATGTTGACACCGCATGAGCGCACACGTGCCCGCCTCGCCGGAGCCGACGGCCATCCGTTGGTCCGACACCCGCGAGACGCGCCCGTGATCCGGGCGGTGGTGTTCGACCTCGACGGGGTGCTGATCGAGTCCGAGGACCTGTGGGACCGGGCCCGCCGCCGGGTGGTGGCCGACCATGGTGGCCGCTGGCGCGACGACGCGACGACCGCCATGCAGGGCATGAGCTCGCCGGAGTGGGCCGCCTACCTCCGTGATCCGCTCGGGGTCGAGCTGCCGACCGATCGCATCGTCGGACTCGTCCTCCAGCATCTCCTCGCCGACTACCGGAAGCGGCTCCCGCTCCTCCCCGGGGCCGTCGAGTTGGTGGGCCGGATCGGGGAGCGCTGGCCGCTCGGCCTGGCGTCGTCGGCCAACCGCGTGGCCATCGACGCCGTGCTCGCGACCGCCGGACTCGACCGCGCGTTCGCCGCCACGGTGTCCTCCGACGAGGTGGCGCACGGCAAGCCCGCACCCGACGTCTACCAGGAGGCCGCCCGGCGCCTCGGCAAGCCGCCCTCGAGCTGTGCGGCGGTCGAGGACTCCGCCAACGGCATCCGATCCGCCGTCGCCGCCGGGCTGACCGTCATCGCAGTACCGAACCGCACGTACCCGCCGCCCGAGGATGCCCTCGCCGAGGCTGCGACCGTCGTCGACAACCTCGACGAGGTAACCGTCGAGCTCGTCGATCAACTCGGGCGCGGCGAGGCGCCACGCTGAGGGTAGATCTGGGCGTCAGGCGGGCATCGCGCCGGGGCGGCCGTCCTCGGGGTTCACCGGTTCGTCTACTGCGACGTGTTCACCTTGACCGGGAACCTCATCTCCCGGGTCGAGTCGTACCTGGTGCCGCTGACCACCCCGGGTTGAGCGCGAGCGAGTCCTGGGTTGGCACGCGTCCTGCAAAGGCGCCGGACCCAGCGCATGGCACCCCAGAGCCTCCACCAGACCCGGGGCGGTTCACCGTGTACTTGGGGTTTGTGTCGGAGGGGCGACACAAACCCGGAGTACACGCGACCCCTGGCACGCCTGGTTGGTCGCAGCGTGATGCTTTGCGGCACCCAACGGGCGTTTAGCCCGTGTCGCCACCCTGAGAGAGCGCTGCCGAGTGCTCAGAACATCGCCGGAGTGGGAACGAGGGACCCCCGAGTCATCCAGGCGACGCTCACGCGGTTCGACCACGTGTAGCCAGAAGTTCTATCGCCGGCCACCCGCCAGGAGTTGTAGGAGACGAGGTCTGACACCGGCGTCGCGCTGCGACCCGCCAGCATCGGGAGCTCGTCGTGGCCCCGACCGCGCCCTGGCCGCGATGAGCAGCCGGCGACCGCCCACTGGTGCGCACGGCGAGCCCGGAATGGGCAGACTGCTGCTGTGCCCGACTACCGGGACATCCGCTACGAGGTCGACGACCCCGTGGCCACCATCACGCTCAACCGGCCCCAGGTGCTCAACGCCTGGACCGACCGCATGGGAGCGGAGGTCCGCCACGCCGTGGCGGCGGCCGAGCACGACCTCCGAGTCGTCGGCATCGTGATCACCGGCGCGGGGCGCGGCTTCTGCGCCGGCGCCGACATGAACACACTGACCTCGATCAACGAGGGAAGCCGGGTGGCCGCGGAGATCCCGCCGGGGCTGGCGTCCGAGCCCGGGGACCCCGGGGCGGGCGACGACCTGCGGGGCGGCGAGTACACCTACCTCCTGTCGGTGCCCAAGCCGGTCGTGGCGGCAATCAACGGCCCGGTGGCGGGCATGGCCGTCCCGTTCGTGCTTGCGTGCGACGTGCGGTTCATGGCCGACGATGCGGTGCTGACCACGGCGTTCTCCCAGCGCGGGCTGATCGCCGAGTGGGGTCTGAGCTGGCTCCTGCCCCGGCTGGTCGGCACGGCCGTGGCGCTCGACCTGCTGTTCAGCTCGCGCAAGGTGACCGGCACCGAGGCCGCAGACCTGGGGCTGGTCAACGCCGCGCTGCAGGGTGACCAGGTGCTGGCCCACGCCCAGGACTACGTGCGCGAGCTGGCCCGGACCTCGTCCCCGGCCTCCATGGCCGTCATGAAGCGCCAGGTGTATCAGCAGCTCCACGCCGGGCTGTTCCCGGCCGAGCGGGAGGCCCGCCGCCTGATGGTCGAGAGCTTCTCGCGCCCCGACTTCGGCGAGGGCGTCCGCTCGTTCACGGAGAAGCGCCCGCCCCGCTTCGACCGCCTGTCCTGAGAAGCGCCGAGTCCTCGACGACGCACCACCGCCAGGCCACGCTCATCGGCAGGATCCGGTGACGAGCACACGCGCGCGCCCACGCAGTCGGGACGAAGAGGAGCATCTCGATCAGGGGGTGAGAACAGGTCGCGGCGGCCGTCGCGACGATACGAACGCCTGTTCGAGTGTCGGAGGGGCGACACGAACCCTGTGTATACGCGACCCTGGCAGGCGTGGCTGGTCGCAGCGTGATGCTCTCCCGCATGCGCACGCCCGATGGGTTTCGAACCCGCGCCGCCACACTGAGAGCGTGCAGACCCTTCCGCATGGGTCCCCTGGTCCGCGTAGGCCCAGGTCAGACTGGAAGCGAACCGCGCAGCGAACGCACCGCGGCGGTCGGACCGTTCGACGCGCACCACCCGTAGTCCGGGGTCGGCTGTACGTCGAAGACGCCGACGGGCGGCTCTGGATGCGTCCCCAGGGCGTCAGGCGCTTTGCCGGGGACTTGTCCGACGACGAGCAGCAACTCGTCTGGGCGGTGTAGGCACGGTGTCGAGCGTGCGTCGCCAGTCCGAGGACGGAACACACCAGGGTTCGGTTCTGAGTTGGACGGTCAAACGGCCGTCACGAACAGCCACATGGAGGCAACGATGCCAGCAAAGGGAAGTGCCGAATGGCAAGGCGACTTGCCGACCGGCACCGGAACGTTCACCGCGGGTGACACGATCAGCGGGGGCTACACCTACAAGTCCCGCTTCGAGGACGGGCCCGGCTCCAACCCCGAGCATTTGATCGCGGCAGCACACGCCGCGTGTTTTTCGATGGCGCTGTCGAATCTGCTCGCTCAGGCCGGCACTCCACCAGAGTCGGTGCGCACCGATGCGACCGTCACGTTGAGACCTGTTGACGGTATGCCGACGATAACCAAGATCGCCCTGGTGACCGTTGGGCGCGTGCCGGGCCTCGACGAGCCCGCCTTCGTGGAGCACGCCCAAGCGGCCAAGGCAGGATGCCCGGTCAGCCGGGCCCTGGCCGGCGTGCCCGAGATCGCCCTGCAGGCGTCACTGGCCCAGTAGCCGATCTGTTCAGTCCGTCAGGAGGCCCGCCATGAGTGATGTCGCCACCACCGCCCCGCCGCTTGACGTTCGCTTTGGGCGTCGGGACGGCGCTGAACAATCCTGCTTGGCACGCGATTCAGCCGGAACTCGTGCCACGCGAGGAGTTCCCGCAAGCGGTGACGCTCGGGGCGCGAGCATCAATCTCGGACGTGCGATCGGTCCGGCGCTCGGCGGTCTATTGGTGGCGGCGGCCGGACCGTGGTTCGTCTTCCTGCTGAACGCGCCGTCGTTCGGTGCGGTGATCGCCGTACTCGCGTGGTGGCGCCGCGATCCCGGCGCCGGCGACGGACCGCCCGAGCGGTTCGTGGGCGCGGTGCGCGCGGGCACGCGGTATGCGTTGCATTCGCACGCGCTGGCGGGCGTTCTCGTCCGTGCCGGCGTGTTCTCGGCTGCGAGCGCCGGATTGCTGGCCTTGCTCCCCGTGTACTCGACCGCGGTGCTCGCTCTCGGATCAGGTGGTTTCGGACTGCTGCTCGGCGGCTTCGGCGTCGGTGCGATCGTCGCCGCTGGCTTCCTTCCCGCCTTGCGGGCGCGGATGAGCGAGGATGCCGTGGTCGCGACCGGGACGATCGGCGTCGCCGCCGCGTTACTCGGCCTGGCGCTCAACGACACGACCGCGCCGGCGATGGTGCTGGTCGTGTTGGCCGGTGCGGCATGGCTGGTTTGCCTGTCGACACTGAACGTCGCGTCGCAGCAGGCGGTGCCCGGGTGGGTCCGCGCGCGTGGCCTCGCGTTCTACCTCAGCGTGTTCATGGGCGGCATTGCCATCGGGAGCGCAGGATGGGGTGTCGTCGGCGACTCCATCGGCTCGCAAGGCGCATACGCCTGGGGCGCGCTCGCGGTCGCGCTCACACCGGTGCTCGCCCTGCGATGGAGCCTCAGCTCGGCCAGCAGTGTCGACCTTTCCCCCGCTCCCATGCTCGCACCAGAGATGCGGTTCGCGCCCGAGGACGCGACTGGACCGGTACTCGTCACCCTCACGTATGACCTTCGACCGGGAGTTGATCAGGCATTCCTCTCTGCACTCAAGCGCGTCGGCCGCGCCCGCCGCCGAACCGGTGCGGTCCACTGGGCCGTCTACCGCGACGCGGAACAACCAGATCAGTTCATCGAAACATTCATTGTTCCGACCTGGGAGGAACACCTCCGTCAGCACGGTCGACGAACCGCCACCGACGCCGAGCTCCAAGGCGAGCTCCGTCCATTCCTTCGCAACGGCGACCTCCCGCACGCGAAGCACTACATCGCACCGCCGCGAGCCGAGCGGCGCGTGTGACGTAGGCCATAGCTCCCGGACCAGCCGATAGTGCGTCGCGACGCCCTTCCGCCTCGGGCACGACGATCACACCAGGGCGGCGATCGGCAGGGTGGCGATGCCGCCGGCGACCGCGTCGGCCGCCCGGGCGCCGGTCATCGGCACGGCGAGGTGGAGCAGTTGCCACTCGTGCGCCAAGGATCGAGCGCCGCGCCGGGTGGGCGGTACTCACGCTCGACCGGCCGGACAAGCGCAACGCGCTGTCCATCGAGCTGCGCGACGCGGTGAGCGACGCCCTCGACGAACTGACCGCCGATTCCGGGGTCTCGGCGGTGGCCGTCATCGGCGCCGGCGACGACTTCAGCGCCGGCTGGGACCTGGGCGAGTTCGAACGCTCGGGCCGCGAGCCCGACCTGGCCGCGCGGATCTGGGCGTCGGGCGACCGCTTCCACCACGCGTGCTCACCTTCCCGCTGCCGCTTGTGGCTGCTGTCGGCGGGCGGGCGCTCGGTGGCACGTTCGACCTCGCCGTGTGCTGCGACGTGCGCATCGCCGCCACCACCGCCCGCTTCGCCCACCCCGAGTTCGCCTGGGCCGACGTGCTCAACGCGCCGCTCGAGGCCCTCGTCGGCGGCGCGGTGGCCCGCGACCTGCTGCTGACCGGCCGCGAGCTCGACGCCGCGGCCGCGCTGGAGTCAACCTCGTGTCGGCGGTCGTCGCGCCGGCCGACCTGGCGGCCGAGCTCGACGCCACCATGGCCCGCATCGCCGCCGCGCCCCGCGACGTGCTTCCGCACCGAGGCCAACGCCATCCGCCGGGCCGCGCTGTCCCACGTTGGTTGCGTTGGCCTACACGGCGAGGACGCCGTCGACGAGCAGCAGCACGCTCGTCGCCACGAGCGCGGCCGCGGTCACGTGTGCCGCCCACAGGAGAACGCGACCGCCCACGCCGTCGCTCGGTGCCACGGTGAGGGCCAGCGCGGCCACGGCGACCGCCAGCGCCGCCGCCACTACGCCCGCACCGCGGTCGGCGTCGGCGCTGACCGCGAGGAGGATCAGCGCGGGGCGCAGCGTGAGCGGCACCGCGACCGGGACGAGGGCGGCGCGCCAACCCGGGAGCGCGGGCTCGGACGACGGCGGCCGTCGGATCAGGTCGGCCGCGCCCACGACCAGCGCGACCGCGCCTGCTGCGATCCGGGCCGCCGGGTCGCTGACATGGAGCAGGTCGAGCAGGCCGTCGCCCGCCAGCGCGACGGCGAGGACCACCGCCGCGGTCGCGGCACCTCCCAGCGCGGCGACGGCGGCCACCCTCCGCCGATCGGGCCTGTCGTGGTCGGTGCGGGGGACTCCGTGCGCGGCGCGGAACGGGTTGAGCGCGGCCACCAGCGCCGCGGCCCACAGCCACGCGGAGGGCGGTGAGCTCGCGCCATCCGAGCCGGCGCCTCCCTGGCCACGGGCCGATCCAGTGGACTCGACGATGGTGATCGTGCGCAGCAGCGCGGCGAGGGCGTGCTGCTGGTCATCCATGCGGGTCTCGCCGTTGCGGAACCACGCGCCGCGGGTCCGGCTCGGGTCCGGGTAGGTCGTCGCCTCGGTCGGATCGACCTGCTGGTCCACGGCAAGGCCGGCGATGCACATGGCGCGCTCGGCGAGGGGCCGGCGGAAGTCGGCCAGGCGCGGGTCGACCCGGGCTGTCCGCCACAGCCCGGTCAACGCCTCGCCGACGACGCCGTAGCCGCCGCCCC
Organism: uncultured Acidimicrobiales bacterium; assembly: GCA_963739835.1. Taxonomy (GTDB): domain Bacteria; phylum Actinomycetota; class Acidimicrobiia; order Acidimicrobiales; family VFJN01; genus ZC4RG19. Next base: position 255,860 of record CAVUBW010000018.1, read on the forward strand.
GGGGGACGTGGGGGGTGCGGGCGAGCGCGCCCCAGGGGCCGAACCTCTGGCTCACCCACCGCACCTGTGCACCGAAGGCGCCGGCCTGCTCCCGGGCGTAGGCGACCTCGTCGTCGGTCAACGGCTCGTCGCCGGACCGCTCGGGGAAGGCCACCGTCTCGGAGAGTCCGTAGGCGGCCCAGTGGTCGGGAACCGCCGGCCAGTAGTCCTCGACGTCGTCGCGGCGCGTGGCCAGGTAGTCGCCGACGCGATCGGCGACCTCGCCCCAGCCGGCGTCGGGGAACAGCTGGTGCAGGCGGGTGAGCGCCCAGTAGTTCTCGCCGGTGAAGTACACCGAGTAGACGCCGGGCTGGGGCGCGCCGGATCGGAGGTCGTACTCGGCCAGCACCGCGCCCGAGGGTTCGGTCTGCGCCACCAGGAACCGTCCGAGTCCGGCGAGGAGCTCGTCGTACTGCTCGTCGCCTGTTGCGTTACGCCGTTCGGCCAGACCGGCCACGAGCAGGGCGGCCGCGCCGGTCGCGGTGCGGCCCCGGTAGCTGAGCGCCGTCCAGCCGTCGCGCTCGACCAGGTGGTCCTGCGCCCAGGCGAGCCCCCGGTCGGCGCTGTCGAGAGCCCCCGGGATGCCGGCGCCGGCGGCCTGGTAGAGACCCATGACCGCGCCGGCGTGGCGGACGACCTCGTACTCGTCGTCGAACTCGTGGTCGGCCTCGGCGTCGTAGTGATAGAGCCAGGTGCCGTCGGGCTTCTGGTTGCGGACGAACCAATCGACCGCCTCGGTCGTCGATGCCCGCAGCTCGGGCGCGGTCACCGTGGGACACCGCTCCGGCGGTGCCATGACGCCGAACGCCAGGACGCTGGCGCCGAGCAACGACAGGCCGGCCAGGGCGACGCGCCGGCCGACTCCCGGGGGTCGCAGGGCCAACTAGGGAGCCCTGCCGGTGCCGACCGTGCCGCGGGGGGCCGGGCGTCGGGCGGCGGGTCGGAAGGTGGCCGGAAGGGCAGGCCACGCGGTCAGCGGTAAGCGGCTCAGCGCCAGGGCGAGGGCCCGACCGCCCGTGACCGTGCGGCCGTCGCGATCGACCACGGCCACCGGTGTGCCCGGCGGGCCGTGCTCGATGCGGAAGCGGGCGAGCCAGTCGAGCCGCCCCACGACACGGGCGAGGCGGCGCGCCGCCGGGCGGCTCGGGTCGACGACGACGACCCGGTCACGGGTCGACGGCACGGCCCAGATCACGAGCGCGGCGATGGCGAGATAGGAGAACACCTCGACGCGCGCCGTGAGCTGGATCACCACATGGAAGCACACGGCGACCCACACGGCGGCGTAGCGGGTGACGCGCCACAACAGCCCGAAGGCGATGAACAGCTCGGTCAGGACGATGACCTTGGCGGCGTAGGTGTGGAACGTGCGGTCGGTGAGCACGGTCACCGCCCACCGGGGCAGCGGCGAGTCGGCGAGCCGCCCGCGCACGCGCACGACCCGATCCCAGGTGACCGTCCCGCCGAACCAGTCGGGGTCGACCAGCTTGCTCGTTCCCGAGGCGCCGTACACCACCGCGGCCTCGAACCGCAGCAACCACAGGGGCCACGCCGGGGCCGTTGTGGGCAGCGGCGGCAGGCCCCGGCGTCGGCGGAGCCACGCGTCGACGGACAGCTCACGCCCGCACGCCCCCACCGCCAGACCGGCGAGCACGATCACGAGGAACGCCCGGTTGTTGTGGAGGTTCGTGGTGGACAGGAACAGGTTGTAGGCGACGATCGCCAGGGTGGTCGCCGTGGCGATGCGGGTGAAGAGCCCGACCGTCATGGCCAGGGCCGCGGCCGCGCCGAGCCCACAGCAGTGCGATGTACAGCGCGCGGGGCAGCTCCGGGTACCAGGCGGTGTACGGCTCGTAGAAGATGTCGCGGTAGATGCGCCCGTCGAGGGCATCGGCCAGGAAGGGCCACAGGTGCAGCAGGACGACGGGCCCGACCAGGATCCGCAGCAGCGCCAGGGCACGCATGCTCACTGCCCGGCCGAGCAGCTCGTCGAGCGCGGCGAGCCCGCCGATCGGCGCCGCAGTCCGGGTGGCCGTCGCCGCAGCGGGAGCGGGCGCGCTCACCGGGCGGCCTCGCGGGGGCTGCTGCGAAGCACGACGACCTCGGGCGCGTCGGTGTTGTGCCAGTAGGTGACCCTCGCCTCGATGTAGAGGGTCTCGTCGTCGCGGGGCGTGTGGCCGGCGACCCAGTCGAGCGCCGAGTCGAGGAACGCCAGCTGGTTGTCGAGACCGGCGTCGGCGTGGCTGCGCAGATCGGGTCGGTCGAGGCCCCGCCCCTCCACGAGATCACGCCACCGGTAGCCGTCCCACGGCTCGGTGATCGGGACACGTCGACCGCCGGCCGTGACGCGCACGATGTCGGCCTGCCACGTGCTCGACTCGGGGAACATCTGGAAGGCGAACTCCTTGTGGTCGGACCAGTAGCCCCGCGCCACCAAGCCGAGCTGGACGACCACAACCAGCGCGACCACCAGTCGCCGACCGACGACCGTCTTGCGCGATGCGCGGTAGGACCCCAGGGGGCGCGTCTCCACGCCGCGACGATGGCACGCACCGGCCAGCGCGTGCTGTCGTCCGGCGCTCGGAGGATCCTGGTTAGAGCGTGCGCGGATCGGGATCACGCTGGGCTCCAGCGGTTGCGCCAGTCGATGAGTTTGCGGTGAGGAGCAGGGCGATGGCCAGGGCGAGCTGGGCGAGCCGGTGCGCGCTGCGCCGGTCGGTGTTGTGGCGGAGTTGCCCAAAGTTCGACAGCCACGAGTTGATCCGTTCAATGGGCCAGCGCATGCCGAGTGGCACGAGCTTCTGGTGGTCGCGGTCCCGGCTGGGCGGACCTTGGAACAGATCAGGTCGTCGATGCCGGCGTCGGCGACGAGGACGCCGGACAACGCCGTTGTCGTAGCCGCGGTCGAGGTGCAGGGTCACGCAGTCGGCGAGCAGCCCCGGTCGGTCACCGTGGCCGGTGTTGGTTCGAGCAGCACGCTGTCGTGGCGGTTGGCGCCGTTGGCGGTCCAGCCGATGGGGATGCCGTTGCGGTCGGCGAACAGCGACCACTTCCAGCCGCGTTTGCCCCGGTCAACCGGGCTGGGCCGGTGCCTTCTCCGCCAGTGGGTGCTTTGTGCTGGCTGCCGTCGACGGCGCAGTCGCTGAGGTCGAGGCCGATGATCCGGTCGTAGGCGGCCAGCGCTTCGGCGGCCAGGGCGTCGAACATGCCGGCTGCGAGCCACTCGTCGCGGCGACCGCGCATGGTCGTGTCGGACACGGCGGCGCCGAGGAGCCGTTCGGCATCGACCCACGCGCAGCCTGGGCGTCGCCGCCATCTACGACCCGCACCGCCGGGTAGTCCGGGTCGGCAGCTACCTCGGCTCCGACGCCTTGGCTCCCTGCGCGTCATGCCCTCCTGGCGGTCCGTCAGTGGTCCGCCGCCGTGCGGGGTGAGCTGCAGATACGGCGTCAGCTGTACGGCCACGTTCCAGGTCGGTCGGCCTACTCGCAAGCCGGTTGGGCTCCCCAACTGGCTGGCGCGGAACCGCTCGAGTCTTCCGTTGACTCGAGCGGTGACACGAACAATCGTTCGGGTGTCTGAGGGGCGACACAAACCCTGAGTACACGCGACCCCTGGCAAGCCTGGTTGGTCCCAGCGTGATGCTTTCCCGCATGGGCAACCCCGACCGGTTTCGAACCCGTGTCGCCACCTTGAGAGCGTGCAGACAGTTCCGCATGGCGTCCCGCGGTCCGCATAGGCCCTGGTCAGACTCAAGTCCAATCCGCACCGACCGCACCGAGCCGCATGATCCGCACCGAGTAGATGGGGCAATGGATGGGTCGCCCGCGTCAGAACAGCAGACTTGGGGTGGCGACGACCGCCGCGTCGCCGTGGGAGACCACGGGCCAGGCGATCGAGTTGCCAGGTCAGTCCATGCCCGGCCTCGCGAACGAAGACCCTGCCCGGCAAGGTCACCATCGACATCTACAGGGACGCCTGCGGCTGGGACCCCGCGCTTGCAGCCAGTGCCGAAGGAGTACCGCCGCATCTCACGTATTTCCAAGCCCCGCACCACGAGCGACGCCGCGATCGCCGCGATCAGAGCCGTGCCGAGACCTTCCACCCTGTGCTCCTGACCTCAAGGCGGGCTGTGTGATCGGCCACCACACCAGACACATCACATAGAGCTGTGTCGCCCGCCAGCCGGATGGGACCACCTGAGCGAGTTGAGCGCCAGGAGCATGGGACCACCCCAGCGCCAGTGATGGGACCACCCCGCCGCCAGTGATGGGACCACTCGGGGTCCACCAACGTCGGTCCCGTTGACGGTCCAGTTGCCGTCGTCCTGTCAGCGGGCCGGGAGGCGGCGATGGCGTTCAGGGAGGTCCGAGTGTTCGAGGTTCGAGAGGTGTCTGCGGCTGTGGCTGGCTGGCGAGGGTATCCGGGCGACGGAACGGCTGGTCGGCTTCGACCGCAAGACCGTCCGCCGCTACGTGGATGCTGCGGTCGGGCTCGGCTTGGTCCGCGATGGTGGCGAGGATCAGTTGACCGACGTGTTCATCGGTCTGGTGGTGGAGGCGGTGCGCCCGCACCGCATCGATGGTCATGGCGAGACGTTGGCGGCTCCTGCAGGCCCACCACGACGCAGATCGCGGCGTGGGTCAAGGACGATCTGACCGCAGTGAAGATCCATGAGCTGCTGGGTCGATGCGGGGTCGAGGTCCCGTGCCGGACAGTGCAGCGCTACGTGGCGGAGGTCCTGGGCCGCACGCGGGGTCGGGGCCCGACGGTCCGGGTGAACGATGGTGAGCCGGGCGACGAGTTGCAGGTCGACTTCGGCCGGATGGGGCTCGTGTTCGATCTGGTGTCGGGCCGGGACCGGGTGGTGCACGCGTTGATCTTCACCGCCTGTTTCAGCCGGCACTGCTTCGTGTGGCTCACGCACCGCCAGACCACCGAGGCGGTGATCGCCGGCTGCGAGGCGGCGTGGGCGTTCTTCGGTGGCGTCTTCCGCACGCTGATCCCGGACAACCTCTCGGCGGTCGTCGATGGCGCCGACGCCCTCGAGCCCCGGTTCAACCAGGCGTTCGTCGAGTACGCGCAGGCGCGGGGCTTCGTGATCGACCCGGCTCGGGTGCGTTCGCCGCAGGACAAGCCGCGCGTCGAGCGCCAGGTGCAGTTCGTGCGCGGCTCGTTCTTCGCTGGCGAGGAGTTCGTCGATCTCGCGGACGCGCAGCGACGGGCCGAGGAGTGGTGCCGGGAGCGGGCAGGGCTGCGCATCCACGGCACGACCCAGCAGCGGCCCGCGGAGGTGTTCGCTGTCGAGGAGCTGCCGCGGCTGCTGCCGGCGCCCACCGAGGTCTACGACGTTCCGATCTACGCGACGGCCAAGGTCCATCGGGATCATCACATCGAGGTCGCCCGGTCGCTCTACTCGGTGCCCGGCGCGCTGATCGGCGCCCGGGTCGAGGTGCGCGCCGACCGGGCCCTGGTGCGGATCTTCCACCGGGGCCAGCTGATCAAGGTCCATCCCCGCCAGGAGCCGGGCCGCCGCTCGACCGATCCCGACGACCTGCCGTCGACCAAGACCGTCTACGCGATGCGAGACCTGGACCGGCTCCGGCGCCATGGCCGCCGAGCACGGCCCCGCCATCGGCGCGTACGCCGACGGCGCTGCTGGACATCCCGCTGCCGTGGACCAAGATGCGCCAGGTCTACGCCCTGCTGGGGCTCGTGAAGAAGTGGGGGCCAGAGCGGGTCGAGGCCGCGTGCGCGTCGGCGCTGGAGCACGAGCAGGTCAACGTCGGGCTCATCGGCCGCATGCTCGAACGCGGCACCGAGCACACAACGCCGGCGCAGCCGCCGCTGCCCGGCGTGGTCATCGCCGGGCGCTTCGCTCGCGACCCCGACCACTTCGCCGTGGCCCACACGACCCAGGCCGCCCGATGAGCGCGCCAACCGTCACCCCGGAGCTGCGGGCGCTGCTGCGCCGGGTCAAGCTCGGCCGCTGCCTCGACACCCTCCCCGAACGGCTCACGCTCGCCCAGACCGGCGGCATGGGACACGCCGAGTTCCTCGAGCTCGTCCTCGCCGACGAGGTCACCCGACGCGAGACCACCTCGGCTGACCGGCGGGCCCGCGCCGCCGGGCTCGACCCGACGATGACCCTGGACCGCTGGGACGACACCGCCAAGGTCACCTACGACCACGCCGTCTGGAACGAGCTGTGCTCGCTGCGCTTCGTCGACGGCGGCCACAACGCCGTGATCATGGGACCCGTCGGGGTCGGCAAGACCTTCCTCGCCACCGCCCTCGGCCACGCCGCCGTCCGGCGCCGCTACAGCGTGCACTTCGAACGCTGCGACCGGCTCCTCAAGCGGCTCCGGGCCAGCCGGCTCGACAACAGCCACGACACCGAGATGCGCAAGCTGCTGCGCGTCGACCTGCTCATCATCGACGACTTCGCTCTGCAGCCCCTCGACCCGCTCGACACCGCCGACGTCTACGAGCTCATCGTCGAACGCCACCGCGCCGCCGGCCACCGTCGTGACCTCGAACCGCGAGCCGATCGAGTGGCTCGGCCTGATGGCCGACCCGCTCCTCGCCCAGTCCGCCATCGACCGGCTCCAGTCCGCCGCCCACGAACTCGTCCTCGACGGCGAGTCCTACCGGCAACGCCAGAAGCCCACCGTCACCGACCGACGACGCGCTTGACCCCTCCACACCAACCCCGCGATCATCCCGCCGCCGACGTTGACACCCCGACGAAGTGGTCCCATGCCACTGGCGCTCGGGTGGTCCCATCAAGCTGGCGCACGACATTTGGGGAACTCCACAGCTCGGGTCACGACCGAGGAGTGACATGGGCCACGCACGGGCCACATCCTCCGGCCGACTGAGGCGACTACAGGCCACCCGAGCACACCGCGACACCAGGTCGTAGGCGCTGTCGAGGCTGAGCAACACCGTTTGCAGGCAGGTGCTCCCGTCGCGCGTCCATCGCGTCGGCCAAGGTCGATCGCGACCTTTCCGGGCCGGCCGTGCCCACTACAGCACCAGGCGTTCCCGTCCGGGCCGGTCCGCCTCTCGTCGCCGGACTCGACTTCGGGACGCAGAGATCGAGATGCCCGAGGCAGGGACCTCACCGGCGTCCTACCAAGCCGGCCCTGACATATGCCTGACAGGTGGAGCATCCTGGCTGTGTGGAGATGCCATCAGCGTGCCCCTCGCGGTTGCGCCGGCTCGCCAGCCTGGCCATCGACGCGGTGGTGCTACTGATCGTGGCACCGGTGGCACTCGTGCCAGCCGTGGCGGTGAGCTGGCTGAGCACGCTCGGTTCCCAAGGCGACTGCCCGTCTCCCTGCGACGGTCCGGGGATGCTCGCGGCGAGCGTCTGGCTCATGGTCACCACGGTCATATGGCTGGCCTACTGGCCGCTCTCGGTCTTCTGGCGCCGGGCCACCGTCGGCTCTCGCGTGCTGGGACTGCGCTTCGACGGCCGGGGCCTGCACCGTCATCTCGTCTGGAAGACCCCGCCATGACCCCGGGACGGAGCATCGCCAGGTCGGCCACGAGTCGTCCCGGGGCCAAGCTGGCGACTCCGAGCCGTGCCACCAACGTGCCAGATCGTGGAGGATGCCGGGCGCACTCACGGCAACGTCCGGCCGGCGTCGTCGCCGTCGCCCTGGTCGATGTCGTCGCAGCGCAGCCGACAGGGACCGCGACCTGACTTACAAGACGGATATCGGGGGTTCGACTCCCTCCGCGCCTACCCTGGTCAGAGCCACTTTTCGGCGTTGGCGTGCGATCCTTGCCAACGAGAAGACGTGGCTCCGCGGGCCTGCCGGCTCGACTCTCGGAGTGCCATCCAATCCTTGATCGCGGTGTCGGCCGGTGCCGACCCGCTCGCGGGTTCGGCTCGTGGATGCCGTCGGCGGGGGCTCAGGGCCTCGCCTTCGCCTTGACCTTGCCGCGTCGCGGTTTGTGACCGTTGCTCCCGGCCGGCGCCTCCGCTCGCGTTCGCGCCCGCCGTCGGCGGTGAACCGGGACGGGGTCGAACCGGGCGGGATCGGCCAGGTACTCGCGAAAGATCTTCGCCATCGTCGCCGCCTGGTACCCGTCGACGAACCGGTGGTCGAGGCCGATCGCGAGCGGGAGGGTCGGGCGCACGATCGGTTGGCCTTCTCGCGCGACGACCTTGTCCGTCACAGCGCCGACGAGGATCCCTGCCGGGACGTGACAGAACGGCGGGACCGGGGCGAACGCCGAGTCGAGCCCGTAGGTACCGACGTTGCTCACGAGGAACGACCCGTACGGGCGCGGCGTCGAGTCCGATGAACTGCATCGGAAGCTGCAGGCCCTCGGTGACGAATCCGATGGCGTCCGTCACCGCGCGGAGGGCGAGTGGCGGCAGCCACTTGACCATCTGTTTGGTCTGCTTGAACTGCGGGTCGCGGTCGGCCCGGATCAGAGCCGCCCGATCGGCGAGCTCGCGCGCGATGACCCACGGCGGCTTCTGGTCGACGTTGCGGACGACCGAGCCCGAGAGATCGGTCGCCGCTGCGTCCGTGCCGGCGGTCGGATCGGTGCGCAACGACACGACGAAGAAGGAGTCGATCGTCGGCGAGCGTACGAACTGGCCGAAGACCACGCGGCCATTCAGCCCGGGAAGCGCCTCGAAGACCTTCGCGGCCAGCGCGGCCAACCAGATGGACCGGCGTGACATGCGCACCCGTGGCCGCCCGGACGTCGTCGATGTACCCGAGGAGCGCTCCCGCGTCGACGTCGATCGTGGCCAGGATGGCGGGATCCTTCCGTGGGCGCCAGGAGGCCATGGCGATTTTGCGCCATACCGAGAACGGAATCGGGCGAGCGTCTCCCGTCATCGTGATCTCCTTCCACTTGCGTTCGCGAGCGTCGCCCTTACCCAAGTGCGTTTGACGGAGGAGGAGTAGGGCCAAACGGCCCGATCCGTCGACCGCACGGCCGGAGGGGCGCGAGCTGCCCCACTCGTCCCCGGCGACGACACCGAAACTAGAGTGTCCCCGCGCATCGCATCTCGGGGGCACGCCGGAGAGGAACACGACGACCTCGAGGAGGCCAGGTGGAACAAGCACGGCATGCTCGGCGGGGGGTCACGGTCGCGGTTGTCCTCGTCACGTTCACGATGGCGCTCGCCGCCTGCGGCAGCAGCGACAAGTCGCAGAGCACGACGGGTCCCACGCCGAATGGCGCCAGCAGCTCCGAGGTGCTCGAGCAAGCACGCACCGCGACGCAGCGGGCCCTCAAGGGCACGAACCGCCCGGTCGACACCACCGCTCGGCCAGCGGTGGAGGGCAAGCACATCGTCGTGATCTCCACCGGGCAGTCGTCGATCAGCAGTTCGGTCCCGTCGAACGCGGCCGTCGACCGCGGCGAAGGCCATCGGCTGGAAGGTCGACCTCTACGACGCCAAGCTCAACCCGTCGAACTACGCGCCGCTTGTCCGTCAGGCGATCGCGGCCGGCGCGGACGGCATCGTCCTGGACGCGATCGATTGCCAGGCGGTCCAGCAGCCACTCCAGGAGGCGAAGGCCAAGGGCATCGTCGTCGTGCCGATCTACGCCTTCGACTGCAACGACCCGCACGCCGGAAGGGGAAGGAGGCGCTCTTCACCGGATTCATCGAACTATGGCGGGAGGCTGGCGAGCGACATCGACGCCTTCACCGAGCAGTACGGCGCCGACCAGGCGAACTACATCATCGCCGACTCGGGCAACAAGGCGAAGATCATCGCGATCCAGGACCCGGAGTTCACGGTGCTGTACTACACCTACCAGGGGTTCAAGAAGACGGTCGACAAGTCGGGCGGCTCGCAGATCGTCGACACGTTGAACGTGACGACCAGCCGACCTCTCAACCGGCAGGTCGGTCGCCAAGATCCAGGCCGAACTGCTGCGCCATCCGGAAGCGACCTGGATCAAGGTTCCGTACACCTACATCACGACGCTCGGCGTCGTCCCCGCCCTCGGGGCCAACGCGAACCACGTGAAGGTGATGGGCGGCGAGGGCTTCGCTCCGGAGCTCGACCTGCTGCGAGAGGGCAAGATCACGGCGGTCAACATCGTGTCGTCCGAGTGGACCGGCTGGTCGGCGATCGACACGATGAACAGCTTGTTCCGCAAGGAGACGCCGGCCGACTCGGGGCTCGGCTGGACGTTGGCCGACCAGGACCACAACCTGCCGTCGTCCGGTGAGGTCGTCCGCCAAGGTCGACTTCCGGGCGGCCTACGAGAAGGCGTGGGGCGTCGGGTGACGCCGGCGGCCGGCGACGCGGGGGAGTCGCCGCGGCGCCACCTCCGGCCGACATACTCGCCGGCGCCGATGGTGGTCGGGCCCGCGCTTCGCGTCGTCGGCGTCTCGAAGACCTTCCCCGGCACCCGCGCGCTGCTCGACGTCTCATTCGACGTCGCAGCGCGGCGAGATCCACGCGCTGCTCGGTGGCAACGGCTCGGGCAAGTCGACGCTGATCAAGATCCTCGCCGGCGTCCAGCACGGCGACCGCGGTGGCACGTTCACGGTCGACGGGCACGAGATCCCCGCCGACCACGACCTCGCCCGAGTGGGCCCGATTCGTCGGTCTCCGTTTCGTTCACCAGAACCCGGCGGTGTTCCCCGACCTGACCGTCGCCGAGAACATCGCCATCGGCACGGGCTTCGAGAAGACGGTCGTCGGGTCGATCGACTGGCACGCGCTGCGCCGCCGCACGCGCGTGCTGCTCGAGCGCTTCGACATCCAGCACGAGCGCCGACGCGCTCGTCCGGTCTCTGCGGCCCGCCGACCGGGCGATGCTCGCGATCGCCCGGGCCCTTCACGACCAGGAAGGCGAGCACACCGGCATGCTCGTCCTCGACGAGCCGACGGCCTCGCTCCCCCGAGCGGAGGTGGTGCGGCTGCTCGCTGCGCTCAACCGCTACGCGCGGCGCGGGCAGGCGATCCTGTTCGTGAGCCACCGTCTCGACGAGATCGTCGGGTACGCCGACACGGCGACGATACTGCGGGACGGGCACGTTGCGGGAACGCTCGTCGGAGACGAGATCACCGAGGATCGCATGGTGGAGCTCATCGTCGGACGAGCGGTCGACCGTGTGTTCCCCGACATGCCCGAGGTGACGAGCGAGCGGGCCGTGCTCGAGGCGCGCGATCGCTCGCGGGTGGACCGTTGCACGACGTCTCGCTTCCGCGTTGCTCGCGGCGAGGTCCTCGGCATCGCCGGACTCTCGGGTTCCGGGTGCTCCGAGTTGCTGCGGATGGTGTTCGGCGCGTACTCGATCCACGCCGGCACGCTGCTCATCGATGGCAATCCGGTGCGGTTCCGCGACATCGGCGACGCGATGAAGGCCGGGATCGCCTATGTGCCGGAGGACCGGGCGAACGAGGCCGTGTTCCGCGAGTTGTCGTTGCGCGAGAACGTGTCCGCCGCGCAGATCCGGTCGTACTGGCGGGGGCTGCGGCTGCGACACCGTGACGAAGCGAGGGACGCTCGCGCCACGATCGGCCGGTTCTCCATCCGCGCCACATCCGAGGAGCAGCGGATGTCGACGCTGTCGGGCGGCAACCAGCAGAAGGTCGTCATCGCCCGTTGGTTGCGCCTCCAGCCGCGGATCCTCCTGCTCGACGAGCCGACGCAGGGCGTCGACGTGAACGCGCGGGCCGAGATCTACGCGCTGGTGCGCCAAGCCGTCGTCCGGGGGTGCTCCGTCCTGCTCCTGACCATCGACTTCGAGGAGCTCGCACGGGTTTCCGACCGTGTGATCGTCATCAACCGCGGAAAGGTGGTCGCCGAACTGCGCGCGCCGAACATCGAACCTGCCCGGCTCACGGAGCTCGCCTACGGCACCCCGGGGGCGCCACGGTGACCACGACGGACGCAACCGCCGAATCGAGGGCAGGCGGATCCGCGGGCGACGACTCCGGCGAGCGCGGCCACGGTCGCGAAAGAGCCCTCGATCTTCGCGGAGCGCTACGCGCTCGTCGTGCTCTTCGTCGCCACGATGGTGTTCTTCAGCGTCTGGTCGAAGACATCCGACACTTTCCCGACGGCGGCCAACATCCGCAACGTCCTCGGCAATCAGGCCGTTATCGGCATCCTGTCGATGGCGATCGTGATCCCGCTCGTGTGCGGTGAGTTCGACTTCTCCGTCGGTCCGATCGCCGGCCTGGCGCAGGTCCTGACCGCCGGGTTCATGTCGCGGTTGGGGATGCCGCTCGCCCTCGCGATCGTCCTGGCACTCGCTCTCGGGGCCGCGATCGGTTTGGGCAACGGCAACACGGTCGCGCGCATCGGGGTGAACTCCCTGATCGTCACGCTGGGTGTCTCCGCCGTGCTCGCCGGCATCGTCAGTTGGTACACGGGCGGCCAGTCGATCATCAGCGGGCTCTCGGAGAGCCTCATCAAGCTCGGCTCGGGCGAGTGGTTCGGCATACCCCGCACCCTCTACTTCCTCGCGGTCGTCGCGCTGTTCGTGCACTACCTGCTCGAACACACGCCATACGGCCGCTACCTCTACAGCATCGGCTCGAACTCCGAGGCGGCCCGACTGATCGGCCTGCGCGTCGAGCGCCTCGTGCTCATCTCCTTCGTGCTCTCGGGGACGCTGGCCGCCTTCGCGGGGATCCTCCTCGTCGCCCGCAACGGCAGCGGCAACCCGCAGGTGGGAACGATCAGCGACACGCTCCAGGCGCTCTCCGCGGCCTACCTCGGCGCGACCGCCATCAAGCCCGGCCGGTTCAACGTGCCCGGCACGCTCGTCGCGATCTTCTTTCTGGCGTTCAGTGTCACCGGGCTGTCACTCGCCGGCGTCGAGAACTGGATCAACGACGTGTTCAACGGCGCTGCGCTGTTCGTCGCGGTGCTGGTCTCGACGATCATCGGGCGTCGCCGGGCGGGCATGACGTAGCCATCGCCCGCGCTCGGCGCTGCCGATCCGAGCCCGAACCACCGACACGTGCGACCCAGCCCGCGACCCGGCCCGCTCCTCAAGGACCGCCCGATCCCCGCTCGACAACTGGACCACGAACGGCGACCGACGACACACGGCAACCTCCCCAGGACGCCGCGGAGCGACTACCTCGAAGTTACACAGCTGTACTTATCGGCAGCAGCGCTAGACATCCCAGGGCCTGAACGGTCAAGCGGCTGCGAGACGGTGCTGCCAGGCGGTGTGCTCGTCGTAGGACTCGTGGACGTCGAGGCAGTGGTGGAGGATGCCGACCCAGCGGTTGGCGAGCTGTCGAAGGGCTTGGCGGTGGGTCTTGCCGCGGGCTCGGAGTTGGTCGTAGTAGGCGCGTGCGCCGGGCGAGGACGTGAGCGAGCAGAACGCCCACTGGTCCAGCGCGTCGGCGAGGCGCTTGTTGCGGGCGTGACGGGCGAGCACGATGAGCGACTTGCCGGAGGCTTTGGTGATCGGGGCGCTGCCGGCGTAGTTCTTGCGAGACTTGGCGTCGGCAAAGCGGGTCCGGTCATCACCGAACTCGCCCAGCACCCGGGCGCCCAGGATCGTCCCCATTCCTGGCAGGGAGCGGATGATCTTGGCGTCCGGGTGCTCGTCGAACCCCTCGCCGAGGGCCTCCTCGAGCAGGGCGATCTCACGGTTCAGGCTGGTGATCACCGTCACCGTGGAACGGGTCACGACGCCGTAGGCATCCGCGATGCGGGCGGGTGCGGTGAGCTGCTCGGACCGCAGCGCGGCCTGGATGCGCTCGGCGTGGTTGTCGATGTTGCGTTGGCGGCCGCCACGACGCAGCGCGGCTGCGATCTTGGAGCGGGACAGGCCCCGGCCGAGTTCCGGTGTCGGCGCGACAGCCAGCACCCCAAGAGCGTCGCTGCTGGTCAGGTCGGTGCCGAACGCTTCGAGGGCGGCCGGGTAGTACTCGCGCAGCGCCGAGCGCAGGCTGTTCGCCTGGCGTTGCCGACTCCAGATCGCCGACTGGTGCGCTCGGGCGAGCACCTTCACCGCGTCGGCGACCTCGCTGTCTCCGGCGAGCAGCCGGTGATTGTGCCGATCGGTCCGCACCAGGTCGGCCAGCACCTTGGCGTCCCCGCGGTCGGACTTGGCTCCCGACACCGCATGGCGCTGCCGATAGCGAGCCGCGGCCAACGGGTTCACTGCGTACACCCCATAGCCGGCCGCGACCAGCGCCGCCACCAGCAGCCCACGATCCACTTCGATGCCGACGCTCACCTCCGACGGCTCCTCGATGTGCTCAGCGATCAGGGCGTGCAACTCGGCGAGCCCCGCCACGCCGTCAGCCACACGCCGCCGGCCGAGCACCATGCCAGCCCCATCCACGACGCAGACGTCATGATGGGCCTCGGCCCAGTCGATCCCAACAAAGACCAACCCTCTGCCTCCTCCTGTCGATCGTGGCGAGCCCGAGGAGACGGCAGCGGACTAATGGATCAGTGCTCCACGGCACGACATCCCAGAAGCTGTCAGGCCTCCTCGCCGACCAGCGGGCGCACGCTCTAGTGCTAGAGCTCAAGGCTCGGTCACCGCAAAGTGCTCTCCCGCTGGCGGCTCGGAGATCAGCCTCTCAAACCCAAGGCCGATCCAGCCCCATTAGTCACCGGCGTGGCCCGGTCGCAGACCGCTCACATGGACTTCGCCACCAGCAACATGCGTGGCGCGCCCGTACCGACCTACGTGTCCGGCGCCAGGATCCTGTGGACGGGGACGCTCGGTCCGGTCGCCGGCACCGCGTTCAACCTCACCGCCATGTCGTACGACGACAGCTTCGACATCGGGCTCCACGTCGACCCCGTGGCGGTCGACGACGGCGACGATCTGCGCAGGTGCATCGAGGCCGGCTTCCAGGAGCTCCTGGCCGCTGGAGGCCACACCCTCGCTGCGAACCACGAGGTCGCCTGAGCTAGTTGGTGCGAGACCGGCGAACACACAGCACAGGTGCAAGGAGTGCCCGGCTCCACCTGATGCTGGATGCAAGATGGACTACCGGTGGTGTTGCGGTATCGGGCACCAGCAAACACACCGACTGCTAAGCCTCGATCCACCGATCGGCTTCGGGGTCGGAGGTGGCGGACCGTTGTGGTGGCGGATCGGCGTGGGGCTGAGGTTGAGGCCCTGTGAAGGCGCGTGGAAGTCGCGGTGCCCGAGTTGGTGTGGTGTCAGCGCGTGGTGGTCGGTGGCGGCCGCGCCGGTCCGCGTGGGGTCCTCAGGTCAGCATCGGCAGCGAGCGGATCTGGTCGAGCGCGGTGTGGAAGCTGGTGGCCCATGGCCAGCGGGCGGGGAGGCGCAGGGTCGAGCGGCGGCTGCGGTTGACGAGCCGGCCGGGCAGCGCGAGCAGCCGGGTGCGGATGGTGCGGGCGACGGTGAGCTGCTCGTCGGGGTGCACGTCGCCGAGTCGGGCGGTCCAGCGGATCGAGGTTGTGGGCGAGCACCGCGCAGGCGAGCCAGGCGGCGTTGGCGAAGAACTGGCCGGACGGGCAGTGCTCGAGCCCGGCGCCTTCTTTGAGGTCGCGGATGGCGAGCTCGACCGTGGCGTGGTCGCGGTGGAACTGGTCGACCTCGACGGTGGGCAGCGTCGAGGTTGGTGATGAACGCGTGGTGGCGCCAGTCGGGCCACAGCTGCGCTTGGGCGGCGTCGGTGAGGCGGGTGCGGCGCACGACGAGCCGCAGCGTCGCGTCGATGCTGGCCCGTGCCGGTCACGTAGGTGCGTCTCGGCGACCTGGGCCTCGCCGCCGTCGGGGTAGTCGATCGGTCGTCCACGCCGTCTCGTCGATGGCGTCGATCGCCGGCTGCGGATGCTGGCGTTGATGCGCACCGTGATCGACCAGCGCACCCCGAGCCGGTCGAGCGTGTCGATCGAGCGCGTAGGACCAGAACCCCGAGTCGGCCCGCACGGTCAGCGCGCCGGTGGCGCCGGCGCGGCGCACCCGGGCGATGAGCTCTTCGACGAAGCGCTTCGCGCCGCGCTGGGATGCGATCCCTTGCGCAGCCGGGCGTGCAGCACCTCGCCGGTGTCGGCCCGGGTGGCCAGCAGCGGGTGGTAGCCGAGCACCTTGGTGTAGCCGTAGGCGGCACCCTGCTTCTGCCTTGCCGTGCACCTCACAGATCGTCGAGTCCAGATCGATCGTCACCGCCGTCGCGCCGGGACCGGCGCCCAGCTGACCAGGCCCGGCGGATCGTCTCGGCGATCACCGCGTCGAGCTGGCGGACATGCCCGAACGTGAACGCCCGCAGGAACGTGCCCAACGTCGAGGGCGCCATCACCCGGAACGGCAACACCGTCTGCCGGTCGCACCCGGCGCGCAGCATGTCGGCGTGATCGATGTGCGATGCCGCCCGCCAGGATCGTCGCGCACCAACGTGCAGCACCTTGCGGCCCGGCAGCGCGCCACCGACCCGGCCCGACCAGCCGCACCGTCGCGTTCACCAGCGCCTCGAGACCGAGCCGCACCATCAGCGTCGCCGGCACGATCAGCCCCGCGTCGGCGACCAGCGTCTCGTCGTCGAAGGTCACCTCGATGCGGTCGATCGCGCGCGATACTCGACTCACTGGAAGTGCCTCCTCGGGTTGGCGACAACGACGACGTCGAACACCGTCATCGTCCCAGCTCAGGAGGCACTTTCCGCGGATACGCGACCCACTCAGCCAGCACTCATCGGTGGATCGAGGCTAAGTACCC
>CAVUBW010000019.1:0-407308 GCA_963739835.1 uncultured Acidimicrobiales bacterium
TCGAGCTGGCCCGGCGGTGCGCCGACCGGCTCGGTCGAGTGCTCGACGGCACCCAGGTGCGCGTCCGCGCCCGGGCGTGACGTGCCGTCCGCGGGCTGGTTGACCACACCCTGTTCACGCAGGTGTTGACAATCTGCTCGACAAACGCCGCCCGCCACAGCCCGCCGGGCCAGCCGATCGAAGTGGACGTGGCGGCCGCCGGGCGCGGCGTCGAGCTGGTCGTGCGCGACCACGGGCCCGGCGTGCCCCCCGACGAGCGTGACGCCGTGTTCGAGCCGTTCCGCTCGGGCGGCGGCGGCACGACCGGCGTCGGGTTGGCGATCTGCAGGGCGGTGGTCGAGGCCCACGGCGGTACGATCACGGTCCGTGACCTCCCGGGAGGCGGGGCGGCGTTCACCGTCATCATCCCCCTCGTCGAAGTGAGCATGCTCGTGGTCGAGGACGAGCCGACCATGCGCGAGATGATCAGCGGTGCTCAGGACGCCGCGGTTACGAGGTGGGGGTGGCGTCCACGGGCCGCGAGGGGCTCGCGGTCGCCGCGTCCTCATCGAGCCCGATATCGTGGTGCTCGACCTCGGCCTGCCGGACATCGACGGCGTCGAGGTCTGCCGGCGGCTGCGCCGCTGGTATCGAACCCGATGGTCGTCGTGAGTGCCGACGGTGAGGAGGACCGCAAGGTCGCCGCCCTCGGCGAGGGGGCCGACGATGACGTCACCAAGCCGTTCTCGATGCGCGGCTGCTGGCCCGCCTGGGCGTCGCCCTGCGGCACCGGCGGCTGCTGGCCGACACGATCGACCCGACGACGGTCGAGGTCGGCGCAGTCCACATCGACATGGGCGGCCACGCCGCGGCCCTGGCCGGCCAGCCCTTGCGGCTCAGCCGCAAGGAGTTCGGCGTCCTGGCCCTGCTCGCCCGCAACTGCGGCCGGGTCCTCACGCAGGAGTCGCTGCTGTCACGTGTGTGGCACAGCAGCGACCCCGCGAAGTCCGAGAGCCTGCGGGTGCACGTCAACCAGCTGCGCCGCAAGCTCGGCGAGGGGCCCCGGGCGCCCGGCGATCCTGAACGAGCCGGGCGTCGGGTACCGGCTGGTCCTCGCCGACGGCGGCTAGGCGACCGACGCCAGCAGCAGCGTGGAGGCCGCCTGATCGACGAGCGTGATCGCGACGGCCACCCGGTCGTGCGGCACGCGGAGCGGGCGCCGGGGGCACGCACAAGAACCGGCCCTCGACCTGGCCCCGTGCCGCTACCGGGATGGCGAAGCCGCGTCGGGGCAGCCCTATGCGAGCGGTATCAGCGGACGCCCCACATCTCCAGCTCGCCCGTGTGGACCAGCCGGGGCCGCTCCCGGGGTGGGAACGGCGGGCGCTTGAACGCACAGTCCCGGAGATCGAGGAGCTCGACCAGCGCGCAGGATACGTCCAGCAGCACGAGGCCGGCGTCGTCGCCCTCGGCGATGTCGGCCGCCACTCGGCTCACCGTCTGGAGGTGGTCGGCGACCTCCTCGTCCCGGGTGCGCCACAGCTGCGGGCGGCGCCACGGCCGGCGCCACCGGGCCGGGCTCCGCCGGCCGAGCTCCGCCAGGCTGACGCCGACGACCAGCACGACGACGCCGGTCACCCGATCCGCCGGGTCGTGCATGCGCAGCGTGCCGTAGGGGGCGCGGCCCACAGCAGGTCGAAGGCGACGGCGGCTGCGGCCGCGGTCAGGACCGGCGTCGCCCGCACGCCGCAGGTGCCGACCAGTCCGACCACGCCGACGAGCACCGCGGCGACGGCCGCGGGCGGCACCTCGGCGCGGAAGGGCGTCCCGGCCCACGCTAACCGTGGCCGGGCAGCGTCATCCCGCCAGGGCGGTCGTGGACCAGCGCCTGAACACCATGTGGACATCGCTCTACGCCCCCCGAGACGCCGTGGCAAGAGGGAGTTGTCACCAGGGCATTAACACGCAGTTAAAGATGGCGGAACGTGTCAGAAACACGAAACTCATACTTTCCGCCAGACGACGCCGGGGCCGAGACCACGCCCCGCCGTGCCTATCTCACGGGGGATGGACCGAGTGTCCCGTGGCCAAGCTGATCCTTCTCACCCTGCTGACCTTCATCGCGGTCGATGGTGGTCGGGGGCTCGTTCTCCGGCCATCACGGTGGCGACCCGACCGGCACGACCACCGGCGGCCTGCCGACGACCTCGCGTCGCAGGGTCGAGGGCGACGGTGTGCCGGTCTCGCAGGTCGGGGATCAACGCGCTGGCCAACGAGGTCGGCCACCTCGGATATCGATCAACTTCATCTGGGTGCTCGTCACCGGCTTCTTGGTGCTGTTCATGCAGGTGGGCTTCGCGTTCCTGGTGACGGGACTCACCCGTGCGAAGAACGCGGCGCACATGATGATGATGAACGTCGCCGTCGTTCGCGATCGCGTTCCTCGCGTACTACGCGGTCGGCTTCGCCTTCCAGTTCGGAGGTGTCGGCGCCGTGTCGACGCTCGGTGGCACACCACCGCTCAACGGTTCGGCACCTCTTCGGTCACGGCGAACGGCGGCTTCCTCGGCCTACACGGCTTCTTCCTGCAGAGCCATGGCACGCTACGACGTCGGCGTGCTGGTGCTGTTCTTGTTCGAAGTCGTGTTCATGGAGACGGCGGGCTACATCATCATCGGCGCGATCGCCGAGCGCATCTCGTTCGCGGGCTTCATCCTCGCCGAGATCGCGATGGGCGCGGTCATCTACCCGATCTACGGCATGTGGGTGTGGGGCGGCGGCTGGCTGGCCCACCTCGGCACGAGTCGCTCAGCCTCGGGACACGGCGCGGTCGACTTCGCCGGATCGGGGGTGGTGCACGGCACCGGCGGCTGGGCGGCGCTCGCGCTCGCGATGGTGCTCGGGCCCGCGGATCGGCAAGTTCAACAAGGACGGCTCAGCCAACGCGATCCCGGGCCACAACCTCGGGTACGTCGTCATCGGCACGCATGGTCCTGTTGTTCGGCTGGATGGGCTTCAACCCCGGCTCGACGCTCGGCGCGACCGACCTGCGCATCGGTCGTGGTCGCCGTGAACACGCTGCTCTCCGCGTGCGTCGGCTTCGTCATCGCGATGACCATCACCGAACGTGAAGTACGGCAAGCCCGACATCTCGATGTCGTGCAACGGCATGCTCGCCGGCCTGGTCGCGATCACCGCGCCCTGCGCGTTCGTCGCGCCGTGGGCCGCGGTCGTGATCGGCGTCGTCGCCGGCGACGCTCGTCGTGCTACGGCGTCGCGTTCTTCGACAAGCGCGAAGGTCGACGATCCGTGCGGCGCGATCTCGGTGCACGGCGTGAACGGCGCGTGGGGCGTGCTCGCGGTCGGTCTGTT
Organism: uncultured Acidimicrobiales bacterium; assembly: GCA_963739835.1. Taxonomy (GTDB): domain Bacteria; phylum Actinomycetota; class Acidimicrobiia; order Acidimicrobiales; family VFJN01; genus ZC4RG19. Next base: position 3,352 of record CAVUBW010000019.1, read on the forward strand.
CGCCGACGGCACCTACGGCGCCGGCTGGAACGGTGTCGACCGGCAACGTGAAGGGGCTCTTCTACGGCGACGTCGGCCAGCTGCTGGCGCGCAGATCGTCGCACGTGGTCGTCGGCTTCGTCTGGGCGTGGGGCATCATGTAGCTCATCTTCACGGTCGCCAAGAAGTTCATGCCAGTTCCGGGTGTCCGCCGAGGCCGAGATCGAAGGCCTCGACGTTCCCGAGTTCGGCGCGCTGTGCTACCCCGACTTCGTGATGCACCGTTCGACGGCCGGCCACGTCACTCGGAGCCGCCGTCGACGTACCGGCGGTCGCGCCGCGCGGCAGTGGATCGGAGGGGTCATGAAGCTCGTCATCGCGATCGTCAAGCCGTTCAAGCTCGAGGACGTCAAGGAGGCGCTCCAGGCGCTCGGCGTCCAGGGCATGACCGTCACCGAGGTACAGGGCTTCGGCCGCCAGCGTGGGCACACCGAGGTGTACCGCGGCGCCGAGTACACGGTCGAGTTCGTGCCGAAGGTCAAGCTCGAGATCGTCGTCGACGACGACGACGCGCGAAGGTCGTCGACGCGATCACCAGAGCCGCGGCGCGCACCGACAAGATCGGTGACGGCAAGGTGTGGGTCGTCGCCGGTCGACACCTCGCCCGCATCCGGACCGGCGAGATCGGGACACGGACGCGCTCTGACACCGGCGACGACCCACCCCACCATCCCAGCCCGCCGCCGGGCAGGTCAGCGACGGAGCAGCTCGTAGGTGGGGTTGAGGATGGCGAGCCGGCCGCTGCGCTCGCCGACCGTGCCCGAGACCCGCATCCGTCGTGCCGACGTCGATCCCGGGGACCTGGCGGCGGCCGAGGAAGATGATCGACAGGGCGCCGGTGCCGTCGGTCAGCACGCACTCCAGGGCGCCGACGTCGCCCACCTGGCGCACCTTGAGGCTGCGGACGCGGCCCTCGACGACGACCGTGTCGCGCCAGCGCACCTCGGCCATGGGCCGGACGGCGGTGTCGTCACCGTTCCCCCGGGGCTCGCGGGCCGGGGTCCGGTGCGGCCGCGTGCGCGCCGCCCGGGCGCGACCCCGTCCCGGGCGACGACGAGGGGGAGCTCGACCGGGAGCATCCGGTCCGGCCGCTGCGGGCGCCGGCTGGCGAGGTGGAACGGGACGATCGTCACGTTGGCGTGCGGCAGCCGGGAGACGTCGCGGACGATCGCGTCGGCGGTCTGGTCGTGCAGGATGCGGTGCCAGAGCCCGCGGTACTTGCGCTCGGGCAGCAGCACGCACACCTCGGTCTCGCCGTCGGCCAGCTCGCGGGCGACGGTCTCGACCGCGGCGCGGGTGATGCGCCGGTCGGGGCACTCGACGATGTCGAGCGGGAGCCGGTCGAGGCCGAGCTCGCGCCACGCGTCGGCGAGCTCGTCGGCCGTGCTGCGGGTCGAGGTCGAAGTGCACGGCCCGCAGCTCGTCGGGCGTGCAGCGTGCGGGCGTACTGGATCGCCCGGGCCGCGGCGAGGTCGAGCTGGTCGACGAACACGAGCACGACGTGGCGCCGCAGGATCGGCGCGTGCGACCGCGCTGCGGCACGTCGTCCTCGAGCTCGCTCGGCCTCGGCCTCGTACTGCCGGTTGAGCCGCACGAGGAACGACGACCATGACCGGCACGAGCACGATGATCACCCAGGCGCCGTGCGTGAACTTCGTGATCGGCGATGATCGACGTCGACGACGAGCGAGAGGACCGCGCCGATGCCGTTGATGACGAGGCCGCGCCGCCAGCCCGGCTCCCGGTGGGTGAGGTGGTGCTTGGCCATGCCCGGCCTGCGACAGCGTGAAGACTGGTGAACACGCCGATCGCGTAGAGCGGGATCAGCCGGTCGACCTTGGCGCCGGTGACGACGAGCAGCGACGATCGACGGCGACGGCGAGGAAGATGATGCCGTTCGAGAACACCAGGCGGTGCCCGCGCTTGGTGAGCTGGCGCGGCATGAAGTTGTCGCCGGCGTGGAAGCTCGCGAGGCGGGGGAAGTCGGCGAAGCTCGTGTTGGCCGCGAGCACGAGGATGAGCATCGTGCCGGCCTGCAGCGCGAAGAAGAGGACGTCGGCCGAGCGGCGCCGCCGCCGTAGACGAGCTCGCCGATCTGGGAGATGACCGTCGGCGTGCCCTCGTCGAACGGCGCGACGTGCATGTGCGCGGCGAGGATCGACAGGCCGAGGAACATGACGCCGAGCAGCGCGCCCATGATCGACGAGCGTCGATGCGGGCGTTCTTCCACGCCGGCTCGCGGAACGCGGGCACGCCGTTGGAGATCGCCTCGACGCCGGTGACCGCGGCGCCGCCGGACGCGAACGCGTGCAGCACGACGTAGAGCGTCGCGCCCGTAGAAGATGCCGTCGCCGGCGCTCGCCGAACGTGCAGCATGCCCGTCGTGCGTGCGCGGTCGCCATCGGGCAGCGTGCCCGACGACCAGCTCGCACAGGCCGACGCCGAGCAGCACGACCATGTTGACGATGAAGAAGTAGGTCGGGACCGCGAAGATCCGCCCGACTCCCGCACGCCCGCGCAGGTTGCCGAAGGCGATGAGCACGACGAAGGCGATCGAGATCGGCACGACGTACGGCGCCAGCGCCGGCGAACGCCGACGCCGAGCGCCGCGGTGCCGGCCGCGACCGACACGGCGACGGTGAGGACGTAGTCGGTGAGCAGCGCGACGCCGGCGACCTGCGCGGGCAGCAGCCCGAAGTTGTCGCGGGTGACGATGTAGGCGCCGCCGGCCGTCGGGTAGGCCTTGATCGTCTGGCGGTACGAGAGGATCAGGAAGCCGAGCACCACGAGCATGCGCGACGGTGATCGGCACGACCAGCGCGAACGCGGCGACGCCGACCGCCGGGCACGAGGACGCGCAGGATCTCCTCGGTGGCGTACGCCGACGACGAGAGGTTGTCGGAGGCGAACACCGCGAGCGCGGTCGGCTTGCCCGAGCCGCTCGTGCTCGAGCTGCTCGGTGTGCAGCGGCGGCCCGAGCAGCCGCGTCTTGACCCGGTAGCCGAGCCCGTCGGGCGGCAGCGGCACCTCGATGCGGTGACGCGCGGGCGCGGCCGCCGCGGCCGGCTGCGCCGGCTCCTCGGTCGACTGCGGTGTGACGATCGTGGCCATGCCCGTCCTCGCTCGGGGTCTGGCTCCAGCACACCGCAGGTGCGGTCCTCCGCTCCGCTAAGAAGCCGCGACGCCGCGTCGAGATCGCGTCAACATGCCCCGCTCGTTCGTTCTGCCCGCGAACACGATTGAAAACCAGCCACTTTCGCGGGCAGAACGGGAGGAACTGCTACGCGCCCTCGCCCGCGTCCAGCTCGGCCAGCTCGTCGCCGACCTCCAACCCGGACAGCGACCCGCCGGTGCGGGCGGACGCGTAGTCCACGCCCAGCCGCAGCGCGAAGCCGAGGCCGGCGACGAGCGCCGCATAGACCAGCAGCACCAAGCTGTTGATGGCGACGTCGAGGCGGTCGGCCAGGTCGAGGTTGGGCGGCTCGGCGCCGACGAGGGTCACGTTGCCATTGTCGATCTGGCCCTGGGTGCGGACGGTCAGCCAGGCCCATCCCACCGCGGCGACGGCGCCGATCACGATCGCGGCCGTGCCGGCCATCCGCGTGTAGGCCGTCGTGCGGGCCATCGCGGCGCGGTTCAGCCCGGTGACGTCCGCTGTCGTCACGAGCTCGGGGACTGGTGGATCTGTCGTGGTCACACGGTCAGCATCGCGCGCCGTGCGGTCAAAGAAACCGCGCCACGTACGGCGCGTAGCGGGCCCGCAGGTCGGCGAGGTCGAGGCCCACGTCCTCGGCGCGGTAGTCGATGCGGCCGAGCCGGCCCCGCTGGTGGCCGTCGAGGTAGGCCGCCATGTTCCGCCTCGACCTCGGCCGTGACCGGCTCGCCGGCGAGGTCCAGGACCCGGCGGGCCGTGGCAAGGTCGTCGGCCATGAAGTCGTCGAAGCGGACGTCGAGCGAACGGTCGGCCGGCTGGACCTCCCGGTCGCGGACGCACGCCGCCAGCATCCGCTCGACGCGGTCGGCCCACCAGCGGCCGATCCGCACCGGGTCGACCGGCGAGGCGTGCATGCGGGCCGTGTACGTGACCATCGTCGCCAGCGAGACCACCACCTCGGCCGGGTCGCGGTGGGTCACCACGACCGTGGCCCCCGGGAACACCTCCGCGAGCACCGGGAGCTGCTCCAGGTGCTGGGGCGACTTCAGCAGCCACCGGCCGCCGCCCCGCACGTGGAGCAGCGCCTGGAGCACCGTCCGCAGGTACCGGTAGTGGGGCGTCTGGTCGTGGGCGCCGTAGTAGTCGGCCCACGCCGGGACCGACGCCAGCGTCTCGAAGAACATCGTCGAGAAGTCGATGGCGAGGAGCTGGATCTCCTCGTGGACGTGATCGGTCGTCATCTCGTGCATCAGGGGGAAAAGGGGCATCGCCGTGTTCATGAACCACACCGCCGCATCGGTGCGGGCACGGCGCGGGTCGGGCTCGACGCCCGCCTCGGCCGGCAGCGGGAACGGTTCGAGGCTCTCCCAGTAGGGCAGCGTGCGCAGCGTGCCGCCCGCGGCCAGCAGCTGGTGCAGGTGGGTCGTGCCCGTGCGGGGCAGCCCCGCGATCACGATCGGCGGCGCCAGCTCGACGTCCAGGAGCGCCGGCTCGCGGGCGAGCAGGTCGACCAGCAGCAGCCGGTTCTTCAGCAGCTGGAGCACCTGGCTGTGGAAGCTGAACCGGCCGGCGTCGGTCAGCCCGGGCGCCTCCCGCAGCGCCGCGAGCAGGACGTCGAGCCGCTCCTCGTAGTCGCGGTCGCCGAAGTCGTCGAGCCCGGTCTCGGCGCTCGCCTGGCGCCGCAGCGCCTCGGCGGCGAGCGTGCAGGCGGCGCCCATCTCGGCCATCGCCCCGAGGATCTGGACGACCTCGGGGGTGAACCGGGGCTCGGCCAGGTCGTCGATGCGGGTGCCGGTCGCCATCGCCGCCGACATTACATTACGATCCGCTACGAAATGTTGGCCGACCCTGTGGGACGCCCCCGAGACCGGCGCATCGACGCCGCCGTCCTCCGGGCCACCGTCGACCTGCTGGAGGAGGTCGGCTACGCCCGCTTGTCGATCGCGGCGGTGGCGGCCCGGGCCGGGACCACCAAGCCCGCCGTCTACCGGCGGTGGCCGTCCAAGGCCCGGCTCGTGCACGAGGCCGCCTTCCCCACCGAGGCGGCGACGCTGGTCCCCGAGACCGACGACCTCGCAGCCGACCTCGCGGCGATGGTGCGGGGCGCGGTCGAGCTGTTCGCTCGGCCCGCGGTGCGCGCCGCGCTCCCCGGCCTGCTCGCCGAGCTGGCCGCCGACCCCGAGCTGCACGCCCGGCTGCTGGCCCGACTGTCCGACCAGGTGTGGGGCGCCATGCGCCGGCGCGTCGCCGCCGCAACCGAACGGGGCGCCCTCCGGCCCGGCGTCGACGCCTCGGCGGTGCTGGAGCTGGTGGCCGGCGCCGCGCTCATGGGCGTCCTGGTCCGGCCGCCCGGCGAGCTGGACGAGCGCTGGGTCGGGGCCACCGTCGAGATCCTCATGAAAGGCATCGCCGCATGACCACCCCCGGACGGGAGACGACCGCCGCCTGGCACGAGCTGTGCGAGGGCCTGCGCGCCCTCGACGGCGCGTTCCTGGCCGGGCCCCGGGCGGTCGGCAGCGACCGGGCGGCGGCCGAGGGCTACCGGGCCGCACTCACCGCGCTCGGCGTCGCCGCCGACCTCTACCTCTTCGCCGACCCCGCCCGGCCGATGTTCGTCGACGTCGCGACGCCGCTGCGCCGCGACCGGCGCTGGGGCGGCGACAACACCGACTGCTGGTACGGCTTCACGCCGATCGATCCCCACCGCAGCTACCGGGTGCGGGGGCAGCGGGGCGACAGCGCCTACTTCTGCTTCACCGTCTACAACGAGCCGAGCCCGGGCGCCTGGGCCGATCGCATCGTCGTGCACCTCAACGACACCGACCTGGCGGTCGACGCCGACGGCCGGTTCGAGTTCGTGGTCGGGCCGAGCCGGCCCGCCGGCTACGACGGCCTGTTCGTGCCGCTGGACGACGATGCCGCGATCGCGTTCACCCGCGACTACCAGGTCGACCCCCGGGCCGGCCGGCGGGTGGCCTGGGAGATCGAGGCGCTGGATCCCCCCGGTCCGCTCGACCGCAGCGACGAGCGGACCGCCGCCGGGCTACGGGCGACGCTCCGGTGGGTGCAGATGCTGTTCGGCATCGTCCCGCTGGCGCTCGCCACGGCCGATCCCGACACCACGCTCGGCCACACCACCCCGGTCGTGGCCAACGAGTTCGCCGACCCGTACCGGGTCGTGGACGCCACCTACGGCTGGTCGGCGCGGCGACGCGACCTACGCGTTCGCCAGCTTCGTCCTCGGGGCGGACGAGGCGCTGGTGATCACCCACCGGCCGCCCGCCTGCCGGTTCTGGAACCTCGTCGTCTGGAACCCGTTCATGGCCACCGAGTCGCTGCTCGACGCCACGACCTCGATCAACATGGGACGGGCGGCGCCCGACGCCGACGGCACGGTGACGATCGTCGTGGGCCACGAGCCGCTGGCGCACCCCAACGCGGTCGAGACGGGCGGGCGCACCGAGGGGGCGCTGGCGTTCCGGTGGTTCCTGGCCGACGAGGTCCCCGCGCGCCCGACGCTGGCGGTCGTCCGGGCGGCCGACGCGCCGACCGCGGTCAGGACGGCGGAGCGAGCCAGTCGTGGACGGCCCGCACCTCCACGGCCGTGACGTGGAAGTCGAGGGTCAGCGCCGCGAGCTCGCGGGCGCGCTCGGCCGTCTCGCACTCGACCACGTAGTAGGCGGTGAGCTGCTCGGTTCCGGCGACGAGCGGCCCGGTCGACGCCGGTCCCTGCCAGCGCAGGGTCGCTGTCTCCTCGGGGTAGACGAGCCCGGCCCCGCCGATCAGCTCGCCCACCTCGGCGAGCCGGCGGATCCCGGCGTGCTTGTCGAGGATCTCCGCCAGCTCGTCCGGGGTCATGGCCCGGGTCCGGTCGGGGTCCGCATACATCAGGATCACGTACTTCACCCCTGATCAGACGGCGGTCGGGCCGCGAAGTGATCGCACCGGCGGCTGGCGGCTTCCGCCACCGGCGACGACCAGCCCCGTCTCGTAGGCCGCGGCCACGGCCTGGGCCCGGTCGCGCAGGCCGAGCTTGCGTCAGGACGCGGCTCACGTGCGTCTTCACCGTCTGCTCGCCGATGGTGAGGCGGCCGGCGATCTCGGCGTTGGTCAGGCCCTCGGCGATCAGCCGGAGCACCTCGGTCTCGCGGGGCGTGAGGGTGCCGAGCGACGCCAGCCGGTCGGGGGCCGGCGGCCGGCGGCGGGCGAACTCGGCGATCAGGCGGCGGGTGATGGCGGGGGCGATCAGCGCGTCGCCCGCGGCGACGACCCGGACGGCGTCGAACAGCCGCTCGGCGGTGACGTCCTTGAGCAGGAACCCGCTGGCCCCGGCGTCCAGTGCGTCGTACACGTGCTCGTCGAGGTCGAACGTCGTCAGCATCAGGATGCGGGGCCGGCCGTCGGGCGACGCCGCCACGATGCGCCGCGTGGCCTCGATGCCGTCGAGGTGGGGCATGCGCACGTCCATGACCACGACGTCGGGGTCGTGCTCGGCGCACAGCCGCACCGCCGCCAGACCGTCGGGCGCGAGGCCGACGACCCGGAAGTCGGGCTGCGTCCCGAGGATCGAGCCGAACGCCGTGCGCACGACGTCCTGGTCGTCGGCGACCACGATGCGGATCAGGGCGTCGCTCACGGCGCCGGCGCCCCGGGGAGGACAGCGGCGACCGCGAATCCGCCGGCCGCCAGCGGCCCGGCGGTGATCGTGCCACCGAGCATCGCGGTGCGCTCGCGCATGCCGTCGAGCCCGTGTCCGCCGGCATCCGAGGCCGCCGGGCGCCCGAGGCCGCTGTCGCGCACCCGGACATGCAGCGCGTCGGGCCGGTAGTCGAGCTCGACGTCGACTGCACTCCCCGGGGCGTGGCGCCGGGCGTTGGTGAGCGCCTCCTGCACGATGCGGTACGCGGTCAGCTCGACGCCGGGGTCGAGCGCCACCACCGGGCCGTGGACGATCAGCCGCAGCGTGGCGCCGGTGACGGCCCGGGCCTCGTCCACCAGGGCGTCGAGCTCGTGCAGCCCGGGCTGCGGCCGGCGGGCGGGTGTCGCCGTCCCGCCGTCCTCGCGCAGCACGCCCAGCAACCGGCGCATCTCGGTCAGCGCCGCCCGGGCCGTGTCGCCGATCTCGACCAGGCGCCGCTCACCGTCCGGCGCCAGGTCGGGGACCAGCAGCCGGGCGGCCTCGGCCTGGACGGCGATCATCGAGATGTGGTGGGCGACGACATCGTGCAGCTCGCGCGCGATCCGGGCGCGCTCCTCCAGGGTCACGTGCTCCAGCAGCGTGCGCTCGGCGTCCTGTGCGGTGGCGGTGAGCCGGGCGGCGCGCTCGCGCCACCGCAGGGCGCCGCCGATGCCGGCCGCGACGGTGGCGGCGACGGCCGCCGCCACGGTCGACGAGGGCCGGCCGGCCTCGGACGCGGCGACGGCGAGGAGCGCGTAGACGGCGACGACCACGCCGGCGAGACGGTCGGGGACCGCCCGCACGAGGAAGAACGCCGTGACACCCGCGGCCGCGGCCACGACCCACGGGAGCGGCCGGTCGTAGGCCACGAGCAGCAGCGATGCCCCGGCGGTCATCGCCGCGGCGGCCGCCGGGTGGTCGCGGGCGACGGCCGCGGCGACCACCGCGGCCACGGTCAGCGCCACCACGAGCAGGGCGCTCGACCCGCGGGGCAGCTCGCGGCCCGTCACCTCGGCGACGGCGATCGCGGCCGCCACCACGGCCACGGTCGTCACCGCCGCCGGTGCCGGGCGAACGGTCGCACCCGGGTCGTGGCGGCGAGCGGCCTGGACCATGCGTCAATTGTGCGCCCTTCGGCGCAGGCCGGCATCCCTCGCGCGGGTGACCCGCGCACCACCCGCCGGCCGGACGACGCGGGGCCCGCGATTTCGTACGGTCACCTGGTGACTGCAGCGATCGATGTCCGAGGGCTTCGCAAGACCTACGGCCGGACGGTGGCGGTCGACGACCTGTCCTTCTCGGTGCGGCCGGGCGAGGTGACCGGGTTCGTCGGCCCCAACGGCTCCGGCAAGTCCACCACGATGCGCGTGGTTCTCGGCCTCGACCGGGCCGACGCGGGCGACGCCCTGGTCGGCGGCCGGCCCTACCGGTCGCTCGACCGGCCCCTCCTGACGCTGGGCGCTCTCCTCGACGCCGGCGCCGTGCACCCCGGGCGGCGGGCGCGCGACCACCTGCGGTGGATCGCCCAGAGCAACGGCCTGGCGTCCCGCCGTGTCGACGACGTGCTCGACCAGGTGGGCCTGGCGTCGGTCGCCCGCCGCCGGGCCGGGGACTTCTCGCTCGGCATGAGCCAGCGCCTCGGGCTGGCGGCGGCGCTGCTCGGCGACCCCCCGACGCTGATGCTCGACGAGCCGGTGAACGGGCTCGACCCGGAGGGCATCGGCTGGATCCGGGGCCTGCTCCGGGGGTTCGCGGCCGAGGGGCGGGCCGTGCTGCTGTCGAGCCACCTCATGAGCGAGCTGGAGGGGACGGCCGACCGCGTGGTCGTGATCGGGCGCGGGCGGCTGATCGCCGACGCGACCGTCGAGGAGATGGTGGCCAGCGCCTCCCGCGACCGGGTCGAGGTGCGCACCGGGCAGAAGGCCGAGGCCATGACCGCCCTGGCCAACACCCGTGGCGCCACCGTCGCCGCGGTCGACCACGACCTGGTCACGGTCACCGGGCTCGACGGCGCCGCCGTCGCCCGGGTGCTGACCGACGCGGGCGTGACGTTCTCGGAGCTGCGCCGCCACCGGGCGTCCCTGGAGGCGGCGTACATGGAGCTGACCCGGGGCCAGCTCGACTTCGCGGCGACCGAGCCGGGCCGGGACGGTCGGGCATGACCGCCTTCGTTCGCCTCGCCCGGTCCGAGCTGACCAAGCTGGTGACGGTGCGGCGGTGGCTCGTCGGGCTCGCCGCGATGTCGGCGCTCACGGTCGGGTTCGGGCTGCTGTCGGCGGCCGGCAGCGGCTCCGACGCCAACGACAACCGCAGCTTCGACGTCGGGCCCGACGGCACGGCGGTGAACGACGACCTCTACCTGGTGCACGGCACGGTGTCGGGGGATGCGACCGTCACGGCCCGGGTGACGAGCCAGCAGCCGAGCCACCCGCTGGCCCAGGCCGGTCTGATGTTCAAGGACGGCACGACCAGCGGGTCGCGCTACGCGTTGGTCGCGGTCACCCCCGGCGACGGGGTCGTCTTCGACAGCGACTTCGGCGGCGATCCGGACCGCGTGCCGGGGGCGGCGCCCCGCTGGCTGCGCCTGCGGCGGGAGGGGTCGGAGGTCCGCGGCTACGCCTCGGGGGACGGCACGCACTGGCGGCTGGTCGGCACGGCCGACCTCGCGGGCGTGGGCCGTGACCTGGAGGTCGGGATGTTCGTGGCGTCGCCGCCGCAGGTCGCGGTCAAGCGGTCGGCGGGCGCCACCTCGGTCGGGGAGACCCCCACCGTGGGCCGGGCGACGTTCGAGGACGTGGCACTCGCGCCCGCCGCGGCCGGGAGCGTCGGGGACTGGCAAGGCGACGAGGTCGCCGGGCGGTTCCGGCCGATCCCCGTCGGCGAGGGCCCGCCGCCGGACGTGGCGGGGAAGCTCGGTGTGGGCCCCGCGGGCAGCGTGAGCGAGGCCGGCGGCGTCACCACCATCACCGGTTCCGGCCGGATCGGTCCCGCCGAGGGGCCGGACGACAGCGTCGAGGTCAGCCTGTTCGGCACCGTCTTCGGGCTGATGGCGCTGGCCGCGGTGTCGGTGCTGTTCGCGACGTCCGAGTACAAGCGCCACCTGGTCTGGACGACCTTCGCCGCCAGTCCCCGGCGCCGCTCCGTGCTCGCCGCCAAGGCCGCGGTACTGGCGGGCACGACCTTCGCCCTCGGGCTGGCCACCAGCGTCGTGGCGTACTTCGTGACGCGGCCGGTCATCCGGTCGAGCGGGCTCACGCTGCCGGCGTACGCGCCGACGTCGATCGGGCAGCCCGGTGTGATCCGGGCGCTCGTCGGCAACGCGGTGCTGCTCACGGCCTTCGCGCTGCTCGGCCTCGGCCTCGGCACGCTCCTCCGGCGCAGCAGCGGGGCGATCGCCGCTGTGTTCGTCCTGGGGATCGTCCCGCTGTTCGCCGCGTCGATCGTGCCGGCGGCGGCGCGCTGGATCATGTGGCTGACGCCCGCCGGGGGGTTCGCGGTCCAGCGGGTCAAGCCGCCGAGCATCCAGGTGGCCGAGCCGTGGGCGCAGATCAACCCGTTGGTGGGGCTCGGCGTGGCGTGCGCCTACGCCGCCGTGGCGCTGGCGTTGGCCGCATGGCAGCTCGAACGACGCGACGCGTGACGTCGGCGGGGGCGACGCTCCGGGCCGAGCTGACCAAGCTGTGGACGCTGGCCGGGGTCCGGTGGCTCGCCGCCGGCACCGCCGCCGCACTGGTCGTGGTGGGACCGGCGGTGGCCGCGACGCTGGACGCCGACCGCTGCCGTGGCGACGTCGGATGTGGCCTCGATCCCGTGCGGGCGAGCCTGGCCGGGGTCTGGGTCGCGCAGGTCGCGGCGGCGGTGCTCGGGGTGGTGGCGATGAGCACCGAGTACGAGCCGACGCAGATCCGCACGACGCTCGCCGCCGTGCCCCGGCGGCTGGAGGTCCTGCTGGCCAAGATGGCCACGGTCGCGGCGCTCGTGGCGGGCGCCGCGACCGTGGGCACGCTCGGGGCGCTCGCCGCCGGCCGGGCGGTCGTGTCCCGCAGCGGCTTCGCCGCCGCGGGCGGCGTGGGGGTGGCGCTCGGCGACGCCGCGACGGTCCGGGCCGCGGTGGGGACGGTCTGCTACCTGGCGCTGGTCGCCGTGCTCGCCCTCGGCCTCGCCACCGTGTTGCGCGACGCCGCGGTGGGGGTGGTCTCGGTCCTGGCGCTGCTGTACCTGTTCCCCGTGCTGGGCGCGGTGATCACCGACCCGACGTGGCAGCACCGGCTCCAGCGCTACGCGCCGATGGACGCGGGACTGGCGGTCCAGGCCACCCGCGGCCTCGACCACCTACCGATCGGGCCCTGGGCCGGCCTCGCCGTGCTGGCCGGCTACGCCGCCGCCAGCCTCGCCGCCGGGGCCGCGGCGTTCCGCCTCCGTGACCAGTGACCCGGCCCCGGCCGGGCGCGGCGACCAGACCGGGTAGGGGACGCCGGCCAGGCGGTTGATGACGAAGCCCTGGACGACGAGGAGCGCGACCGCGGCCATCAGCACGAGCAGCTGGGCCGGTTCCCGGAGGATGCCGAGCGAGACGATCAGCGTGGTCGCGCCGGCCGGGGGGTGGGGGACCCGGGCCCAGACCATGGCGCCGCTCGTCAGGCCGAGCGACAGCGCCGCCGCCCCGACCCGCGCCCCGGTCACGCTGGTGGCCAGCGCCGGGGGTGCCTGGGTCAGCCCGAAGACGACCAGCGCGAGGTAGCCGGCCGCGGCCCCGATCGCGTGGCCGCAGACCGTGTTGCGCGGACACGCCGCCGCCACCAGCGGCGTGTAGAAGAGGAGGAAGGCGGTGGGCCCGAGCGACGGGAAGACGAACGGCTCGCCGGTGACGAACGCGACCAGGGCCATGATGCCGATGGCGATCAGGCCGTTGACGAAGGCGAACAGGCCCAGCACGAAGGTCGAGTCGTGCCGCTCGACGAGGGCGGGGAGCCGCATCCGCTGGGCCAGGCCGAACACGATGGCGGCCATGTCGCCGCCGATCGGGCCCGGCCGCCGGGGCTCGGGTCGCTCGTGCGCCCGTCGGTCACCGCAGGTACCGGTAGAACGCGGCGGCCCCGCCCGCCAGGGCGACCGACAGCAGCGCCGTGACCCACGCCAGGCCGTCGTCGTCGGCGTGGAGCGCGTCGAGGCCGACCGTGAGCAGGAAGACCTGCAGCGACAGCAGCACCACGACGAACACGCCCAGGGCGGCGGGGACCTCGCGCTGGAAGCGCGGGGGCCGCGGCGGTCCGGGGTGGTGGTGGCGGGGCTGCTCCGGGGGCCCCGCCGGGTCGCCGGCGGTGGTCACGGGGCGCGGTTCCCGTCGTCCTCGGGCCGGGCGCCGAGCGCCCAGACCGTGCCGTCGCGCGACCTCGACGTCGATGCGCCCGAGCGGTCGCGTGCGGCGGCCCGGAGAGGACCGCGCCGGTGTCGGCCGTCGAAGTTGCCCTCGTGGCACGGGCAGTGCCATCGGCCCTCGTCGGCCTCGTAGTAGACGACGCAGCCGAGGTGGGTGCACTTCTGGCTGAACGCCACGACCTCGCGCGTCGGCGAGGCGGACGAGGATCGCCGGGTCGTCGTCGGTCGGGTAGCGGAACAGGTAGCGTGCTCGCCGACCGGCGACGTCGGCGAGCGGCGACGATCGGCGCGGGGCTCGCCCGCGTTGATCGTCCGCAGCTGCGTCCAGACGGCGAGCCCGACGTTGCCGGCGGCCATCGCGCCCGGCGCCGAGCACGAGGTAGCGGGCGAACTCCCGCCGGGTGACCTCCTCCTCGCCCGCGGACGTCGTAGGGGAAGTCCCGGCGCCACGCCGGGTCGCGGGACGTGGCTGGCTCACGGCGCCGCCAGCTCGTCGAGCCCGAACGGGTCGTCGAGCCAGGGCCGGGCGCCGCCGGCGGCGAGCACGTCGATCGGGCCGGGCGTCGTCGACGACCGTGTAGCACCTTGGTGCGCGACGTCCTGGCGGCCGAAGAGCCAGTCGTGGACCAGCGGTCCCGGTGCGGGTTGCGCGCGAACTCCTCGAGCGTGCCGTACCACAGCGCCTCGCTCGGGCACACCGAGGCGCACATCGGCTTGAGGCCCTCCGACGTGCGGTCGTGCACATGTCGCACTTCATCATCTGGTCGAACTCGGCGACGTACTTCGGCACGCCGAACGGGCAGGCGAGCACGCAGTTCGAGCAGCCGATGCAGCGCGGCTTGAGCGCCGACTGCACGACGCCGTCCTCGGTCTGCTTGATGGCGTCGGCCGGGCACACCTGCGGCGCAGGTCGGGTCCTCGCAGTGCATGCACACCATCGGCGCGGTCTGGGTGGTGGTCGCCCGGTCGATGCGTCTCGAGGTGGATCAGCGACTGGCCCCGGTGCGTGCCGCACTCCTCGCAGGCCTGCACGCAGGCCTCGCAGCCGATGCAGCGGCTCTGGTCGATGACGAAGATCGGTGCGTCGTCGACGCCGTACGCGTCGCCTCACGCCGGCCCCGTCGTGCAGGTCGAGGTCGCGGGCGTCGGTGGTCGTCGCGCCGGCCGCCGGCGCGCTCGACGCGCACCGCGGCGACCTTGAACTCGGGCATCTTCGACAGCGGGTCGAGCGCCCGGTTGGTGAGCTGGTTGGCCGCCTTGGCGCCCGGGCCAGTGGTAGGGGATGAACACCGTGTCGGGCCGGATCGTGGTCGACCACGTGCGGCCGGCAGCGTCATCGTCGCCCCGCCGCGACGTGACGCGGACGAGGTCGCCGTCGGCGACGCCGAGCTGCGTCGGCCAGCCGCGGGTGCATCTCGCACAGCGGCTCGGGGTACTGGTCGACGAGCGCGCCGATGCGGCGGGTCTGGGTGCCCGACAGGTACTGGCTGACGACCCGGCCGGTGGTGAGCCAGACCGGGTACTCGTCGTCGACGACCTCGGCCGACTCGCCGGTAACGGCACCGGCGTGGAAGCGGGCCCTGCCGTCGGGGTGGAAGAACCGCCCGCCCTCGAAGAGCCGCGGGGTGCCGGGGTGGCCCTCGCTCGGGCACGGCCAGAACACGCCCATGCTCGGCCTCGATGCGCTCCCAGGTGATGCCCGCGTAGTCGGCGGTGCCGCCCGCCGACGCCAGCGCGCAGCTCCTCGAAGATCTCGCTCGGTGCTCGTGTAGGGGAAGTACTCGCCCTTGCCGAGCCGCTCGGCGAGGTCGAGAGGATCTGCCAGTCGAGGCGGGCCTCGCCCGGCGGCGTCGACGGCGGCGTTGATCTTGATGATCGCGGCCCTCGCCGCTGGTCGAGGTGCCCTCGTCCTCCTCGTGCAGCGAGCCCGGCAGCACGACGTCGGCGTGGTGGGCGGTCTCGGACAGGAAGAAGTCGATGACCGCGTAGAACTCGAGCTTGTCGAGCGCCTCGCGCGGTGAAGTTCGTGTCGGGCAGCCGACACGACCGGGTTGAAGCAGATCGACAGCAGGCCCTTGATCTCGCCGTCGTGGATCGCCTCGATGATCTCCTGCGGCGGTCAGGCCCTTGCCGGGGATCTCGCGACTCGTCGCAGCCCCACACCGCGGCGACGTGCGCGCGGTGCTCGGGGTTGGTGATGTCGCGGTTGCCGGGCAGCTGGTCGCACTTGTGGCCGTGCTCGCGGCCGCCCTGGCCGTTGCCCTGCCCGGTGATCGTGCGTGACGCCGCAGCCCGGGCTTGCCGAACTTGCCGGTGGCGAGCCCGAGGTTGATGCACGGCCAGCACGTTGTCGACGCCCTTGGTGTGGTGCTCGATGCCGCGGGCGTGCAGCAGCATCCCGGTCGCCGCCGTGCCCCACCACTCGGCGGCCTGCTCGATCCGGGCGGCCGGCACGCCGGTGATCTCGCGCGGCCCACGCCGGCGTCATGTCGCGCGACCGCCGCGGCCGCCTCGTCGAAGCCGATCGGTGTGGGCGTCGATGAAGTCGTGGTCGAGCCAGTCGCGGCGGATCAGCACGTGCAGCATCGCGCCGAACAGCGCCGAGTCGGTGCCCGGCCGCACGGCGAGGAACAGGTCGGCGGTGCGGGCCGAGCGGGCACGACCCGCGGGTCCTGCGACGATGAGCTTGCGCGCCGCGGTCGCGGGCCCGCCAGATGTAGCTCGGTGGTGATCGGGAACGTCTCGGCGATGTTCGAGCCGGCCACCCAGACCACGTCGGCGAGCGGGATGTCGCTCCACGGGTTCGGGGCCCGGTCGATGCCGAGCGCCTTCTTGTTGCCGACCCCGGCCGAGACCATGCAGAGCCGGCCGTTGTAGTCGAGGTTGGCGGTGCGCGAGGGCGAGGCGGGCGAACTTGCCGATCAGGTAGCGTCTTCTCGTTGGTCGAGCGAGACGCCGGACAGCATGGCGAAGGCGTCGTCGCCGTAGCTCGCCTGGATGCGGCGGATCTCGGCGACCGACGCGGTCGAGCGCGTGGTCCCAGCTGACATCGTCCGGAACCCGCCCGGGGCGGTCGGGTCGCGCTCCAGCGGGTGCGAGCAGGCGGTCGGGGTGGCTGCCCTGCAGGTAGCGCTTGACGCCCTTGGGGCAGAGCTTGCCCTCGTTGAACGGGAACTCGTACCAGGGCTCGAACCCGACGACCTCGTTGTCGTGGACCTTGAGCTTGATGCCGCACTGCTGGCCGCAGAAGCAGCAGTGCGTCTTGACCATCGCGGTCGACCTCGACGCCGGCGTCCCAGCCCCCGGGCGGCGCCTGGTTGAGGTGCGGGCCCGTACCGGGCGATCAGCTCCTCCTCGGTGAGCGGCGGTCGTGCCATCAGCCGAACCCTCCGACCCGCGCGCGACTGGGCCAGCGCCACCAGCTCGCGCCGGCAGCGCGGGGCAGGTGTCCTGGTAGTTGCCGCCGCCGTCGATCGCGTAGTCGAACCCGACCTGGGGCAGCACGTCCTTGAGGTCGGCGATCTGCTGCGGCGCTGGCGAACGCGCTCGCCGCACGCGGCGGCACGCCGCTGGCGGGCCCTCGGCGTTGGCCGCGCTTGTAGTAGGCGACCCCGAGGTTGCCGGGGCGCTGGAAGATGTGGAACAGCTTCCCGAACGGGATGTACATCAGGCCGAGGATCACGGTCAGCGCGTGGATCGTGTTGAGGGCCGCGTAGAAGCGGCCGTCCAGCCACAGGCTCGACACGGTGAGGAACAGGCCGGTGACCGAGACCGCGAACAGCCCGGCCAGCGCCAGGAAGTCGCCGCTGCGCTCGACGGCCAGCGCGCCCGGGATCGCGCAGCCGCCGGCGCAGGAAGATGAACACGCCGGCGAGCACCAGCACCGCGGCGATGTCGAGGGCGTGGAAGATCAGCCAGCCGACGACGCTGTCGGCGTCGAAGCTGAACGTGCCGACCTGGCGACACGTACACCTGGTAGCGGTCGCGCCGTTCTGGCCGACGCTCTCGAAGTGCAGCAGCCCGAGCGTGAGCGGGAACGTGACGAGCGCCGGCGAGGATGCATCCCCAGAACACGAGCTGGTGGGCGAGCCACCGGTGCCGGGAACGGCCGCCGGATGAACCCCTGCGCGAGCAGGTGGGTCGCGACCAGCGCCGGCAGCGCCGCCAGGTTGCGGCGCCGTTGCCGGCTGCCGGAACGCCTCCCAGCCCGCGCCGGTTGAGCATCGCGGTCGGCGGACGCCGCAGCCAGACGCGCGTACCGGTAGATGACGCCGAACATCGCGAAGAGCGTCGCCGAACAGGTAGCCGACGAGCGCGGCGTCGAACCACCGCAGGTTCCCGCTGCCCAGCACGGCGACCGCCAGCGCGACGGCCACGCCGACCACTCCCCATGTCGCCGCCCGCCGATCGATCGGCGCGAGCTGGGTCATGGCCACCACTCTCGCGCGATCGTGGCCGTCGGGCCGGTGACCGGGCCTCGGCGCGAAGATGGCACCCGTGAGCGACGAAACCACCCTCGGTGCCCCCTGCGACGAGGGCGGCGAGGCGCCGTGCTTCGCCCACCTCCTCGACGACGACGGTGCCGAAGACAAAGCCGAGGACGACGACGAAGACGAGGACGACGCCGCCGGCGCACCAGCGTGGTAGACCCGACCGCATGGGGAGGGACGACCAGATCTCCCGGCGGCGGGTGCTCCAGGGCCTGGCCGCCGGGTCGGGGCTCGTGCTGGCCGGGTGCCATCCGTTTGACGGGCGGGGGCCGCGGCCCGGGCCGGGGCACCGGCTGGGGCAGCCGGGGGACCGGCCGGACCCGCGTGCGCCCGAGGGCGCCGACCTGCTGCCGCAGATCGAGCACATCGTCGTGTACATGCAGGAGAACCACTCCTACGACTCGTACTTCGGCATGTACCGCCGGGGCGACGGCTACCGGCTTCGGGGAGGTGCGCCGGTCGACGCCAACCTGACCACCACCGGCGAGTCCGTGACCGTGTTCCACGCCCCCGACACCTGCCAGAGCGGGCGGGGCGTCTCGCAGAACTGGGTGTCGACGCACCGCCAGATCGACGGTGGGCGCATGGACGGGTTCCTGTTCGACGACAACACCAATGCCATGCGCTTCTGGGACGGCAGCGACGTGCCGTTCTACTGGTCGCTGGCCGACACGTTCGGCATCTGCGACCGCTTCTTCGCCTCGGCGCCCGCCCAGACCTACCCCAACCGCCGCTTCCTGCAGGCGGCCACCTGCCAGGACCTGATCGCCACCGACACCGCCAAGGTGCTGTCGATGCCCCACCCGGCCGGCGGGACCATCTGGGAGAAGCTCGACGAGTTCGGGATCTCGTGGAACGACTACTGCTGGGACCTGCCCGACATCGCCCTGTTCCCGAAGGTGTGGTCGGCCCACACCGACCGGGTGCGCACCTTCCCCCAGTTCCTGGCGGACTGCCGCGCGGGCACCCTGCCGTCGGTGTCGATCGTCAGCCCCGGCGTGACGGCCTACAGCGAGGAGAACCCCCGCGACATCCAGCTCGGCGAGGCGTACAGCGCGTCGGTGGTCGACGCGGTGCTGTCGGGCCCGGCGTGGCCCCGCACCGTGCTGGTCTTCACCTACGACGAGCACGGCGGCTACTACGACCACGTGCCGCCGCCCGCGGCGGTCCCGCCCGACGACATCCCCCCGGCCGTCGAGGCCACCCCCGACGTGCCCGCCGCCTGGGACCACTACGGCCTGCGGGTGCCGGCGTTCGTCGTCTCGCCGTACTCCCGCCCGGGCCACGTGTCCCACGTGGTCCACGACCACACGTCGATCCTCCGGCTGATCGAGACCAAGTTCAATCTGGGCGCGCTCACCCGCCGCGACGCCAACGCGTCGAACCTGCTCGACTGCCTGGCCCTCCACCGGCCGCCGGCATTCCCCGAGCCGCCCGCCCTGGCGCTGCCCGGGCTGCCGCCGGAGGGCAGCCGGTGCCAGCCGGAGACCCCACCCCCGCCGGGCGTCCCCGGCCGCACCGCCACCGGGACGGCCGCCGTCGCCGCGGGGCCCGCGCTCACGCCGTCCCAGGACGAGCGCCTCCGCCTGCTCGACCACCTGGCGACGGCGGCCGTCTAGCGCGCTTTTGTACGCGGAACTGGTCGCTATAGCGACCAGTTCCGCGTACAAAACGCGTTCAGGCCTGGGCCAGCGTGACGACCATCGTCGTGCCGCCGCCAGGGGTGTCCTCGATCGCCAGCTCGCCACCCATCGCCTCGGTGAACCCGCGGGCGATGGCCAGGCCGAGGCCGACCCCCGTGCCGTGGTCGACCAGGCGCTGGAACGGGCGGAACACCTCCTCCCGCGCCTCGGGGCTGATGCCGGGGCCCCGGTCGACCACCCGGAGGAGCACGCGCCCCGCCACCGCGCCGGCGGTCACCCGGGGCGGGCCGGCGCCGTTCGAGTACGTGATCGCGTTGTCCACCAGGTTGGCGATCACACGGGCGAGCAGCTTGGGGTCGGCGTCGACCGGTGGGAGGTCCTCGGGCACGTCGATCACGACCGACCTCGCACGCGGGCCGAGGCCGGCCACTGCATCCGGCAGCACCTCCTCGAGGCTCGTCGCCCGCACCTCCGGTGCGATCACGCCGGCCTGGAGACGGCTCATGTCGAGCAGCGACTCGACGAGGCTGGCGAGCCGGTCGGTCTCGTCCTCGATCGTGGCCTGGAACTCGGCGATCTGCCCGGGCTCCCACGTCACGTCGGCCTGCCGCAGGCTGGCGATCGCCGCCTTGGTCGCCGCCAGCGGGGTGCGCAGGTCGTGGGACACGGCCTGGAGCAGGCTCGCCCGCAGGTCGTTGGCCTCGGCCAGCTCGGTGGCCCGCGCCGCCTCGTGCTGGAGCCGGCGGGTCTCCAGCACCAGGGCCGTCTGCGCCGCCAGGGCGTGCAGCAGGCGCTCGTCGTCGGCGTCGATGCTGACGCCGTCGACGACCAGTGTGCGGCCGGGCCCCAGCGGTTCGGCGACGTCGGCGTCGTCCGGGTCGGTCGGCACCGGCTCGCCGGATGACGCCTCGACCTGCCGGCGGCCGTCGTCGTCCTCCTGCAGCACCGCCACCCCGTGGGCGCCGAACGTGACCCGCACCTGGTCGACGAACCGGGGCAGCACGTCCTCGCGGGTGAGCGAGCCGGCCATGCGGGCCATCGCCTCGGCCTCGACCCGCACCCGGGTCAGCTCCTCGCGGCGGCGGGCGGCGACGTCCACCAGGTAGCTGACCAGCGATGCCGCCACGACGAAGATGACCAGCGCCAGCACGTTCTCGCGCTCGCCCACCGTGAACCGGTAGAACGGCGGGGTGAAGAACCAGTTCGCCAGCAGGAAGGCGCTCACCGCGGCGAACAGCGCTGGCACGGCGCCGCCTACCGCACCGATGCCGAGAACGGCGACCAGGTAGAGCAGCAGAACGCTCGGGAGCCCCACCGAATCCCGCACCGCGGCGAGCGCGACCGTCATCAGCGGCAGCCCGACCGCGGCGAGCAGGAAGGCCGTCGTGCGCCGGCGGGGCGGCAGAGGCGCGAGCAGCGCCCGCGACGGCTTGGGCATGACGAAGCGGGCGGCCTCGTCGTCCGGGTCCTGCGAGATCACGTGGACGTCGATCGTCCCCGACAGCCGGACGACCCGGTTGATGATCGACCCCTGGATCAGCTCCTGCCAGCGGCTGCGGTTGGTGGCGCCGAGCACGATCTGCGTGGCGTTCTCGCTGCGGGCGAACGCGACCAGGGTGGCGGCGATGTCGGCGCCGGTGATGGCCCGGTAGCTGCCGCCCAGCTTTCGCAACAGCTCGCGGTGGCGGTCGAGGTTCTCGTTGGTGGGGCCGGCCAGCCCGTCGTCCCGCTGGACGTGGACGCCGATGAGCTCCCCGTGGGCCCGCTGGGCGATGCGGGCCGCCCGGCGGATGACGTGCTCCCGCCCGGGCGCGCCGGTGATCGCCACGATCACCCGCTCGCGGGTCTCCCACGGCTGGGAGATGCCGTGGCGGGCCCGATAGTCCTCCAGCGCGTCGTCGACCCGGTCGGCCAGCCACAGCAGCGCGAGCTCCCGCAGCGCGGTGAGGTTGCCGACCCGGAAGTAGTTGGCGAGCGCCGCGTCGACCTTCTCGGGGCCGTAGATGTTGCCGTGGGCCATGCGCCGGCGCAGCGCCTCCGGCGTCTGGTCGACCAGCTCGACCTGGTCCGCGCTCCGGACGAACTCGTCCGGGATCGTCTCGCGCTGGGGGACGCCGGTGATCTGCTCGACGACGTCGTTGAGCGACTCCAGGTGCTGGATGTTGACCGTTCCGATGACGTCGATCCCGGCGTCGAGCAGCTCCTCGACGTCCTGCCAGCGCTTGGCGTTGCGGCAGCCGGTCACGTTGGTGTGCGCCAGCTCGTCGACCAGGACCCGCTCGGGGCGCCGCGCGAGCACGGCGTCGACGTCCATCTCCTCGAACGTCGTGCCCCGGTACTCGATGCGCTGGCGGGGGATCACCTCCAGGTCGCCGATCTGCTCGGCCGTGCGGGCCCGCCCGTGGGTCTCGACGAACCCGACGACCACGTCGGCGCCCCGCGCCCGGGCGCCGCCGGCCCTCGTTGAGCATGGCGAAGGTCTTGCCGACGCCGGGGGCGGCGCCGAGGTAGCACGCGGAGCGTCCCGCGGCCCATCAGCCCGCGGGCGCGGCCCGGTCGAGGTCGAGGTTCAGCTCGAGGACGTTCACGCCCTCCTCGCCGAGGAACCCGAGCGAGCGGCTGGCCGTGTGCTCGTCGACCAGTCGCAGGACGTCGGCGACGGGCAGGTCCCGCGTCGCGCGCCACCCGGGGCGCCTGGAGGCGGGCGTTGGCGACGGAGATCTGCGGGTCGAGCCCGGAGCCCGAGGCGGTCACCGCGTCGACCGGAACCGGCGTGTCGGCGTCGAGGTCGTTCTCCTCCCGGTAGGCGGCGACCCGGTCGGCCACGGTGGCGAGGAAGTCCGGGTTCGTGGGCCCGAGGTTCGAGGCGCCGGAGGCCACCAGGCTCAGGTCGCGGACCTCGGCCGCGTCGGCGTCGCCGGTGGCGGCCGCGCCCGCCGCCGAGGGCCGGCCGTGGAAGTACTCCGCGCCGGTGAAGGTCTGGCCGATCAGCGACGACCCGACGACCTTGCCGTCCCGCTCGACGAGCGAGCCGTCGGCCTTGTGGCCGAACGCCACCTGGGCGACGCCGGTGACGGCCAGCGGGTACAGGATGCCGCACAACACGGTGAGCACGAGCAGGGCCCGCAGGCCCGCCAGCAGTTGCGCGCGCATCAGTTCACTCCCAGGGCGGTGATGAGGACGTCGATGGCCTTGATCCCGACGAACGGGGCGACGAGCCCGCCGACGCCGTAGATCAGGAGGTTGCGGCGCAGCACGGTGGCAGCGCCGGCGGCCACGAACTTCACGCCCCGCAGGGCCAGCGGGATCAGCGCCGACGATGATCAGGGCGTTGAAGATGACGGCCGAGAGGATCGCCGAGCGGGGCGAGCTCGAGCTTCATGACGTTGATGCGGTCGAGCTGGCGGGAACACCCCCACGAACATCGCCGGGATGATGGCGAAGTACTTGGCGACGTCGTTGGCGATCGAGAACGTGGTCAGCGAGCCCCGGGTGATCAGCAGCTGCTTGCCGATCTCGACGATCTCGATGAGCTTCGTCGGGTTGGAGTCGAGGTCGACCATGTTCCCGGCTTCCTTGGCGGCCTGGGTGCCGGTGTTCATGGCCACGCCGACGTCGGCCTGGGCCAGCGCCGGCGCGTCGTTGGTGCCGTCGCCGGTCATGGCCACCAGCCGGCCCCCGTCCTGCTCCCGCTGGATGAGCGCCATCTTGTCCTCGGGCGTGGCCTCGGCCAGGAAGTCGTCGACGCCGGCCTCGTCGGCGATGGCGCGCGGCGGTCAGCGGGTTGTCGCCGGTGATCATCACCGTGCGGATGCCCATGCGCCGCAGCTCGTCGAACCGCTCGGCCATGCCCTGCTTGACGACGTCCTTGAGGTGGATGACGCCGAGCACCCGCAGCGCCGGCGCGCCGCCGCCGTCCGTCTCGGGGCCACGGCCAGCGGCGTGCCGCCGCCGATGGCGACGCCCTCGACGAGCGAGGTCGAGCGTCGGCCGGCGCATGCCCGCCCTGGTCCTCGACCCATCGGCGGATCGAGTCGGCCGCGCCCTTGCGCACCTGCCGGCCGTCCACGTCGACGCCGCTCATGCGGGTCTGGGCGGTGAAGGGGACCAGCGTGGCGCCGGCGAGCTCGCGGCTCGCGCAGCCCGAAGCGCTCCTTGGCCAGCACGACGATCGACCGGCCCTCCGGCGTCTCGTCGGCGAGGCTGGCCAGCTGGGCCGCCTCGGCCAGCTCGTCCTCGCTCACGCCGTCGAGCGGCAGGAACTCGGCCGCCTGGCGGTTGCCGAGCGTGATGGTGCCGGTCTTGTCGAGCAGCAGCGTCGCGCAGTCGCCGGCCGCCTCGACCGCCCGGCCCGACATGGCCAGCACGTTGCGCTGCACCAGGCGGTCCATGCCGGCGATGCCGATGGCCGACAGCAGCGCGCCGATCGTGGTGGGGATCAGGCAGACGAGCAGGGCGACGAGGATGATCACGTCCTGCTCGGCGCCGGAGTAGATGGCGAACGGCTGCAGCGTCACGGTGGCGAGCAGGAAGATGATCGTGAGGCCCGCCAGCAGGATGTTCAGGGCGATCTCGTTGGGCGTCTTCTGCCGGCTGGCGCCCTCGACCAGGGCGATCATGCGGTCGAGGAAGGTCTCGCCCGGCTCGGGCGGTGATGCGCACGACGATCTGGTCGGACAGCACCCGGGTGCCGCCGGTGACCGCCGAGCGGTCGCCGCCGGACTCACGGATGACCGGTGCCGACTCGCCGGTGATCGCCGACTCGTCGACCGAGGCGATGCCCTCGATGACCTCGCCGTCGCCGGGGATCATCTCGCCGGCGGTCACGACGCACTCGTCGCCGACGTGCGAGCTGCGGACGACGGCACCTGCTCGACCGTCGCCGTCGGCGAGGCGGCGGTTGGCGAGGGTCTCGCTGCGGGCCTGGCGCAGGGTGTCGGCCTGGGCCTTGCCCCGACCCTCGGCCATCGCCTCGGCGAAGTTGGCGAACAGCACGGTGAACCACAGCCAGGCGGCGACGAGCCCGGCGAAGACGTTCTGGTCGCGCCCGGCACTGCCGAGGTCGCGGAGGAACAGGATCGTGACGAGCACGCTGCCGAGCTCGACCACGAACATGACCGGGTTGCGGACCATGTGCCGGGGGTCGAGCTTGACGACGCTGTCGAGCGCGGCCGGGCGGACGATGGCCGGGTCGAACAGCGAGCGTCGGGTGGCGGTCGACATGTCGCTCCTCTACAGACCGAGCTGCTCGACGATGGGGCCGAGCGCCAGGACGGGGAAGTACGTGAGCCCGACGACGATGATCACGACGCCGATGAGCAGGCCGGCGAACAGCGGGGTGTCGGTCGGGAAGGTGCCGGCCGACGCCGGGACCGTCTGCTTGCGGGCGAGCCCGCCGGCGATGGCCAGCAGCGGGACGATCAGCAGGAACCGGCCGACCAGCATCGCACAGGCCGAGCGTCGTGTTGTACCAGTCGGTGTTGCCGGTGAGGCCGGCGAACGCCGACCCGTTGTTGTTGGCCGCCGAGGTGAAGGCGTAGATGATCTCGGTCAGGCCGTGCGGCCCGGGGTTGAAGATCGAGGACTTCGCGCTGGACAGCAGCACCGACGCCGCCGGTGAAGGCGAGGACCAGCACCGGCACGGCGAGGATGTAGAGGACGACGAGCTTCATCTCCGCCGCCTGGATCTTCTTGCCCAGGTACTCCGGCGTGCGCCCGACCATGAGACCGGCGATGAACACCGACAGGATGGCGAACACGAGCATCCCGTAGAGACCGGCGCCGACGCCGCCCGGGCTGACCTCGCCCAGCATCATGTTGACGAGCGGGACGGCGCCACCGCCCGGGGTCATGCTGTCGTGGAAGCAGTCGACCGAGCCGGTCGAGGTGCCGGTGGTCGTGGCCGCGTACAGGCCGCAGGTGGCCGCTCCGAACCGGACCTCCTTGCCCTCCAGGTTCCCGCCCCCGGCCTGCTCGGTCGTCGTTGCCTGCGTCGCACCGGCCTCGTCCAGCCGGGGGTTGCCGCCGGTCTCGAACGCCATGGCCACGAGCGCGGCGGCGAGCCACAGCCCGAACATGGCGGCGAACACCGCCCAGCCCTGCTTCTGGTTCTTGGCGAACCGCCCGAACGTGTAGGTCAGGGCGAACGGGATCGACCAGGATCAGGAACATCTCGACCATGTTCGTGAAGCCGTTGGGGTTCTCGAACGGGTGGGCGGAGTTGGCGTTGAGCGGCCCGCCGCCGTTGGTGCCCAGCTCCTTGATCGACTCCTGGCTGGCGAACGGCCCGCCGGGGATGGCCTGGCTGCGCCCCTCGACGGTCGTGGCGTCGGTGAAGCCACGCGAGGTTCTGGATCACGCCCTGGCTCACGAGGACGAAGGCGAACACGAAGGCGATCGGCAGCAGGATCCGGGTCGTCGCCCGGGTCAGGTCGACCCAGAAGTTGCCGATGGTGGCCGACCGGCGGCGGGTGAGGCCCCGGATCAGGGCGACGGCCACGGCGATGCCGACGGCGGCGGACACGAAGTTCTGCACGGCCAGCCCCGACCATCTGGGTGAGGTGCGAGATGGTGGTCTCGGCGGCGTAGTTCTGCCAGTTGGTGTTGGTGACGAAGCTCGACCGCGGTGTTGAAGGCGAGCGCCTCGGGCACGCTGCCGACGCCGGTCGGGTTGAGCGGGAGCCAGTCCTGGACCCGCTGGATCAGGTAGAGCAGACAGGACCGAGAACAGCGAGAACGCGAGGACCCCGTACGCGTAGGTCTGCCACCGCTGCTCGCGCTCGGGGTCGACGCCGACGAGCCGGTAGACGAACCGCTCGACGGGCAGGAACACCCGGTCGCCGGGCGCCCGCTCGCCGTCGGCGCCGAACACGCCGGCCATGTACCGCCCGAGCAGCGGCGTCGTGGCGACGACGAGGCCGATCAGCAGCGCCAGTTGGAGCCAGTTGGCGGAGCTCACTACAGCCGCTCGGGGAACACGAGGGCGACCACCAGGTAGGCCGCGACCGCGAGCGCCAGCACCAGCCCGATGACGTTGTCGGCGGTCACGCCGCCACCGCCTCGGGCGGGTCAGCCGGCGCGGGCTCGCCGAGGTCCGCCATCTCGTCGGCCCCGAGGATCCGGGAGCAGGCGCCGACGTACAGGGCTGCCAGGCCGAAGAAGCCGAGCGTGACCAGCACGAAGATCAGGTCCTTCATGCGGTCGTGCTACTGCCGGCGCGGCAGCCGGGCAAGTCCTTGATCGCCTCTTCAGCGCGCCGTCGACGCCTCTTCAGCGCGTCATCGTCGGCTCAGTCGGGTTCGGGCGCCCCGCCGAGTTCAGTCCGCCAGGGCCGCCCTGATCAGGCCGAGCAGCTCGTCGTCGGGGATGCCGTCGGCGTCGGAGGGGCGCAGGCGGATCGTGCCCTTGCCCGACAGCAGGTCGGGGTGCCGGGCCGTGAACCCGCCGTCGCGGCCCTGACCCCACCCGTAGAGCGACAGCCCGTGGGCCCACGCGCCCACGTACAGCCGGTGGCGCCCGACCCGGTAGGTGGGCATCTGGTACGAGATCGTGACGGCGGCGCCGGGGTGCTCGGCCTGGATCAGCCCGTGGAGCCGGTCGAACAGCGGCCGGTGCTCGGCCGGGATGGCCTCGACGTAGGCACGGAGGTCGGCGTCCACGGGTCCAGTCTCGCGGGCGGCGGGCCGCGATGGCGGACCCTTTGGCGGACCCACGGCGATGTCTTCGCTCGGGGGCCGGATGAGCGCTGCGACGAGGATCCTGGTGGTCGACGAGGACGCCGACGCCCGCGACGCACTCGTGCACACCCTGCGGGGACGGGGATACCGCAGCGCGCCCGCCGAGCCCGGGGAGGCGAACCTCGTGGCCCGGTCGTTCCGGCCGGACCTCGTGGTGCTCGAGATGGTCGGCGCCGGCGGCCTGGTCGGGGACGGCATCGCCCGGTGCCTGCAGGCCGGCAGCGACCCGCTGCTGGTGTTCCTGAGCCGGGACGACGCCCTGGCCACCAGGCTGCTCGCCTTCGACGCCGGCGCGGACGACTACCTGACCAGGCCCTACGACCTCGAGGAGCTGCTGGCGCGGGTGCGGGCCGTGCTACGCCGCAGCGGCCGGCTAGGGCACTCGGTCAGTCACGTCGGGCGGCTGGTCGTGGACGAGCGGGCCCACCGGGTGGAGTTCGGCGACCGGGAGATCGAGCTCGGGCCGACCGACTTCGCCCTCCTGGCCGTTTTGGCCCGCCACGCCGGGCTGGTGATGAGCAAGGCCAAGCTGCTCGACATGGTGTGGGGCTACGAGCCCTACGACGAGAACCTGGTGACCGTCCGCGTCAGCCTCCTGCGCCGCCGCCTCGGGCACGACGCGGCCCGGCTGATTCATACGGTCCGTGGTGTTGGATATGTGATCCGTGACGATGCTGACGTCCTGGCCTAACATCGGGCATCCAATTGAGATCGACGGGGGGCGAGGCGGGTTCGGCGGCGCGACGCGACAGCTCGGAGCTTGCGTTCGACACCGTGCTGCGGTGCCGCGCGGGCCGGCGAGGGCTGGGCCGTCGAGCGCCTGTACGCCACGCTGGCGCCGGCCGTCGCCGGCTTCTTCCGCCTCCAGCGCGTCGCCGAGCCGGAGGACCTGACCAGCGAGGTGTTCGTCGGTGTGCTGCGGAACCTGCGCACGTTCTGCGGCGACGAGGACCACTTCCGCTCCTGGGTGTTCACGATCGCCTACCGGCGACTGGCCGACGCCCGCCGGGCGGCCGGGCGCCGCCCCGTGATCGAGCCGCTCGACCCCGAGACGATCGCGACGGCCGCCCCGGTCGACGTCGAGGCCGACGTGGACCGGCTGCTGGCAACCGGCCGGGTGCGGGCGCTGTGCGCCGCGCTGCCGCCGGCACAGCGGGACGTGCTCCTGCTGCGCCTCGTCGGGCGCCTCACCGTCGACGAGATCGCCCGGGCCATCGGCCGCTCCCGCGGCGCGGTGAAGGCGCTCCAGCGCCGGGGTCTCGCGGCCGTGGCGCTCGCCGTCGAGCAGGAGGGCGCACCGCGATGAGAGCGCCCGACGACGCCGTGGACCTCGCCGACCGCGCGGTCGACGCCCTGCTGGCCGGCACCGACCCGGGCGACGACTGGCGGGGCCTGGCCGCCTTCGCCGCCGACCTGGCGGCGGTGACCGCGGGACCGGCGCCCCGCCCGTCATCCGAGCTGGCCGCGCTGCTGCGGGGAGCGCCCCGGCCGGTGGCGCGCCCCGCCCGGCGCCGGCGGTCCCGGCTCGGCGTGGCCGCCCGGCTTGCCGCGGGCGCAGCGCTGGCCGGGGCTGGTGTGGCGGCCGCCGGGGCGACCGACCTGGTGCCGACACTCGGCGCGGTCCTGCGGCCGGTGATCGACTTCGTCACCGGCTCGGATGCCGATGGCCCGCCGCCGCCCACAAGCTGGCCCGAGCCGACGACGCCTGCGAGGTCGCCGACGACGCTGCCGGCGACCTCGGCCCCGGGGCTCGACGCCCCGTCCGCCACCGACCCACCCGCACCGGCCCCGTCACCGGCATCGGACCCGGCCTCCGCCGAGCGGCCGGCCGTGTCGCCGGAGAGTCCCGCGCCCGACGCTGGGCCGCAGGGCAGCGGCGCGTGGCCAGGTCGAGCAGACGCCGCCGGGCGAGGTCGGGGACTCGGAGCCTGCGCCAGTCGCGCACGGGCAGCCCGCCCCACAGGTACAGGGCCCGGCGCCCGGACCCCCCGCCCACTCGGGCGGCCAGGGCGAGTTCCACGGCCATGCCGGACCGGGCGGACCGAACGATCCCGGCGGCCAGCCGAGCGATGCCGGCCGGCCCGGCGATCCCGGTCCTCCGGGCGTCCCCGGGCCGGCCGCCGGGCCGGCGGGCCAGGGCAGCGTCGGCGCGCCGCCCTGACCCGTCCGACGGGTGCCTGCTCAGGTGCAGGCGACGTCGATGAAGACGGTCAGCTCCTTCTTGGACTTGCTGATGCCCACCGCCACGGTCTGCGGCCCGGACGTGGGCAGCACGGTGCCGTCGACGGTGACGTCCCCGACGTTGCAGCCGGTCTGGTCGGCGATCGTGATGCGGTGCGTGCCCGACTCGACCGCCTCGACGTGCGCCTCGTTCATCACCATCAGCTCGGGCGCGAAGTGCGACCACTTGGTGTTCGAGGCCCCGAGCGGGTCGGTCCAGCGGACCGACCGACCGAGCAGCCACGGCTCGTCGGCGCTCTTGTCGCCGTTGCCGTTGGCGTCCGCGAAGAACCGGGTGTCGATCTCCCTCGGTCGCTCGTTGCCCACCTTGAAGTTGTCGCTCTTGGAGTCCGCGGCCACAAAGCCGTGGAGGTTGCCCCCGGCATAGCCGCAGTCGACGACGTTGAGGCCGTCGGTGGTCCCGAGCGCGACGCAGCCGGCGAGGAAGTCGGCGACCTGCGTGACCAGGACCTTGTACTCACCGCCCGGGTTGGGCGTGTCCAGGTAGGGCATGAGCTGCACGGTCGTCGCGCCGTGGTCGACGTCGAGGCCGGTGACGTGCTCGCAACCGGTGGCCACGACGCCGGTGATGATGCCGCCGGCGACGGTGAACTGGCGGCAGCGCGCCGGGTCTGTCGACAGCAGCGTCTTGCCCGAGGGGTCGGTCACCTCGAAGACGTAGGTCCCGTCCGGTAGGCCGGCGGCTTCCTGGGGAGCGCCGACGCCCGGGCCGCCGTCGAGGTAGACGGCCTCCTTGCTGGGATAGATGTTGAAGTTGACCTCCGTGCCGTCGGCCACCGTGGTGAAGATCGCACCGCTCAGCGGGGTGTTTGAGACCATTAAGCGGACCTGAACGGAACCTGAAGGGTCTCGTGCCGTCGACCCAACGAAGAAGGACCGGAGCCGTAGCCCCGGTCCCTCGACGTCTAGCAGTTCAGGTCAGCGACTCAGGGGTCGATGACCACCGTGCAGGTATAGGTGCCCGGCACCAGGTCGTTCACGGTGAGCGATGGGTTCTCGACCGCCGCTCCGCTGTTGGCGACCACGCAGTTGATGGTGGAGGCGGTGCCTCCGACGACCTGCGAGTGCACCGACACCGTGAGATTGGTGAGCGGGGTGTTGCTGAAGGACACCGTTTCACCGCCGTACGGGTTGTCGGTGCAGCTGGCCTTGTTGTCCACGGTCACCGACTTGGTGGTGGCGCCGTCGGCGACGTAGCCAGCAGGAACCGTCTCGACCACGTCGTACGAGCCGAACAGCAGCCCGTCAACGCACGCCTGGCCGTTGGCATTGGTCACCACGGCCTGACCGGCGATCGTGAACGAGACCCCGGCCTGCGGATGGTCACCAGGCCCGTCAGCGGCGTGCTTGTGTGTCTTGGTGAGCAGGATCGCACCACGCTGGCGGGGGTCGACGAAGGTCACGGTGACCGTTTCGTCAGCCGTCACCGTCACGTGCTGGAACGCCGGGTCGGCCAGATCATGGCCGGCCGGAGCGACCGTCTCCACGACCCAGTACTCGCCCTGCTGGACAGCAGTGAAGTCGCAGACACCGGCGACCGTGGTGCAGTGGCCAGCGTTGGTGTCCTCGACTCCGGGTGACCCACCAACGGGAGCGTTGTCCGTGAGCAGGTCGAACTCGGCTCCGTCCAGCAGTGCGGGCGGGTCGGCGTCATCGTGCTTGATGACCTCGATCGAGCCGCAGGTGCTGAGGTTGAGCGTCAACGGGGCGATGAAGTCCTTCAGCGCCGCGGTGAACGAGTCGGATGACCGGCTCTTGAGATACGCCGAACCGAAGGCGACGCACTCGCCGGACCCCGCCAGGGCGTCGAAGTCGATCTGGGCCTCACCGAACGTACACGCTGAGATCGGACCCAGACCGTCGGCCTCGGCGGCCGGAATGGCCGACGTGTTGATCGAGCCGGTGGCCAGACCGGCGGTGCTCAGGTTCACCCGTGGGGCCAGACCGGATGCGGTCGTGTTGCCCCAGCACGGCGTCGAGTTGGCCGCCACGCACTGCGACTTGGGACCGCTGGTGACCCAACGGGACAGGAACAACTCGGGGTGGGTGCCACCCTGGGCCAGGTCGTACTGGATCAGAACGTCACCAGCAACGCGGATCGGAGTCACGCCGTTGGTGCTCAGGGCCGATCCCTGGTTGAACTCGAAGTCCATGTTGGTGGTACCAGACGGCTCCTGGACGCGGTGCCAGAAGATGTTGAGGAACCGCGCGCCCGAAGGCGTCGTCTCCAGGTAGCCGCCGAAGGTGAGCAGATCGCTCTTGTTCGGCGGGATGGAGCCGTCGATCACGGACGGCACCGACGTGTCTTCCTTGGTGCCGTTGCCGAACGAGTCATCGCCCGAACCCGTCGGCAGATCGGCCTTGCGGCGCTCCGTGCCCGCGGTGGTGCCCTGCGGGACGCTGGCCCAGTCCTGGGAAGGAGCCGGGTCGTCGAGACGGAGGTTGGCATCCGTGTCGATTTCGAAGTCACTGCCCGGAAGGCTGACGTCCGGGTGTGATGCTGCTGCCGGAGCGACGGTAGCGGCCATGGCCGCTACCAGGCCCAATGTGACGGCGCCGTAGAAGGCGCGGAGCTTTGTAGATCTCAAGGGTTTGCCTCCGCCTGATCGTGGAGGGGAGGGCTAACTGCCCGCCCCCCTTATGGCCTGCCCCCCATGTACGCGGGCCCGGACGCACCGCCGCCGGCGAACACCGCCGCCGGCGAGCGCAGCCCGCGGGCCCGCTCACGATCCCTCTCCTCTGCTCGCCCGCAGCGGTCGACCCGCCATAGAGGGTCGTCTGGGAGCACGCCCCTCTTGGACCGCCACTGCGCCTGCACTTGTGCGATCGGGAACCGCGCCGCGTCGCGTTGTGGTCCCTCTCGGTGAGGGGACCCTACGCCCCGTTCCTTAAGGAACGATCAAGCGCTGCGACTCTCTGTATCTGGCCGGACGGTGAGAGTGGCCTGCGGCGCGCTGTCCTCGGCAGCCGCCCGCACCGCGTCCCGGCCTCGGCCGGACCCGGCGCCGGGACCTTCGCCTCTGTCGCCGCCCACCGGCCGGGCGGACGATCGTGGTGGCCGTCCGGTCCCCGGTGGCGGCCAGGAGGTGTGGTGATGGCACTGCCTCTGATCGACAGCGATCCGACCGCAGGGCGGCGCACACCGGCAGTCCGGGTCACCGGCGCCACCTGCGTGGCCGAGGCCCGCGCCCATCTGCGGATCGTCGGCGAGCCGGTGGCGGTCGTCTACGCCCACGGGCGGCCCGCCGGCCTCGTGAGCGAGGCGGTCCTGACCGAAGCGGTCGTCGCCGGGCGGTCCGACGCCCCGGTCGGCGCGCTGATGGACTACGTCGCGGTGCCGGTGGATCCCGGCGCGGACGCGGAGGCGGCGGTCCAGACGTTCACGGACGCGGCCTGGGCGTGGCTGCGTCGACGCCGGGACCAATGACCCCGCCCGGCGGTTCGTCCGGCCCTGCCGACGACCGCCCCGGCCGACGCAGGCTGGCGGCATGCGAGCACTGGTGACATACGGATCCAAGATGGGGGGCACCGCGGGGCTGGCCAGGATGGTCGGTGACGCGCTCGCCCGCCACGGCATCGACGTGGACGTGCGGCCCGCCGCGACGGCCCCGTCGCCCGAGGCCTACGACATGGTGGTCGTCGGCGGCGCGCTCTACACCGGCATCTGGCACCGCGACGCCCGCCGGTACGTCCGGCGCCACCGCGACGAACTGCGGCACAGGCCCGTGTGGCTGTTCAGCAGCGGGCCGCTGGGTGAGGCCGCCTTCGCGCGCCGGGGAGATCGCACCCACCGGCCAGGTCGGGGCGTTGGCCCGGCAGGTCGGCGCCCGGGGTCACGAGACCTTCGGCGGCCGGCTGGCGCCGGACGCCCCCGGCCTGGTCGCCAGGGCGATGGCCCGCACGATGGCCGGCGACTGGCGCGACCCCGACCAGGTCGACCGGTGGGCGGACGCGATCGCGGCCAGCCTCGTCCCGGGGAGCGTGGCGCGATGAGCAGGCCGCTCGAGGTCCTCGTGGTCGAGAGCCGGCACGGCGTGGCCGATGCTGCCGTGCGGACGCTGGAGGCCGCGGGCCACCACGTCGCCACCTGTTACGACCGCGACAGCCGCGGCTTTCCCTGCCGCGGCCTGGTCGACCCCGAAGCGTGCCCGCTGGTCGCGCAGCCCGACGTGGCGCTGGTCGTGCGCGACCGCGTCGCGCCCAAGCCGATGCCGCTGGAGGGCGGCGTCGTGTGCGCACTGCGGGCCGGGCTGCCTGTCGTCGAGTCGGGCCCTGCCCCGCTCGATCCGTACGAGCCGTGGCTGGCCGCCCGGGTCGGCGGCGACGTCGACGTCGTCGCGGCGTGCGAGGCCGCCAGCGCTGCCGCGCTCGACGCGCTGTCCCGCCGGATCCTGGACCTCACCGCGCCGATCCTCACCGGCGCGGGCGTGCCGCCCGGCCGGTCCCGCTGCCGGGTCGAACCGGACGGGCTCGGGCTGCGCGTGCGCTTCGCGCTGCCGCTCGCCGTCGGCATCCGCGTCCGCCACGCGCTCGCCGTGCGCGTCCTCGACGCCGTGCGCGGTGCCGGTCGCACCTACGGCCGGGTGGACGTGGTGGTCGAGGACCTTCGGCCCTAATCGCCCGTCGGCACGTTCCGTACGGTCGATGTAGGCGGACCGAGGGGTCCGCAGTACAACGGAAGGAACTGAGATGGGTGTCACGTGACGGAGCGCCCGATCACCGCGGTCGAGCCGCGCAAGGGCGACACTGAGGTGCGCCTGCGCCGGGGTTCGATCGACAAGGTGCTCGTCAGCATGGGGATCGTCGCGGCGATCGTGTTCGCGGTGGCCGGGGGGCTGCTGCTGCGGGGTTCGAACTTCGCGAAGGACTATGTGCACGACGAGCTGTCGTCGCAGAAGGTGTTCTTCCCGGATGCGGCCAGCCTGCGCGACGACGGCCGCGCCGACCTGGTCGGCCACGCGGGTGACCAGGTCACCACCGGGGGCGAGGCGCAGGCCTACGCCAGCCTGATCGCGACCCACATGGACGGGATCGCGGACGGCAAGACCTACGCGGAGATCGACGACCGGGGCGCCGCCCAGGCCGTTGTCGACGCCCAGAAGGCGGGCGCACCGCAGGCCCAGATCGACGAGCTGCAGGCCACGGCCAACCAGCTGAAGGGCCAGCGGGACTCGCTGTTCCGGGGCGAGACGCTGCGGGGGCTGCTGCTCTCCAGCTATGCCTGGGCCACGATGGGCATCATCGCCGGCATCGCCGCCTGGGTCGCCTTCGGGGCCGCGGTCGTGATGGCCGCCCTGGTGGTCGCCGGGTTCTGGCACCTCCGGGCCACGCACATCTGAACCCCCGGTTGCGCCCGCTCGGCGGGCCGCAGCCACGGCAAGGACGATCGCCGGGACCGGGTTCCCGGCGATCGTTCGCGTCCGGCGCCGCCCGTAGGATCTGGCGCGTGGGAGAAATTGCGGGGCCACGCGGCCTGTGGAGGCTGCTCGACGCCGTGGTCACCGTCGGCAGTGACCTCGACCTGCCGGCGATGCTCGAACGCATCGCGCAGGCCGCGGTCGACCTGGTCGACGCCCGCTACGGCGCCCTCGGCGTGCTCGACGACAGCCGGGCCCGGTTGGCCCAGTTCATCACCGTCGGCGTCGACGACGAGACGGCCGCGGCGATCGGCCACCTGCCGGAGGGCCACGGGATCCTTGGGCTGCTGATCCTCGACGCCCGGCCGCTGCGGCTGCCCGACCTGCGGGAGCACCCCGACAGCTACGGCTTCCCGGCCCACCACCCGCCGATGCGCTCGTTCCTCGGGGTGCCGATCCTCGTCCGCGACGAGGTGTTCGGCAACCTCTACCTGACCGACAAGACGACGGACGAGGTGTTCACCGACGTCGACGAGGAGCTGGTGGTCGGCCTGGCGGCCGCGGCCGGCGTGGCGATCGAGAACGCCCGGCTGCACGCCCGGGTCCAGGACCTCGTGACCGCCGAGGACCGCGAGCGCATCGCCCGCGACCTGCACGACACGGTGATCCAGCGCCTGTTCGCCACCGGCCTGTCGCTGCAGGGAGCGGCGGCGCTGATCCGGGCCGACCCGGAGACCGCGGTCGAGCGGGTGAGCGCGGCGATCGACGATCTCGACCTCACCGTCAAGCACATCCGCACGGCGATCTTCGGCCTCGAGACCCGGCGCCCGGCGGCGGCCGACGCCGCGGTGCGCAGCCGGGTGCTCGACCTGGCCCGCGAGGCCGGGGGCCCGCTCGGGTTCGAGCCCGGCGTCGTGTTCGAGGGCCCGCTCGACTCGCTGACGCCCGATCCCCAGGCGGCCGACCTGCTGGCGACGCTGCGGGAGGCGCTGAGCAACGTGGCGCGGCACGCCCGGGCGACGACGGTCGCCGTCCGGGTGGCGATCGACGGCGGCGACCTGGTGCTGGAGGTCGGCGACGACGGCGTCGGCCCGCCCCCGCCGGGAGCGTCCCGGGGCCGCGGGCTCGACAACATGGCGGCGCGGGCGGAGGCCTATGGGGGCTCGTTCGAGCTGCGCGCGGGTGAGCCCGGCGGCACGGTCGTCGAGTGGCGGGTGCCGCTGGCCGCCCGGCCCGCGGGCCGGGGGTCAGGCGTCGGGCCGCGCCGGCACCTGTGACCAGGTCCGCCGCCCGGTGACCTCGTCGGGCACGATCCGGATCCAGTGCGCCGTCGCGCCGAGCGGCCAGAAGAGCAGCGGCAGCTGCTGCGCGGCCCGGAGCTCCTCGGGCGCCACGATCTGGGCGGCCCGGCCCTTCACGAGCACGCTCCACCCGGTGGCGGCGTCGGCGTCGATGCCGTCGACCTCGAAGCACACGAGCGGGGTGCGCAGCAGGCTACGGAGCTTGGTGCCGGGCGCGGTGCGGAATACCAGCGTGTGCCCGTCGACCACGTGGTTCACGGGGTAGATCTCGGGGGCGGAGTCGGCGAGGACCCCGATCCGCCCCACCGGCGTGGACGCCAGGAGGCGCCAGCACTCATCGGGCGACAGGTACTCGATCGACGTGCTGGCCGCGGTCCTGGTCATCGCTCCTCCTGCGGGTCACGAGCGTGGAGGTGGTGGGGACACCGTGGGCCGAGACCCGGCGGGCCAGCGCGTCCAGCGCCTCCCGCGTCGCCAGCGGGCAGGGGCCGCCGGCGCTCGGCGGGTCGATCACGCGGACGAGGTGGACCGCACACCCGGCGGCCTCGGCGCGGGCGGCGGCCTCGTCGGCCTGCCGGGTCGCGGCGCGAAGGTCGTCGTCGAGGCGCACCACCAGGGTGCCGGGATCGGGTTCCCTCGTCATGCCCCCAGCCTGCACCGGGGTCCCGCCACCCCCAAGGGCCGAACGGCCCGGACGGCGGGGTCCTACGGCCTGCGGGACGCCTCGCGCCGCTGGGCCAGGCGGGCTGCGTACACGGCGGCTTCGGTGCGCCGGTGCATGCCCAGCTTCATCAGCAGGTTGGAGACGTAGTTCTTGATCGTCTTCTCGGCCAGGTACATCCGCTCGCCGATCTGGCGGTTGGTGAGTCCCTCCGCGAGCAGGTCGAGGATCCGGCGCTCCTGGTCGGTCAGGTGCACCGCGCCCGTGTCCTCCTCCGGCCCGCGTCGCAGCGCGGTCGAGCACCCGGGCCGTCACCGACGGGTCGAGCAGCGACTGCCCCGCGGCCACGCGGCGCACGCTGTCCACCAGGTCGGCGCCCCGCACCTGCTTGAGGACGTAGCCGGATGCCCCTGCCATGATCGAGTCGAACAGCGCCTCGTCGTCGGCGAACGACGTGAGCATCAGGCACTGCACCTCGGGGTGGCGGGAACGGATCTCGCGGCACACCTCGACGCCGTCGCCGTCCGGCAGCCGCACGTCGAGCACGGCCACGTCGGCCCGGGCCGACGGCAGGCGGGACAGGGCCTCCTCGGCGGTGCCCGCCTCGCCGACCACCACGATCTCGCCTCCGCTCTCGGCCTCGATGCAGCTCGCGCACGCCGCGCCGGACGACCTCGTGGTCGTCGAGAAGGAAAACCCTGATCGTCACGACACCATCATTGCCCAATCGGCCCAGTTCCACCCGGGACCAAAGTCCCATCGTCGGGCGACGTAGTCCCCTGGGAGCAGGGCGCGGCGCACCTCAGGCTGACCTGGTGCAGACGATCACGCCCCCCGACACCGACCACGCGCCGGTCCCGGCCAACGGCGCCGACGGCTCCGGCGGTGACCCGAGCCCGCAGAGCCCGCCCACGGCGCCCCCCAGCGGGCCGGGGGACGTCGGGTTGCTGGTCGCCGTGCTGGCCGTGCTGGCCGTGGTCATGGCGAGTGTGGCGGTGGTGTTCGTCGGGCGGGACGACGGCTCGGGCGGCGGGTCCGGGGCCACGGACGGCGCGGTCAGCGTCGAGCTGAGCGAGTTCGCGCTGACCCCGGCCGCGGTGACGGTCCCGGTCGGCGGCAGCCTGTCGATCAACAACGCGGGCACGGTGCCCCACAACCTGACGATCAGCGGCACCGACCTCGCCACCGAGGACCTCGCCGGCGGTGACTCCGCCACGCTGGACCTGTCCTCGCTGGAGCCGGGCGACTACGAGATCGTCTGCTCGGTGCCCGGCCACGCGGACGCGGGCATGACGGGCACGCTGACGGTCGGAGGGGACGCGGGGTCCGGGCTGGCCACCGGGGCGGCCGGCCCGGCCCCCGCCACAGGGTCCGCCGACGGCAGCGTCCGGGCAGGCCGGACACCACATGGGCGCCGGCGACTACTCGGCGATGACCGACGCGATGAACAAGACGATCGCCCAGTTCCCGGCGGCGACAGAGGGCCGCGGCAACCAGGTCCTCGAGCCGACGTCGGTGGCGGGCGGCGTCACGCAGTTCGACCTCACCGCGGCGGTCACGCCCTGGGAGGTCGAGCCGGGCAAGACGGTGGACGCCTGGACCTACAACGGCCAGGTGCCCGGCCCGCAGATCCAGGTCAACGTGGGCGACCACGTCCGCATCGTGCTGCACAACGAGCTGCCGATGGCGACCGACCTCCACCTGCACGGCATCAACGTGGACAACTCGATGGACGGCGTGGGCCCGATCACCCAGCCGCTGGTCCAGCCGGGCGAGAGCTTCACCTACGACTTCGTGGCCGACGAGCCGTCGGTCTCGATGTACCACGCCCACCACCACGGCCAGCTCCAGGTGCCCAACGGCATGCTGGGGACGATCCTGGTGGGCGAGGTGTCGCTCCCGCTGGGGCGGACGGTCGGCGGGCATCCGATCCCGGCCGACCTGACCGTGGCCCAGGAGATGCCGATGGTCCTCAACGACAGCGGCGTCATCGGCTACTCGCTCAACGGCAAGAGCTTCCCGGCCACCGAGCCGGTCCAGGCCAAGGTGGGCGACTGGATCCTGGTCCACTACTTCAACGAGGGCGGCCAGATCCACCCGATGCACCTGCACCAGTTCGACCAGATCGTGGTCGCCAAGGACGGCTTCCCGCTCGATGCGCCGTACGTGGCCGACACGGTCGCGGTGGCCCCGGGCGAGCGTTACTCGGTCCTGGTCCACCTCGACAAGCCCGGCACGTGGGTCTGGCACTGCCACATCCTCAACCACGTCGAGCGGGACAAGGGGATGTACGGCATGGTCACGGCTGTGGTCGTGAGCTGATGGAGATCGACCGCAACGGCCTGGAGGTGCTGGGGCGGGACGAGAGCCTGCGGCTGCTCTCGACCGCCGTGGTCGGCCGGATCGCGATCACCCGCAGCGCCCTGCCCACGGTCCTGCCGGTCAACTTCCGCTACGACGGTCGACGCATCCTGTTCAGCACCGGCGTCGGCACGAAGCTGACCGCGGCCACGTCGCACGCGGTCGTGGCCTTCGAGGTCGACTCGATCGACCCGGCGGCCGAGACCGGGTGGAGCGTCGTGGTCACCGGCATGGCGGAGGAGGTCGTCGACCCCGACGACCTCGCCGAGGCCCAGGCGGTCCCGCTGGTGCGCTGGGCACCGGGGGCGGACAGCCGCATCGTGGCGATCTCGCCCGACCTGGTGTCGGGCCGGCGCATCCCGGGGTCCTGAGCCCGCCGCTACGGCTGGGGCCGTTCCTTCCGGCCCGCCTCCAGCAGCCCGATCACCTCGGCGATCCTGACCGGCCGCTGGTCGGGCCGGCGCTTGGTGGCGTCGATGTAGCGCAGGTATCCCTTCCGGTAGAACTGCGCCAGCGAGTCGAAGAACGCCGCGGCCTGCGGCGACGCGTCGAGCGCGGCGGCGATGTCGGGGGCGAGGTCGCCCCGCTGGGGCCCCTCGGGTTCGAGCACCGCCTCGACCCGCGCCCCGTCGGCGATGCCCATGTCGCGGCACCAGGAGGGCCCCAGCACCAGCACGTGGCCCCCGTCGGGCGCGGCGTCGACGGTCCCCCGCAGCCGGTGCCCCGCCAGCGAGCCGCCGACGTGGTGGCGGGGCTTGGCCCCCCAGGCCTCGTCGGGGTCGAACGG
Source organism: uncultured Acidimicrobiales bacterium (assembly GCA_963739835.1). Lineage (GTDB taxonomy): Bacteria > Actinomycetota > Acidimicrobiia > Acidimicrobiales > VFJN01 > ZC4RG19. Next base: position 43,179 of record CAVUBW010000019.1, read on the forward strand.
CACGGGCACGTGCACGCGCCCCTGCCGGTCGATCGTGACGGTCGTGGTGAAGCTGCGGGCGGCGTCAGCCATGCGCCAGCTTCGCGCCTGCCCCCCGCACGCGGTCAGCCCGGGGCCTCGCCCTCGTCCCCATCGGGCGGGCCGGCGTCGACCTCGCCCGCCCGCTCGTCGCGCTCGGCCCAGGCCAGCAGCTCGTCGATCGCGAACACCGCCTCGTCGATGCCCGCGTGGAGGTCGCCCAGCGCCGCGAACCGTGGCGGCACCGTCGCCATCGTGCAGTCGCCGGGCTCGACGTCGTCGACCTCGTCCCACGTGATCGGGGTGGACACCGTGCCCGTCGGGAGGCCCCGCACCGAGTACGCCGCCGCCATCGTGTGGTCCCGGGCGTTCTGGTTGTAGTCGACGAACAGCTTGGACGGGTCCCTGTCCTTGCGCCACCACGTGGTCGTCACCAGCTGGGGCGCCCGGCGCTCGACCTCCCGGGCGAACGCCAGCGCCGCCCGCCGCACGTCGGTGAAGCCGTGGGCCGGCTCGATCCGCACGTACACGTGCAGCCCGCGGCCGCCGGACGTCTTCGGCCAGCCGACCGCGCCCAGCTCGTCGAGCACCTCGCGCACGACGCTGCGGCGACGTCGCCGCACCGCTCGCCAGGGGGCAGTCCGGCATCGGGTCGAGGTCGATGCGCCACTCGTCGGGCTTCTCGATGTCGGCCCGGCGCGAGTTCCAGGGGTGGAACTCGACGCGTCGACATCTGCACCGCCCAGATGACCTGGGCCAGCTCGGTCACGCACAGCTCGTCGGCGTGCTGGCCGTAGCGGGGGAAGTGGACCCGCACCGTCTCCAGCCACGGCGGCGCCCCAGCCGGCACCCGCTTCTGGTGCACCTTCTCGCCGGCCAGCCCGCTGGGGAAGCGGTGCATCATGCACGGCCGCTCGCGCAGGGCGTTGACGATCCCCGGCCCGACGGCCAGGTAGTAGTCGACCAGGTCGAGCTTCGTCGCCCCCGTGGCCGGGAAGTACACCCGGTCGGGGTTCGAGATCCGCACGGTCCGCTCGCCCACCCGGACCTCGGTCGCCGGAGCCTTCGCCACACCCCCGACCGTAGAGCGATCTGACGGCTACGTTTTCGCGCCCATGGCCAGGCCCGTTCGATTTCGTCGTCGTGGGGGGTGGGTCGGCCGGCGCGGTCATCGCCGCGCGGCTCTCCGAGGATCCGACCTGCCGGGTCGCGCTGCTCGAGGCCGGCGGCCAGCCGCCCCCCGTGGAGTCGATGCCGGCCGCGTGCCCGGCGCTGCAGCAGAACCCGGAGACCGACTGGATGTACACCGCCGACGCCGGCGGGCTGCGGCCTCGGCCTCGACGAGCGGCCGGATGATGGTGCCGCGCGGCAAGATGCTCGGCGGCTCGTCGGGCATCAACTACATGGCGTACGTCCGCGGCCATCCCGGCGACTTCGACGCCTGGGCCGCGGGCGGCGCGACGGGCTGGAGCTACGACGAGGTGCTGCCCTACTTCAAGAAGAGCGAGGGCCTCGCCCCGAGCGGCGACATCGTCGATCGACACCGACGCCCACAACACCGACGGCCCGCTCGGCGTGTCGGTGCGGGCGCCGGTGCTCGCCGGCGCGCAGCAGTTCGTCGACGCCGCCGTCGCCGCCGGCATCCCGGCGCGGCGACTACAACGGCCGCGACCGCGGCGGGCCCGACGGGCGTCGTGTCGCTGCTCCAGACCACCACGCGCGACGGCAAGCGGTCGAGCACCTACCACGCGTTCCTCGAGGGCGAGGCCGAGCAGCGCCCGAACCTCGAGATCATCACCGGCGCGCAGGTGACCCGCGTGGTCCTGCCGACGACCGGACGGCTCGGCCGGCTGCGGGCGACCGGCGTCGAGTACCGCACCGCCGACGGCGCAGACCGCGGTGGCCGAGGCCAGCCGGGAGGTCGTGCTGAGCGGCGGGCGCGGTCGGCTCGCCGCAGATGCTGATGCTGTCGGGCATCGGGACCGCGCGCCGAGCTCGAGGCCGTCGGCGTCGCCGTGCCGCGCTCGACGCGCCCGACGTCGGCAAGCACCTCAAGGACCACCTCCAGGTCGGGCTCGTTCTTCCCCGCGCCCGGCGTCGGGCGTCTCGATGAGCGAGATCGGCGTCTCGATGGGCCCGGACGCGCTGCGGGCGCCGGCCGGGCCGCTGCCCGCCGACCCGGCCGACGACGCGGCGCTGCCCGCCGGAGCTCCAGGCGCTCAAGGCAGGAGGCCGAGCGGCGGGTGACCGAGTGGGCGACGACCGGTCACGGGCTCGTGTCGTCGTCGCTGTACGACGCCTGCGCCTGGTTCTCGACCGGCCTCGGCGACGACCACACCCACGACGCCCAGCTCGGGTTCTTCGTCTGCGGCTACAACGACGACATCTGGCGCGCTGCCTGCGCGTCGACCCGACGAGTACTTCGACGACGCCGCCACGCCAGCTCGGCGCCCGACGCCGAGAGCGTCATCGTGCTCGCCAACCCGGTGCAGCCCCACAGCGAGGGCGAGATCGTGCTCACCAGCGCCGACCCGCTCGACGCACCCGGACATCCGCATGAACTACTACGGCGACCCCCACGACATGGACGTGATGGTCGCGGTGCTGCGCCGGGCGCTCGACATCGTCGACCACTGGCCGGGCGACGGGCTCGGCCCGCTGCTCGTCCCGCCGGCAGCTCGCGGCCAAGCACGGCTACGTGGCCGGCGAGGCGCCCGAGCGACGCCCTGCTCGACGACCTGGCGCGGCACTACTCGTTCACCGTGTACCACCTGACGTCGCACGTGCCGGATGGGCAGCGTCGTGGATGCCGCGGCTGCGGGTCGAGGGCGTGCGACGGCCTGCGGGTCGCCGACGCGAGCGTGATGCCCAACGTGGTCAGCGGCAACACGAACGCCGCCGTCGATCATGATCGGCGAGAAGGCGGCGGAGATGCTCGCCGCCGACCACGGGGTCAAGCTGGCCGAGTTCGTCGGCGCCGCCGGCTGACGCCTTTTGTTCGCGGTAGCGGTCGCCCTGGCGACCGTTACCGCGTAGAAAACGGGTGCGGGCGGCCCCGGTCGTCACGCCACTGGCTCGGCGAGCGGCCCCGGGCCCGCTTGAACGCCCGGCTGAACGCCTCCGCCGAGTCGTAGCCGACGCGCCGGGCCACGACCGCCACCGGGGTGTCGGTCGTCGCCAGCAGGTCGTCCGCCAGGTGCATGCGCCACTCCGTCAGGTAGCGGATGGGGGAGCGGCCGAGGACCGCCCGGAACTCCTGGTCGAGCAGCGAGCGCGACACCGCCGTGCACGGCCGCGAGGTCGGCGACCGTCCAGCTGCGGTCGGGCTGGCCGTGGATCAGCGTCAGCGCCGGCGACACCACCGGGTCGCGCAGGGCCGCGAGCCAGCCGTGGTCGGCGGCGGGCGCGGTGGCCAGGTGCTCGCGCAGCACCTCGATCAGCACCAGCTCCGGCAGGCGGGTCGACAGGAGGCTGGCATTGCGGTCGGACGGGACGGCCGCCTCGGCCACGGCGTAGTCGATGCTGGCCCGCACCCAGTCGGCGCCCGGGCCCGGCGGCAGCCGCACGACGAACACCGGCGGCAGCGCCCGCAGCACCGGGTCGAACAGCGGGTCGTCCGACACCATGTAGCCGCAGACGACGTCGGTGCGGGCGCCGCCCCCGCCGTGGCGGATCACCGGCAGCTCCGCCCACGGCAGCGGGTCGAGCAGGTCGAGGATCGGCACCGCCTCGGCCGGCGTCGCGCCGCCCATCGAGTAGCGGTCGCCGTACGGCTGCACGATCACGTCGCCCTCGCGGGCCCAGTGGCGCTCGCCGTCGGCGACGGCGACCCAGCACGACCCCTGGGCCACGATGTGGAACAGCGTCAGCCGCTGGGCCCCGGGGCGCAGGGCGTCGGCGAGCGCCAGCGGCGACGATTCGAACTCGAACGCCTCGCTGAGCTCCGATCGGAAGAAGATGGCGCCGTCGAGCCGGAGCTGCCCGAGCGCGTCGCGCAGGAGCCGCGGCGGCGGGCGCGCGCCGTCGGTCGGCAGGGTGCCTTCGGGGCTCATGCCCGCAAGTCTGGCGTCCTGGCCAGGAGTGATGGTGCCTCGATCATTCCGATCCGGCCGCCGCGGCCCCATAGTCGGCAGCGACAACGCAGACACCCAAGGACGTGATTCCCCGTGAAGACCTTTCCCCCGCTTACCCACGTGGCGCTGACCGTGCGCGACCTGGCCGTCAGCATCCCCTGGTACGAGGCCCTGTTCGAGGCCGAGCCCGTCATCGACGAGGACACCGACCCGAACATGCACCACACGGTCTACCTGCTGGGCAACGGCACCCTCGTCGGGCTGCACCAGCACGACACGCCGGCGCCGCCGGAGCGGTTCAGCGAGTACCGGGTCGGCCTCGACCACGTCGCCTTCGGCGTCGCCGATCGCGGCGAGCTGGAGAAGTGGGCCGGCCGGCTCGACGAGCTGGACGTCGACCACGGCGGCATCAAGGACGCCAGCTACGGCTCGGGCGTGAGCTTCCGTGACCCGGACGGCATCGCGCTCGAGTTCTTCTGCCCGCCGTCTTGACCCCCCTGCCTTTCTGGTCTGCCGGATGGTTGACGAGCAACCGTTCGGCAGACCAGAACGCGTGGGCGTCAGTCCTTGCGCGGCGGCGAGCTCATGTAGGTCGCCAGCTCCTCCAGCGACACGAGCCCGTCGCCGTCGGCATCCATCATCTCGATGGCCTTGGCCGCCGTCTCGTCGGTGAAGGTGACGCCGATCGTGGCCATCAGCTCCTTGAACTCGGCCGCCGAGACGCGGCCGTCGCCGTCCTTGTCGAGCATCGCGAACGTCGCGGCGTAGCGATCGGTGTCCACCATGGCGTCGTCGGCCTCCCAGCCAGCGGTTTGTGCAGCGCCGCGGATCGTACCCACGGCCGGCGCGGCGCAGAAGCGCGGAGGCTCAGCGACCGTAGGCCGCCAGCACGCCGAGCGCGTCGACGGTCCTGATCGCCCGCCACTCGCACCGGCTGGCCTCGCTGGGCGGGTCCCAGCGGATCGGCCAGCCGCCGTCGGGCTGCTGCTGGCGCTCCAGGCTGTCGAGGTGGGCATCGATCACGTCGTCGCCGAACCGCGGGCACAGCAGGCTGTCCGGCCGGGGGGCGAACTGCAGCGGGGTCACGCCGTACGCCTCGGGGTCGGGCGCCATGAGGACCATCGGGCTCCCGGGGATGGCGGCCGCCACCCGGTCCAGCAGGGCCGCGGCCCGCGGCCGGTCGCCGGCGTGCTCGAGGAACCGGGCGGCGCACAGCAGGGCGTGGGCCTCCGCGGGCGGGCCGTCCTGCTCCAACGTGGCGAAGCACCACGCCTCGGCCCGGTCGAGCCACGGGTGGTCGGCGCCCAGCGCCCGGGCGCAGCCGACGATGGCGGCCGTCGGGTTGATGTCGGGCGGGTAGTGGTCGGTTGCGGCCCAGTGGGCGGCCCGGGGGTAGCCGGCGATCGACGGCAGTAGCACCGGCACGGCACCGTCCGGCGCGGCGACGCCGGCGAGGAAGTCGCAGGCGCCCGCGACGAGTCGGCGCGGCGGCGCCGACCGCGAGCAGCGTCTCCAGCGCGACCTGGACGTCGAGCGGCTGGCTCGCCGGGCAGCGCTTGTCGGGCTCCAGGCCATGGCCGAACCCGCCGTCGCCGTTCCGGTAGGCGACGAGGGCGGCCACGACGGCCCCGGGATCGCCTCCGTCGCCGCGGGTGGCGAGGACGAGCCGGTCGAGCAGCCGCCCCTCGGCGTGGACGAACGCGTGGGCGGCGGAGGTGTCGATGGTCATGCCGGCAGGGTCGCGCCCGAACCCTGACATCTCCTGTCATGGTTCAGCCCCTAGGCTCGCGGCGTGCGCGCCGGCCGGCTCGTCGAGCTGTTGCTGCTCCTCCAGATGCGGGGCCGGGCGACGGCGCCGGAGCTGGCCGAGGCGCTCGAGGTGTCGGTGCGGACCGTGTACCGCGACATCGACGCCCTCGCGGCGGCCGGGGTGCCGCTGTACACGGAGACCGGCCGGAACGGCGGCGTGCGGCTCGCGCCCGGCTACCGCGTCGGCGGCCTGCCCGCGCTGGCGGACGCCGACGCCCGGGGCGCCTTGCTGACGGCGGTCCCGGCGATCGCCCGCGACCTCGGGATCGACCCCGACGTCGGCGAGCGCACGCTGCTCACCGCCCTCGACCGGCGGGCCGAGGCGGCCGCCCGATCGCTGCGCGACCGGCTGCTGGTCGAACCCGACGACTGGTTCCGGTCCCGCGAGCCGGTCCCGTACCTGCTCGACCTCGCCCGCGCCGTGTGGGAGGCGCGGGAGGTGCGCATCACGTACCGGGACCGGTCGCATGTCGTGCGCCCGCTGGGCCTGGTGCTGAAGGGCCCGACCTGGTACCTGCTCGGCCGGCGCGGCGCCCGGACGGCCGATCGGATCTACCGGGTCGGGCGGATCAGCGAGGCGACCGTGCTGCAGCACCGGTTCGAGCATCCGCATGACTTCGACCTCGCGGCGGCCTGGGCGCGGCGGGCGCAGGAGTTCGTGGCCTCGATCCCGACCTACCACGCGGAGGTGCGGGTCGCGCCCGCCGGCGAGGCGCTGCTCGGGCTGCTGCAGGAGGGAACGCCCACCCTGCCGCTCGCCGCCGCTACGCCGCGGGATGCGGCAGGGTGGGCCGTGTTGCGGTTGCGGTTCGAGCGGCCCGAGTCCGCCGCCCGGTTGCTGTTGCAGCTCGGGCCGCTGGTGGAGGTGCTCGGGCCGGCGGAGCTGCGTGCGCTGATGGCCGACGCCGCACGGGGCTTGGGCGCGCTCTACGCCGGCTCGTGACTGCCCCCGGCCGGGCTGAGAACCGCCCGGGTCAGCGGGGGGTGCCGTACACGGTGATGAAGCTGCCCCAGCCCGCCCGGTCGAGCACCTGGACCACCGGCCGCTGGCCGCGGATCACGAGCGCCCGCAGCGGCCGTTCCGGCAGCGCGTTGGGCAGGCGCCGGACGAGGGCATCGGGCCGGATGCGGGTCACCTGCTCGAAACCGGCACCGGCGAACCCGGCCAGGTCCAGCACGGCCGCCAGTCCTCGGGCGGTGAAGTAGTTGACGTGCTCGGGCACCCATAGGCAGGCGTTGTCCCGCACGCCGAGCAGCCGGACCGCCAGCGAGCCGAAGTTGGGGACTGCGCACACCAGCACGCCGTCCGAGTGCAGCATGCTGTGGACGTGGCGCAGGGCCGCCACGGGTTCGACGATGTGCTCCAGCACCTGCGACATGAGCACGACGCCGAACGGGCCGGTCGGCTTGAAGTCCTCCAGCATCACGGGCTCCGGCCGGAAGCCGTTGATGTCCTCGAACACGGCGTTCTCGTACTCGCCGGGATTGATGGCGGTCGTGTCGAGCCCGGCGGCCAGCAGCGCCTGGGTGAAGAACCCGAACCCCGACCCCACGTCCAGCGCCGTACGGGGCGCGCCCGGCCCGAGGAGCCGCCCGGCGCCGGCGACCATGCGCCGGGCGTCGAGCACCGAGTTCGGCCAGCACGCCTCGGCGGCGAGGACGTCCGTGCTGGCGACGGGCGCCCGCAGCCCGTGTCCCGAGGTGGCGTACACGGCGGCCAACGCCTCGGGGGCGGGCGGCGGGTTGAGGAACCCGCTACCGCAGTCGGCGCAGCGGTCGATCTGGAAGGGGTGCCCGGCCACGCCGCCGCTGTACTGGTAGGACTTGGTCCTCCAGTGGTCGATGTGCGCCGACCCGCAGGCGACGCAGGCGTTGACCGGGTCGGCGAGCTGCATGACCGGCGCACCGTAGCGTGCCGGGGTCCGGTCCGATTCCGCGGGCCGACCGGCTCGCGGTCGTGCTGGTCGGGGCCGTGGGCCTCCGGGTCGTCGTGTGGGGCTGATGCCACCTTCTGCGTCTGCACGAGATCTCCACACCGCGCGCGGCATGGCTCCACGGTCGTTTCGTACCCTGACCGCCGGTGACGACGGTGCTGGTGGTGGAGGACGAGCCGGCGATCGCGGATGCGATCGTGCGGCGGCTGCGGAGCGAGGGGTTCGATGCCCGCTCCGTGGGCGACGGCCGGCAGGCCGTCGACCTCTGCCGGCTCAGCAAGCCCGACCTCGTCGTCCTCGACCTCATGCTCCCCGGCCTCGACGGCTTGGAGGTGTGCCGGCGGATCCAGGCCGACCGGCGGGTGCCCGTCGTCATGTTGACCGCCCGCGACGACGAGACCGACCTCGTCATCGGGCTGTCGGTCGGCGCCGACGACTATGTGACCAAGCCGTTCAGCCCCCGCGAGTTGGTCGCCCGGATCAAGGCGGTGCTCCGGCGGGTCGACTACGCGGCCGAGGGCGTCGTCCTGCGCCACGAGGGCGTCGAGCTCGACCCGTCGACGCGCCAGGTCAGCCGGGACGGTGCCCGGGTCCACCTCACGCCCATCGAGTTCGACCTGCTCGCGCACCTCCTGGCCCGGCCCGGCGTCGTGTTCCGGCGGGAGCAGCTGCTGGCCGACGTGTGGGGCTACGCCGACGGCGCCGGGCCCCGGACGGTCGACTCGCACGTGCGGGCGCTGCGCCGCAAGCTGGGCGAGGACGTCGTGCGGACCGTGCACGGCGTCGGCTACGGGCTCGGGCAGGTCTCGTGATGTCGCGGCCGCTCGACCGGCTGGCGTCGCTGACGATCCGGCTGCGCGCCGTGATGCGGCGGCCGCTCGACCGGGTCGGGTCGATCAAGCTCAAGCTCGGCATCGCCATCGTCGTCGCCGTCGGGGTCAGCTCCGTCGTGTCCTACGTGGGCTGGCGCCTGGGGGTGCGGATCTGGGTCCGGCCGCTGATCGCCACCGTCATCGCCCTGGCCCTCGTGCAGGTGCTGGCGCACGGGATGACGTCGCCGCTGCGGGAGATGGCGGCCGCGGTCCGGCGCATGGCCGACGGCGACTGGAGCCAGCGGGTCACCGACACGTCCGCGGACGAGGTGGGCCAGCTCGCCCGGGCGTTCAACGAGATGGCCCGGGAGCTGGCCAGCGTCGACCGCATGCGCCGCGACCTGGTGGCCAACGTGTCCCACGAGCTGCGCACGCCGATCTCGGCCCTCCAGGCCCGCCTGGAGAACCTGGTCGACGGGGTCGAGGAGCCCCGGCCCGAGCTGCTGCGGTCGATGCTCGACCAGACCGAGCGGCTCGGCCGCCTCGTGTCCCAGCTGCTCGACCTGTCGCGGCTCGAGTCCGGCGGGGTGCCGCTGCACCGCGAGCTGGTCGACGCCGCGTCGCTGCTCGACGCCGTCGCGGTCGAGGCCCGGCTGGGTCGGCCCGGGCGGGAGGTCCGGGTCGAGGCCGACCCGGCGGACCTCAAGCTCCTGGCCGATCCCGACCGGATCCACCAGGTCATGGCCAACCTCACGGCCAACGCGCTGCGCTTCGGTCCGCCGGACCGGCCCGTGCGCCTGGCCGCCTCGGCGGGCGACGGCGCCGTGGTCCTCACGGTGAGCGACGAGGGGCCGGGCATCAGCGAGGCCGACGCCGAGCGGATCTTCGAGCGCTTCTACCGGGCCGACACGGCCCGACCCGCGGCGGCCGGGGCCGGGCTCGGCCTGTCCATCGCCCGCTGGATCGTCGAGCTCCACGAGGGCGAGATCCGGGCCGAGCCCAACCATCCCGCCGGCTGCACCATGGCCGTCCGGCTCCCCGCACAGGACGGTGACACGCCTTGACCGACCTCACGTCCCCGCCGTCCGCCCAGCCGTACCGGCCGCCTCCCCCGCCGCCGGCGCCCGTTCCCCCTCGGGCGCCGGCGCGCACCCCGGTGGCGGTGACCGACCCCGAACCCCGCCGGATGGTCGCCTTCGCCCTCGCCGCCGGGTTCGTCCTCGAGGTCGGGCTGCGCGGCGGGGCGGACAACCTGGTCGTGGCCCTCGGGCTGCTGCTGGCCGTCTCGGCCCTGCTGGCCGACCGCCGGCTCGAGCGCCAAGAGGCCCGCAAGCTGGCGCTCGCCGCGCTCGCGCCGGCCGCCTTCCTGGCCGTGCGGGCCAGCCCGTGGCTCATGTGGTCGAATCTGGCGCTGGCCGCCGGGTTCCTCCTCGCCGCGGTCCTCTACAGCCGGGCCGGGTCGGTGTTCGACGCCTCACCCGGGCGGCTGCTCCAGCGGGGCGCGCGGGCCTCGGAATGGGCGGTCATGGGCCTGACCATCGTGCAGGCGGCCGCGCCCCGGCTGTCGGCCCACGACCGGCGCCGGGCGCTGCGGATCGTGACGGCGCTGCTGGTCAGCGTCCCGGTGCTGGCCCTGCTGGTGGCGCTCCTGGCGTCGGCGGACGCGGTGTTCGCCTCGCTGCTCACCCCGAACGCCGACGCCGGCCCGCTGGTGGGTCACGTGGCCCTGACCCTGGCGATCGTCCCGCTCGTGCTCGGCCTGGCCGGGGCGGCGTCGGGCCCGCTCACCGACCGCAGCCCGACCGGCGTGTTCGGCGTGGCCGAACTGGCGACGATGCTCGGGCTGGCGGCACTGGTGCTGGGGCTGTTCGTGGTCTCGCAGCTGGTGGCCCTGACCGGTGCGGGCGAGCGGCTGGTGGCGGAGGCCGGGCTCACGCCGGCGGAGTACGCCCGCAGCGGGTTCTTCCAGCTGTGCTGGGCGACGGCCGTGCTGCTCGTGTTCCTGGTCGTGGTGCGGGCGCTGGCCTCGCCCGCCACGCTCGACCACCGGGCGGTCCGGGTGCTGGGCGCGGCGGTCCCGCTGCTGGCGCTCGGGCTCGTGGCGGTCAGCCTGCGCCGGATGGCGCTGTACGACGAGGCCTTCGGCCTCACCATGCTGCGCCTGTGGGTGGTGGGCGCCGCGCTCTGGATGGGCGCGGTGCTGGTCATGACCGCGGTGCGCAACGGGTCACGCCACACCCGTGGCAACTGGCTCGTGGCGGGGGCGGGCGTCGCCGCGCTGACGCTCGTCCTCGCGGCGGACGCAGCCAACCCCGAGGCCCTGGTCGCCCGGCACAACATCGAGCGGGGCCGCGAGGGCGCGGAGCTCGACCTCGGCTACCTGGCCGAGCTGTCCGACGACGCGGTGCCGACGCTGACGGCCGAGCCCGAGGTGGCGACGGCCATCGTCTGCCGGGAGGACGGCGGGGACGACCGTGGCGGCGCGGCCGCGCTCAACCTGGCGGCATGGCTGGCCGCCGAGAGCCGCCAGGACCTCTGCTCCAGCGGGTAGGCCCCCGTCGCGTTCTGTCCCCTGACACCAAGGACCACTTCAGGGGACAAAACGGAGGACGTCGGCCGGGGTGGCGAGCACGAGGTCGCCAGGCTCGGGGTCGGCCCGTGGGTTCCAGCCGGCGAGGGCGAAGGTGACGCCGGCGGCGCGGGCGCACTCGCGGTCGTGGGGGGTGTCGCCGACCAGCAGGGCCTCGTCCGGGGCCAGGCCCAGGGCGGCCAGCAGGGGGCCGAGCACCTTGGGCCGGCCGCCGAAGTCGTCGGAGAAGAATGCCGCCGCCGGCCGCCAGCCCAGGCGGGCCAGCTCGCGCTCGGCGCTCGCCCGGTCCTTGTTCGAGCACAGGCCCCAGCGGTCCAGGCGGGCGAGCATCGCCTCGACGCCCGGGAACGGCCGGGCCGCGGTGGGGTCGTAGTGGACCAGGTAGTCGGCGACCGTGATCCCCGCCCGGTCGCAGGCCACCGCCAGCGGCAGGCCGAGCGGCGGGACGTCCGCCTCGCGCACGCCGAGCGCCGCGAACGGGGCCTGGAGGGCCACGTCCGAGTCGACCAGCGTGCCGTCGAAGTCGAACAGCACGGTGCGCCGGCCGGGCATCGTCAGGCGAAGGGCCCCCGGCCCATCTGGTCGCGGACGGTCACGACCGGCGGGTTGGTGAGCGAGCGGCGCTGCCAGTTGGCGCCGTCGACGACGAGGGTGTGACCGCGAGATGAACCGGGCGTACGGCGACGCGAGGAACGTCGCCGCCCAGCCCAGCTCCCGCAGCCGGCCGACCCGCAGCGCCGGCTGGCAGACGTCCTTGTCGTGCGGTGCGGTCGAGGTTGCCGCTGGATGTCGGCGGTCATGTCCTCGTGGGGGAACAGCCCGGGCACGAGCCCGTTGACCTGGATGCCGTACGGCCCCCACTCGACCGCCAGCGTCTCGACCATGTTCTTCACGCCCGCCTTGGCCGCGGCGCTGTGGGCGAAGCCGGGGCCGCCGGTCCAGGCGTACGACGCGCCGACGTTGACGATCGAGCCCGGCGTGCCCGCGCGCGAGGTGGCGCCGGGCGAACTCGCGGGCGCAGAAGAACGTGCCGTTGAGCGTGATGTCGACGACGGTGCGCCACGCGTTGGGCGACATGTCCTCGGCCGGGACCGGGAAGTTGGCCGCCGCGTTGTTGACCAGCACCGCCGGCGAGCCCGAGCGCCGCCTCGGCCGCGTCGAAGGCGGCGGCGATCTGGTCGGGGTCGCGGATGTCGCACGGCACGGCCGATCGCCCGGGCGCCGAGCGCCTCGATCGGCCTCCCGGCCGGCGTCGAGGTGCTCGGGCTTGCGGCTGAGCGATCGCCGACCGCCGCCCCGAGCCGGGCGAACTCGACGGCGATGGCCCGCCCGAGCCCGGTGCCCCCGCCGGTGACCACGACCGTCACGCCGTCGTAGGTGCCGGCGGGGAGTGCGCTCGTGCCGACCGGGGGCGGCTCGGGCAGGCCGGGCGGGGGCGGTTCGGCACGGGGTCGGCCGTGGTGTCGGCGTCGGTCATCGGCGGCGTCAGCTCCCCGTGTAGGTGGGCTCGCGCTCCTCGGCCCGGGCGGCCCGGAACTCGGCGTAGTCGTCGGACCGGTTGACGAACGTCTGGAAGATCAGCTCGTCGGCCATCGACGCGCCGGATCTGCCGGCTCGGCCAGGTGGCGGATCACCTCGGCGCGCCATCTTCACCGTGACGGCCGGCGCGGCGGCGATCTTGTCGGCCATCTCGCGGGCGGTGTCGTCGAGGGCCTCGGGGGCGACGATCCGGGACACGATGCCGTGGCCCAGCGCCTCCTCGGCCGACAGCACGCGGCCGGTCAGGACCATGTCGCTCACGACGCCCGGCCCGCAGATCTGGAACAGCGCCCCGACGCCGCCGGTGTCGGGGATCACGCCGTGCCCCACCTCGGGGAGCATGAACCGGGCGCCCTCGGCCGCGATGCGGACGTCGCACAGCAGCGCCCGCTGGAACGACCCGCCGATCGCCCAGCCCTGGATGGCCACGATGATCGGGGCGTCGACGTCGAAGACCTGCTGGATGCCGCGCGTGGCCCCGCAGCATCAGCTCGTGGTGCGACAGCGACGGATCGCCGTTGCCGATCGCGGCGACGTCGCGGCCCGACGACCACGACTCGGCCCTCGCCCCGCCACACGATCGCCCGGACGTCGGGCCGGGCCGTGAGCTCGGCGAGGATGGCGAACAGCTGCTCGTCCATCTCGTCGTCGAACGCGTTGTGCTTGTCGGGGTTGTCGTTGGTGATCGTGGCCACCGCGCCGTCGACGTCGAGCCGCACCCTGTCGGTCATGGCCCTCGACCGTATCTGACGACCCGTCAGAGCGCGGCGGCGATGGCGGCCACCGTGCGGTCGACGTCGCCGTCGGTGGTGCTCCAGTTGGACACCGCCAGCCGCATCAGGCGGCGGCCGTGCCAGGTGGTGGCGCCCATCCACGCCTCGCCCGAGCGCTGGACCGCCTCGACCACACGGTCGGTGGTGGCGTCGTCGCCGAAGCCGACGAGCACCTGGTTGAGCACGACGTCGTTGGCGATCGTGACGCCCTCGATCGCCCCGAGGCGGTCGGCGAAGAGGCGGGCGAGGGCGCAGCACCGCTCGACCAGGTCGGCGACGCCGCTGCGGCCGAGCTGGCGGAGCGCCGCCCAGGTGGCGAAGCCCCGGGCCCGGCGGGACGACTCGGGGACGTAGTCGGCCGGCGCCCGCAGCCCCGCCGAGCCCTGGCCGGTCAGGTAGGACGCGGTGAACGACATCGCCGCGGCGTGGGCCTCCGGGTGGGCACAGAAGGCGTAGCCGCAGTCGTAGGGCACGTTGAGCCACTTGTGCCCGTCGGTGGCCCACGAGTCCGCGGTCTCGATCCCGTCGGTCAGGTGGCGGGTGGCCGGGTTGGCCGCGGCCCACAGGCCGAAGGCGCCGTCGACGTGGACCCAGGCGCCGTGGTCGTGGGCGACCGCCGTCGCGGCGGCGAGGTCGTCGCACGCGCCGCTGTTCACGTTGCCGGCCTGGAGGCTCACGATCGTCGGGCCGGCCGGTCCGGCGGCCAGGACCCTGGCCAGGTCGGCGACGTCGATCGCGCCCTGCTCGCCGGCCGCCACCGGCTCGACGGCCCGGGCGCCGACGCCGAGGAGGCGCAGGCTGCGGTCGATGGTCACGTGGCGCTCGGCGCCGGCGACGACCCGGAGGCGGGGCCCGCCGGCGAGGCCGTCCGCCTCGACGTCCCAGCCCGCCGCCGCCAGCACCTGGTGGCGGGCCGCGGCGAGCGCGACCGTGTTGGCGCCCTGCCCGCCGGTGACGAAGCCGACCGAGGCGCCGGTCGGCAGGCCGAGCAGGTCGACGAGCCAGGCGCCGGCGATCTCCTCGACCACCGCCGCGCCGGGCGAGGTGACGGCGTTGAACGCGGGTTGGTCCCAGCCGACCGCCAGCACCTCGGCCGCGGTGGCGGCGTCGAGCGCGCCCCCGACGACGAAGCCGTAGTACCGGGGCCCGGTCGTCGCCACCAGCGCCGGCTCGACCGCGTCGGCCAGGTCGGCCACGACGTCGGCGGCCGGGGTCGGCCCGTCCGGCAGGTCGCCGAGGGCCGCGCGCAGCTTGTCGAGGTCGGCGGCCGCCGGGAACACCGGCCCGTCGGCCGCACGTTCCCGGTAGTCGGCGGCCCGGTCGGCTGCGTTTCGCAGCAGGTCACGCAGAGAGGTCACGTCCCATGATGACCGTTGCGGGCGCCGCCCGGTTCGGGTTTTGTATTCGCGGGCGGGCATCGGGTCTCTGTGAGGCGTGATGCAGGCAGCCCAGGTCGAACGCACGGCCGAGCGCAGCACTGGGCGTCAGGCGCCCGCCGGTCCGCCCGGCCCGTCGGGGCTCGCCCTGGTGGCCGCGTACGGTGATGCGGTCGGATTCGTCGTGCTGCACCTGGCCTGCGTGACGGTCCTGGTGGTCGGCGTGTCCGGCGGGGCGCTGGCGGTGGCGGCGGCGACGTACGCGCTGCGCTGCTTCGGCGTGGCCGCCGGGTTCCACCGCTACTTCTCGCACCGCTCGTTCCGGGCCGGCCGCCCGGTGCAGTTCGGCCTGGCGCTGCTGGGCACGCTGGCCCTGCAGCGGGGCGTGCTGTGGTGGGCGGCGACGCACCGCAAGCACCACTCGATGAGCGACACGCCGGCGGACGTGCACTCGCCCCACCACCACGGCTTCCTCTACAGCCACTGCGGCTGGTTCCTCGATCCGGCCAACCAGCCGACCGACCACCGCCGGGTCCGGGACCTCGAGCGGTTCCCCGAGCTGGTGCTGCTCGACCGGTGGAAGCTCGTCCCGGTCGCCCTGTTCGGCGTGGGGCTGTGGGCGCTGGGCCCGCAGGCGTTCGTGTGGGGTTTCTGCGTGTCGACGGTCGCCCTGTGGCACGCCACGCTCTCGACCGGCTCGTTCTCGCACCGGGTCGGCGGCTACCGCAACTTCCCCACCCGGGACGACAGCCGCAACAACCGGGTCATCGCGGTCGCCCTGCTCGGCGAGGGCTGGCACAACAACCACCACCACAGCCCCCGCAGCGCCTGCCACGGCGTGCGGCGCAGCGAGCTGGACCCGATCGGCGCCGGGCTGCGGCTGCTCGCCCGGATGCGGCTCGTGAGCGACCTCCACCCGCCGCCGGGGTAGACACTGGCGATGACGCCGCTGCCACAGGAGCCCGAGGTCGTGATCGGTTCCCGGTTCAACGGCCCGCCGGGCTCGGCCAACGGCGGCTACGCCTGCGGCCTGGTCGCCCGCCTGCTGGGCGGCGGCACGGTGGAGGTTCGGCTGCGCCGGCCCCCGCCGCTCGACCACCCGCTGCGCTGGGACGGGACGGCGCTGCGGGACGCCGACGACGTGGTGGCGGCGGGCGAGCCGCTCCCGCCTGCGGATGCCGGCCCGCCTGCGGATCTGCCGGCCCCGGTCGACCTGGAGGCCGCCCGGGACGCCGCCGCGGGCTTCCCGGGCCTGCACCGGCATCCGTTCCCGACGTGCTTCGGCTGCGGCCCGGACCGGGCGGAGGGCGACGGTCTGCGCATCAGCCCGGGACCGGTCGCCGGCCGCGAGGTGGTGGCGTCGGTGTGGACCCCGCACCCGTCGGTGGTGGTCGACGGCGAGGTGCCGCTGGAGGTGGCCTGGGCGGCGCTCGACTGCACCGGCGGCTGGGCGGGCTTGGGCGACGTCGAGGGCCGTTTCGTCCTGGGCACGATGCGGGCCTCGGTCACCGCCCGCCCGGCGCCGGGCGAGGCCCACGTGGTCACCGGCTGGCACCGCGGCCTGGAGGGTCGCAAGCTGCTGTGCAGCTCGTCGCTGCGCACGGCCGACGGCGACCTGCTGGGCTGGTCGCAGCAGACCTGGATCCGCATCGCCGACGACTGATCCGCCCGGCGCACCCTTCTCGCGTTCTACGCGGAAGCGGTCGCTATGGCGACCGCTTCCGCGTAGAAACGCTAGGCGGCCGCGTCGGCGGCGGCCTGGATCGCGGCGATGTCGATTTTCTTCATCCCGAGCACGGCCGCCATCGCCCGGTCGGCCCGGGCCGGGTCGGGGCCGACGAGCAGGTCGGTCCAGTCGGCTGGCACGACCTGCCACGACAGGCCGAAGCGGTCCTTCAGCCAGCCGCCAATGCTCTCCTCGCCGCCACCCTCGAGGAGCCGGTCCCAGTAGTAGTCGATCTCGGCCTGGTCCTTGCAGTTGACGAGCAGTGAGATCGCCTCGTCGAGGTGGAACACCGGGCCGCCGTTGATGGCCGTGAACTCCTGGCCGTCGAGCACGAAGCTGACCGTCATGATCTCGCCGGCCTTGCCGGGCGCGGACTCGACGTAGTGGGTCACGGTCGTGATCTCCGAGTGGGGGAACACCGAGACGTAGAACTCGGCGGCCTCCATGCTCTCGGTGTCGAACCAGAGGTTGGGTGTGATCCGGGGCATCGCGCTCGCTCCTGCGTCGTGTCGTCAACCACTTGGTTGAGCACAACCTAGGGCGGCCCGGAGCCATCGTCAACCGATCGGTTGAGTATGACCCCGGGCCAGCCCGGAGGGGGAGCTAGGCGTCGCCCTGGCCCGGTGGCCGCCCGCCCGTCTCGACGCACATCTCGACCAGCAGGTGCTCGTCGCTCGGGCACTCGACGTCCAGGCGGGCGATGCCCGGCCCGGGCACGACCACCTGGATCGGCACGTTCTGCGGGCCGACGATCGGCACCTGCACGATCAGCGTGCCGCTCTGGTCGAAGGCGCTGACCGTCCCCGGCGTGGCGAACACGCCGACCGTGAGGCGGACCGCGTCGGCCGGCGCCGCCAGCTCGACCGTCGTCCGGAACCACAGCTGCATGCCGGTGACGGCGCCCCAGGTCACGACGTCGGTCTGGGCGACCGGCGTCCCGGTGTGGTCGAAGACCTCGAACCGGTGGCCCTGCTCGACGCGGGGGTTGGTGCCGGTGCTCAGCACGGAGAAGTCCACGCAGGCGGACTGCGGCTTGCAGACCTGCATCAGCGCGCCCTCGACGACGCCGACGAGGGCGCCGGCCCCGCCCTCCTTGTTGGGATCGAACGTCGTGCGCCGTGACCTGGGCCTTGATGGCGTGCAGCGTCAGCAGGGACTTGCAGTCCAGCTCCGGACAGTCCTCGTCGTGGGCGTCGATGGCGAGTAGCTCGCCCTCGAGGTCCTTGGACACCGCCGCCAGGCACTCCGTCTCCCGCCGCAGATCGTCGGGCCCGAACCCGCAGTCGATCGCCATGGGTGCACCTCCTTGTGCTCGGGACCACCAGAGGTGCGACGCCCCAGAGTGATACGGCGACTTCGCTGCGAGGTCAGCGACTTATGTCACGACCTCCACCGTGTCGCCGTCGGCCAGCGTGTGGGACGGGCCGACCTGCTGGCCGGCGAAGTGGGCCGACGGGCCCCACAGGCGGGCGCCGTGGCAGCGGGCGCCGAGCTCGCGGTGGATCGCGTCGGCGACGTCGGCGACCGTGACCGGGGGTGGCAGTGCCAGCGGGTGCGGGTCGGTGACGCCGGCCCGGCGCAGGTGGATCCGGACCAGGCCCGTGAGACCCCAGATCGCCTCCCGCAGCGCGTCCAGCGAACCGTCGTCGAGCACCGACACCTCGTGGACCGGCAGGTCGCCGGCCGCCGGGCTCCGGCGCAGGGCCTCGACGGCGCCCGGCGGCGCCTCGTCGCTGCGGGTCGCCGCCACGATCGCCGGCAGGTCGATGCCCGCCGCCCGCAGCTCGGCCCGCAGCGCGGCGAGGCCCTCCGGCGGCTCCCCCGCCGCGTGGCACTGGACCATCGCGTCGGCCGTCCGCAGCACGCTCAGCAGCGCCCGGCCGCCGCCCCGGCCCTCGCTGGCGCCCTGGATCAGGCCGGGGATCTCGACCAGCTGGACCAGCACGCCCCCCGCCCGGATCACGGCCGGGACGGGGCGGGTCGTCGTGAACGCGTAGTCGCCCGTGCGGATCTGCACGTCCGACAGCGCCTGGAGCAGGCTCGACTTGCCGGCGTTGGGCGCGCCGACCAGGGCGATCTGCGCCGACCCCTGGCGGCGGACCGCGATCGAGTCGCGGTGCGTGGCGGCCGTGCGCTTCTCGTTCTCGGTGACCTGCTCGCTGAGCCAGCGGCGCAGGTCGGCGTACGGGCCGTTGCGGTAGTCCGGCAGCTCGGCCAGGAGTGCCCGCAGCTCGCGGGCCCGGGCGCCGCCCTCCTTGCCTTGAAGGCGGCGCTTGGCGACCTGGCGAAAAGTCCGATGCGGCATGGGCATCGCGATGCTCCTCCTCGTTTCCGGGCAGGAGCGGACGACCACGCCGTGGCTTCAGTGGCTGCAGCGCGTCGTGTCTCCCGCCGCTTCCGTCGACATGTGCGTGGAAGCGGCGGGATCAGCCGTGTTGGATCGTCACCCTCGATCGCCAGGCCAGCTCACGGGGCCGGCCGGACCGGTGCGTCGCCATGCCACCGACGCTAGCCCGGCCCGGGGCCGGCCCCCAGCGGGTTTCGGCGTCAGTCGCGCTGCACGACGTAGAGGACGTTGCCGTCCGGGTCGCGGAACGAGAACATCGGCGGGACGCCCTCCCAGCGCATGACGTCGGGGTCGACGTCGACGCCGCGGGCCTGGAGCGCGGCGTGGTCGGCGTCGGCGTCGGTGGTCGACAGCCGGATGCCCGTGTCGACTCCGCTGGCGCCGCTCGGGCCCGGCGGCGTGAGGGCGACCGTGGTCGCCGCGCCCGGCGGCGCAACCTCGATCCAGCGCATGCCCCCGCCGAACTCGCCGTCGAGCCGGGTCTCGAACCCGAGCGTCTCCCCGTAGAACTTGAGCGCCCGGTCCGGGTCGCTGACCGGCACCCCGACGGTGCCGATGCTGCTGATGTGGATGCTGGACTGCTCGCTCATCGTGGACTCCCCGTGTGCGTGGCGTGTGCCGGGTAGACGGCGCCCCGCCCCGGGAATCATCGCCCGTGCATGACGAGCGTCACGTATGCGGGCGGCGGTCCCGGCCTCTGCACCACTGCACAGATCGTGCGAGACAAGGAGGGACGATCATGGCCGAGGTCATCGGCGCGATCCGCGACAAGTGGCTGGCGTTCGGCGGGGAGGCCGGCTTCGGCGCGGCCCTCGATGTCGAGCGCCCGACGTTCGACGGCGTCGGGCGGGCCCAGCCCTTCGCCAACGGCAAGTTCATCGTCTGGCACCCGGAGATCGGCCCGTTCGTCGTGTTCGGAGCGATCGCCCAGAAGTGGCTCTCGCTCGGGCGGGAGCAGTTCGGCTACCCGATCACCGACGAGCTGGGCTGCCCGGACGGCCGGGGGCGGTTCAACCACTTCCGCACCATGCAGGTGCCCGGGCACCCCGAGGCGTCGATCTACTGGACGCCGCAGACCGGCCCGCACGAGGTGCACGGGGCGATCCGGGACGCATGGGCCCGGGCCGGCTTCGAGCGGGGCCCGGTCGGCTACCCGACCAGCGACGAGGTCGCCGCCGGCGGGCGGCGCCGCCGCAGCAACTTCGAGCACGGGTTCATCGACTGGACGCCCCAGCAGGGCGCCCACATCCACGGCCCGGTGATCATCGACCACGGGCCGGACCTCAACCCCGTCGACGACTGAGCGTCACGTCGCGGCGCAGCTCCTTGAGCCGGCGCAGGGGCGGCGTCGACACCTGGGTGACGCCGCCGTGACGAGTCGAGGCGGACAATGCCGCGGTGTCCGACGTCGCGTCGGCGGGCGATGCCCACCTTCTGCTCCGGGTGTGGGTCGAGCGGCACGACGACGCGCTGCGGGGCAGGTTGGTGACGCCGTCGCTCCCCGGGCCGACCACGGCCCGGGGCATCGACGGGCTCTGCGACCTGGTGCGCCAGGGGCTGGAACAGCTCCAGGACCAGATGGGCGGTGATGAGCGATGACGACGGTGATGACGGCACCGGCGGCGCCGCCGGCGGCCGTGGTGCGGCCACGGTTGCGATTGCTCGACGGGTTCGACCTGCGCCGGGGGGACCAGCCGCTGGCCCTGCGGCCGGCGTCCGAGCGGCTGCTCGCCTACCTGGCGCTGGCCGACAAGGCGGTGGAGCGGGCGACGGTCGCCTACCGCCTCTGGCCGGACAAGACCGAGCAGCGGGCGGTGGCCAACCCCCGGTCGGCGATCTGGCGCATCCGCCAGCTCCCGCCTCCGGACCTGGTCGGGACCACCACGACGCATATCCGCCTCCACCCCGCGGTGTGGGTCGACGCCCGTGACGGCCTGGACGAGCTGCGGCGCCGCGACCCCGGGACGTTGGGCGAGGGCGCCGAGCAGTTCGTGTGCGGCGGCGAGCTGCTGCCGGACTGGTACGACGACTGGCTGGTCACCGAGCGGGAGCGCCTGCGCCAGCTCCGCCTGCACGCGCTGGAGGAGTGGGTGCGGGTGCTGATCGAGCGGGGCCGGCTGTCCGAGGCCATCGACCTCGGCTTGCGGGCGGTGGCGATGGAGCCGCTCCGCGAGAGCGCCCACCGCCTGGTGATCCGGGCGCACCTGGCCGAGGGCAACCGGGCCGAGGCGCTGCGCCAGTACCACACCTGCGCCGACCTGCTGCGGCAGGAGCTGGGCGTCGCCCCGTCGGCCCAGATGACGGTGCTGCTGGGGACTGACCTCGTTCTGCCCGCGATTCTGAGTGGTTTTCAATCGCGATCGCGGGCAGAACGCTGCTAGTGGGGTCCGAGCGTGCCGATCTGGATGGCCGGCGTGGCCGTGCCGTCGGTCTCGATGACGTTCAACCCGATGTTGGACATGAGCGGTCTCTCCTGGGGTCAGACGGCAAGGGAGTCGTCCTCGACGTCGACGGCGTGGAAGGGCGGCACGGCGGTGGTCGCGGGCGCCGGCGAGCGCAGGCTGGTCACGACGCTCACGGTCAGCGCGGTGACCGCGGCGGTGTCGGTGCGCACGTCGACCAGGTCGAGCGGGGCCGGCCGGCCGGCGACGTCGAGGCTGGCGGTGTCCGCCAGCGCTCGCAGGGCGAACTCCAGGATGGCGGCCTCGTCGTCCCGGGTGGCGGCGTCGGGCCACAGCTCGTAGGCCAGCTCGACCGGCACCGCCGGCGGGCGCAGGGCGAACCGCTGGCCGGTGTGATCGGTGCGGGCCTCGATCCCGGACGTGAGGTCGCGGCGCAGCTTGCTGCCGACCTGGCGGGCCCGGAGGAACGGCTGCTGCCCGGGCAGCGGCCCCGGCTCGAACGCGAGGGGGACGGCGGTGCCGTCGATCTCGAGCATGCCGTCGAGCAGGGCCCGCAGGGTGTCGTCGACGTCGGCCACGGTGGCGGCCCGCGTCGCCCACGGCCCGTCGACGGCGACGCGGAAGGGCGCCGAGGCGTCGAGGCAGGTCAGGCGCACGGCGGTGACGGCCTGGCGCACCGCGGCGGGCAGGTCACCGAGGCCGAGGACGATCAGCTCCCAGCCACTGTCGGCCCGCAGCGGCAGGAACCGCTGCCAGGCGTTCCCGTTGGCCCCGACGGGCTGGGCCGCGGAGCCCAGCCGCAGCTCCAGGTACCAGGGCGAGCCGGCGGACCCGTCGGCCGGACGGTCGGCCAGAACCCACAGCTCCAGGTCGTCGAACGCCCGCAGGTCTGCCGGTCCGACGGCGGCCTCGACCCGGTGGCCGGCGACGGGCTCGGCGCCCACGACGCCGCCGACGGCGCGCCCGAGCCGGGTGGCGGCGTCGGCGACGAG
The DNA here is from genome assembly GCA_963739835.1 of uncultured Acidimicrobiales bacterium. GTDB lineage: Bacteria > Actinomycetota > Acidimicrobiia > Acidimicrobiales > VFJN01 > ZC4RG19. The sequence continues at coordinate 65,570 of CAVUBW010000019.1, forward strand.
GGTCATCGCCTCGGCGGCGGCGGGCTGCCCGCCCACGGTGGTCGCCGCCCACGCCGAGGTGTCCTGCAGCTGCGCCACGACCAGCCTGGTCACGCGCCGATACTGCGACCCCCGCCGTCACGAACCCGTTGCTCAGACGTTCTCTACGCGGAAACGGTCGCTACGGCGACCGTTTCCGCGTAGAAAACCAGGGGTCGGCCAGGGTGACGGCCGTGCCGACCGCCATGACGCCGAGGGCGCCCGGGCCGGCGGCGGCCATCACCAGCATGAGCGCCCAGCACGAGCGCAGGCAGCGCTCGCCGTGGCGGACGCCGAATCGTACGCACGCCAGGTCGGCCCGGGCGCCCCGCGGCGGGAGCGGCACAGTCGTCCCGCAGGCCAGGACGGCCCGGCGCTTCGCCCGGGTCACCTGCCACACTGCCGCTACCGGCGCCGTGGCGGCGACGAGAACCGCCGGCGGGACGCCCACGCCGTCGACCGCCGCGTGGCGCAGCGCCAGCGCCGCGGCGCCGAACGGCAGCCACACCGCCACGTACGCCACCGTCGCCAGCGCCATCGCGCGGCCCCGGCGGGGGACCAGGCTGTTGAGCGCCACGTAGCCGATCGCCGGCAGGGCGGCGGGCACCATCGTCGCCACCGTCATCAGCGTCCAGTGCCCCAGCTCGGCGAGCGGGGCCGTCGCGCCCGCCCCTCCCGGGTGATGGTGGTGGGCGGCGGCCGGGGCGCGGGTCTCGATGGCGATCAGCGCCAGCCAGGCGGCCGCGGCCATGACCGCGGCCGGCCACTCCGGGTGCCAGGCGACGAACCGGCCGGCGCGTCCCGGTCGGGTCGCGGCCCGGGCGTCAGCTGACGTCAGGGCCAACGGGGGCGACCCAGAGGCTGACGCGGCCGATCCGGACCGTGCCGGCCGGCTCCTCCTCCTCCGGCGCGAACCCCGGCGGTGGCTCGGGCCGCAGCGGCTCGAACCACATGCCCAGCGCCTGCATGTCGGCCAGCTCGCCGGCCAGCCGCGCCAGCAGGTCGCTGACGTCGAACGTGTGGCGGAAGCCCGTCGCGGCGTCATGGACGACGTCCTGGTCGCGCATCCGGTCGATGCCGAACAGCGAGACATTGCCGATGTGGTGCCGCCCGCTCGGCGTGTCGAGGTACACGGCGTAGGCGAGGCCCGGGTCGCTGTCGACGTCGATGTCCTCGACGCTGACCCACGCCCGGTTGTCGCGGGCGAACACGGTCTCGAACGCGTCGATGGCGCCGGTGTCGAGCGGCAGCGACACCATGTCGCCCGAGCCGGTCAGCTCGAGCGTCTGGTCGGTGGCGGCGATGAGGCGGGGCGGCACGGCGGGCGGGGCGACCGGCACCATGGCCGGCGTGAACGGCGCCACGTCATCGTACCGGTAGCCCAGCTGGGCCTCGCTGTCGAGCACGTCGGCCACGGTGATCGTGACCTCGGCGCCGGTCTCGTCGTAGAGCGTGAACGCCTGGTTGCGCCAGGCCGGGTCCGCCGGGTGCCCGCGCCCGCCGCCGAGGGCGAGCCACCGGTTCCACAGGCGATCGATGTTGGCGTGGTGGAGCCAGAAGATCGGGTCGAGCGCGGCGCAGCTCGGCTTGGTCATCAGGGCCGAGTTGCAGTTGGGCGTGGTGGAGCCCACGCGCCCGCCGACGAGCGGGTGGACGACGTTGTGGGGCGTGCCCTCGAGCGCACCGATGCTCTCGAAGTTGAGGAAGTGGGCGGGCGCCGACATCCGGCCGCCGAACCCGGGCTCGGGCGGCCCGCTGAAGTTGGTGACGGCCAGCGCGGGTGCGCTGTTGCGGGCGTCGGGCGGGATCGTGCCGCCGGCGTTCATCACCGCCGAGCGCCCGGGCGCGGCGACGAGCAGCGGGTTGGGACTGCCGTCGGGCAGCTGGGTCGCCCGGAACGCGGGCGGCAGCATGGCGCCGTCGCCCGGGCCCTCGTAGTCCCAGTAGGGGAGCGCGAAGTCGGCCGGCCCCCCGGCGGCCACCACGGCGGCCCGCACGATGCGCTCGAAGAAGTGCAGGTACATCCGGTGCCAGGGCAGGAAGAACCACTGCTGGTGCTGGCACTCGTTCCAGCGCACGCCGGCCGGCACCGGGGCGAACGTCCCGTGGATGGCGGCCTGGAACGTCCAGCTCGTCCTGTCCGACGCGGGCCGGGCCTGCATGGCGGCGACTGCGCGGGCGTACGCCAGCGTGACCGGGTCGAACGCGTCGGGGGTCTCCAGCGCCCAGGCCGAGCGCCGGACGAAAACCGTGGGCGCCGGGGGCGGGGTCGGCGTCGGCGGCGCCTCGGCCGCGGCCTGGATCCCGTCGAGCGCCTGGACGGTCCGGGGCCCGACGTCGTCGATGATCTCGTCCTCCGGCACCCCCAGCTCGTCCCGCTTGAAGGCGTGGACGGCGGTGGCCGACTCGCTGCCGAAGTCGCCGTCGGCCCCGAACCGGGGCAGCACGTCGGGCCGCCAGGTCAGCAGCGCGGTCTGCATTTTGCGGGTCGGCTCGCCGCTCCGGTGCTGCCGGGGTGAGATGCGGGTCAGCCCCCCGTCGGGCTCGGGTGTGTCGTCGGCGATCGCCTGGAGGAGCGTGTCCCCCCGGAACAGAGCCGACCGGAAATCGAACATCGCGCCACCTCCGCTGCCACCGCCCAATGCGATTTCTACGCGGAATCGGTCGCCAGGGCGACCGATTCCGCGTAGAAAACGCACGGAACGGGCGGGCGGTCACCGGGGGGAGCAGCGATGAGGGCAGCGGTCGTCGAGAACCGCACGGTCGAGATCCGGGACGTACCCCGGCCCGAGCCGGGCCCGGAGGACGCCATCGTGGCGCTGAGCACGGCGGGGGTGTGCCACTCGGATCTCCACCTTGCCCGGGGCGACTGGCCGGGCATGGGCCGGTCCGACGGGCCGATGCCGCTCGGCCACGAGGGCGTCGGCACGGTGGTCGAGCTGGGCCCGGGGGCCGACCGGTACGTGTCGGTGGGCGACCGGGTGATCCTCGGACTGGGCGGCGCCGGCGGCGGCTACTGGTGCGGCGCGTGCGAGTTCTGCCTCGGCGGCCGCCCCCGGCTGTGCCGCCAGGCCCGGGGAATCATGGGCACGTTCGCCGAGCACATCCGCCTCTGGGCCCGCTCACTCGTGGTGCTGCCCGACAGCGTCGACGACGAGCAGGTGCCGCTGGCGTGCGGGGGCCTCACCGCGTACGCCGCGGTCAAGAAGCTGTGGCGTCTCGGCGTCCCGCCGGGCAAGAACGTGGCAATCGTCGGCGCGGCCGGGGGGCTCGGCCACTACGGCGTCCAGGTGGCCCGGGCGTTCGGCTACCGGGTCATCGGCATCGACGTGGGGGAGGAGCGCATCGACTTCGTCCGCTCGCTGGGCGCCGACGCGGCCTACGACGTGGCCGAGGCGGCCGACCGCGTCCGCGGCGAGCACCGGGGCGCGCACGCCGTGATCGTCTTCGCGTCGCGCGTGGCCGGCTACGAGCTGGGCCTGGGGCTGCTGCGGCGGGGCGGCGTGTTCGTCGGGGTCGGCATGCCGGCCGCCGACGAGGGCACCCTGGCCCTGAGCCCGCTCGACCTGGTCATGCGCGAGCCGGTGATCACGTCGTCGGTGGTCGGCACCGTCGAGGACATGCGCGAGCTGGTCGACCTCGCCGCCGCCGGCCGGGTGGCGACCCACGTGGGCCGCCGGGGCGAGCTGGACGACCTGCCGGTGGTGCTGGGCGAGCTGGACGCGGCCGCGTACCCGGGCCGGGCGGTGCTGTCGATCGGCTGAGTCAGCGCAGCCGGCTCGCGAGCACGTCGCGGTGCGCTCGCGTCCACGCGAACGACGCCCGGACCTCGGCCGCGGCGTCCACCCGCACGACCTCGTTGATCATGCCCCCGGCGAGAACCTCCTCGACCACAGCCGTCAGCCTGCCACGGCCGGGTCCTCACTCCGCCAGGACTGCGTCCAGGCGGTCGTAGCCCTCCCGCACGCCGTCCGCCATGCCGCTCGAGACGACGGCATCGCGGCGGTCGAACGAGTCGACCAGCGACGTCGACGTGAGGCGGCAGCGGCCCTCGCCGATGTCCTCGAACACGATGCGCTCCAGCGCCACGGTGTCGGGGTCGCCGTCCCAGGTGAACGTGTCGACGATCAGCTCGGCCTCGCGCACTTCGTGGTAGCTGCCGTGGAAGCCGTGTTCCACCCCGTCGCAGCCGTGGTAGTAGCGGTACGAGCCGCCGGTGCGGCAGTCGTAGTGGTCGATGCGCATCACGTACTTGGCCGGGCCGAGCCAGCGGCACACCAGGTCCGGCTCGACGTGGGCCCGGAAGACCTTGGCCGGCGGGGCGTCGAACTCCCGGATGATCCGCACGAGCGGCACCTCCGGGTCGACCTCGATCTCGGTCTCGTGGGTGCGGGTGGTCATGTCCCCTCTCCTGTCTGTGCGGGTGCGGGCGCCGGGGCATCGCCGTCGTCCGGAAGCGACCGGAGGACGTCGTCGAGGCGGCGGTAGCGCTCCTCGGCCTGGCGGCGGTAGCGCTCGATCCAGCGGGTCATCAGGTCGAACACCTCCGCCTCGAGGTGCACCGGGCGGCGCTGGGCGTCCCGGCGCCGGCTGACCAGGCCGGCGTCCTCCAGCACCCTCAGGTGCTTGGAGACCGCCTGGACGGTGACGTCGTAGGGCTCGGCCAGCTCGTTGACCGTGGCGTCGGCCACGGCGAGCCGGGCCACCATGTCGCGCCGGGTCGGGTCGGCCAGGGCCGAGAAGACCCGGGAGAGCGGATCGGCGGCCACGCGTCCTCCTGTGTGATCAACCGTCTGGTTGTGCAGAAGGTAGGCTGACGACGGCCCTTTGTCAACCAGTTGGTTGAAGACCGGAACCGGCGGTGTCCGGCGGAGCCGAGCCGAACTGCACCGCCAGCAGCGGCTGGCCGGACCACACCGCGATCGGGCCCCAGGCGGCCACCACCAGCGGGTCCGCGGCCGCGTCCACGAGCCCGGGCTCGTCGCTGCCGTAGCCGACCGACGCCACCCGGGCCACGAGGGCCTCGGCCTCCGCCCGCCGGTGGTCCTGCGCGTGCGCGACGGCCCGCCGCCCGGCCGGCGTGAGCCGCGGCACCCGGGCCATCGCCACGAACGCCAGCGTGAGGGCGACCGCGCCGGCCGCCAGGAACCAGAACCGCCCCAGGTCGTCCGAGTCGCCGGAGAAGAATGCCGACACCCCGAAGCCGGCCACCAGCACCAGCCCGAGCGCGCCCCGGCGCATCCAGGTGGCCTGCGTGCGGTCGATCAGCAGGCCTATCGCCGCCAGCCGCTCCCGGACCTCCTCGACCTCGGGCCCGCTTGTCAGCTTGTCGCTCCGCACGACCTTGGGCCGCCCGGCGCGGGCGGCGGCGGCGACGGCCCGGCCGAGCGTGCCCGTGTCGACCGGCAGGTCGCGGACCGTCACCGTGCCCGGCGGGAACCGCAGGATGTCCTCCTGGGCCAGCCGCACGACCCGGCCGCCCTCCTCCGGCTCGGGAAGGGTCACGTCGAGCGCGTGGCGCTCGCACAGCCGCAGCGCCGCCACCAGCACGGCGTCCTCCGGCCCGCCGTGGAGGTAGGCGATGTCTTCCGGCTCGAGCCGGGCCGGCCGGTTCCCCCGCCGCGACCGCACCACCACAGCGCGCACGGCCAGGCAGAGGAGGCCCGCCGCCACCACCAGGGCGGCGTACACGATCGGGGTCATCTCCCATCGTCCCACGCCGGACGGGCGCCCCGGGCGTGTCGGGTGGCAGGATGCGGCCATGGCCAGCGAGACCACCGACCCCGGCGAGACCACAGACCCCGGCGAGGCCGGCGAGACCGTCGCGCGGATGGAGGTGCAGCGCACGATCCCCGCGGACGCCGCCCGCATCTTCGCGGTGCTGCGGGACCCCCAGGGCCACGTGGCGATCGACAGCTCGGGGATGCTCCAGTCCGCCGACGGCGAGCCCGCATCGGCCGTCGGCGACACGTTCGTCGTCCACATGGACCGCGAGGCGCTCAACGACTACCCGCTCGGGCTGTACGACGTGACGGTCAGCATCACCCGCTACGCCCAGGACCGCGAGATCGAGTGGACGATCCTCGGCAACCTGCGCCCGCCGATCGGCCACGTCTACGGCTACACGCTCGCACCGGGCGACGACGGCACCACGGTCGTGACCTCCTACTACGACTGGTCGAACATCGATCCGGTGTGGCGCGAAGCGGACGTCTTCCCGATCCTGTCGGAGGGCGCGCTGCGGGCCACCCTCGGCATCCTCGCCCGGACGGTCGCCCGGTCGTCCTAGCCGTCCGCGATGCTGGGGGCATGGCCGTCATCGACACCATGACCTTCCGGCTCGTCGAGGGCACCGACCGGGACGCGTTCCTGGCCGTCGACAAGCGCCTCCAGTCGGACTTCGCCTACCAGCAGCGGGGGCTCATCCGCCGCACGACCGCCCGCGGCCGGGGCGACCAGGACGGCGAGTGGCTGGTCATCGACCTGTGGCGCAGCCGGGCCGACGCCGACGCGGCAGCGGCCGCCTGGGTCGACGACCCGACCGCGCAGGCGTTCATGGCGCTGGTCGACCGCGACAGCGTGGACATCCGGCGCTACACCGACTTCGGTTGAACGCTACTGCTGGACCAGCGTGAGCGGGTTGCCCTCGGGGTCGACGATCCAGGCGATCGTCGGCCCGCCGGGGACGTCGAACGGCTCGCGCAGCACGGTCGCCCCCAGCTCGGCCGCCTGCGCCGTCGAGGCGCGGATGTCCCGCACCTGGACGTAGAGCTGCACGCCCGGCTCGTCGCTCTGGCGCAGGTGGCCGGCCGGCCCGGGCTCGGGACCGCCGAGCCCCGGGCCGATGTCCATGATCGGACCGTCGCCGATCGACCAGTTGAACATCGCCGCGTAGAAGGCACGCTGCGCGCCGGGGTCGCGGGCCGCGATCTCCCAGTGCACGACCGGGCGCGCCCAGTCCTGGCTCATCCCGACCCCCAGGACGGCCACCACGAGGTGCTCCCCGGCACGCCGTTGACCGACTCGGTGCTCATCGCGTAGTGCAGCGTGGCGGTCGCCACGGCGTCGGCGTTGAGGTCGAGCACGCCCCGGTCGACGTTGTCGACGGTGTCGCACGCCGCGTGGTAGCAGGGGTCGTAGGGCTGGCCGGCCCGGCCGCCGTAGACCGCCGCCTGCTCTGGCGTCTTGATGCCGCTCGACCCGGTGAACACGCCGCCGAACGGTATCCCGAGGCCGAAGAAGATCGCGTAGTCCGACGAGAACTCGATGCGGGTCGGCTCGGACGCGAGGTGCCGGTCGGCGTAGAAGTCCCGGAAGAAGGACTCGATCGCGGCCGAGCCCTCGGGCGCGGTCGTGCCGAACTCGGAGCCGTCGCCGTCGTAGACGAACCGGACCGGGTTGGGCGAGCCGATCATGTCGAAGTTCAGGTAGAGCGCGATGTCGTCGCGCTGGTCGGGCGGCAGCGTCGACAGGTAGTAGGCCGAGCCGACCGTTCCCAGCTCCTCGGCGCCCCACCACGCGAAGCGGACCCGGTTCTCCGGGCGGACGTGCTGCATGTCCTCGGCGACCTCGAGGATCGTGCCCGCACCCGACCCGTTGTCGTTGATGCCCGGGCCGGCCTGCACCGAGTCGAGGTGGGCGCCGACCATGACCACGTTGTCGTCGCGGCCCGTGTCGCTCTCGGCGAGCACGTTCCAGGTCGTCGTCGGGCTGCGCTCGCTGTTGGCGAAGACCCGCACCGTCAGGCCCGGCGTCTGCGCCATCTGGGCGCCGACCGGGTAGCTGGCCGCCATCACCGGGATGTCGACGGTGTTGTCGGTGGTGAGCGTCACCGCCGGGACGGCCTGGCTCTCGGGCGCGGCCGTGTCGCCCTGGTTGAACATCACGACGCCGGCCGCGCCGGCTGCCGCCGCGGTCTGGGCCTTGGTCTCGACGCCGCACGTCCCCCGCTGGAGCAGGGCGATGTGGCCGTGGGGGAACCCGGTGAAGTCGGCGGCCTCGCAGCCGCTGCTCGACGCGTTGCCCGGCCCGAGCTGGAGGTCGACCGGGGTGACCGGGGCGGTCACGTCGCCGGCCTCGGTCTGGTCCATCGGCTCGAAGTCGGTGCCCTGGTCGAACGTCTCCGGCACCGGGGCCTCGGCCTCCAGGGCGGACGGCCCGAGCTCGATGAACTGCAGGTAGTCGTACTCCTGGACGACCGGGTCGTAGCCCGCGGCCCGCAGGTGGCTCACCACGTAGTCGACCGAGTCGGCGTAGCCCTGCGTGCCGGCGGCCCGGATGCCGTCGTTGTGGTCGGCGATCCTCTGGAGATCGCCCTGGTGGATGCGCACGCCGAGCAGCGTGACGCACTCCCGTAGCTCCGGTCCGGTGTCGTTCGCGCGGAAGTCGCACGTGAGCAGCCCGGCATCAGCGGACCCGTCGCCCAACGGCACGGCGATCGCCGCGACAAGTAGGGCGACGATCCAGCGGATCCTCGACATCTGGCCCTCCCCAGATTGTGCACGGTGGCACCTCGCCCCCCCAGGCCGCGGTGCGCTGACGCGGACGGTACCAGGCGCAATCCCTAGATGTCGGGATTGTTACGAAGCGAAATTCCCTCGCCACCAGCGGCGAGGGCTGCGATGCTGCCGGACACCCCGGAGCCGAAGGAGGTGGCAGCGTGACAACGATCGTCGCCCGCCCCCACGGTTCCGCGCCCGCGCACCGGTCCTGACCCTTCGAGTCACGACCCGTCGGTTTCTGCCGACCGCGCCGGGCGCCCTGCGAGCCGTCGGGCCCGTTCCCGACCGCACCGCATTCCTGGAGGATCCCGTGCCCGCGCACGACCCTGACCGCGCCGCCCCGGCGTGGCTCACTGAGGGCGACACCGTCGATGAGGTGCTCGGCCTGCTCAAGACCGGCAAGGAGGCCGAGGTGTTCGCGATCGAACGCCGCTCGCTCGACGGGCGCCGCACCGAGTCGCTCGCCCACAAGCGCTACCGGCCGCCCCGGGTCAGCCACAAGGGCGAGCTGCAGGCGCTCGGGTTCAGCCGCGCCCGCACGTTCGCCGACGATGCCCGCTACCGGGCGGGCGAGGGCTTCCGCTACAGCCGCGACCGCCGGGCGGTCGCCCGCCGCTCGAAGCACGGCCACGCGCTGCTGGCCGAGCGCTGGCCCCGCCAGGAGTGGGAGTCGCTGGTGCGCGCCCACGAGGCCGGCGCGACGGTCCCGTACCCGGTCGAGCAGACCGGCGACGGCGTGCTGATGCAGTTCCTCGGCGACGGCGGCGTGGCCGCCCCGCGCCTGGTGGCCGCTCATCTCGATCCGGCCGAGCTGGCGGCGGCCCTCGCCCAGATCATGGCCGACCTGGCCGCGCTCACCCGGGAGGGCCTGGTGCACGCCGACCTGTCGCCCTACAACCTGCTGTGGTGGCGGGACCGGGCCTGGATCATCGACTTCCCCCAGGCGGTCGACCTCGTCCTCAACCCCAACGGCCTCGACCTGCTCCACCACGACGTGACCACGGTGTGCGCCTGGTTCGCCCGCCAGGGCCTCGACTGCGACGGCGAGGCCGCCTTCGCCGACCTGCTGATGGAGATGGGGTGACTGACGCCGGGGTAGCGTCGGCGGCGTGGCGATCGCGGACAGCAAGTACATCCTGGTCACGACGTTCCGCCGCGACGGCAGCCCCGTCAGCACGCCGACGTGGGTGGTGCCGCTGGAGGGCGACACGTTCGGGTTCTACACGAGCTCCGGGGCGGGCAAGGCCAAGCGCCTCGCCCACACGCCCCGCGTGCTGGTCCAGCCGTGCAACGGCCGGGGCAAGCCCTCGGCCGGCAGCGAGCCGATCGAGGGCACGGCCCGCATCTGCACCGGTGAGGAGTGGGAGGCGATCCGGGCCAAGGTCGTCGACAAGTACGGCTTCCAGACCAAGATCACCAAGCTGCTCGGCGACATCGGCGGGATCATCAAGCGCAAGCGCATCCCCTACGGCGACCGCGGCGTCGTCGTGACGCCGACGGCCTGACGTTCACCGCTCGCGGCCGAGCCGCCAGCGGACGGTCGTCGCCCGCCGGCCGGTGACCGGGCCGGTCTCGCGTTTCGTCCCTGGAAGTGGTCGCCATGGCGACCACTTCCAGGGACAGAAACGTTGATCAGGCGGACGCGCCGCCCATGACCCGCGCCTTCATCGACTCGAACTCGGCGTCGGTGATCGTCCCGTTGTCGCGCAGCGCGGCCAGCTTGGCGAGATCGTCCACGGCCCCGCCGCCCCCGCCCCCGCCGCCCGGCGGTCTGGCGGATGTAGTCGTCGAACTGTGCCTTCGCCGCCTGCTGCTCGGCCGCCGACCGCTGCGCCATGCTGTCGCCCCGGGCGATCAGGTACACGAGGGACCCGACCAACGGGAAGATGATCAGCGCGATCACCCAGACCGCCTTCGCCACTCCGGACAACGTGTGATCACGGAACAGGTCGCTGATGATCACGATGAAGATCCAGATGAACAGGAAGAGGAAGAAGACCCAGATCGTGGTCCAGATCAGGTCTCCCAGGCTGACGTCGGCAACGACCACATCGTCCTCCGGTGCTCCGGCGCGGTTGCGCCACTCCGCACAAGGGAACCCCGAGGCGGAGGCCGATCGTCACCCGCGACGGGTGATAGCGGCGCCTGTGCCGATGGCCTAGCTGCCGTCCCGCGACCAGTGCCAGGGCTCGCTGGGCAGGTTGTAGAAGCCGTACGTGTTGGCGTGGGCGTCGAGCCAGTCCCAGCACACATCGCCCGACGAGACCGCGCCGCCGCCGTTGCAGGTGAAGTCGACGGCGAGGCCCTGCTCGTGGGCGGACGTGCCGGGCCGGGCGGTCGGCGGATCGCACTGCGAGGCGGGCATCAGGTAGATGGCGTAGTACGAGCTGCCGCAGTGGGCGATGCGCAACTGGATCTGCGCCTCCGGGTCGCGGTAGCCGCCCCCGCACAGGTGGACGCCGGCGGCGTTGGCCGCCCCGAGCAGCGCGGCGAGGTCGCCGGCGATCGTGGCGGCCACGGTGATCGAGCCGCCGGCCGGGCAGGCGACCGACGCCAGCCCGCCCGGGACCGGCGCGATGGCGGTGGGGCCGACGTCGCCGCCGGGCGGGGGTGGGGCGGACGCGGCCAGCCGGGCGGCGAGCGCCGCCTGCTGCGCGGCGATCTGGTCGGACAGCGCGGCGTCGGTCTGGCGTAGCGACTCGGCCTCGGACAGCTTCGCGTCGAGGCGGGTCTCGACGTCGGCGGCGAACTGCTGCTGCTGGGCGAGCGCCGACTGGACGTCGGCGAGCGCGGCGTCCGCCGTGTTCTTGGCAGCGGCGGACTCCTGGGCCCGGGTCGCCTTGTCGGCCCGGTCGCTGGCGAGCTGCGCCCGGGCCGCGGCGAGCTGGTCCAGGAGCGCGGTGTCGCTCTCGGTCTGGAGCTCGACCAGCTTCTTCTTCACCGCCGTCTCGGTGAGCGAGTCGGTCCGGAACATGTCGAGCGGGTCCAAGCCGGGCGGGTCGACGAACGCTTCGACGACGAGCTGGTCGGTGGCCTGGTCGAGGGCCGTGAACTGCGCCTCGGCGTCGGCCACCGCGGCGTCGGCCTGGCCCAGCGCCGCGTCGGCGGCGGCCTGGGCGGTCTGCGCCGCCGCAAGCTCCGACTGCTGGGTTGCGACGTTCGCCTCGAGCGTGGTGAGCGCCACCTGGATCTGGGCGTCCTGGGCCTGGAGCGCGTCGACGTCCAGGGCGACCTGCGCCTGCTGGTTGCGGACCTGGTCGCGCTGCGCCTCAGGATCGGGCACCTGAGCGCTCGCCGCCGGCCCGAGAGTCGCCGCCACGAGGCACGCGGCGATGACCGCACGGACCATGAGGTTCCGGTGACCGACCGATCTCACGACGCCTCCCCAAAGGCTCGTTGGCTTGACCCGCCAGCCTCCGTTGGCCTGCCGGTCGGTCCACCCGGGTGCGACTCTAACGTGCACCCGCCGCCGGTGTCAGCCAACATCGACGCATGGCGACCGATGCCCTGGAGGGGGACACCGAGGAGGCGGTGGCCGCCTTGTACGGCGGTCCACTGGGTGCGTTCGTGGGCGCGCGCGACGCGCTGGCGAAGGACCTCCGGGCCGCCGGCCGGCGCGACGAGGCGACCATGGTCAAGGCCCTGCGCAAGCCGAGCGTGGCCGCGTGGGCGCTCGACGCGGGCCGGACCGCGGACGCCGCCTCGGTCGAGGACCTGGCGGCCGCGGCGGCGGCGCTGGCCGCCGGGCCCCGCGACCTGCGGGCGGCCATCGCCGGGCTCCGGGAGGCCGAGGCCCGGGTCGTGGACGCCGCCGTCGGGGCGGCCGCCGCCCACGACCAGCCCACCGACCCGACCGCGGTGACCCAGGCTCTGCGTGCGGTGGTGGCCGACCCCGAGGCGCTCGCCGATCTGCGGGCGGGCCGGCTCGTGGCGGTGCCGGCGGCCGGCGGTCTCGGCGTCGCGCTCCCGGGCGAGGACGCCGCTCCGCGGTCCGCGCCGGCCCCCGCCCGGGCATCCCGCCCGCCCCGGGCCGCCGGTCCCTCCCGCCCATCCCGCCCGCCCCGGGAATCCCGCGCCGCCGCACCGTCCCCGGAGCCCCGGGCTGCCCGCCCGGCGGGCCCGCGGGTGCCGCCGGCCCGGCTCGCCGCGGCCGAGCGGGCGGTCGAGCGGGCCGACGCCGCCGCCGGCGCCGCGGGAACCGCCGCGGCGGAGGCCGCGGCCGCGGCGGTCGCCGCCGACGCGGAGGTCGCCGACGCGGAGCGGGCCGTGGCGGCCGCCCGCCGCCGCGTCGAGGCCGCCCAGAAGGCCGCCGGCAAGGCCCGGGCCCGGGCCGAGGCCACCGCGACACGCCGGGACGAGGCCGAGGACAAGCTGGCCGAGGCCCGGGCCCGCCTCGACGGCCTGGCGCCGAACGCCGGCTGACCCGGCGCGCCAAGATGGGCGCCGTGCTCGACCACCTGTCCATCCAGTGCGCCGACCTGCAGGCGAGCGCCGCCTTCTACGACACGGTCCTGGCGACCGTCGGCGGCGTCCGGATCATGCAGTACGGCGACGTCATCGGCTACGGCGTGCCGCCCTTCCCCGACTTCTGGCTCGGGCCGCGGTCGACCGGCGAGGGCTTCCGCGAGTCGCACATCGCCTTCTCGGCGGGAGACCGTGCGACGGTCCGGGCGTTCTTCGCGGCGGCCGTGGGCGCCGGGGCCGAGGTCCTCCACGAGCCGCGCGTGTGGCCCGAGTACCACCCGAACTACTACGGCGCCTTCGTCCGCGACCCCGACGGCAACAACGTCGAGGCCGTCTGCCACCTCCCGGAGCAGGAGCCGGGGGCGGGCGAGGGCTAGACCCGCTCGGGCTCCGGCTCGGCGACCTCGATCGGCGGCTCCTCCGGCGTCGGCTCCGAGCGGACGCGGGGGAGCAGCCGGTCCAGCCAGTCCGGCAGCCACCAGTTGCGGTCGCCCAGCAGCTCCATCGTCGCCGGCACCAGCACGAGCCGCACCACGGTGGCGTCGAGCACCACGGCGACGGCCAGGCCGAGGCCGAAGATCTTGAGCGACCGCGTCGATCCGAGGACGAACGCACCGAACACGCAGAACATGACCGCCGCGGCGGCGGTGATGACCCGGGCGCTGGCGGCCACGCCGTTGGCGACGGCGGTGCTGTTGTCGCCGTGGCGCTCGTAGTCCTCCCGGATGCGCGACAGGAGGAACACCTCGTAGTCCATCGACAGCCCGAAGATCACCGCGAACAGCATCATCGGCACCCAGGCGTCGATCGGCCCCGGGCGGCCGATCCCCAGCAGGTGGAGGCCCCAGCCCCACTGGAACACGGCGACGAGGACGCCGTAGCTGGCGCCGAGCACCAGCAGGTTCACGGCCACGGCCTTGGCCGGCACCAGCACGCTGCGGAACACCACCATCAGCAGCACGAACGACACGGCCAGCACGGCCAGCGTGAACACGGGCAGGCGGGCGGTGGTGAACTCGCCGAAGTCGACCGCCGCGGCGGTGGCCCCGCCGACCTTGGCGGTCACCGCGCTGTTGGCGAGCGTGTTGGGGAGGATCTCGTTCCGCAGCCGGTGGACCAGCTCCTGCGTCTGGGCCGACTGCGGCGGGTTCTCGGGGAACACCTGCATGACGGCGGCGTCGCCGACGTCGTTGGGCAGCGGCGGGGTGGACCAATCGACGCCGTCGGCCGCGTTCAGCTCGCCGGACAGCGTCATGAGGATGGTGAGGTCGGCGGGCCCGTTGGGCAGCGCGGCGGTGATGACCAGGGGCCCGTTGGCGCCCGCGCCGAAGCCCTCGGTCATGAGGTCGTAGGCCCGGCGGGTGGTGTCGGTGGTCGGCCGGTTGCCGGAGTCGCCGAACCCCTGGCGCAGCTGGATGGCCGGCAGCGCGAGCAGCAGCATCAGCCCACCGCCGAGCCCGAGCGCCAGCCAGGCCCGGGCCTGGACGGCCTCGCTGCGGCGCCGCCAGGCGGCCTGCCGGCCACGGTCGCCCGGCTTGGCCATGCCGGGCAGGGCGAAGCGGTCGATCCGGGTGCCGACGAACCCGAACAGGGCGGGCAGCAGCGTCACCGAGGCGATCATCGTGGCCAGCACGCCGATCGAGATGCCGATGGCGAGGCCCCGGATCATCGCCAGCCCGACGGTGAACATCCCGAGCACGCCGATCACCACGATGCTGCCGGCCAGCAGCACGGCCCGCCCGGCGGTGTCGATGGCGCGCACGGTGGCCCCCTCGGGGTCGAGCCCGTCGCCGAGCCCCTCCCGGTACCGGGTCACGACGAACAGCGCGTAGTCGATGCCGACGCCGATGCCGATCATGAGGACGGCCTCGATGGCGTAGCTGGGCATCCCGACGACGGACACGACGATCGTGACGATCGAGATCCCGGCGAAGATGCCGCAGAACGCGGTCACCAGCGGCAGGCCCATGGCCAGCACCGACCCGAACGCCACCAGCAGCACGACCATCGCCAGGATGTAGCCGACGATCTCGCTGGAGAACCGGGGCGGCTCGGCGAACACGCCGCCCCCGAGCTCGATGGTGGTCCCCGGCACGTCGGACCCGGCGACGAGCGTGCGGGCCCGGGCGGCGACGTCGTCGTACTCGTTCTCGGGCCGCACGCCCATGTTCACGGGGGCGAACGCGATGGTCTTGTCGGTGTTGACGAAGTGGGATCCGCCCTGGTCGTACGGGCTGATCACCTCACCGGGCGCGACGATGCCCTCGAGGTCGGCGAACAGCGACTGCATCCCGGCCTTGACCGCGGGATCGTTGATGTCGTCGGCCTTGAACACGACCATGCCCGACTGCCCGGCCTTCTTGGGGAAGTGGTGCGCGTCGAGGAAGTCGGACGCCGCCTGGCTCTCGGACCCGGGCAGGGTGAAGTCGTTGACGAACGTGCCGCCGAACGCCCCGCTGAGCACCACGAGCGCAACGAGCACCCCACCCCAACCGACGAGAATCAGCCGGCGCCGCCGGTAGCAGACGCGGGCGAGTCGTGCGAGCATGTTGAACCCCCCGTACGGGGACGCCATGTTGTGCTGACACCGACCCCGACATCCGCACTATTCCAGGACAATCGGGTGGTTGGCAACGCACGCCGCGCGCGGTAGTCAGGGCCTCACCCCAGGAGAGTGATGTGCCGGCCGCCGGTGCGAGGAGAGGATCGAGCGTGGAGACACAGCAACCCGGCACCGGGCCGGCCGAGAACGGGACGGCGACCGGCGACGGCGCGGCCGCGGCGTCCGGCGCCGCGGCAGGCGCGGGCGTGCCCGCCCCCGCGCCCGAGCCCCGGCCCGAGGTCGAGGTGCACGAGATCCCCCCCGTCGTCGCGGAGCGGTCGCCGGCGGATGTGCTGCGGGCCGGTGTCGCCGCCGCCGCGCTGGTGGTCGTGCTCGCCCTGCAGTGGCTGGTCGGCGACCAGGCGGTCGAGCGGGGGCACGCTCTGACCCGGGGGCTCGATGCCGTGCCCACGTGGCTCGTGTCGCTGGCCGTGGGCCTGACCTGGCTGCTCGGGTTGGTCCTGTTCGTCGGTGGGGCGGTGGTGGCGGTCACGCACCGGCGCTGGCCGGCGTTGCGATCGGGGGTGCTCGGGGGGTTGCTGGCCCTCGTCCTGGCCGCGTTGCTCACCGCGCCGTCCGAGCCCACGGCCAGCGCTGCGGCCAAGACCATCAGTGCGCTCGACTGGTTCGTCGAGCATCCCACCGCCACCGAGCTGATGGTGGCCGTGCTGGCCGGTGTCGTGACCGCCACCGCGCCCTGGGTGGGGCGGACGTGGCGGCGCGGGGCGTGGGCCGTCGTCATCGGTGTGATGCTGGCCCGGGCGCTGGCCGGGCCCAACGGGTTCTCCTCGATCCGGGCGCTCGCGGTCGGGTGGCTGGCCGGTGCGGTCGTCGTCGTCGTGTTCGGGGCCCCGCCCCGCCGGGCCGGCGGCGTGGCCATCGCCCGGGGCCTCGCCGAGGTCGGCGTGCCCGTGCGGCGCATCGAGCAGGCCAGCCTCGACGCCCGGGGGTCGACCCCCTACTTCGCAAACGCCGTCGACGGGCGCCGCCTGTTCGTCAAGGCGCTCGGCCGGGACGAGCGCAGCGCCGACCTGCTGTTCCGGCTCTACCGCTGGATGCTGCCCCGCGACCTCGGCGACGAGTCCGGGTACCTGTCGCTGCGCCGGGCGGTCGAGCACGAGGCGCTCGTGGCGCTGGCGGCTCGGGACATCGGCGTGCGGACCCCCCGGTTCGTGTCGCTGGCGACCGCCGAGCCGGCCTCGTTCGTGCTGGTGTACGAGGGGATCGACGGCAAATCGCTCGACCGGGTCGAGCCCGACGACGTGGACGACGACCTGTTGGCCGCCCTGTGGGGACAGGTGGCGATCATGCGGACGCGCCGGGTGGCGCACCGGGACCTGCGGCTGGCCAACGTGTTCCTGGCCGCCGACGGGTCGGTGTGGATGATCGACTTCGGCTTCAGCGAGCTGGCGGCCAGCGACACCCTGCTGGCCACCGACGTCGCCGAGCTGCTGTCGGCCACGTCGCTCCACGTCGGGGTCGATCGGGCGGTGGGGGCGGCGGAGCGAACGATCGGGCCCGACGCGGTGGCGACCGCCACGGCCCGCCTCCAGCCGTGGGCGCTGAGCGGCGCCACGCGCACCGCGCTCAAGGAGCGGCCCGGCCATCTCGACGCGCTGCGGGCCCGGGTCGCCGTCAGCGCCGGGCCAGCAGCGAGCTGATCCGGCCGGCCGCGGCGAGCAGGTCCGGGAGGAACTGCCCACGCATCGTGACCAGGCTGGTGCGGCCGGCGTGGCCCGAGATGTTGACCGCCGCGACCGCCCGGCCCCGGGCGTCGCGGACGGGGGCGGCGATCGAGCGGACCCCCTCCTCCAGCTCCTGGTCGACGAGGGCCCAACCCTGCCGCCGGACCCGCTCCAGCTCGGCCCGCAGCGCCTCCGGCCTGGTCGTGGTGCGGGTGGTGAGCGGCACCAGGGTCGTCGCCGCGAGGTGGGCGTCGAGCGCCGCGGGTGCCAGGTCGGCCAGCAGCACCCGGCCCATCGACGTGGCGTACGCGGGCAGGCGCGACCCCAGCCCGAGCGACACGGTCATGATCCGGGTGGTCGGCACCCGCACCACGTAGACGATGTCGGCGCCGTCGAGCACCGCCGCCGAGGACGACTCGTGGGTCCGCTCGACCAGCGCCTCCATCTCGCCCTGCGCGAAGCTGGCGAGGTCGAGCGACGACAGGTACGCGTAGCCGAGGTCGAGCACGCGGGCCGTGAGGGCGAACCGCTTGCCGTCGCTCGACGCGAAGCCGAGCGCGACCAGGGTGAACAGCAGCCGCCGGGCGGTCGCGCGGGTCAGGCCGGTGGCCCGGGCCACCTCGGCGAGCGTCATCGTGGGCCGGTCCCGCGCGAACGCCTGGATCACCGTGAGGCCCCGCGCGAGCGACTGAACGAACTCGGGTGCGCGGGCGGGCCCGGACACGTCTGTTGACACCGTCATCTCTCCGTCACACAATAGTTCGGAGACCGCACATTAGTTCGCATATCGAACACTCGGCAACCACCGAGAGTGTCCGGATCTCGCTCAGGGGACGCGGGTGACGTAGTAGGCAGTGCAATCTCTGGCACCTCGGCCGGGCGCGATGGTCCTCCCCTCGTGGGCCGTCGCCGCCGTGGCCGAGGTGCCAGCCGGCCGTCGCATCAGTGCGAACGATGAGCACGCGGCCGCTCCGCGTGATAACACGTTCTAATCGTGGCGGCGGGGGCCACGGGGGGAAGACAGGTACAACAAGGGGGACGAATGGGACGCGAGCGTGACGCGGCCGGCCCGATCCGGCGCGCCCTCGCCCTCGGCCCCCGACGCTGGGGGAGCAGACCATGACCCAAGAAGTGACACCGTTCGAGCACACGTCCCTACCGGGGCGAGTGCTGTTCGGGGCGGGCAGCGTGGACCGGGTGGCGGCCGAGGTCGTCGACCTGGGGGTCGAGCGGGTGATGGTCGTCACGACGCGGTCGGCCAAGGTGGCCGGCGACCGCATCATGGACGCGCTCGGCCACCGCGGCGTCCTGCCGTTCGGCGAGGTGCGCCAGCACGTGCCGGAGGAGCTGGCGGCCGCGGCCCGGGTGGCGGCCGACGACGCCGGCGTCGACGGGATCGTGGCCGTGGGCGGCGGCTCGGCGATCGGGCTGGCCAAGGCCGTCGCGGTCGTGTCGGCCGCCCCGATCGTGGCGGTCCCGACGACGTACTCCGGCTCGGAGATGACCCCGATCTACGGCATCAGCGGCGCCCATAAGCGCACCGCCATCGACCTGCGAGCCCTGCCCCATGTCGTCGTCTACGACCCGCACCTGACGGTCGGGCTGCCACCGGACGTGACCGCGACGAGCGGGTTCAACGCCCTTGCGCACGGGGTCGAGGCTCTCTACGCGCCGGGCATCTCACCGCTCGTGGCGCTCCAGGCCGAGGAGGCGATTCGCTCGCTGTGCGGCGCGCTGCCCGCGGCGGTGGCGTCGCCGGGCGACCTGGTCGCCCGGGGCTGGGCGATGTACGGCGCGTACCTGGCCGGCTCGGCCCTGGCGGTGGCGGGCACCGCGCTGCACCACGCGCTGTGCCACGTGCTGGGCGGCACCTTCGGCCTGGACCACGCGGGCACCCACGCGGTGATGCTGCCCTATGTGGCGGCGTTCAACGCGGCAGCGGCGCCGGAGGCGATGACGTGCGTGGCCGTCTCGCTCGGCGGGAGGCCCGACCCGGCGCTGGCGGCCCCGCTGCTGCACGAGCTGGCGGTCCAGATCGGCGCGCCGACCAGACTCGCTGACCTGGGCATGTCCGCCGACGGCATCGACCGGGCCGCCGAACTGGTCGCGGCCGAGACCGGCGACAGCAACCCTCGCCCGGTGGACGTCGTGGGGCTCCGCCGCCTGCTCTTCGCCGCCCAGGACGGCCGGGCGCCGACCTGACGGCGCTCCCTCACCGGACCCGGCGGGCGATCTGGAGCGCCAGGCCATAGCCCCGGCGCAGCGTGCCCGTCGGTCGCGCCGCGAGCCGGCGGCGGATCTCGCCGTACAGGCGGTCGCGCTGCCAGTCCTCCATCGCGATGTGGCCCGAGAAGGTGTTCAGCAGGTCGATGTACCCGTCGGCGTCGTAGCTGACCTCCCACGCGAACTGCCGCACGTCGACCGTCTCGAACAGGTCGCTGGTCTCGATGTCGGCGAACTCCGGGGGTAGCTCGTAGGGGCGCGGCCAGACGACGTCGCCGGGAAGCGACTCGCCGATCTCGTCGTAGATCGGCTGGATCTCCTCGAAGAACGGGTCGCCGCCCCTCGGGAACACGTGGATTGTGCCCCACATGGCCAGGTGGCCGCCGGCGTCCAGGGCCTCGGCCGCCCGCTGGTAGCGGACCTCCGGGTCGATCCAGTGCCAGGCCGTGGCTGCGAACAGCAGTGCGTAGCGCTCGCCACCCGGGCGCCAGTCCTCGAAGCGGGACTCGACGACTCGCGCACCGAGGCCCGCCAGGTTCCTGCGGGCGGCCGCCGCCAGGTCTCGGCCCGGTTCGACGCAGGTCAGGCGGAACCCCCGCCGTGCCAGCGGGAGGGTCGCCTTGCCCGTCGCGCAGCCGACCTCCAGCACCCGGGCTCCCGGCGGCAGCCCGGTGACCTCCAGCAGGTGGTCGAACAGCTCCTCCGGGTAGTCCGGCCGGGCGCGGTGGTAGAGGTCGGCGGCCTCCTCGAACGTCGCCGCCAGTCGCTCGCGCTCCTCACGTCCCCGCATGCCGCCGACCAGGGTGACCGCTGGCGCAAGCCGCCGCCAAGCCGGTTACAAGCGCCGGGCGCCCCGATCTCGCTGCGGCTGGGCGACGTGCTGGTCGCCACCGGCGAGGTCCTGGCCGTCACGCCCGCTGCGCGGCTCAGCGTGGCGGTCGCCGGGGGCCACGGCCCCGACACCTACCTGACCTGGGCGATCCGGCCCTCGGGCGCCGGATCCGTCGTCCGCCTCACGGTCGACGAGGTCGGTGACGCCCGCGCCGCCGAGCTCGAGGACGACTGGCTGCCGGCGCTCGCCGACCTCCACGCCGTGCTCGCGCCCGCGGCGGGCGCCGGCACCGCCGCCGAGCCCGACGTCAGCCGGCGAGCAGCGCCTTGACCTCGGCCCCGATGCCGTCGCCGAGCACGTCGATGTCGGCCGCGGTGTCGTAGTCGCCGGTGATCCCGAACGTCACCTCGCCGTCGTAGGAGAAGATCGCCACCCCGACCCGCAGCGGTGCCGCCAGCGGCACGTAGGGGCACGCCCGGACCATCCGCCGCCCGCACGAGTAGAGCGGGAACTGCGGCCCGGGCACGTTGGTGGTCACCGTGTCGAGGTTGCCCAGCCGCCGCGCCGCCCGCGTGGCGACCCGGGTGCCGAGTGCCAGCAGCATCGACGGCGCGAACCCCGACAGCGACGTCAGCGCCTCGCCGGCCACCGCCTGGCGCGACTCCTTCAGGTCGTCGAGCTGGGCGCTGATCGTATGCAGGCGCTCGACGGGATCGTCGACCCCGACCGGCAGCTCGGCGAACATCGCCGACACCCTGTTCTCCAGCGTGCCGTCGCCCTCGGCCGGCCCCTGGCCGCTGCGGGCCCGGACCGACACCGGCACGAGCGTGCGGATCGACCCTGTCCTCGACGTCCTCGTCCCGGGCCAGCAGCAGCTCCCGGAAGCCCCGGGTGATGAGGGCGAGCACGACGTCGTTCACGGTGCCGCCGTGCGCCACCCGGACGCGCTTGATGTCCGCCAGGTCGACCGCGGTCCACGTGTAGTGGCGGTGGGGGCCGATCGGCCCGTTCAGGCTGGTCGGCGCCGTCGGCCGGACCAGCCCGGACAGCGCCAGCGAGCCCTTGGCGATCTCCCGGATCGCGTCGAGCGTCCGCTGGGGCCGGCGCACGAGCGCGTTGGTGGCCGCCCGCACCTGCTCGTACGGGCTGCTCACGAGGTCGAGGGCGGCCTCGCCCGCCAGCGCCAGCGACGAGGGCGGCGCCTCGGGCTGCCAGCCGTCGGCTTCGGGCCGGGGCACGTCCGGGCTGAGGTCGAAGATGACCGTCATCAGCTCGGTGCCCGACACGCCGTCGACCAGGCAGTGGTGGACCTTGGAGATGATCGCCCAGCGGTCCTCTCCGAGGCCCTCGACCATCCAGATCTCCCAGAGCGGCTTGGCCCGGTCGAGCTGCTGGGACATGACCCGGCCGACCAGCCGGCGCAGCTCGGCCTCGCCCCCGGGCCGGGGCAGCGCGGTGTGGCGCACGTGGTACTCGATGTTGAAGTGCGGGTCGTCGACCCACACCGGCCGGCCGAGCGACAGCGGCACCGGGGCGATCTTCTGGCGGTAGCGGGGCACGAGCGACAGGCGGCCGGCGACCGTGCGGGTCATGTCCTCGTACGGCGGCGGCGGGCCCTCGAAGATGCCGACCGAGCCGATGTGCATGTGGTTGACGTCGTCCTCGATGTGGAGGAACAACGAGTCGAGTGGGCTCAGGCGATCCATGGTCAGGCAACCTCCCGCAGCTGGCCGGTGTGGACGTCGTAGACGAAGCCGCGGATCACCTGCGTCCGGGGTATGAACGGGCTGCCCTGGATGCGGGCGATCGAGCGGCGCACGTCGTCGTCGAGGTCGGTGAAGGCCTCGGTGGCGAACGGCGGCCGGACGCCGGTCTCGGCTTCTACCGCGTCCTTGAGCTCGTCGTCGCGGAACTGGAGCATGCCGCAGTCGGTGTGGTGGATGACGATGATCTCGCTGGTGCCCAGCAGGCGCTGGCTGATCATCAGCGAGCGCACGGTGTCCTCGGTGACGACGCCGCCGGCGTTGCGCAGGACATGCGCGTCGCCCCAGCGCAGCCCCAGTATGCGGGCGGGGTCGACACGGGCGTCCATGCAGGTCACGACGGCGACGTGGGTGACCGGGCGTGCCGATAGCTCGACCCGGCGGCCCTCGCCCGCGTGCGAGCGGTTGTTCTCGATCAGCTGGTCGCTGACGTGCATGCGGTCCTCCCCCTGCCGGCGTCAGCTGTGGGACGGTGCCGCGGGGGCGTCCTCGACCTCGAAGAACAGCTCGTCCGGATAGCACCACCACCAGTCCTCGCCCGGCTCGAAGCTGCGGATGAGCGGGTGGTGGGACTGGTGGTAGTGCGCGGTGGCATGCCGGTGGGGCGAGTTGTCGCAGCACCCGACGTGCCCGCACGACTGGCAGAGCCGGAGGTGGACCCACTGTCCGCCCATGCGCAGGCAGTCCTCGCAGCCGTCGGCCGACGGCGTCACGGGATGGACGGTGTCGAGGTGCGAGCAGGTCTCGGCCATCGGGCGACCTCCGGATCGGGCACGCGGGCGGGCGTGCTCCGACCGTAGCGGCATCCGGCGCGATCCGGCACGGGCCTCAGGGTGTCTGCACGTCGAAGCGCTGGAGGTCGGCCGCCCCGCCCTCGAGCACCCGCCGGACCGTCGCCTCCCGCAGCACCTCCTTGGTCTGCGCGTAGGCCTCGGGCCTGTAGGCGCCGAGCCGGCGGGCCTCGGCGATCGCCTCGTCGACCACGACGTCGGCGGCGACCACGCGGTCGAGGTAGCCGGCGGCGACCGCCCCGGCCGGGTCGTAGACCTCGGCGCCGAGCGTGGCCCGGGTCAGCTCGGTGGGTGCGAGGCGGTCCTCGGCCAGGGCCAGGGCGAACAGCGGCAGCGGCATGCCGATCGAGGTCTCGTTGAGCCCGATCTTGGCCGGCACATCCGCCCCGATGCGCACGTCGCAGGCGAGCACCAGCAGCGCGCCGGCGGCCAGGGCGTGGCCGGTCACGGCGGCGACGACCGGCTGGGGGTGCTGGTAGATCCGCAGCAGCAGGTCGCCCCCACGCTCGACCAGCGACCGGGCGGCGTCGGCGCCCGCGGTCATGACCGACAGGTCGAAGCCCGCGCACATCCGCCCCTCCCGGCCGACGATGCACACCGCCCTGGCCTCGGCCTCCGCCCGGTCGAGCGCGGCGGAGAGGGCGTCGATCGAGGCGTACGACAGCACGTTGGCCTTGCCGTCGTCGAAGCGCAGGACGGCGACCCCGTCCTCGATGGTCGTGGTCACGGGGCCGGCGTCGTCGGGCATGCCCGGGACGTTAAGCGCCGCCCGCCGTGGCGGGCGAGGCCACGGCGGCCAGCACCCGGGCGACGTTGGCGTCGAGGTCGCCCTCGGCCGGCACGACCAGGTCGACGTCGCCGGGCGGGACCCAGCGGCCCTTCGTGGCCAGCACGCGCTCCCAGGTCAGCTCGTACCACCCGGGGATGGCCCGCTGCCGGCCCTCGATCCGGCCACGGTGGACGGCCTCGTCGTCGCACGTGGTCAGGACGACGGTCGCCCGCCTGCCGTGGTCACGGGCCAGCGATCGCACCCGGGCCACGGTGGCGTCGGCGGCCATCCCGTCGAGCACGACCGACATGCCCCGCCGCACCTGGGCGAGTGCGGCCTGGCACACCATCGCCCACCCGAGGGCGTGGTAGTCGGCGTGGTGCATGCCCTGGGCGGCGTCGGCCACCGGCCCGAAGGGCGTGAGCGCGGCCATCGCCCAGTCCCAGCCGAGCACGGGCGCGCCGAGCGGGGCGCGACCCGCTCGGCCAGGCTTGTCTTGCCGGTTCCGGGCAGGCCGGTGACCAGCACGACGTGCGGCGGGGGGGTTGGTTCGGCGCCCATCGGGCGCCGATGGTAGGAGCCGTAGGCTCGCCCGATGATCGAGAACCCCCGGACGGGCGAGCAGGTGGAGTTCCTGTCCGAGACCGACGACCTGCTGGTCATGCACACGAGCTGGACACGCCCCGGCCACCGGGCCGCCGAGCACGTGCACCCGGGGATGGAGGAGCGCTTCGAGGTGCTGGAGGGTCGGGCGGCGTTCCGCATCGACGGCGTCGAGTGCGAGGCCGGCCCGAGTACGCCCGAGAGGTACGGCTCCCCGACTGAGGAGGCCGCCGGGGGGCGGCGAGGCGTAACGAGCGTGTCGCCGCCGGCTTTTGTACGCGGAATCGGTCGCCAGGGCGACCGATTCCGCGTACAAAACGCGTTGCCGGGATGCGTGACCCGCCGATCGGGGGGTCTCCGGCTCCGGCCGTCCCGCTGATTAACGTCGTCCCCATGGACGGCGTGTCCCCCTTCGCGGGCCGGGTGCTCGGCACCGAGGACGCCACGCCGCTGGAGTTCTGGGTCGGCGGTCGCGCCCGGGCACGCTACCTGCAGCTCGACGACGTCGTGGTGGCCTCGAGCGGGTGCTGCCCGACGGGCGAGCCGGTGCGCATCGTCCGGCGTCGTCACCCAGGTGCGGGCCCGCCACGAGGGCGCCCAGTTCGACTCCGACGTCTTCCTCATCGCCGACGGCATGCTGCCCGCCGAGGTCAGCGAGGCCGCCGAGATCACCACCACCCGGGTCGAGCCCGAGGTGTACGTGCCGCCGCTGCCCGGCGCGCGGGTGCGCCGGGCCGACCGGGGCCGAGCGCGACGAGGCCCTGTTCTTCGACCGGATGGAGCGCCGGCTGCCCGCCGGGCTGTCGCCGCGACGGCGAGCCGCTCTACCTCAACCTCGACTTCCTCGACGGCACCCGGGGCGCGCACGTCAACATCTCCGGCATCTCCGGCGTGGCCACCAAGACCAGCTACGCCACCTTCCTGCTCTACTCCCTGTTCCACTCCGGCGTGCTCGGCGCCGAGGCCGCCAACACCAAGGCGCTGATCTTCAACGTCAAGGGCGAGGACCTGCTCTTCCTCGACCACCCCAACACCCGGCTCGACGCCGACCAGGCCGCGCCGCGTACGCGCACGCTCGGGCTGCCCGCCGGCGCCGTTCGCCGAGCGTCGCCGTCTTCGCCCCGCCCCGCGCGCGGCGACCCCAACGCCACGCCCGACGTGGCCAGCCGCGCACGACCGGGCGTGCACCTCGTTCTTCTGGACGCTCGAGCGAGTTCTGCGCGCGACGAGCTGCTGCCGTTCGTCTTCGCCGACGCCGAGGACGAGCGCCAGCAGTACACGATGGTCGTGCACAACGTCGACCGCCCGCCTGCGCCGCGACGCCGAGCCCGCGGGCGACGGCGGCGGTGCAGCATCGACGGCGACGTCGGTCCGCACGTTCCGCGACCTGGTCGACCTGATCGTCGAGCCGGCTCAGACGACGACGACGGCCCGACCGAGCTGGGCCGGCCGGGCCATCGGCGCTGGGCACCGTCAACGCGTTCGTCCGCCGGCTGCATCGGCGCGAGCCGCCACCTCGCGCCGCCTGATCCGGGCCGACCTGCCCGACCCGCCGCCCACCGCGGTCGACACTGCGAGCGCGCCCAGGTCACCGTCGTCGACCTGCACAACCTGCCCGACCGGGCCCAGCGCTTCGTGGTCGGCGTCGTGCTGCGCCAGGCGTTCGAGCGCAAGGAGCAGGCCGGGCACGGCCCGGCCGCTGCTGTTCGTCGTGCTCGACGAGCTCAACAAGTACGCGCCCCGCGAGGGCTCCAGCCCGATCAAGGAGATCCTGCTCGACGTCGCCGAGCGGGGCCGCTCGCTCGGCATCATCCTGATCGGCGCGCAGCAGACCGCGAGCGAGGTGGAGCGGCGCATCGTCGCCAACTCGGCGATCCGGGTCGTCGGCCGGCTCGACCCGGCCGAGGCGGCGCGGCCCGAGTACGGCTTCCTGCCCGCCGGCCCAGCGGCAGCGGGCCACGATCGCCAAGCCGGGCACGATGTTCGTCACCCAGCCCGAGCTGCCCGGTGCCGCTCGTCGTGCGAGTTCCCGTTCCCGGCCTGGGCGACCCGGCCCGAGCGAGGCCGGGCCGCCGGCCGCGGCGCCACGGCGCCGACGCCGGCGGTCGACGACCCGTCGACGACTCCCTTCGGCCGGGCTAGCGCCGTGAAGCTCCTCCACACCTCCGACTGGCACGTCGGCAAGGCGCATCCGGGGCCGCACCCGGGCCGACGAGCACCGGGCCGTGCTCGCCGAGATCGCCGCGATCGCCGACGCGCGGAGGCGGTCGACCTGGTCCTCGTCGCCGGCGACCTGTTCGACACCGCCGCGCCCGACCGCCGGAGGCCGAGCCGATCGTCTACCGGGCGCTGCTCGCCCTGGCCGGCACCGGCGGCCGGCCGTGGTGGTCGTCGCCGGCAACCACGACAACGGCCGCGCCGGCTGGACGCGGTGCGCGCCGCTGTGGCCGCGGCCACGGGATCACGCGTGCGTCGGCCGTCCGCCGCGCCCGACGACGGCGGCGTGATCGAGCGTCGACCGCCGGCGGGCGAGCGGCCGCAGGTGGCGCTGCTGCCGTTCCTGTCGCAGCGGTACGTCGTCGCGCGCCGACGAGCTGATGGGCCGACGCGCCGCCGACGCGCACGCCAGCCTACGCCGACCACCTCGCGCCGCCTCATCGCGCACGCTCACCGCGGGCTTCGCGGCCGGACACGGTCAACCTCGTCGCCGCCCACCTGACCGTGGTCGGCGGCGGACGCTCGGCGGCGGCGAGCGGGACGCCCACACCATCGTTCGACTACTGCGGTGCCCGGCCACCGCCTTCCCGGCCGCCGCCCACTACGTGGCGCTCGGCCACCTCCACCGCGCCCAGCAGCTGCCGGGCGCCGTGCGCCGCTCCGCTACTCCGGCTCGCCCGCTCGCGCTCGACTTCGGCGAGGAGGCGAACGAGCCGGTCGTCCACGTGGTCGAGGTCGCGCCCGGGCTGCCGGCCGCGGTCCGGGCGGTGCCGCTCACCGCCGGCCGCCGCGCTGCGGACCGTGCGGGGCACGCTGGCCGACGTGCTGGCCCGGCGGCGACGCAGGCCGGCGACGCCTGCCTGCGGGTCGATGCCTGCGACGAGCCGGCCCGCGCCGGCCTGGCCGACGAGGTGCGCGAGCTGCTGCCCGACGCGCGTCGAGGTCGTGCTCGCCCGCCCGGGACGGCGAGGGCGCCGCGGCCGCGCGGCCGGCCCGGACCGCCTGCGGCCGCACGCCCGCACGACCTGTTCGCCGAGTACCTGGCCGAGCCGGGACGCGGCCGACGACGCGCGTGCTGGCGCTGTTCGACGAGCTGCTCGACGAGCTGGAGTCGGCGCCGTGCGGCCGGTCCGGCTGGAGCTGGAGGGCTTCACGCGTCTTCCGCGAGCCGGACGGTGGTCGACTTCGCCGACGCCGACCTCTTCGCCCTCGTCGGGCCGACCGGCTCGGGCAAGTCGACCGTGATCGACGCGCATCTGCTTCGCCCTCTACGGCACCGTGCCCCGCCTCGACGACCGGCGGGCCGTCGCGCCCGGTCATCAGCCAGGGCCTGACCGAGGCCCGGGTGCGGCTCGACTTCGACGTCGACGGCGTCGCGCTACACCGCGGTCCGGGTGGTGCGCGCGACGAACGGCGGCGGCGCCACCACGAAGGAGGCCCGCCTCGAGCGGGGCGACGAGGTGCTGGCCGGCACCGCCGACGAGGTGACCGAGGCGGTCGGGCGACCTGCTCGGCCTCACCTTCGACCACTTCACCACCTGCGTGGTGCTGCCCCAGGGCCAGTTCGCCCGGTTCCTGCACGACAAGCCCCGCGACCGCCAGGACCTGCTGGTCCGGCTGCTCGACCTCGGCCTGTACGACCGGGTCGCCAGCGCGGCCCGCCAGCGGTCCGCACTCGACCGCAACGCCGCGGAGGTGGCCGGCGGCCAGCTCGCACAGCTGGCCGGCGCCACGCCCGAGGCCCGGGCCGCGGCCGCCGACCGGGTCGCGGCGCTGGCCGCATTGGGCGAGCGCCTGGCCGCCGACCGCCCCACCCTCGACGCCCTCGACCAGGCCGCCCGCCGGGCCGGCGAGCAGGCCGAGGCCGTCGCCGGGCACGCCCGCCTGCTCGCGGCGCTGGCCGCCCCGCCGGGCGTCGACGCCCTGGCCGCCGACCTGGCCGAGGCGGCTGCAGCCCGGGCCCGGTGCGCAGTCCGGGGCGAGGAGGCGGCGGCCGCCGTCGAGGCCGCCGAGGCGAGGCTGGCCGAGCTGCCCGAGCGCCGGGGGGTCGAGGCACTGCGGACCGACCACGCCCGCCGCGCCGAGCTGGCGGACGTCCAGGAGCGCGGCGAGCGGGCGGCGGCCGAGGCCGCCGACGCGCTGGCCGCCGCGGCCGAGGTGGGCGACCGGGCCGGGGCCGACCTGGCGGCCCGCACCGCCGAGCGGGAGCACGCCCGGGTCGAGCACCGCGCCCAGGCGCTGGTGCCCGCACTGGTGGTGGGCGAGGACTGCCCCGTCTGCGGCCAGCAGGTCCGGGACCTGCCGGCCCACGAGGCGCCCGCCGACCTTGCCCGGGCCGAGCGCCTCGTGGACGACGCCACCCGGGCCGCCGAGTCCGCCCTGGCCACGGTCAGCGAGGCACGCACCCACCAGGCCCGGGTCGACGAGAAGCTCGACCGGGTGCGCGCCGAGCGGGCGGAGGTGGACGCGCGCCTGGCGAAGGCCCCGGACGCCGCCGCCGTCGAGCACGCGCTGGCCCTGCTGGACGAGGCGGCGACCGCGCTCGACAAGGCCCGCCAGGCCGATCGGGACGCGCGCCGGGAGATCACCGCGGCCGACACCCGTGTCCGGGCGCTCGGCGAGCGCGAGGCCGAGGCCCGGCGGGCGTTCGACCGCACCCGCGACGGGGTCGCCGCCCTCGCGCCGCCCCCGCGGAGCGGCGCGACCTCGCCACCGACTGGGCGGCGCTCCTGGCGTGGGGCGCCGAACGGGCGCCTGCGCTGGCCGCCGCCGAGGCCGAGCACCGGGCGGCGGCGGACACGGCCCGCGCCGACGCCGCCCGCCGCCTCGCGGAGCTGGCCGCGGCCTGCGCCGACGCCGGCGTCGAGGTCGTCGCGGGGGCCTGGCCCGGCGAGGCCGTCGCCGCCGCACACGCCCGGGCAGAGGGCGACGTCGCCCGCCTGGACGAGCAGCTGGCCGACGCCGAGCGCCTGCGGGCCGAGCAGGCCGCGGCGACCGGCCGCCAGCAGGTCGCCGACGCCCTGGCCGCGCACCTGAAGGCCGACCGGTTCGAGAAGTGGCTGCTGGACGAGGCCCTCCACCAGCTGGTGGCCGGCGCCTCCGACCGGCTGCTGGAGCTGTCCGGCGGGGCGTTCTCGCTGGCGCTGGACGGCCGGTCGGGCGGGTTCGCGGTGCTCGACCACATCCACGCCGCCCAGGTCCGGTCGGCCCGGACGCTGTCGGGCGGCGAGACGTTCCTCGCCTCTCTCGCGCTCGCCCTGGCGCTGGCCGACCAGGTCGCGGGACTGGCGGCCGCGGGCGCGGCCCGGCTCGACGCCCTGTTCCTCGACGAGGGGTTCGGGAGCCTCGACCCGGACACGCTGGAAGTCGTCGCCACGGCCCTCGACGAGCTGGGCGCCCGGGGCCGGATGGTCGGCGTCGTCACCCACGTGCGGGAGCTGGCCGAGCGGCTGCCCGTCCGCTTCGAGGTGTCCAAGACCGGCGGGGCCGCATCGATCGAGCGGGTCGAGGTGTGAGGTTCGCGGTCGAGACCTGGGCGCCCGACTTCGGGGCGCCGGCCGACGGCGCCGCGGGGCTGGGCGAGTCCGGCGCCCCGGTCGACGTCGGGGTCGAGCGCGACGCGGCGGACTGGGCGCCACTCCGCCCGCGGGGCGAGCGTGCGGCGTCGGTCCTGTTCGTGGACGGCGTCCAGCGGATCGACGCCCGGGTGTGGGTCACCGGCGACGACGGCGTGACCCGGCCGGGGGCGTGCGCGAGCTGGGCCGCGGGCGCGGTGCGCTGCGCCGGCCGCGAGGCCGCCGTCGTGGCCGCCGAGGTCCGCCGGGGCGTGCTCTGCCCCGGCGCGGCCGGCGAGGCGATCGTCACCCGCCACGGCACCTGGCGCCCGGTCGCCGTCCCGGACCGGCCGGCCGGCGACCCGCTCGGCCTGGCGCTCGGCCAGGCCCGGGGCGACCTGGAGGGACGGGTGGCCGGGGCGGCCGCCGCTGCCGGGCCCGTTGACCTCGTGGTGGTGGACGGGCCGCTCGGCGGGCTGCACCACATCCCCGGGGCGGTGGGCTACGTCAAGACCCATCACGTGACCTACCTGCCGCCCGACCTCCAGGCCGTGGCGACCGCCCTCGGCCCGGGCGAGCGCACGCCGCTGTTCACGGTCGGCGAGGGCCGCTTCCGCTGGTCGTGGTACCTGCGGCTGCCGGGCCCCGCGACGCACCCGTGGTGGGGCGTGGTGCGGTGCGAACTGCCCGGGGACCTCGGGCCGGCCGTCGCCGCCGGCCGGGCCGACCGCGTCTCGGTCACGCTGCCCCGGTTCGCCAGCCAGCCCTTCCAGAACCCCCGGGCGCCTCAGAACCTGCATCCGATCGCCGGGCTCGAACGGCAGCTCAAACGCCGCCTCGGCGACGCCCGGCTGCTCGAACGGGCGCTGCGTCAGGCCGCGGTCGCCGGGTAGGGGACCGCCTCGATCACGCTGAGGCAATGCGACCCGGGTCAGGGCGCGGTGACGAAGTCGATCAGCTCCTCGACCGCTCCGACGAGGGCCGGGTCGAGGTCGGCGTAGGTCCGGACCCGGCCGAGCAGCGTCCGCCAGAACTCGCCCGGCGTGGCCCGGACGCCGAGGGCGGCGATCACGCCCTCCTTCCACGGGCGGCCCCGCGGGACGTCCGGCCAGGCGTCGATGCCGGCGGCCCGGGGCCGGACGGCCTGCCACACGTCGACATATGGCGTGCCCCGCACGAGCACCTGGGGGTGGCGCACCGCGGCGGCCGCCCGGGCCTCCTTGCTGCCGTCGACCAGGTGGTCGAGCAGCACGCCGAGCCGGCGCCCGGGGCCGGGCGCGAACTCGGCCACGGCGGAGGGGAGGTGGTCCATGCCGTCGAGCCGCTCGACCACCACGCCCTCGACCCGCAGGTCGTCGCCCCACACCCGCTCGACGAGCTCGGCGTCGTGGACACCCTCGACCAGGATGCGGCTGGCGCGGGCGACCCGGGCGCGCTGGTCCCGCACGGCGGTCGAGCCCGAGGCGGTGCGCCCCGGGCGGGTGGCGGCGGCCGCCGGGGTGGGCTTGGGCGGCACGAGCGTGACGGGCCGGCGGTCGACCAGGAAGCCGCCCGGGTCGAGCCGGACGAGGCGCCGGGCGCCGGAGCGGGCGTCCCGCAGCGCCACGCCGCCGTGCTCGAACCCGAGGACGGTCCCCTCGACGCCGGTGGCCCGGTGGACGACGGCGAGGCCGGTCCGGCCCTCGACCTCGGGGTAGGCGGGGCGCGACCGGCGGGGCCCGTCCAGGTCGATGGGTCCGGAGAGGATGCCGTCGCCGCGCATGGACGGCCGACGATACCGGTGTGGGGTGCGCCGGTCGGGGACCGGTACGGTCGGCGGCCGTGATCCTCGTCGACGCCCAGGACCTGGAGGCCAGCCGGCCCGGCAAGCCCCTGTTCACGGGCCTGTCGGTGACGGTGTCGAGCGGCGACCGACTGGCGGTGGTGGGGATCAACGGCAGCGGCAAGTCGACGCTCCTGGGCGTCCTGGCGGGCACGTTCCCGCAGGAGGCGGGGGTGGTGCGACGGGGCCGGGGCGCCCGGGTCGTCACCCTCGACCAGATGGCGACGCTCCCGGCGGGCCGGGTGGCGGACGCCGTGGGCGGGGCCTGGGAGGGCGCGGCGATCCTCGACCGGCTGGGCATGGGCGGGCTGGTGGACGCACCGGTGGACCGCCTGTCCGGCGGCCAGGCCAAGCGGGTGGCGTTGGCGCGGGCCCTGGTGGCGGTGGGGGAGGACAGCGAGAGCGACCTGCTGATTCTCGACGAGCCCACCAACCACCTCGACATGGACGCGATCGCCTGGCTGGAGGACCGCCTGGCGGGGTTCTCGGGCGGCCTGGTCCTGGTCACGCACGACCGCCACGTGCTCGACCGGGTGACGACGAGGATCCTGGAGCTGGACCGGGGCCGGGGCTACGTCCACGAGGGCGGCTACGCGTCGTACCTGGAGGCGCGCGCCGACCGGGCGGAGCGGGAGGCGGACGCCGAGCACAAGCGCCGCAACCTCGCCCGCGCCGAGCTGGCGTGGCTGCGCCGCGGCGCCCCGGCCCGCACCCGCAAGCCCAAGGCCAACGTCGCCGCGGCCCGGGCGGTGGTGGACACCCGGGCGCCCGACCCGGCGAGGGCGGGCGAGCTCGGCCTGGCCGAGCTGGTGCGCATGCCCCGCCTGGGCGACACGGTGATCGAGCTGTCGGGCGTGGCCGACGGCTACGGGGACCGTCTCGTGTTCGAGCACGTCGACCTGGACCTGGGCCCGGGCGACCGCCTGGGGGTGGTGGGGATCAACGGCAGTGGCAAGTCGACCCTGCTCGACGTGATCGCCGGCCGCCGGCAGCCCCGGGCGGGCCGGGTGCTGCGGGGGAGCACCGTGCGGGTCGGCTACTACGACCAGCGGGGCGTCGAGCTACCGCCGGACGCCCGGGTCCGCGAGCTGGTGGCGGGGTCGGCCCGCCAGCCGGACTGGTCGGACGCGGCGCTGCTGGAGCGGCTGTGGTTCGACACGGACGCCCAGTGGGCGCCGGTGCGGCTGCTATCGGGCGGCGAGCGGCGGCGGCTGCAGCTGGCGCTGGTGCTGCGGGAGGGCCCGAACGTGCTGCTGCTCGACGAGCCGACGAACGACCTCGACCTCGACACCCTGCGCGCCATGGAGGACCTGCTCGACGCGTGGCCGGGCACGCTGGTGGTGGCGAGCCACGACCGGGCGTTCCTGGAGCGCACGGTCGAGGACGTGGTGGTCGTGGACTCGCCGGCGGGTGGGGCGCGCCGGCCACGGTGGGCCGGGTCCCGGGCGGTTACGCCGCCTACGTCGCGGCCCGCCGCCACCGCCTCCCACCGTCGCCGTCGTCCCGCCCTCGCTCGGCCAGGCCGCCGGTGCCGTCAGGTCCCGGGCGGCGGTCGCCCAGCACGCTGCGCCACCTCATGCGCCAGGCCGAGGCCGAGATGCGGCGCCTGCAGGACAGGCACGCGGCGCTGGAGGCCGAGCTGGCCGCCGCGGGGCCCGACCACGTGGCGCTCGCCCGCGTGGGCCGGGACATGTCCACGGTCGCCGTCGAGCTGTCGCGGGCCGAGGACACGTGGCTGGCGCTGGCCGAGGAGGCGGAGTCGGCGGGGTAGTGGACGCGAGCGTCCACTACGGGGTTCAGTCGGGTTCTGCCGCTGCGGGCTCGGCTGCCGCGTCGTCCGTGTCGCCCTCGGGCGCTCGGCGGCGCCGGCCCCACGGCCACAGGCCCGTGACCCATGTCCACGTCCGGCTGACGCCCGGGATCTTCTGGCTGGCCTGGCCCGCCTTGCCGGCCTGCCGCTTGGCCTGCTCCAGCAGGTGCTCCGCCCAGGCGAACTCCGTTGCCAGGACCGCCAGGCCCAGGACGACCAGCACGATGCCCGGGCCCGGGGTCACGAACATGATCAGGCCGATCGCCAGCAGCGCGACGCCGATGACGAAGACCACCGCCCGCTTGCTGCTCCGCCAGATGAACCGGACCAGAGCGCCCACCTTGTCCATCTCTGTCAGGGTACCCACGGGACGTGCCGCGACCAGGGCGGCGATAGCCTGACCCTATGTTTCTGACCGTCACCGACGTCGCCCGGGACAAGATCCTCGCCCTGCGGGCGCAGGAGGACGATCCCGACACGCTGGGGCTTCGCATAGAAGTCACCGGGGTCCAGGGCGTCGAGTACACCTACGACCTGGCGTTCGATCCCCTCGCCGAGGCCGACGAGGCCGCCGGCGACGTCGTCGAGGCGCAGGGCGAGCTGCCCGTCATCATTCCCGGCGACAGCGTCGACTCGCTCCGGGGCGCCACGCTCGACGTGCCCTCCAGCGGGCAGGAGGGTCTCGTCCTCCGCAACCCCAACCGGCCCGACCCGCTGTCCGGCGCACACCTCGAGCTCACCGGCACCGTCGAGGAGAAGGTGCGGCAGCTGCTCGACGGGCAGATCAACCCCGCCCTGGCCATGCACGGGGGCTTCGCGGCGCTCGACCACGTCGAGGGCGACGACGTCTACGTCACCATGGGCGGAGGCTGCCAGGGATGCGCGGTGTCGGCCATGACGCTGCGTGAGGGCATCGCCCGGTCGATCAAGGAGGCCATCCCCGAGGTGACCGACGTGATCGACACCACCGATCACGCGATGGGCGAAAATCCGTACTACACCTGAGCCGCGCCAGCCGTTACCTTTTCGGCGAATAAGCCGATAACAACATGTGACAGGCGACACCCGCTCGACTAAGGTGACCTCTGATCCGCTGGGGGCGACCAGGGGGAGAGGCCCGGGCCGGAGACATCCGGTCCGGGCCTTGTCGCGTCAGGCGGTCGGTGCGGGCCGGGCCTAGGGACGCGACACCAGGTCACGGACGGTGGCAGCGACGCCGTGCCCGTCGAGACCCAGCGACGCCAGGATGGCGTCGGGCTTGCCGTGGGGGATGAACTGGATCGGCACGCCTAGCACCGCGAGCCGTGGCGGGGTGGATCCCGCTGCCGAAACGACGCCGCGATCGCCGCGCCGATGCCGCCGTCGGCGTAGCCGTCCTCGACCGTGACCACCGCCGGGTGGGCGGCGGCGTCGGCCAGCATCTCCTCGTCGAGCGGCTTGGCCACCCGGACGTCCCACACCGTCGCCTCGATGCCCTCGGCCGCCAGCTCGTCGGCCGCCTGCCGGGCCGCGCCGAGCATCTTGCCGACCGCCAGCAGGCACACGTCGGTGCCGGCCCGCACCTTGCGCGCCGACAGGCCCGAGCCGACCTCGTCGGCCGCCGGGTCGTCGGGCGGCATGGTCTTGGGCGAACCGGATCACGGCCGGCCGCTCGGTGCACAGCTCCAGGGCGTCGTGCAGCATCACGCCGACCTCGTGGTACGAGGACGGGGCGAAGATCGTCATGCCCGGGATCTTCGACAGCAGCACCAGGTCGAGCACCCCGTGGTGGCTGGCGCCGTCGTCGCCGGTGATGCCGGCCCGGTCGAGGCAGAACACGACCGGCTGCTCGTGCAGCGCCACGTCGGCGTTGACCTGGTCGAGCGCGCGATTGAGGAACGTCGCGTAGATGGCGACCACCGGGCGCAGCCCGCCCATCGCCATGCCGGCCGCCGACGGTCACCGCGTGCTGCTCGGCGATGCCGACGTCGAAGAACCGGTCGGGGAAGCGCTCCTTGAACGGCAGCAGGCCGGTCGAGTCGGGCATGGCGGCGGTGATCGCCACCAGCTCGGGCCGGTGCTCGGCCTCCTTGATGATCGCCTCGGCGAACGCCGCGGTGTAGGTGCCCGGCTTGACTTCGCCCAGGTCGTGCAGCCGCTTGATCGGGTCCTTCTCGGCCGGCTCGTAGCCCCGGCCCTTCTCGGTGCGCACGTGGACCACGATCGGGCCGTCGTACTCGGCCGCGTTGCGCAGCGCGCTCTCCATCCCGGCGATGTCGTGGCCGTCGAACGGGCCCGTGTAGCGCACGCCCAGCATCTCGAAGAACGCCGGCGGCTCGAACATCTCGCGCAGGGCCGCCAGGGCGCCCTCGACGCCCCGCTCCAGCTTGTCGCCGACGACCGGGACCTCGTGCAGCAGCCGGTCGAGCCGCGCCCGATTGCGGATGTAGGCCGGGTTGAGCCGGATGCGCCCCAGGCTCTCGCCCAGCTTGGACACCGTGGGCGCGTAGCTGCGGCCGTTGTCGTTGAGGACGATGACCACCCGGCTGTCGGAGTGGCCCAGGTTGTTCAGGCCCTCGAACGCCATGCCCCCGGTGAGGCCGCCGTCGCCGATGATCGCGACGATCTTGCGGTCGTCGACGTCGCGCACCCGGAACGCCTCGGACAGCCCGTGCGCGTAGCAGAGGATGGTCGACGCGTGGCTGTTCTCGACCCAGTCGTGGTCGGACTCCTCGCGGCTGGGGTAGCCGGACAGGCCGCCCGCCTGGCGCAGGCTCGCGAACTCCTCGCGCCGCCCGGTCACCATCTTGTGGACGTAGGCCAGGTGGCCGATGTCCCAGAGGATGACGTCACGGGGCGAGTCGAAAACCCGGTGCACGGCGAGGGTCAGCTCGACGACGCCCAGGTTCGAGCCCAGGTGGCCGCTGCCGGCCGCCGACACCGCGGCGACGATGCGGTCGCGGATCTCGATGGCCAGCTCGTCGAGCTGTTCGTAGCTGAGGCCGCGCAGATCCGCGGGGTTCTCGATCGACTCGAGGAGCATGCAGCGGCTCCGGCGACGCTAGGTGGACATGGGGGTTGGCCCCGAGCAGCGACCAACCCTACCGCCCGGGGCGCGTAGCCGCCCAGGTCGCTGGGTCCGCTAGAACCGCGGCGTGAGTGCCTCAGGGGAGATCTCGCTGGGCGAGCTGATCGAGCTGCAGCGGGCCGGCTGCGCCCAGCTGGGGTCGGCTGTGTACGACGAGGTGCTGGCCGCGGTGGGCGCGGACGTTGCCGCGGGCGGCGTCTGCGCGGCGGTCCTCGGCCCCCATGCGGGCGACCACTGGAACACCGCGCTCGTGCTGCGCTTCCTGGGCGCGGTCCACCGCCTCGTGCTCGCGGGCGAGGCGCCGGCGCTGGCCGCGCACTACCCGTCCGCGGGCGGGACCCCCGGCCCCGGCCTGGCCGACGCCTTCCTCGCCACGGTCGAGCAGCACCGCGCCGCGGTCGAGGCCGGCGTGACCGCCGGCGTGCAGACCAACGAGGTCGCGCGGTCGGCGGCGCTGGTGGGGGGCTACGCCTGGGTGGCCCGCCGTAGCGGCCTGCCGCTGCGGGTGCTGGAGCTGGGGGCGTCCGCCGGTTTGAACCTGCGGTTCGACCGGTTCTGGTTCGACACAGGCGAGACGAGCTTCGGCGACCCGGCCAGCGGGGTGCGGTTCGAGGGCGTGTGGCGCGACGCCGGCGATCCGCCGCGTGGGCTGCCGGGCCTCGACGCCGGCGTGGAGGTCGCCGAGCGCGCCGGGTGCGACCGCAACCCGCTCGACCCGACCAGCGAACGCGACCGCCTCACGCTGCGCGGCTTCGTGTGGCCCGACCAGGTCGAGCGGCTTGCCCGCCTTGACTCGGCGCTGGCGATCGCCGCCTCGCTCCCGGCCCCGGTCGAGGCCGGCGACCTCGGCGCCTGGCTGGAGGCCCGCCTGGCCCACCGCGCCCGCGGCGTCGCCACGGTGGTGGTCCACTCCATCGTGTGGCAGTACGTCAGTCGCGAGTCGCGGAACCGGATGCGGGCCGCGCTGCGGGGCTACGGGCAGGCGGCCACCGCCGCGAGCCCGCTGGCGTGGCTCCGGCTGGAGCCGGCGGGCGCCCTGGCCGACATCCGGGTGACGTGGTGGCCCGGCGGCGAGGAGGTGGTCCTCGGCACGGCCGAGTACCACGGCATCCCGGTCTACTGGGGGGCCACGGCCGCGCCCGGCAGCGTCGAGCCGGTCTCCGCGAGCTGATCCGGCGGGCTGGCGGGCGTCACCGGTCCCCGGCGCGCCTCCCAGGTCCGGGTTACGGCGCGGGCGATGAGGAAGCCGACGCCCAGGCAGACGAGCCCGCCGAGTCCGTCGATCCAGTAGTGGTTCGCTGTGACCATGATGTCGAACAGGGTCAGCATCGGGTAGGCGATCACCAGCGCCCGCAGCCAGCGGCGCCGGATCAGCGGCACCAGCACGAAGGCGCACCACGTGGACCAGCCGATGTGCATGCTCGGCATCGCCGCGTACTGGTTGGAGACGGCCGCCATCTCGTCGCTGCCGAACGATGCCCAGCCGCCGTAGACGGCGATCGTGTCGACGTAGCCGAACCGGTCGCACGGCGGCTCCCCGGCCCGGTCCGGCAGGGCGTCGGGCGGCGCGTCGGTGTACACCCGGCAGCCGCCGTAGATCCCCGGGTCGTCGAGCAGGCGCGGCGGCATCAGCGAGAACGTGGCGAAGCCCACCAGCGCCAGCAGCGTGGTGAACGCCAGCGTGTTGCGCCACAGCCGGTAGCGGGCCGGCGCCTTGCGGTAGAGGTAGACGAGGGCGAAGAGCGCCACGACGAAGTGGAAGACGCCGTAGTAGACGTTCCACACCCGGACGAGCCCGTGGGCCGGCAGCGACAGATACCAGTGCTGGAGGTTTTGCTCGAAGTAGAGCCGCAGGGTCCGCTCGACGTGGATGATCGCCTCGGCGTGGTGGAACGCGGGCTCGGCGTCGATGTGGTCGCCCGCGCCCGAGCCGAACTGGTTGCGCACGGTCGAGTACGCCAGGTACACGAGCACGATGTAGGCGGCCTCGCGGTACCAGCGCAGCGTGGTACGGGGCCGGCGGCGGCCCGCCGGGGCTTCGGTCTCGACTGCGGTCATGCCGTCGCTTCGTGATGCCGGCGCCCGCCGGCGGCGAACGCCGGCGCGCCGAGCAGGCTGACCACCAGGTTCAGCATGTAGAGCAGCAGGCCGAGCGCGATGGCCTCCTGCTGGGCGACGCCCAGGGGTTGGAGGAAGAGCACGAACGCACCTTCGCGCACGCCGAGGCCCGACATGCTGATCGGCAGCACCTGGGCGATGAGGACGGCGGGGAAGAAGGCGAGCAGCGCGGTCAGCCCGGCGGGCTGGAGGCCGAGCGCCGGGCGGCGGCGACGGCCGACAGCACCAGGGCGAGCTGGTAGGCGAACCCGGCGACCAGCACGTTGGCCGCCGCGCCGGGGTCGGAGCGCAGCCGGTCGACGCCGAGGTGGACCGCGCCCACGAAGCGGCGCCAGCCGCCGGTGGTGGCGAACCGCCCGCCCAGCCGGGGGCTGCCGGCGGCGACGAGCACGGCCGCCAGGAGGACGAGCGTGCCGAAGGCGAGCATCAGCGCGACCCGCGTGGCGGTGCCGAGGTGGCGCAGCCCCGGGTTGACGGTGAACCCGATGATCGTGATCACGGGCAGCACGAGCCAGCCGGTGAGGCGTTCGAGGACGACCGAGGCGAACGTCCCGGGCGACTCGCCGGTGTCGCGGGACAGGCGGCTCACCCGCAGCACGTCGCCGCCGATCGTCGTCGGCAGCACGTTGGAGACGAACTGCCCGGCCAGGTAGTGGGACATCAGCCGGGGCAGGCCGGCGTCGATGTCGAGGGCGCCGAGCACCTTCTGCCAGCGCAGCGCCGACAGGATGATGCCGGCGAGCGTGAGGAGCGCGGCGAGGCTCAGCCACATCGCCGTGCCGACCGACCACTGGGGCACCATGTCCGCCGGGTTGAAGGACGGCACCTTGGTGATGAGGACGGCGAGCATCCCGGCGCTGACCGCGAGGCGCAGCCCGAGCGTGACCGCCTGTCTGCGTTCCACCGTCACCTTCCTCCGACATCAACTCTGATGTAGATTCCGCCGGCCCCGGGGCACTTCGCGTGCTCGGTACGTGCCCGGCAGGGGGCGGACGCCTGGCCTCCTGCAAGTCTACGACGAGCGCGACGGGTTGTTTGCCGCGCGTTGGCCGAGGGTTCCCGCGGTTGACCTCCGGGCGAACCCCGGTCGTGTTGGGGCCGACTGGCTCCGTGCGCTATCTCAGACCCGATGGATCGGAGGATCCGATGGCCGACGACACCGCCCCACCCGCCGTATCGCCCGGCCCCGACATCCTCTCCGCGGCGCTGGCCGCCACCCGGGCGGTCGAGCGGGCCCGGATCGAGCTGGTCACCACCATCGCCGGTCCCGGCGGACCGCTGCGGATCGTGCACCAGGCCGCCTTCGACCGGGGCGGCGACCGGGCCGAGGCGGCGTCGGACATGAGCGCGGTGGCGGCGGCGCTGGCGGAGGCCGGCCAGCCGCTGGAGGGCGACTGGTCGCACCCGACCCGGGTGGTCCTCGACGCCGACATC
Organism: uncultured Acidimicrobiales bacterium; assembly: GCA_963739835.1. Lineage (GTDB taxonomy): Bacteria > Actinomycetota > Acidimicrobiia > Acidimicrobiales > VFJN01 > ZC4RG19. The sequence goes on from CAVUBW010000019.1 coordinate 105,843, forward strand.
GTCTACTCGCAACTCGGCCCGATGGCCGAGGAGCTGGGCCGCCGGCCCACCGACTGGACCCGCGTCACGCTCATGTCGGTCATGGCCCAGGGCGTGACCGACAACGACGCGCTCGCCCTGGTCCTCGACCCGATCGGCCCGCTCGACCTCTTGGGCCGGCGGGTGATCGAGATCGCCGACGTCGGTCACGAGCCGGTCCGGGGGGTCGGGGCCACCCACCTGCGGGCGAGCCTGGCGCTCGCTGGCGACACCGCCGACGGCGCCACGGCCCCCTCCGCGGGCTCGCTGGAGGGCCGTCTGCGGGCGGCGGGGGCGGAGGTCCTGCCGATCGACGTCTGGGTCGACGACGCGGGGGTGGTGCGGCGCCTGGACGTGTCGCTCGACGACGCCCTGGCCGGACGCTCGGGCCCGACGGGCCTGACGACGACGTACGAGCTCTACGACGTGGGCGGCGAGGTCGAGGTCGGCATCCCGGACGACGCGGACGTCATCCACGTCGGCTGAGGCACCCGCCGCGCGCTCAGGTCCGCTCGAACCGCCAGCCGGCGGGGTCCATCACCAGGCGGTGGCGGGCTCCGGGCACGGCGGGGTCGTGGCTGTCGTAGCCGGCGTCGCCGTCCCAGAGCACGATGCGCCGCTCGTCGTCGACGACGGTCATGCGCGACACGTAGACGACAGGCTCCCGGCCGCCCGCCAGGGCGAGGGCGTCCGCCACGCACGCGGCGGCGGCCAGCGTGCGCAGTGTCATCCAGGTCGGCGCGACCACGTCCATGTCGCCCCGGTCCCGGGAGGCGAGCGCGTCGGTGGGCGAGATCCAGCGGTGGTCGGAAAGCTCGTGCCCGTCGAGCACGATCGCCCCGTCGGGCGCCGGCGCCAGGAAGTACCAGGCGGCGAACAACCGCCGCCGCCCCGAGGTCGACCCACCGGTCCAGTGGCTCAACGGCAGGAGGGCGCCCGGCGGGAAGGCCAGCCCGACCTCCTCCTCCGCCTCCCGCACGGCGGCCCGCAGCGCGGCGGCCAGCGGGTCGCCGGGCAGGGACCGGTCGGCGTCGCCGGGGTCGACCCGCCCGCCGGGGAACGCCCACATCCCCCCGTACGCGGTCGCCTCCGCCCGCCGCACCATCAGCACCTCGAGCCGCCGCCCGTCCCGATCGGGCACCCCGTCCCGTAACGGCACGACGGTGGCGCTCGGGATCGGCTCGGGCTCGTCGACCATGGCGGGACGGAGGCTCAGCTCGTCTTGTCGAGGAACTTCGCGATGTCGACGACGACCCGGGTGACCTTGCCGGCGGCGATGAGGCCGCGGTCGTCGCTGGCCGAGACCGAGAACGTGAGCCGGCGGCCCTCGATCTTGTCGAGGCGCGCCTCGGCGGTGACCTTCTGGCCGACCGCGGTGGGGGCCAGGTGGTCGAGCTGGACCCGCATGCCGACCGTCGTGTGGCCCGCCGGGGCCCGGCCCGCGACGGCTTGGACCGTGGCCTCTTCGCACAGTGCGATGAGCCTCGGCGTCGCCAGGACGGGTACCTCGCCCGAGCGCAGGGCCAGGGCGGTGTCGGCATCGGTGACGTCGAGGGCCACGGTGGCCGCCAGGCCGGGTTGCAGAGGCACGCGGGTACAGTACGCAGCCACGTCACCGCCGAAGCAAAGCCCCGGCGGCGCCCCATGACACCGCGAAAGGCTGCCCCGTGCTCGACGATGCCGTGATCCAGCGCACCCTCGCCGCCGCGCTCCACACCGGGGGCGAGTTCGCCGAAGTGTTCGTCGAGGACAAGCGGTCGTCGGCGGCGATGCTCGACGACGGCCGTGTCGAGGAACTGTCCTCGGGCCGCGACCGCGGCGCCGGTATCCGGGTCGTCGTCGGCGACACCACCGGGTTCGCCCACACCGCCGACCTGTCCGAGGCGGGCCTGGCCGAGCGCGGCCGAGGCCGCCGCTGCGGCCGCCCGCTCCGGCGGGGGCGGGGTGCGCGAGGTCGCTCTGCGGCGGCGCGACGTCGCCCCGGTCAGCCCGGCGGCGATCCTGCCCGAGTCGGTGCCGAAGGGCACCAAGGTCGACCTGCTGCGCCAGGCCGACGAGGCCGCCCGGGCCGAGGGCGGGGCCATCCACCAGGTGCGGGTCCGCTACGGCGACTCGCCGGCGCCAGATCCTCGTCGCCAACAGCGAGGGCCTGCTCACCGGCGACGACCAGGTCCGCACGCTGTTCGTCGTGTCGGCCGTCGCCTCGGGCGACACCGGCATGCAGACCGGGTACGAGTCCGTGGGCCGCACGGTCGGCTTCGAGCTGTTCGACCGCTACGAGGTGCAGGACATCGCCCGCACGGCCGCCCGCCGGGCGCTCACCAAGCTGGCCGCCCGCCCGGCGCCGTCCGGCACCGTGCCCGTCGTGATCGGGCCAGGGGGCGGCGGCGTGCTGTTCCACGAGGCGTGCGGCCACGGCCTGGAGAAGGACCTGGTCGACAAGGGCGCCTCGGTGTTCCGGGGCAAGCTCGGCGAGCAGGTGGCGTCGCCGCTGGTCACGCTGGTCGACGACGGGACGATGGGCGGCGAGTGGGGCTGCTTCGCCATCGACGACGAGGGCACGCCCGCCCAGCGCAACGTGCTCATCGAGGACGGCGTGCTCACCGACTACATGTGGGACATGCTGCGGTCGCGCAAGGACGGCCGCGAACGCAGCGGCAACGGCCGGCGCCAGAGCTACCAGCACCTGCCGATGGTCCGGATGACCAACACGTACCTGCTGGGCGGCGACGACGACCCGGCCGCCATCCTCGCCGGCACCGACCACGGCGTGTACGTCGCCCACCTGGGCGGCGGGCAGGTCAACACGGCCACCGGCGACTTCGTGTTCGGCATGACCGAGGCGTACATGATCGAGGGCGGCCAGATCACCGAGCCGCTGCGCGAGGGCAACCTCATCGGCAACGGGCCCAAGGTCCTGCTCGACATCGAGGCCGTCGGCAACGACTTCGCCATGGGCAGCCCCGGGACCTGCGGCAAGGACGGCCAGGGCGTCCCGGTCGGCGATGGCGTCCCCACGCTGCGGGTCAAGGCGCTGACCGTCGGCGGCACCGCGGCGTGAGCGAGCGAAGCGAGCGAACCATGAGCGCAGTGTGTTACTCGGCCCGGAGGGCCGAGCGCTCATTGCGCGCACCCGGAAGGGGGCGCCAATGAGTGACCTCCTCGACGTCGCTGACAGCCTGGTGTCGATGGCGGGCGGCGGCGAACAGCTCGAGGCCTACGTCGCCCGATCGACCGACACCCAGATCCGGATCTACGAGGGCGCGGTCGAGCAGCTCGCCGTGGCCGATACCCAGGGCGTCGGCGTGCGCATCGTGCGCGACGGACGCCAGGGGTTCGCCTATTGCGGCTCGTTCGACCCCGCGGCGCTGGCCGAGGCCGTCGCCGAGGCCCGGGACAACGCGGCGTTCGCCGAGCCGGACGAGGCCGCGGGCCTGGCCGAGCCCGACGGCGTCGAGCCGGTCGAGCTCGACCTGTGGCGCCCCGGCCTGGCGTCGGTCCCCACGGCCGACAAGATCGCGCTGGCCGTCGAGCTGGAGCGGGCGGTGCTGGCGGCCGACCCCCGGATCAGCGGGGTCGAGTCGTGCGACTACGCCGACGGCCTGGGCGAGACCGCGGTGGCCACGACCACCGGCATCCGCCGCACGTCCCGGGCGACCGCCGCCGAGCTGGTCGCGTACGCGCTGGCCGCCGAGGGCGACGAGACACAGACCGGCTTCGGGTTCTCGCTCGGCCGGTCGTTCGACGACCTGGACGTGTCGGTCGCCGCTCGCGACGCCACACAACGGGCCGTGCGGATGCTCGGCGCGACCAAGCCGCCGTCGGCCCGCCTCACCGTCGTGCTCGACCCGTGGGTGACGGCCCAGATCGTCGGCATCGTGGCCGGCACGCTCGGGGCCGAGGAGGTCATCAAGTCCCGGTCGCTGTTCGCCGGCCGCGAGGGCGAGCTGGTGGCGTCGCCGCTGGTGACGCTCGTCGAGGACCCGACCGACGCCCGCTCGTGGGGCGCCGGCACCCACGACGCCGAGGGCCTGGCCACCCGCCGGGTGCCGCTGATCACGGCCGGGGTGCTGGACGGCTTCGTCCACTCGTCGTGGACCGCCCGCCGCCTCGGGACCGCGTCGACGGGCTCGGCGATCCGGGGCGGGTTCAAGTCGACGCCGACGGCCGGGTGCCGGGCGGTGGCGACGACCCCGGGCCCGACCGACCCGGCCGAGCTGCTCGCCGGCGTCGACGAGGGCGTGCTGATCCAGGAGGTGTCGGGCCTGCACTCGGGCGTGAACCCGGTGTCGGGCGACTTCTCCACGGGGGCGGAGGGCCTGCGCATCCGGGGCGGCGAGGTGGCCGAGCCGCTGCGCGAGTTCACGATCGCCTCGACGCTCCAACGGCTGCTGCACGACGTCCAGGCGGTCGGGTCCGACCTCACGTGGCTGCCGATGAGCGCCGCGGGCGTGACGCTGGTCGTCGGCGACGTCGCGGTATCGGGCGCGTGACCGGCGGGAGCCCGGAGGAGGTCGAGCTCCTCGGCCTGGCCCAGAAGGTGGCCGGGGAGGTGTCGGCGGGCGAGCAGGTCGAGGCGTTCGTGTCGCGCGGCAGTTCGACGACGGTCCGGGTGCATGGCGGCGAGGTCGAGTCGCTCACCCAGGCGACGTCCGCCGGGATCGGGGTGCGCGTGGTCCGCGACGGCCGGGAGGGGTTCGCCTACGCCGGATCGCTCGACCCGGCCGTCATCGCCGACGTGCTGGCCGAGGCCCGGGACAACGCCGCCTACGCCGAGCCCGAGGATTGGGTCGGCCTGGCCGAGCCCGACGGCGTCACGCCGCCGGCTATCGACCTGTGGCGCGAGGACCTGGCCGCTCTACCGACCGAGGCCAAGGTGGCGCTCGCTCTCGACCTGGAGCGGCGCGTGCAGGCCGGCGACCCCCGCATCGCCGGCGTGCGGGTGGCCGCGTGGGGCGACGGTTCCGGCACCGGGGCGGTGGCGACGTCCACCGGCATCACGGTCGCCGGGCGGGCGACCCACTGCCATCTCTCGGTCCAGGCGCTGGCCACCGAGGGCGACGAGACCACGACCGGCTACGGCGTCTCGGTCGGCCGGGCGCCCGGCGACATCGACCTCGACGAGGCCGCGGACGACGCGGTCGAGCGGGCCGTCCGGCTGCTGGGCGCGGGCCAGCCCGCCAGCGGCATGGTCACGCTGGTCCTCGAACCCCGGATGGCGGCAACCGTGCTGTCGGTGGTCGCCGGCATGCTCAACGGCGAGTCGGTGCTCAAGGGCCGCTCACCGTTCGCGCGACCGGGTCGGCGAGCCGATCGCGTCGCCGCTGCTGACGCTGACCGACGACCCGACTGACCCCGAGTCGCTCGGCGCCGACAGCCACGACGGCGAGGGGCTCGCCACCCGGCGCATCCCGCTCGTCGAGGCGGGCGTGCTGGCCGGGTTCCTCCACAACACCGCGACGGGCCGCCGCGCCGGCGTGCCGTCGACGGCGTCGGCCGTGCGGGGGTTTCGCTCGACCCCGGGCGTGGGCGCGCAGGCGCTGGCCGTCGTCCCGGGCTCGGGCACGCTCGACGACCTGGTGGCCGGCGTCGACCACGGTGTGCTCGTCCAGTCGATGACCGGCCTGCACTCCGGGGTCAACCCGGTGTCGGGCGACTTCTCGGTCGGCGTCGAGGGCCTGATGGTGCGCCAGGGAGCGCGGGCCGAGCCGATCCGCGAGGCCACGGTCGCGTCGACGCTGCAGCGCCTTCTGCTCGACATCGCCGCGGTGGGCGGCGACCGGGAGTGGACGCCGGGCGGCACCGGCGCGTCGGCGCTCGTCATCCCGGGCGTCACGCTGAGCGGGAAGTAGTCGTCCCAACCAGCGCTCGGGTTGCGCTGCCGGCCTCCCGTCGGTGACCATCGGGGATCCACGGCGGCGGGCGCTGCCGCACGGCCTACTGACGACTGGGTTCCGTGTCCATCCTTCACGCAATCATCCTGGGCATCACCCAGGGGCTCTCGGAGTACCTCCCGATCTCCTCGTCGGGGCACCTCATCGTGGTGCCCTGGCTCTTCGGTTGGAAGGACTTCGCCGGCGACGGGTCGCTGGAGAAGACCTTCGACGTCGCACTCCACCTCGGCACGCTCATCGGTGCGGTCGCGTACTTCCGCCACGACATCGTGCGCCTGACGCACGCCGCGTTCACCAAGCCGCGCTCGACCGACGGCCGGCTGGGCTGGCTGGTGCTGCTGTCGGCCGTGCCCGGCGGCGATCACCGGCGCCCTGCTCGCGGACACGATCGAGCGCAACACCGGCCAGATCTGGCTGATCGGCGTGATGATGATCCTCGGCGCCCTGCTGCTGGCGCTGGCCGACGGCACCCGGGGTAAGCGGACCATCGACGAGGTCAGCCTGTCGGACGCCCTGATCATCGGCGCGGCGCAGGCGATCGCCCTCCAGCCGGGCGTGTCGCGGTCGGGCGTGACGATCACGGCCGGCCGGTTCGTCGGTCTGAGCCGGGACGGCGCCGCCCGGTTCGCCTTCCTCATGAGCCTGCCGGTCACCGCCGGGGCACTGCTGTTCAAGTGGGTCGACGTGCAGGGCCAGGGCGGCGTGCCGCCGGGCTTCGGGGCGGCGTTCATCTGGGGGATCGTGGCCTCGGGCATCACCGGGTACATCGCCGTGTGGGGCACGCTGAAGATCATCCGCACCCACTCGTTCCTGCCGTTCGTGCTGTACCGGCTGTTCGTGGGCACGGCGATCTTGATACTGGTCGCCACCAGCTTCCGCTGAGCCCGCCAGGGCGAGCACGACGGTCCCGTCGGCGACTGCCCACGCGACCCGGGGCGCGTCGGCCCGGGGCACGGCCACGGTGACGGCCTCGCCGCCGACGTCGACGACCGGGGCCCGCTCGACGAGCGTGAACGCCGGCGGCGCCCGCCCGTCGTCGCCGGCGTCGGCGACGACGGCCACCACGTCGACGCGGTCGCCGACCGCGAGCGGCGGGGCGGGCGCCGGGCCGCGGGGCACGGCCACCGCCCGCCGCCCGGGCCCGACCAGCGCGGCCGGCCCGGTGAGTCCCGCGGCCGCCAGGCGGGCCCCGACGACCGGCTCGCCGGCCACGATCGCCTCGCGGACGACGGTCCCCGCCGGCACTCGGGTCACGGCGCCGGGTGCGAGCGAAGCCACCGGCAGCCGGCGCGCCGTCACGTCACCGGCCCGGACCTCGTCGCCCGGCGCCAGGTCGCGGACGGCGACCGCCACGACCCGGGTGCGGCCCCAGTCGCCGGGCCCGCCGCCGGGCCCGGCGGGGCCGCCGGCGAGGGCGCCGGCGAGGACGCCCGTCGCGGTTGCCACGACGAGCAGCACGGCCCGGCGGACCGCCGGCCGGGCGAGGGTGCGCCGGGCGCGCACGGCGGCCAGGGTCACCGGCGGGGCGGCCGCCGGCCGGTGGGTCGGGTGGGGGGTGGGCGCGCCGGGCTCGCCGGTGGGCGGGGTGGGGGCTGGTCGGGCACGCCCGCGCGCCCGTGGGAGAGGGGTCAGCCACAGGGCTTCCTCCGCGTCGAGGAGAACGTGAGATCGGCGGGGGAAGCCGGAAAGGGAATGTTAGCGCGTCAGATCGGCATCGCTGAGCAGCCCGATGGCCTGGAAGAGGACCGATCGGACCACCTCGGCGTTGTGCTCCAGCGTTGCGAAGACCTGGTCCATCGTGACCGGGGCGATGCCGTCGACCCCCTGCAGGCCGACGTCGTAGTCGGTCACCAGGGCGATCGCGGCGTACGGAACGCCGAGCTCGGCCGCCAGGGCCGCCTCCGGCATCTGGGTCATGTTGATGACCGCCCAGCCCTGGGCTGCGTACCAGAGCGACTCCGCCCGGGTCGAGAACCTCGGGCCCTCCACCACCACCACCGTGCCGCCGTCGTGGTGGGTCACGCCCTCGGTTCGGCACGCCGCGACCGCGACCCTCCGCAGGCGGGCGTCGTACGGGTCGGCGAACGTGACGTGGTCGACGGGGGCCAGGCCCTCGGGCGTGTGCTCCGGTCCGTCGTGGAAGCTCGACGGGCGGCCGCTCGTGCGGTCGACCAGCTGGTCGACGACCACGAAGTCGCCCGGGTGGATCGACGCCCGGAGCGAGCCGCAGGCGAACGGCGAGAAGATCGCCCGGACCCCCAGCGCCCGCATCGCCCAGGCGTTGGCCCGGTACGGGACCCGGTGGGGCGGCAGCGTGTGGCCCGCGCCGTGGCGGGGCAGGAACGCGACCCGGCGGTCTCCGACCTCGCCGACCGTCACCGTGGCCGACGGCGGCCCGTACGGCGTGTCCAGCGTGAGCTCGGTGACGTCGTCGAGCAGGGCGTAGAGCCCCGACCCCCCGTAGACGCCGATATCCGCCGCGGCGCCACCCCCCTCGGCCGTGGTCACGCCGAGGCGGCGGCCGCCGTGGTCGAGGAGGACGACGAGCCGCCCGACGACGACTTCTCGGACGACGAGGACGAGGACTTGTCCGAGGACGACTTGTCCGAGGACTTGTCCGACGAGGACTTGTCCGACGAGGACGACTTCTCGGACGACGAGGACGACGAGGACTTCGACCGGCTGTCGTTGCGGTAGAAGCCGCTGCCCTTGAACGCGATGCCCACCGAGTTGAACACCTTGCGCAGCGGACCGCTGCACGCCGGGCACTCGGTCAGCGGGTCGTCTGTGAACGCCTGGACGACCTCGAGGTGCTCGCCGCACTCCTTGCAGCGGTATTCGTAGGTGGGCATCTGCACTCCGGGGTTAGCACTCGCGACCTGAGAGTGCCAAGCCTAGCCAGTTACGATCGCATCGTCGTGTTCGTCGCGTCCGCCGCCTGCGTCGTCGCCTCCTACCTCCTGGGCACGTTCCCCACGGCCCTGCTCGTGGGGCGGTCCCGTGGGGTCGACCCGACCCGGGCGGGGTCCGGCAACCCCGGCGCCACCAACGTCGCCCGCACCGCAGGCCGGCGGGCCGGGGCGCTCACGTTCGCCGGCGACGCGGCCAAGGGTGCCGGCGCCGCCGCGCTCGGCTGGGCCGTCGGCGGTCACGACCTGGGGGTCGCCTGCGGCCTGGCCGCGGTCGCCGGGCACGTGCTCCCCGTCACCCGCCGATTCCGGGGCGGCAAGGGCGTGGCCACCGCCGCCGGCATGGCGGTCGTACTGTTCCCCGCCGCAGCCGCCGTGGCGGGCATCGCCTTCGGCGTGGCCGTCGCAGCGACCCGCACGGTGTCGGCCGGCTCGATCGCGGGCGTGGTGACGCTGCCCGTGGCGGCCGCGGCGCTGGGCGCGCCCAGCGGGGAGGTCGCGGCGCTCGTGGTGTGCGCCGTGCTGATCGTCGCCCGCCACCGGGAAAACATCGCCCGCCTGCGCCGGGGCGACGAGCGGGGATTGCGCTCGCATTCCAGCGGGTAGTCGTGTGTGAATGGGAGCACTAGCACCGTACCGGGCGGGAGGCATACGGTGTGTGTGGGCGGACGCCGGCGGCATGACGGCGCTCCTTCGAGGCGACACACAACTCGAACACGGACAGGAGGCGACCGTTCGATGACGACGGTACGCAAGGCAGTCATCCCCGCGGCGGGCCTGGGAACACGGTTCCTGCCGGCCACCAAGGCGCAGCCCAAGGAGATGCTGCCGGTGGTGGACAAGCCGGTGATCCAGTACGTCGTGGAGGAGGCGGTCCGGGCGGGGATCGACGACATCCTCATGATCACCGGCCGGGGCAAGCGCAGCCTCGAGGACCACTTCGACCGCTCGATCGAGCTCGAGGTGTCGCTCGAGGCATCCGGCAAGCACGACGAGCTCATCGCGATGCGGGGACTGGCCGACCTCGCCGACATCCACTACGTGCGCCAGGGCGAGGCGCTCGGCCTCGGCCACGCCGTGTCGGTGGCCCGCAAGCACGTCGGCGACGAGCCCTTCGTCGTGATGCTCGGCGACGACATCATGCACGAGGACTCCACCGTGCTCGACGACATGGTCGCCCGGCACCAGCGGCTCGGCGCGTCCATCGTGGCGTTCAAGTCGTTCCCGCCGGAGGAGATCTCCTCCTACGGCTGCGCCGACCCCGAGCCGACCGACGAGCCCAACCTCGTGCGGCTGCGCGGGATCGTCGAGAAGCCCCGGCCCGAGGACGCACCCTCCGACCTGGCGGTCATGGGCCGCTACCTGTTCACCGCCGACATCTTCGACGCGCTCGACCGCACCAAGCCGGGGGTCGGCGGCGAGATCCAGCTCACCGACGCCATCGCCATCTTGCTCACCGAGCAGCCGGTGTACGGCCATGTGTTCGACGACGGCCGCTACGACATCGGCAAGAAGCTCGACTACCTGCGGGCGACCGTCGAGCTGGCGCTCGACCGCGACGACCTGGGCCCCGAGTTCCGCGAGGTCCTGGCCCAGATCGTCCGCCGGCGCGGCATCGCCTGACGCCGGTCAGGCCGGGTCAGAGCTTGCGGCCGACCGCCCCGTAGAGCGGCAGCATCATCCCCTCGTAGGGCGTGTCGTCGGGATCGGGCCGCCACTCGCTGACCAGCACGACGCCAGGGTCGACCAGTTCGACCCCGCCCAGGAACGCGGCCACCTCGTCGCGCGTGCGCAGGACGAACGTCTCGCGGGTCGCGGCGTTGAGCCGCTCGTACGTGGCGTCGAGGTCGTAGATGTCGCGGGCCAGGTGCGACAGCACGAGGTAGCTGCCCGCCGGCACCGCCGCGAGCAGGCGGTCGACGACGCTCTGCGGCTGCTCGTCGTCGGGGAAGAAGTGGAGGATCGCCGCGAGCAGCACCGCCACCGGCTGGTCGAAGTCGAGGGTCCTCGCCGCGCCCGCCAGCACGCTGTCCGGGTCGCGCAGGTCCTCCTCCAGATAGTCGGTCAGGCCCTCGTCGGAGCTCTGCACGAGCCGGTGGGCATGCGCCAGCACGATCGGGTCGTAGTCGACGTACACGACCTTGGTCTCGGGCGCGATCGCCTGGGCGATCTCGTGCACGTTGTCGTAGGACGGGATACCGGCGCCGACGTCGAGGAACTGGCGGATGCCGCACTCCACGGTGAGGAAGCGCACGGCCCGGGTGATGAACCCCCGGTTGGCCTTGAGCCCCGCCGACACCGCCTCGAACCCGCCGGGGACCAGCCCGGCCGCCGCGTGCGACGCCTGGCGGTCGGCCTCGAAGTTGGTCGTGCCGCCCAACATGTAGTCGTAGATGCGCGCGGCGTGGGCGATGTCGGTGTCGATGTCGGGCTCGGACGGCGATCGGGTGGGCGGCGTTTCGGGCACGATCCAGGGCCTTTCGCGTGGCTGGTCGGCGTACGCTAGCCGCTCCGATTGGTGCGTCGGCGGGCGGGGGACGGTGCGCGGCGAACCACCTCCTAGGGTGGCGGGCGTGATCGGTCTCGACGACGCCATCGCCACCGTCCTCGCCGGCTGCGACCCGCTGCCGGCGGCCGCGGTCCCCGCGGCGGAGGCCGCCGGCCTGGTTCTCGCGGCCGACGTCGTGGCGACCGAGCCGATCCCGCCGTTCGCCAACAGCGCCATGGACGGCTACGCCGTGCGGGCCGCGGACGTGGCGGGCGCGCCGGTCACGCTGCCCGTGGTCGCCGAGGTGGCGGCGGGGCACCCCGCGCCCCGGGCGCTGGCCGCGGGCGAGGCGATGCGGATCTTCACGGGCGCCCCGATCCCCGATGGGGCCGACGCCGTCGTCATGGTCGAGCGGACCGAGCGGCTCGACGGCGGGGCGGCGGTCCGCGTCGAGGTGGCGGTCGAGCCGGGCAACCACCTCCGCGCCGTCGGCGAGGACCTGCGTCCGGGCGACAGGGTGGTGGCCGCGGGGGAGGAGCTGACCGCCACGGCGGGTCGGCGTGCTTGCCTCCCTCGGCGTGCAACGCGTCGAGGCCCGGCCCCGGCCCCGTGTCGGGGTGGTGTCGACCGGCGACGAGCTGGTCGCCGTCGACGCGCCGCTGCGGCCCGGCCAGATCCGCGACAGCAACCGGCCGATGCTGCTGGCGCTGGTGGCGGAGTCGGGCTTCACGCCGGTCGACCTCGGCTGGGCGCCCGACGACGAGGACGCCATCGCCGACAGCGTTCCGGCGCGGGGTGGCGACCTGCGACGCCGTGCTGTCGAGCGGCGGCGTGTCGATGGGCGACATCGACCTCGTCAAGGTCGTGCTCGACCGCCTCGGCGACATGACGTGGATGCAGGTGGCGATCCGTCCCGCGAAGCCTCTCGCCTTCGGTCTGCTGGCGGCCGCCGGCGGGCGCCGCGTGCCGTGCTTCGGCCTGCCGGGCAACCCCGTGTCGTCGCTGGTGAGCTACGCCCTGTTCGCCCGCCCGGGCCTCCGTCGCCTGGCCGGCCACCCCGACGACCGCCTGTCGTTGCCCCGGCTGGCCGCAGTGGCGGCCGAGGACATGCGTCGCGGCCCCGACGGCAAGGTCCACTTCGTCCGGGTGGTCGCGGAGGCCACCGCGGGCGGCGTGCTGGCGGTGCGGTCCTCGGGCGGCCAGGGTTCCCACCAGCTGGGAGCGATGGCCCGGGCGGACGCGCTTGTCGTCCTGCCCGACGGCGACGGGGTGGCCGCCGGCGACCCGGTCGAGGTGATCCTGGTGGGCGAACCTCGCTCCGGGGCGCCGACATCGGCATCGGCGATCTAACCTGGGCGCGGCATGACCGAACAGCTCGTCGACGGCTACGGGCGCGTCCACCGCGACCTGCGCATCTCGATCACCGACCGCTGCAACTTCCGCTGCACCTACTGCATGCCCGAGGAGGGCATGGACTGGCTGCCGCGGTCCGAGGTGCTGACGTTCGAGGAGATCGAGCGGGTCGCCCGGCTGTGCGTCGAGCGGTTCGGCGTCGACAGCATCCGCCTGACCGGCGGCGAGCCCACCGTGCGCGCCCACCTGCCCCGCCTGGTCGCCCGGCTCGCCGCGCTGCGCACGGCGGACGGCGACCAGATCGACCTGGCGCTGTCGACCAACGGGGCGACTCTCCGTCTGCTCGCCGCCGATCTCGTCGCCGCGGGCCTGCGGCGGGTCAACGTCTCGCTCGACACCCTGCGGCCGGACCGGTTCGTCGCCCTCACCCGCCGCGACTCGCTGGCGGCCGTGCTCGACGGCATCGAGGCGGCCCGGGAGGCCGGGCTCGACCCGGTGAAGGTCAACGCCGTGGTCATGCGGGGGGTCAACGACGACGAGATCGTCGACCTGGCGAACTTCGGGCGGGAGCGGGGCGTCACCGTGCGCTTCATCGAGTGGATGCCCCTCGACGCCGAGCAGCGCTGGCAGGAGGGCGCCGTGGTGAGCCAGGCCGAGATCCTCGCCGCCATCGAGGCCGTCCACCCGGTCGACCCGATCCGGCGGGGGTCCGCGCCGGCCGAGCGGTTCGCCTACCGCGACGGGCGGGGCGAGGTCGGCGTCATCCCGACCGTCACCCGCCCGTTCTGCGGCTCGTGCGACCGGGTCCGGCTCACCGCCGAGGGCGAGTTCCGCTCGTGCCTGTTCGCCGTCGACGAGGTCGACCTGCGGCGCCTGCTGCCGCGAGGGCGGGTCCGACGACGACCTGGCCGCGGCCATCCGGCGCTGCGTCGCCGACAAGTGGGCGGGCCACATGATCGGCCAGGTCACCTTCGTGCGGCCGCGCCGGAGCATGAGCCAAATCGGGGGCTGACCGGGCGCACTAGGCTGCCCACATGCCTGACCGCGGACTCACGCACCTTGACCCCCTCGGCCGGGCGCGCATGGTCGACGTCACCCCCAAGGAGCCGACACATCGCCGGGCCGTCGCCCGGGGGCGGGTCCACATGAAGCCGGAGACGACGTCGCTGGTGGCCCGCGGGGCCATCAACAAGGGCGACGTGCTGGCCGTGGCCCGCGTGGCGGGCATCCAGGCGGCCAAGCGCACGCCCGAGCTGATCCCGCTGTGCCATCCGCTGCTCGTCGGGTCGGTGCTGGTCAACTTCCGCATCGAGGACGACTTCATCGAGGTCGAGGCCCACGTCGAGACCGTCGACCGCACGGGCGTCGAGATGGAGGCGCTCACCGCATGCACGGTGGCGTGCCTGACCATCTACGACATGTGCAAGTCGTCCGACAGGGGCATGGTCATCGGCGACGTGACCCTGTGGGAGAAGACCGGCGGCCGCAGCGGCTCCTACCGCCGCACCGACGGCCTCGACGCCGACCTCGGCCTGTAGTCGCGCCCCTCCGCATCGGCGTGGCCGGCGGGCTGGCGCGCGCCTCCGATCCTGCTCAGGCGGCATCCACCACGGTCTCGGGGGCGACCGTTAGGTTGCTGAGCAGAAGTCGTCGGAGAAGGATGCCGTGGTCGTCTTTCTGCTCCTCGGGGTGATGTGGGCAGTGGTGCTGGTGCCCCCGTGGGTGCAGAGCCGGCGGGAGGCCCGGCCGATCGCCTCGATGATGACGTTCCGCAGCCAGCTGTGGTCGCTGCGGCGGGCGACGCCCGACTACGGGCTCGACAGCTACCGCTGGTACGGGGACGAAGACGACCAGGACGACGACGATGTCGACAGCGAGGACGCCGAGGTGCACGCGCTCGATCCCCACGTAGGAGCCGCCGTGGCGGCCGCGACCGGCACCGCCGGCGGCGTCGGCTTCGGGCCGGCGGTCGCCTCGGCCCCGCTGGCGCCCGTCTCGCTGGGCCGCCGGGCCGGGCTGCTCCCGGCCACCGCGACCACCCGACGGGCGCAGTCCTACCGCCGCCGGCGGCGGACGCTCGGCACGCTGGTGCTGCTCAACCTCGCCGGCGTGGTGCCGACGGTCCTCTATGGCGGTGCCTACACGTACGTCGCGGCCGGGGCGGGTGCGCTGCTGGCGCTGTACCTCGGGCTGCTGATCCGGCGGGGCCGGCGCGAGGCCGAGCGGTCCCGCAAGGTCCGCTACCTCACCCCGATCCGGGCGCCGCGCCCGGCGGTCGTGGTCATCGGCAGCGGCGCAGCCCGCTAGTTTCCTGCGGTGCCCGACTCGGAGGTCGACGAACGCCGCCAGCACCTCGCCTCGCTCGTCGCGGACATCGGCCGCGGGCTGGACGACGCCAACCGAGCCCGTGAGCAGGCGCTGCCGGCGTGTCGCCGGGCGATCCGCGCCGCGGGCTCGAGCATCCGGGCGGTCCACCGCCTCGACCCGGCGGGCGCGGCCGCGCTGGCCGACGACGCCGAGGCGGCGGTGCGCGAGGTCCAGGCGGCGCTGGCCCCGTTCCCGGCGCTGATGCACGCCGGATTCCTCCACGACGCCGAGAAGGAGTACGTCGAGGCGCGGGCGGCGGCCGCGCTGGTGGCCGGCGTCCCGGTTCCCGGTCCCACGGATCTCAGCGTCTCGCCCACGGCCTGGATGCGGGGGGTCGCCGAGGCGGCCAGCGAGCTGCGCCGCCACATGCTCGACCGGCTGCGGGAGGGCGACCTGGCGCGAGGCGAGTCGCTCCTGGCCGCGATGGACGACGTGTACGACGCGCTGGTCACCGTCGACTACCCGGACGCCCTGACGAACGGCCTGCGGCGCACGCTCGACGCGCTCCGCGCCGTCCTGGAGCGCAGCCGCGGCGACGTTACGACCACGGTCCTCCAGACCCGCCTGCAGCGGGCGATCGAGGGGCGGGGCGGGGTGCCCGGCGCCGCCGAGGGGTAGTCGGGCCGCTACGGCCAGGTTTCGCGCGCGATACTGGCTGCCTGGGGATCGGGCTCGTCGCCCTTACGGCTGGTCGGGCCCGTCCGCAGGTCGTCGGCCGAGCGGGCAGTGCCGGAGCGTCGGGCGGCCCGTCCACGCCGCCGCAGGGGGACAGAGAGAGTGCGTCGCATACCGATCCGCATGAAGCTGGCCGGCGCCCTGGCCGTGCCCCTGGTCGGCCTGCTCGCCATGACGGTGTTCGAGATGCGCTCGATCTCCGGCGAGGTCTCCAGCGTGCGGAGCCAGGTCGCCCTGGCCCGGGCCGCCGTCGGGCCCGGGGGCCTGATCACGGTGATCCAGGACGAGCGGGCGTGGCCGGCCCTCGAGCTGACCGGGGCGGAGGGCCTGCTGGAGCTGCCGGTCGAGGACTACGGCCAGACCCGGAGCCAGACCGACGAGGCGATCATCAAGTTCCAGGCCGAGCTTGCGGACCTCGGCCCGGAGGCGGTGGCGGCCTACACGCCGGCGATGGGCGGGCTCGACAAGCTGGACCAGTTGCGGGCCGACATCGACGCTGACGTGACCTCGCCGACGCACGGGTCGACGGCCAACAACGACTTCTCCGACCAGATCTATGCCCGCTACACCGCGATCATGCGGGCGTTCTTCGACGCCACCGACGGCGTGGCCCGGGGGATGGAGGACGACCGGCTCCGGCGGGGGACCAACCTGGTCAACCTGTCGAGCCGGCACATCGAGCTGTTCTCGGACACGGCGCGGACCGCACTGGTGATCGGGCTGGTGCACGGGGGCGTCGACCAGCTCGACGAGGTCCGGGCGCTCACGAGCCGCGCCATCCTGTGGAACGCCCAGGTGGCGGAGCTGCGGGCGGCCGACGCGCCGTACGACAAGGTCGTCGAGAAGAGCTACCCGGACGAGTTCGTCGACCCGTTCACGCAACTGGTCGGCAACGTCGAGGCCGGGCAGCAGGTCCCGGGCGCCGACCTCCTGGCGCCGCTCCAGGCGCCGCGGGCGGGCGGCCTGACCGACTTCCGGGAGGCGATGTCGGCCGAGCTCACCCGCACCGCCGCCGACGTCCAGGCCGACGCGCTGCGCCGCGAGCGGATGTTCGCCTGGCTGGCCGGGGTGACGCTGGTGGCGGCGTTCGTGCTGACATGGCTGGTGTCGCGGTCGATCACGCGACCGCTGCGGTCGCTCACCGAGCAGGCCCGGGGGCTGGCCAACGGGCGGCTGCCGGTGGCGGTCGACCACGTCCTGCGCACGCCGTTCGGCGAGGACGTGGTGCTGCCCGAGGTCGCCCCGGTCCGGGTGGCGGCCCGGGACGAGGTGGTCGACGTCGCCAACGCACTCAACTCGGTGCAGCAGACGGCGCTCGACCTGGCGGTCGGCCAGGCGGTCCTGCGCCGCAACATCGCCGACAGCTTCGTCAACCTCGGCCGGCGCAACCAGAACCTGCTGCGCCGCCAGCTCGACTACATCACCGAGTTCGAGAAGCGGGAGACCGACCCGGACGCCCTGGCCAACCTGTTCCGGCTCGACCACCTGGCGACGAGGATGCGGCGCAACGCCGAGTCGCTGCTGGTCCTGGCCGCCATCGAGCCGGCCCGCCGCTGGGCCACGCCGGTCAGCCTCAGCGACGTGGCGCGCTCAGCGCTGGGCGAGGTCGAGGACTTCCAGCGGGTGGCGGTCCGCGACCTGCCGCCGGCGATGGTGGCCGGCCAGACCACGGCCGACCTGGCCCATCTGCTGGCGGAGCTGGTGGAGAACGCGCTCGTCTTCTCGCCGCCGGAGCACCCGGTGGAGATCCGGGGCAACCGGGGGCCGGACGGCGCCTACCGGGTCTCGATCGTCGACCGGGGCCCGGGCATGAAGCCGGACGATCTGGCGGGCGCCAACCGGCGCCTGGCCCGGGCCGAGAGCTTCACGGTCTCGCCGTCCAACTACCTGGGCCACTTCGTGGCCGGCAACCTGGCGGCCCGCCACGGCATCATGGTCCACCTGGAGCCGGGCCCCGACGGCCGGGGCCTCGTGGCGGTCGTCGACCTGCCGCCGTCGGCCCTGGCGGACACGGCGGGCGTACTCGCTGCCGGCCCGGCCGCCGCCGGCGCCGTCGGCGCCGGTGCGAGGGGCGCCGTCGGCCCGGGCGCACCAGGCGCACCCGCCGCACCCGCCGCCGGGGGCGGCCCGTGGGGCCCGCCGGGCCCCGCAGGTGCCCCGAACGGCAACAGAGGTCCCGACCCGGTCCCGGCGCCCGCCCTGCCGGGGCCGGGCGGGCCCGCCGGGGGAGCCCCGCCGTTCGCCTGGCCGGCAAGCCAGCCCCCGGCGCCGGGCCGACGCGAGGTCGTGGGCCGCGACCGCGGTCCGCTACGATGAGCAGTCCCACCCGGGGGTGTAGCTCAGCTGGCTAGAGCGCTTCGGTCGCATCGAAGAGGCCGTGGGTTCGAATCCCATCACCTCCACTACCATGGGGTAGGGCCTGATCAGGTGGTGCAGGGCCGTAGCTCTCACCGTTGCTCTCAAGATCACGGTGGTGATTCCGAACCCTCCCGGTGGTCCCGGAGTCCTCGTCGGCCTGGTCGCCATCCAGGATGGAGGCGGCCCGCTTGGCGACAGTCTCGGGCCGGCGGCCGAGCCGCTTCACGTAGCCGGCCGTCGTGGCCGGGCGCACGTGACCGACGAAGCGGGCGATGTCCTCCAACGCTTCGTCACCGTCCACGAACAGCGTGGTGACGACGGTCCGCCGGCCGGTGTGCGTCCCGAGGTCAGCCGAGATCCCGGCGGTCTTGGCCGCCTGCTTCACCACCTTGGCGACGGCCTGGCGCAGCACGAGCCCGCCAGTCGGGTTGGTGAACACGAGGTTGATCCGCTCACCGCCGTAGGTGATCGTCGCCCACGCCGGCGCCGCAGCCCGTTCCTCGTCCTGCACTGCCCGGCGCTGTCTGAGCAGAGTGACGACGGTTGGCATGAGCCAGTGCTCACCACGCACCCCGGCGGTCTTCGGCAGCCGAGCTGCTGGCCCCGCCCATCGATGTACACCGACGCCCGCCGCACGAGGGCGGTGCCGCCGTCGAGGTCGAGGTCCTCCCATGCCAGGCCGAGCACCTCGGACACCCGCCACCCCTGCAGGAATAGCAGCGCCGGACCGCGGCACCGAGGCGATGGTCCCCAGCGGCAGCCAGCAGCGCCCGAGTCTCGTCACGGTCCAACGCCACGCCCTCGGAGTCGGTCACCCGCAGCGGCTTCACCGACCGAACCGGGTTCCCGACCAGGGCGCCCATCTTCACCGCCTCGTCCACCACCTGGGCCAGGGTCTGGCGGTGATGCCGGACGGTCCGCGGCGCCAACTCCCGGGCGAGCTTGGCCTGCCACTCGGTCACCACCCGGTAGTCGAGTTCGACCACCGGAAGCTCGCCCAGCGTGTCCTTGATCCGCCGCACCCGGTCCTCCCGACTTGGCCCACGACGACGGCCGCACGGCCTGGCGGTGGACGTTGTGCAGCCACCAGTCGGCCAGGCTCCCGACGGTCCGCAGCCCGCCCAGGTCGAGCCCCGCCTGCTCCCGCCGTTTGGCCCGCCGACCGCGATCGCCTCCTGTTGGGTCTTGGCCGTGACCTTCCGCGGCCGCTTCTCACCCGGGACCCACCAGGTGGCACACCAGCGGCCATCCGCCTGCCGGTACACCGACCCCTCCCGGTTGCCGGCCTTTCCGAACACCCGCACGCCGTCGGATGTCTCGATCCGCTTGCCCTTCCGTCGTGACGCCATCGCAGTTGCCGAAAGAACTAGGCGCTGAGGCCGGAGACGTATTCGGTCACGGCGTCGACAGGCACACGGCACGCATTTCCCGATCTTCACTGAGCGCAACTCACCCGACCGCATCAGGTTGAACACGGTCGAACGCGAGATGCTCAGCGCCTGGGCGACTTCCTCTGGCCGCAACAGCACCCGGCCCCGGTCGTTGGTCTCACTGGTCCCCACTGCCCTCTCCCTTCGCTGTGGTTGTCGTTGCCGAACATCACCCGGAGCGCCGTCAGCCGGCGCGGCCAGCTCGTGCGCGCCGACTGCCTTGGCGGCCTCGTACTGCGGCGCCAGCGCTGGCGGGTGCCGATCGGCCTGCGCCAGCCGCCGTCGTACGTGTGCTCGTCGACGCGGGAGCGGCCGAGCAGTTCCCAGGACCAGCGGCCGTCGGCGCCGGAGACGGCGAGCTCGTCGTGGTCGTCGGGATCGATGCCGGCTTCCTCGAGGGCGGCCCGCACGACGGCAGCCCGGTCGGCGCGGTGGCCGGCGAGCGTCTTGCCCGTCCATTTGCGCGACACGAGCACCCGACGGCCGCCCAGGCCGAGGTTGGCCCGATCGTGCGCCTTGTGGGTGCAGTGCCCAGGCACGAGACCAGCGCCGGCGCCCTTGGGTTGGACGCCGTAGCGAAGCCAGTTGGCACAGCTGGGCGAGCACGGCAGCCAGCGGACTTCCTCGGCGAGCCGGTCGATGTGCGCCGCCCGGGCGGGCGAGGGGTCCTGGTCATCGTCGTAGGTCGAGGCGATGTCTTTGGGCAGGTACTTGCACAAGTAGCCGATCGCCCGGTCGGCGCCCGGCGTCCCGGCCGAGGAGGCCCTTGAGGTCGTCCTGGGTCCCGAAGCGCAGCACGTGTGCCGGCTCGGCCTCGGGGTCGACGTCGAGGGCGTCGAGCGCCTCGTCCCACGTCGGCAGCGGGATGCCGGTGCCCGGGTCGATGTAGCCGTCCGTCTCGGGGGACCAGCGGGGGAGCGCGGTCGTGTAGATGGGCGTGTCGTGGGCGGGCCACCAGACCTGGTGGTAGGTCGCCGCCCGCACCTCCCGCACGATCGTGCGGGGGATGGTCCCGCGCATGGCCGCGTGCAGATGCGGCGCCAATCGGCGCTGGGCCTCGATGGCGGCGAAGTACTGGACCTCGTAGCCGGCGCAGCGGCGCAGGTTCTGCCAGAACCGGTCCACCAGCTTGGGGAAGTGCAAAGCGTCGAGCGCGGCCCGCCGGTAGTCGTAGCTGCCGGGATCGACAGGCACACCCTCGGCCGTCACCCGCCCGTAGGACGGCAGGGTCAGGGTGAGGAACATGGAGGGTCGGTAGGTCCTGCCGCTCGGGGCGGTGAACACCCGGCCGATGGTCCGGTCCTCCATCGGCAGGCGCGGGAGGTCGGGGGCGTCCTGGCGGCGTCGGGTCGATCGCACACGCCGCTCGGCGTCGAGCTCGTCGCCCTGGCCCTCGTGCTCACCGGCGTCGGGTGGGGGTTGGTGCTCGGGTTCGGTGTCGAGGTGCCAGCCCTCCCGGCACTGCTGGATCCGCAACCGCCGGGCCCGCTCGGCACAGGGCGGGCAGCGGTCCTGGCGGGTCGAGCCGCACGAGATCGGCACCACCCGCAACTCGCCGGTGTCGACGTCGGTCACCCGTGCGACGACCGGCCGGGCGCACACGCCGGCGGCGAGGGCGGCGGCCTGGACGACTGCGGGGGTCAGTGCGGGGTGCATGCCCCTGTTCCTTGCGGGGGGCGGGCGCCTTCACGCCGGCCGGGCAGTGTGGCGGGTTCCGGGTCTGCGTCAAGGGCACGGCGCAGAAGACCCCAGCGAGCCGCGGGACCCTGCACCCTCCGGCGGGACTTCTGCGCCTCTTCGGCCCTTGACCCAGCCCCGGAACCCGCCAGGGATGGGCCGGCCAAGACGTGAAGGAGCCCTCGCGGGTCCAGGGCGAGCGCGATGCGGGTGGGGAACGGTTCCGGAACGGAAGCACCTCCTTGCGGGGGTCCTGCGACGCGGCCACGACCACGACACCGACCAGGCGCGCCCTTGGGAGAGCAGCAGGGACAGGGCGGCGCTGATCTTGCGGCGCTCGTCACGCTCGGCGTAGGCGGTGAGCGAGGCGAGCTCGTCCACGACGACCACGATCAACGGCTCATCGGCGGTGGGTTCGTGCAGACCAGGTCCGGCCCCGCAGCCGCCCGGCGCGGGCCTGCATCACGCCCACGGCGTCCTCGAGCACGGCGGCCATCACCGCGGCGTTGTCGTAGGCGAAGCGGTCGAACAGCGGCACGCCGGCGGCCATCTCCATGCCGCCCTTCGGGTCGAGCACCCACAGGCGGACCACGCCGTCACGGATGCTCGACCGAGCCGGGTCAACGACCACACCACCGCACCCTTGCCCGCCCCGGTCTCGCCGGCAACGAGGGTGTGCGAACCCCGCAGCCGCACCACCCAGGGCCGGCCGTCCTCCCTGCGGCCGATCGGCACCGCCCCCAGGTCCACCCGCTCGGGCGGTGGGGGGATGGTGACGACGTCGGCCAGGGCGTCAAGGCGGCCGACGACGAGACGGATGTAGCCGGGCCGGCGGCGTAGCTCACAGACCTGGCACGAGCGGGCCCCGAACGCGTGCGCCAAGGCATCGACCCGCCGGCCCCAATCGGCGGTGGACTGGCCGGCCACCATGCGAACTGTGACCCGATCTGCATACCGGCCGGCCCGGACCCGCACGACCCTGGGCACGTACTCGTCGCCCGAACCGACCGCCCAGTCCCGAGAGCATCATCGCCGTGCGCCACCGCACCCCGTACGCCCACAGCGAGCGCCACAGACCCAACAGCACCCCGGCCGGGCAGCGGTAGAAGCTGGCCGGGTGCGCCCGCCACCACACGCCCAACCCGACCGTGGTCATGACGACGAGCACCACGAGCGGGGAGAGGGCCGAGTTCGACGCCGACCACCACGGCCAGGGCGGCGACGGCGACGAGGCCGGGTCGGTGGGCGAGCCACAGGACGAGCGGGCCGGGAGCGGCCAGTAGCGGCGGGCGACGCTGCCCGGCGCAGCGGCCCACTCCGGGGTACGACCGTTGTCCTCGGTCAGGGTCATGGCTGGTTCGCCTCCCTCTCGCACTCCGACACGTATGCGGCCGATACCGCCGCCAGGGCGCGTGCGAACGCCACATGCCCCGCAGGCCCTGCCAGCGGCCGGGCGACCTCGCAGGCCGGCGGCCGGGCGAGCCGGGAGCGGGTCTCGATGCGCCACCACGCCCGCAGGCCGGCCCACAGCCCGGCGGCCGCCAGAGCCACAGCGGTCGGCCACGGTCCGATCGCGAGCCGGGCGACGACGACCACCAGGGCGACGACCGCAACGCCGGTGAGGTGGCGACGCAGCGGCGGCGGGCCAACCGGAATGTGCGGGTCGTAGAGTTGTCCACGTTTCCTCCCATCGAGGGAAACAGGCACCGGGGCGGACGGTTAGGACGCCAGGCCGCCCCGGTGCACACCAACAGGCCTGCGCCGGTCAGGCAGCGCCTTCGAAGTCGAAGCACGACTGCGCCAGCCGGGCGACGGCGAGTTCGCAGTAGCGCTCGGAGCGCTCCACGCCGATCGCCCGGCGCCCGAGCTGGCGGGCCGCCAGCAGCGTCGTGCCCGACCCCGCGAACGGATCGAACACCATCTCGCCCGGCCACGTCGACAGCCGGATCGCCCGGCGGGCCAACTCGACCGGGAACGGGGCCGGGTGGCCGCGCCGGTCGCGCCGGGCGCACGTTCCACACCGTCGAGCACAACGACGGCCAGGCCCCCATCGCGTCACGCCACTGGCCCAGCCCCGCGGGCGGGGTGCGCTCCCAGTCCGCCAGCGGCAGGCGACCAGGATCGACTCCCAGTCGCCACGCAGGTTCGGGGCCGCGGGCGAGCGACCACGACCCCCACGCGGTGCCCGCCCCCCGGGGCGAACACCACGCGACCTGATCCACCAAGGCCAGGCCCGCGGCCTCGAGCGCGCCCAGCCCAGCCGAGCGCCAGCATCACCCGGGCCTTGCCACGCCGAGCCCGAGTGCGGACCTCCGCTGTAGGCTCGGGGACGCGACACCGCGGTGTTCACCCACGCCCGGCCCCCCAGCGACCAGCGCGCCGGCCATCACCGCCGCGGCCTCGGCCGCCAGCGACCAGTACTCCGGCCACGCCAGCGCGTGCCGTCGCTGTCGTAGTCGAGGCCGACGTTGTAGGGCGGCGACGTCACCACCGCCGCCACCGACCCCGGCCGCGATGTCGACGGTCGCGGAAGTCGCCGCAGTACGACGGCTGACCTGCCCGTCGTCGTAGAACACGACGGCGGTCACGGTGCCGGCTCCCCAGCAGGCTCGGTGTAGGCCTCGATCTCGGACTCGCCCGAAGTCCCGGGTGGCCTGCTGGTAGCTGCCGCGCCGCGGCGGTCTGGGCCCGGGTCGGCCCACCACCGGTGCGGCCAACAGTTCAGCCAGCTCCACCAGCTGCTCGGCCGTGTCGCAGTAGACCAGCAGGCGCACTGCGCGGACGCGCGCGGTCGCCGGTCGTCGCAGCGATGCGGCCCACGGGAGGCGTGGGGGACGGGCAGGTCCGAGGACCAGTTCTCGGCCAGCCAGATCACCGTGTCGGCCAGGTCGTCCTGCAGGTCCAACAGGCCGCTCAACGTCGCGTCCATCCCGTCGCTGGCCGCGGCGCCGACCTCCCGGTGATCGGCACCGGCCTCATCGGCGCGTGGCGTACTCGTCGCCCAGGCGCTGGACCAGCCGCACCAGCACTCCGCCCGATAGCCGAGGGCCTTGTGCCGCACCACCTGGACCAGGTGATCGAACTCGACACGGGGAAAAGTCGTCATCGATCATCGGGTTACCTCCATCGAGGGGTTGGACAGCACCGGGGCGGACGGTCGGACGCCAGGACCACCCCGAGCACCGTTGTTGGTTTGCTGCAGGAGAAGTTCGTAGGACAACAGCAGGCCGACCGGCGGCCACGCCGCCACCAACCGGCCCACCACCGTCGCCTCGGCGGCCGCCACGTTCGCCGCCAACGAGCGCCCAGGCCCAGCAGCAGCGCCACCCACGGCAGCACCCCGCGCGGCTCACCCGCCCGGCGGCGCACCAGCATCGTCATCGAGGCCGCCACCGCCAGGCCGTCCACCGAGACGGGCAGCAGCCAGGCCCGCCAGTCCTCACCAGCCACGGGCCGCCAGGGCCCGCATGTGCTCGTAGGACGCCACCGCCGCCACCGCCGGCGACGGCGAGGACCGACGCGGTCGTCACCCGCCTAACCCACACCGGTGCCCCGGCCGGCCCGGGCCTCGGGCCGGACGTGTCCTCGGCCGCCGCCGTGACGGTGGAGCGGGGCGGGGGGCCGACGCGCCGTTGCGCCTCTCGACGGGGAGTGCCATCTGCATCGCCGCCACGCTCAACCGCCCTTGGCGTTACCGGCAGCGGCCGGCACCCGGCCCGGCGCTCGCATTCCTGTGGCCCGCAACGACCACGCCAACCGTGACCGGCCCGTTGCGGTGGTCGCCACGTACGGCGTGGCCGTGAGGCCCTCGAACTCGACCGGCCGGAACGGCATCCCCGGGGCCTGCTCAGGCGGGACCGGCTGCACAGGCGCCAGCAGCTTGACCCGCACCGTCCGCTCCCGGGCCTCGGGGTCGGCGTCGACCACGTCGACGGTCCACACCAGCAGCCCGGTGTCTCGGTCCACGGCCTGGATCGCCTGGTCCTTGGTGGACCGATCGAAGTCCCGCATCGGCTGGACCTCGCCGACCCCGTAGCACCCGTGCGGGAACACGTCACCGTTGCTCAGGCTGATGGCCGGCATCGGCGTCCTGTTCCTGGCGATGGCCGTTCAGCAGTGGAGGAAGCGGCCGACCGGGAACGAGACGCCGAAGATGCCGACGTGGATGGCATCGGTCAGCTCTGTCACGCCCGTCAAGGCCGCGCTTCTGGGGTGCCGCCCTGTCAGGTGCAAACCCCAAGAACCTTGCGCTCACCTTCGCCGCCTCCACGGCCATGGCCAACGCGGGCCTGGACGGAGCTGACGCGGTCATCGCCGTTCTGACCTTCGTCGCCATCGGGTCGGTCACCGTCGTCGGGGCGGTCGTCTTCTACCTCCTGGGTCCGGCCAAGGCAGCACGACCCCTAGCCGCCGTCAGGCAGTTCATGGCCCAGAACAATGCGACCATCATGATGGTCATCCTGGTCATCCTCGGAGCAAAGCTCATCGGCGACGCCGTGGCCGGCGTGTGGAGCTGACCGGCGGCCGTCGCCCAGCGACGCTGCCTCGCCATGCGCCGACCTACAAGGGTGTGGAGCCGTCAAGCATCAGGTGGAACCGATGTGTCGTGCATCAACCGGAGCCGGACACAGGCAGCAAGATGAATCTCTGCCGAATCCGGCTCTACAGGATTCAAGAGCGCCGGCAGAGCCGGCGCCCGGCCTGCGGGCGGGCGCCGCGGGCGCCCGTCCTCGCCGAGCCTGGCACGTGCATACGGATCGGCAGGTACGGCGGGAAGAGCCGCGGATCCCCGTCGACGATGCGTAGCAGACCGGCAGCGCTGAGCGCGCGGCGAACGTAGGTCGGAGCGAGCACGGTCAGTGGACAAGGGAACGCCTGGCGCGGTGGCGGCGAGGGACGTAAGATCTCGACCACGAAATCCCTGTTGACTGGGGCCAGGGCGGACATTGGGAGGTGGGCCCCATGGCAAGGTCAGGGATGTCCCGGCGTGACTTTCTGCGCATCGGTGGTGGTGCCGGCGTCGGGTTGTTCTTCATCGGTCAGATCGCCGGCGTGCCGTTCAAGGTGCCGGTTAGCGGCGGCACAGATCCCGGGTGGTTCGCTCGACCCGACGACCCTCCCCAAGTACGTGACGCCGATGCTGATCCCGCCGGTGATGCCGCGGGCAGGCACGATCACGATGCCGGGCGGCAAGCCGGTCGACTACTACGAGATCTCGGTGCGGCAGTTCGACGCAGCAGATCCTGCCCGCCGGCTTCCCGGCCACGACGGTGTGGGGCTACGGCGCGCAAGTCGGCGCAGAGCAACCGGGGCCTGCTGATCCACAACGCGCCGTCGCTGACCATCGAGGCCACGGTGCAACCGGCCGGTGCGCGTCAAGTGGATCAACGAGCTCGTCGACGCCGACGGCAACTTCCTGCCCCACCTGCTGCCGGTCGACCCGACGCTGCACTGGGCCAACCCGCCCGGGCGGCGTCGGCGGGCCGCGACACGCGACCGACGTTCACGTCGACGCCCGGCCCCTACACCGGCCCGGTGCCGATCGTCACCCACGTGCACGGCGCCGTCGGCGTCGGCGACGAGAGCGACGGCTACGCCGAGGCGTGGTACCTGCCCGCCGCCGACAACATCCCCGCCGGCTTCGCCACCGGTCGGCACCTGGTACGACTTCTTCAAGGCCAAGGCGGCGGCGAAGCTTCGGCGCGAGCGTGGGGCCCGGGTTCGCCGTCTTCCAGTACCCGAACGCCGAGCGGGCCTCGACGATCTGGTACCACGACCACACGCTCGGCATGACCCGGCTCAACGTGTACGCCGGGCCCGGCCGGCTTCTTCATCGTCCGCGGCGGCCCCAGCGGCGACGACGCCGTGCTCGACAGCCGCACCGGCTCGCGCGCGTCGCTGCCCGGCCCGGCGCCCCGGGAGGGCGACAAGTTCCCGCCGAACAAGACCTACCGCGAGATCCCGCATCGCCATCCAGGACCGCTCGTTCAACGCGCGACGGGTCGCTCTTCTACCCCGACACCCGGGCGTTCTTCGACGGGATCACCGGCCCGTACATCCCCGACACCGACATCTCGCCGATCTGGAACCCCGAGTTCTTCGGCAACATGATCATGGTCAACGGCAACACCTGGCCGTTCCTGACCGTCGAGCAGCGCCGCTACCGCTTCCGCTTCCTCAACGGCTGCGACTCGCGCTTCCTGATCCTCGACTTCAGCGCGATCCCCGGCGTCGAGGTCTGGCAGATCGGCAACGAGGGCGGCTTCCTGGCCGCCCCGGTGAACCTGACCGCGGCCAACGCGAACCGGCTCCTCATGGGCCCGGCCGAGCGGGCCGACGTGATCGTCGACTTCACCAACGTGCCGGTCGGGAACCACGTGCTCGGCAACGTCGGCCCCGACGAGCCCTTCGGCGGCGGCGTCCCGGGCGTCGACTTCCCGGTCGCCGACCCGGCGACCACCGGGCCAGGTCCTGCAGTTCCGGGTCGTGCCCGCCGTCGGCGCCGACCCGACGACCCCGCCGCAGTTCCTCCAGCTTCCGGCCCATCGCGCCGCTGCCCGGCGCCGACCGTCACCCGGCCGCTCGCCCTGCTCGAGGAGGTGTCGGACGTTCTTCGACGGACGCGCCCGCCGAGGCCGTGCTCGGCACGGTCGCCGGCGACCCGAACGTGGCGCGCCGGAGTCTGGACCCGCCGGCTGTGGGAGGACGCCGTCACCGAGAACCCGGCGCTCGGCGCCACCGAGGTCTGGGAGCTCTACAACGCCACCGCGGACGCCCATCCCATCCACATCCACGAGATGGCCTTCGAGGTGGTCAACCGCCAGGACATCCTCGTCGACGAGACGACCAGCGACAGTGCAGGTCGTGCCCGGCTCGGCGCCGACACCGCCGGAGCCGTGGGAGACGGGCTGCAAGGACACCGTCATCGCCTACCCCGGCCAGGTCACCCGGGTGCGGATGACGTTCAACACCGCGGGCCAGTTCGTGTGGCACTGCCACATCGTCGAGCACGAGGACAACGAGATGATGCGGCCGTACCGCATCGGCCCGATCCAGCCCGGCCAGCCGGCATAGGAGCGGCTGGGCCGCCCCAGCCCTTCCCAGGCAGACGATCACCGGCGGGTTGCGCGCGCTGTCACTTCGCGGACCACCACGCGACAGGCGACACCCCGAATCTCACCCGCTCGGCGCGACGTAAGCATCCCGCGTCCATCCCGCGGGCGCTCCTGCCGAGGCCGTCCACCGTCCAGAACGTTCGGCGTGATCTGCGGTCGCGTCCCTCGGTGGCCGCAACCGTCCAGCCGGGCAAGCTTCAGGACGCAGAGGTCGTGCCACATCCGGTCGCGCGGCCGCAGACGTCGAGTTCCGGGGCCTCCGCAGCCCAGACCGCTTGACACGCCGCCCACTGTGTGTGCGATTGGCTAGTACGGGCCCAAGTCCCTGGTCATTGACGGTCTAGGGCATCATTTACCCCGCTTCGTGCCGTGTCAGGCAACGTTCGCCCCGTGGGAGCGGGTACTGATCCCTTTGCGGACATCATGGCCCCGACACGGAAACGATCCGCGCGTTTCACCACTACTTGCAGCCCCGCCTCGCCGGTCGCGGTTAGCCCTTCGGCCAGCTCGCGCTGCTCGGTCGCATCGAGCCTCGCGTCGGCATGCAGTCCGAGCCACGTGTAGTACCCCGGCGGCATCGATCCTTCGACGACGGTCTCGGCAGCTTCCCCCGACCCTTCGCCGTTGGTCCCGCATTCCGAGAAGTTCAGCGCTGCCCGGCCCTCGTCGACGTGGTTCTTGATCCACCACGAAACTGGTGCGACCTGCTCGTACCAGTAGTGCCTCGTCTGGTTGCTGTGGCAGTCGTAGCAGGCGGCCACCGCCAGCTCGCGAGTGCGCGGCGAGTCCCAATTCGGCTCCGCCGTCACCGGATGATTCTTGACTCGATAAGGGACCAGCTGGATGAGCAGGAACAGAGCAACCCCGGCGAGAAGGACACGGGGGCCCCATCGAGCGAACAACGCGGGCCGGTCCCGCGTGGGACCCGATGACGACGTCACCCGACAACTATGGCACGACGGTGCGCCCCGGGACCCACGCATTGCAGCCTCGTCATTGATCAGCGCACATTGAAACCGTCGGCGCTTCTTTGACTGGCTGTACCTGTCCTGGGACTTTGCCAATCGTCCTGCGTTTATGCGGGTACATCCTGCAATTGCCGTCTGGTCACAGCTTAGCGTTAGCAAGCGTGGTCACGGACCTCCGACGCGGCGCATCAACATCGAGACCGAGGGCCACATCGTCGTCGGTGCCTCGGCCGGCTAACACGATCAGGAGACGTGAGCAGGCCGGTTGCTCACGCTGTTCTTCGCGCCGACAATGACGACCAGGACGGATACCCCATCCCATACATTCGACGCGCCGGCTTGATCAGGCCTGCTTCGGCCGCCAGAGTGCCAGTCCGACGCCGGCGACGGCGAGCACCACGCCGACGACCACGGCGGCGATTTGTTTGGAGCCAAACTCGTCGACGCCTTCGCCACCGAGCCCGATCTGATCGGCCAGTCCTCCGACGATGGCGATGGCGGCGCCCACCGCAGCGACCACCCAACCGATCAGCCTGCGCGCGTGCGTACGTCCACAGGACCTTCTCCTCCGCTCGGCGTCCATCGATCCACGATGCGCCATCACTCCCCGTCAGACGGCGTTCCTCGCTTGGCGGGCAGCGATCGTACCGCGCATCTCTCGAGGTGCATGACTCGGGCGAGCACCGAATCCCATCACCTCGATCGAGTCGGACACCCCGGGTCCACCCCGCGGACCAGTCGGGTCGAGGCGGTACACCGCCGTCCACGCGTGGGGCGATACCTGCGGTGACATCCGTTCGTGACCGCCATTGTTCGGTCGGGCAAGGTTCGGGACACAGAGATCGTGCGCCATCTGTGCCAGCTAGTCCGGTCAGCCGCGGACTCACCGGCGGAGAAGCCACCGAACGTAGTCACACGTGGGTGCTAGTGCGGGCGGCGACAGTCCGTGCGTTGAGAAACAACAGCGCGATCGCAACAACGAGTGCGAGGGTCATGGCCCAGGTGTCGCCGCCTGCCGTCAACGACGCGAAGCCAACCAGGAACGGTGCGATAGCAACGGCCAAGCCGAAGAGGAACAGTCGCCCCGCATGACCACGCGCCAGCAGTTTCGGCGCTACCGAGCGGGGTACGACGACGAACGAGACGATGAGTGCGTACACGACGAAACCGATCACAACCCAGCTGAGCCAGCCATGCTCGTCGTCGCTCTCGAAGACCTCCCGCCCGGTGTCCCAGATCACGAGCAGCAGGAGCGATGTTGCTACCGAGGTGACATACGGCCGCGCTGCGAACACACGACCTAGTCGATCGTCGGCGTCGCCCTTAGGCGGGCCTATCGGGTCACACGCGCATCTTGCCCCGGGTCGTACACGGCGGCCAGTTACTCCGGAGTGCATCACGCGCACACGGTCGGTCACCACGCTCGCCCGGTTGCTCCTACGGTTGCTCTCGTCGTGACGGGTCACCAGCACCGACACCGAATCCCATCACCTCCACTTCGTGATCCCGGACGATGTACCGCCGTCCGGGACATCCCCTCTGACCTGGGACTACGGTCCACCGTGGGGTAGGGCAACAACGTGCGCCTGCACGAGTACTACCGAAGTCTGGGGTTCCGACTCGTCCGCATCGTGGACCACCCATCGGTTCCGGTGCGCTCTTCGAACGCGCTGTCTGACTGACCTAGCGACTTAGGCGCTCGTCCTCTTCGCCGCCACGAACCACCAGGTCACACGTGAGGGCCGCTAGCTCCTGCGACTAGCAACGCGACTCCATCGCCGTCAGTAGCTCGGGTCATCGACGATCTCGACCAAGGTGACTGCCTGCTGCTCGTCGTCAACGACGTAGCTGACGAAGCATTCAGGCTCGGGCAGTGCAACCACGTAGAAGAGGCCGAGCACGGCTTCGCGGGCCACGATGGGGACGTAGCCGTGCGGAGCGATCGCGATCTGTTGCAGGTGGGCAAGCAGAGCTTCTCGCCGGTCCGGGTCCGCGCAGGCGGCCAACCACGCGTCGACGATGGCTTCGTCGCGAAGCTCGTACACGTGGAGGGGCGCTCAGGCGTCGCGGCCGTACCGAAGCCGCAGCTCGGCGAGGTTGATTGCTCGTCCGGTCGCCTCCGGACTTTCGACAGCCGTCTGAGCAGCTGTGCTGGTCGCCATTCGTACGGCAAGCTCGAAGCGGCGCAACTCACGCTCGGCTTCGACCAACAGACCGCGGGCCCTGTGACGACGGAACGGGTTGCGTGAACGCAGGTCCCTCGCCGCCTCATCGAGGACGTTGAGCGCCGACGCAAAGCGCTCCTGATCGATCCACACGGGTGCCATGGCAGTCGCCACGTCGCCAGAGTACTGGTCGTCGGCTGAATCTGTCCGCTGACGACCCGGCACGATGTCAGATCCTTCCCTATCTGGCGCTCTACCAAGCAGGATCGGGCCGAGTCAGACAACCGAATCAGCCGCTGCTCTGCCGAATCCGGCTCTTAGTTGAGGATCAAGGGGCGCCGGCCGAGCCGGCGCCCGGCCTGCGGGCGGGCGCCAGAGGCGCCCGCCCTCGCCCGAACCGGCGCGTGCATACGGCTCGTCGACGAGAAGACGGCGAAGGCCACGACAACGATCTTCGAACTCGCCCGCGGTCCCGCACCCGTCGATGGTCCCGCCGGCGCGCCGGGTGAGGAGGTCAACATTGCGCAGTACGGCGTGTACTACGACGACGTGTCAAAGAGTACGGGCCGGTGGCTGTTCACCCATCGCCGCTTCGTCCAGTGCTACATCGAACACGGTGCCTGGCAGGGCGACCTGCCGAATCCGAGGTCGAGCTTGCTCGCGCCTTGACGCGCTCAGAACTGCCTGACCGGGCGACCATCGACGACCAGTTCCAAAGGGTCGATCAGGCGCCCTGCGGCTGTGCTGGGAGACGGGACTGTCGTCGCCCGGGCCTTCGTTCACAGCTACTCGGATCGTCGGGCGGTGGCGATACCGATGAAGGTGGACCATTGCAGGCCGTCAGACCGTCCTTCGAACCAGCGTCGGTAGTCCTCCGGCAAGGAGCATTGCTCGATCGTCCAGCCGGATCCGTCAGCCAACAACGAGAGCTCCTCGGGGCGGAAGACGCTGACGTAGGGCTCGCCCCGGGCTGCAGCCATCGGTCGGGCGAACTCGTCGGCGGCACGCGCCCGGTCGTCGAGGAGGTCGGGGTCAACGATGAAGTCCATGATCAGCTCGGAACCCGGCGGGCACGCTGCCGCCATGGCGGAAAGGGTCCGAAGTATCTGATCCTCGGTGAGGTAGGTGAGAACGCCGAGCCAGGACCACAGCACTGGCCGTGAGGAGTCCAAACCGGCTTCGACGAGCGCGCGTACGAAGTCGTTGTCGGTGGTGAAGTCGAACGGGACGTAGCGATGGTCTCCGTAGGCCTCCACGCCAGCCAGGGCGACCCGCTCCTTCTTGTACTGCTGTGTGCCTGGGTGGTCGACCTCGAATGTCGTGACCCCCGGCGCGAGGTCTTCCCGGCGCCATGCGGTGGAGTCCATGCCGGCGCCGAGGATCACGAACTGATCGACACCACGAGCGATTGCCGTGGTCAAGAGTTCGTCGGCAGCACGCGCCCGGACGACGGGGGTCAGGCGGAACACTGAGGCCAAGGACGGGTCCCCGGCGGCGACGATCTCCAATAGTTCCGTCTCGGTGAGCCCGGAGAACTGGAGCGCCAGCTCGTCACGGAGAATGGGCGGATCGTCGATGACATGCCTGCGGCCATGCGGGCTGTAAAGGTTGGAGCGTTCCACGTCAACGTTGTAGCAACACAGCGGACGTCACCGTCATCGCGAGACTACGGATCAGAAGCTCAGGGTCCGAGTCCCTGCGAACGTGCGACCCGCCGAGCGCCAGACGGAGAACCGTGCGGAGAGAAGCGAGGCTCGTGGTCGTCTGCCGGGTCTCCGCCCTCCGTGGCAGGTCGCTCAGCGACGAGCACAGCCGCCATACCCAGCCGGTCTTGCTTCTGCCAGGACACCAGGCCGTCACGGACCAAGCGATACCTGCGCCCCACGGCGCACGTCGTCACGACGAAGCCCTGTGACTCAAGCGCCGTCCGAACTCGCCGAACCTTCCGCCGAAGGCCCCAGCCGCACCCAGGACCGAACCCCCACTCCATCGGCACACGGCAAATCGCTGATGGCATGGTCGGAAAGGTCCGATAGCCCGTCCGCCAACTGGCAGTCATGGCCTCGCTGAACGCCCGCCGTTCGTCGGTGTCCACAGTGCATATTGCCACGACCACCTGGAACGACCCACGGCCACGGGTCGGGTAGCCCGTCAGGAAGGGTGTGATCAGCTCGCCCGGTCTCGGTTGCTCGCAACGTCACTCCCGCCGCAGGATGTGTGACCAGGCACGTCACCGAATCCCATCACCTCCACGGATGTGCCTTCATACGCCCTGTATGAAGGCACGTACCTCCTGCAGGGCGGCTGACCTTCCTCGTCCTTCGTGGTGTGTGAGGATCGGTTGGTGATCGTCGAGCGGTCGGTCGACTGTGGCGGGCTCTATGACGGCAAGCGCCACGAGCTGGTGGACCTGATGCGGTCTCTGAGCGACGCGGACCTCGTCAGCATGGTCCCGGCGACGCCGGCGTGGTCGGTGCGCGACGTTCTCTCTCACGTCGTGGGGATAGCCGCCGATCTCAATGCGCAGCGCTTCGATGTGGTCGATCCCGATGCGTGGACGGCCCGGCAGGTCTCCGAGAGGCGGGACCGCTCCGTTGACGAGCTGGGCGAGGAGTGGGAGCGCGAGGCGCCGCAGTTCGAGGAGGGGCTCCGGCTGTTGGGCTATGAGATCGGCAGTCACTACGTCGGTGATCTGCTGCAGCACACCGCTGACGTCCGCCATGCCCTCGGTCTGGAGATCCTCGCCGATGACGAGGCGCTGGCCGTCGGGCTCGACTTCTACCTGATCGAGTTCGACCGCGAGCTCACCTCGGCGCAGCGGGGAACGGTCGTCGTCGCGGTGCCGGGGGAGGAATGGGCGCTGGGAGCTGGGCCGGTCGTCGGCTCGTTGCGTGCCAGCCGGTTCGAGGCGTTCCGGGCGCTCGGTGGACGACGGACCGAATCGCAGATTCGGGCCATGGACTGGTCCACCGACATCGATGCGCTGCTACCCGTCATCAGCGCGTATGCCTTGCCTGCGCAGCCGATCCAGGAAGGATGACCACAAGCGGCGGCGCCTCCCGTCGGTGAGACAGCGTCAGAGCAGCTGCGCTGTCGAGGCCTTCTTCTGGACCACCTCGTCGTTGGCCGATCAGCTTCGAGCTGCCGCAGCACGGGCCACCTCGATCGAAGCCGCGACCCACATCACCAGGAGCGACACCACCCGCGAGACCGCGACTGACGGTGTCCCCAAAAGGCTGGGGACCTTCGACCCTTCCAGGGACCCGCGTGGTCGGGTTGAGTCGATGGGACGACACAATGAGGCCGCTGCGGGCGTGAGATGGAGCCGAGAGGCGGAGAGGCGCAGCACTTGTGTCCAGCGCACCGCGGCTGGCGGGGTGCGCGCCGCGGGCGCGGCGAAGGAGTGGCAGGTGTCCCCGATCCACGAGGTCGAGATCAGTGCGCTGCCGATGGATCGGCTCCGAGCGGTCATCGGCGAGGACCGGCTGCGGTCGGCGCACGCCGTCGCCGCCGCCGCGCGTGAGGCCCTCGCCGGACGCACGGTGTGGAACGTGAACTCCACGGCCGTCGGTGGTGGCGTGGCGGAGATGCTCCAGGTTCTGCTCGCATACGCCAACGGCGCCGGGATCGACACGCGCTGGGTGGTGATCGAGGGCGACCCCGGGTTCTTCGCGGTCACGAAGCGGCTGCACAACCGTCTCCACGGGATCGCAGGTGACGACGGACGGCTCGGCGTCGGCGAGCGTGCCGTGCTCGAACGCCGGTGGGCGACGAACGCGGCGGAGCTGGCGGGCGTCGTGCGGCCGGGCGATGTCGTGATCCTCCACGACCCCCAGACCGCCGGGCTGGTCGCCGCGCTGGGAGCCCGGGGAGCGACCGTGGTGTGGCGTTGCCACATCGGCGCCGACACGGTCAACGGCCACGTCGAGGAGGCGTGGAACTTCCTGCGGGGCTGGCTCGAGGCCGCGGACGCCTTCGTGTTCTCGCGGCGACCACACGTCCACGCCTGGATGCCGGAGCAGAGGGTTGCGATCATCCCGCCGTCGATCGACCCGCTCTCGCCCAAGAACCAGCCGCTCGACACGGCGGTGGTGCGGGCGACGCTGGGTCGGATCGGGTTCCTCGACCCCGTCTCGGGCGCGGCGCCGCGGTTCCGGCGCCGCGACGGCTCGCCCGGTGGGGTGTCGCTGACCGCGGGGTTTCCACGGCGCGGTGCCGTACCGACCGGCGACACGCCGCTGATCGTCCAGGTATCGCGCTGGGACCGCCTCAAGGACATGGCCGGTGTGATCCGGGCGTTCGCCGACGACGTGCCCCCGCCCGTGCACCTGGCGGTGGTCGGGCCGTCGGTCGAGGGAGTGGCCGACGACCCCGAGGGAGCAGCCGTGCTCGGTGAGTGCGTCGCCGCCTACGACCGCCTGCCCAGATCGGCGCAAGCCCGGGTGCACCTCGTCTCGCTTCCGGTGGCCGACCCCGACGAGAACGCCGTCGTGGTCAACGCCTTCCAACGTCACGCCACAGTCGTGGTGCAGAAGAGCCTCCAGGAGGGCTTCGGGCTCACGGTCACCGAGGCGATGCTCAAGGCACGGCCGATCGTCGCCAGCCGGGTCGGGGGCATCCAGGACCAGATCCGCCACCAGCGTGAGGGCCTCCTGGTCGACGACCCGACGGACCTCGGGGCGTTCGCCGCGGCCGCCAACCGCCTCCTGGCGGACCCCTCCCTCGCCCGACGACTCGGCGCCGCCGCGTGCAGCCGGGCGGTCGAGGAATTCGTCGGCGATCGCCACCTGACCCGCTACGCGGACCTGCTGGTCCGCCTCATCGCCGGAACCACGGGAAGCGGACGTAGCGGCTCAGCGGCACGAGGTCCCGCGGCACGCCTTCAGCCCTAGGCGGCGGAGCGGATGTGCCCGGTGATCACGTCGTGATAGAAGGCGAGGTGGTCAGCAACCATGCGGCGGGCGGAGAAGCGGGCTTCGACGGCGGCACGGCAGGCGTGGCGGTCGAGCTCGGCCGCCCAGGCGACGGCGGCAACGGCCTCGTCGGTGGTCGAGGTGAGGAAGCCGGTGATGCCGTCGTCGACGATCTCGGGGGCGGCGCCGCGGGGCGTCGTGATGACGGGTGTGCCGCAGGCGAGGGCTTCGACCATGCTCAGCCCGAAGGGCTCGTCCCAGCGGATGGGGTTGACCAGCGCCAGCGCACCGCCGACCAGCGCGAGCTTGGCTACGCGGGCGACCTCGCCCGCGTAGCAGACGTCGTGGCTGAGAAGTGGCTTGACCTCGGCCTCGAAGTACTCGCGCTCGCCGGTCTCGCGCATCTTGGCGGCGATGACGAGTGGCACGCCGGCTTCCCGCGCGATCTCGACGGCCTGGCGCACGCCCTTGACCGGGGACATGCGTCCGTCGAACACGAGGTAGTCGCCGCCGGGTCCGACCGGGTAGCGGTCCGTGTCGATGCCGTGGTGG
This sequence comes from uncultured Acidimicrobiales bacterium, assembly GCA_963739835.1. Taxonomy (GTDB): domain Bacteria; phylum Actinomycetota; class Acidimicrobiia; order Acidimicrobiales; family VFJN01; genus ZC4RG19. The sequence continues at coordinate 142,725 of CAVUBW010000019.1, forward strand.
ATGACACGGGCGACGGGCACGTCGCCGGCGGTCGAGGCCTGGTGGCGGGAGATGGCCACGATCGGGACGCGGCCCTCCAGCGCCCGGTAGTAGCGGCGGGTGTCGTCGGTGAACGGAGAGTGGTTGGTCGTGACCACCGGCGCGATCGACAGCAGCGACGCCAGCGCCGGTCCTGCGGTCGTGTGGTCATGGACGACGTCGGCGTCACCGAGCGTCCTGTACGCGTGCAACAGGTGGGTGAGCTCGATCGCGGTGTCGCCCATCTCGTCGGTGCGGGCATGGTCGTAGACCCAGGTCCGCTCGACCGGGCAGGTGCTGTCGCCGGTGGTGGCCAGGCGCACCTGGTGGCCGCACGCGGCCAAACCGCGGGCCAAGGCGTCGACCACGAGCTCGGTACCGCCGTACGCGGGCGGCGGAACCGGGAGCCAGGGGGGCGCGATCAGGGTGATGCGCATGATGGCCTCCTCCCGTCGATCGGGGGGTCCACTCTGAGCGTCCTCCCGTCGGGCCTCTGGCGGCAGGGCCGCGGGTCATCGGAGCGCTCGGCGGTCGACCGGAGGGCGGGGGACGTTTGCCTCTGGGCGTTTCGGAGGCGCCTACGCTCGGGGCCCGACCGGGAGCAGCAGCACGGGGATGGTCGAGGCGGCCAGGACGTCGCGCACGACCTCGGCGTGGCCGACCGAGTCGTCCTGGGACCAGCTGAGCACGACGAGATCGGCGTCGTCGTCGAAGGCCTCGGTGACGCGGGCGCCGACTAGTCCGGTGCGCCACTCGATGCGGGTGGCATAGGGGCAGTGGCGGGCGAGGAACTCGTCGCCGAGCAGTTGCAGGTCCCGCCTGGGCCGGTCGAGAACCCGGGGGGCGGTGTCGGGGGTGAACACGTGGAGCACGACCAGCTCGACCTTGGTGACGATGAGCGGGCAGAGGCGGTCGACGACCGGTCGTGACGATTCCTCGCTGCCTTCGAGTGGGACGAGCAGGCGGCGGAGCGGCCGGGGAGCCGCACCGACGGCGTCGGGTGGCACCACGACCGTCGGTTTGCTGGTCTGTCGGATCACGGCCAGGGCGGTATGTCCGGTCGGGCGGCGCCCGCCGGGGGTGGCGCGGGCGCCCACGACGGCGGCGACGACACCCGGGGCGGCAACGGCGCCGAGCAGCGCCGCCTCGGTCGGGGGCGGCAGCAGACGCAGGGGCACGTCGTAGCGGGCGGCCAGGGTGCGGAGGGTCTCGTTGGGGCGGCGGCCGACGTGGACGGCCTCCACGTCTGCGCCCATGAGCGAGCCGATGCCGCGGGCGGTCTCCACGACGGCGCGGGCCGCTGCGCCGGGGTCGACGCAGGCGAGCACGGTTCGGTCGGTGTTCATCGCGGGACCTCCAACGAGATGCTCGTGCGGGGCGGATCGCAACGCCGGGGTGGTCCGCCGGCGACGCGGGCGAACAGCGGTGCCTGGCAGGTGACGTGGACCTGGTCGTGATCGGCCAGGACCGTGACGGGCTGGCGACGGAACCGGAAGCGCAGCTCCAGCGCCTGCCACGAGGTGGGAAGGCTGGGATCGACGCCGAGCGTCTCGCCCACGGGGTCCAGACCCAGGAACCCGTGGGCGAGCGCCTGCCAGACGCCACCGATGGTGGCGAGATGGAGCCCGCCGGCGGTGGTCCCCGTGGTGTCGTCGAGGTCGAGCCGGGCGGCGGCGCGGAAGAGTGCAAGCGCGTCGTCGGGCCGGCGGGCGCGGGCAAGCTGCGCGGCGTAGATGGCCGGGGACAGGGAGCTGCCGTGTGCGGTACGGGGCTCGTAGTACGCGAGGTCCGCCGCCACCGAACCGGGCGTCATCTCCCCGGGAAGGACGTGATGGGCCATCACGACATCGGCCTGCTTGATGAGCTGCGAGCCGGCGACGCGCTCGGCCCCGAGCAGCAGGTCCGCGGCGAACGGCGGTGGGGCGATCTGGGACGCCAGCAACGGCTCGAGATCCCAGTAGCCGGCGAACTGCTCGTGTAGTCCCCGCTCGGGATCGAACCCGTCGACCAGCGCGTCCGCCAGCGTGCGCCACTGAGCAGCTTCATCGCGGTCGCGACCGGTCGCGTCCACGAGGGCGGCGGCTTGGCGCAGGTTCCAGCGGGCCAGCACGTTGGTGTACGTGTTGTCGTCGACGACAGGGTGGTACTCATCGGGCCCCATGACCGCGTCGATGTGGGCCCGACCGGATGCGTCCTTGCGGATCCCGCTCGCCCACCAACGGGCTGTCTCGACCAGCAGGGGCCGGCCCGGACCCTCCAGGAACGCGGTGTCGCCGGTCCAGGCCGCGTAGCGGCACGCGGCCCAGGCGACGTCGCCCACGATGTGCTCCTGCTCCTCGCCCGTCAGCACCGGGACGAGCTCTCCGTGCCGGCCCGGCGTCAGCGCGGGCGTCACGTCGCTGCCGTCGTCGGCCGACTCCCAGGGGAACCGGGCCCCCGCCCGGCCCCGCCGGATCGCGGCCGCCCGCGCCGCGGGCAGGCGCCGCACGCGGTACTCGAGCATGGCCCGGGCCGCCGCCGGGCGAAGGGCGGCGAGGGCCGGGAGCACGAACACGTCCGCATCCCAGAACACGTGGCCCCCGTACGCCCCGCCCGTCAGACCCCGGGCGCCGACCGCGGCCTCGCCCGCGTCCGGCGCGGCGCCGAGCAGATGGAACACGGCGAAGCGTGCCGCCAGCTGGTCACCGGGCGCACCGTCGATGCTGACCTGGGCATCGGCCCAGCGCGCCGCCCACGTCTCGCGGTGCTCGGCCAACAGGCGATCGAACCCGGCACCGTCCAGCTCGTCGAGGGCCTCCAATGCCCCGGACCACGTCGGGGCCCGCGAGCTCGCCACCGTCCAGGCGGCCAGCCGCTCCACGACCCGACGGCCGCCCGCCACCCGATCCCGGTCCCGGGCCGCCATGGCGATACCGCCGTCGCCGGGCGTGCGGACCCGGGCCAGATCGGCGCCGTGCCGTCGGCGAGCCTCGAATGTTGGCGGATCGTCCGGCGGGGCGATGCCCGGCCCGGGCAGCAGCCGGGCCACGGGGGCCTCGGCCCGTAGCGCCAGCGCCTCGTGGCGCGCCGCCGACACGAACCGGAACGTGTGCAGCCCGGTCGCCTCCCGGCGGACCAGCACGCCGGTGCGGAGGTCGACCATCCGTTCGGTCCCCGCCGGTTCGGCGGGAGTCGGCGTGTCGCCGTCGGTGGCGGTGATCGCCAGCTGGTCCCACTGGGGCCCGGCCAGCAGCTCCGGTGCCTCCCCATCGGTGTACATGCCGTTGACAGCGAACAGCGGCAGCGCCACCGGCCCGCGCTCCTCGCGGGCGGCGCGCGTTCCCGCCCACCCGTTGGCCAGGGCGCCGAGCGCCTCGGCCACGCGCTGGGCCCGCGGGTCGCTGGGCAGCCGCACCAGCCATGCCGGGTCGGCATCGACGGACGGCACGCGGTGATCCCGGCGGCGGGTGAGCTGGCCGTCGAAGATCTCCAGCAACCGCGTCCAGCCACCTCCGACATGGACCACACCATCGACGCACCCACCCGGCTCCGCCTCGACCGAAACGGCCACGGCTCGGGCCAGCTCCGCCGCCAGCACACCCGCGTCGCCACCCGCAGCGCCACCGGGCGCGCCGACCCGGTCGCCCACCACCAGGATCAGCCCACCCGTGATGCCCCGGTGCGCCAGCCACGCTGCGATCCACGCGATCGAGCTGGACGCACCCCTGGGCCCACACTCGTGGGGCGTGGCGGTGCGCCGCCACGCCAGCACCGGGCCGTCGCCGGTGATCTCGTAGACCGCGGATCCCCGATCGAGGCACATGTGCAGCCGGCCCGGTCCCACCGGCCGGGCCGCCAACCGCCCGTCGACGCTGCGGACGTGCCGGTCGCTCACCGCCACGACGTGCACCCCGGCCGCGCACAACGCCTCCACCCGGGCCCGCACGGCCGCGACATCGATAGCCCGGTCGGGCACCGCGGCGCCGTCCCAGTCGACCATCACGGCCTCGAACGTCGTCTCGCCGAGGACCGCCGGCAGGGGCGCCACCGGGACCGCCGTGACACGTGCAGGCGTCACGTCGCTCGCCATCACGCCTCGGCCGGGCGCACGCCTGCGGGCCCGGCGCCGGCTCGTTCCCACGTCGGAAGACTCACCGATCGGACGCTAAGACCGCCGGTCACACCCCACCAGGGCCGTTGGTCGGTTCCACGCCGCAAGTCGTGCCGGTACGGTCGGGGTCCGCGATGACCACGCCCTGGACCTACGCAGGCTCTCCGCCGGCGTTGTCACATGCGGACAGCACGGTCACCCTGGTCGAGGGCCAGACCTTCTGCCTGTCGGCACGGGGTGGCGACTTCGTCGCCAACCTGCCGCATGGCCTGTTCGTCCTGGACACGCGCGTGCTGTCCCGCTGGGAGCTCCGCCTCAACGGCCACGTCCTCGAGTCCCTCGCCGCCGCGCCCCACGCGCCGTTCGAGGCCTCGTTCATCGGCCGTGGTCGCCCCGGGCCGGGCGAGGCGGACGCCGGGATCCTCGTGCTTCGCCATCGCAGCATCGGCAACGGCCTGCAGGAGCGCATCGTCGTCCGCAACTACGGTCTCGATCGCGCCGACGTGGTCGTCGAGCTGCGCTGTGACTCGGACTTCGCGGGCTTGTTCGAGGTCAAGGAGGATCGCGTCCGGCCCCGCCCGCAACCGCCTCGGCACGAGATCGGCGCGGGTGTGTTGGCAATCGTCGACGCCGGTGGCACACGGACCACCGTCTCGGTCGCCGACGACGCCGCGGTGCTCGCCGCCGGTCTCGTGACGTGGCGCTTCGGGCTGGCCCCCCGTGAGGAGCGCGAGCTGCGCGTCGAGGTTGGGGTGCGGCTGCGCGAGGTGACTCTGCCCGCCCGTTTCGGCCGCGGTGACGAGAGCGAAGGGTCGGCGCCCGCCCAGCGGTACGCCGCGTGGCTGGGAGCGGTGCCCACCGTCGATACCGACGCGCCGGTCCTGGCCGGCGCAGTCGCACGGGCCGTCCAGGACCTGGGGGCGCTGCGCATCTTCGATCCCGAGCATCCCGAGCTACCGGTCGTGGCCGCGGGCGCGCCGTGGTTCATGACCGTGTTCGGCCGGGACTCCCTGCTGACCGGATGGATGAGCCTCATCGCCCAGCCCGACCTGGCCCGCGGGGTGCTCGAGACGCTGGCGCGCTTCCAGGGCCGCGACGTGAACCCGGCCACCGAGGAGGAGCCGGGCAAGATCCTCCACGAGATGCGCTTCGGTGCGGCCACCGGCCTCGCGCTGGGCGGCGGCGACGTCTACTACGGCTCCGTCGATGCCACCCTGCTCTTCGTCATGCTGCTCGGCGAGCTGCGGCGCTGGGGCCTCGCCGACGAGGTCGTCACCCGGCTCTTGCCCCACGCTGACGCCGCGCTGGGCTGGGTCAAGGACTTCGGCGACCGCGACGGCGACGGCTACGTCGAATACCAGCGAGCCACACCGGCGGGCCTCGCCAACCAAGGGTGGAAGGACTCATGGGACGCGATCCGGTATGCCGACGGCCGACTCGCGGTAGCGCCCATCGCGCTCTGCGAGGTCCAGGGCTACACATACGCGGCGTACGTGGCCCGGGCGCATTTCGCCGAGGAGGCCCGTGACCATCGGACCCAGTCCCGGTACCTCGAGCGGGCCCGGCAGCTCAAGGAGGCGTTCAACCGGGACTTCTGGCTGCCCGAGCACGGCTGGTACGCGCTCGGCCTCGACGCCGACAAGCACCCGATCGACGCCCTGGCCAGCAACATGGGCCACTGCCTGTGGACCGGCATCATCGACGACGACAAAGCTCCCGTGGTCGCCGAGCGGTTGCTGTCGCCCGACCTGTTCAACGGCTGGGGCATCCGCACCCTGGCCACGTCGATGCCGGCCTACAACCCTGTGTCGTACCACAACGGCTCGGTCTGGCCGCATGACAGCGCCCTCTGCGCGGCCGGGCTGATGCGCTATGGGTTCGTCGATGCAGCACTCCGGGTCGTCGACGGGCTGCTCGGCGTCTCCGCCGCCAGCGGCGGCCCTCTACCCGAGCTGTTCGCCGGGCTCGCCCGATCGGAGATGCCGACGCCGGTGGCGTACCCCACCTCGTGCGCGCCCCAGGCATGGGCCTCGGCTTCCGCCCTCCAGATCCTGCGCCTCATCCTGCGGCTCGACCCCGCCGCCCCCCACGGCCAGATCTGCGTCGCGCCCGTGCTCCCCCCGGGGTCGGCCGCCTCCGGGTCGCCGGCATCGACATCGCCGGGCAGAAGCTCACCATCGACGTGGACGCCGACCGCTGCGAGATCAGCGGCGCCGGCCCCCTGACGGTCACTACCGCGCCCCGGCCCCGCTGACGGACGGGAATCGCGGCGCCGTGCCGATTGCGTCGGCCTCGACCGGCGCAGGCCAGCGCCCGCAGCTCGGCGGGTCGGGGCGCGGCCGAGATTGTGACCTTCGGCCCTTGGGCGGGTGGTGGGCTCGCCCAAGACTCGGATGTGTCCGCCGATGGTCGCCGATTGGAAGGTGTCCTCGTGGAAATCCACACGTGGCGCATCGAGATCCCGCCCGAGGAATGCGAGGAGCTGCTGGCTGGCGCCGCGCTCGGTCGGCTGGGAGTCGTCGTGGATGGTCGGCCCGAGATCTTCCCGGTCAACCACGTCTACGACACGTCGACCGGCTCGATCGCGTTCCCCACCAACGAACGCACCAAGTGGCGGGCGGCGCTGGAGTGGCCCTGGGTCGCGTTCGAGGTCGACGGCATGGACGCCGACCGCACCAGCGGGTGGAGCGTCGCGGTGGTCGGGCGGGCGGAGGAGATCACCGACCGCACCGAGATCGCCCGGGTGTCGCAGCGCCGGACGCTGGCGTGCACCGGGGGGCACGGCCCGCGGACTCACTGGCTGAGGATCGTTCCGTCGAAGATGACCGGGTGGCGGATCACCGCGCACGGATGATGGGCTCCCCGGTGTCAGGGAGCCCCGGTTGGGTCCTGGTCTCGACCCGCCACGCGTCCGTGGGTTGAGCGCTCACCGCGGGCTCAGGGAATGACCACCAACGGGCACGGGACGTGGTGGGCCACGTGGTGGGTGACGGAGCCGAGTACGAGGCCCCGGAACCCACCGAGGCCCCGGGTGCCGAGCACGACCAGGTCGGCTCCCGTCGCGGTGTCGAGCACGGCGCGCGCCGCGCCGCCCCGCACCAGGATGCGCTCGACCGGCGCGGGCTGACAGCGGGTGTCCTCGGCGTCGACCGCACGATCGAGGGTGGTGCGGGCGTGCTTCTCGATCACGTCGACGTCGAGGGGCACCCCCGCGAAGGGCGACGGCACGACGTGCGGCGGCTGCCAGGCGTGCACGACGTCCACACGGGCGGCGCGCCGCCGGCCCTCGTCGAGGGCCCAGCGCAGGGCGCGGCGGGCGCTCTCCGACCCGTCGACGCCGACGACGATCCGCCCCCCGCCTGCCGGTCCCGGCACCCGCTCCTCGCCACGAACGGCGCCCTCCGCTGCGACGGCGCGGACGATCGCCAGCGGCACCGACGCGTGGTGCAGGCAGGCCTCGCTGACGGAGCCGAGCATCAGCCCGTGGAACCCGCCGACGCCCCGTGCCCCGATCACCAGCAGGTCCGCCCCCGTCGCCAGCAGCGCCTTCGGCGGGGGCTCGCACGGGACCCGACGCTCGACGCCGCCCGCGGCCTCTGCGCCGAGCACCTGCTCGACGGCGGCGGCGAGCGCAGCCTCGGCGTTGGCGGCGGTGTACTCGGCGTCGAACGTCCGGCCGTCACCGGCGTGGCCAGGCGGGATGTAGCCCCAGGCGAAGAGCGCGACGACGCGGTGCCGGCGCACGTCGGCCTCCCCGACCGCCCAGCGCAGCGCGGCGGCGCTGTTGGCGGATCCGTCGACGCCGACGACGATCGTTCCCGTGCTCGTTGCCATACCGTCACCGTGCGGCGGCGGCGCGGGCGGCGGCAGGGCCGTTCGACCCTTTCGCGGCGCACGGCGTCGGCCGCAGTCGACCGCGTGGTGACCTTCTACCCTGGCTAGCCGGCCCGCGGGTGGCGACGCTTGCGGCATGGAAGGCGTGCGCATCGTTGTGGGGGTCGATGGATCCGAGGCTGCGCACGAGGCCGTGCGTTGGGCTGTCGGGTTCGCTGAGATGTTCGGGGCGGAGGTGATCGCCGTCCACGCCGTCGGCCTGCTGGAGGACGGCCACGACGCCGAGGGCGCCACGGTGTCGTGGCGGGCGGGCGTGGCGACGCTCGTGGAGCGCACGTGGTGCGCCGGTCTGGCGCAGGCGCGGTGCCCGCACAGGGTCCTCGTGCGCGACGGCCCGCCGATCGACGTGCTACTCGGGACGGCTCACGACGAGCGGGCCGGCCTGCTCGTGGTCGGAAGCCGGGGCGTGGGGGCGACCAACTTCGCGCTCGCGCTCGGCTCGACCAGCCTGGGGGTGCTGCAGGCGGCACGCGTGCCGGTGCTGGCCGTACCCGAGGCGCGTGGCGGTGCGACCGTTGCCAGCGGCCTCGCGCTCCGCCACATCGTCGTCGGTGTCGACCGCTCGAAGCCGTCGCTGGCCGCCCTCGAGGTGGCGGCCGACATCGCCGGGGTGACGGGTGCCACGGTCAGCGTCCTCGAGGTGTTCGAGTACGTGCCGCCGTTCCCGCTGGGGCCGGCGGCCGCTGTCACGAGCCGGGGCGAGGAGACCGCCCTCGATGTGACACGTGCGCTCCTCGAGGTCGAGGTGCGCGAGATCCGCGACCGCGGGGTCGCCACGCAGGTGGTCGTGCGCTCCGGGGAGCCGGCGCCGACGCTGCTGGAGGTCGCCGACGACGTCGACGCCGACCTCGTCGTCGTGGGGACGCGGGGCCGTGGCGATCCGGCGCGACCGCTGCTGGGCAGCGTGGCTCGCGCCGTGGTCAACCAGGCTCGGCGGCCGACGCTCGTGATCCCGGCCGCAGCCGGGCAGGTGGACCTGCTCCAGGAGAACGAGACATCCGTCGGCGGGTGAGCTGCGTCCGACACACAGCCAGGTTCGACGTAGTTGTGGGCCATCGTGATGCGGTCGATACGGCGGGACGATCACGCTCGGTGTCAGGACGTTCGCTGCCACAGCGGAGCCCGGAGTTCGAGAATCTCCTTCGACGAGACGCTGCTGGCGGTCTTTCCGAGCATCGCCGTCGTCGTCGTGGCGCGCCGCCTGATCCGCAGGCGGCGAGAGCCCGGCGCTCCGGGGTCACCGACCTCGCCGCCAGCAGCGCGCGCGACCTGATCGGGAACCTTCCGTCCAGCAGTCGCGCCCCGGGCTCCGGGTGCCGTAGGGGCGTTGGTCACTCCATGATGCGGCTACGACACGACATCGCGGCGATCGAAGAGCCGGACGGCAAGGACGGCGAGGGCGGCGCAGACGGCCGTGAGCAGCAGGTGATGCCACACGGGAAAGCCGGTGTTGATCGGCACCGTTCCGTTCGCGTGGTACAGCGACGACAGTGCTCGCGTCGGCTCGAGTGCGTCGACGAGTCCGCTGAGTGATTGGACGAGGTAACCGGCGGCGAACGCCGCCGAGGCGACACCCAGCGCGAGCCCGCGGTTTCCGGTGGCGGCGCCGACGGTGAGCGCGAGCAGTCCGTGCAGGAGGGCGACCAGCCCGGCGCCGGTGCACGCCGCGAGCGACGTGCGATGACCGGGATGTGGAGGTCGACGAGCGCCCCGACGATGAGGATCACGAGTGCCGACAGGAGCGTGAGCGCCGCCACGCCAGCGGCGAGCGCGGTCGTCTTCTCGGTGACGATGCGGGACCGCTTCAACGGGAGTGCGAGGACGAGATCGAGTCGGCCGCTCTCCTGCTCGCCGGCGAGGGTCGAGGCGCCATACCCGATGGCGAATGCACCGATGAGCAGCGGCAGCAGGAGTGAGAAGAGTTGGGTGTTGAGGAACCCGCCGGGTCTCGTGTAGTCGAACGCGGCGGCGCCGCCGAAGAACTCCTTCATCGCGGCGGGGTAGTTCTCGATGGCCTTGGTGATCTCGCTCGACCCGCGGATCGACGGCCAGAACGCGACGATCATTGCGACGTAGACGCCGATGCCGAGCGCCCAGCTCGTCAACGACCGTCGGCGATCCCGGAGCGATCGTTCGAGGACCGGCCACCGGGCCGGGCCGGCTGCGGCCGTGTGGCCCTGTTGGTCAGCGGTCGGGCTGACCATGTCCGTCGTCCTGGCGGTAGTAGCCGAGGAAGATCTCCTCGAGGTCGGGCGGGGTGCTCACGAGGTCGACGATGTGATGGTGGGTGGCTGTCTTGAGGAGCCGGTCGAGGTCGCCGCTGACTCGCATCGACACGGTCCGATCTCGAACGGTGAGGTCGCTGACGCCGTCGAGCGAGGCGAACGTCGCCGCCTCGACCGGCTCGGCGAAGCGGATGGCGACCTTGCGGCCGGCGCGGGCGCGGAGATCGGCCACGTCTTCGACGGTGACGATGCGACCGTCGCGGATGATGGCGACGGTGTGGCAGAGGTGGTCGACCTCGTCGAGGACGTGGGAGGACAGGAACACGGTGCGCCCTTCGGCCACGACCTCGTGGACCAGCTCGTGGAACGTCTCTTGCACCAGGGGGTCGAGCCCGGAGGTCGGCTCGTCGAGCAGGAGCAGCTCGGGCTGGTGAAGGAACGCCTGTGCCAACGCGACCTTCTGGCGGTTCCCGCGTGACATCGCGCGGATCGGGCGGGACAGGTCGAGGTTGAATCGCTCGGCGAGCTCGTCGATGGCCCGTCGGGGCACGCCGCCGCGGGCCGAGGCGAACCAGGAGAGCTGCTCGCGACCGGTGAGGCGCTCGAAGAAGGCGTGCTCGCCGGCGACATAGCCGACACGGCGGTGAATCTCGACGCTGTCGATGGTGCTGTCGAGGCCCAGCACGCGCGCCGTCCCGACGGTGGGGCGCAGAAAGTCCATGAGCAGTCGAATGGTGGTGGTCTTGCCGGCACCGTTCGGACCGAGAAACCCGAACACGACTCCGGGCGGAACCGTCAGATCGACATCGACGATCCCGCGCGCCGTCCCATAGGTCTTGGTGAGCTGCTCGGTCTCCACAGCGGCAACCACACGTCGATCGTCGCCCCGGCGGATGCGTCACGCCAGAGGACGAAGTCCCAGCGCTGCCGTGGCCCGCGGGCCCCGACTCCAGGCAGATGAGCGAGTCTCCGCTCAGACGAGAGCGGGCTCAGGAGCCCGAGGTCACGGCTGCGGTGTGCACGGCCGGCGGGAAGGCGGGGGCGCAGGACTTCGCCGCCCGTGCCCGGCGGGCCAGATCGGTGAGCTCGGCGGGGTCGAGTGCGGCGCGGAGGCGGCCGAACAGCTCCTCCTCCTCCGCGAAGTGCGCTTGCAGCTCGAGGATCAGAGCGCCGGTCCGCTTCATGAAGCCGTAGCAGGAGGGGTCGAGCCCGCGCATCTCGTCCAGCAGCGAGTTGATCTCCTCGTGCTCATCGAGGCAGGCGACCATGCCGGTTTCCGCGGCGGGCACGCTCGCCCGCAGGGCGGGGAAGACCACCTGCTGCTCGCACGCCTCGTGGGAGGCGAGCTCGCCGACGACCTGGAGGTAGAGCGAGCGCAGCCCGGTCGGGTCCTGCTCTCGATCGAGCCGCCGGAGGAGGCCTTCGAGACGCCGATGATCCTCCATGAGCAGATCGACCACGTCGTATGCCTCGGCCATGGTCGCCATCCTCTCCTGCGGCGGTCGCTCTGCGCGATCACTCCGTCTGGTCGCGGTCATCGTCCGCCGCCCGCCGGTCCGCCGAACAGGGCAGAAAGTCGGTCTGACAACTGACCAACGGTCCTCACCAATGGCACTCCCGCAGCCATAGGTTCCGGGGAGAGGAGGTCGTCGTGTGGTCGGCACCGAACCCGCACAGCATCCGCGTCTCCCACAGCACCCGCTCCCGCTGACGACGAGTCCTCACGAGGTGCTCGACAACTCGCGGCTGGCGCCCGACGTGCACCGGTTGGAGGTCCGCGCCGAGCGGGTCGCCGCGGCCGGTCGTCCCGGGCAGTTCGTGATCGTTCGCCTGGGGCCCGGCGCCGAGCGGATCCCGCTCACCATCGCCGACGCCGACGTGGACGCGGGCACGATCAGCCTCGTCATCCAGGCCGTGGGCAAGAGCACCCGCGATCTCGTGGCGCTGCGGCCGCGTGAGCGGATCGACGACGTCGCCGGGCCGCTCGGTCGCCCGTCGACGCTCGTCGACCGACGGCCACGCCGTGTGCGTGGCCGGGGGCGTGGGCGCGGCCGTCGTCTACCCGATCGCCCGGGGGCTGCGACACGGCGGTGCAACGGTGACCACCGTGCTCGGCGCGCGCTCCGCGACCGGGTGCTGCTGGCAGCAGAGCTGGCGGAGCAGGGCCGGGTCGTGGTGTGCACCGAGGACGGCAGCGAGGGCCGCCGCGGGTTGGTGACCGACGCGTTGCCCGACGTGCTCCGCGACGGCGCCGCGGTCGTCTACGCCGCCGGGCCGGTCGCCATGATGCGGGCGGTGGCCGAACTGACCCGGACCCTCGGCATCCGCACGATCGTGTCGCTCAACCCGATCATGGTCGACGGGACCGGGATGTGCGGCGGCTGCCGGGTGACCGTGGGCGGACGGATGCGCTTCGCCTGCGTCGACGGGCCCGAGTTCGACGCCCACGAGGTCGACTTCGACGAGTTGGCCGACCGGCTCACCATCTACCGCCCGTTCGAGCGCGGCCGCCCTCGAGAGGACGGAGGTCGGTCCGTGAACGCCGCGGCGCCGCTCTCGAAGCGCGAGCGGTTGGCCATCCCGCGCCAGGACATGCCGGTGCGCGACGCGCACGTGCGCATCGGCGGGTTCGAGGAGGTCAACCTCGGCTTCACCGAGCAGGTCGCGCTGGTCGAGGCCCGTCGCTGCCTGCAGTGCCGGGTGGCACCGTGCGTCGCCGGGTGCCCGGTCGGCGTCGACATCCCGGCGTTCCTGGCGCGGCTGGAGGACGGCGACCTGGCCGGTGCGGCCGACGTGCTGCTGGCCGGCAACGCCCTCCCCGGGGTGACCGGGCGGGTGTGCCCACAGGAGAACCAATGCGAGGCGCGCTGCGTCCTGGCCCGGAAGGGCCAGTCGGTCGCGATCGGCCACCTCGAGCGCTTCGTCGCCGACTGGGCCCGGGAGCACCGGCAGCCCGGCTCGGCGCGGGGCCCGCGCCCACGGCCTGTCCGGCCCGGCCGGGTGGCGATCGTCGGCTCGGGGCCGGGCGGCCTGACCGCGGCCGGCGAGCTGGCCGGGCTGGGCCACGAGGTCACGATCTACGAGGCGCTGCACGTCCCCGGCGGCGTGCTGGTGTACGGCATCCCCGAGTTCCGCCTGCCCAACGAGATCGTCGCGCACGAGGTCGCCCGGCTCGAGGACCTCGGCGTGCGCTTCGAGTGCAACGCCGTGATCGGCCGGACGTACACCCTCGACGAGCTGCGCGGCGGGTTCGACGCTGTCTTCGTCGCGGTGGGCGCCGGCCTGCCGGTGTTCCTCGACGTCCCGGGCGAGGGGCTGAAGGGCGTCTACTCGGCCAACGAGTACCTCACGCGCGTGAACCTGATGCAGGCCTACGCCTTCCCCGGGGCCGACACCCCCGTGCTGCACGGACGCCGGGTGGTCGTCGTCGGGGGCCGGCAACGTGGCGCTCGACGCGGTGCGGACGGCGCGACGCCTCGGCGCGGACGAGGCGATCCTCGCCTACCGGCGCACCCGGGCCGAGATGCCCGCGCGGGCCGAGGAGATCCGGCACGCCGAGGAGGAGGGCATCCGCTTCGAACTCCTCGTCGCCCCCGTCGCCGTGCACGGCGACGCGGATCGGTGGGTGACGGGCGTCGAGTGCATCCGCATGGAGCTGGGCGAGCCCGACGCCTCCGGCCGCCGCCGGCCGGTCCCGGTGGGGGGCACGGAGCACGTCATCCCCTGCGACACCGTCGTGGCGGCCATCGGGACCCGTGCCAACCCGCTGCTGACCACGACGTGCCCCGATCTCGAGCTCGGGCCGGCGGGCAACGTCGTCATCGACGAGCGGGGCATGACCAGCCTCCCCGGCGTCTTCGCGGGCGGCGACATCGTCCGGGGCTCGGCGACCGTCATTCTCGCGATGGGTGACGGCAAGCGCGTCGCACACGCCATCGACGACTACCTCGCCACGACGGGCCACGAAGGGAGCAGCCATGAGCGCTGACCGGCTCGCCGTGGGCGTGCCCCGCGAGACGTTCCCCGGCGAGGCCCGGGTAGCCCTCGTCCCCGCGGTGCTCGCCCCGCTCGCCAGGGCGGGCATCGACGTCGTGGTCGAGTTCGGCGCCGGGGCGGCGGCCGGCTTCACCGACCGGTCGTACGCCGACCACGGGGCGCGGCTGGGTACGCGGGACGAAGTGTTCGCGGCCGATGTGGTCGCCCAGGTGCGCGCCTGCGGAGCCAACCCCGACGCGGGCCGGGACGACCTCGACCGGATGTTCCCCGACCAGGTCGTCATCGGCATCGCCGATCCGCTCGCCGCCCCCGACGCGGCTCGGCAGGTGGCCGAGCGCAAGGTCACCGCCTTCGCCCTCGACCTCCTCCCCCGCATCACACGCGCCCAGGTCATGGACGTGCTGTCCTCGCAGGCGACCGTCGTCGGCTACCGGGCCGTCGTGATCGCCGCCGATCACCTGCCGAAGATGTTCCCGATGCTGACGACAGCGGCCGGCACCGTGCCGCCGGCCCAGGTGCTCGTGGTGGGCGCCGGCGTCGCCGGCCTGACCGCCATCGCCACCGCCCGGCGACTGGGTGCCGTCGTCCAGGCCTACGACGTGCGTCGGGCCGCGCAGGAGGACATCGAGAGCCTCGGCGCGCGCGCCGTGGTGCTACCCCTCGACGCCGGCCGACGCCGACGCCGACGCCGACGCCGAGGACGCCGGCGGCTACGCCAGCGAGCTCGGCGACGCTCTCACACGGCGCCAGCAGGAGTTGCTGGTCCCGGTCGTGGCCGGCGTCGACGTCGTCATCACCACGGCGTCCGTCCCCGGCAAGCGGGCGCCGCTGCTGGTCACCGCGGAGGCGGTGCATGACATGGCGCCCGGCTCGGTCGTCGTGGACTGCTCGGCCGAACGGGGCGGGAACTGCGCGCTCACCCGGGCCGGCGGCCGCGTCGTCACCGCGAACGGGGTCACGGTCCTCGGCCCGACCAACCTCGCCTCGGACGTCGCCCACGAGGCCAGCGTCATGTACGCGAAGAACATGGCCGCGTTCCTGCTCCACCTCGTGCACGACGGGCGGATCGAGCTCGACCTGCAGGACGAGATCGTCGCCGGCACCCTCGTGACCCGGGACGGCGAGGTCGTGCACCCTTGGGTGCGCGAGGCGCTGGAGGCCCGTGACGAGGGCGTGGCGCAGGACGTACGGGAGGAGGTGCGGCGGTGAGCGATGCGCTGGAGGTCTCGCTGTTCATCTTCGTTCTGGCGTCGTTCCTTGGGTACACGGTGATCACCCGCGTGCCCGGGCTGCTCCACACGCCCCTCATGTCCCTGACCAACGCCCTGTCGGCGATCTCGATCGTCGGCTCGATGATCCTGGCGGGTGCCGGCGAAGCGACGTACGCCACGGTGCTGGGCGCGATCGCCGTGTTCGCCGCCACCACGAACATCGTGTCGGGGTTCCTGATCACCGATCGGATGCTGCGGATGTTCCGGCGGCGTGAGCCACCCGGTGACCGGCCCGCACGGACCGCACCGACCGCACCGACGACGGGGGGTCCGCGGTCGTGAACGGGGTCATGAACGACACGGTGATCCCCCTCGCGTACCTCTTCGCGGCCGGGTGCTTCGTGCTCGCGCTGAAGTGGATGTCGCATCCGGCCACCGCCCCGCGGGGCGTGCGCACCGGCGAGATCGGCATGCTCGTCGCCGTCGTCGCGACACTTCTCCGGTTCGAGATCGTCGACTTCCGGTGGATCGCGGTCGCGGCCGCCGCCGGGATCGCGCTCGGCGTGCCGCTCGGCCTGCTGGTGCCGATGACCGCCGTGCCGCAGCGGACGGCCCTGTCCCACGCCTTCGGCGCGCTCGCCGCAGGGCTCGTCGGCACCGCCGAGTACTACCTCGAGCGCCCGCACATCGACCCCACGACGATGCTGGCGCTCGGCCTCGAGGTCGTGCTCGGGTTCCTGACGTTCACCGGGTCGCTGGTCGCCGCGGGCAAGCTGCAGGGGATCGTCCACGACCGCCCCTGGCTCTACCGGGGTCAGAACCTGGTCAACCTGTCGTGCCTCTTGGCCGTGCTGGTGATGGTCGGCTTCCTGGTCGCGGATCCCGGGCTCGACGTGCTGTTCCCGCTGGTCGTCCTGGTCTCGCTGGCGTTCGGCGTCATGCTCGTGACCCGCATCGGCGGGGCCGACATGCCGACGGTGATCTCGCTGCTCAACAGCTTCGCGGGCCTGTCGGCGGCGATGATGGGCTACGTCCTCGGCAACAAGCTGCTGATCGTGGCCGGCGCCCTCGACGGGTCCAGCGGCCTGTTCCTCTCGATCGTCATGTGTCGAGCGATGAACCGCTCGTTCACGAACGTGCTGTTCGGCGGGTTCGGTGCGACCACGCGCGGGGCCGAGGTCGAGGCCCGCCCCGTGCGCACGGTCGGCCCCGAGGAGGCGGCCTTCCTGCTCGACGCCGCCCGCACCGTGGTGATCGTGCCCGGCTACGGCATGGCCGCCGCCCAGGCGCAGCACAGGACGCGCGACCTCGGTGACCTCCTGCTCAAGCGCGGGGTCGACGTGAAGTTCGCCATCCACCCGGTGGCTGGGCGCATGCCGGGCCACATGAACGTGCTTCTCGCCGAGGCCGACATCCCGTACGACCAGCTCTACGACCTCGAAGCCATCAACCCCGAGCTCCCCCAGACCGACGTGGTGCTGGTCGTGGGCGCCAACGACGTCGTCAACCCCGCCGCCCGGACCGACCACGACAGCCCGATCTACGGGATGCCGATCCTCGACGTCGACGCGGCCGCGTCGATCATCGTCGTGAAGCGCTCGATGCGCTCCGGGTTCGCCGGCATCGAGAACGAGCTGTTCCACCTCGACAAGACCCAGATGCTCTTCGGCGACGCCAAGAAGGTCGTCGGCGAGGTCCATCGACGAGCTCGCCCGGCTGCCCGATCGGCGGGCGGCCGCCTGACGTCCTACGCCTGGCCGCCCGTATAGAGACCTTCGTCGCCAGGTTCCCCCGGCGAGCGACCCGTGCATCCCCCGCAGGGACCAAGGTCCCGCCCGGACAGGCCGTCCGCCGGTGCGCACGGTTGTCCGCCCGGTGGTGGGATTGCGTAGTGAGAGCTCCGCGTGTGATGGACGCTGCGCCGGGCGTCGCCCGATTGGTCGAGATCCTCGATCGGCACGGCTACGAGGTCCTGGCTCCGGTGCGTCTCGCGACGGCACGCTTCGCATCGGTCCCGTCACCTCGGCGGGTGATCTGCCGCGCGGCGTGCGATCCGAGCTCGGTCCGGGCACGGCCCGGCTCCGGGATGCCGGCGACGGCGCGTTCTTCGCTCATGCGGTGGGACCGGACTCATGGAGGTCTGTGCTCCACCCGCCGCGGCAGCGGCAGTGGCGGGCTTCCCGTGACGGCGACAGCTTCGACGTCGAGGCGGCCACGGAGACCGCCGCGCCGGTCGCCTTCGTGGGGGTGCGGCCCTGCGACCTGGCGGCCATGGGCGTCCAGGACCGGGTGCTGCGGGACGGGCCGGCCACCGACACCGGCTACGCCGGGCGCCGGGCGCAGGCGCTGATCGTCGCCGCGGCCTGCGGTGCGCCCGCGGCGACGTGCTTCTGCGCCTCGATGCGGACCGGCCCCGCACTGCCCGACGCCGGCTACGACCTCGGTCTGGTCGAGCTGCTCGACGGCGGTCACCGCCTGATCGTCGCCGCCGGCAGCGCGGTCGGGGAGGCGCTGCTGGACGAGCTGCCCACGCGGCCGGCCACCGTCGCCGACCTCACGGCAGCCGACGCCGCGGCGCACCGCGCGTCGACGGCCATGGGACGGCGGCTCGACACCGCGGGTATCCGCGAGCTGCTGGTGGACAACCCAGAGCATCCCCGCTGGGACGACGTCGCGTCCCGCTGCCTGGCGTGCGGGAACTGCACGCTGGTGTGCCCGACGTGCTTCTGCACCACGACCGAGGACCACACCGCCCTCGACGGTGCCACCACGGAGCGTTGGCGCCGGTGGGACTCCTGCTTCTCGCTCGACTTCTCCTTCGCGGCCGGCGGCACCGTGCGGACCTCCGTGCGCGCCCGCTACCGCCAGTGGCTCACGCACAAGCTCGCCACGTGGTGGGACCAGTTCGGCGAGTCGGGCTGCGTGGGCTGCGGCCGGTGCATCGCCTGGTGCCCGGTCGGCATCGACCTGACCGAGGAGGTGGCCGCGATCAGGGATGCGCCCGCCGACCCCGCCCGGAGGGATGCCGCGGGTCGCGGTCTCCGTCAGGCCGAGATTCGGAGGTGACGGGCCGTGAAGGTGTACACGATCGACCGGCTGCTGGCGCAGCACCCCTTCTTCGCCGGCCTCGAGCCGGACGACGCCCGGTTCGTCGCGGCCTGCGGGTTCAACCGCGTCGTGGATGCCGGGGAGTTCGTGTTCCGGGCCGGCGACCCGGCGGACCAGTTCTTCGTCGTGCGGTCGGGTCGCGTGGCGGTCGAGCTGTACGCACCTGGCCGGGGCCCGTTGATCCTCGACACGGTGGGCGAGGGCGCGGTGCTCGACGCCGCGTGGCTCGTCCCCCCGTATCGCTGGCAGTTCGACGCCCGGGCGATCACCGTGGTTCGGCTGGTCGCGTTGGACGCCACCTGCGTCCGCGCCCGCTGTGAGGAGCACCCCGAGATGGGGTACCGGCTCATGCGGCGCACCGCGGTGATCATGCAGGAGCGCCTCGAGTCGGCCCGTGTCCGCCTGCTCGACCTGTACGGGGCGCACCGTGGCTGAGGTGCTGCCCCCCCGCCCGCACACGGTGGCGCGCCGACGGCGCGAGACCGACGACACCGTGACGATGACCCTCCGCCCGGTCGCCGGCGCACCGATCCGGTGCGCTCCGGGTCAGTTCACGATGCTCTACGCCTTCGGCGTCGGCGAGGTTCCGATCTCGTTCTCGGGCGATCCGGCAGACGGCACGCGACTGGTGCACACGATCCGTGCGGTGGGGTCGGTCACCGAGGCCCTGTGTCGCACCCCGCGGGCGCGACGGTCGGCGTGCGCGGGCCCTACGGCGCCGGGTGGTCGCTGGGCGGCCCCGAGGACGATGTCCTCGTGGTGGCCGGCGGGCTGGGACTGGCGCCGCTGCGCCCCGCCATCCTCCAGGCACTAGCGGACGACGCCCGCCGGGGACGGCTGCGCGTGCTGCTGGGTGCCCGCAGCCCGGACCAGCTGCTGTTCCACGGTGAGCTCGCCAGCTGGCGGGCCCGCGGGGCGGACGTGGCGCTGACGGTCGACCACGCCGCACCGGGTTGGGCGGGCCCGGTCGGCGTGGTCACGGACCTGCTGGACGACGCCGTCACGCGCCCCGAGCGGACCGTCGCGCTGGTGTGTGGCCCGGAGATCATGATGCGACTGGTGGCCGATCGGCTGCGCCGGCTCGGCGTCCCCGGCGAGCGGATCCAGGTGTCTCTCGAGCGGAACATGCGCTGCGGCGTGGCGCAGTGCGGGCACTGCCAGCTCGGCGGGGTGCTGCTCTGCCGCGACGGGCCCGTCGTGCGCTGGGACCGTATCGGGCCATCCCTCGCGGTGAGGGAGCTCTGACGGCCATGGCCAGGCCCCGGCTCGCCGTGTGGAAGTTCGCCTCGTGCGACGGCTGCCAGCTCAGCCTGCTGGACTGCGAGGACGAGCTGCTGGCGCTGGCCGGCGAGGTCGACGTCGCCCACTTCCTCGAAGCCTCGCGGGCGGTCGGTCGCGGGCCGTACGACGTGTCGCTGGTCGAGGGCTCGATCACCACCGCCGACGACGCCCGGCGGATCCGCGAGGTGCGGCGCCGGTCCCGGACGCTGGTCACGATCGGGGCGTGCGCCACCGCGGGCGGGATCCAGGCCCTGCGCAACATGGTCGGCGTCGACGAGCTGCGTGCCATCGTGTACGCCACCCCGAGCTACGTCGACAGCCTGGCGACCTCGACGCCCATCGCGGCGCACGTGCCGGTCGACGTCGAGCTGCGGGGCTGCCCCATCGACCGGCGTCAGCTGCTCGGCGTGCTGAGCGCCGTGCTCCAGGGGCATCGGCCCGAGCTGCCGACCCACAGCGTCTGTGTCGAGTGCAAGTCGCTCGGCCGCACCTGCGTGCTCGTCGCTCACGGAACCCCCTGCCTCGGGCCCATCACCCAGGCCGGGTGCGGCGCCCTGTGCCCGGCCGTGCACCGGGGCTGCTACGGCTGCTTCGGCCCCGCCGAGACCGTCAACGCCGCGTCGCTGTTGCGGCGGTTGCTCGAGCTCGGTGCCGACGAGGGCGAGCTGTGGCGGTTGCTGCGGACGTTCAACACCGCAGCTCCCGCGTTCGCCGAGGCGAGCGAGACGCTGGTCGCGCTGTCCGGCACGTCGGGGGGGCCGCCATGACCCACACGCACCGCAGCATCGGCGTCGGAGCGCTGGCCCGGGTCGAGGGCGAGGGCGCGCTGGACGTGAGTGTGGTCGACGGGCGGGTCGTCGCGGGCGGACCTGCGCATCTACGAGCCGCCGCGGTTCTTCGAGGGCTTCCTGCGGGGGCGGGCGATCAGCGAGGCGCCCGACATCACCGCCCGCATCTGTGGCATCTGCCCCGTCGCCTACCAGATGACCGCGTGCCAGGCCGCCGAGACGCTGGCGGGCGTCGAGGTCGGGGGCGCCCTCCGCGACCTGCGCCACCTCCTCTACTGCGGCGAGTGGATCGAGAGCCACGCGCTGCACATCTACCTGCTCCATGCTCCCGACTTCCTCGGGGTCGACAGCGTGATCGAGCTGGCCGCCACCGACCGCGACACCGTCGAGCGAGGGCTGCGGCTGAAGAAGGTCGGGAACCACATCATGGAGCTCGTCGGCGGCCGGGCCATCCACCCGGTCAACGTGCGGGTCGGTGGCTTCCATCGGTCGCCCACCCCGGCCGAGCTCGCACCGTTGCGGGACGAGCTGCGCTGGGCCCGGGACGCAGCCGTCGACACCGTGGGCTGGGTGGCCGGCTTCGACGTGCCCGACCTGGAGACCGACGCCGCCTTCGTCGCGCTGACCCATCCCGAGGAGTACGCGGTGCTGTCGGGCCGCATCGCCACCAGCCTCGGCGACGAGGTCCCGGTCGCCGGGTTCGCCGACCTGGTGGCGGAGGAGCAGGTGGCGCACTCCACCGCCCTGCACGCGCGGCTGCGGGGCGCCGGCCGGCCCGACCGCTATCTGGTCGGGTGCCTGGCCCGCTATGCGCTCAACGCCGATCGGCTGTCGCCCCTCGCCAGGGAGGTCGCCGCCGCCGCCGGCCTCGAGCACCCGGTGCGCAACCCGTTCCGCAGCGTCGTCGTGCGGGCGGTCGAGGTCGTCCACGCCTGCGACACGGCCCTGAGGCTCCTCGACCGCTACGAGCCCCCGCCGGCACCGGCCGTGGACGTCCCGCCCCGGGCCGGCGCCGCGTGCGGTGCGACGGAGGCGCCACGCGGGCTCCTCTGGCACCGCTACGCGACCGACGCCGGCGGGCTCATCACGGAAGCCCGCATCGTGCCGCCCACGTCGCAGAACCAGCGCGAGATCGAGCACGAGCTGGGCGCCGTCGTCGAGGCCGGGCTCGCCCTCGACCGCCACGCGCTGACCCACCGGTGCGAGCACGCCATCCGCAACCACGACCCGTGCATCTCGTGCGCCACCCACTTCCTCGACCTGCGGATCAGCGGCGGCACCGAGCCGGCGGCCGCGCCCGCGTCCCCGCGGTCCTCCGTCCCCGAGCCCGGCACCCCCGTGCCCGCGTCGGGCGCGCCGGCGGGTGGGGCGGTGGTGATCGGCGTCGGCAACCCGTACCGGCGCGACGACGGCGTCGGGCCGGCGGTGGCGGCCCGGGTCGCCGAGACGCTGGACCCCGCCCGCCACCCCGGTGTGCGGGTGTGCGAGCACGACGGCGAGCCCGCCGGGCTGCTCGAG
This sequence comes from uncultured Acidimicrobiales bacterium, assembly GCA_963739835.1. GTDB lineage: Bacteria > Actinomycetota > Acidimicrobiia > Acidimicrobiales > VFJN01 > ZC4RG19. Next base: position 164,854 of record CAVUBW010000019.1, read on the forward strand.
CGTTGGGACGGCGCCCGTATCGCCGTCGTCGTGGACGCCGTGCGAACCGGCGCCCGGCCTGGCACCGTGCACCGCGTGGCGGTGGGTGACACGCCGCAGGCGACAGCAGCGTCGTCGTCCAGCCACGGGCTCGGCCTCGGCGACGCGGTCGAGCTGGCGCGCACCCTCGGCCGGATGCCGCCGGCACTCGTGATCTACGGCATCGAACCCGGCGATGCCGGCGCCGGGCGCGGTCTCAGCGGCCCGGTCGCCGACGCCGCCGACCGGGTCGCCGGCGAGATCCTGCGGCTGCTGGACCGGGAGGCGGCGCGATGTGCGTGAGCCAAGTCGGCCAGGTGCGCGCCGCCGACGGGGCGGTGGCGGTCGTGACGCTCGATGGCGCCGACCGCGACGTTCCCCTCGTGGCCCTCGGCGACGAGGCGGCGTCTGTGGCGCCGGGGGACTGGCTGCTGCTGCACACCGGGCTGGCGGTGCGGCGGCTCGACCCCGCGAGTGCCGCGGAGCTGCTCGCTGCGCTCGACGAGACGATCGGAGGACGGCCATGAGCACGACACCCATCGGTCTCCACCCGGGGCCGGCGGCCCGCCGGCTCCCGCCAGACCCGCCGGGCGGGTGTCGCCCTCGCGCTGGTCGCTGCCGTGGTGAGCGGCGTGGCCGTGTTCGTGAACGACGACGCCGTCCGGCGCTTCCCGGATGCCACGACCTACACGACCGCCAAGAACCTGGTCGCCGCGGCCGTGCTGTGCGGGCTGTGGCTGGCGGCGGGCCGGCCGGCCCGGCCGGTCGCCGGCGAGGACCGCGGACGCCCGGGCCGCCGACCGCCCTGGGGCCTCGTCGTGATCGGGATCGTGGGGGGAAGCGTGCCGTTCGTGCTGTTCTTCGAGGGACTGGCCCGGAGCTCGTCCGTGCCGGCGGCGTTCGTCCACAAGACGCTCGTCGTGTGGGTCGCGCTGCTGGCGGTCCCGTTGCTGGGCGAGCGGTTCGACCGGTGGCACGCGGTCTCCGTGGCGGCTCTGCTCGCCGGCCAGGCGCTGCTGGTCGGCAACGTGGCCGACCTCCGGCCCGGCTCCGGCGAGGCGATGATCCTCGCCGCCACGCTGCTGTGGGCCGTCGAGGTGGTCCTCGCCCGGTGGATGCTGCAGGGCTACGGATCCCTGGAGGTCGGTGCCGCCCGCATGGGCGTCGGCGTGGTGGTGCTCCTGAGCTGGGTCGTGGCCACGGGACGGGCCGACGACCTGGCGGGCCTGGGCGCGCACCAGTGGGGATGGGCCCTGCTGACCGGCGCGATCCTCGCCGGCTACGTCGCGACCTGGTTCGCCGCCCTCGCCCGCGCCCCGGCGATCGACGTCACCGCGGTGCTGGTCGCGGGCGCCCTGATCACCGCGCTGCTCGACGCCGCCGTCCGGGGTGGGGCGCTGGCCCCGGACGCCGGTGCGCTCGTGCTCATCGCCCTCGGCAGCGCCGGGATCGTGCTCCGGGACCGCCGCACGATCGCGGCGACGCGGGCGGCGGCATGACCGCCGGCCACGGAGACGTCGTGGCGGCCCGGAACGGGCCGCTCACGTTCGCACGGTTCGCCTACCCGCCCAACGAGCTCGGCTACTGCGGTCCTGACGCCTCCCGGGAGTTGCTGGAACGCGTCGCCGCCGGGATCGCGTCCGGCGTCGCGACCGCCGATCCCGGGCTGCGCCGGCTGGCCGCCGAGTTCGAGGGCGCCTGGCCCTACCTCACGCTGCTGGCCGGCGCCGCCGGCGTCGACGACCCCCTCGACGCCGCGGTGGTGGAGGCCTACTGGATCGGCAGCCCGCTGCTCGAGCGGGTACCGGCGGTCGACGTCGGCCGCAGCGTCGAGGACCGGTTCCGGGGCCGGGGCCCGCGGGTGTGGGCCGGCCTGGCGGCCACGATCGGGCTCGGCGTTCCCCACCACTCGTTCCACGTCTGCTGCGTCTCGCCGTGGGTCGGCCTGCTGCGGGTGGGCATCGTCGACGCACCGCTGCACGTCGTCGACCGCTGCCGCATCCGCTGGGCGACCATCGACGCGGTGCACGGCGACACCGCGGTGGTCACCGGCCCTCAGCTGGTGTGGTCCGGCGGTCGCCTCCGCCTCGGCCCCGCGGCCACCGAGGCCGTGCGCCTGCGCCGCGACGGGCTCGGGCTCGTCGACGCAGTCCGACCGGGCCAGCACGTCGCCCTGCACTGGGACTGGGTCTGCGACCGGCTCACGCCGGCCCGCCAGCGCCGGCTCGAACAATGGACCCGGCGCTCGCTCGACATCGCCAACACCACGCCGACCGCGGCACGCTTGGCCTGAACAGGGTGGCCCGTCTCCTAGGCGGTCGGACATGCCCCAGTCCGGGTCACGCGTCACTGCCGGACGATCTCGCCGCTCCCGGGCGGCAGCACCTCGACCCATGTGGTCCCGGGCGTGAGCAGCAGGGGAGCGCCCGCCGTGTCGGTGTAGGTGGTGACGGCGTCGGCCGTTGGCTTGTGCCAGCGCCCGGGTTGCGCACGGCCGCCGCTGAGCAGCCAGGCGTCGCCCTCCCCGACAACCGCTGCCTCGGGCACGACGGCTCCCCTCGAGTCGCGCACGCCGCTGTCGCGGTAGGGCGTGAGCCGCACGAGGACGTTCGCGGCGTGCACCTGCACGCCGGCGCTGTCCGCGTGCGCCGTGCCGTCCTGGGCACGCACCCAGGCGCGGTCGCGGGCGTCCCACGACCACACGATCTCCGTGGCGACGCTCCCGGCGCCGGTCGTGCGGAACCCTCCCACCGTCTCGGCCCCGGGCCCCGCGAGCGGCGTGCCGGCCTCGCGGTAGGAGAAGAGCGGGTCGGGTGGTGTCGTCGCTGCGGCGTCGTCGGCGGCGGCACGACGCAGCCGACCGGGCGCGGCGTACAGGTTGTAGGGCGCAGGCCGGTCGTCGGCGCGCCGGTACGCCTCCGGCGCCGCGGCGACGCCGACGTCGATGATGTCCGCCGCCCGCACGGCGGCGGCGAACGTGGGGTTGGCTCCCGACCATGCGAACAGCGGCCGTCCCAGCTCGGCCAGGATGGACAGGTCCGTCGAGCGAGCGGAGCGGACGGGGCCCACGGTCTCGGGATCCTGTGACTGGTACACGGCGAGCAGCCGGGTCAGCCCGCCCTCGACCATCTCCTCGAACACCACGTCGGCCTCGGCGAGGCCGGACTGTGGCCGTCCGCGCCCGGTGTCGTCGATCTTGACCGCCAGCCCAGCACGCGCCGGGACCCGGCCCGGCGTCCCCAGCAGCGGCAGCACCGCCGGCGGCGGTGTCTCGCTGGGTGGCGGCGGGGAGGACTCGGGCTCGTCGCTGCCGTCGCGCCGGACCAGCACCGCGAGGATCGTCGCGGCGGCCAGGAGCACCGCGGCCCCGACCGCGACCACACGGCGGCGCCGGGACCGGACGTTGGTTGCGACCTCTCTCGCCATGCCCTCAGCAGAGAGCACCCAGCCACGCGAGGCCAGGGCCGCTCGTCACATTCGCCGGCCGGCGGCTGCTTCGCCGATCATCCCGATGAGGGCGGCGGCACGGCGCGGGGCCGTCTCTAGGGGTCCGCTCAACGCCTCGGAAGGTGCCGAGGGCCCCGCTGCCCTGGACGTAGGTCCCTGGAGGCCGCGCCGTTCCACGGCGCATCATCATCGTGATGGCTGGTTCCACCACTGGTGACGTCGCTCGTTGCTCGGGGCTCGACCCCGAACCGAGGCGCTTCGCGGTCCAGTCGGTCGAGGTGGCCCACGTTCTCGTACCGCTCGACGGCTCGCCGTACGCGGAGCGGGCGCTGCCCGTCGCGGCGTGGGTCTCGGCGGGGCTGGCGGCAGACACGCACCTCGTGGAAGTCGTGCCATGCGCGGCCGGAGAGGAGGCCGAGGCCGCCATCCGCTATCTCGACAGGGTCGCCCGGTCGCACCGGGCCGCCTGGGACGTGGTGGAGCGCGACGACGTCGGCGCCGCGCTCGCCGACGCCGTGGCGGGCCCGCCAGGTTGGCTCGCGTGCCTGGCCACGCACGGACGTGGCCGTAGCCTTCCTCTCGGCTCCGTCGCCGTGTTCCTGCTGGAGCACTGCGGGCGGCCGGTGGTCCTCGTCGGGCCCAACGCGCCGGGTGGCGACCGCGGAGGACGCGCCGATCGTGGTCGCGGTCGACGGCACGACACGCGACGACATGCTGTTGCCGGTGGCGCTCGGGTGGGCGGCCCGCCTGCGACGCCCGCTCGAGGTCGTGACGGTCGCCGAGCCCGCACCGGCTGCGTATCGGGACACCGGCCGCTCCCGGCGGGCTCGGGGCCCCGCCGAGCCGGAGCGCTATGTCGAGTCGCTCGCGGCACGAGCCGGGGGTGAGGGGGTCGCCGTCGAGGGCCGGGTGGTCTACGACCCGGTCAGTGTCCGGGACGGCCTGGTCTCGTTCCTGGACCGCACCGCGGCCCTCGTGGTCCTGGGGACCCGCCACCGGCCGGGCCTGGGCCGGATGGTGCTCGGCAGCGAGGCGGTGCGCGTCGTGCACGACGCGGCCGTGCCGGCGCTCGTCGTCCCGGTGCCGTTGCAGGTGTGACGACGTCCTTTCGCTCCCCGGCTCGACGCGGGTGGGCCGGGGCGCTCACAGGTGCACGTGCACGGGCTTGCCCTCGGTCGCCTCGATCTCGGTGGTCACGTCGTCGCCCATGTGCTTCGCAAGGTCGACCAACGCCCGGGCGATCGCCAGCTCGTCGCCGACGCGGGGACGGTCGGGATCGAGCGGGTTGCGACGCGCCCGCCCCCAACCACCTCGCACCCGACCCCCGAAGTCGAGGAGCGCCCTCGCCATGGTGTCTTCGGCTCGCTCGTCCACTTCGATCTCGACGGTGAAGACCTTGACGTCGTCCATCACAGCTCCTTTCGGGTGACCGGTCTGTGACCGGTGACGTAGGCGACGAAGCCGTCGATCGTGGCGATCGCGGGGTAGTCGCGCTCGGGGACGTCGATGCCCGTCTCGTCGTAGAGGGCGCTGACGAGGTTGAAGCGATCCATCGAGTCCAGCTCGGCGGCCTCCGAGAGCGGTTCCGCAGGGTCGATCTCGGCGAGATCGATCTCGGGGGCGATCCCGCGGAGCAGGCGGGCGAGCAGGGTGCGGGCGTCGTCGGGTGTCATAGCTTCTCCGGGTTCTGCAGCAGGCGGTCGAGGGCGGCGAGGAAGCGGGCGCCCACCAGGCCGTCCGAGGCGCGGTGGTCGGCGGCCACGGAGGCGCGGACGGTGGGGCGCACGCCGAGCATCCCGTCCTGCGCCCAGGGCCGCTCTGCGATGCGGCCGAAGCCGACGAGGGCGACCTGCGGCGCGTAGATGACCCCGTGCACCTCGTCGGCACCCTGGTCGCCCAGGTTGGTCACGGTGATCGTGGGGTCGGCCATCTCCGAGCTGCGCAGCCGCCCCGACCGCGCCCGGGTGACCAGGTCGCGCAGCGCAGCCATGAGCTCGTCCAGGCCGAGCCGGTCGGCCTCGTGGATGGCCGGGGCGACGAGGCCACCGCCCCGGAGCGAGACGGCCACGCCCAGGTGCACGACGTCGGAGGGCCGGAAGGCGTCCTCGGCCCAGAAGCCGTTGAGCTCGGGGACCTCCCGGGCGGCCAGCGCCGATGCCTTGAGCAGCAGGGCGGCGGGCAGCAGCCGCTCGGACGGCGGGCGGCCCTCGTTGGTGCTCCGCAGCCACGCCATGGCGGAGGACAGGTCGACGGTGGTCGCCACGTGGTAGTGGGGGATCTCGCGCGCAGAGCGGCTCATGAGGGCGGCGATGGCTCGACGCAACGACGCCTGCCGGTCGGCCCGCGGCGCCGCGGGCTGCGGCGACGGCTCGGGCGCCGCGGCTGCGACCGGGTGGGTGGCGGCGGCCGTGCCCCCGCGCGCACGCGCCGCGGCGGGGGTCGGGGGCCGTTCGCCCACCCGATCGACGTCTGCTGCCACCACTGCGCCGCCGGGTCCCGAACCGGCGATGTCCGTCGAGCGCGAGGCCGCGCTCGGCGGCGAGCCTGCGGGCCAGCGGCGACGCCTGCACGTGCGGCCGACGGGGCCGCGTGCCCGCTTGGCGGCCGGGGCCCGGCGACGCCGGGGCGCCGCCTTCGTGCCCGCGGCACCGCGGCGTGGCCGCCCCGCCGGCGCGGCGGTGGCCGGCGCGGCCACAGGGGCGCCTGCCGGCGCGCCGATGTGCGCGAGGGCGGTGCCCACCGGGACCTCCGTCCCGGGATCGACGAGCAGCTCGGTGACCACGCCGTCCTCGAACACCTCGACGTCGATGGTGGATTTGTCGGTGTCGACGACGGCGACGATGTCGCCGCGGTGCACGACATCGCCCGGGTGGACCCGCCATTCGAGCACCGTGCCGCTGTCCATGTCGGCGCCGAGCGAGGGCATCAGGAAGTCGCCCACGTCACCCACCGAGCTCCTTGGCGGCGGCCACGATGTCGGGGACCTGGGGGAGCGCGGCCTCTTCGAGGTGCCTGGCGTACGGCATGGGCACCTCGGCGCCGCACACCCGGGCGACCGGGCGCGTCGAGGTCGTAGAACGCGTTCTCCGTGATGCGGGCGCTGATCTCCGCGGACAGGCTGCCCGTGCGCCAGCCCTCGTCGACCACGACGGCCCGGTGGGTCCGCACCACGGAGTCGACGATCGTCGCGGTGTCGAGCGGTCGGAGGGTGCGCAGGTCGATGACCTCGGCGTCGAGGTCGGATTCCTGGGCGAGCTGCTCGGCTGCGTCGAGGGCCTTGTGGAGGGTTCCGCCGTAGGCGATCAGGGTCAGATCCGAACCGGGCCGACGGACCACGGCCCGGTCGATGTCGACGGGGCCGGCGTCGTCGGCGAGCTCGCCGTCCCGGGGGTAGAGGGTGCCGTGCTCGAACATGAGGACCGGGTCGGGGTCGCACAGCGCGGTCCACAGCATGCCGCGGGCGTCCTCGAGCGTGGCGGGGGCGAGCACCCGGATCCCGGGGATGTGCGCGTACCACCCTTCGAGGCTGTGGGAGTGCTGGGCGGCGAGCTGGCGGCCGGCGCCGGTGGTCATGCGGATCACCAGCGGCACGTTGAACTGGCCGCCCGACATGTGCAGCAGCGTGGCGGCGTTGTTCACGATCTGGTCGAGGGCGAGCAGGCTGAAGTTCACGGTCATGATCTCGACGATCGGGCGCAGGCCACCGAGCGCCGCACCGATGCCGGCCCCGACGAACGCCGACTCCGACAGCGGGGCATCTCGCACCCGCTCGGGCCCGAACTCCTCCAGCAGGCCCAAGCTGACGGCGAAGCAGCCGCCGTAGCGGCCGACGTCCTCGCCCATGAGGAACACACGCTCGTCGCGCGGGAGCGCGTCCCGCATCGCCTCCCGGAGCGCCTCGCGATAGGTCGTCTTCACGGCGCCGCCTCCCTCGTCTCGGAGGTGACGAACCTGGTGAGGTCCTCCACCGGTTCGAGCGTCCCGGCTTCGGCTGCGGCCACCGCGGCGTCGATCTCGGCGACGATCTCGCGCTCGATGGCCGCAAGGTCGTCGTCCCTGAGGAGGCCGGCGCCTCGCAACCGCTCGGCCAGCAGGTCGATCGGGTCGCGCTCGCGCCAGGCGGCGACCTCGTCCTTGGACCGGTAGCGCTCCGGGTCGTACATCGAGTGGGCGCGGAACCGGTAGGTGCGCAGCTCCAGGAACGCAGGGCCGCGGCCGGCCCGAACCTCGACCGCGGCCCGGCGGGCGGCGTCGGCGACGGCCAGCACGTCCATGCCGTCGACCGGCCAGGCCGGCATGCCGTAACCCGCGGCCCGCAGCGCCAGGTCGGTGACCGCCTCGCTGCGCGCCAGCGCGGTGCCCATGGCGTACAGGTTGTTCTCGCAGCAGAACAGGACCGGCAGCCGCCACAGCGCGGCCAGGTTCATGGTCTCGTGGAACTCCCCCTCGGCGACGGCGCCTTCCCCGAAGAAGCAGGCCGTCACGCGCTCTCGGTGCTGCAGGCGGTCGGCCAGCGCCAGACCTGCGGCCAGGGGGAGCCCACCGGCGACGATGGCGTTGCCGCCGTAGAGCCGGGTCCGTCGGTCGAACAGGTGCATCGAGCCGCCCCGCCCCCGGCTGGTGCCTTCGACCCTGCCGAACATCTCGGCCATCACGGCGCCGGGATCGATGCCCCGGGCCAGGGCGTGGCCGTGCTCGCGGTAGGTGGCGACCACGGCGTCCTCGGGCGTCAGCGCGTCCATCACGCCGACGGCCACCGCCTCCTCGCCGATGTAGAGGTGCAGGAAGCCTCGGATCTTGGTGGCGCTGTACAGCTCCACGCAGCGCTCCTCGAACCGCCGGATGCGCAGCAGCTCGCGCAGCAGGTGCAGGCCGCGACCGCGGTCGACCGTCAGCTCGTCGTCGACGAATCCGGCCGTCATGGCGCCACCTCCAGCGTCGAGAGGTCGCCCTCGGGCAAACCGAGCTCGCGGGCCTTGAGCAGGCGGCGCAGGATCTTGCCGCTCTTCGTGAGGGGTAGGTGCTGGTCGAACGCGATGTCGCGCGGCGCCACCGCCGCGCCCAGCCGCCGCCGGGCGAACGCGATCAGGTCGAGGCGGAGGTCGTCGCTTGGCGCATGGCCGGGGCCGAGCGTGACGAAGGCCTTGACCACCTCGCCCGCCACCGGGTCGGGCACGCCGATCACCCCGGCCTCCACGACGGCGGGATGCTCCATCAGCACGCTCTCGACCTCGAACGGCCCGATGAGGTGGCCGGCCGACTTGATGACGTCGTCGGCGCGGCCGACGAACCACAGCCAGCCCTCGGGGTCGCGCCGGGCGACGTCGCCGGTGAGGTACCAGCCGCCCGCGAAGCTCGCCCGGTAGCGCGCCTCGTCGTGGAGGTAGCCGCGGAACATCGACGGCCACCCGGGCCGGAGGGCCAGCTCGCCGTCCACACCCGCCCGGTCGATCACCTCGACCCGCCCGTCGCGCACCTCGGCGCGCCCGTCGGGGCCGCGGGCCAGGATGGCGACCTCCACGCCGGGCAGCGGCCGTCCCATCGAGCCCGGGTGGATGTCGCAGCCGGCCAGGTTGGCGACCATGATTCCACCGGTCTCGGTCTGCCACCAGTTGTCGTGCACGGGGAGCCCGAGCGCCTCCTGGCCCCACACCACCACCTCGGGGTTGAGCGGTTCGCCCACGCTGGCCACGAACCGCAGCTGCGACAGGTCGTGTGCGCGGGCCGCCTCCGCCCCCGCTCGCATCAGCATCCGCAGCGCAGTGGGCGCGGTGTACCAGACCGATACCCGCTGCTCGGCGAGGATGCGGTACCAGCGGTCGACCTCGAAGTCGGCCTCGTCGACGATGCTGGTGATGCCGTGGGTGAGCGGGGCGATTACCCCGTAGGACATCCCGGTCACCCACCCCGGATCGGCCGTGCACCAGAACACGTCCCCGGGGTGCAGATCGAGCGCCGAGGCGCCCGTGGCGTGGTGCGCGACCACGGCGTCGTGCACGTGGATGGCGCCTTTGGGGGTGCCCGTCGTGCCGCTCGTGAAGTGCAGCAGCGCCATGTCCTCCGGGGCGGTGGCCGGGATCGTGAACGCCTCAGCGCCGCCCGCCATCAGCTCGTCGTACGCGACCGCCCCCTCGACGTCGCCGTTCGACCGGTCCGCGCCGACGAGGACGACGTGGTGGAGGCGAGGCAGGAGGTGCCGCACGGGCGCGACCTTGCGGCGGTACAGCGTCGGCGTGGTCACGAGCACCTGCGCGTCGCCGAGGTCGAGGCGCTGGCGCACCGGCTCGGGCCCGAACGCCGGGAAGAGGGGGCAGACGACGTTGCGGTTCTTGAGCGTGCCGAGGACCGCGACGTGCAGCTCGGGCACGCGGCCGAGCAGCGTAAAGACCCGCTCACCCGGGCCGACCCCCAGCTCGCGCAGCACGTTGGCGAACCGGTTGGTCGCCGCCGCTAGCTGACCGTAGGTCGCCTCGTCGACCCGCCCGTCACGGCGCAGCCAGCGCACCGCCACTCGGTCCCGGCCGGGGCCGGCCGCGTGGCGGTCGACCGCCTCGTGGGCGATGTTCAGCCCGCGGCCCCCCGGCAGCCCGTCCAGCGCGCGCCGCGCCGTGTCCCACGAGAACCCGGCCCGCGCCGAGGCGTAGTCGACCACGTTGGGCTGGATGCCGCGGGGCCAGGCTTCCTTCCGGATCGTGGCCCACGCCGACGTGCCGGCCATCGCCGTCAGTCCACCGACGGGGTTCGGGCCCCGTCGCCACCTGCCGGCCCCCGGAACTCGCCGTACGCCTCCCAGGCGAGCGGCGCGTACACGCTGGCCGTGCCGCCGTCCATGAGCAGGGCGACGCCCAGCAGCTCGGCCACCTCCCCGGGCGTCGCGCCCGCCCGGGCGGCGGCCTTGGCGTGGTAGGCGATGCACCCGTCGCAGTGCTTGACCACCGAGATGGCGAGTGCCGCCGCCTCCTTGAGCCGGGTGGGCACCTCGCCCTCGGCCATCGCCGTGTCGTGCAGGTCCGTGAACCCGCCCCACGTCGCCGGGATCGCGTGCCGCAACGACCGGGTCGGCGCCCGCAGCTCCTGAAGGGTGTCGAGGTGCCGGGCCATGGACCTACCTCCTGCGGTCGTCCCGTGATCGGACCGCTAGTTCGAGCATGGGCACTCGGCGGTCGGGCTGGCAGGGCCAAAGGTCCCGACCGCAGTCCTGAACCAGGCGTTTTGTCCCTGGAAGTGGTCGCCGTAGCGACCACTTCCAGGGACGAAACCTGATCGCGAATTCGGTCGGGATAGTCAGGAGGACGTCGACGGCCGGTTGAGGACGAACAGGTCGGCGTCGCGGGTGATCTCGGCGACCCCGTCGCTGAACAGTGCTCGGGGTGGGCACGACCGCAGGCGCTCGGCGAGTCCCCGGCCCAGCATCGTGTCACCTGCCAGTGCGAGCCTCACGTTCTGCCCGCCGGGCGGCGTGCCGGCGACAGGTGGCCGGTCAGCCAGTCGCGGGCGGCGTCGGCCGCCGCGTGCAACGTGCCCCGCTCCTCGAAGAGATGGCTGGCGCCGGGGATCACGGTGAGGCGGTTCTCGCAGCGCAGCAGCGATTGTGCTCGGCGATTGAGGTCGAGGACGGCGCGGTCAGCGCCTCCCACGATGAGCAGCGTCGGCGCCGTGACCAGCGGCAGGCGGGGTGCCGCCAGGTCGGGCCGGCCGCCGCGCGAGACCACGGCCGCGATGTCGGCATCCGGCTCGGTGGCGGCCCACAGCGCGGCCGCGGCGCCGGTGCTCGCGCCGAAGTACCCGATGCGCAGCTCCCCGACGCCAGCTTGTGCTCGCAGCCACCGGGTGACGTCGACGAGCCGCCCGGCGAGCAGGCCGATGTCGAAGACGTTGGCTCGGTCGTACTCCTCCTCCTCGGTGAGCAGATCGAACAGCAGGGTCCCCAGCCCTGCATTGTTGAGGACGGTGGCGACGTAGCGGTTCCGGGGGCTGTGGCGGCTGCTCCCGCTGCCGTGGGCGAACACCACGATGCCCGTCGCGTCCTCGGGCAGCGTCAGGTGGCCGCCCAGGCGCACCGGACCGGCCTGCACCACGAGGTCGTCGGCGCGGGAGGGCGGGTCGGCCGCATCGGAGTCGGGCACGATGACGGCCCCTGCTGGCTGCGCGGCTCGCCGCAGGCACTCGACGACCTGCTCGTCGGTCGTCTGGGAGAAGTCGGCATAGAACTGGCCGATCGCGAAGAACGGTTCTGGGGTGTCAAGGCAGACGAATTCGTCGGCATCACCGTGGAGGCGCTCGGTCCAGCCCGGCGGTGCGACCGGAACCGCGAGCACGACGCGCGCGGCGCCGTGGGCGCGGGCGACCTGGCAAGCCGCACGGGCCGTCGAGCCGGTGGCGAGCCCGTCGTCGACGACGACCGCGGTCCGGCCAGCGAGCGGAAGTCGCTGTCGGTCACCGCGGAACCGTCGGGCGCGCCGTTCCAGCTCGGCGCGTTCACGCGCCTCGACCTCGTGCAGCTGGCGCTCCGAGACCGCCGCCACGCGGACGATCTCGCGGTTCACGATCCGGACCCCGTCCTCGCCGATGGCGCCCATGCCCAGCTCGGGCTGGAACGGGACGCCGAGCTTGCGGACCACGATGACATCCAGCGGCGCGTCCAGAGCGGCGGCGACCTCGAAGGCGACCGGCACCCCACCGCGGGGAAGCCCCAACACGACGAGCGGCTCGCCGCGGAGGTGCCACAGGCATGTCGCGAGCTTCCGGCCTGCTTCAACGCGATCAGAGAAGTACATCGCGACCTCCTCTATCCCACATTCCCTCTTCCTGTCCGACGGAGGTAGGGGCGATGGTCCCGACGCCGCGGGGCCGTGGACGCCGCGCCATCGCGCGAGGCACCCATCAGGCGGGAACGTTCCCAGGGCGTCGACGGCCGCCTCCAGGACCTCGTCCGGGCCGAGCCGCTCGGGCTGCCACCGGTCGATGAGCTGCAGCTCGAGAGGGACCAGAGCCCACTGCTGGACGCGACGGACATCGTCCGGCGTGCGTGCCTGGACCCGGAGCCGCGCGGCGATCAGCAGCTCCACCGCCGACCACGGCCTCGCCACACACGCGGGGACGCGCCGGGCGACCAAGTCGAAGAGCTCCGTGCGGTCCGCAGGCACCGGACACGGTCCTTCGTCCCGACGAGGACGAACTCGCGTGACGTGTGGGTGCCCCTGGTCGGGCGTGATGCGGAAGACGGGGATCCGGGGAGCGATCTCCGTAAAGTCCTCCACGGGCGCGTGCCGATCGCGCGGGATGTGGGCGCGGGCGCCGGGCGCCACGTCCAGGTAGCGGCGGATGACCGGTGGCCGGCCGGCCGGCTCCACCTCCTCGAGGCGGACCGCCTCCCGGCGGCCGTGGCGCAGCACCGCGTGGCCTCCGGCGGCACGCACGTTGCGGGGCCAGCTCGCCCGCTCGCCGAGCATCGCCACCAGGTAACGCTCACCGTCGAGCTCGGCGATGACCACGGGGAACGAGATGACGCGGCCGGTGCGCCGGCCCACCACGTCGAGGGTCCCGAGCCGGCTCGGCCACAGCCCGGCCCCGTACGCCGCCGCCCCGCAGCGGTTGAGCAGCCGGGCCAGCCGGTTCGGACGGCCGCCGCGGTACATCCAACGATCCAGGCTGTGTGTGACGTTCCACGATGCGCCTCCCTGCGGGATGACCGCCTCGTCCGCGACGCGGAAGTCCTGGTTGACGGCTCGGAGCACGAGACGGTCGGGGAACACCGCGAGCTCGACGAAGTGGTGCCACGAGAACGACACGGCGGTGAAGTCGGCCTCGGACGGTGCGGCGGGTCTCCGCGGCGCCGCCGCTGACCACGTAGGTCACGCCGTTGATGGGCACGCTGCGCTGGTAGTCGTGGTCGTGGCCCGACAGCACGAGCTGCACCCCGTAGCGCTCGAACAGCGGCACGAACGCCCGGCGCACGGCCTCGCTCGGATCCCTGGTAGCCCGCCGAGTACGGCGGGTGGTGGAGCATCACGATGCGCCACGGCTCCGTCGCGGCGGCCAGCGTGCTGCTCGAGCCACGCCCGCTGGTCCGGATCGCCGGGCACGTGTGGAGTCGAGGCCCACGATCAGCACGTCGCCCTCGTGCCGGGCCCACCAGCGGCCCGGCATGCCCAGCGCCGCCACCTGCCCGGCGGCATGGCCCTCCTTGACGTCGTGGTTCCCGAGCACGGCGAGCAGCTCCGTGCCGCCGTGCAGCAGGTCGTGCGAACGGCTGGAAGACCGTGTCGCGGAGCTCGGCGGGATCGCCGGACGGATAGACGTTGTCGCCCAGCAGCGCCAGCGCGTCGACGGGTTGCCGGCCGTCGAGCTCGGTGATCGCCCTGGCCGTGGCGTCCAGGCGGGGACCGCTGTCGCCGACATCGCCGGCCACGGCGATGTGCAGCTCGGGTTGCTGGTCCGCGGGGAAAGGCCTCCAGGCGACGGTCGACGTCGGGCTGCCCTTCAGGTGGGTGGCGTAGCGCAGGATCTGGTCGTGGTACCGCACCCCGAAGTCGGCCGCGACCACGGCGAGGACGACCACGGGCACGAGGAGCACGCCAGCGCAGGCTGATCCGCCGCCCAGGCGGCCGTGTCGTCGCGACGCTCACATACCCAGCGTGGCGTGCGCCCGGCCGGCGAGGCAGAGTCCAAGGACCTCGACGGCGACGGCACTCGTTTGCACCGCGAGTCCGGGACTCAGCGTCCAGCGCCCGCCGGGACGGCGGCTCACGACCGCAGGCGTCGCCGCGACCCCTCGTCGTCGGCCTGGACGATCCGCGGGCGGCCGACCCGGCGCTCGTCGGGGCGAAGGCCGCCAACCTGGCGCTGCTGCGCGGCGGCAGGCCTGCCGGCGCTGCCCGGCGTCGTGGTGACCACGGCCGCCACCGATCGGTGGTCGCCGGGCGAACCGCGCCCGGGAGGGTGCTCGGTCTGCTGCGGGGTGCAGTCGACACGCTGACGTCACGGTGCGCCGTGGCGCTCGTCGTGCGGTCCTCGTTAACCGTCGACGACGCCGGGCACTCCTCGATGGCCGGCCGCTTCCGATCGAACCTCGACGTGGTGGGATGGGACCAGGTCGTCGACGCCGTGCGCGATGTGCGCGACTGCCGCCGCGCTCGACGGCACGCAGGCCCCCAGCCCGCTCGCCGTGCTCATCCAGCCCCAGCTCGACGCGACGCTACGGCGGCGTGCTGTTCGGGGCCGACCCGGTCGCCGGCGACGAGGGGCACCTCGTGGTCGAAGTCGCGGCGGGCAACCCGTGCGCACGCTGGTCAGCGGGGCGGTCACCGGCGCGACACCTCGTCCTTTCCCGGCGGGGCCGCCGGCTCTCGTCGGCCGGCGACGGCCCGTCACCCGGACGCCGCGAGTGCCGGGCCTGGCCGATCTCGCGCGGCGGGTCAACCGGCTGTTCGGCGGCCCGCAGGACGTCGAGTGGGCGTTCGGCGACGGCCGCGTGTGCGTGCTCCAGAGCCGACCGATCACGGCGGTCGCCGAGCGGGCGCCGACGGGACCCGTTCTCGGACCCGGTCCCGCGGCCGACACGTTCCCCGAGCCGCTGCGCCGCCTCGAGGCCGAGGCCTGGCTGGAGCCGTTGCGGCACGGGATCGTGCGGGCGTTGCGGGCGACCGGCGCGATTTCCGCCCGGAGGCTGGCCGCCTCGCC
Source organism: uncultured Acidimicrobiales bacterium (assembly GCA_963739835.1). Classification (GTDB taxonomy): domain Bacteria; phylum Actinomycetota; class Acidimicrobiia; order Acidimicrobiales; family VFJN01; genus ZC4RG19. The sequence continues at coordinate 180,001 of CAVUBW010000019.1, forward strand.
CGTCGCGGTCACCGTCGGCGGCTGGCCGACGGTCGACCTCGAGCTCCTCGGCGTCCACCGAGCGCCAGGCCGCGTGCTCAACCCCCTCGTGGGCGGCCGGCGGCTGCTGGCCGCCTGGCGGGTCGGGCGCATGCGGGCGGGGTTGCCCGCTCTGGCGGCCGACCTGGCGGCGCAGGTCGACGACGACCTCGCGGAGATCCCGCCGTTGGCACGGCTGGGCGATGCCGAGCTCGTGACCGTCATCGCCAACGCCCGGACGGAGCTCGCGTCCGTCCACGCCCACGAGATCCTGGCCGGCATGCTCCTCGCCTCGGAGGACGGGTGCACGTCCGCGCCGGCTCTGGCGTTGGCGGGACTGGCGCGTGCCCCGGGCCGCCGGGCGAAGCGACGTCGACGTGATCGCCGCCGATCCGGTCGTGCTCACCCTGCTCCCGCCGCGCTTCCGGGGCACGACGGCGCTCCCCCGCGACGCTGCCGCCGTCCCGGGTCGCGACGCGGCCCGCCGGCACAGCGCCTCGGCACGCCGGGACCTGCTGCGGGTCCGGGCGCGGTGGCTGCAGGAGCTCGGCGGCCGGGCGATGGGTGAGCTGGGCGACCGCCTCGCGGGCGCGGGGCGTCTGGCGCGGCCTGAGCTGCGTGCGCGAGGTCGGCCTGCAGGAGCTCCGGCTCGCGGCCTCCGGCGGCCCGCTGCCGGCCGATGTCGCCCCGCGTGCGCGCACTCGGCCCGGTCCTCCCCTGCCGCCACGGTTCCGGCTCACGCCCTCGGGCGAGGTGGTAGCGGTGCAGCCGAGGGCGGCGCGATCCGATGGGCTGGGCGCGGGCGGCGGTCGGGCCGTCGGACGTGTGCGCCAGCGCACGCCGGACCCGGACAGGCCGCACGACACGGTGCTCGTCGTGCCCACGCTCGATCCCGGCCTGGCGGCGGTGCTGCCGTCGCTGGTCGGCATCGTGTCCGAGACCGGGAGCGCGCTGTCGCACCTGGCCATCCTGGCCCGGGAGCTCGGCGTCGCCGCCGTCGTCGGGGTGCCCGACGCCCGCCGTCGCTTCCCGGCCGGCGCTCGGGTCGTCGTCGACGGACGCTCCGGCGTCGTGCGCCGCATCGGCGAGGACGCCGACAGCGACGGCGCCAGCCACAACGACGGAGCCGGGGCCGCCGCCGGGACCGCGGATGCCGGGGGGCCAGCATGACGCCCGGCTCGCTCGCCCGCATCCTGGCGAGGCTGCTCGTGCTGGTCGTCGGGGCGCTGTCGGGCGTCTATCTGATCGTCTACCTGTACCGCTGGGAGTGGAACCGGGCGCTGATCTCCGGGCACTTCTTCCTCGCCGCCGAGATCGCGTACATGGGCTCCTCGCTGCGGGCGAGATCCGCGGCCTGGCCGCCCGGCTCGACGCCCTCGAACGGCCGGCCACGCGCGCCGCCCCGGCCACGGCGAGGCCGCCGGCGCCCGCCGGCCCGCGCCGTTCGCCTGGCTGCGCGAGGTCGCGTCCGGCCAGACCGACGTGTTCGTTCCGGTCCTGCTCGGCGCCGGGGTGATCCTGTCGGCGGCGGCGTTCGTCGTCGAGCGGGTGGCGGGCATGGTGGCGCATGGGGCCACCCGAGCCGACCCGGCCGCGCGCGTCCCGTCGAGCTCGGGCTGCCGGCAGGCGGTCTGCTGGGCCCTGTGCGGGACGGGCCGGTGGCCGCCGAGCGGCGGGCGGCCCGGCGGCTTCGGGTCGATGGGCGGGCGGGTGGTCGCCGTCGCGGTGCTGGCACTGCTGGTGGCGGCGGCCATAGACCTGATCGCAGACAGCGACCCAGAGCCGGCCGTCCGCCCGGGTCGTGGACGCCTCGACGACGATCGAACTGGCCATCGACCAGCGACGTCCCGGTGCCGCCAACGAGGCCGCCGAGGCGCTGGCGGTCGCATGCCAGACCACGCTCCGCGTCGACAGCGAGTTCACGGAGATCGTGACGCTACCGAACGGCCACGTGGGGCTCACGGTCACGCCGAGCGCTGAGCGAGCTGCGCCGCCGCCGGCTGTTCGGCTGCCTCCAGGACGCCACGCTCGACCTGATCCGGGCCCGCGTGGTCGGCTGGACCACGTCACCGGAGGCGGCCGTCGGCGCCGAGTCCTGAGCACCTGCGATCATCCGCCGGTGCCGAACGGGGCGGCGGGACCACGCCCACCGCGATCGGAGGCGTTCGAGCCGGTCAGCGCATGCGGGCCGCCCACCGCCGCCAGCTGGAGCGCCCGTTCGACGTCGCTGGGCGTCACGATGCCGACGAGGGCGCCGCGATCGAGCACGAGAGCGCAGCGCTCCGTGCCAGGGGTGAGGCGCCCCAGCAGCTCGACCAGGGGCTCGGACGGCTCGGCCGTCACGACGCGGGTGAGCGGCGTCGCGACCTGACCGACCGTGGTCGTCGGCCGGAGGTCGGCGGGGACGTCCCGGAGCCGGCGCAGGGTCACGAGCCCGAGCGGCGACCCGCCGGGCGCGACGACCGGGAAGGCCGAGCAGCGGGACTGGCCGAGGTAGTGCCGGACCAGCGTGTTGACCGTGATGTCGGCGGGCACCGTGACCGGGTCGCGGGTCATCACGTCGTCGACCCGGGTCTCCCCGAGCAGGCGGCGCAGTTCGGCGCCGGCCCGCTCGGACCGGGCGGCGTTGAGCACGATCCAGCCGAGCAACGCCAGCCAGACGCCGCTGAGGCCCACGCCGGACAGTGCGGCCAGCACGCCGCCGAACAGGAGCCCGTACCCGCACCAGACGCCGATCGTGCGCGGCGACGGCCGTGGCCCGGAACCGGTCGCCTGTGTGGCGCCAGACGACGGCCCGCAGCACACGGCCGCCGTCGAGGGGGTAGGCCGGGAGCAGGTTGAACACCGCCAGCAGCCCGTTCATGAGGCCCAGCCAACCGGTGGCGGCCACGACCACGTCGGGCGCCCGGGCCGCGCCGGCGAGCACGGCGAGCCGCGGTCAACCCGGCGCCGAGCCCGGCGCTCGTCAGCGGCCCAGCGAGCGCCATGCGCTGCTCGGTGCGGGCGTCCGGCGAGTCTTGCGGCCAGGCGTGACATGCCGCCGAACATCCACAGGACGATGCCGTCGACCCGCATGCCCGCCGCCCGGGCGACGAGGGAGTGGGCGAGCTCATGGGCCAGCAGGCAGGCGAAGAACCCAACGGCGGTGACGGCGGCGACGACCCAGACCGCCGCGGCCGGCGTGTCGGGCGCGACGGTGGGGAAGACGCCGGCGCCGAGGCTCCAGGTGATCAGCCCGAGGATCACGAGCAGCGACCAGCTGGCCGCCACCTCGACCCCGGCGATGCGCCCGAGGCGGATGTCGCGCCCATGTCAGCCACCGCGGGCGGCGTCGAGCAGCAGGCGCCGCTCGGCCCGTGCGATCGCCCGCCGGGCCGGCCCGACGGCGTCGGGGTTGACCGAGATCGACGTGATGCCGTGGCGCACGAGGAACTCGGCGAACTCTGGCCGGTTCGACGGCGCCTGGCCGCACAGCGACGAGGTGATGCCGGCGGCGCCGGGCGGCCACGATGATGCGACGGATCGCGTCGAGCACCGCGTCGTCGGACTCGTCGAAGAGCTCGGCGCAGATCTCCGAGTCGCGATCGACGCCGAGCACCAGCTGGGTGAGGTCGTTCGACGCCGATGGACACGCCGTCGATGCCGAGGGCCGCGTACTCGGGGATGCGGTAGGCGACGGAGGGCACCTCGGCCATCACCCACCGGTGCAGGCCGCGGTCGCGGCCGAGCGGGCTGGGCGTCGACCGCCTCGAGGCAGGCCTCGAGCTCCCACCGGGTGCGGACGAACGGGATCATGAGGTGGAGGTTCGGCGATCTCGTCGCGGACCCGGGCGAGCATCTCCAGGTCGAGCGCGAACAGCTCCGGGTCGCGGATGTAGCGGTAGCAGCCCCGATAGCCGATCATCGGGTTCGGCCTCGACCGGTTCGACGTCCTCGCCGCCGGTGAGCCCCCGGAACTCGTTCGTGCGGAAGTCCACGGCGCGGTACACGACCGGCCGGGGCATGAACGCCCGCGTGATGCGCAGCACCTGCTCGGACATGCGGGCCACGAACTCGTCGCGCCGGCCGGTTGCGAGCATGTGGTGGGGGTGCTCGCCGCCGAGCGCGTCGGTGATCATGAACTCGGCCCGTAGCAGGCCGACGCCGTCGACCGGCAGCGCGGCGACCTCCTCCGCGTGCTCGGCGATGGCCAGGTTCACGTAGAGCAGCGTCGCCGTCGTCTCCGCCTCCACCGCAGGCGGAGCGGCGGCCGTCGCCGCCGTGGTGGCCGCTGCGGGTGACGTCGCGCCGTCACCACCGCCGCCCAGCGCCCGGCCCTCCCGCACCTCGCCGGCGGTTCCGTCGACGGTGACCACCTCGCCGTCGTGCAGGACGATGCGTGGCGCGGCGGGTGGCGACCACGGTGGGCAGGTGCAGCTCGCGACCCACGATCGCGGCATGGCAGGTGACGCCGCCGCCGTCGGTCACCAGCGCGGCCGCCCGGCGCATCGTGGGCACCCAGTCGGGGTTGGTCATCGGCGCCACCAGCACCTCGCCGGCGACCAGCCGGCCGCCCTCGGCGGGCGTGCGCAGAATGCGCACCGGTCCGGCGGCGACGCCCGGCGCCGCCCGAGCCCCGAGACCAGCAACGTGCCGACCGGCTCCTCGTCGGCTGCGGGCCCCGTGCCGAGCGTGGTGATGGGACGCGACTGCACGATCCAGATGCGCTCGTCGTCGATCGCGAACTCGACGTCCTGGGGTGCGCCGTAGTGGCGCTCGATCCGCTCGGCCAGGCGGGCGAGCGCGATCAGCGCGTCGTCGTCGAGCGCGCGCCGGATCCGGTCCTCGGCGGGCACGTCGACCCGCTCGTCGTGGCCGTCGGGACTCAGCACGACCTTGGTGGCCTTGGTGCCGATGTGCTCCTGCACGACGTGCGGTCGGTCCTTGGCGACCACATAGGTGTCGGGCTCGACCTGTCCGCCGACCACGACCTCACCCAGGCCGTAGGCGGCCTCGATGACCAGCCGGTCCCGATCGCCGGTCGCGGGGTCGGCGGTGAAGATGACGCCGGAGGTGTGCGCGTCGACCATCCGCTGCACCACGACCGCGATCGCGGGCTCGTCGCCGAGGCGCTGGGTGGCGCGGTACGCCACGACGCGGGGGCTCCACAGCGACGCCCAGCACTCGACGACGCGGTCGACGACCTCGTCACTCCCCGACACGTTGGTGAACGTCTCGTTCATGCCGGCGAAGCTGGTCGACGCCGTGTCCTCGGCCGTGGCCGACGACCTGACCGCGACCCGCACCCGGCAGGCGTCGTCGCAGCCGAGGCTCGCGTAGGCGCCGACGATCGCCCGGCGGACCGCGTGGGGCATCCCGGCGCGACGCACGATCGCCTGGCAGTCCTCGGCCGCCGCGCCGAGCGCGCCCGCGTCGTCGACGTCCAGGCTCTCGACACGCCGGCGGAGCTCGTCGCGTGCATCCGCGCGGTCGAGAGCACCCAGGTAGGCGCCCGCCGTGACGACGAAACCGGGGGGGACGGGCAGCCCGGCCGTGGCCAGCTCGCCCAGATTGGCCCCCTTGCCGCCCACCTGCCGGACGTCGGCACGGGAGACGTCGGCGAACCACGCGATGTAGCGGTCGTTGCCGTTGGACGTCTCCGGTCGGGCGACCTCGTCGCCGGTCTCGGGCGGGTTCACGGGCACGGGGTCAGAAGGACGCGTCATCGTCGCCATGGCCTCACGATCAGCCGCGACCGGGCGCCATCCCAGGGGCCAAGGTCCCGCGGCCCGTCGGCGAGCGGCCGTTCCCACACCCTCGGGCTCACTGGCACACGACGCGCCGGGCGACGCTCGTCACCGCGCCGAGACCGGCGGGAGCCCCGATCGCCGCCGCGAGCGCCGCGTACGCCGCCCCCGCGCGGTAGTCGGGATCGAACGTGGCGCCGCCGGCGTGCCCGGCTGACGCCGCGGAGACCCGCAGCGCATCGCCAGGAAGGGACTTCCGGCCCTGGGTCGGCGTGCACGGCACCCGTACCGTCGGGGTGGCGAAGGAGGATCCACGATGAGTCTGACACCGGAGCCGTTCGCCGAGGTGCTCGTCCCGCTCGACGGCTCCCACGAGTCCGAGCGCACGGTCGACCCGGCGCGCACCTGGGCGGCCGCGGTCCTGCACGAGGGTGTGACCGCGCGATGACGGGGACGGAACGTCGGGGCGAGGGTGCGCACGGCGGCGGCGCGATGGCACCCCATGCGACGCTCGTGACGGCGGCGGCGGGCGACGCGCTGCCGTGGCAGCCGCTGAACCCGTACGACGGCGTGGACTACAAGCTGCTCTGGCGGTCGGGGAGCTCGGTCGCCGGGCTCATGCGCATCGCCCCGTCCGCGATGGTGACGCCGCATGCGCACGTCGCGTCCCAGCATCACATGTGGGTGGTCGACGGCTCGGTCGAGATGCTGCACGAGGTGGTCGGGCCCGGCACCTACGTCCACATCCCCGCGGGGGTGGACCACAGCCTCCGCGCCGTCGGCGACCGACCGGCGACGGTGCTGTACCTGTACCTGCGCGAGGAGTCCGGCCCCGGGGAAGCGATGCCCCGCTAGGAGACGGCCGAGCAAGTTGTCTCGTCGGGTAAAGGCGATGCTGAGAACCTGGTCCCGCCGCTAAGAGGCAGTCGCGGCCATAGGCCCGGCGCCGGCCGATCGGCGCGTGGCGCTGGACGTGGCGACCGACCCCGATGTCGCCCACCGCCTCGGGCTGGCGTGGATGGCCGCCGGGTTCGCCGAGCCGCTGGTGGTCGTCGACCCCCCTGCCGCCGCCGACGTCCGCATCGCCCCCGACGGCGGCATCGCCTGGGCTGCCGGCGGCGTCGCTGGCGGTGTCGTGGCGTTCGTGGCCGGACCCGTTCGTCCTGCCGGCGCACCGCACCGCCATCGCGGAGGCCCGACCCCGCACCCGGGTCCCGGTCGGCCGGGTCGCCGGTCGCGGGTCGGGCCCGGGCGGGGCGGCTCACCGCGCTGTCAGCGCTTGTTCAGGACCCGGGCGCGAGTCTGGGCGACGTTGTCGGGTACTCCCGACCCGGGTCAGAGCCCCCCACTCGTTGCTTCCGTATCCCGTGGGCGGACGCCGCCTCAATCCGCTGCGAACGGCGCATGAGCGTCTGACCCGGGCCGGGATCTCCGCCGGCGTCAACGACCGGTGGGCAGGACCTCTACATGCGAGCCGGCACTTCACGCGTCGCTGGCGGCTCGATCATCAACATTCCCACCTGGCCATCGCCGCCGCTGTCGTCGGCGTGCCGCTCCTGCTCGCCCCGAGCGCCCGTGCGTTCAGACGAGATCGCGGCGCTCGAGGACGCGGAAGCTGAGCCAGCCGGGCAGGATCGGCAGCCAGTAGGTGACCAGCCGGTAGCTGAGCACGGCCGCCACGGCCGGCCCCGAGGCCATGCCCGCCCCGGTGAGGCCGGCCACGAGCGCGGCCTCCAGCGCGCCGAGGCCGCCGGGCGTCGGGGCGGCGGCGGCGATCATCGAGGCCCCCAGATAGACCGCGCCGACCTGCGCCACGCTCAGGCCGCCGTCGTAGGCGGCCACCGCCGCGGTCAGGGCGGCGATGTACGCCAGGGTCACGCCGGTCGAGCCGCCGAACAGGGCGAGCAGCTTCACCGGCGACGAGGCGAGAGCCACGATGCTCGTGATCGACCGTCTGACGAAGCCGAAGACGTGGGTGCGCACCAACCGCCGGCCGCGCCGTGTCGCGACGACGATGCCGACGAGCGCGAACACGAACGCGATCGCGACCAGCAGCTTGCTGCTCGACGGGATCTTGAACGTCGCCGCCCCGCCCTGCCCGGCCCACGCCACGAACAGCACCAGCAGCACGAGATGGACGATGGCGCCCGCGAGCGCGTTGAGCCCCACGCCCGTGACCGCCTCGGCAGGGCCGACGCCGGCCTTCTGGAGGAATCGGACGTTCAGCGCCATCCCCCCGACGTTGGCCGGCGTCACCCGATTGACGAAGGACGATGCGACCTGGGACTCGACGTTGGGGACGAACGGCAGGTGCTCGGGCACGCCGCCGGCCAGCCCCACGGCCGAGGCGACGTAGGTGAGCATCGACAGCACGAGCGCGAGGGCCAGCCACGCCCAGTTGGCGGAGCGCAGCGCGCGGAAGCTGTCGCCGACGTTGGCGAGCTGGGGCAGCATGACGTAGAACGCGCCGGCGAGCGCGGCGATGGTGAGCAACGTCTTCGGCCGCACCCGGATCAGCCGCTCCAGGGGCGGGGGCTCCTGGCCGGTGAGCGCCCCGACGGCGGTGCGGAGCGCGCCCAGGTCCGAGCGCGACACCTGCTTGCGGGTCGCCGCCGACAGCGCCAGCGGCTGGAGGTAGGGCCCGGCGGCGGCGAGCGCGTCCGGCTCCAGCACCCGCGCGGCCGCGGCGGTGGCGCGGTCGGGCCCGACGAGCACCCCCAGCGAGGCAAGCAGCTCGGCGCGGTCGATCGCCTGGGCGCGGGGGCTGGCCGACTCGTGCCCGAAGCTGAGGTCGACGACGACGGGCCGCCCCGCGGCGACCATGACGTTGGCCGCCCGCAGCGACCGGTGGGCCAGGCGGGCGGCGTGCAGCGTCCGCACCTCGCGCCAGACCTCGTCCAGCAGGCGGTCGTCGACGTCGTCGGCCCCGAGCGCGTCGAGCCGCTCGCCGTCGACGTGCTCGAGCCCGAGGATCATCGAACCGTCCGGCAACGACGTCAGCAGCCTGACCTCGGGGCACGTGACGCCGCCCTGCCCGGCGAGCACCAGCATCAGCGCCTGGTGCTCGACGTCCGGCCTCAGCGTCAACGAGGGCCAGTCGTCGTTCGGGCCCCGCAGCAGCAGCACCCGCGGCGCCGCGGTAGAGGACGTCGGCATCGCGGCTGTCCCGCCCGTAGACCTTGAGGAACGTCCGGACGCCCCCGCTCGACTCGGCCACGTACAACTGGGCGCGCCCTCCTTCTGCGCGTTCGAGCGCCAGCCCGACAACGTCGAGGCCGGCCTGCCGCAGGGCGTCGGCGATCTCCGCCGCCGAGGGGCGACGGTTCGGCGCGCCGAACGCCACCAGCAGGGCACACCCCGCGACGGCCCCCACCGCGATGGCGAGCAGCAACCCCGGCACGCCGGCGCTGCCGGCCAGCGCCATCACCGCCGCCAGGACGACGAGCCCGACGTCGGCCGCTCGCCGCCACTGGTGGGACAGCCACGGCTTGCCGACGGTGGTGACGGCCGCGGCGGCCGCCAGGAAGGCGAGCGACGGGAACCGGGTCGACGCCACCCAGGTGCCGGTGCGGATCGCGCCGGGCACCCGTCCGGGCAGGTCGATCCCGGCATCCACCAGCGTCAGCAGGGCGGCGCCGACCACGGCGGCGAGGACGACGAGCCCGAGGCGCCGGAAGCGACGCTGGATCGCGAGCACCACGACGACGGCCACCGGGACGGCTACGGCACCCACCTGCGCCAGCGCCAGCGCGAGCGCCCGGATGGCCGGCGCCAGACGCTCCGCGGCCCGCCCGAGGTCGGTGGTGACCCCGGCGGTCGACGCGGTCGCCACCGAGATGAGCAGGGCGAGCGCCGCCGCGACAACCCCCCACAACACGAGCCGGAGCACGTCGCCCGGATGGCGGTAGTACGGCTCCCCGGGCGGTCGCGCGTCCATCGGGCTCGCATCGCGCAGGAGCGCCGGCGTGACCACCGCGTGGGTCACGACCGCTCCGACGATGCGTGGCGGCCCGGGATCGCCGACGTCATGGTTCGAGCACCATTGGGCCCGATCAGTCGAAGGGAACGGCTAGCGGATGCCCCCGAGTGTCCCACACGGTCACCCCCCGTCGCCGAGAGCCCGGCGCGGGGGGTCGCCGTTCCGGGGCCGGGCGGCGGAGCGTAGGCTCCGCTGCGGCGTCGGGCCTGCGGTGGGCGCGGGTCCCGTGGCGGGGGAGTGGGGGCATGGACGTGTCACGGGGCTGCGGGTGCTGGGACCGTTGTGCCGACGACCATGCCGACACCGCCGCCAACGTCGTAGTGGGATGTGGCTCATGAGCAACTGGCAGATCAGCGAGTCCGGAACCTCGGTGCCGCTCACCGCAGGTGGGGGCGAGGTGACCTTCACCGTGACCAACGGCGGCCCCGCGACCGACCGCGTGGTGCTCACGATCACCCCGCTCGATGGGGCCGTCGACGAGTGGTTCACGGTCGATCGACCGCAGCGCCAGGTCGAGCCCGGTGCGTCCGCGGTGTTCGAGGTGGCTGTCGCCGTGCCGCTCGGCACCGCGACCGGCACCTACGCCCTCCAGGGCGTCGCCTACTCGGCCGACAGCGATCCCAGCGAGTCGTCGGTCACCAGCAAGCGGATCACCCTGGACGTGGCGCCGTCCGTCGCGCCGAAGCGCCCGATGCGCTGGCCGTACATCGTCGCCGCGCTGATCGTGCTGCTGGTGATCCTCGTGATCGTGTTCCTGGTGACCCGCGACGACGACGGCGGTGGCGGCGGCGATGGCACCACCACGACGACGACCCAGCCCCTGCCCGACGTGCGGATCAGCCCCACCGGCAATTGCGTCGCCCACGCCGACGGCACCTTCTCGGTGTTCATCGCCGTGACCACCGACAACGCGAACCTGGCCCCGCAGAACTTCGTCGAGGTCGTGGGCGAGATCGACACGGGCTCGTCTCACGCCACGGTCGACGCCCCGCTCCAGACCGGCGCCAACGGGGCCGAGATGCGGTTCGTGCTGACGGGACCGGGCGACTTCGTGGGGAGGCACTTCTTCGTCGTCGACGCCGATCTGCCCAACGCGATCGCCGAGAGCGACGAGAACAACAACCACATCACCGTCAACGCCGACATGCCGGGCTTCATCCCCTTCGGCGATCTGTCCGTGCCCTGCTTCTGAAAGAAGGAAGACAGCGGCGCTGGCGCCGGTCAGGGCGTGACCTTCTCGCAGTCGTCCAGCACGAGGGTCGCGATCTCGCCGAACCGTCGCTCTCCAGAGGAGCCGGGATAGTGCCGCACCGACCACTCGACCTGACGGAGGGCGAGATCGCGCGAGGTACACGGCCACCCACCGCGCTCCGCTGATGGCGCTGGCATGCGCCCAGAGGCGGTCCCGAGTACGGACGTTGTCGTAGCTGTAGAACAGCAGGGTCGCGACGTCGAAACCCCGATCACCTCGGCTGGCGCCGACGAAGGGAACATTCCAGTCGACGATCCCGGTCAGCCGCCCGTTCTCGTGCAGCACGTTGGCGGGGTTCAGGTCGAAGTGAACGATGTCGGCTGTGCGCACTGGCCCGCGGCCGAACTCGATGCCGATGGCGACGACTCGATCGAGGATCGAGCGGGTGTCGGCTCGCCGACGCATGGTCTCGTGTAGGCAATAGCCGTCCCCGCCGGACGCGAGCGTGTCGAGCAGCCACGCTGGCCACGCTGGCGCCGCGAGGTCACCGGCCCCGGCCTGCAAATCGACGGCGTCGAGCAGCGCCGGGAGTACGGCCTCGAACACGTCGGGGTCGACGGCTTCGCCGGGTCCGGGCTCGAGTGTCTCGCCCGCCACGCGGCGCTGCAGGGTGACCACGACGTCGTCCGTGCTGCCCACTCCCAGGTACTCGGGGACGGGGGAGCCCCGCTCCCGGAGGACCTCGACAACACGTAGGAGCCGTTGCTGGTTCGCCACAACGTCGGGACCGTTGGCCAGGACCTTGAGAACGGCGGCTTCGCCACGCACGCGCACGTCGAACGTTGCCCCCGACTCGCCGCGCCGGGTCGGTGCGATGACCTCGACGTCGGCGCCTGCGGCGCGGCGTGCCGCATCCACGATCGACCGACGGAGTTCCACGCGCCCATGATGACGAGCGCGAGGGGCTTCTCGGTCGCCCTGTTGGGCCGGGCAGACACTGGCAAGCGACCTGCCCGGCCCGAGAGCGCGAGGGAGACCTACCGGATCAGGCGGGGGCCACGATCCGGTCGAGGGGCGGGACGGCGACGCCGGCCGGCTCGGCGGCGGCGAAGGCGGCCACCAGGGCGTCGATGTCCTGGGCGCCGCCCAGTGGCGTCGGTGCCCTCGTTGAACACCGTGAAGCCGTCGCCGCCCGTGGCCAGGAAGTTGTTCATCGTGATCCGGAACGAGTTGGTGGGCCCGACCTCCGTACCGTTGATGAACATCCGCCCGATGCGGGCTGCGCACTCCGTCGCCGACGGGTCCTGCTCATAGCGGAAGCTCACCGAGACCTGGAGCGTCCGACGGGTGGTCTGGCCGCCGCACCCGGGGAACTGCTGCTCGAGCAGCCGCCGCAGCATGTCGCCGGTCATCGTCTTCGTGACCAGGCTGTTGCCGAAGGGCTGGACCATGAACGCCTCACCGTAGGTGACCTCGCCCACCGCCTCGCCGCCCGACGAGATGTCGGTCGTGTGCATGTCGGCGCGGATGCCGCCCGGGTTCATGAACGCGATCACGGCGCCCCCGAGATTGGCCGGCGCCGTGGCCACCAGTTGGCTGTCGGCGATCACGTCGCCCAGCGTCGACTCGCCCCGGGGCGACGCGTCGCGGGTGAGGTCGCCCTGGATGCGGCCGATGACCTGGTTGGCCAGCGGGGCCGAGGCGGTCACGTACTGGTTGACCACGGCCTGGACCTGCGGGTCCTCCTTCGACGTGTCGGGCACGCGGGTCACGCCCGGCCCGGGCGCGTTCAGGGCGTTGGTGACCAGCACGTTCTCGGCGCTGGCCGCGGCCAGCTCGCCCGAGCTGGTCGTCGATCGTCAGCGTGACGTCGGTCAGCACCCGGCCGAACGACGAGGCGCTGGTGATGAGCCGGGTCACGCCGCCGGCGGTGATCGTGCACCGGTACTCGGCGTGGGTGTGAGCCGACACGATGACCTTGATCGACGGGTCGAGGCGGGCCGCGATGTCTGCGATCGGGCTGCCGGCCAGGTTGCCGGCGCAGCCGTTGAGCGCCGCGCCCCGACGTCTGGAACGCCGCCCTGGTGGATCACCAGGATCGACGTGTCGACCCCCTTCTGCCGCAGGTTGGCCACGGCCCGGTTGGCGGCGTCGGCCTCGTCCTGGAACGTGAGGCCGGCCACGCCGGTCGGGGTCACGATCGTCGGCGTGTCCTTGAGCACCTCGCCGATGAAGCCGACATTGAGCTTCTTGTTGCCGTGGTCGGTGCGGAACGTCTTGACGCCGAAGGCCGGGAACAGCGTCTGGCCGGTGTCGTCCACGACCACGTTGGCCGACAGGTACTGGAAGTCGGCCCCCGGGTAGACGTCGGTCGTCCCGCCGTCGGCGGTGGCGTACGGCGCCGCCGTGCACCCGGCCGGGTTGCAGCCGCCGTTCTGGATGCGCAGCAGCTCGCCGGCTGCCCTTGTCGAACTCGTGGTTGCCCACCGACGCGAAGTCGACGTGCATCAGGTTGGTGGCGATCGTGATCGGCTCCTCGAAGAAGAGGCCGTTGGCCAGCGGGCTGGCGCCGATGTTGTCGCCGGCGAACACCGTCGCCTCCTGCGCGCCGTACTGCGCCTGGCGGTCCTTGACCGCCTTGGCCAGGTATGCGGCGCCTCCGGCGAACTGGCCGTAGAGGTTGTTCCCCGCGGCCTCGAGGCTGCCGTGGAGGTCGTTGAACGCCAGCACGTGCACGTCGGTCGTGCGGTCCCCCCTCTTGGCGAACGACACCGCCACGTGGTCGGACAGCGACCGGGCCCCGGAGATCGTCACCGCCCCTGCGGCGTCGCCCCCGCCCGAGCTGGCGAGCGGGGCGGCGAGCACCACCCCGAGCGCCAGAGCCGCCACTGCCGCCTGGGCCACCCAGCTTCGCACCGACCTGCTCATGATCGTCCCTCCCTTGCGATCGACGAGTGGCCGCACAGCCTGCCTCATCTCGATTGACTGCGAGCGGACGACGCTGTGAACAGCGGGCGGGCGGCGGGCGAAGACCCCGTGGACAACCCTCGGATTTCCCCCCAGGCGACCGACTACGCTCGCCGCCCATGGCGCGCACGGCCGCCGACCATAGCCGGGCGCCCCGTGCTCCCGGGGCTCCCGCCGCCGCCCACGCGGGGAACGGCCAGGTCGGCGCGACGGGCGTCCGGCGCGACGCCGGCGTGCTCGTCGTGGCCGCGGTGGTGGTCGCCGCCGCGGTGTGCCGCCCGCTGCTGGCCGGCCTGCTCGACCATGCGGCGGTGGCCAACTGGGCCACGATCTTCGTGGCCATCACCGTCCAGGCGATGCCGTTCCTGGCGCTCGGCGTGGGGGTCAGCGCCGCGGTGGCCGCCTACGTGCCGCCCGGGGCGCTGCCCCGCCTGCTCCCTCGGCGGCCGGCGCTGGCCGTCCCCACCGCGGCGGCCGCCGGCATCGCCCTGCCCGGCTGCGAGTGCGGCTCGGTGCCCATCGCCGGCCGGCTGGTCGACCAGGGAGTCGCCGCCCCCGCTGCCCTCGCCTTCCTGCTGGCGGCGCCGGCCATCAATCCCGTCGTGCTCGTCGCCACCGCGGTGGCATTCCCCCACCAGCCGAAGGTGGTGCTGGCCCGGTTCCTGGCCAGCCTGGCCGCCGCGATCGCCGTCGGCCTGCTGTGGGCCCGCCGGCACAAGGACGGCGCCGACGGGGTGGAGCTGCGACGCCCGTCGCCGGCCGGCGACGGCCGCTCGCGGGGGGCGGTGCTCCTCGCCACGGCCCAGCACGACCTGCTGCATGCCGGCGGGTTCCTCATCGTCGGGGCGGCCACCGCGGCCACGCTCCAGACGGTGATCCCCCGCGCCGCGCTCGACGCGGTGGCCGGTGCCGGCCCGCTGTCGATCGTGGCGCTGGCCGTGCTGGCCGTGGTCATGGCGATCTGCTCGGAGGCCGACGCCTTCATCGCCGCCAGCCTCACCCAGTTCTCGCTGACCGCCCGGCTCGCCTTCATGGTCGTCGGGCCCATGGTCGACGTGAAGCTGATCGCCCTCCAGGCCGGGACGTTCGGCCGCCGCTTCACCGTGCGCTTCGCGCCGCTGACGCTGGCCGTGGCGATCGTCGCCAGCCTGGTCGTCGGATGGTGGCTGCTGTGACCGCGGCCGGGGGCACGATCACCGTGCTGGCCGGCGCGGTGCTGCTGCGCCTGACCCTGGCCGGGACCTACACCCGCTACGTCCGCGCCGGGATGGGCCCGTGGCTGGCCCTGGCCGGGGTGCTGCTGGTCGTCCTCGGTGCCGCCACCGTCATCCGGGCCTGGCGCACCCACGACGACGGACACGGTGACGACCACGGCCACGAGAACCACGACGAGCACGACCACACGCACGTGCCGGCGGTGGGCTGGCTGCTGCTGGCGCCCATCGCCGCCCTGCTGCTGGTCGCCCCGCCGACCCTGGGCAGCTTCGGCGTCGGCCGGGGATCGACGGTCGACGTCCGGGCCGGCGCCCAGACCTTCGCGCCGCTGGCGCCCGGCCCCGACCCCGTTCCGATGACGCTCCTGGAGTACGGCCAGCGGGCGTTCGACCACCGGGGCGCCAGCCTGGCCGGAGTGTCGGTCCAGCTCACCGGGTTCGTCAGCCGGCGGTCGGACGGCGGGTTCGAGCTGGCCCGCTACCAGATCGCCTGTTGCGCCGCCGACGCCTCGGCCGTCGTCGTGCGGGTCGACGGCATCACCGGGGCACCGCCCGAGCGGGACGCCTGGGTCACGGTCACCGGGACCGTGCACCCCACCGGCGGGGAGACGCCGGCGCTCGACGCCGTCTCGGTCGCCGCCATCCCGGCACCCGACGACCCCTACGAGTGAGCAACGCGTCTCCGCCGGGCGCGTCACACGCGGGTCAGCAGACCGAGCTCCTGGACGCGGTCGATCGCCTCGCTGCGGGACGAGACGCCGAGCTTGCGGTAGACGGACACGACCTGCGACTTCACGGTGTGGCGTGAGACGTACAGGCGCTCGCCGATCTCCCGGAACGTGAGGTGGGTCGGAAGCAGCGTCAGGACCCGGAGCTCGGCGGTCGTGAGCGACGACGCCCCCACCGCCCGGACGGTGAAAGTGTCGAGCCGCGTCCGCAACTCGTTGGCCAGCCCCGGCAGGAGTCCGAGGTCGGGCCGCTGCTGGATCACGTCCTGGAGCTGGCGGAGGACGGTCCGGGCACCGGCGGGATCGGCGAGCGCGACATACGCGCGCGCCATCTCCAGCAACGCCTGGGCCGACACGACAGGAAGCGCGTACGTCAGCAGCGGACGGAGCCGGGCGGCGCGCGCCATGAGGTCGCGCCCCGCGGTGACGTCGCCGCGATGCGATGCGACCCGGGCGGCCCAGGCGTAGACGAGCGCGCTTGTCCAGTACTCGTCGAAGTCGCCGCCCGCCATGGTCGACATCGCCCGCTGCGCGAGCGCATCGACGGCGCGCCAGTCGTCGCGGTCGATGGCCACGATGCCCCGCTCGGCCAGGACGACGGGGACGAAGGGCACCGCACTGGCCTCGGTCGCCGCATCGACCGCTCGGGACAGGACGGCGTCGGCTCGTTCGAGATCGCCCCCGAGCAGGTGGGACACCCCCTCGACGTGGAGCATCGTCGCCCGGTAAGGGCTCGCCGGGTGAAGTCCCTCGAGGGCGAGAAGGGCATCGCGACGCATCGCCTCGATGCCGTCGCGGCACAGCAGCGCCCGCATGTAGGAGATCGTGGCCTCGACCGTGTTGCCGTCGGCGAGGGTTCCGCTGTGCGGTGACCGCTCCGCGGCCTCCGCCCAGCTCTCGGTCGCGGCCGGGCGGCCCATCAGAGCGAACATCAAGGCACCGTGCGCCGCGATCCCCGGGTAGCGCTCGACGAGGCCCGCGGCCTCGAACCACGCCATCCACCGCAGGACCGTGTCGGCCCGCCCGCTCGCCCAGACCCGGGGCGCGATGTCCAGCACCAGCCGGGCGACGCGATCGGCGTCGCCCGCGGCCTGGGCATGGTCGATGGCGGCCTCCGGCATGCCGTTCGCCTCGTACCACTCGGCCGCTCGGCGGTGCAGGTTCCCCTCCATCTCCTGTTCCTGACGCCGGAGCTCCCTCGACAGCAGGTCACGGAACAGGTGGTGATATCGGTACCAGTCGCGGCGACGATCGAGGGGGATGACCAGCAGGTTCCGGCTCTCCAGGTTCTCCAGCACGCTGCTCGAACGTGTCGCGCCCAGAACCGCGTCGCAGAGCGGCCCGCACATGCTGTCGAGGATCGACGTGCGCGTGAGGAACGACGCCTCCGCGGGCGAGACCCGGTCGAGGAACTCGGCACGCAGGTAGTCGGCGATGAACCGGTCGTCCCCGGTGAACGGGACCGCGACGTCGGTGTGGTGCGCACCGGCCTGCATGGCGAGGGCTGCGAGGTACAGGCCCACCGGCCAGCCCTCGGTCCGCCCGACGAGGTCGCGGACCTGTGCCTCGGGAAGCCCGAGCCCAGCGGCTTCCAACAGCGCGGCGGCCTCCGCCTCGTCCATCGCGAGGTCGTCCACCCCGATCTCGACGAGCCCACCCTGGGCGCGGAGGCGGGCCGCGGGCAGGGGCAACCTGTCGCGCGAGCCGATGGCGAGCTGCGACTCCGCGGGGAGGTCGACCGCGATCTGGGCGATCGCGTCGAGGCATTCACGGCTCGTCACCGCGTCGAGGTGGTCGAGGACGAGCGCGGGAGGTGGGCGCATCGCGGCGATGGCGGAGACGAGCCCGCGCGCGACGGTCACGGACGCTCCCGGAGAGAGGAGCGCCCGGAACACCGCCGGGTCGAGCGGCTCGATGCGGTCCACGGCGACGGCGATGTGGGTCAGCAGCACCGCGGGGTCGTTGTCGCGATGGTCGAGCGAGACCCACCCGACCTGGTCCTGCCTGCGATCGGCCCACTGCGAGAGCAACGTCGATTTGCCGTACCCGGGCGGGGCGACGACGCAGATCACCGGCGTGGCACCGGCCCGGTCGAGCCGGTCGAGCAGGCTCGTCCGCGTGACGAGGCCGGGCCGGAGCGCCGGCGCGTGGAGCTTCGACTCCGCGACGTCGAAGTGGGCACTCGACCCGCGACGCCGGGCGCCCGTGGTCGTGGCGGGATCACGTCCGGGGGCCCGCGTCGCCACGCTCGCAAGGGTACCGGCGTTTGCAGGTGCCACCGTCCCATTCGTGTGACTTCCTTCGCTCCGGGCGAGAACCGCGCACGTAATGTTCCGCCGATGACCTCCCGGCTCACGGCCGCCGACTTCCGCTGGGACGACTACTGGTGGACCACCCGGCTCGACCTCCCCGGCTGGCAGGGCCCCTCGCTGGGCGCCGACGGCAGGTCCGGCCGTGCCGTGCGGATCGTCGTCGCGCCGGAGGGGCGGGGGGACGAGCCGCTGGGCGACGCAGAGGTCGACGCCGTGCAGTGGCTGGCCGACCACGAGGCCGACGTGACCGCAGCCGTGCTGGGCGCGCTTCTCGCCGCCTATCCCGCCATCCGGGAGGAGTTCGCCGAGTTCGTCGAGCCCGACCTCATGCCGGACGTCGAGACCGTCGACGACCTGCGCCCGCTGCTGCGGCTGCGCTCGGTCGGCGTGCACGACCTGTTCGTCGGCGGCGTCCCCTACCTCGGGTTCGAGCTTGACTGCTTCTGGGACGAGGAGCACGGCGCCGGCGTGCTCGTGCACGGGACCCGGGTGGTGCGGGTCGGCGGGGCGGACACGGCCGTGCTGCGCTGGATCGCCGACGAAGACGCCGACTCTGACGCCCGGGCCTGAGCTGCGCTTCCGCTGACGTCCTCCGCCGGATGGGCGCTACGGTGCCGGCGTCGCCGAGCGTGCGGGGGGATGATGGGGAACAGAGTTCGGTGTGCTGCCGCGGCCGTGGCCGTCGTGGCGTTGTCGGGCTGCTGGCCGCAGCCCGCCGCCGGGCCGAGCCGGCAGCGGTCGAACGGGCTCGAAACCAGCCTGACAACGGCGAACGTCGCGTCGCTCGCACCGGTGTGGTCGGCGAACCTCGGGTCGCCGGTGGGGGGCGAGCCGATCGTGTCCGGCACCCGCGTGTTCGCCCGGACCATGGCCGCAGTGCTCGGTCCTAGTAGCAGCCATGTCGTGTCGCTCGATGCCGCCTCCGGAGCGACGCTGTGGGACCACGACTTTTCGCCATCGTCCGGCTTCCCCGACCAGTACAACCCCGTCACCCTGGCCGGGGACACCCTGCTCGTGGGCGAGGACACGGGCATCTTCCGGCTCGACTTCTGGACCGGCGGTACCGTCGGGATCGTCAACGCGGCGGGAAATGTGTCGGCGGCTCTGACCGTCGGCGATGGCCTACTCGTGACCAGCACGACCGATGCGTTCTTCTCGACGGAGCAGCTCGAGGTGTACGACGCCGAGACGCTGACGCTCGAGTGGACGGCCAACATCTCGACCAACTTCCAGAACATCGTCGCGATCGCGGTGGGGGGCGGCCGGATCTTCGTCGGCACCGGTACCTCGCTGCGGGCGTTCGACGCCGCCGGATGCGGTGCGGCGAGCTGCTCACCGCTGTGGACGGTGGACTTCACGTCGAACCAGGGCCCCTTGCTGGAGCCGATGATCGTCGGCGACACCGTGTTCGCGGCAGCCACCCTTCCGGTCCCGAACGCCCCGGGCACCGGCGTGCTGGTGGCGCTCGCCGCCGACACCGGTGCGGAGCGGTGGCGGGCCCAGACCTCCCCGAACACGCCGGGGGCGGCCTCCGCCGGTGGGGTGGTCTATGCCAACGGCCCGAACGGCATCCTGGCCTTCGCCGCCGGCGGCTGCGGTGCCGCGACCTGCGCCCCGCTGTGGTCGGGCGACGTCGGCGAGGCCCCGTCGGCCCCACCGGTCGTCGCCGGGGGCATCGTGTACATCGGCAAGAGCGGCGCGGTGGTCGCGTTCGACGCCGCCGGCTGCGGCGCCGTCGCCTGCCCGCCGCTCG
Source organism: uncultured Acidimicrobiales bacterium (assembly GCA_963739835.1). Classification (GTDB taxonomy): domain Bacteria; phylum Actinomycetota; class Acidimicrobiia; order Acidimicrobiales; family VFJN01; genus ZC4RG19. Next base: position 199,890 of record CAVUBW010000019.1, read on the forward strand.
TCAGCGTCCCGCTGCCCGGCTCGTCCCCCAGGGGACTGTCGGTGGCAAGCGGCAAGCTGTTCGTCAGCGCCGGCAGCACCGTCACGGCACTGGCCCCCGCCGCGGGCTGATCCAGCATCTGCGCGGCCGGTCGCTCCGAACACCGCTCAGGCTCCCGGTCCCACCGACGCCGAGGCGGAGCTGGCCTACTAGTGCCTTGCGCTTTTCTACGCGGAAGTGGTCGCCATCGCGACCACTTCCGCGTAGAAAACGCTTACGTACGGACCAGAGCCTCCGCGAGCGCCACCGCGGCGCCGCCCGTGGCCCGGTCACCGAGCATGGCCCCGTTCACGTAGAGGCCGTCGATGACCAGCAGCAGCTGGTCGCCGAGTGCCGCCGGGTCGCGGGCGCCCGCCTGGCGGGCGAGCTTGCGGAGGCGGGTGCGCAGCCGGCGGACGTGGCGGACGGCGACCGCGTGCGCCGGGTGGTCCGGGTCGGGGAAGGCGGCATGCGCCATCCGGAACGGGCAGCCGGCGTAGTCGGGGGCGTCGACCTGGGCGACGACGGCCCGTACCAGCGCCATCAGCTGCCCGGCAGGGTCGCCGGCCCAGGGGCGGGTCGCCTCGTCCATGATCTCGTCCCACTGCGCCTGGGCCCGTTCGAGGTACGCCACGACGAGGGCGTCCTTGCTGGCGAACTCGCGGTACAGGAGGCTCTTGCCGCACCCGCACTCGTCGATGATCTGCTGCATGCCGACGGCGCGGGCCCCCTGCTCCTGGAACAGGCGGGTGGCGGTGTCGAGGATGCGGTCCCGGGCGCCGGGAGCCGGCGGGCGTGCCATGTGGCGTCCTCCTGGGCGGCGGGCCAGGATACCGGACCGAACGGTCCGAATTGTCGACCCGGGCCGTTGACCCGGGCGCCGCCGCGGCAGTATAACGGACCGGTCAGTCCCGGACCGAGCGGTCCGGAATCGATCGGTCCCCGAGGAGGCGGCCCTTGTCCCCCACGATGCGTGCCATCGTCCACGATCCGGACGCCCCGCCCGGCCTGCGGCTGCGCGAGGTGCCCAGCCCCCGGCCGGGGCCCGGCCAGGTCCTCGTCCGGGTGGCGGCGGCGTCCCTCAACTTCGCCGACGTCGCGTATCTGGATCGTGCAGCGGCGGGGGCGGTGCCCGGGTTCGACGCCTCCGGCGTGGTGCTGACCGGGGCCGCCGACGGGCTCGGGCCGCCGCCGGGCACCCCGGTCGTTACCTTCGGCTGGAGCGGTGCCTGGGCCGAACAGCGGGCCGTCGACGTCGGCGAGCTGGCGGCGGTGCCCGACGGCGTGGACCTGGCGGCGGTCGCCGCCGTTCCGGTCGCCGGCGTCACTGCCCTCCGGGCCCTGCGCGCCCTCGGGCCCCTCGCCGGGCGCCGGATCCTCGTGACCGGGGCGTCCGGCGGCGTAGGTGGGTTCGCCGTGCAGCTGGCGGCGCGGGGAGGGCGCCCACGTGATCGCCTCGGTCGGCCGCGCCGAGCGGGGGGCCGGGCTCGGCGCCCTCGGCGCCGCCGAGGTGGCCGTCGGGCTCGGCGCCGTGGACGCCCCGATCCACGGCGCCCTCGACAACGTCGGCGGGGACACCCTGGCCGGGGCCTTCGCCCTGCTCGCCCCCGGCGCCACGGTGGCCAGCGTCGGCATGGCGTCCCGCGAGCCGACGACCATCGACTTCGAGGAGGCGCGGCTGCGGGGCGGCGGCACCCGCATCGAGACCTTCGCCGTCGGGGCGGGCTTCGGCCCCGACCTGGAGGTCCTCGTGGGGTTGGTCGCCGCCGGCGAGCTCGACCCGCTGGTCCACTGGCGGGGCCCGTGGGAGAAGGTCGCCGAGGCCGCCGCCGCCCTGCTCGGGCGGACCGTGCGCGGCAAGGCCGTGCTGGAGGTGGCGTCATGACGGGGCTCGACGGCCAGCGGATCGTCGTGGTCGGCGGGACCAGCGGCATGGGGCTGGCGACCGTGCGGGCGGCGGCCGCCCGGGGCGCCGACGTGCTGGCCGCCGGCCGGCGCCCCCTGGCCGAGCGGGAGGCCGTGCCCGGCGTCGAGCAGCGGGAGGTCGACCTCACCGACGAGTCGTCGGTGGCGGGACTGTTCGCGGCGGTCGGCGCGCTCGACCACCTGCTCGTGACCGCGTCGCCGGGGACGCCCGGCCCGTTCCTCGACCAGGACCTGGCGGCGGCCCGCTCGTTCATGGACGGCAAGTTCTTCGGCGGCTGGCTGGCGGCCCGCCGCGCCGCCCCCCGGATGCGGCCCGGCGGGTCGATCACGTTCGTCACCGGTGCCGCCGTGGTGCGGCCGCCGGTCCACGGGTCGATGATCACCGCTGCCTTCGCCGCCGTCGAAGCGCTCACCCGGGCCCTCACGCTCGAGCTCGGCCCGCTCCGGGTCAACGCGATCCGGCCGGGCTACACCGACAGCGCCATGTGGTCGTTCCTGTCGGCCCGGCGAGCGCGACGAGCTGCGCACCCGCGTGGCCAAGGCCATGCCGGTCGGCCGGATGGGCACGCCGGAGGACATCGCCGACACCGTCCTGTTCCTCATGGGCAACCCGCAGGTGACCGGCGCGATCGTGGAGGTCAGCGGCGGCGAGACGCTGGTCGACAGCCTGGAGGCCCGGCCGTGATCCTCGTCACCGGAGCCACCGGCAACGTGGGCGGCGAGCTCGTCCGGGCCCTCGCCGGCCGGGGCGAGGCCGTGCGGGCGGTGGCCCGCCGGCCCGATGCCGCCGCCCTCCCGGCGCCCGTCGAGGTCGCGGCGGCCGACCTGGCGGCGCCTGCCTCCCTCGGACCGGCGCTCGACGGCGTGCGCCGGGTGTTCCTGCTCGGCAACCTCGTCACGCCCGACCTGCTCGCCGTCCTGGGGGCCGGGGGCGTCGAGCACGTCGTCCTCCTCACCTCCCGGTGCGTCGTCGGCGGCAAGCCGGACAACGCCATCACCCGCATGTGGCTCGACGCCGAGGACGCCGTCCGAGCCTCGGGGCTGGCGTGGACGATCCTGCGGCCCAGCGGCTTCCACAGCAACGCCCTGCGCTGGCTGCCCCAGCTCCGGGACGGCGACGTGGTCCGGACCCCGTGGCCCGACGTGCCCATCGCCTCGATCGACCCGGCCGACATCGCCGCGGTCGCCGCCGTCGCGCTCAGCGAGCCCGGCCACGAGGGCACGGCGCCCGCGCTGAGCGGGCCGCAGCCGCTGACGCCCGGCGAGCAGGTCGCGACGCTCGCGGCGGTCCTCGGCCGCCCGTTGCGCTACGAGCCGCTGGCGGACGACGACGCCCGAGCCGCCATGGCCGGCGACACCCCGGCGCCGTTCGTCGACGCGTTCTTCCGTTTCTTCACCGACGGCGAGTTCGACGACGCCCCGGTCGTCGACACCGTCCGGGCGATCACGGGCCGCGAGCCCCGGACGTTCGACGAGTGGTCCCGGGCGCACAAAACGCGTTTTGTCCCCGGAACTGGTCGCCAGGGCGACCGTTTCAAGGGACAAAACGCGAAGCCGGCGGGCTAGCGGCCCGCCGCCGGCTGGGGGTCGCGAGCCCAGGCGTCGCGCAGGGCGCGGATGCCGGCCGTCGCCCGGTCGATGACATCGTCGTCGCGGGCCGGGTCGCCGATCTCCAGCCACACGAACACCGCGTCCACCAGCCAGCCGATCGTCGACAGGGCCGACCAGCGGTCGAGGGCGTCGTCGCCGGTGTCGAGGCGCATCAGCCACGCCGCCGCCTTGGCCGCCCGTTCCCGTAGCTCGTCCGCGTAGTCGGCGAACTGGGGCTCGCGGCTCGCGTGGCGCCACAGCAGCGTGAAGCTCGCCGCGTCCTCGCGGGCCACCGTGAGCAGCGTCCGCATCCCGACGCCCCGGTTGTCGCCCCGGTCGAGTGCCGACGCCAGCTCCTCGCCTGGCGCTCGAACACCCGCTGGAGCACCGCCCGGTACAGCTCCTCCTTGGAGTCGAAGTGGCGGTAGACGATCAGCTTGGTGACGCCCGCACGCGGCGGCGACGTCGTCCATCGACGTGGCCGCGAAGCCCGGTGCGGGCGAACGCCGCGGCCGCGCCGCGCAGGATCGCCGCCTGGCGCTCCTCCCGGGGCAGGAGTCGACGCTGCGGGGTCACGATCGGCACCAGCCTGTACAGCGCGTCTTGCAGGTGTACACTCGCCGGTAACAGTCCGGCGACGTCCACCAGGGGAACGGGGTTGCCATGACGACCGCGCAGGTCGACGTTCACCGAGGCCGAGCTGCTCGCCGACCACCCCATCGCCGAGCCGCTCGATCGCCGGCGGCGTGCGCTGCCACGGCGGCTTCGACGACGAGGGCGCGCTACGTCTCGCCCCGCACGCTGCACCGGGTCCCGGCCATCGAGGCCTGGCAGGCGCAGCGCACCGCGAGCAGTTCGGCACCGAGATCCTCGACATCCCGCTCGACACCTGGCCCGCGCACTTCCCCAACGTCGCCCAGGCGCAGCTTCCTCATCACGGCCGGCGTGCCCGAGCCGCTGATCGCCACGCTCACCCGCATCGGCACCGTCGAGGGCTTCGGCGCCATGCATCCGCGCTCCTCCAACCCGGCGACATGCAGACGCACTTCGACGAGGACATCACGCGGCACCGCCATCGACCACCTCGGCCGCGGGCTGTTCGAGGCGCACGGCCGCGACGAGGCCGGCTGCGAGGAGGAGGCCGGCCACAAGGACATGTGGTTCGCCGCCCGCGACATCGCCTTCGAGGACCCCGGCGCCGAGGATCGACATCGACGCCATGCTCGCCCGCATGGGCTTCGGCGCCAGACCGGGCCTCGCCGGAGGCGTCGACGTGCGAGCCGAGCCCTGCCCGACGACATCGACGTCAACCTCGAGCTCATGCGTCGAGCTGCATGATCCGCCTGCTGTTCATCGAGATCTCGGCGTTCCACACCTTCGCCTGGGCCGAGGCGTGGCTGTCCGACACCGACCTCGTCGCCGGCGACGGCGAGGCCGCCGACGCTCGTCGCGCTACATCCGCGCCGACGAGACGCCGCACGTCGCCTACCTGCAGACCGCGCTCACCGAGATGCGCGACCGCACCTGGGTCGGCGACGGCGGGCCGCAGCCACGAGGGCACCGAGATGATCGGCACGCTCTGGGACGCGGCGCTCGAGCAGTCGCTGGGCGCCGGCCGGGCCAGCACCCGCCAGGCCGATCGCTCGGCGAGGTCGAGCACTGCGTGCGACGGCAGCGCGCGCCGACGGCGCCGACCTCCTCGCCGAGTTCCACGCCCTGCGACCGGCACGGCACCGAGGACGGCCGGAGGCCGCGATGAAGTTCGGCATCTTCTACGAGCACCAGCTGCCCCGCCCGTGGGACGACGACAGCGAGCACGCAGCTCATCCAGGACGCGCTCGACCAGGTCGAGCTCGCCGACCAGCTCGGCTTCGACGTACGTGTGGGAGGTCGAGCACCACTTCCTCGAGGAGTACTCGCACTCGCAGCGCGCCCGAGGTGTTCCTCGCCGCCGCTCAGCCAGCGCACGAAGAACATCCGCCTCGGCCACGGCATCATCCAGACCGCGCCGCGGCTACAACCACCCGGCCCGCACCGCCGAGCGGGTCGCGATGCTCGACCTCGTGTCGGACGGCCGGGTCGAGTTCGGCTCCGGCGAGTCGTCGTCGGAGGCCGAGCTGGGCGGCTTCGACATCGACCCGGTCGACCAAGCGCGAGCCGTGGCTCGAGGGCCTCGAGGTCGCGGTCCGGTGCATGACCGAGACGCCGTTCACCGGCGTCGACGGCAAGTTCGTGTCGATGCCGCCCCGCAACGTCGTGCCCAAGCCGGTGCAGAAGCCGCACCCGCCGCTGTGGGTCGCCTGCTCCCGGCGCGACACGATCCTGCTGGCCGCCGAGAAGGGCATCGGCGCGCTCACCTTCGCCTTCATCGACCCCGAGGAGGCGCGTCCACTGGGTCGCACGACTACGAGCACGACGCTGGCCGAGAAGTGCGTGCCGGTCGGCCAGGCCGTCAACCCGCAACGTCGCCTGCGTCACCCCGATGATGTGCGCCGACGACGAGGACGAGGCGCATCGCCGCGGGGCCTCGAGGGCGGCAACTTCTTCGGCTACTCGCTCGGCCACTACTACGTCTTCGGCGAGCACGAGCCGGGCAAGACCGACGTGTGGGACGAGTTCATCGAGCGGCGCGGCCGAGCAGGGCTACTCGCCCGAGGTCGCCGCCGCCGCTCGAGCGAGGAGCGCCTCGGCGCCAAGGTCGCGGCCGGCGACACCACCGGGCTGCGCGGCGCCATCGGCACGCCCGACCAGATCCGCGAGTACCTGCGCCGCTACGAGGAGGCCGGCGTCGACCAGCTGATCTTCGTGATGCAGGCCGGCAAGAACCGCCACGAGCACATCTGCGAGTCGCTCGAGCTGTTCGGCACGCGAGGTGCTGCCCGAGTTCACGGAGCGCGACGAGGCGGTCGTGGCCGCCAAGGCCGAGCGCCTGGCGCCCATCGTCGAGGCCGCGCTGGCCCGCAAGGCCGGCGGCCGGCCCCGAGCTGCCGGACGGCTACTCGTTCCCGGCCATGCCGGTCCGGATGATCGGCGACAACGCCGAGGGCAAGGCATGGCTGCGGAAGATGGCCGAGGACCGGGCCATCGGCGAGCCGCTCCCGGACCTCGGCTGATGGCGGACGACAACGGGCGGACAGACCTGGCGGGCCGCGTCTCGCTGGTGACCGGAGGCGGATCCGGCATCGGCGAGGCCGTGGCCCGCCGGCTGGCGGCAGAGGGCTGCCGGGTGGTCGTGGCCGACATCGCCGGCGACGCCGCCGAGCGGGTGGCCGGCGAGATCGGCGGCCGGCCGGTCACGCTCGACGTCGGCGACCCCGCGGGGTGGGCCGAGGCCGTCGAGTCCGTCGTGGCCGCCGAGGGCGGCATCGACATCGCCCACCTCAACGCCGGCGTGACCACGCAGCAGGGCGACATCGTCGCCCTGACCGACCAGCAGTACCGCCGGATCATGGGCGCCAACGTCGACGGCGTGGTGTTCGGCACCCGGGCGGTGGCCGGCGTCATGGCCGCCGCCGGGCGGGGCGGCGCCATCGTGGCGACCGCGTCGCTGGCCGGGATCATCGCCTTTGCCCCCGACCCGATCTACACGCTCGCCAAGCACGCGGTCGTCGGGTTCGTCCGCTCGGTGGCGCCGTCCCTGGAGGTCCGCGGCATCACGGTGAACTGCATCTGCCCCGGCGTGGTCGACACGCCGCTGGTCGGGCTGGCCCACGAGCGGCTGGCCGAGCTGGGCATCGGCGTCATCCCGCCCGCCGACATCGCCGACGCGGTGGTGACGGTCGTGCGGACGGGTCGGACCGGCGAGGCCTGGACATGCATCCAGGGCCGGGCGCCCGAGGTCTTCGCGTTCGCCGCCCCCGACCTCCGTCAGCGCCCGGGGGCCGGGACGCTGCCCTCCTCGGCGTAGAGCCGCAGGATCTCGGGGGCGGCCCACTCGGCCACCACCTTCGACGTGTCCTCGGTGAAGTGCACGCCGTCGGGGCGCAGGCGGTTGTCGTCGTCGCGCCCGTCCAGCCATCCGGCCAGGTCGAGGACCGCGACCCGGGGGTGGCGCTCGGCGACCTGCCCGACCAGCTCGCGGTAGCGCGCCATGCGGTCGGGGTCGGAGTCGGGGTCGTCGCGCCGCGGCGAGCGGCCGTTGTCCCGGCCGATCTCGATGTCGGGGCTGGCCACCAGCACGACCACGCCGACGTGGTCGAGCAGGTCGGTGACCGCCCGGTCGAGGCTGCGCCGCATCGCCGCGTCGATCGCGGGGTCCTCGCCGATGACCAGGTAGTCGCCACCCTCCTCGAGCTGCTGGGGGCGCACGTCCCACGGGCCGTACTGCACCACCGCGATGTCGACACGGTTCGCCACCGTGTCGTCGATCCAGCGGTCGAGCCAGCCCGCGCACGGGGCCGGGGAGGGAAGGGTCTCGCCGCCGACCTCGCGCTTGCCCTGCAGCAGGCCGCAGCCCAGCTGGCCCTCGCTCGGCGCGGGCGCCATCAGATCGAGGTGCCGGACCGACCAGTCCGTGATGCCGCGGCCGGTCATCACCGCGCTGGAGTCGCCGAAGAAGGCCACTCGGGGCGACGTCGAGGCGGCGATGCGCTGTTCGACGTCCCCCTGCGCGGCCATCGCCGCCAGCTGCTCGGGCGTCGAGCGTGCCAGCGCGGCCAGCCGCTCCGCGGACAGCGCGTTGTCGTCGCCGGGCGTGGCCGTGGCCGGGGCGCCGGCGTCGGCGAGCTGGTCGGCCGCGGCCTGGTAGTCGGGCGGCGGCGCCGGCGGCGGGCGCATGTGGTTGATGCCGACGATGCCGACCGCGCTGGCCAGCACCGCGGTCGCTCCCAGCACCGGGGCGATGCGGGGCGCTGGCCAGGCCCCCCGGCGGATCGGCCGCTCCAGCAGCCGGTAGGACGCCGTGGCCACCGCCAGCGTGAGCGCCAGGTCGACCACCAGTCGACCAGGCCAGTCGAGGCCCGTCTCCTGCTGGAGCACGACCATGATCGGCCAGTGGACGAGGTAGGCGCCGTAGGAGACGACGCCGATCGCCACCAGCGGGCGCCACCCGAGCACCCGGCGGATCGGGCCCCCGGGCTGGAGGGCGGCCAGGATGACCAGCGCGGTGAGGCCCGCGTGGACCACGAGCCCGCCGCGGTAGAGGATCTCGTCGGTGCGGGCCGCCGAATGCCAGATCCACAGCAGCGCCACCAGCGCGGCAGCGCCCGCGACCTGCACGGCCCGGTCGACCAGCCGGCGACCGCCGTCCCTCCCGGTCACCCGGGCGGCCCAGCGGGACCGGTCCCACCACAGGGCGAGCAGGCAGCCGACGCCCAGCTCCGCGACCCGCGTGTCGGTGCCGAAGTACGCCCGGTCGACCCCCGTGCCCGCCGCCACCAGGTGGGCGGACCACACGGTCGACGCCGCCACCACCGCCGCCACCCCGGCGGCGAGCACCGCTCTTGAGTTGCGCCCGACCCACAGCCCGAGCGCCAGGGCCAGCGGGAACAGCAGGTAGAACTGCTCCTCGATCGCCAGCGACCAGAAGTGGGTGAACATCGACGGGCTGGCGAAGATCGCCCCGTACGACTGGCCGGACAGGATCAGCCGCCAGTTCTCGGCGTAGAACAGCGCGGCGATGGCGTCGCCCCGCAGCCGGATCTGCTGGCTCGCGAGCCCCACGGTCACGGTGAGCGCGACGATGCCTGCGATCGTCAGCAGCGAGGCCGGCAGCAGCCGCCGGGCCCGGCGTGCGTAGAACCGGGTGATCGGCACCTTGCCGGACCGACGGTGGTCGCCCAGCGTGATCGTCGTGATCAGGAAGCCGGACAGCGTGAAGAACGTCGACACGCCGAGGAACGCCCCCTGGGTGCCAGGCACCTGGGCGTGGAACACCACGATGGCCAGCAGCGCGACCGCACGCAGCCCATCGATCGCCGGCTGGTAACCGAGGCTGCGGCCCGGGGCGGGGTCCGGCTGCGCGGCGGGGCCGTCGTCCTCGGCCCGGGCGGGACGGGTCGGGGTTTCAGTCGCCACGGCTCGCGCCACCACCCCGTGTCCCGATCCGGTCTGCCTCCACCAGGTCCTACCCCTGTTGCTCGGCGGCTAGGTCGTGACCGGCGCCCCAGCCTTGTCTTCGTTGGTGCCCTCGGGGACCTCGGCGGCCCCCTCGGGTGCGACCGCGCGAACGTACTCTGCGAAGCCGATGTCATCCTCCTCGACCGTCAGCGACCGGAGCTGGCGGCGGATCGTGACCCTGGCCCGCAGCATCGCCTCGTCGGGCACGTTCTCGATGGAGGCCAGGAACTGGCGGAGGTCGCCCAGCGTCATCCGCCTCGTCGCCGCCTGGCCGGTGATCGTCCGTTTCACACCCCCATCTTCCCCCAGCCGGGCGGGTGCGATGCGCCGATAACGTCGCCGGGCATGGCGGCATGGTCCCTGGTCGGCACGCAGCGGCTGCGAGGACGGGCGGTCGCGCGGGACCCTACGGAGGAACACCGGACGGCGTCGTCGCTCGAGCTGCTGTTCGACCTGACCTTCGTCGTGGCCGTCAGCCAGGCGTCGAGCGCGCTCGACCACGAGTTGCTGGCGGGGAACGTGGCCGACGGGCTGATCGGGTTCGCCACGGTGTTCGTGGCCGTGTGGTGGGCGTGGATGAACTTCACGTGGTTCAACTCGGCCCACGACGCGGACGACCCGACCCACCGGTTCCTGACGCTGGTGCAGATGGCCGGGGTGCTGGTGCTGGCCGCCGGGGTGAACCCGGCCGTCGAGGACCGCTCGCTCGCCGTGATCGTCCTCGGCTACGTGATCATGCGACTCGGCCTGATCACCGCCTGGCTGCGCGTCGCCCGGGACGTGCCCGAGTGCCGGACCCGCGCGCTGCGCTACGCGGGCGGCTTCGGCGCCCTGCAGGTGCTGTGGATCGCCCGGTTGGCGCTGCCCGAATCGCTGTTCGTGCCCAGCTTCGCCGCCCTGGTGATCGCCGAGCTGCTGGTGCCGGTGTGGGCCGAGCGGGCGGCGCCCTCGGCGATGTTCCACCCCACGCACATCGAGGAGCGCTACGGGCTGTTCACGCTCATCGTGCTGGGCGAGTCGATCCTGTCGGCGACGGCCGGCTTCCAGGCCGCCCTCGACGCCGGCGGGCTCAGCCCCGGGCTGCTGGCCGTCGGGATCGGGGGCCTGGTGCTGGCCTTCGCCGCCTGGTGGCTGTACTTCGACCACCCCGGCCACCTCACGCCGGAGCCCGCGATCGCCTTCCGGTGGGGCTACGGCCACGTGCTGGTGTTCGCCTCGCTCGCCGCGCTGGGCGCGGGGATCCACGTGGCGGCCGAGACGGTGGCCGGCAGCGGCGACGCCGGCACCCGCACCGCCGCGCTGGCGGTCGCGATCCCGATCGCCGGCTACCTGCTGGGCCTGGCGCTGGTGATGATGCTCACCGGCACGCCCCCGCTCGACCCGATGGTGCTGCCCAAGTTCGCCGGGGCCGCGGTGCTGCTGGCGATCGGGGCGGTCGCCCCGGTGGCGGTCACGGTGGCCGGGTGTGCGGCGGTGATGGCCACCCTGGCGCTGTGGATGGTCGTCGCCGACCCGCCGGAGCGGTCGTCCACGGCGTGAGGGCAGACTGCGGCCCATGGCCACCTTCTCGGACGTGCAGTACGACATCTACCTGCGGGGCACCGCCGGGGAGCGGCCGCCCTTCACCACCGACCTGAGCCGCCTGGAGGACGCCGCCCGGGAGGCGCTGGCGCCCGAGGCGTTCGGCTACGTGGCCGGCAGCGCGGGCAGCGGGGCGACCGCCCGGGCCAACCGCCGGGCGTTCGACCGGCTGCGGATCGTGCCCCGGCTGCTGCGCGACGTCAGCCAGCACGACCTGTCGACGACGCTGCTCGGCCAGGAGATGCCGGCGCCGGTGCTGCTGGCGCCGATCGGCGTGCAGTCGATCGTCCACCCCGAGGGCGAGCTGGCATCGGCCCGGGCGGCGGCCGCGGTCGGCCTGGTGTTCATCCACTCGACCGCGGCGTCGTACTCGATCGAGGACGTCGCCGCCGCGTCGGGCGCCGGGCCCCGCTGGTACCAGCTGTACTGGCCGACCGACCGGGACGTGGCCGCCTCGCTGGTCGGGCGGGCCGGCGCCGCCGGCTTCGGGGCGCTGGTCGTCACGCTCGACACGTTCATGCTGGGGTGGCGCCCGACCGACCTCGACGCCGCCTACCTGCCCTTCCTCCAGGGCACCGGCATCGCCAACTACCTCAGCGACCCTGCGTTCTCGGCTCCTCTCGCCCCGGACGCCAGCCTGGCCGACAAGGTGTTCCGCTGGGCCGGCATGTTCGGCAACCCGGCGCTGACCTGGCACGACCTGGCCTGGCTGCGGGAGCAGACGTCGCTGCCGATCGTCCTCAAGGGCGTGCTCCACCCCGACGACGCCCGGGCCGCGGCCGACGCGGGGGTCGACGGCATCGTCGTGTCCAACCACGGCGGCCGCCAGGTCGACGGTGCGATCGCCGCGCTCGACGCCCTGCCGGCCGTCGTCGAGGCCGTGGCCGGGCGCCTGCCGGTGCTGGTCGATTCGGGCGTCCGCACCGGCGCCGACGTCGTCAAGGCGGTCGCCCTCGGCGCGGCGGCCGTGCTGTACGGGCGGCCGTACGTCTACGGCCTCGGGCTCGGCGGCCAGGCGGGGGTCGAGCACGTGCTGCGCTGCCTGTTGGGCGAGGCCGACGTGACGCTGGCGCTCACCGGCCACCGCAGCCCGGCCGACCTCGGGCCGGAGGTGCTCGTCCCCGCCCCCGACTGACAAGATCGGGGCATGGGCACGAACCAGCGGGCACAGATCACGATGACGCCGGACGAGATCGCGGCGTTCGTCGAGCGCAGCCGGACCGCCACGATGGTGACGAACGGTCCCCGGGGCATGCCCCACGCCATCGCCATGTGGTTCGGCGTGATCGACGGCGACATCTGGTTCGAGACCAAGACCAAGTCGCAGAAGGCGCAGAACCTGCGGCGCGACGACCGCCTCGTGTGCCTGATCGAGGACGGGCTCACCTACGACACGCTGCGGGGCGTGTCGCTGGAGGGCCGGGGCGAGATCGTCGAGGACCCCGAGGCGCTGTGGCGGGTGGGAGTCAACGTGTGGGAGCGCTACACCGGGCCCTACACCGAGGAGGCCCGGCCGCTCGTCGAGTTCATGCTGCACCGGCGCATCGCGGTCCGGCTGCACGTCGAGCGCACCCGGTCGTGGGACCACCGCAAGCTCGGCATGGAGCCAGTGCCGCTGGGGGGCACGACCGCCCCGGGCTGATCCCCCACGGTTGGGGATACCGCAGCCGGGGTACTGCGGCATCACCCGAGATGGTCTGGGGAAAGGAAGCCCAATGATCCTTGCGATCGAACCCATGAACGCGACGCTGCAGATGATCTTCTACGGCGCCGCGGTGATCCTCTTCGTGCTCGCCTCGATCGGCTACTCGCGCGGCAAGGTGTCGTTCCTCGCCGCCGGGGCGGCAGCGTTCGCCTTCGTGTCGTTCTGGAACGCGCTGGCCGCGACCTGATCCTCGCCGACTAGGTGGTCCACGAGGAGTGAGTTGACGGCGTCGGGCGCCTCGAGCTGCAACCAGTGCCCGGCGCCGTCGACGCGTTCGTAGCGCCACGGCCCGGTGACGAAGCGGGCGGACCCGGTCATGTTCTCCTCGGTGAGGAACCGGTCGCCGCTCGACCAGATGCCGAGCGTGGGTGCCGCCACCGGCGGCAGCTCGGGGCGGGGCTCGACGAGCGACGACGGCGGCACGTTGGCCCGGTAGAAGTTGAGGCTGGCGGTCAGCGCCCCGGGCCGGGACAGGTCCGCGATCGTCCGGTCGGGGTCGGGGTGGGCGAAGAAGTTCCGGTAGTTGTGCCAGTCGTCGGCCGACAGCCACTGCTCGGCCACGCCGTCGAACTGGAACAGCAGCATGTACCAGGACTTCTCGCGCTGGGCGAAGCCGGCCGACGCGAAGCTGGCGAGGTGCCCGACCGACAGCGCCGCCAGCCGGTCCACCCGGTCGGGCACGAGCGTCGCGAGCAGCCAGGCGAGGGCCGCGCCCCAGTCGTGGCCGACCACGTGCGTGCGCTCGACGCCCAGCCGGTCGAGCACGGCGAGCACGTCGGCGAGGACGTTCGGCATGGCGTAGGCGCCGACCTCGCCGGGCCGGGTCGACTCGCCGAAGCCCCGGAGGTCGGGGGCGATGGTCCGCAGCCCGGCGGCGGTCAGGGCCGGCACCTGGTGGCGCCAGAGCCGGTGCGAGTCGGGCCAGCCGTGGAGGAGCAGAACGGGCGGCCCGTCCTCGGGACCGTCGACCGCCACCTCGATCTCGAGCTCGCCGCTGGTCACGCGCATGGGGGACCGCCCTTCCTCGTCAGCGGGCGACGATAGCGACCAGCTCGTCCCGGTCGGGGCCTGGCGCCGGCTCGGGGGTGCCGACGCGGGAGGCTCGCTCGGCCACCCCCGGCTCGTCCCACACGTCGTCGACCCGGCCGAGCATCAGGCGCACCGCGCAGTAGGCCCGCAGCAGCAGCGGGTCCTGCATGGCGCCGAGGCGCAGCGCCTCGATGCGGTGCCAGCCGGGGTCGTCGGTCTCGTAGGGGAGGCCCGCGATGGTGGCGTCGATCTCGGCCAGCCGGTGGCGGTCGAAGTCGAGGGTGTCGCGGGCGTAGGGCGCGACCGTCTCGCCGGTGGCGGCGTCGAAGGCCAGGGCCAGCGCGACCGGATCGCCGCCCGGCGGCGCCGACCGCAGCACGTCGCGCAGCGCGACCGCGTGCATCACGCCGATCGACGCGCCCCGGCCCACCGAGGGGTTGGTGGCCGCCCAGGCGTCGGCGATGGCCACGATGCCGGTGGCGCACGGGGCGCCGTCGTGCCAGTCGTGGCACTGGCGGTCCTCGATCTTGGCGATCACGTCGACGTCCGAGATCGGCTCGCCGTCGAGCCAGTGGGCGTACAGCGGGTAGTGCTTGACGACGCGGGTCCAGGTGTCCTCGTCGCGGCAGGGCCCGCAGCGCCCGGTCGCCGGCGCTGGCGACGATGCCGACGCCCCAGGTCCCGTTGTCGGCGGGCAGCGCCAGGACCGACACCGAGCCGAAAGGCTGGAGCGGCGGCCCGAACGCGGGCGGCACCGAGCCGTCGGCCGACCGGAAGTGGCGGCAGTAGTAGACGAAGCCCGAGTCGGCGACGTCCTCGACGCCGGGCGGCGCGCCGATCTCGGCGAGCCAGCGGGGCCGGGGTGAGCGGCGGCCGCCGGCGTCGACCACGAGGTCGGCGGTCAGGCGCCGGCCGTCCTCGGTGACCACGCCGGTCACGTGGGGGCGGCCGGGCACGGGTTGGCGGCCCGCGTCGGCCGTCAGGCTGCGGACGCCGGTGCCCCGCTCGACGACGAGGCCGGGGGTGGCGGCGGCCACCGACGCCATGGCGGCCTCGGTGACCGGCCGGCGGGCGGTCAGCACCTCGAACCGCTCGTCGCCGGGCCACGGGCCGCCGGAGAGGGCGGCCGGGGCGTCGGCGACGGAGTTGAGGCGCACCGCGCCGGCGGCGTCCATGGCGGTCGCCACCTCGGGGAGCTCGGCCTCGATCGCCTGGCGCCAGCGGGCGAGGAACGAGTGGAGCATGTGGAACTGGCTGACGCCGCGCCGCTCCCAGGCGTGCCACGAGGCGGCCGGGGGCACCGGGGGCGGTGCGGGGTCCCGTTCCAGCACCCGCACCCGGTGCCCGTCGCGGGCGAGCAGCATCCCGGCGCTCAGCCCGCTCACCCCACCCCCGATCACGATCACGTCGGCGTGCACGTCGGCCTGATCTCGCTGCGTCATTTCGGTCCGCCTCCTGAGTTATACATACAGACAGTATGTATGTTAAGCATGGGTCGCCGCCTGTCAAGGGGTGAGGTGACAATCTGCGGATGGTGAGGCGCACGGCCGACGAGGCGGAACGGACCCGGGAGGCGATCGTCGGCGCGGCGCGTGAACTGTTCGCTAACCGGGGCTACGCGGCGACGCCGACAGAGGACGTCGTGGCCGCGGCGGGCGTGACCCGGGGCGCGCTGTACCACCACTTCGCCGACAAGGCCGCGCTGTTCCGGGAGGTCTTCGCGCAGCTTTCGGCCGAGCTGAACGCGACCGTCAACGCCGCCGCCCGAGCCGAGGGGAGCGTGCCCGAAGCGTTCGCCGCCGGCTGCGCGGCGGTGCTCGACTTCATGGTGCGGCCCGACTACCACCAGATCGCGGTGGTCGACGCCCCGTCGGTCCTGGGCTCGGTCGCGTGGCACGACGTCGACGCCGGCATCGGCCTGGGGACGACGAGCACCGGCCTCCAGGCCCTGGAGGCGGCGGGGGCGCTCCGGGTCCCGTACACCGAGGCGCTGGCGGTGGCGGTCTACGGCGCCCTCACCGAGGCGGGCATCGTCCTGTCGCGGGCCGCCCCGGGCTCGCCGTCCCGGGACGAGCTACTGGCGGCGATCCTGGGCCTGGTCCTGACGCCGGTCTGACCCCCGAGACGCCTAGCGGTAGCCGGACGGGTTGTCGTGTTGCCAGCGCCAGTGGTCCTCGGCCATCTGGTCGAGGCTGCGTTCGGCACGCCAGCCCAGGGTCTGGGCCGCCAGGGTCGGGTCGCACCACGTCGCCGCGATGTCGCCCGGGCGGCGGTCGACCACCTGGTAGGGGATGTCCCGGCCCACCGCCCTGCTGGCGGCCGCGATGACCTCCAGGACCGTGCTGCCCTCGCCGGTGCCGAGGTTGAGCGCCTGCATCCCCTTGACGCCCTCGACCGCCCGCAGCGCGGCCAGGTGGCCCGTGGCCAGGTCGACCACGTGGATGTAGTCGCGGATCCCCGTGCCGTCCCTCGTCGGGTAGTCGTCGCCGAACACCCGCACGTGCGGGTGGCGGCCCGTGGCCACCTGCATGACGTATGGCATCAGGTTGTTGGGGATGCCGTCGGGGTCCTCGCCGATCCGGCCGCTGGGGTGGGCGCCGACCGGGTTGAAGTAGCGCAGCGCCAGGATCTGCCAGCGGTCGTCGCCGGCCGCCACGTCGCCGAGGATGTCCTCGACCATGAGCTTCGTGCGGCCGTACGGGTTGGTCACCTGTCGCCGGGCCTGCTCGTCGACCGGGATGCGCTCCGGGTCGCCGTACACCGTGCACGAGCTGGAGAAGACCAACCGCCGGACCCCCGCCGTCTCCATCGCCCGCAGCAGCGACACGCTGCCGCCCACGTTGACCGCGAAGTAGCGCAGCGGCTCGGCCACGCTCTCTCCCACCGATTTGAGCCCCGCGAAGTGGACCACCGCGTCGACGCCCTCGACCCGCAGGAGGTCGGTCATGGCGTCCTCGTCCCGGATGTCCAGGCGGTGCCAGTGCAGCTGGCCCGCGCCCTCGACACCGTCCGTCAGCTCGACCACGCGGTCGAGCGCCACCGGGCTGGCGTTGGAGAAGTCGTCGACCACGACCACGTCCCAGCCGGCCCACAGCAGCTCGACCGCGGTGTGGCTGCCGATGTAGCCGGCGCCGCCGGTGCACAGGACCGTTCCCTTCGTCACCCGGGCAGCGTGGCACACGGGCGCCCGCCGGCCCGACTCGGCTAGGCAATCCTCCGTGACCTCGCCCGATCGTTACGCCGCCTTTCCCCACCTCGTGTTCGACCGGCCGGCCGCCGGCGTGCTGCGGATCACGCTCGACGGGCCCGGGCTCAACGCCGTCGACGCCGACCGGCACCGGGAGCTGGCCGACGTGTGGCTGGCCGTCGACCGCGACCCCGACACGCGCGTCGCGCTGCTGCGGGGTGCCGGGCGGGCGTTCTCGGCGGGCGGCAGCTTCGACCTGCTGGACGCGATGCTCGGCGACCCGGCCGTGCGGCTGCGCGTCATGCGCGAGGCCCGCGACCTCGTGTTCAACGTCGTCAACTGCTCCAAGCCCGATCGTGTCCGCCATCCACGGGCCGGCTGTCGGGGCCGGGCTGGTGGCGGCGCTCCTGGCCGACGTGTCGGTCGCCGGTCGCAGCGCCCGGATCATCGACGGCCACACCCGGCTCGGCGTCGCCGCCGGCGACCACGCCGCCATCTGCTGGCCGCTGCTGTGCGGCATGGCCAAGGCCAAGTACTACCTGCTCACCTGCGACCCGCTGACCGGCGAGGAGGCCGAGCGCATCGGCCTCGTGTCGCTGTGCGTCGACGACGACGCCGTGGGGGAGCGGGCGCTGGAGGTGGCGGTGCAGCTCGCCGCCGGCGCCCAGTCGGCCATCCGCTGGACCAAGCACACGCTCAACCACTGGTACCGCGCAGCAGTCGGCGGTCTTCGACGCGTCGCTGGCGTACGAGTTCCTGCGGCTTCGCCGGGCCCGACGCCCGCGAGGGCCTGGCGTCCCACACGCGAGAAGCGCGACCCCGACTTCACCGGCCCGACATCGGAGTGACGAGGGCCGGACCCGCCGCGTGCCATCGTGGACGGATGTCCGTGGGCTGGGGAACGATCACGATCGACCGGTTCGAGCCGGCGTCGTGGCTTGTGGTGGCGACCGGCCTGGCCGCGCTGGTGGCGGTCGTCATCGACGGCCTGTGGCGCTGGTCGCGCAACGTCGTCACGATCGTCCACGAGGGCGGCCATGCGGTCGCGGCCCTGCTCACCGGGCGGCGGCTGACCGGCATCCGCCTCCACTCCGACACCTCGGGCCTGACGCTGTCGGTCGGGCGGCCCCGCGGGCCGGGGATGGTGTTCACCGCCGCGGCCGGCTACGTGAGCCCGCCGCTCGTCGGCCTCCTCGGGGTGGGCCTGCTCGCCGCCGACCAGGTCACCGTCCTGCTGTGGGCGGCCGTCGCGGTGATGGCCGGCATGCTGCTGATGGTCCGGAACCTGTACGGCGCCCTGGTGCTGGTCGTGGTGGGCGGGGCTTTCGTCGCGATCTCGCTCTACGCGTCGCCGGACCTGCAGGCGGCGTTCGGCTACGGGATGACCTGGTTCCTGCTGCTCGGCGGCGTGCGCCCGGTGTTCGAGCTGTGGCGCCAGCGCCGCGACCCCGCCGGCCGGGGGTCGGACGCGGCCCAGCTCGCCGGGCTGACCCACATCCCGGCCGCGCTGTGGACCGCGTTCTTCGGCCTGGTCTCGCTCGGGGCGCTGGCCGGCGGTGCATACCTGCTCATGACCTGACGGATCCGGACGGATCCGCACGGTTCGGCGCGCCCCGAACGGTGCCCGGCGTACGGTGCCGCCGTGGACACGCCCCACCTCGCCGCCGTCGGCACCGCCCTGGGCTCGCCCGCCCGGGCCGGGATCGTCGGCGCGCTGATGGGTGGCACCGCACACACCGCCCGCGAGCTCGCCGACCACGTTCAGGTCACCCCGCCGACCGCCAGCGAGCACCTCGGCCGGCTGCTCGACGCGGGAATCGTGGTGGTCGAGGCCCAGGGCCGCCACCGCTACTACCGCCTCGCCGGGCCTGAGGTCGCCTACGCCATCGAGGCCCTGCTGGTGGCGGTGCCGCCCCCGCCGGCCCGGCCCCGGGTGCCGGCGGGCCTGGCGTTCGCCCGCTCCTGCTACGACCACCTGGCCGGCGAGCTGGGGGTCCGGCTGTGCGACCGACTCGTCGCCGGCACCGGCGACGACGTCGACCTCACGCCCGAGGGCCGGGACATGCTCGCCGGCTGGGGCGTCGCCCTGCCCGGCCCGGGCGCGGCCGGCAACGGCAGCCGGCCGGCCGTCCGCACCTGCCTCGACTGGACCCAGCGCCGCCACCATCTCGCCGGCGCCGCCGGGGCGGGCCTGCTCACCGCGTTCCTCGACCGGGGATGGCTGCGGCGCCATCCCGCCCGCCGGCGAGAGCTCCAGCTCACCGCGGCCGGTCGCACCGCCCTCGCCGCCCACCTCGGATAGGAGACCGACGTTGTCCGACCTCCGCGACCGGTTCCGCGAGCTGCACGCCTCCGGCACGTTCGTCATGCCCAATCCCTGGGACATCGGCACTGCCCGCCGGCTGGCCAAGCTCGGCTTCCCCGCCCTGGCCACGACCAGCGCCGGCCACGCCGCCTCCCTGGGCAAGCGCGACCGGCAGGTCACCGCGCGACGAGCTGGTCGCCCATGTGGCCACGCTGACCGAGGCCGTCGACCTGCCGTTCAACGTGGACGCCGAACGCTGCTTCGCCGACACGCCCGACGGCGTGGCCGAGACCGTCCACCTGCTCGCCGACGCCGGCGCGGCCGGACTGTCGATCGAGGACTACGACCCGGCGACCGGGGCCCTCGACGACCGCGACGACGCCGCCGAGCGCGTGCGGGCCGCAGCGGAGGCCGCGCACGCCCACGGCATGACGCTGACCGCCCGGGCCGAGGGCATCCTCATGGGCCTGGGCGACCTCGACGACGCCGTCGTCCGCCTCCGGGCCTACCGGGACGCCGGGGCCGACGTGGTGTACGCCCCGCTGCTCAGCGACCTCGGCGACATCGCCCGGGTGGTGGACGAGGTGGGGCTGCCGGTCAACGTCCTCGTGCTACCGGGAGGGCCCACCGTCGCCCAGCTCGCCGAGGTCGGCGTCCGGCGGATCTCGACCGGCAGCCTGCTCGCCACCGTCGCCGACCAGGCGCTGACCAAGGCGGCGACCGAGCTGCGGGACGAGGGGACGATCACGCTTCCCAGCTGAACTGGACATCAGATGTCCGGGTTGGGTGCGACACTCTGCGTGTGCGCGCAGACCGGTTGGTGGCGACCCTCCTGATCCTCCAGGCCCACGGACGGGTGACCGCGGCCGAGCTGGCCGACGAGCTGGAGATCTCCGAGCGCACCGCCCGGCGCGACCTGGAGGCGCTGGCCATGGCCGGCATCCCCGTGTACTCGCAGGCCGGCCGCAACGGCGGCTGGTCGCTGATCGGCGGCGCCCGCACCGACCTCAGCGGGCTCACCGAGGCCGAGGCCCGCACGCTGTTCCTGGTGGCCGGGCCCTCGGCCGCCGCCACCCCCGAGGCGAAGGCCGCCCTGCGCAAGCTGGTGCAGGCGCTGCCAGAGACGTTCCGGGCCGACGCGGAGGCGGCCGCGTCGGCGGTCATGCTCGACTCGGCCCGGTGGGGGATGACGCCGCCGGCGCCGCCCCGGTTCCTCGACGACCTCCAGCGGGCGGTGGTGGCCGGCGTCCAGGTCGAGCTGGGCTACGCCGACCGCGAGCGCAACCAGACCGAGCGGACCGTCCACCCCCTCGGCCTCGTGGCGAAGAGCTCGGTCTGGTACCTGATCGGCGACACCGCCGCCGGACTGCGAACGTTCCGCGTCAACCGGGTGCGGTCGCTGACCGTGACCGACCGGCCGGTCGTCCGCCCCGAGGGGTTCGACCTGGCCCAGACGTGGGAGCGGGTCGTGGCCACGATGGACGAGCGCCGGGCCGCGTTCCGGGCCACCGCCCTCGTCGACCCGACCGCGGTCGGCTGGCTGCGGGGGCAGCTCGGTGGGCGCCTCACGGTCGGCGAGCCGGCCGAGGACGGCCGGATCCTGGTCGAGATCGGCGCCCAGCGCGCCGAGGCCATCACCTGGGAGATCGCCGGCTACGGCGACCGGATCGAGATCCTCGACCCGCCCGAGGTGCGGGAGATGCTCGCCCGCGTCGGTGCCGAACTGGTCGCCCTCTACGCCTGACGGCGGAAATCACATCGGAACTGGCCACATGGTGGCCAGTTCTGCGGCGCACCATCGGGGCATGACGTACAGCGATGCAGCACCGATCATCGAGGCCCGGGGCCTCGTCAAGCGGTTCGGCAAGGTCGACGCCCTCGCCCGGCTCGACCTCGTGGCCGAGCGCGGCCGGGTGGTCGCCATCCTCGGCCCCAACGGCGCCGGGAAGACGACGTTCGTCCGGTCGCTCGCCACCCTCGTCCGGCCCGACGCCGGGACGCTGCGGGTGGCGGGCATCGACGCCCTCCGCCACCCCGACCAGGTCCGCCGGGTCATCGGTCTGGCCGGCCAGTTCGCCGCGGTCGAGGAGGCCATGACCGGGCGCGAGAACCTGCGCATGGTCGCCCGGCTGTTCGGCCACGGGCGGCGCGAGGCTGCCGCCAACGCGGCCATCGTGGCAGACCAGCTGGGGCTGACCGAGGCCGCCGACCGGCTGGTCCGCACCTACTCCGGCGGCATGCGGCGGCGGCTCGACCTGGGCGCCAGCCTGGTCGGCGCCCCCCGCCTGCTGCTGCTCGACGAGCCGACGACCGGCCTCGACCCCCGGAGCCGCAACGAGCTGTGGGAGGCCATCCGGTCCCTGGTCGCCGCGGGCACCGACGTGCTGCTCACCACGCAGTACCTCGACGAGGCCGACCAGCTCGCCCACCGGGTCGTGATCGTCGACCACGGCCGGGTGATCGCCGACGGCACGCCCGGCGAGCTGAAGTCGCGGGCCGGCCGGGACGTGGTCGAGGTGCGGGCCAGCCGCGTCGACGACCTCGGAGCGCTGGCCGAGACGCTGAGCCGCCTCGGCGTCGAGGAGCCCCGGGTCGACGCCGCGACCAAGCGGGTCACCGTGCCGGTCGCCGGCGGCCGGTCCGCGATCGCCGAGGCGGTGCGGGCGCTGGAGGTGCTGGGCCTCGACGTCGACGACGTCGGCCTGCGCCGCCCCACGCTCGACGAGGTGTTCCTGACCCTGACCGGGGCGCCGGCCGACGCCGACGCCGACGCCGAGATCGCCGCCTGAGTCCCGACCGCTCCGACCGCTCACGACCACGACGAGGATCTCCGATGACCGCTCTCACGCTCACCCCGCCCGCCCCGGCCGTCGCCGCGCGGGCGCTGCCGTCCGCCCCGGCCCGCACGGCCGGCTTCGCCGCCACCGCGGCGGCCGTCGCCGGGCGCACCGCCCGCCGGTTCGTCCGCACGCCCCAGCTGCTCGTCGTATCGACGGTGAGCGGCGCCATGTTCCTGCTCATCTTCCGCTACGTGTTCGGCGGCGCCATCGACACCGGGCCGATCCCGTACGTCGACTTCCTGGTGCCCGGCTACGTCGTGACCAGCGTCCTGTTCACCGGCAGCAACGCCGCCTCCGGCGTGGCCGAGGACCTGGAGCGGGGGATCACCGACCGGCTGCGGTCGCTGCCGGTGTCCCGCACGGCCCTGCTCGGCGGCCGGGTGGTGGCCGAGTCGGTGCTGCTGGCCTTCGGGCTGGCGGTGACGACGGCCATCGGCTTCGCCGTCGGGTTCCGCATCCACGGCACACCGGCCGAGGCGCTCGCTGCGTTCGCCCTGTGCGTGACGTTCGGCTTCGCCTTCATGTGGGTGTTCGCCTGGCTCGGGCTCGTGGCCGGGAACGCCCAGGCGGCGCAGGGACTGTCGCTGATGATCTTCCCGGTGTCGTTCGTGTCGAGCGCCATGGTGCCGGTCGACTCGATGCCGGGCTGGCTCCAGGCCGTCGCCGAGCACCAGCCGATCACCGCCATGGTCAACGCCGTGCGCTCGCTGGTGCTGGGCGACCCGGCGCTGGCCGGCATCGACGGCTCGACCGGCCACTGGGTGCTGCTGTCGCTGGCGTGGACCGCGGGCCTGGTGGCGGTGTTCGCCCCGCTGGCGGTCCGGCGCTACCGGCGCACCTGAGATCGGCGGACGCCCGCGGAGGGCGCCGGGCCTAACCCCCGAAGGCTGCGGCGCCCTCCGCCCAGGCGCGTTCGAGGTCGGCGCCCGGGGGAAAGCGGTCGTCCAGCTCGAGCACGACCAGGCCGTGGGCCAGCGCCCACAGCGCCCGGGCCCGGTGCTCGTCGCCGCCGGCGACGGCGAGGAACGGCTCGCCGGCCCAGTCCTCCAGCCCCGGGGTCAGGTCGCCCCTCGGGAGGGCGCCGGCCGTCGCCAGGCGGTAGACGTTGGGGTGGGCGAGGGCGTGACGGCGGTACGCGGCGAGCAGCGCCGCCACCGGGCCGCGCCGGCCGGGCCGGGCCAGCGCCGCCCGCAGGGCGTCGCCCATCTCGGCCAGGCCGGCCTCGATGAGCGCCAGCTCGATCGCCGCCTTGCCGGCGACGTGCTTGTAGAGCGACGGTGCCCGGATGCCCAGCTGGTCGGCCACCGCCCGCATGGTGAGGCCGGCGCCGCCGTCGCGTTCGAGGATGGTCCGGGCCGCGGCCGTGGCCTCGGCCGCCCGGCCCCGGCCGCCGCTCACCCGGCGCCGATGCCGGCGTCGGGCTCGAGCGCGGTCAGTTCGAAGACCGGGTGGCGGGGAGCGATCGCCAGCAGCTCGGCGTCGGTCGAGGCGGCCGAGGTGCCGTCGAAGAACACGCCGACCTCGGCCTTCCACCGCTTCAGGTACGCCCGCAGGACCGGGACCGTCTCGTCGCCGGCCAGCTCGCGGGCCCGCCACTCCTCCCGGCGCTTGCCCACCAGCGTGGCCAGCCGGCCGTCGGCGGCCCGGACGTTACGGACCCACTGGCCCTCGCCGCGGGGCGACACGAGGTAGTGGCGGTCGTCCAGCTCCAGGAGGTTGACGGGCGTCCGGCGCGGCTCGCCGCTGGTGCGGCCCCGGACCTCCAGCACCCGGCTGCCCAGGACGCTGACCCCGTGCCGGGTCAGGAAGGCGACGAGGCGGTTGAACACGTTGCGGGTGAACCACCCGGGAGCCTGGTAGTGCGTCGGGGCGGGGGAGGCGGCTGGTTCGGTCATGGGGGCTCCTTGTGGCTAATGCTGTTAGCCATCATGCGGCTAATGCCGTTAGCCTGTCAAGGTCTGCGTCATGACCGTGGTCGAGACCGTCAGGGGGCCGGTGCCCACCGCCGAGCTGGGGACGACGCTGATGCACGAGCACGTCTTCGTGCTGTCGCCCGACAGCCAGGCCAACTGGTCCGACGAGTGGGACGAGGAGCCCCGGGTCGCCGAGGCCATCGCCAAGCTGTCGGAGCTGGCGGGGGCGGGCATCCGGACGATCGTCGACCCCACCGTCGACGGCCTGGGCCGCGACATCCGCCGGGTGGCTCGCATCAACGAGGCCGTCCCCGACCTCAACATCATCGCCGCCACCGGGGTCTACACCTACGCGGACGTCCCCAACTTCTTCGCCCAGCGGGGGCCGGGGGCGCTGCCCGACCTGCCCGAGCCGATGGTCGACCTTTTCGTGCGGGACGTGCAGGAGGGCATCCAGGGCACGTCGATCAAGGCGGCCTTCCTCAAGTGCGCGATCGACCACCACGGGCTGGCGGCCGGCGTCGAGCGGGTCATGCGGGCGGTGGCCAAGGCGCACCTGGCCACCGGCGTGCCGGTGATGGTCCACAACAACCCGGGCCAGGACACGATGGCGCAGGTCGCCCGGGTGCTGGGCGAGGAGGGCGTCGAGCCGGCCCGGGTGCTGCTCGCCCACGTGGGCGACTCGACCGACGTCGACCGCCTGGCGGCCCTGGCGGCCGAGGGCTACCTGCTCGGCATGGACCGCTTCGGGCTCGACCCGATCCTCGGGTTCGACGACCGGGTCGCGACCGTGGTGGCGCTGTGCGAGCGGGGCTGGTCGAGCCGGATGGTCCTGGCCCACGACACGTCCTGCTACATCGACTGGATCGACCCCAACCTCATGCAGTTCCTGCCCAACTGGCACTACCTGCACATCACCCAGCAGGTCGTGCCGGCGCTGCTCGACCGGGGCGTCGCCCCGGAGCAGGTCGACGAGATGCTGGTCGCCAACCCCCGGGCCTGGTTCGAGCGGGCCTGATCAGGCCGGGCGGTTCCGGTCCTTCTGGAGGACGACGTCCCGGGCGCACACGGTCGGGCCCTCGAACACGCCGATGCGCATGCCCTGGGACTCCAGCCGCTCGCCCCGCGCCTTGTCTGCGTCACTGACCGCGTCGGCGTCGTAGAACCGCCGCAGCTTGAGGTCGTCGAGCCAGGCGCGGTCCTCGGGCGACAGGCCGTCGTAGCCGGCGATCATGTCCGCCAGGGGGTCCTTCAGGCACTCGCCCACGGCGTCGGTCCAGCCCCTGGCGTCGTGGACCGCCACGGTGAGCAGGACGTCGTACGGGGTCGCCCCGTCGCCAGCGGTGCTCGTGGCCCCACTTGAGGCCCTGCCCGCCGTCGTCGGTGGTGACGTCCACGCCCCGCTGGATCAGCGCGTAGATCAGGCCGGAGGTCGTGATGTGCCACGGCTCGCCCCTGCGCACGATCCGCACGGTCGCCCCCGGCGGCAGCTCGGCCGCCAGCTGGTCGGCGATCGGCTCGACCACGGCCGCCTGCTGCTGGAAGCGGGTCTTGTTCCCGGCGGCCGGTCCCCACGACCAGGCGGTCGCGGCCACGACCGCTGCGGCCGCCAGCCCGGCGGCGGCGGCCCGCCGCGCAGGGACGGCCCGGACCGCGTCCTCGACCAGCCGCCAACCGGTCCAGGCGACGGTGAACCACACGATCCCGCCGACCAGCTCCAGCCACAGCGTGACGTAGGCCTCGACCGGCCGGACGAACTGGGCGGCGGCCGGGACCGACCCGACGACGAGGGTGAGGGCCAGCGTCGCCAGCGCCACCACGTCGGGCAGTCGCCGGCGCCGGCCGGCCCGCAGGCAGAGCGCGAGGGCGACGAGCGCGAGGACGACCGGCAGCGGCCCCGAGCCCTGGATCTCGACGGCCACGGTCGTCAGGCGGTGGCCGAGCCACGGCCCGTCGGGCCGGACGAACCGCCCGACCAGGCCGACCGAGTCGACCACGCCGAGGCGGACGGTCTCGCCGTCCCCGAACGAGCGGAGGATGCGGGCCGGGTTGTGCATGTCGACCGCGGCGTCGACCAGCGGTCCGACGCTGAGCACGGCGGTCACGCCGAACGCCCAGGCGGCGGCCCGCCGCCAGGGGCGCCAGGGTGCCCGGGGCAGGCCGGCCGATACCGGGTCGTCGGCGGGCAGCAGCCGGGGCCACCAGCGGCACCAGGCCCACAGCCACACGGCGACGAGCGCGGTCAGCGGCACGAAACCCAGGTGGCACTGCATGGCGAACGTGGCGGGCACGGCGGCCCACACCAGCGACCGCGGCCGCCCGAGGCTGGCGTCGAGCGCGAGCGCCAGCGCGGCCAGGAAGGGCAGCAGCGGGGCGTAGGGGTTCCAGAGATCGGTGAGGATGTTCGGCCCGATGCCGTGGACCAGCAGAGCCACCAGCACCAGCACCGCCAGCCCGAGCGTGGTCCGGCCCCGCCGCCAGGCCAGGGCGACGATGGCCACGACGGAGGCGGCGTTGACGAGCGCGGCGGTCCAGTCCAGCGAGCGGGGGTCCTCGCCGCTCAGGCGGAACAGGGGCGCGGCCAGCCAGTAGAGCAGCGGCCCCGGATGGGCCCAGCCCTTCACCGTGTAGGCGCCGATCAGCGGCGTGTGCGACGTGCCGACCTGCGACGTGCGGTAGGTCATGCTGGCCCAGTCGCCCATCGGGAACCACGGCCGCCCGACCAGCGCCAGCAGCGCCACCAGCAGCGGGCTGAGCACGAGGGCGACCAGGCCGGCGAGCGCGAGGCGGGTCGGCAGGCCCGCGGGTGGCACCGCCGCCTCGTGCGGCACGCCGGGGTCGGCGGGAGCGGTCGGGTCGGCAGCGGTGGCGGTGGCATCGTCGACCGCTGTCATGCGCCCTCCCCCAACTGCCCGGCGGCCGGCCCAACGGTCCGCCCCTCGGGCGCGGCCCGCGGTGGCCGGCGACGATATCAGGCCTCTGGAGGCCGGCTCGGTTCCGCTCCGGGACGGTCCTCCCTCTACGGTGACACCAGCATCAGCGTTCCGGGAGGGGACCCACATGGAACCGACAGCCCACCTGTCCGCCGGGGGCCGGCCGTGAGCGGCGTGCAGGCCGAGCCGCTGCGGTTCGGCATCTTCCTGGCGCCGTTCCACCCCGTCGGGCAGAACCCGACACTGGCGCTCGGCCGGGACCTCGACCTGGTCGTGCACCTCGACCGGCTCGGGTTCGACGAGGCGTGGATCGGCGAGCACCACTCCGCCGGGTTCGAGATCATCGCCTCGCCCGAGGTGTTCATCGCCACGGCCGCCGAGCGCACCCGGCGGATCCGGCTGGGCACCGGGGTGTCGTCGCTGCCCTACCACCACCCGCTGATGCTGGCCGACCGCATGGTGCTGCTCGACCACCTCACCGGCGGGCGGATCATGCTCGGCGTCGGCCCCGGGGCGCTGCCGTCGGACGCCTACATGATGGGCATCGACGTCAGCCGCCAGCGGGACATGATGGAGGAGTCGCTGGAGGCGATCCTGCTGCTGCTGCGGTCGGACGAGCCGGTCACCTACGAGACCGACTGGTTCCGGCTGCGCAACGCCCGCCTGCAACTGCGGCCCTTCACCCACCCCCACTTCGAGGTGGCGGTGGCCGCCCAGGTGTCGCCGGCCGGGCCGCGGGCGGCCGGGCGGTTCGGCACCAGCCTGCTGTCGATCGGCGCCACCAGCGTCGGCGGGTTCGACGCGCTCGGCTACCACTGGAACGTGGTCGAGGAGCGGGCGGCCCAGTTCGGCCAGCCCGCCGACCGGTCGAGATGGCGCCTGGTCGGGCCGATGCACATCGCCGAGACCCGTGAGCAGGCCGTCGCGGACGTCTCCTTCGGCCTGGGCGACTGGATCGACTACTTCCAGCGGGTGGCGGCCCTGCCGCTGGCGCCCAACACCGACAACCACACCGACCTGGTCGAGGCGATGAACGCGTCGGGCTTCGCGGTCATCGGGACACCGGACGATGCCGTGGCCCAGATCCGGCGGCTGGCCGAGCAGTCCAAGGGGTTCGGGGCGTTCCTGCTCATGGCCCACGACTGGGCCGACCGGCCCGAGACGTTCCGGTCCTACGAGCTGTTCTCCCGCTACGTCATGCCCGAGGTCAACGGCACCGCGGCCGGCCTCGTCGCCAGCCGGGACTGGGCGGCGGAGAACCGGCCCGAGTTCATCGGCGCGGCGGGGGCGGCGGTGATGTCGGCCATCCAACACCACGCCGAGGAGAAGGCCGACACCGCCGAGGCGGGCGCCGCCGAGACCGCGGAGGCGTAGCGCCGTGGACTTCACGCCCGACGAGGACCACGAGGCCATCGCCGACGCCGTGCGCAAGGTGTGCGCGGGGTTCGACGACGACTACTGGGCGCGCTGCGACGCCGAGCACGAGTTCCCGTGGGACTTCTACCGGCGGATGGCCGAGGGCGGCTGGGTCGGCATCGCCATCCCCGAGGAGTACGGCGGCGGCGGGCGGGGGATCACCGAGGCGGCCATCATGCTGCGGGAGGTGGCCGCGTCGGGCGCGGCGATGAACGGCTGCTCGGCGCTGCACCTGACGATCTTCGGGCTGAACCCGGTGGTCCGGTTCGGCAGCGACCGGCTGAAGGACGCGTTCCTGCCCCGGGCCGCGGCCGGCGACCTGCACGTCGCGTTCGGCGTGACCGAGCCCGACGCCGGCACCGACACGACCCGCATCACCACCCGGGCCGAGCCGGACGGCAAGGGCGGCTGGGTCGTGACGGGCCGCAAGATCTGGACGTCCAAGGCGCTCGAGTGCGAGGTCGTGCTGCTGCTCGCCCGCACCGGCGGCGCCCGGCCTGCGGCGGCCTCTCGCTGTTCCTCGCCGACCTCGACCGCGACCACGTCGACATCCGCCCCGATCCCCAAGATGGGCCGCAACGCGGTGGCGTCGTGCGAGGTCGCCTACGACGGCCTGCCGGTCGAGGACTGGCGCCTGGTCGGCGAGGAGGGCCAGGGCTTCAAGCACCTGCTGCACGGCCTCAACCCCGAGCGCATCCTGCTCGCGTCGGAGGCGTTCGGCATCGGCGAGGTCGCCCTGCGCCGCGCGGTCGCCTACGCAAGGAGCGCGTCGTCTTCGACCGCCCGATCGGCGCCAACCAGGCGATCGCCCACCCGCTCGCCCAGGCCCACATCCAGCTGGCGGCGGCGTGGCAGGTGGCCCGCACGCGGCCTGGCGCTACGACCACGGACTCGACGTGCGGCGAGGCGGCCAACAGCGGCCAAGTACCTCGCCGCCGAGGCGGGCTTCTTCGCCGCCGACCGGGCGGTGCAGACCTACGGCGGCATGGGCTACGCCACCGAGTACCACGTCGAGCGCTACTTGCGCGAGGCCCGCCTGCAGCGCATCGCCCCGGTCAGCCAGGAGATGACGCTCAACTACATCGCCCAGCAGGTCCTGCGGCTGCCCCGCAGCTACTAGAGCGTTCTGCCCGCGAAAGTGATTGATTCCCCATCGCTTTCGCGGGCAGAACGTTCTTACTGATCCTCGGGGGAGGCCGGCGGCGGGCGCCTCGTGGAGCACGCCCAGCCGGTGGCGCCGGGGCTCGTAGTGGTAGACGCCGGGCGCCAGACCGGCCACCCGGAGGGCGACCGGGTAGACCTCGATGCTGTGGCGGGCGCCCCCCGAGGGGCTGGTCTTGAGCTGGTACGGGCCGATCGGGGACTCGGCCACGAACTGCAGCAGTGCCGGCGTCAGCTCGACCGAGCTGCCGGTCAGGTAGTTGTCGACGACGAAGGCGCCGCGTTCCCACCGGGCGACCAGCGCCCGGGCCCGCCGGTACGGGGTCCCGGTCACGGCGCCGGGCGGGTCACACGCAGCAGGTGTCGCCCCAGTAGGCGCACGAGGCGACCTCGAAGTCGGCCATCGCCCGCCCTGTGCGTAGTCGGGTCGCCACGCATCCTGACAGAAAACCCGGTGGTGTCGGGCGGACCGGGTCGGGCAGTCTCGGTCGATGGCCTCGTCGGACGCCCGCTCGCTCGCCGGGGTGCGGCGGAACGCCTGGGCGCTGGGGGTGCCGATCGGGGCGTTCGGGATGTCGTTCGGCGTGCTGGCGACCGCGGCCGGCCTCAGCGTGGGGCAGGCGTGCGCCATGTCGGTGCTCGTGTTCACCGGGGCCAGCCAGTTCGCCGCCGTCGGCGTCCTGGCCGCGGGCGGGTCGCTGGCCGCGGCGTTCGGGTCGGCGTGGCTGCTGGCCGCCCGCAATGCGGCCTACGGCGTGGCCCTCGCGCCCACCTTCGCCGGGCGGCGGCTCGGGCGGCGGCTGCTGGCCGCACACTGGGTGATCGACGAGTCGACCGCGATGGCCACCGCCCAGCCGCCGGGCCGGCGGCGGGAGGCCGCCTTCTACGCGACCGGGCTGGCCGTGTTCGTGTGCTGGAACCTCGGGACGCTGGTCGGGGCGGTCGCCGGCGGCGCCATCGGGGACCCCCGGGCGTTCGGGCTCGACGCCGCGTTCCCCGCCGGGTTCGTCGCTCTGGTGGCGCCGCACCTGCGGACCGCCCGCGGGCGGGCGGCGGCCGCCGCCGGGGCGGCGATCGCGCTGGTGCTGGTCCCGCTCGCGCCCGCCGGTGTGCCGATCATCGCCGCGGCCGCCGCGGTGGTGCCGGCGATGCTGCTGTTCCGGGCGCCGGCCACCGCGCCGGGGCTGGCCGGGACCGATGCTGGCGGCGACGACGCGCGAGGCGAGGCGGCGTGAGTTGGGCGGCGGTGATCGTGCTGGGGGCCGGCGCCTACCTGTTCAAGGCCGCCGGGCTCGTCGGGCTCGGGCGGCGGGCCGTGGACGGCCGGGTCGTGGCGCTGGCGGCGCTGTTGCCGGCGGCGCTCCTGGCCGCGCTGGTGATGGTCAACACGTTCGCCGGCGACCGCCGGCTCGTGCTCGACGCGCGGGCGGTCGGGCTGGCCGTGGCGCTGGTCGCCACATGGCGGCGGGCGCCGTTCCTGGTGACCGTGGTCGCCGCCGCGGCCGCCACCGCCGCGGTGCGGGCGCTCGCCTGAGATTTCCCGGTTAGGTCCCCGCCGGGGCGGGTAGTAGCCGTCGTCCGACGGCTAGGAGGCGCCGTGACCGACACCCGGAGCCGCACCGAGACCGCCCGTGAGGCCCGCCGCCGGCGGCGGGCCTCACGACTCGCCGCGACCGCCCCCCGGCGCCACGGACCCTCGTCCGCCACGCCGGCGCCGCACGCCGCCCCCGGCCCGCCGGCGCCGGTCCCCGCGCCGCCCGACCCTCGCTTCGCCGTCGTGCGGGCGACCGGCGACCGCCGGCTCCGCAACGAGCTGGTCGAGGAGCACCGGTGGCTCGCCGTCCACTGCGCCCGCCAGTTCCTGCGCAAGGGCGAGCCGCTGGACGACCTGGCCCAGGTGGCCGCGGTCGGCATCCTCAAGGCGGTCGACCGCTTCGACCCCGATTTCGGCGTCGCCTTCGCCACCTACGCCGTCCCGACGGTGGTCGGCGAGCTGCGCCGCCACTTCCGGGACAAGACGTGGTCGGTCCACGTGCCGCGGCGGGCCAAGGAGCTCTACCAGTCGGTCAACGGAGTGGTCGAGGAGCTGAGCCAGACGCTCGGGCGCTCGCCCACCGTGGCCGAGATCGCGCAGCGGGCCGGCACGACGGTGGACGAGGCGATCGAGGCCCTGGAGGTGCGGGCGTCGTACCGGGGCGTCCCGCTGATCCCGGCCGGCGACGACGAGCGCACCGAGCAGCCCTACGGCGCCGACGACTCGGGCTTCGGCGCCGCCGAGGCCCGCCTGGCGGTCGACCAGCTGCTGGAGACGCTGCCGAGCGAGCGCGACCGGCGCATCGTCCGGCGCCGCTTCCTCGACGGCCTCACCCAGTCGGAGATCGCCGCGGAGGTCGGGGTCAGCCAGGTCCAGATCTCGCGGCTGCTGCGCGCCAACCTCGTCCGCCTGCGCCACCCGCTCGCCGCCGACCGCACCTGACGTGCGCCAGGTCGACTGCACGGGGCCGGGGTACGCCCGGCGCCGGGCGGGCCGCGGCTTCGCATACGTCGACGAGCGGGGTCGGCGCCTGACCGACGACGCCGCGCTCGACCGGATCCGGTCCCTCGCCATCCCGCCGGCCTGGACGGACGTGTGGATCTGCCCGGACGCCGACGGCCACATCCAGGCCACGGGGCTCGACGCCAAGGGGCGCCGGCAGTACCGCTACCACGACGACTGGCGGACCCGGCGGGACCGCCAGAAGCACGACCGGATGCTCGACCTGGCCCGGTCGCTGCCCGACCTGCGGCGGCGGCTCGACGCGCGACCTGGCGGCCGGCGGGCTCGGGCGGGAGCGGGTGCTGGCCGGCGGCCGTGCGGCTGCTGGAGCTCGGGCTGTTCCGGGTCGGCGGCGAGGCCTACGCGAGCGACAACGGCAGCTACGGGCTCGCCACCGTGCGCAAGGGTCACGTGCGGTCGGTCGGCGGCGAGCTGCGGTTCGACTACCCGGCCAAGAGCGGGCAGCGGCGCGTGGTCACGATCCGCGACCCGGAGGTCGCCGACCTCGTCCGGGCACTCAAGCGGCGGCGGCGGGGTGGGCCGGAGCTGCTCGCCTACAAGGACGACGCCGGCCGCTGGGTGGACGTGCGGTCGAGCGACATCAACGCCTACCTGCAGGAGGCGCTGGGCCCCGACTTCACGGCCAAGGACTTCCGGACCTGGGCCGCCACCGTGCTGGCCGCGGTGGCCCTGGCGGCCGAGGAGGCCGAGCTCGCCCGGTCCGTCCGAGCGGGACCGGGCCATCCTCCGCGTCGTGCGGGGCGTCGCCGACCAGCTCGGCAACACCCCGGCCGTGGCCCGGGGCAGCTACGTCGACCCCCGGGTCATCGACCGGTTCCGGGCCGGCGACACGCTCGACGTCGACCTCGACGTCGCCGCCGACGAGATCGACGAGATCGACCCGGACCTGCTCGGGCATCTCGATGCCGCGGTGATCGACCTGATCGAGCGGGCGCCGCACCGCCGGGCCCGGTCGCGGGCACGACATCGCCGCAGGGGTTGACGGCGCCGCCCTCGGCGGCCGGGGTGGCCACCCTCCGGGCGCCCGACGGCGGGAAGAGGCCCCCGGGCACCCGGACGGCGGCCACACCCGCCGCCGTCCGATCGCTACCCGCGCCGGATCCGCCCAAACGTCAGCTCGCGAGCGGGGCGAGGGCCTTCGCGGCCCGGGTTACGTCCGCCGGGTCGTACGGGGCGTGGAAGTAGACGATGCCGAGATCGAGGCCGGCCCCGGCCCAGGTCTCGGCCAGGCGGACCAGCGTCGCCGGGTCGGCGGGGACGCCCCGGGCAACCTGGAGGTGGGCCGAGGTCGTGATCTCGGCCGGGTCGCGCCCGAACGCGGCGCAGTGCTCGGCCAGGACCGCCCGGAGCCGGGGGAACTCCTCGACCGGGCCCGGGTAGTTCCAGTGCTGTGCCACCCGGGCGGCGGTGCGCAGCGTGCGCCGGGGCCCGCTGCCGCCGATGCAGATGGGCGGGTGCGGCTGCTGGATCGCCTTGGGCTCGCACCGCGCCCCGGTGAGCATGAAGTAGCGGCCCTGGTAGTCGAACACGTCGTGGGTGAGCAGGCCGACGATCACGTCGCAGGCCTCGTCGAAGCGGTCCATCCTCGGCCCGAGCGGCAGCAGGTCCATGCCGTAGGACTCGGCCTCGTGCGTGTTCCACCCCGCCCCGAGCCCCAGCTCCAACCGGCCGCCGGACACGTTGTCGACGGCGGCGGCCATGTTCGCCAGCACGGCCGGGTGGCGGTAGGGCGTGCCGGTGACCAGCAGCCCGACCCGGATGCGGCGCGTCGCCTGCGCCAGCGCCGCGAGTGTTGTCCAACCCTCGAGGCACGGCCCGGACTGGTCGTGGTGGATCGGCTCGAAGTGGTCGAACGACCAGGCCGACTCGAAGATCTCGGTCTCGTCCGCGGCCCGCCACATGGCCAGCATCTCCGGCCACGTCGTGCTCTCGGGCGAGGTCTTGATGGCGAAGCGCATGCGCTAATCCTGGCGCGTGGCGCGCGAGTGGGTGCGCGGGCCGGCCCTGTGCCAACCTCCCCGTCGCCATGGATGACCCCGCCGCCTCTCTGCACGACCTGTTCGACCCGGAGCTGGCCGAGTTCATCATCGGCGGCGGGGGCGACCTCATGACCGGCCTGCCCGCCTACCTGGGCCTGCGGGTCGTGCGGATGGACCCCGGCGTGGCCGTGGTCGAGTGCGACGTCCGGCCCGAGCTGGTCCACGGATTCGGTGTCACCCACGGCGGCGTGGTCGCCACGCTGGTCGACCAGGCACTCGGCTCCGCGGTGTTCCCGCTGCTGCCCCGGGGGACGTGGCCGGCCACGCTCGAGTTCAAGCTCAACTACCTGGCCGCGGCGCGCACCGGCCTTATCCGGGCCACCGGCACGGTCGTGGCGCTGCGGCGGCGGACCGCGGTCGTGCGGGTCGAGGTCGACAACGAGGGCCGGGCGATCGCCGCCGCCCTCGGCACGATCTCGCTCAACCCGCCGGCGGAGCCGCCGGAGGCGCCGGACGGTCGCGGTAGATGAAGCTACCGACCCGGACCGTGTAGCCGGCGGCCCGGAGGGCGGCGACGACCCGCTCCGCGTGGTCGAGGTCGAGCGTCTCGACCGTGACCTCGACCTGGGCCGAGCGGGCCGACAGGTCGACGAACAAGCGCTGGTGGAGGATCTCCACGATGTTGGCGCCGGCGTCGCCCAGCGCGGTGGTGAGCTGGCCCATGCTCCCCGGGACGTCCGGGACCTCGATGTGCAGCCGGGTCAGCCGGCCGTGGCGGATGAGGCCCCGCATGATGACCGACGCCAGCAGCCGCGGGTCGACGTTGCCGCCGGTCAGCACCACGCCGACCTTGCGGCCGGCGAAGCGCTCGCGGTGCTCGACCAGCGCCGCGATCCCCGCCGCCCCGGCGCCCTCGGATACCACCTTCTCGATCTCGAGCAGGAGGTTCATCGCCTCCTCGACGTGCTCCTCGGTCACCGTCACGACATCGTCGACCAGGGCGTCGATGATCCGGCTGGTCAGCGCGCCTGCCCGGGCGACCGCGATGCCCTCGGCGATCGTCGGGCCGCCGCAGTCGGGCTCGACGCCGGCCCTGTGGGCGGCCATCGACGCGTAGCGCTCGGTCTCGACCCCGACCAACTCGATGCCCGGGGACATTGCCCGGGCCGCCACCGCCATCCCCGACAGCAGGCCGCCGCCGCCGACCGGCACGACCAGGATGTCGAGGTCGGGGTCGTCGGCCAGCATCTCCAGGGCGCAGGTGCCCTGGCCGGCGATCACCGCCGGGTCGTCGAAGGGGTGGACGTACGTCCGCCCCTCCTCGGCCGCGAGCCGGCACGCCTCGACCTCGGCCTCGGCCAGGCCCGCCCCGCGCAGCACGACCGTGGCCCCCAGCTCGCGCGTCCGCTGCACCTTGACGAACGGGGTCGTGGCCGGCATCACGATCGTGGCATCGATGCCGAGCCGCCCGGCGTGGTAGGCGACGGCCTGGGCGTGGTTGCCGGCCGACATGGCCACCACCCCGCGGGCCCGCTCGGCCTCGCTGAGCTGGAGCAGCTTGTTGAGGGCGCCCCGCTCCTTGAACGAGGCGACGAACTGGAGGTTCTCGAACTTGACGATCACCGTGCAGCCGAGCACCGCCGACAGGGTGCGCGAGTGCGTGCTCGGCGTGCGCTCGACCGCGCCGGCGATGCGGTCGGCGGCGGCGACGACGTCGTCGTAGCCGACGGGCAGGTCGTCGGGGCCGGCCGGCGAACCGGCGGGGGCGGTCACTGGGGGGCGCGCAGCGTGCGGTGGTGGACGGTCATCTCGTCGAGCAGGTCGGGCAGCGGCTCGACCCCGAGTCCGGGGCCGTTGGGCACGATCATCGTGCCACCTCGGGACTCGAACGGCGGCGTGAGATCGGTCTGGTAGTAGCGGGCCGACGGTCCGAGGTCGGGCGGCAGGTTGCAGCCGGGCAGCGCCGCGACCGCCAGGTTGAGCGCCCGGCCGAGGCCGGTCTCCAGCATCCCGCCGCAGCGCAGCGACACCCCGGCGTCCCGGCAGCGCTGGTGGATCCGCCGGGTCTCGACGATCCCGCCCACCCGTCCCGCCTTGAGGCTCACCGCACCGCAGGCCTCGAGCGTGAGCGCCGACTCCAGGTCGCCGACCGAGCCGATCGACTCGTCCAGGCACACCGGCACGTCGATGCGCCGGGCCAGCCGGGCGTGGCCGACGAGGTCGTCCGGGGCGAACGGCTGCTCGATCGCCACCAGCCCGATGCTGGCATCCGCGATCCGGCCGAGGCGGGCCAGGTGCTCGACCGCGTCGCTGCGGTAGGCGCCGTTGGCGTCGGCGAGAAGCGCGACCTCGTGCCCGACGGTCTCGCGGACTGCCCGCAACGGCTCGATGTCCCACCCGGGCTGGATCTTGAGCTTGAACGCCCGGTGGCCCTGGCCGTGCCAGCGCAGGACGGCGTCGAGCAGGTCGTCGACGGTCGGGGCGATCCCGAGGGCGATGCCGGTCGGCACGACGGGCCGGGTGGCGCCGAGGAACGACGCCAGCGAGCGTCCCTCCGACCGCAGCCCGGCGTCGAGCGCGGCGCACTCGAGCGCGGCCTTGGCCATGCGGTGGCCCCGCACCTCCCGCAGCGAGCGGCCGTCGAGCAGGCGGGGGACGAGGTGGTGTTCGAGCACGTGGAGCGCGCCGGCCGTGTACTCGGGCCAGTAGGAGGGCTCGGGCTCGGCCACGCACTCGCCCCAGCCCTCGGGCCCGTCCTCGACCAGCGCCCGGACGATCGCGACGTCCCGGGTGAGGCGGGTGCCGTGCGAGCTGACGAAGGGCTCGGCCAGGCGGACGCGAACGAGGCGCAGCTCGATGCCCTCCAGCGCCACCTCCACCGGGCACCTCCTCCGTGGTCCTCGTCGTCGTCCTCGGCGTCGGGGTGCGGGCCCTCACCGGGGGTGCGCACATCATCGCGGGCCGGGACACTGTGAGGCGGGACGCTGCGAGGCGGGACGCTCGTGGTGCCCGATCGGTAGCCTGGTCGGGTCATGGCATCGACAGCCACCCTCGTGAAGGCCAACGACCCGTGCTGGTGCGGCAGCGGCCGCAAGTTCAAGCGCTGCCACAAGGCCTCGACCGACCACATCCGGCCGGGCCGGCTCAGCCCGACCCGGATCGTGCCGCCCGAGATCCCCCGCCCGCCGTACGCCGAGACCGGCATCCCGGTCCGCCGCTCCGGCTCGCACGTCCGCACCCCCGAGGTGATCGAGCGCATGCGGGTCGCCGGCCGGGCCGCGGCCGAGATCCTCCAGACGGTCGGGGAGGCGGTGCGGCCGGGCGTGACCACCGACGAACTCGACGCGCTCTGCCACGAGGAGTGCATCCGCCGGGGCGGGTACCCCAGCCCGCTCAACTACGGGGCGTTCCCGAAGTCGCTGTGCACGTCGGTCAACGAGGTCATCTGCCACGGCATCCCCGACGACCGGGCCCTGATCGACGGCGACATCGTCAACCTCGACGTCACGATCTACCTGGGCGGGGTCCACGGCGACACCAACGCCACGTTCCCGGTGGGCACGATCGACCGGGCGTCGGCCGACCTGATCCGGGTCACGGGGGAGTGCCTCGACCTGGGCATCGCCGCGGTGAAGCCCGGCCGACCAGATCCGCGAGATCGGCCGGGCCATCCAGGCCCACGCCGAGGCCGCACGGCTACGGGGTCGTGCGGGCGTTCGTCGGCCACG
The DNA here is from genome assembly GCA_963739835.1 of uncultured Acidimicrobiales bacterium. GTDB lineage: Bacteria > Actinomycetota > Acidimicrobiia > Acidimicrobiales > VFJN01 > ZC4RG19. The sequence continues at coordinate 237,815 of CAVUBW010000019.1, forward strand.
GGATCGCCGAGCAGTTCCACACCGACCTCCAGATCCCGCACTACGACGACCCGCGGGCCACGACGATCATCGAGCCCGGCATGACGTTCACGATCGAGCCGATGATCACGATCGGCGCACGACCAGCACGAGCTGTGGTCCGACGACTGGACCGCCGTGACCATCGACGGCCGGCGGACGGCGCAGTTCGAGCACACGCTGCTCGTGACCGACGACGGCGCCGAGATCCTCACCCGGGTTTGATCCACGGGTTCGCCCTGTCGGTGTCGAGCCCGAGGGCTGGTCAGGAGGCCGCCGGGGGGCGGCCTCCTGGGTGAGTGTGGGGGCGCTCGGGCGGGCGTCAAGGACAAGCTCGCTGCGCTCGGCCGCCTGTGGCGGCTCCTTGCCCCCCGCCCGACCGCCTTTTTCCACGCACGGTGGCCGTGGGTCGCCCCGGTTCGAGGGATCTTTCGTTCTGGGTCGCGAAAGTGGTTGATAACCAACCACTTCCGAGGCCAGTTGCCCGCGCAACGACTTCCCTCCGGTGAAACCAACGGTGTAAGGGTCACCGTGAGTGTCAAACGGGCGGTCGGGTGGGGGTCAAGGAGCCCCGGAGGGGCCCGGCGAAGCCGGCTTGTCCTTGACGCCCGGCCGAGCGCCCCCACAATCCCGAAAGAGGCCGCCCCCGGCGGCCTCCTAACCGGCCTCGTTGTCGTTTTCGTTTGACAACGGCGCGTGCGGGGAAAGCGACCAGGGGTCCAGATCGTCCCTGCGTCATGCGCGGTCTGGCTAGCTCACGGAGCGTGCACTGGACGATGTGGTGACCGATCTGGCTACCATCCGACGATTCGTTCACACAGGGGGGAAACGTTCCATGCGCAGGATCCGCGTCGTCGCGGGGGCATCACTTGGTGCCCTGGCGCTCGTCAGTACGTCTCTCGCCGCCGGGGCCACCCCCCGCGGCGGCTCCGGGGGAGGGTCGGCCGACCAGTCCGCACAGACCGGTACCGGCGGCGAGTTCGTCGTCTCCTACCAGGGTGACGCCGCCGCCGCGGCGGACGCCGTCGCCTCCGCCGGCGGGACCGTCGTCGAGGTCAACGCCGACCTGAACATCGCGCTCGTCGAGTCCGACTCCGCCACCTTCATCGGTGACGTGCAGGCCACCGACGCCGTGACCGGCGCCGCCCGGAACCACTCCGTCGGGACATCGCGGCCGGGCATGCCGCACCGGTTCGCCGAGGAGCGGCCGGCGCTGGTCGACCGGGCCGCCAGTCGGGGCGCTCCCGCCGGCCCCGCCAACCACGGGCGCGGCAACCAGGCCGAGCCGCTGGCCGGCCTCCAGTGGGACATGCAGATGATCGGCGCCACCCCTGACGGCGCCCAGCGCCGGGCCACCGGGCGGGGCGTGACCGTCGGCATCATCGACACCGGCGTCGACGCCTCCCACCCGGACATCGCGCCGAACTTCAACGCGCAGCTGTCCCGCAACTTCACGATGGACATCCCCGACATCGACGGGCCCTGCGAGGTCCCGACCTGCATCGACCCCGCCAACGTCGACGACGGCGGCCACGGCACCCACGTGTCCGGCATCGTCGCCGCCGCCCGCAACGGCATCGGCATCGCCGGCGTGGCGCCCGACGCGACCATCGTGAACGTCCGGGCCGGCCAGGACTCCGGGTTCTTCTTCCTGTTCGAGACGGTGGCGGCGCTCACCTACGCCGGCGACGCCGGGCTCGACGTCGTGAACATGAGTTTCTTCACCGACCCGTGGCTCTACAACTGCACGTCGGCCGACCAGGTCGTGTCGGGTCCGAGCACGGACGAGGAGATCGCCGAGCAGGCCTTCATCCGCCAGACCGTCGAGGCCGGGCTCAACTACGCCCACGACCACGGCGTCACCCTGGTGGCCGCGGCCGGCAACGAGCACACCAACCTCGCCGCCCCGACCCGGAACGACGCGATCAGCCCGGACTTCCCGCTCCACACCGAGGTGACCCGGGTCGTCACCAACGAGTGCCTCGACATGCCCGCCGAGGGCCCGCACGTGATCACCGTGTCGTCGGTCGGCCCGTCGGGCATCAAGTCGGACTTCTCGACCTACGGCCTCGGCAGCGTCGAGGTCGCCGCCCCGGGCGGCTGGTTCCGTGACGGCGTGGGCACCCCGACGTTCTCGACGCCGGGCAACCTGGTCCTGTCGTCGTACCCGCTGCACGTGGCGATCGAGGAGGGGCTCGCCAACCCCGACGGCACGCCCCACGACGCGTTCTCAACCGTGAGCTGCGACAGGCGGGGCCAGAACTGCGGCTTCTACACCTACCTCCAGGGCACGTCGATGGCGTCGCCGCACGTCGCCGGCCTGGCCGCCCTGGTGATCGAGGCGCACGGCCGGCGCCACGGCCACGACGTCTCGCTGGACCCGGACACCGTGGGCCAGATCATCGAGCAGACCGCGACCGACCACGCCTGCCCCGCCGGCGGTGTCGAGATCTACACCGACGAGGGCCGGCCGGCCGAGTTCAACGCCATCTGCGAGGGGACGACAGCCAACAACGGCCTCTACGGCGAGGGCATCGTCAACGCCACGGCCGCGGTGGCCCGCTGACCCGAGCCACCCGCTAGCGACAGCCCAGGGGGAGCGCCCGCCACATCGGGCGCTCCCCCTGTCGCGCCCGGGTGGACTCAGGTGGCGGCGGTGGCCAGCGCCAGGAAGTCGTCGATCCGGGCCCGGACGACGTCGAGGCTGGCCGTCCAGAACGCCTGGTCGGCCAGGTCGATGCCGAACCGGGCCGCCAGCTCGCCGGCCGTCTCCAGGCCGGTGGACGACAGCATCTCCACGTACGCCGCCCGGAACCCCGCCGGGTCGGTCTGCCAGCGGGCGTACAGCCCCAGGCCGAAAAGCAGGCCGAACGTGTAGGGCCAGTTGTAGAACGACCGGCCGTAGTAGTGGGGCTTGGCCGCCCACATCAGCGGGTGCAGCGCCTCGGGGTCGAGGGCGTCGCCGTAGGCCTCGACCTGGGCGGCGGCCATGAGGTCGCACAGCTCGCTCACCGGGACCGTCGAGGCCCGCCGCCGGGCGTACACCCGGGACTCGAACAGGAACCGGCTGCGGATGTCGACGACGACCTGGCAGGCGCCCTGGAGGTCGGCCTCCAGCAATGCCAGCCGCTCCCCGCCGGTGGCGGCGGCGACGGCCCGGTCGGTGAGGATCGTCTCGCAGAAGATGCTGGCGGTCTCCGCCAGCGCCATCGGCGTCTGGCGCTGGAGCTGGGTGCGGGGCGCCAGGGCGGCGTTGTGGTAGGCGTGGCCCAGCTCGTGGGCCAGGGTGTGGACGGCGTCGATCGACCCGTCGAAGTTCATGAGGATGCGGCTGGCGCCGTCGCCGACGTGCATGCAGAAGCCACCGCCGACCTTGCCCGCCCGCGGCCCGGCGTCGACCCACGACTCGGCCGCGGCCCGTCGGGCGATCGCGGCCAGGTCGTCGCCGTAGCCGGCGAACGCGCGGTCGACCTCGGCCACCGCGTCGGGCCACGTGCGGACCGGGGCCTCGCCGACCGGGGCGAACAGGTCCCAGAACGCCAGCCGGTCGACGCCGAGCAGCGCCGCCTTGCCGGCGAGGTAGCGGCGGAAGTCGGGCAGCGCGGCATCGACCGCGGCCTGCATGGCGTCGAACGCCGGCCGCTCGACGGCGGCGGCCTCCAGCACGGGGTCGAGCGGGTCGTCCCAGCCCCGGCGGGCGCCGAGCGCCAGCGTCTCGCCCTTGATGGCGTTGAGGGCGGCGGCCAGGGGGACCGCGTGCGCCCGCCAGGCCGCCAGCTCGGCGGTGAAGGCCGCCGCCCGCGTGGGCCGGTCCGGGTGGGTGGCGAGGCCCCGGACCGCGAAGATCGGCAGGTCCTCCCGCCGCCCGTCGGGGTGCTCGACGGTGGCGGTCACGCCCGCGGTGACGTCCTCGTAGAGCCGGCCCCAGGCAGCCGAGCCGGTCGTCCCCAGCTCGGCGGCGAGGGCCTCCTCGGGCTCCGGCATCTGGTGGTCGGCCCGGCGAGCGGCCTTGCGCAGCGGCCAGGCGTGGGCGGCGGCGTCGCGGCTGGTGGCGGCGAGAGCGTCGAGGTCGAGGCCGCCGACCCAGGCGTCGAACCGCGTCCGCAGCACCGTGACCCGGGGCCGGAGCGTGGTCAGGCGGGACAGGAGGGCCTGGGCGGCCTCGTCGCCGCTGTCGCCGCTGACGTGGCCGTAGGCGAACGACTCCAGCCGGGAGAACAGGTCGAGGACGCCGTTGAGGGCGGCCAGGACGGCCGCGAAGGCCGGGGGCTCGGGGGCGCCGCCGCCGGCCCGGACGCCCGCACCGTCGAACGCGGCCTCGGCGTCACCGATCGCTTTGCCCAGCGCGCGCTCGGCGGCGGCGGTCTCCGCGGCGTCGACCGCGGGGAACAGGGTGGTCAGGTCCCAGCGCGGCAGGGCGCCGTCCACGATGGCCATCCGACCATCATGGACGACGCCCTCCGGTCAGGTGAGCAGGAGCACGCTGAAGATGGAGACGCCCCCCGGGCCGACCAGGCATCCCACGACGATCAGGACGATGCCGAGAAGGATCTCGCCCTGCACGATGCGCACGATGCCGAAGATGACCAGGGCGGCTGCGATGAGCCACAGGATGAACAGCATGCGCGTGGCGTACCCGCGCCCGCGACCCCCCAGACCTGGGGTAGCGGCGCAGCGCGGGGGGTCGGTCAGGGCACGGCGCGGGCCAGGTCGGCCGCCAGGTCGCCGAGCGGCTCGACGGTGACACCGCCGGCCAGGCCGAGCCAGCCGGCCATCGCCGCCAGCTCGGCGGCCAGCTCGGCGCACACACGGTCGCGCTCCTCGCCGGCGGCGGGCTCGGCCCAGGCCGCCCGCACCCGGAGCACGCCGGCCTGGCGGTCGGCCTTGAGGTCGACCCGGGCGACCAGCGCGTCGTCGAGCAGGAACGGCAGCACGTAGTAGCCGTGCACCCGCTTGGGGGCCGGCACGTAGATCTCGATGCGGTAGGCGAAGTCCCACAGCCGGGCGACCCGGCTGCGCTCCCACACGAGCGAGTCGAACGGCGACAGCAGGGCCCGCGCCCGCAGCCGCCGGGCCGGCCGGTGGGCCCCGGGGTGCATGTACGCGGGCTCGGACCAGCCCTCGACCCGCACCGGCACGAGCGTCCCGTCGGCCGCCATCTCCGCCAGCAGGGGCCGGGCCCGGGGCACATTGAGCCGGAAGTAGTCGGCCAGGTCGCGGGCCGTCCCCACCCCGTGGGCGGCGGCGCCCAGCAGCAGGAGCCGCCGCCGCGCCTCGTCCTCGGGCGGCGGCGGCACCGCCAGCACGTCGGCCGGGAGCCACTGCTCGGGCAGCATGTAGTAGCGGGTGAACCCGTTGCGGCGGGTCGCGGTCACCTCGCCCCCGAAGAACAGGTGCTCGACGACGCGCTTGCCGTCGCCCCACCCCCACCAGGCGCCCTGCTTGCGGGGCGCCCGCCGGTTGACGTCCATCTCGCCGATCGGCACCGGGCCCCGGGCGGCGATCTCGGCCAGAGCCGCGGTCGACGAGCTCGGGATTGTCGCGGGCGCTGCGGCGCACGCCGCCCCAGGCGTGGCCGCCGCCCATCCGCCAGCGCAGGAGCGGGTAGCGGGCCACCGGATGCAGCGACGCCTCGTGGCCCCAGTACTCGAACACCTCGCGGCTCGACCACAGCCACCGGGTCAGCGCGTCGCGGTCGTAGGCCCCGAGGCGGGCGAAGAACACCAGCTCGTGGCTGCGGGTCAGCACGTTGACCGAGTCGATCTGCACCGTCGCCGAGCCGGTCGAGCACCGCCCGGAAGTGGCGCCGGTCGACCCTCCCCGGGGGGCGGCGGGCGGCGAGGCCCTGGGCCGCGATGGCGATGCGGCGGGCCTCGCGCCGGCTCATCTCCTCGGGGACCATGCCGCGGCAAGCTACCGGCCACTAGGTTGACGCCGCTGCCGATTAGAAGGAAGGGGAGTGCCCTGATGGGGTATCGCGTGGTGGTCGATTTCGACCTGTGTGAGAGCAACGCCCGGTGCATGGACGCGGCCCCCGAGGTGTTCGAGGTGCGCGACGACGACTTCCTCTACATCCTCGACGAGACCCCGCCCGACGCACTGCGGTCGAAGGTGGACGAGGCCGTGCGCCGCTGCCCGAAGGCGGCCATCACCGTCGTCGACGAGTGACAGGCGGGCCTCGCCGGATCGTCGTCGTCGGCGGCTCGCTGGCGGGGCTGCGGGCGGCCGAGGAGCTGCGGCAGGCCGGGTTCGACGGGACCGTGATCGTCGTCGGGGACGAGGTCCACCTCCCCTACGACCGGCCGCCGCTGTCCAAGCAGGTGCTGGCCGGGACGTGGCCGGTCGACCGGGTCGCCCTGGACGTGAGCACGGCCGGCGGGCTCGACGCCCTGGACCTCGACTGGCGCCTGGGCGCCCAGGCCACCGCGCTCGACGTCCACGAGCGCGTGGTCAAGCTGGCCGACGGCGAGCGGGTCCCGTTCGACGGGCTGGTCGTCGCCACCGGGGCGTCGCCCCGCGAGCTGCCGGGCACCGAGACACTGGCCGGCGTCCACACGCTGCGCACGCTGGACGACTGCCTCGCCATCCGCGACAGCCTCGACGCCGGCGCGGGCCGGGTGGTCGTGGTCGGCGCCGGGTTCATCGGCGCCGAGGTGGCCGCCACGTGCCGGGGCCGGGGCTGCGAGGTCACGGTGCTGGAGGCGCTGCCGGTCCCCCTGGGCCGGGCGCTCGGCGACGAGATGGGCGCGGTGATGGGCGGCCTGCACCGTGACCACGGTGTCGAGGTCCGCCTCGGCACCGGGGTCGCCGGGTTCGAGGGCGGTACCGGCGGGCGGGTCGAGCGGGTCCGGCTCGCCGACGGCGGCGCCATCGACGCCGACATGGTCGTGGTCGGCATCGGGGTCTCGCCCAACACCGGCTGGCTGGCGGGCTCCGGGCTGGCGCTCGACGACGGCGTCGTGTGCGATGCCACCACCTGGGCCGCCCCCGGGATCGTGGCCGCGGGCGACGTGGCCCGCTGGCCCAGCCACCGCTTCGGCGAGCTCATGCGGGTCGAGCACTGGGACAACGCGATCACCATGGGCGCCCATGCGGCCCGCCGGCTGCTGGCCGACCTGGGCGCCGGCGGCGGCATCGAGCCGTACGACCCGGTCCCGTGGTTCTGGTCCGATCAGTACGACCGCAAGATCCAGCTCGCCGGCCGGTCGTCCGGCGCGGACGAGGTGCGGGTGGTCGACGGCGACCCGGCCGAGCGCCGCTTCGTCGCGCTCTACCGCCGCGGCGACCGGCTGGCCGGCGTCCTCAGCATGAACCGGCCCCGGCTGGGAATGACCTACCGCAACCTGGTCGAGCGGGGCGCCACCTGGAGCGAGGCCCTGGCGGCGGGGTGAGCGGGGGGTGCGCAGGTGACCGGTCCGGCCTTTCTGCTGCTGACGCTCACGCTCGCGGCGGCGACCCTCGACTGGATCGCCGTCCGCCACGAGAACCGGGCGCTGGAGTACGTGTGCAAGCCCCTGACGCTGGCCACGCTGACCCTCGTGGCGCTGGCGCTCGACCCCCGCGACCCGGCGGTGCGGGCCTGGTTCGTGGTGGCACTGCTGCTGTCGCTCGCCGGCGACGTGCTGCTGATGCTGCCTAGCGACCTGTTCGCCGCGGGCCTGGGCGCGTTCCTGATGGCCCACCTCGCCTACATCGTCGGCCTGGTGCTCGACGGCGTCACCCCGCGCGCCCTTCTGGTCGGCCTCGCGATCGTCACGGTCGTGCTGGTCACGATCGGCGGGCGGATGGTCAACGGCGTCCGCGAGTCGGAGCCCGCCCTGGCCGGGCCGGTGACCGCCTACATGATCGTGATCTCGGCGATGCTGGTGTGCGCGGTGGGCACCCGCCACCCGGCGGCCATCGTCGGCGCCGGGCTGTTCTACACGTCGGACGCGCTGATCGGCTGGAACCGGTTCGTGCGCGAGCACGAGTGGGGTGACCTGGCGATCATCGTCACCTACCACCTCGGCCAGATCCTGCTGGTCGTGTCGCTGACCTGACCCCGACTGACGCGTTCTGTCCCCGGAAGTGGTCGCTATGGCGACCACTTCCGGGGACAAAACGCACTAGGCGCCGAGGGCCGCAGGGAGCCGCTCGGCCTCCCGCTCGGCCAGGGCGACCGTGACCCACATGCGCTCGACGTGTTGGCGGACCTGCATCTCGCCCTGGGGGATGGGATGGTCGGCCAGGAACGCCACCACCGTGTCGGCCACAGCTCTGTCCGACAGCGTGCGCACGCCGCCGACCAGGCGGGACAGGCTGTTGGCCGGGAACCGGCTCTCGATCTCGTCCCAGTGGCCGCTGACGAACTCCCACGCCGCCGGGCCGTTGTCGCGGTTGGCGAGCGCCTGGCGCAGCAGGTAGGGCGCGTCCTGGGTGCGGACGTCGCCCGACAGGCTGAACGCCAGCGTCCGCGCGAACGCCTCGGGGTCGCGGAAGCGCGCCAGGGCGATCTCCAGCCGCTCGCGCTCCTGGGGGTTGGTCGTGGTGAGGAACCGCTCGGTCAGCCGGTCGTGCAGGGCCACGTCGCCGAGCGTGGCGGTCGCCGCCAGCGCCGGGGACGCCAGGCTGGGGTCGACCGACGGCGGGTGCTCCAGCAGCCGCTCCATCAGGTCGGCGGCCCGCTCCCGGGCCGCGCCGTCGCCGGCGAGCACCGCGGCGGCCTCCAGCAGCACGCCCCGCAGGCTGCGGGTGCGGTCGTCGTCGGTCGGCCGGGCGTCGGGGCCGAGGTCGGCGCGCACCGGCCCCAGCAGGGTGGCCGTCCGGGCGGCCAGCGCGGCGCGGGCGTCGCCCGCCACCAGCCGGTCGAGCTCCCCGAGGCCGGCGACGATCCGCTGCCACACCGACAGGTCCCGCTCGTCGCCGAAGCGCTCAGCCGCCCGCAGGAAGGCGGCCGCCTCGGCCTCGCCGGCGAGCACTGCGGCCCAGGCGTCGTCGACCAGGGCGTAGCGCTCCAGCGGGCTGAGGTCGCTGCGGCTCTCGACCAGGGCGTCGAGCAGGTCGGGTGCGTAACGGACCCGGTAGAACCCGTGCGCCCCGGCGTTGGCGTGCACCGGGCCGTTGCCGGCGCGGGCACCCTCGACCGTCACGGAGTCGCCGTCGAGCAGCACGCGCTGCAGCCCTGACTCACCGCGGTTCCCGTCGCCGCCGGGCCGGCCGACCACCACGGGCACCGCCCAGCGGGCGCCGTCGTCGCCGCCGTCGTAGCGGAAGCGGCGCTGGGCCAGCCGCACGCCGCCACCGTCGCCGGGCGCGGCCTCGACCGCCACCTCGGGGTAGCCGCCCTGGAAGATCCAGCTGTCCATGATGCGGCGCACCGGCTCGCCGGTCGTCGGCCTCGATGCGCGTCCCACAGGTCGGTCGTCTCGGTGTTGCCGAACTGGTGGCGGGCCAGGTAGTGGCGGATGCCGTCGCGGAACCGGTCCTCGCCGAGGTACTGCTCGAGCATGCGCAGCACCGACGCGCCCTTCTGGTAGGTGAGCACGTCGAACATGCCCGTCGGCGTCGGCCGGCGACACGACCGGGTACTCGACCGGCCGGGTGGTCGTCGAGCGAGTCGATGTCGAAGGCGGCCGTGCGCGCCAGGCCGAAGTCGACCCAGCGCTGCCACTCGGGCCGGAAGGCGTCGGCGCAGGCCATCTCCATGAACGTGGCGAACGCCTCGTTCAGCCAGATGCCGTTCCACCACTTCATCGTCACGAGGTCGCCGAACCACATGTGGGCGAGCTCGTGGGCGATGACGTCGGCGACCGCGCTGCAGCTCGGCCTGGGTGGCCGTCGCCGGGTCGACGAGCAGCAGCGTCTCGCGGAAGGTGATGCAGCCGAGGTTCTCCATGGCGCCGAACGGCGAAGTCGGGGAGGGCGACCAGGTCGACCTTGTCGCCCGGGTAGGGGATGCCGTAGTAGTCGGCGAAGCAGCGCAGGGCGAAGGCGCCGACCTCGAGGGCGAAGCCGGCGAGGTGCTCCTTGCCGGGCAGGTACACGACGCGCAGCGGCATGCCGTCGACGTCGACCGGCTCGGTGACCTCGAGCGGGCCGACGACGAAGGCGACCAGGTAGGTCGACATCGGCATCGTGTCGGCGAAGCGGACCGCGACCTTGCCGCCGTCGCCGGCGGCTCGCGCGCCGACCTCGGCGCCGTTGGAGATGGCGAGCAGGTCGTCGGCGCACGACGAGCGTGACGCCGAAGCACGGCCTTGAAGTCGGGCTCGTCCCAGCACGGGAAGGCCCGGCGGGCGTCGGTCGCCTCCATCTGGGTGGTGGCGATGACGTGCTCGGTGCCCGTCGTCGTCGGTGAACGTGGAGCGGTAGAAGCCGGCGAGCTTGTCGTTGAGGATCGCCCCGGAACCGCAGGTGCGAGCGTCGGCGCCCCCGACCGGCAGCTCGCGCGTCGAAGCGGAGCGTGACCCGCTCGGTCTCCGGCGTCGAGCGCGACCTCGGCGGTCGAGCGTCTCGCCGCCGTCCGGCGGTGACCGTCGCCGCGTCGATCTCGAGCTCCACCGGCGTTGAGCACGACCTCGGCGGTGGGCTCGACGCACGTCGACCGCCACGGTCTCGGACCCGGCGAAGGTGGCCGCCGCCAGATCGGGTTCGAGCGCGAGGTCGTAGCGCCGGGGCACGACGGTCCGGGGCAGGCGGTACGGGTTGTCGGGCACGGCCGCTCACGCTACCGCTGGGGCTGCCGGCCCGCGTTCGACAGGATAGCTATCGTCGCACGGATGACCGCAGACGCCAGTCCTCGACGTCGTCGGCATCGGCAACGCGCTCGTCGACGTGATCTCCCACGAGACCGACGAGTTCATCGACCGCCCACGGCCTCGTGAAGGGCTCGATGACCCTCATCGACACCGACCGGCGCCGAGGACCTGTACGCCGCGATGCGCCCCGGCATCGAGATGTCGGGCGGCTCGGCGGCAACACGCGTGGCCGGGGTCGCCAGCTTCGGCGGCCGGGCCGGCTACATCGGCAAGGTGGCCGACGACCAGCTCGGCGACGTGTTCGGCCACGACATGCGGCCGAGGGCGTGGAGTTCCAGAACGCCCCCGCCAGCGACGGCGTGCCCACCGGACGCTGCCTCATCGTCGTCACGCCCGACGCCCAGCGCACGATGAACACCTACCTCGGCGTGTCGGAGTTCTTCTGCCCGGACGACGTCGACCGCGACCTCGTGCAGTCGGCGGAGGTGACGTACCTGGAGGGCTACCTGTTCGACCGGCCCGAGTCGCAGGACGCCTACTGGACGGCGTCGCCGCTATGCCCACGAGGCCGACCGCAAGGTCGCCCTCACCCTGTCCGACTCGTTCTGCGTCGACCGCCACCGCGACGACTTCCTGCCGCTGGTCGCGCGACGCGGTCGACATCCTGTTCGCCAACGAGGCCGAGGCCTGCGCCCTGTGGGGCTGCGACGAGGCGGGCGCGGCGGTCGAGCGGGCGCGGGCCGAGGTGGCGGTGGCCTGCATCACGCTGTCGGAGAAGGGCTCGGTCGTCGTGACCGGGCCCGAGACGTACGAGATCCCCGCGCACCCGGTCGAGGTCGTCGACACCACCGGTGCCGGCGACCTGTACGCCGCCGGGTTCCTGTACGGCTACACGACCGGGCGGTCGCTGCCGCAGTCGGGGGAGCTCGGGTCGCTGGCGGCGGCCGAGGTGATCAGCCACATCGGGGCGCGGCCCGAGATCAACCTGGCGACGCTGCTCGACGGCGACGAGGGTCCCGCTACCTGACGTCGACCACCGTCGGGGCCTGGCCCGGCGGGGTCACCTGCAGGTCGCCCTCGGGGGTCGGCGCCAGCGTCGCGTCCGCGGGCGCCACGAGCTGGAAGTCCGGGAGGCGGGTCACGTGGCCGTCGGGCCCGAACAGCACCGCCCGGACCGTGCCGTCGGCCGCGATCGCCAGGTAGCGGCTGGTTCCGTCCGGCTGGGGGACGCTCACGCAGCGCGCCCCCGTGACGGCGGCCGCGTCGAGCAGGCCGGGGACGACCTCGCACTCGACCGGGCCCGAGTCCCACGCCGGGGTCCCGTCGGCGGCCCTCGCCCGGTCGATGGCGGCGCCGGCGTCCACGCCCGGGGGGCTGCCGGTCGTGGCGGTCGCGCCCGCCTTCATCTCGGCCAGGTCCCGGCGCAGCATCTCGACCTTGGGGTCGTGGGGATCGAGCCCGGCGGCGACCATCGCGTCGATGTCCGCCTGGAGCTGCTGCTCGGCGGGGACCGGCGCCGGCTGGCTCAGCGACGCGCTGGCGATCGCCGAGGCGCCCAGCGCGGCGGCGACCACCACGACCAGCAGCGCCGCGCTCTTGAATCGCGCGTGGGGCCGTCCCGTCATGCGCAACCGTCCCATCACGAGTACCAGCTCACGTCGGTCATCTCGGGTATCTGGTCCTGGTTGGTGTGGGAATCCGACGCCAGCCACCAGGCCAGGATGTCGTGTGCGGCGTGCGGCGCCAGGTTGGTGCCGTCGCACCCGCCGTTCTGGGCACACGCCCCCGCCTGGGTCATCGTCCCGTAGAAGTACATGCCGTCGCCGATGATCGTCGTGGCCCACAGGTCGATGAGCTGCCACTGGTGGGCGTTGGCGCCGCTGGTGGCGTAGATCTGCGGGATCGGCAGCGACGGGTCGTGCTGCCAGGCCAGGTGCCACACCGCGCTCTGGTTCCAGCCGTTGTCGCACGGGCCGTTGATGACCCACTGCTGGGGGCAGCCGTCGGCGGAGGAGTTCGCGTAGAGGTTCCGCCGGCCCGGGGTGGCGTCGTAGCCGTGCATCCACGCCTCCGCCTTCGGGAAGCTCGACCACGACGGCTCGAAGTCCCAGGCGGCATAGACCATCGCGTAGCCCGGGTACCAGGTCTGGGTCCACGCGTCGAGGTCGCGGACCATGGCGGCCCAGGCGGCCCCGTGGCCGGCCAGCCAGGCGTCGTCCTTCCCGTCGATGGCGCTGTTGCTGGTCCCGACGCCGATGAACAGCCGGAAGCTGGGGTCGGCCCGGCAGTAGACGTAGCCGGAGATGAAACCCTGGATCGTCTGGGCGATCTGGTTGACGTCCCGGTTCGGCGCCCCCCACAGCGTGGCGCCGTAGTTGCCGTTGACCGTGGTGGGGGCGCCGAAGAACAGCGTCATCCGACCGTTCTTGTCGCCGTTGTAGCAGCCGAGCGTCGTGGCGTCGGGCGTCGTCGCCCGGGCCATGTTGTAACTGCGGGTCTCGCGGCTCGGCGGCACGTGGCAGGCCGTGGTCACACCGAGCGTCACGCCGCACAGCACGGCGAGCGCCCAGTGCAGCGGTCGCAGCGGCATGACGACCTCTCCATGGACGAGCGGGGGCCCGGGGGAGTGAGCCTTGTTCCGTTTGTCCGCTGAACGAAACCGCAGCGGACCCCAAAGGTCAATCGGAGTGGTCCTCGAACGCGCTAGGTGGGGCGATTCGAGAGGATCTCCGGGACCAGCCACTCGCCCACCAGCTCGGCCGCGCCCCACCGGAAGTGGACGCCGTCGCGCAAGTCCGGGGCGAACTCGCCGCCGGGCAGGGTCCGGGTCCAGGCGCCCAGGTCGAGCAGCCGGAAGCCGGGGCGGTCCCCGACCTCCTCGGCCACGATCCGGTTGAGCCGGTCGACCCGGGCGGGGTCGTTCTCGTCCAGATCGGACCACCGGACGGTCGGGTCCGCCGGGTCGTGGGTGCGGACATGCGGATAGGTCATCCACACCACCGGGACGCCCCGCGACGCCAGCACGTCGGCGATCGCTCCGACGCGGCCCCGCAGCCAGCGGTCGTAGTCCGGGTCGCCGATGTGCTGCCAGCGCCCGCCGATCTGCCGCTCGCCCAGCTCGAACAGCCCGGACGTGAACAGGATCAGCGCCGCATCGCTGTGCTCGACGACGCCGGCCAGGTGGTCGTGCCACCAGGTGCAGTCGGGGTGGGCGTTCCACGGCCGGCCGGCGAAGCGCAGCGGCGGGTCGAACCCGCCGAGCGGGCACCCGAACGGCGTGCTGGCCGCCACCGCCACCCGGCTGTCACGGTGGTCGTCGTTCCAGGCCTGGAACGCCGCCCCGAGCGACCACGCGACGGAGTCGCCGAGCAGCAGGACCCGCGGCGCCCGTGGGTCGCCGGCGCTGACGGTCCAGTCGATCGTGTCGTGGCCCGACAGGATGCGGCCGGGCGTCGCATGGACCGGCACCGCCACGACGCCGGTCACGACCAGGGCCGCCGCCAGGCCGAGGCCGGCCGCGAGGCGGGGCCGGGGCGCGGGGAGCCGGAACCGGACCGGCGCCTCGACCAGCACGTAGCAGGCGGTGGCGGCGGCGAGCGTGGCGGCGAGCCGGACGACGAACAGCCGGTGGGGGTCGGCGAGGTGGGTCCGCGCCGGGTCGAGCACCAGGAAGATCGGCCAGTGCAGCAGGTAGGCGCCGTAGCTGATCTGTCCGAGGCGGCGCAGCGGGGCGAGCGCGAGTAGGCCGGCGACCGGCCCGCCGGCCAGGACGCCCACGATCACGACCGCGGTGAGCGTGGCGTTGAGCGCGGTGACGCCGTGGAACAGGTCCGGCGATCCGAGCGGCGTGGTGTGCCACAGCAGGGCGAGCCCGGCGAGCGCGGCCGCGCCGGCGAGGCGGACCGCGGTCCGGGGCCGTCCCGGATCCACGGGCAGGCGTCGGCGGGTGGCGGCGACCGCGTAGGCCAGCAGCACCCCGACCAGGATCTCGCCGGCCCGGGTGAACGTGGCGAAGTAGACGAACCCGCTGCTCGGGCGCCCGCCGCCGGCGAGCAGCCAGGCGGCACCGAACGAGGCGATGGTGAGCACGGCGAACACCGCCGCCCCCGCGCGCCGGCCGCGGGCGCCGAAGGCGGCGCCGATCGCCACGAATGCCAGCGGGAACAGCAGGTAGAACTGCTCCTCGATGGCCAGCGACCACATGTGCGCCACCGGCGAGGGGTCGCTGAACAGCAGCGCGTAGTCGCCGGTGGTGGCGGCGAAGCGCCAGTTGGCCGCGTAGCCGAGCGTCGCCAACAGGTCGCCCCGGAACCCCGGCCCGGCCCCGGTCGAGAACACGGCCTGGAACACGACGATCGCCGCCACCGTCACCAGCAGGGCCGGCAGCAGGCGCCGGGCCCGCCGCTCCCAGAACCGGGTGAGCGACAGGCCCCCGATGCGGTGCCGCTCGGCCAGGGCGAGCGTGGCGATCAGGAACCCGGAGAGCGTGAAGAAGCTCGACACCCCGAGGTACCCGCCCCGCGCCGACGGGAACCCGGCATGGAACCCGAGCACCGCCAGCAGCGCCAGCCCCCGGATCCCGTCGAGCGCCGCCACGTACCCCAGGGAGGGGTCGGCCGGGCCGGTCTCGACGCCGGCGGCCGCCGCCGGGCGCTCCGTGACCTCGATCGCCATGGCCTCTCCCCCAGCCCGACGCGGCCCCGGCGCTAGACCTGGCTGCGGCCCCGTTCGACGATAGCCAGGCGGCGGGCCTCGATGGCTGTTGCGTCGATGCCGCCGCCCTGCCAGGCGCGGGCGACCTCGGCCTCGATGTGCCAGGCGTCGCCCATTCCCACCAGCGAGCCCTCCGCGTAGGTGCGCATGATGCGGGCCACGGCCCGCTGGTCGCTCGAGGCGATGTCGGCCGCCAGCGTGCGGGCGAACGGCAGCAGGTCGTCGTGCGGGACCACGTGGTTGACCAGGCCCCACACCAGCGCCGTGTGGGCGTCGACGTAGTTGCCGGTCGCCGACATCTCCCGGGCCCGGCGGACCCCGACCGCCTGGGGCAGCAGCACCGAGAGGCCCCACCCGGGCATCACGCCGACCCGGGCGTGGGTGTCGGCGAACGCGCGCCCGGTCGGAGGCCACCAGGAAGTCGCAGCCCAGCGCGAGCTCGAACCCGCCCGTGACGGCGACGCCGTTGATCGCCCCGATCACGGGCTTGGACATCCGGGGGATCGGCCCCCGCTCCACGGCGGCGTCTCGGCGCGGGCCGCCAGCGCGTCGTCGGCCGAGCGCCCCTCGGCCCCGAGCTCCTTGAGGTCGAGGCCGGCGCAGAACGCGGGGTCGGTGCCGGTGAGGATGACCACGTCGACGCCCGCTTCGGCGTCGAGCGCGGCCATCCCCGACTGGAGCGCGCCCCGCAGCTCGCGGTCGAGTGCGTTGCGCGCCTCGGGGCGGTTCAGCGTGACCGTGGCGACGCGATCGGCCACCTCGATGTCGAGCACCTCAGCCATCGGGCCGAAACTAGTGGTCGTCGTCGACCGGGGCCAGGAAGGGAAGCGTGAGGTCGCCGAGCTTGCACCAGGGTCGACGCGATCCAGCCGCCCATGGCGCTGAGGTGGTCGTCGAGGATCGTGCCGTCGGCCAGGGTCTCCTCGTCGAGGTCGTAGCTGCCCTCGTAGCGACACCTCGATGGCGTACTCCGGCTCGTCGAGGTCGGCCGAGCAGACGGTCTCGATGGTCGGGCCCGACCGCTCCAGCCGCTCGGTGCCGATCGGCGGGCTCACCTCGGGCAGCACCGCCAGCACCACGCTCGGGTCGGGCGCCTCGGCCAGCCGCTGCACCCGCAGCACGATCTCGATCTCGATGCGGGGCGGGTCGTCGAACGGCTCGCCGATGTACCACGAGCGGTACGCGGTCTGGGCCCACGTCGGCCAGTCGAGGGTGATGTCGGCCTGCACCCGGGGCGGCAGGCCCTCGCCGGGCAGGCCGTAGCTGCGTCTCCCAGGTGATGTCGCCGAGCAGCACGTCGACCTGGAAGCGCTCCTCGAACGCCTGCCGCTCGAGCAGGGCGCCCTCGAAGCGCGTCGCGCAGGGCGCCGATGGCATCGGTGAAGACGTGGTCGAGCATGGCCTAGGCAGGCTAGCGGCGGCCCGGGCCGGTGCCGCCGGCCGACATGAACGCGACGGGGACCGACACGGCGTCGCCGGCGTGCAGCGTCGCGATGCGCCGCCCGGGCTGGACCGCGTCCTTGGGCTCGCCGATCTTGCCGGCCAGTGCGCGGACGGTGGCGTCGAGGTCGGCGACGGTGAACGCCAGGCCGAACAGGCGGGCCGGGCCGTCGCCCGCGGGCTCGGCCGGTCCGATCAGCTCGAGGAGCGCCTCGCCCAGCCGGAAGAACCGCTGGCGCCGGCCGCCGCCGGCCTCCCGGTCGCGGCGGGGCTCGATCCCGAGGTCGCCGAGCGCCGCGGTCGTGCGGTCGAGGTCGGGGGTCACCACGACCAGGTGGTCGAGCTGGCGGACACCGTTGGGGTGGTCGTCGGCCCCCGGGCCCTCGTCGTCGGGCCAGGCGGCGAGCGTGGTGGGCATGCCGTCGACCGTCGTGGCGGCGTCGCCGTCGACGTCGTCCGGGCCGGCGAGCGTCCAGCCCCGCAGCCCGGGCCCGCCGGCCCGCCCCGCGATGTCGAGCCGCAGCGTGCCCACCTTGGCGCCGCCGGCGGCGTCGACCGCGAAGCCCGCGTCGCGCCAGGCGTCCGGCTCGTCCCCGATCGCGACACCGCCCAGCGTCAGCCCGCTCGTGCGCACGGGCGGACGCTACCGCGGCGCCGCCAGCCCGATCTGCCAGCGCAGGAAGGCGTGGGCGTCGGCGGCCTCGGCGGCCTGCTTGGACGTCGGCTTGCCCTGGCCGTGACCCGCCCGCGGCTCGATCCGGACCAGGACCGGCCGGTCGTCGCCGCAGGTGGTGGCGGCCGCGAGCGCGGCGCCGAACTTGCGGGCGTGGGCGGGGTCGACGCGGCTGTCCTCCTCACCCGTGAGCACGAGCGTGGCCGGGTAGCACCGGCCGGGGGCCAGGCGGTGGTAGGGCGAGTAGGCCCACAGCCAGGCGAACTCCTCGGCCACGTCCGGGTCGCCGTACTCGGGGGTCCAGAACCGGCCGATGAGGAAGCGGGGGTAGCGCACCATGTCGATGACCGGCACGGCGCACACCACGGCCCGGCACACCTCCGGGCGTTGGACCAGCGTCGTGGCCACGAGCAGGCCGCCGTTGCTGCCGCCCTGGATCGCCAGGCGCGCCGGCGAGGTCCTGCCCTCGGCCGCCAGCCAGCGCGCTGCCGCCGCGAAGTCGTCGAACACCTGCTGGCGGTTGCCCCGCATGCCGGCCCGGTGCCAGTCCTCGCCCTCCTCGGCGCCGCCCCGGATGCAGGCCACGGCGTAGACCCCGCCGTCGTCGGCGACCGCCACCCCGACCGGGCTGTACGCCGGGCTCATCGTGATCGCGAACCCGCCGTAGCCGGTGAGCAGGGTCGGGGTGTCGGGCCCCGGCTGGACGTCCGACCGGCGCAGCGTGAACAGCGTGACCAGCGTGCCGTCGCTGGACGGGTAGCGCTCGGCGGCGACCGTGTAGGCGGTCGGGTCGACCGGTGACGGCAGCGCGCTCCACGGGACCAGGTCGCCGGCACCGGCGCCGCCGGCCGTCCAGCGCCACAGCTCGGCCGGCCGGGCCCACGACGTGAACGCGACCACCGCCCGCTCCTCCTCCCGGTCGCCGCCCACCCCGACGATCGACCCGGGCTCGGGCAGGGCGATCTCGGCGATCTCGTCAGGATCGGCGGGACCGGTTCCGGCCAGCGCGGTCCGCGGGACGCGGCGCAGGCGGCTGATCGCCCCCCGGGTCGATGCGACGAGCAGCGATCCGGCGGTGACCGCGACGCCCTCGATCACGTCGTCCGACTCGGGGACGACCGTCTGCCACCGATCGGGCGCCGGGTCGGCGAGCGGGGCCGCCACCACGCGACCACGGGGCGCGCCGAGGGTCGTGTGGCCGACCAGCAGGTCGTCGACCACGGTGAGGAACGTGGCGGTGTCCTCGCCCTCGATCACGGTCGTCCGGGCGCCGGTGGACCGGTCGATCAGGTGGACGTCGACCCGGCTCCAGCCGAGGGTCAGCTGCACGAGCAGCCACCGCCCGTCGCGGGACAGCTCGACCATCGCCCAGGCGGTCGGGTCGGGCAGGTCGTCGAACAGCAGCGTGTCGTCCTCGGGCGCCGCGCCCAGGTCGTGCCACCAGACCGTGCGGTGGTAGTCGGCGTCCTCGGCGCCGACGACCGCGGGGTCGGGCCAGCGGGTGTAGGCGAACCCGTCGCCGTCGGCCGCCCAGCTCAGCGAGGCGGCTCGGGTGAACGGGATCGTGTCGGGCAGCAGGTCCCCGGTGTCGACCTCGACGATCCGCAGCGTGCTGCGCTCGTCGCCGCCCAGCGAGGTGCCGAAGGCGACCAGCCGGCCGTCGTCGGACGGCTCGTACCAGTCGAGTGCGGCGGTCGTGTCGCCGGTGAGGGCGTGGGGGTCGACCAGCGTGCGCCCGGTGCCGTCGCCCCGGTCGTCGAGGTCGCGCACCACCAGCACGGCCTGCTCGCGGCCGCCCCAGCGGTCGATCGAGAACAGCCGGCCGCCCTGGATGGCGGGGGCGCCCGCCCGCCCGGCGGCGTACAGCTCCGCGAACCGCTCGACCAGCCCGGCCCGCTCGGGGCGCGCGTCGAGGACCTCCCGGGTGCGGGCGTTGTGGGCGGCCACCCACGCGGCGACCTGGTCGGCGTCCCCGTCCTCCAGCCACCGGTAGGGGTCGGGCACGGTCACGCCGTGGATCACGTCCGCCGTGTCGTCGCGCCGGGCGTCCGGCGGCGGGGGAAGGGCCATGGGCGCCGAACCTAGGTCAGTCCAGCACCTCGCCCAGGTCGGCGAGGGTCGGCACCGGGGCGACCCGGACGCCGGTCTCCGCGACCAGCCGGGCGAGCACCTCGTCGTCGACGTCGCGCCGGTAGCCCTGTGGCCAGCGCGACCGCTCGCCGGCCGCGCCGAACAGCGCCAGCGCCCGGTTGCCGCCGGGGTCGTGGCGCATGCGGTAGCGCACGCCCTGGTGGCCGGCGGCGGCGAAGGCGGTGGCCCAGCGCTGGGGCAGGTCGTAGGGGGTCATGCTCGCCAGCTCGGCCGTGACGCCGAACCCCCGGGCGGCCCGCACGGTCGTGTCGGCGGCGCTGCACTGGTCGGGCAGGCCCAGGTGCCACACGCTCAGCCGCCGGGCCCACTCGGCGCTGACGACCATGATCGGCCCCAGCACCTCCAGCAGGGCCCCGATCTCGTCGTCGGCCAGGTAACAGGTGCCCCGGGGCGGCGGCAGGTCGAACCGCCCGTACCCCCCGGTCGAGAACCACCAGGGCCTGAGGCCGGAGGTCGTGACCCGGCACAGCACGGTCCCGGCGTGGACGTGCCAGACCGGGAAGCCGGCGAGCTCGTCGGGCGGAGGCGGGGAGCCGAGGCTCGGCGTCTGCCGGGTGTCCGGATGGCGGCGGGCGTCCTGGGGCGGCGGCACCCGGGCTTTTCTACGCGGAAGTGGTCGCTATAGCGACCACTTCCGCGTAGAAAACGCGCATTTAGGCCAGCGACCACCTCGTGGCGCGGTCCTCGGCCAGGTCGACCACGGCCTCGCGGTCGCCGCCGTCGCGGAGGTGCTCGACGATCGTGCGGCCGCCGAGGCCCGGCTGGGGGGCGGCGACGAAGGCGGCCACCATCCACTCGTCTTCGGGGGTGTGGGGGTGGAAGCGGTCGAGGATCTCCGCCAGGCCGGCCACCACGTGGTTGTGGTCGTCGAGTTGGAACGCGGGGTAGACCCAGGCGCCGTCGGACGTGCGCAGGGCGAGGACCGTCCGCCGCCGGCGGCGCTCGTCGATCGCCTGGCGACTGACGCCGCCGAGCACCCGGGCCAGGCCGGTCGTGCTGTAGAACGGGCCCAGCTCGGCCCACGGCGACGGGAGGGGGACGGCGGCCAGCATGCGGGCCGCCAGGTCGTCCGGGTCGCCCAGCGACGCCGCGTCGTGGCCCTGCTGGCGCAGGACGTCCACGCGCCGCGTCAGCTCCTCGGTCACCCGCGACGACACCCGGGCGACGTAGCGGTCTGCTTCCACGCCCCCATCCTAGGGACGCAAGGGCGTCAAGGCAACCCCGTCAAGGTAATGCCTTCACGCCGCGTGGTCGGCCGCCCAGGTGACGAGGTCGTCAGCCTCCATCGTGTTGACGATCCGGTCGGCCGGGATGCCGTGGCGGGCCGCCTTGTCGCAGCCGTAGGGCTGCCACTCCAGCTGGCCCGGGGCGTGGGCGTCGGTGTCGATCGCGAAGCGCAGTCCCAGCTCGATGGCCAGGTCGAGCAGCTCGTCGGGCGGGTCCAGGCGCTCGGGGCGGCAGTTGATCTCCACCGCCGTGTCGAACTGGGCGCAGGCCGCGAACACGATCTCGGCGTCGAACGTCGACGGCGGCCGGCCCCGTCCGACCAGCTTGCGGCCGGTGCAGTGGCCGAGGATGTCGACGTGCGGGCTGGCGACCGCCGTGCACCATGCGCGCGGGTCATCGTCCTGGCGCTCCATGCGCAGCTTGGAGTGGACGCTGGCCACCACGACGTCGAGCCGGGCCAGCAGGTCCTCGTCGCTGGTCGAGCGCGCCGTCCGCGCAGGATGTCGACCTCGATGCCCGGTGAGGATGCGGAACGGCGCCAGCTGCCTCGTTGAGCGCGGCGACCTCGTCGAGCTGGGCCCGCAGGCGCTCGGCGCGTGAGGCCGTGGGCGACCGTCAGGCGGGGCGAGTGGTCGGTCAGCACCATGTACTCGTGGCCCAGGTCGATGGCGGTGCGGGCCATCTTCTCGATCGGGGCGCCGCCGTCGGACCAGGTCGAGTGGGTGTGGCAGTCGCCCCGCAGCGCCGCCCGCAGCGCTCGCGCCCTCGCCGACGGGGATGACCGTCTCGTCCTCCAGCTTGGCGAGGTAGTCGGGCACCTCGCCGTCGAGCGCCTCGGCGACGACCCGGCCCGTCGTCGGCCCGATGCCGGCGAGGTCGGTCAGCTTGCCGGCCTCGTGGAGGCGGGCCAGGTCACCGTCGTCGGTCGCCTCGACCACGTCGCGGGCCCGGGCGAAGGCCCGCACCTTCTGGCCCTCGGCCAGGTCGCGGTCGAGCAGGTAGACGATGCGGTCGAGAGCGGCGGCCGGGTGCACGCCCCCCGTTCTAGCGGCCGCTACAGGATCCGGAAGCCGACCTCGACCGCCGCGTGCGATCGTGACCTCGGCCGGCGTGAGGCCTCCTCGACCGCCTCCGGGCCGCCCGACGAGCCGCCAGCAGTCATCGTCCGGGCCGCGGCGTAGACCTCGCCCGGCCGGCCGGGCGGCGCAGGCCGGGCTCGGCTACCCACGCGACTCGGGCCCAGCGTGAGCCCGAGGGCGTCCGCGTAGGCCTCGGCCCGGCGCCGGGCGTCGGCCGCCGCGGCCCGCCGGGCGGCCTCGTGGGCGGGGTTGTCGGGGACGAGCGACCAGCGTGGCCCCGTCACCTCGGCGCCCGCCTGGGCGACCCCGGCCATGATCTGGCCGATCTCGTCGAGGCCGGTGACCTCGACGAGCGTCGTCCGCGTGGCCCGCCAGCCGGTCTGGATCGCCTCGCCCCGCTGCCACCGCGTCCGCGGCTGGACACCGACGGCCGCCGGCAGCGTGCGGGAGATCGCCTCGCCGTGCCGGGCCAGCACCGCGTCGACCGCGGCCACGACCTCGCCGCGGCGCGCCTGGGCGGCCGTCCGGCGTGGGGTGGTCGGCCGACACGACGATCTGCAGCGTGGCCAGGTCGGGCAGCACCTGGACCTCGCCGGTGCCCCGCACGACGATCTCGGGCTCCATGCCGGCCGACGCTACCCGGGGCCGGGTGGCGGGGCCGCACCCGCGGTAGGTACCCTCGCCCGGTGGAACGGTTCGGGTTCGTCGGTCTCCCCAACGTGGGCAAGTCGTCGCTGTACAACGCGCTCGCCGGCGGGGGCGCGTTGGCCGCGCCGTACGCCTTCGCCACCCGCGACCCCAACGTCGGGCGTGGCCAAGGTGCTCGACCCCCGGCTCGACGCCCTGGCGACCATGTCGGCCAGCCGCAACGTGGTGCCGGCCAGCGTCCAGTTCGTCGACATCGGCGGCCTGGTCGAGGGAGCCAGCAAGGGCGAGGGGCTGGGCAACCGGTTCCTGGCCAACATCCGGGAGGTCGACGCCGTGGTCTACGTGCTGCGGGCCTTCGACGACGGCGACGTCCCCGGTCCGGTCGACCCCCTGGAGCACCTGCGGGTGGTCGAGCTGGAGCTGACGCTGGCCGACCTGGAGTCGGTCGAGAACCAGGTGGTCAAGCGGCGCAAGGCGGCCAAGGCCGACCGCTCGCTGGCCGACGAGGTGGCTGCGCTCGACGCCGCGCTAGGAGGTGCTGTCGGCCGGGACACCGATCTACCGCAGCGACCTCGACGCGGAGGTCCGGGCCCTGCTGCGGCCGTGGTTCCTGCTCACCAACCGCCCGGTGCTGGCGGTCGTCAACATCGGCGAGGACCAGCTCGACGACGTGGCGGCGGTGATCGCCCCGATCGAGGCCGAGCTCGCCGGCCGGGCCGAGGTGCTCGGCGTGTGCGTGCAGCTGGAGGCCGAGGCCGCGCAGCTCGCCCAGGAGGACCGGGCGGAGATGCTGGAGGCGCTCGGGCTGGGCGAGGGCGCGCTCGGGCGCTTCGTGCACGCCGCGTACCACCTGCTCGGGCTGCGGACGTTCTTCACGACGGGGGAGAAGGAGTCGCGGGCCTGGACGTTCCGGGCCGGCTGGAAGGCCCCGCAGTGCGCCGGCGTGATCCACACCGACTTCGAGAAGGGCTTCATCCGGGCCGAGGTGATCGCCTGGGACGAGCTGATCGCGATCGGGTCGTGGTCGAAGGCCCGGGACGTGGGCAAGCTGCGGGTCGAGGGCAAGGACTACGAGGTGGCCGACGGCGACATGCTGGAGATCCGCTTCAACGTGTAACCCCCGGAACCGGAGTCCCCCGAGGCGGCCGGCCCCGCGTCAACAAGCGGATCGTGCGACCTGGGCCATGGAACGCGTCGCGGCTGGGCATCATGTGCACCGTGGCGTGGTTGCTGCGCGAGGGCGAGGTGCTGGCCAGCCTGGAGCTGGCCGAGTCGTGGCGCGCCCGCAGCCGGGGCCTGCTCGGCCGCGACGGGATCGACGGCGCGCTGCTGCTGCCGCACGCCCGGTCGGTGCACACGATCGGCATGCGGTTCCCCATCGACGTGGCGTTCTGCGACGGCGAGATGCGGGTCGTCCGGCTGGTCACCATGCCCCGGCACCGGGTGTCCCGCCCGGTGTGGCGCGCCCGAGCGGTGGTCGAGGCCGAGGCGGGGGCGTTCGCCCGCTGGAACCTGAGCCCGGGCGACCAGCTCGAGGTCAAGGGGTGACGCCCACCGGGGTGCTGGTCGTGGTGGGCGAGCCGCTGGCGCCGGGAGACGGCCGGTCGCCGCGGGCCGAGGCGGAGGGACCGGGCGCCGAGCCCGTGGCCGGCGTGCCAGTGCCCGCCCTGCTGGCCCGCCTCGCCGCCGGCGAGCGGGTGGTGGTCAGCGCAGCGCCGGACGGTGGGGAGGCGGCCGGGCTGGTGGCGGCGGCGACCGCCGCGGGTCATGCGGTCGAGCACGTCCCGGGCCCCTCCGCGGCGCTGGCGGCGCTGGCGGTGAGCGGCCTGCCGACGGCCCGGTTCGTGGTGGATGCCGGCTTGCCGACCGCGGGCCCCGAGCGCGCTGCGCGGCTGGCCGCGCTGGCCGCCGAGCGCCGGACCGTCGTGCTCGTCGCGGCGCCGGACCACTTGGCCGGCACCCTGGCCGACCTGGGCGCAGCGTGCGGACCCGACCGCCGGGCCGCCGTGGTCGCCGGAACCGTCTGGCGCGGCCCGCTGGGCGAGGCGCCGGTCCCGGACACGACCGGCCGTGTTGTGGTCGTGCTCGCCGGCGCCCCGGCCCCTGCACCCCCGTCAGACGCCGACGTCCTCGCCGCCCTGGAGGCCGAGTTGGCGGCGGGAGCGACCGCCCGCGATGCGGTCCGGGCCGTGGCCGCCCGGCTGGCGGTGCCCCGCCGCCGCGCCTACGACCTGGCAACCGAAACGATCAAACGATAAATGTGGCTGGTCAGGAGGCCGCCGGGGCGGCCTCTTCTGTGATGGTGGGGCGACCGCCCTTTTCACTCACGGTGGGTGTGGCGAGCTTTGTTCGTTCTGGGTCGCGAAAGTGGTTGATAACCAACCACTTTCGCGGACAGTTAGCCACGCAACTAGTTGCGCCGGTCTGCAGACCTCGACACGACCACCGTGAGTGTCGCCTGGACGATTACCCGACCACCGTGAGGTGCTTGGCCGCCAGCTCCGGGGTCACGATGTCGATCATCACGCCGGTGCCCTGCTCGAATCCGGCGACGCTGGTGACCCGGGGCAACAGGTGCACGTGCCAGTGGAACGGGCCGGCGTGGCGGTGCGGCGCCGTGTGGAACACGAGGTTGTAGGCGATGCTGCCCAGGCAGCCCCGCAGCCGGGCCAGCACCGTGCCGATCGCCCGGCCCACCGCGGCGACGTCGGCCGGCTCGGCGTCGATGACGTGGACCTGGTGGTTGCGGGGGAGCACCAGCATCTCGTAGGGCGTGCCCGACCAGTACGGGCACACGATCAGCACCCGGTCGTCGGCGTAGGCGACCCGGTGGCCGGCGGCCTCCTCGGCCTCGACGGTGGTGCACAGGAGGCACGAGCCCTCGAACCGGCGGAACCCGGCCTCCTCCTCGGCGATCTCGCCCGGCACGAACGGGATGCCGAGCAGCTGGCCGTGCGGGTGCTCCAGGCTCGCCCCCGCCTCGCGCCCGTGGTTGACGATGACCTGCGTGTAGCGGATCTGGGGCCGGCGGGCGTGGTCCTCCATGCGGTCGCGGATGGCGGCCATCGTCACCGCCGCCTGGGCGGCGTCGAGGTCGGCCCACGCCGCGCCGTGGTCGGGCGAGAACACGAGCACCTCGTGTATGCCGCTCGCCACGGCCTGGGTGAACACGGGGCCCTTGTTCTCGACCCGCAGCGGCTCGTCGCCCTCGAACGCCGGGTAGCGGTTGGGGACGACCCGGACCACCCACTCGCCGTGGCGCCCGTAGGTTTCGAGCGCGGGCGGCGTCTCCTCCTCGTTGCCCGGGCAGAACGGGCACACGCGGTCGGGATCGCTCTCGACCGGCAACTGGCGCGAGACGAGGTCGCCGGGCCGGTGCTCGCGGCCCTCGGCCACGGCCACCCACCGCCCGGTCAGGGGATTCAGGCGGAGTTGGCTCATGACCTGGGCACGGAGCGCGGGCGGGCGGTCGTTTCGGTCAGCGCCGGATCCTCAGTCGTCGACACGCGCGTCAACGTACCCCGTCGTCCCCGCCGCACGGAGTGGGTTCTGATGTCGGTTCGTGGCCTGCGGCCCCATATGTGGAGACGTGGACGTCCGACGATGGCGTGAACTGCTCGTCCCGCCACCCAGCGTGGCGGGAGACGAGCCGGAGGCCCGCCTCGGTGGCGAGCACGTCGAGCTCCGCCGGCGAGGCGTAGTGGATCACCCAGGGCCGCAGCCGGATGCCCGACTCCCGGATCTGGACGTGCTGGCCGGTCACGGTCCGGGTCGCCGGGTCGAGCCGGCTCACAACCAGCACGACCTCGTCGAGGCCGATGTGGCGGGGCTCGACCGCCGCCGACGCGGCGTCGCCGTCGCCCCCGGGCCGGGGGACGAACGCCTCCACCACCAGCCGCCCGCCGGGCGCCAGCAGCGCCGCGGTCCGGGCCAGGCAGCGCCGCTGGGCGTCGCTGTCGGTCAGGTTGAACAGCGTGTTGAAGGCGCACAGCACGACGGCGAAGCGGGGCGCGCCGGGCCCCAGGTCGGCCTCGGCCATGTCGCCGACCACGGTGCGGACCCGGTCGCCGCCGGGCTTGCCCCGCAGGCGCTCGACCATCGCCGGCGACGCGTCGAGGGCCCACACCTCCAGGCCACGGGCCGCCAGCGGAACCGCCAGCCGCCCGCTGCCCGCCCCCAGCTCGAGGACCGGCCCGGCGCCGGCGAGCGCCGCCACCCGCTCGACGGTGGCGGCGGCGTCGGACACGTCGCCGTACCAGTCGTCGTACACGTCCGCGAATCCCTCGCCGTAGGTGCTCGGTCGGTAGCCCTCCATCTGCGCACCTCCCGGTGTGTGCCGTGTCCCCGGCCCGCTCCATCATCGGCGATGATGGCGTCCATGGACGATCCGTCGGCGACCGGCCCGGGGTGGGACCCGCAGGGCGCCGCGCCCGGTCCCGGCTGGGCCGTCCCAGGATCCGCGGTGGCACAGCCGACCGCGCCGCCGCTCGACGTGGCACCGCCGGCCGAAGGTGCGCAGGGCGGCCCCGGCGGTCCCGCGGCCTGGTCCGAGCCCGCGGCGCCGCCCGCCTCGGTGCCCCGGGTGGCGCTGCGGGCCATGACGCTGGCCGACATCCTCGACGGCGCCTTCGGCGTCGTGAAGGCCCGGCCCCGCCGCATCCTCGTGCTCACGGCCGTGTTCGTGGTGCCGATCCAGATCCTGCTGGCCTACCTCCAGCGCAACGCCTTCGGCGGGGTCGCCACCGACTTCTTCTCCCAGGACCCGGCTGTCCTCAACGAGCAGTCGTCCCAGGGGGGCGGCGAGATCCTCGCGCTCTTCGGCGCGATCGTCTTCAGCGCGCTGGCGCTCGTCGCGGTGGCCGCCTGCATCGCCCACCTCGTGGGGCAGTGGACGATGGGCCGCGACCCGTCGGCCCGGGAGATGGTCGGGGTCGTCGCCCGCCGCTGGTGGCCGCTGCTGGCGTCGTACGTGCTCGTGAAGCTGGCCGAGGGCGCCGGCGCCCTCGCCTGCTACCTCGGCATCCTGTTCGTCATGCCGCTGTTCGTCCCGGTCGCGCCCATCGTGGCGGTGGAGGGCGTCGGCCCCCTCGCGGCCATGAGCCGGTCGGTCCGGCTCGTGCGCCCGCGCTACTGGTTCGTCATGCTCGTGGCGGTGCTCTCGGGCGTCGTGTCCTGGCTGCTCACCAACGCCCTGTCCGCGCTGCCGCAGCTGCTGGCCTCCTGGATCGGGCTCGACCGCGGCTGGCCGCTGCTCGCCCTCGGGTCCACGGTCGCGGAACTGGTCGTCGTGCCGTTCGTGGCTGCCGCGACGGTCCTGCTCTACTTCGACCTGCGGGTGCGGACCGAGGGCCTCGACATCGAGATGACGGCCATCGACGTGCTCGACCGGGCCGCGTGACGTGGAGGCCTGGTTCGGCGACCTGCCCGACCCCTCGCACGACAGCGGTGAGGTCCGCCGGGCGGCCCGCGAGATCCTGGCGCGACCCGAGTACAGCTGGAGCGGCCGCAGCCTGATCGACCGGATCGGCTCGTGGATCGCCGAGCAGCTCTCCAAGATCAGCGTCCCGCTCGGCCTCGGGAACATCCCCGTGTGGCTGGGGTGGGTGTTCCTGGGCCTGGTCGTCGTGCTGATCCTCGCGCTGCTGTACCGGTCCCGGCGCCGGTTCCCCGGCCTCGACAGGTCGCGGCGCGAGGGTGGTCGGATCGTGGTCGCCGAGGGCGAGGCCGACGTCGACTGGGCGGCCGAGGTTGCCCGGTGCGAGGCCGTGGGCCTCTGGCGGGAGGGCCTGCGGGCCCGCTACCGGGTGCTGGTGTCCGAGCTCGCGGCCGCGGGCGTCATCCCCGACCTCGTCGGGCGCACCACCGGCGAGCTGGTCGCCGACGTGCGGGGCGCCGCCCCGACCGTCGCCCCCGCCTTCGCCCGCGCCACCAGCCAGTTCGAGGCCGTGTGGTACGGCGCCGCCCCCTCGGGGCCGGCGGAGGCCGATCGGTTCGCGGCCCTCGCCGACGAGGTGCGGGCGGGCCTCGGCGCGGCGGTCGGTTCCGGGTGAGCGCCGCACCGGCGACGCGTGGCGGCGACTCGACGACCACGTGGGTGGTCGCCGGCGGACTCGCGTTGTTGCTCGTGGTGGCCGTGCTCCTCATCGGGCAGGACAACGGCGGCGGCCCGCCCCTGTCGCCGCGCTCGAACGACCGGCTGGGCACGAGCGCCCTCGTGCGCCTGGAGCGCGAGCTGGGGGCCGACGTCCGCATCGCCGACAAGCTGCCCGACCTCGGCGGCGCCGACGCTCCCGACGTCATGCTGCTGCTCACCGACCTGCTCACCGACGAGCAGCGGGACGCGGTCGACGAGTGGGTCGCCGGCGGCGGCGTGCTGGTGGTCACCGACCCGGTCTCCCCGTTCGTGCCGCCCGACGCGTTCCAGGACTTCGAGCGGATCTCGGACCTGGGCCCCGCCGCCACGCTGCGGGGCCGGTGCGAGATCGGCGCGCTCGACGAGATCGACGTGTCCCGGGTGGAGCCCCGCCACGGCGGCGCGCTGTACGACGCCCCGAGCAGCGCGGACACCTGCCTGTCCAACGGCGACGGCCTCGCCTACGTCGTCGTCCGGGACCGGGGGTCGGGCACGGTCGTGGCCGTGGGGGGCGCGGGGATGATGGTCAACGCGGCGCTGGCCCAGGGCGACAACGCACCGGTGGCGTCCGCCCTGCTCGCCACCGGGCAGGGCACCGACATCGTCGTCCTCGAGCCGGGGCCGCTCGGCAGTGCGGTGCGCGGCGGGCGCAGCCTGGTCTCGCTGATCTCGCCGGGGGTCAAGCGCTTCGTCCTCCAGCTCGTGGTCGCGTTCGTGTTCTTCGCCCTGTGGCGGAGCCGCCGGCTCGGGCGCCCGGTGTCCGAGCCCCAGCCCGTGAAGGTGGCCGCGTCCGAGCTGGTGGCCGCGGTCGGCGGCCTGCTCGACCGCTCACGCTCGCCCGGGCACGGCGCCGACCTGCTGCGGGCCGACCTGCGGAGGTTCCTGCGCGACCGCATGGGGCTCCCGCCCGGGTCGGGCGACGACGCGGCTCGTGGTGGTGACCGCCGCCCGCACCGGCATGGCCGAGGACCGCCTCCGGCTCGCCCTCACCGATCCCGTGACCGACGACGCCGGCCTGGTGCGCCTGGCGTCCACGATCGACAGCATCCGCCAGGAGGTCCTCGCCCATGTCTGAGCCGGTGCCCGTCGCCGCACCGAGCGACGCGCCGCAGCCCGATCCCCGCACTGCGATCCTCGCCGTCCGCGACGAGGTGGGCAAGGTGGTCGTCGGCCAGGACGGCACGCTGTCCGGGCTGGTCGCCGCCCTGCTGGCGCGCGGCCACGTGCTGCTGGAGGGCGTGCCCGGGGTGGCCAAGACGCTCATCGTCAAGACCCTTGCGGCCGCCTTCGACCTCGACGTCAAGCGGGTGCAGTTCACCCCCGACCTCATGCCCTCGGACGTGACCGGGCAGATGATCCTCGACCCCGGCGAGGCCGGCACCGGGTCGGAGGGCCGCTTCCGGTTCCGGCCGGGGCCGGTGTTCACGAACATCCTGCTCGCCGACGAGATCAACCGGACGCCGCCCAAGACCCAGGCCGCGCTGCTCGAGTCGATGGAGGAGCGGCAGGTGTCGGTCGACGGGACCGCGCACCCGCTGCCCGACCCGTTCATGGTGGTGGCGACCCAGAACCCGATCGAGTACGAGGGCACGTACCCGCTGCCGGAGGCGCAGCTCGACCGGTTCCTGTTCAAGCTGGTGGTGGCCTATCCGAGCGCGGACCAGGAGCAGGAGGTGCTCGCCCGCCACGACCGGGGCCTCGACCCCCACGACACCGTCGCGGCCGGGGTCAAGCCGGTGGCGACCGCCGACGACGTGGCCGCGGCCCGGCGCCAGATCCTCGACATCCGGGTCGAGCCCGCGGTGCTGGCCTACATCGTCGCCATCGCCCGGGCGACGCGGACCGCCGGCGCGGTCACCCTCGGCGTCTCGCCCCGCGGCGCAGCGATGGTCCTGCACGCGGCGAAGGCCTGGGCCTGGCTGGCCGGCCGCCAGTTCGTGACGCCCGACGAGGTCAAGGCCGTGGTCAAGCCGTGCGTGCGGCACCGCATGCAGCTCCGGCCCGAGCTGGAGCTGGAGGGCACGACGGTGGACGGCGTGCTCGACGGGATCCTGGCGACCGTGCCGGTGCCGCGGTGAGCGCGAGGGGCCCGGGGTGAGCAGGCCGTGAGCCCGACCCGGCGGCTGGCCGTCGTGGCGGCGCTCGCCTCGCTGCTCGTGCTGGTGCTGCCGGTCGGCGGGGTGTGGCTCCCGCTCCTCGGCGTCAACCTGGTGCTGGCGGGGGTGGCGGCGGCCGACGCGCTGGCCGCGCCGCGCCCCCGGCGCCTGCCGGTGGCGCGCGAGATGCCGCCTGTCGTGGTCCTCGGCAGCGGGGCGGAGGTGGCGTGGACGGTCCGCAACCCGACGCGGCGGAAGCTGTCGCGTGGCGCTGGCCGACGACCTGGCGCCGTCGCTGCGGGCCGACACCCGGCGCGCCGCGGCCCGCATCCCGGCCGGCGGCAGCCTGACCGCCACGACCGCGATCCGCCCCGCCCGCCGGGGCCGCTTCCCCCTGCGCACGGTGACGCTGCGCGTGGCCGGGCCGCTCGGCTTGGGGGCCCGGCAGGCCCGGGTGCCGGCGCCGGGGGTGCTGCGGGTGTACCCGTCGTTCCGGTCCAAGGACGAGGCCGAGCTCCGCATCCGCAAGGCCCGCATCCTCGAGGTGGGCCTGCGCTCGGCGCAGGGCCTCGGCGCGGGGACCGAGTTCGACCAGCTCCGGGAGTACACGATCGACGACGACTTCCGCCGGGTCGACTGGTCGGCCACGGCCCGGTCCTCGCGGCCGATCGTGCGGACCTACCGGGCGGAGCGGAACCAGACGGTGCTCGTGCTGCTCGACAACGGCCGCGTGATGGCCGGCCGGGTCGACGGGGTGCCCCGGGTCGAGCACGCGGTGGATGCGGTGATGATGCTGACCGCGGTGGCGACCGGGCTCGGCGACCGCTGCGGGGTCGTCGCGTTCGACCGGGAGGTGCGGGTGGCGGTGCCGCCAGGCGGGGGGAAGGCGCAGCTGGGGCGGGTGATCGAGGCGCTCTACGACCTCGACCCCGTGCTGGCCGAGAGCGACTACGCAGGCGCCTTCGCGGAGACGATCGCCCGCTTCCGCCGCCGCACGCTGCTGGTGGTGCTGACCGACCTGGTGGCGTCGGCCGTGGACGAGTGGCTGGTGCCGGCGCTCCCGCTGGTGCTGCGGGACCACATCGTGGTCGTGGCCGGCGTCCAGGACCCCGACGTGGTCCGCTGGTCGACCGCCGCCGGCGGCGACGCCGAGGGCACCTACCGCCGGGCGGCGGCCCTGGCCGCGCTCGACGCCCGCCGCCGCACGGTGGCGCGGCTGCGGGGCCTGGGCGCGACGGTCGTCGATGCCCGGCCCGGCGAGCTGGCGCCCCGCCTCGCCGACACCTACATCAATGTCAAGGCAACCGGGCGGTTGTAGGCGCGGGTCAGGACGACCAGGAGCGCTCGCGGGCCGTCGCCAGCTCATCCCACCCGCGGTCGAGCTCGCCCACGTCGCCGGTGAGGCCGCGGGCGGTGGCGACCCGGCCCCGCACGACGATCCAGGACACGAACAGCACCTCGACGGCCACCCCGATGCCGACCCGGAGGGCGGTGGGAACTCCCCGGCCGGTGACGAAGCCTTCGATCGTCCCGGCCACCACGAACGCCAGCGCGATCCCGAGCGCGATCGTGCCCGCCCGGCGGGCCTCCTCGCCCAGGGCCTGGCCCCGGGGGCGGTCGCCGGGGGCGATGACGGCCCAGCCCAGGCGCAGGCCGGCCGCGCCGGCGATCACCACGGCGGTCAGCTCCAGGAGCCCGTGGGGGAGGATCAGCCCGAAGAACTTGGGCAGCTGGCCGGCGTCGGCGAACAATCCGCCGGCCACGCCGACGTTGGCGCCGTTGAACGCCATCATGGCCACGGTTGGGAGGCACAGCACCACCCCGCCGGCGAACGCGACGACGGCCACCTGGATGTTGTTGACGGTGACCTCGGTGGCGAACTGCGTCGCCGGCTTGGAGCTGTAGTACGACTCGAAGTCCTCGTTGAGGTAGGCCGAGCGCGCGGCCTTCGACCCGGTCGCGTCGACCGCGGTGTCGCTCGTGCCGATCCACACCCCGAACGCGATGGCCGGCACCAGGAGCAGGGCCGCGCTCGCCGCCACGAACCGGCCGCTCTGGTAGACCGCGGCGGGGAAGCGCCAGGCGAAGAAGTCCCGGACCGCGCCGGCCGTGCGGGTCCGGCGGGCGTAGATCATCCCGTTGGCCCGGCTGACGGTGCGGTTGAGGCGGCCGACCAGCGCGTGATCGTCGTAGGCCGCCCGGGCGTGCGACAGGTGGGACGAGACCCGCTGGTAGAGCGCGACCATCTCGTCGACCTCGGCCGGGGTCAGGCGGTGCAGGTTGCGGCCGGCCCGGCCGCTGAGGGTGTCGAGCCGGTCCCAGGCGGGGCGGTTGCGGGCGATGAAGCGGTCGATGTCCACGACGCCGCGGACTCTACTTTCGTGCCATCTGCTCGCCGCCGCGGGGCCTGATGGACGCGAGGGTCAACTACCGTGCGGGGGTGGTCGGCCCCACGTCACAGCCCACGTATTCGGCGACGACCGCCCAGCCGATCATCACGCCCGAGGCGGTGGTCCTCGACTTCGAGCGGGCGGGCGTCGCGTCGCGCACGCTGGCGTTCGCCATCGACATGCTGGCGCTGGGGGCCACGCTGGTCGGCCTGCTGCTGGCGGCCGTGGCGGCGGGGGCGTCGGCCGAGGGCGTGGGCGGCGCGCTGATCGCCCTCCTCACCAGCCTGCTCACGGTGGTCGTGTGGTTCACGGCGTTCGAGACCCTGTGGCGCGGCCGCACGCTGGGCAAGGCGGCGCTGGGGCTGCGGGCCGTGAGCGTCGACGGCACGACGCTGCGGTTCCAGCAGGCGTTCCTGCGGGCCGCGGTGGGGCTGGTCGACTTCTTCCTCATCCCGATCGGCTTCATCGCCGTGGTGACCGCCCTCGTGTCGCCCAGGGACCAGCGCCTGGGCGACATGGCGGCGGGCACGTTCGTGGTGCGCGAGCGCACGGCCGCCCGGAGCAAGCAGGTCGTCCCGGCGTGGTTCGCCCCGCCGTACGGCTACGAGCGCTACGCGGCGTCGCTCGACGTGAGCGCCCTCGACGAGGACGTGTACGCCCTGATCCGGACATACCTGCTCCGCATGGCCGAGCTGACCCCGGCGGCCCGCGACCACCTGGCGATCCGGCTGGCCAACCCGGTCGCGGTGCGCATGGGCCACACGCCGCCGCAGTGGCTCTACCCCCACGCCTTCCTCGCCTGCGTGGCGGCGGCCTGGCAGCGCGCCCACGGCGGGCCGGCCCCGCCACTGCCCCCGGTGCAACCGGCGGCCATGGCCATCCAGGCGCCGGGCTACTACGGGCAACCCGCGCCCGCCTACCCGCCGGTTCAGCCGGCGCCGGGGCATCCACAGGCGTACCCGCCGGCCGCGTACCCGCCGGCGGCACCGACCTACCCGCCCGCGGCACCGACGTACCCGCCGGCGGCACCGACCTACCCGCCGGCAGCGGCGCCGGCTAGGCGTGTGCCCGGGTTCCCGCCTGCGGCAGCGCCCGCGCCCGGTCATCCGCCTGCCGCGCCACCGTCTGCGGCGCCGCCGCCCGCCCGGCCCCGGTCGAACCGGCTGCGGCACCGGAGGCGGCCGAGACCCCGGCGACGGCGGAGCCGGTGGGCGCGGGCGCGACCGCCGCCGGCGAGACCGATCATGGTGAGCCGCCCGCGTGGCCGCCGGCGCCGCCCTGGCGGCCCCCGCCGCCCGCGCCGCGGTCGTAGCGTTTCCCGGTCGGGATGCGAGACTTGGGCGGTGCCCGAGCCGCCGCTGACCTACCTCGACCATGCGGCCACCACGCCGTTGCGCCCCGCCGCGCGCGACGCCATGGTGCCGTGGCTGGGCGAGCGGTTCGGCAACCCCTCCGGGGCGCACCGGGTCGCCCGGGCCGCCCGGGCGGCGATCGATGACGTGCGCGACGTCGTCGCGGCGGCCGTCGGGTGCCGGCCCGGCGACGTGGTCTTCACCAGCGGCGGCACCGAGGCCGACAACCTGGCCGTGCTCGGCGTCGCGGGCGCCCGGCCCGGGCCCGTGCTCGCCGGCGCCGTGGAGCACGATGCCGTGCTCGCTCCGCTCGCCCGCGTCGGCGGGCGGACCGTGCCCGTCGACCGGCTCGGCGTCGTCGATCCCGACGCCCTCGCCGAGCGGGTGTCCGCCGACACCACGCTCGTGTCGATCATGGTCGCCAACAACGAGATCGGGGTCGTGCAGCCCACCGCGGCCCTGGCCGGCATCGTGGCCCGGCGGGCGCCGTCGGCCGTCGTCCATGCCGACGCCGTGCAGGCGGCCGCCTGGCTCGCCCTGCCCGAGCGGCTGGCCGGGGTGCACCTGGTCAGCCTCAGCTCCCACAAGGTCGGCGGGCCCCAGGGCGTCGGCGCACTGGTCGTGCGCCCCGGCACCCCGCTCGCCGCCGTCGCGCTCGGCGGCGGGCAGGAGCGCGAGCTGCGCACCGGCACGCACGACGTGGCCGGCATCGTCGGGTTCGGGGCCGCCCTCGCCGCCGCCCTCGCCGAGCGGGACGCCGCGGCCGCCCGGGTCGCCGCCCTGCGCGACCGGCTCGCCGCCGGACTGCGGGCCGCGATCCCCGGGCTGGTCGAGACCGGCGAGCCCGCCGAGCGCCTGCCCGGCACCCTGCACGTGTGCGTGCCCGGGGTCGAGAGCGAGGCGCTGCTGTTCCTCTTGGACGAGGCGGGCGTGTGCGCATCCGCCGCCTCGGCCTGCGCCAGCGGCGCGCACGAGCGCTCCCACGTGCTGGCGGCGATGGGCGTCCCCGACGGGCTCGCCGCGGGCGCCCTGCGCCTGTCGCTGGGGTGGTCGAGCACCGCCGCCGACGTCGACCGCGCCCTCGCGGTCGTCCCGGCCGCGGTCGCCCGGCTGCGGGAGGCTGTGGCGTGAAGGTCCTGGCGGCGATGTCCGGCGGCGTCGACTCGTCGGTGGCCGCGGCCCGGATGCTGGCCGCCGGGCACGAGGTCGTGGGCGTCACGATGAAGCTGTGGGGCGGCGAGTCCGACACCGGCTGCTGCTCGGTGAGCGACGTCGACGACGCCCGCCGGGTCGCCCAGCAGCTCGGCATCGCCCACCACACATGGACCTTCACCGACGACTTCGAGCGCCGGGTCGTTGCGCCCTACGTCGACGCCCACCGACGCGGCGTCACCCCCAACCCGTGCATCGAGTGCAACCGCCACCTCAAGTTCGACCGGCTCGCCCGCCGGGCCCGGGCGGTCGGGTTCGACGCCGTCGCCACCGGGCACCACGCCCGCATCGTGGGCCGGCCCGACGGCACCCGGCGCCTGGCCCGGGGGGCGGACGCGGCCAAGGACCAGAGCTACGTCCTCTACATCCTCGGCCAGGACGAGCTGGCCCGCATCCTGCTCCCGGTCGGCGACTCGACCAAGGCCGCCGTGCGGGCCGAGGCCGCCGCCCTCGGGCTGCGCACGGCGGACAAGCCCGACAGCCAGGACGTCTGCTTCGTCACCTCCGCCAGCGGCCGCCGGGGGTTCCTCGGCCGGCGCCTGGAGCTGCGTCCCGGCCGGATCGTCGACGAGCACGGCCGGGACGTCGGCGCCGTCGACGCGGTCGAGCTGGTGACGCCGGGCCAGCGGCGGGGGCTCGGGCTGCCCGGCGGCGGCGCCCCCCGCTACGTCACCGACGTCGACGTGCCCGGCGCGGTCGTGCGGGTCGGTCCGGAGACCGACCTGCTGAGCCAGGAGGTGCGCCTGGAGTGGGTCGTGTGGGCCGCCGGGCCGGTCGACGGGGCCGTGGACGCCCAGTGCTCGGCGCACGGCGCGCCCCGTGCGGCCGGGGTGACCGGCGACGGCGCCCGGGCGGTGGTCCGCTTCGACCAGCCGGCGCGGCGCGTCGCCCCGGGGCAGTCGGTCGTGCTCTACGCGGGCGACGAGGTGGTCGGCGGCGGCATCGCCGCAGTGTGACCAAGTTCACAGGACCCGATCGTTCCGAAACTATTGCGTTCCGTAATTCGGCGTCGCAGTGTGGAACGCATGCCCGCAACGACACCGCCCCCCGCCATGGCGCGCGCCGAGGCACCCCTGCAGGATCCCCGCCGCTGGATCGTGCTGGCCGTCATGTGCCTCAGCCTGCTGCTGATCGTGATGGACAACACGATCGTCAACGTGGCCATCCCCAGCCTCCAGCGCGAGCTCGGGGCGTCGACCAGCCAGCTCCAGTGGATCGTGGACGCCTACGTCCTGGTGTTCGCCGGCCTGCTGCTGACGATGGGCTCGCTCGGCGACCGCTTCGGCCGCCGCGGCGCCCTCGCCATCGGCCTGTCGATCATGGGCGTCGGGTCGATCCTGTCGGCGCTGGCCCACAGCGCCGACCAGCTCATCGGCACCCGGGCCCTGATGGGCGTCGGCGGCGCGCTGGTCATGCCCGCCACGCTGTCGATCATCACCAACGTGTTCACCGACCGCCGGGAGCGGGGGCAGGCCATCGCCATCTGGGCCGCCATGGCCGGCGTGGCTGTCGCCATCGGCCCGGTGACCGGCGGCTGGCTGCTCGAGCACTTCTGGTGGGGCTCGGTCTTCCTGGTCAACGTGCCCGTGGTGGTCGTCGCACTGGTCCTCGGCCAGCTGTTCGTGCCCACCTCCCGCGACCCCGCGGCGCGCCCGCATCGACGTGCCCGGCGCCGCTGCTGTCGATCGTCGGCCTCGTCAGCCTGGTCTGGGCGATCATCGAGGGCCCCAACGGCTGGACCGACCCGGCGGTGGTCGGCGCCTTCGTGGCGGCCGCCGTGCTGCTCACGGCCTTCTTCCTCTGGGAGCAGCCACACCGCGCTACCCGATGCTCGACATCAACTTCTTCCGCAACCCGCGGTTCAGCGCCGCGAGCGGGTCGCTGATGCTCACGTTCTTCGCCATGTTCGGGTCGCTGTTCCTGCTCACCCAGTTCCTGCAGTCGGTGCTCGGCTACACGGCCCTCGAGGCCGGCGTGCGGCTGCTGCCGATGGCGGCCGTGCAGATGGTCGTGGCGCCGATGTCGGCCCGCATCGTCGAGCGGGTCGGCACCAAGCTGGTCGTGGCCGCCGGCCTCGGCGTCGGCGACGCTCGGCCTGCTCATCGCCAGCCAGCTCCCGGTCGACGCCACCTACGGGCAGGTGCTCGTGGCGCTGGTCGTGCTGGCCGTCGGCCTGGCGCTGGTCATGCCGCCGGCCACCGAGTCGATCATGGGCTCGCTGCCGCCGGCCAAGGCGGGCGTCGGCTCGGCCGTCAACGACACCACCCGCCAGATCGGCGGCGCCCTCGGCGTCGCCGTGCTCGGCTCGGTGATGAGCTCGACCTACCGGCCGCGGGTCAGCGAGTTCTTCGCCCAGTCGCCGGTGCCGGTCCCCAAGGAGGTGGTCACCGCCGCCACCGACCAGGTCGGCGCGGCGTTCGGCGTGGCCAACCAGATCGGCGGCCCGGTCGGCGCCCAGCTGCGGGACGTGGCCGGCCGAGCGTTCGTCGACGGCATGAGCATCGCTTTCCTGATCGGCGCGGCCGCCCTGGGGCTGGGCGCCGTGCTGGTGGCCCTGTACCTGCCGGCCCGGGCGCACGACCACGACGGCCCCGTCGGTCCGGCCGGCCCCGCGGGAGACGGCCACGACGCCCATGTGCCCGCCGGGACCCCGGCCCCCGAGCCCGAGGACGCCCCGGTGCCCGAGCCGCAGGACGCCCCCGTGCCGGCGAGCGCCGAGGTCGCCGACCCGGCGCCGACGCGGGCGAGCACATGAGCGAGCGCAGCGAGCGAATCATCAGCACAGTGCGTTGCTCGGCACGAAGTGCCGATGGCTCACTGCGTGCACCCGGAAGGGTGCACCAGTGAGCCTGCCGCTACCGGTCGACGCGCCCGAGCGCCGGCCTGGGCGTCCCCGCGACGCCCGGGCCGACGCAGCCATCACCGAGGCGGCGGTGGCGGTGCTGGCCGAGCGGGGCCCGGCCGGGTTCACGGTCGACGCCGTGGCCGCCCGGGCCGGGTGCGGCAAGGCGACGATCTACCGGCGCTGGTCGTCGCGGTCCGAGCTGCTGCTCGACACCGCCGGCCGGCTGGGCCTGGAGCCCGACCCCGCCGACACCGGCTCGGTCGTCGAGGACCTGGTGATCATGGCCTGCAACCTGGCGGCCAAGCTGCGGGACACGCCCGGTGGCCGGATCCTGCCGGCCGTGGTGGCCGAGGCCGCCGTCAACCCCGAGATGCGCGAGCTGCTCACGGAGTTCATCCGCGACCGGCGCCGGGCGCCCGGCCAGGCCGTCGCCCGGGGCATCGAGCGGGGCGAGCTGTCCCCGGACACCGACGTCGACCTCGTGCTGGACGTGACGGGGGGCGTGGCCTTCTTCCGGGAGATGATCATGGGCACGTCGGTGGACGAGCCCTACCTGCGGCGCGTCGTCGAGCAGGCGCTGGCCGGCTTCCGAGACCCCGGCTAGCCGATCCGGCGTCGGCGGGCCTCGGCCAGGACCCGGCCCGGGCGGCTCGGGGTGAACGCCAGCGCGTCCGCCTCGACCAGCTCGGTCGGGGCGCGGCGGGGTGCCGCGCGCAGCACGTCGACCGGCTCGACCAGCGTCGCCACCAGTGCCAGTCCGCCCGCGCCGGCGGTGAGATCGACCGTCCCGGGGGCGGTGCGGTCGCCCGCGGCCAGCGAGCGGATCGCCCGGCGGGGCAGCAGGGCCGGCTCCGCCAGCGTGAACGGGTCGTGGATCACCAGTCCGGCCGGCACGAACACCAGCCATCGGCGGGACAATCCGTGCAGCGACCGGCTCGCCCGCCACGCCAGCGGGAGCCCGACCACCAGCGCGACCGCCCCCGCCACCCACTGGCGGGCCGCCAGCAGCAGGGGGCCGGCGGCGAGGCCCGCCACGACGGCCAGCCACGCCAGCTCGACGGGGCCCAGCAGCAGGGCGCCGGGCGTGCGCAGCGGCAGGCGGCGCTCGTCGCCGTAGGACGAGCCGTCGACGAACGCCTCGGCCGTGTCCGGGGCCAGGCACGCCAGCGCGGCCACGACGCCGACCACGGATCCCAGCAGCGTCGCGGCCGACGGGCCCGCAGCGGCCAGGGCGGCCACACCCGCGGCGGCGGCCGCGGGACCGCCGACCCGCACGATGGTCAGGCTGAGGGTCGTCGGCACCAGCGTGGCGACCAGCACCACCAGCCAGCCGGCCCACGCCCCCACGCTCGTGACCAGCTGCACCGGGCGGCTGCCTGCGTCGAGCGCCTCCGCCACGGCAGGCCCGAGGCCGAGCGGCACGACCAGCCACGCGGCGCGGACGGGCCACGCCGAGCGGGCGATTCGGCCCGGTCCGGAGGGCGTCCCCCGGCGTCCCGCGGCCGGCGTCCCCGCGACCTCCTGGCCAGGGTCGGGGTCGGGAGCGGGGGCCGTCACGGCGTGGAGATTTGCCGATGACGTCCCCCAGTCGCTATTTCAGACGGCGGGAACGGCCGAGTGGGGGCTTCAAGTGACCAACAGCGTGGAGGCGCGGGTGGCGCAACCATGAGGGAGGTGCTCCTCCCGATCGGGCTCGCGTCCGCGGTCGGCAGCCTGCCGCACGACGACCTGTCCGACGCGATCGACTTCGTACTCGGCACGCAGCCGAAGCTGCCGGCCGCCCCGTCGCTGCCGCGGCGCTCGCCGATGGAGGGGATGATCCCCCAGGCCGCGTGGGGCATCGCCGGCGTGCTCGTCCTGCCCGACGGGTCGCTGCTGGTGGACGAGGCCGTGGTCGACCCCGACCTGCCCGTGGGCGACGGCCTCGATGCCGAGCCGTTCGACGGGCTCCGGGCGTTCCTCGCCGCCATCGAGGGCCGGGTCGCCCCGTTCAAGCTCCAGCTCACCGGGCCGGTCACGCTCGGCCTGGCGCTGCATGCCGTCGGGGTCCCCACCGACCGGGCCTTCGCGGTGGCGGCCAAGGCCGTCGCCGCCCGGGTGCGCGAGGTGCTGGGCGCCGCACGCCGGTCCGCGCCCGGGGCGACGCCGCTGCTGTTCCTGGACGAGCCGGGCCTGACCGCCGCGCTCGAACCCGGCTTCCCGCTTGACGTCGGCGACACGCTCGACCTGGTCTCCTCGGCGCTGGCCGGGGTCGAGGAGCACGCCATCGCCGGCCTCCACTGCTGCGGTCGGGCGGACTGGCCGGTCGTGCTCCAGGCCGGCCCCCAGATGCTGTCGCTGCCGGTCGGCGCCGGCGCGACCGAGCACCCGGGGGTGTTCGCCGACTACCTGGAGCGGGGCGGCTGGCTGGCGTGGGGCGCCGTCCCCACCGACCGCCCGCTCGGCGAGGGCGCCGACCTGCTGTGGCGCCGCCTGGTGGCCGAATGGGACGCCCTGGCCGACGGCGGCTGCGAGCTCCATCGCCTCGTCGAGCAGGCGATGATCACCCCGACGTGTGGGCTGGTCGGCCTCGACATCCCCCAGGCGCACCACGTCCTCGACCTCACCGGGCACCTGGCCCGCCGGGTCGAGGCCCGCGCCGTCGAGCTAGGGCTGACACTCGGGGCGTAACGCTGCCCTCGGTACAGTCCGGGGGATGGCCGACCAGGAGACCGAGCGGCGGGCGGGGGCGCTGCGCGCCGAGATCGCCGAGCACAACCGGCGCTACCACGAGCTGGACGCGCCCACGATCAGCGACGGCGACTTCGACGCGCTGGTGCGGGAGCTGCGGGCCCTGGAGGAGGAGTTCCCCGAGCTGATCACGCCGGACTCGCCCCTCCGGCAGGTCGGCGGCGCCCCGCAGACCAGCGTGTTCGCCCCGGTGGTCCACTCGGTCCCGATGATGAGCCTCGACAACGCCTTCGAGGAGGCGGAGCTGCGGGCGTGGGTCGAGCGCCTCCACCGCCGCCTGGCGGGCAAGCCGGCCGCCGACCCCGACGAGGACAGCGCGCCCGACGACGAGGTCGGCTACGTGTGCGAGCTCAAGATCGACGGGCTGGCGATCTCGATCCGCTATGAGGGCGGGCGCTACGTCCGGGCCGCCACCCGGGGCGACGGTCGCACCGGCGAGGACGTCACCGCCAACGTCGCCACGATCGGTCAGGTGCCCCGCGACCTCGGGGCCGGGGCGCCGGACGTCCTGGAGGTCCGCGGCGAGGTCTACATGCGCCTGTCCGCCTTCGCCGCCCTCAACGAGCGCCAGATGACGGCCGAGCAGCGCCCGTTCGTCAACCCGCGCAACGCGGCCGCGGGCGCCCTCCGCCAGAAGGACCCGACGATCACCGCCCAGCGCGAGCTGGCCCTCTGGTCCTACCAGCTGGGGGAGGTCGAGGGCGGCCCGGCGTTCACCAGCCATCACGAGACCCTCGACTGGCTGGCGTCGCTGGGCTTCCCGGTCAACCCCGAGATCCGCCGGGTGAGCGGGCCCGACGAGGTGCTGGCGTACAGCCTCCACTGGCAGGAGCACCGCCACGACCTCGACTACGAGATCGACGGCGCGGTGGTGAAGGTCGACGACCTGGCCCGGCGCGAGCTGCTGGGGTCGACCTCCAAGGCGCCCCGGTGGGCGCTGGCCTACAAGTTCCCGCCCGAGGAGCGCACGACCCGGCTCCAGGACATCCTCGTGTCGATCGGCCGCACCGGCCGGGCCACGCCGTATGCGGTGCTCGACCCGGTGTTCGTCGGCGGCGTGACGGTCGGCCAGGCCACCCTGCACAACGAGGACCAGGTCAAGGTCAAGGACGTCCGCCCCGGCGACAAGGTGATCGTCCGGCGGGCGGGCGACGTGATCCCCGAGGTGCTGGGCGCGGTCGTGGCCGAGCGGCCCGAGGGCACCGAGCCCTGGGTGTTCCCGACTACCTGCCCGTGCCCGGTCGGCTCGACGCTCGTGCGGCCCGAGGGCGAGGCCGAGCACCGCTGCATCCACCCCGAGTGCCCGATCCAGCGCCACGGCGCCATCGAGCACTTCGCCAGCCGGGGCGCGCTCGACATCGACGCCCTCGGCTCCAAGCGGATCGCCCAGCTCATCGCCGAGGGGATGGTCGCCAGCGTGGCCGACCTCTACGACCTCGACTGGGACCGGGTCGAGCAGCTGGAGCGCATGGGTGCCCTGTCGGCGGCCAATCTCCGGGCGTCGATCGACGCGTCCCGGTCCCGGCCGCTGTCTCGCCTGCTGGTCGGGCTCAACATCCGCCACCTGGGACCGGCGGGAGCAGAGGCGCTGGCGGCGGCGTTCGGCGACCTCGACCGCATCATGGACTCGTCGGTCGAGGCCCTGGCCGCGGCCGACGGGGTCGGCCCGATCATCGCCGAGTCGCTGCACGCCTGGTGCTCCGACCCGGCCAACCGGGCGCTGATCGAGCGCCTCCGGTCCGCGGGGCTCAACTTCGCGGGGCCGACGGGCGGCGACAGCCGGCCCAAGGTGCTGGCGGGGATGAGCGTGGTCGTCACCGGCACCCTGGAGGAGTTCAGCCGCGAGGAGGCCGAGGCGGCCATCAAGCTGCGGGGCGGCAAGTCGCCCGGCAGCGTGTCCGGCAAGACCACCGCGGTGGTGGTCGGCGAGGGGCCGGGCGCGTCCAAGGTCACCAAGGCCGAGGAGCTGGGCATCCCGGTGCTCGACGAGGCGGCGTTCCGGGCGCTGCTGGAGACCGGCGAGCTGCCCAGCTGACGACTCGGTGGCGTTTTGTCCCCCGGAACGGTCGCTATGGCGACCGTTCCGGGGGACAAAACGATCGGGCGACACGGCTGTGCCGCTACCCGTGCCGGATAGGCCCGTCACCCCGCTCCGGCCCCGAGGTGCGCTCCGGCGTGCTGCACCCGCGGTTCTGGCGACCGAGCGGGCTGCCGAGGCGCCACATGCGTGTCGGCCACGCGTTTTGTACGCGGGAACGGTCGCTATGGCGACCGTTCCGGGGGCAAAACGATCGGGCGACACACCTGTGCCGCCACCCGTGCCCGAGGTCAGACGACCTGGAAGCACCAGTTGATGTTGCGGTCGGCGACCCCGCGGCCGTCGGAGATCTGCCAGATGACCGCGGTTACGCAGTTCTGCCCGGTGCGGAACTCCTCGACCTCCTTGCCCGGGCCAGGCGTGTACTGGATGAGCCCGATCTGCGGGGTGGTCTGGAGCTGGTCCTGAGGGATCTCGACGCCGTTGAGCTGGAGCACGCCCGTCCAGCCGGTCGCGAGGTCGATGCCGACCGTCGACTGCTGGGGGACCTGCGAGTTCCGGCGGGGGATCAGGTTCTCGACCATCTGGGCGTCGCCCGCCGTCAGCACCGGGTCCTTGTTGCCGTTGTTCAGCGACGAGAAGGCGATGATCAGCAGGACCACCGCCACCGCGACGGCGGCCGAGGCGACGAGCTTGAACCGCGTGCTGTACGGCGAGGTGGCGGCCATGACGTGCGCATGTTCGCACGCACCGCGCCCCCGGGCGTAGCCGGCGATAGGGCGGTGTGCCTGGCCGGCCCGGCCCCAGCCACTATCCTGAGCGCGTGGCCATGACCCGCATGACCGACCAGATCGGTCGTGTGCTGGGCGGGCGCTACCGGCTGCTGTCGCCGCTCGGTGCGGGCGCGTCGGCGCAGGTCTACCTGGCCGACGACGTCCGGCTCCGGCGCCGGGTGGCGGTCAAGGTGCTCCACCCGGCCCTCGCCCAGGACGAGTCGTTCCTGCGCCGGTTCCGCGCGGAGGCGCAGGCGGCCGCGGCCCTCAGCCACGCGCACGTCGTGGACGTCTACGACTGGAG
The DNA here is from genome assembly GCA_963739835.1 of uncultured Acidimicrobiales bacterium. GTDB lineage: Bacteria > Actinomycetota > Acidimicrobiia > Acidimicrobiales > VFJN01 > ZC4RG19. The sequence continues at coordinate 282,373 of CAVUBW010000019.1, forward strand.
CGACGGCGAGGTGCCGTTCCTCGTCACCGAGTACCTCGGCGGCGGCAGCCTGCGGGCGATGCTCGACGCAGGCCACCGGCTCACGCCGGCCCAGGCGCTCGTCGTCGGGCTCGACGCGGCCCGGGCGCTCGACCACGCCCACCGCCAGGGGTTCGTCCACCGCGACATCAAGCCCGCCAACATGCTGTTCGGCGAGGACGGCCGGCTGCGCATCGCCGACTTCGGCCTGGCCCGGGCCATCGCCGAAGCCACCTGGACCGAGCCCGAAGGCGCGGTGCTCGGCACCGCCCGCTACGCCTCGCCCGAGCAGGCCCGGGGCGAGTCGGTCGACGGCCGCAGCGACGTGTACTCGCTGGCCCTGGTGCTGGTCGAGGCGGTGACCGGCAGGGTGCCGTTCACCGCGGACACGACGATCGGCACGCTGATGGCCCGCCTCGACCACTCGCTGGTCGTGCCGGACGAGCTGGGTGCGCTGGCGCCGCTCCTGGCGGGCGCCGGGACGCTCGACCCGGGCGACCGGCTCGATGCGGCCGAGCTCGGCGCCGGGTTCGTGGCCACGGCCCCCGAGCTCACCCGCCCCGAGCCGCTGCGCCTCGTCGGCACCGATCGGCCCGAGCCGGCGCCGACCGACCGGCGCGACACGACGCTGGTGGGCGCCACGGCCGCCGCCGCCGCCCGCGTCGCGCCGCCGGCGCCGCCGGTGCCGCCGGCGCCGCCGGCCGGTGAGGCGCGCGACCCGGCGCCGGGCGGCGAGACCACCACCCTGATGCCGGCCGGCGCCCCGGCGAGCGGCGTGCTGGTGGGCGCCAGCGCCGGTGCGGTCGGCGCCGGGGCGCCTCCCCGGGCGCCCGGGCCGCCGCGGGCTCCGGTCCCGCCGCCGTGGGATCCCCTGGCCCCCGAGCCCGGTCGCCGCCTGACGCCCGGCGACCGCAGCGTCGGCCGCCTCATGCTCGGCGCCCTGGTGGTGGCGGTGGCCGTCGCCGCCGGGGTCGCGGTGGCCGCGTTCATGCTCAAGGCCCAGATCCCGAGCCACCTCGTTCCCGACACGTATGTCGGTGCTCAGCGCGAGCAGGTCGAGTCCGACGCCAGCAACCAGGGCTGGACCGTCAAGGTGTCCGAGACGCGCCAGGACGGCACGCAGGCCGGCCAGGTGCTGGCCACCGACCCCGCGGCCGGAACCGAGCTGAAGGAGGGCAAGACCATCACCCTGACGGTGTCGCTCGGCCCGCCGCTCGTGCCCGTGCCCGGTGGCGTCGTCGGCGCCGACGAGGACGACGCCACCCAGGCACTGCAGGCGGCCGGCTTCGTCGTGCAGCCGGTCCGCCAGCCCGACGACAACGTCGACGAGGGCGTGGTGATCGGCTTCACCGACGGCGACCCGCCGCCCGAGGGCCTCCCGAAGGGCTCGACCGTGCGGCTCACCGTGTCGACCGGGCGCAAGATCGAGGTGCCCGACGTGACCGGCCAGTCGGCCGGCGACGCGGTCGCCCAGCTCGAGGGCCTCGGCCTGACGACCGAGCCGCAGGGCCAGCGTGCGACGAACGGCGAGCAGGCCGGCACGGTGATCGGCACCGACCCGCCCGCCGGCTCGCTGGTCGAGCCCAACTCGCGGGTCGTCGTGCAGGTGGCGGTCGACCAGACCACCGTGCCCAACGTCCGGGGCATGTCGCTCGAGGAGGCCACCGCCGCCATCGAGGGCGCCGGCCTGGTCGTGGGCGACACGTTCGGCGACGATCAGCGACGGGTGGCCTTCGTGACGCCGTTCGAGGGGTCCCAGGTCGACCCCGGAACGCGGGTCACGCTTATCTTCCGGGGTCGAGACTGAAAAATTCCTGAAACTGGGTCTTGACCCCGGACCCCCGTTCGGGGGACTCTTCGTGTGTGTGCGGGAGTCCCCCTCCCGGGCATCGGCCGTTCTCCCCCGTGTGGCCGAACCCCCGACGCTGTTGTCGAGGTTTTCGTCCTGCTGGGCGCGAATGGCTGACATAGCTGTGAGCAGCGACTAAACTACGGAGCGTGCCGGGCCCGTTGGGGCGGTATGCCGGACGCGGTGTTCCCCAGCCGCCGCGATGAGGCTGCCGCCCCAACGGGCTCGGTACGCGTCCCGGCGTCGGTGCGACCGACCGGCCCCCTGACGCGTCCGAGCCCCGGCACCGCTCGCCGCGCGGCGACCGGTCCCGGGGCCCGGAAACGTCGAGCGTGCTACTCGGTGATCTCCTGGATCCGCTTGGTCAGCTCGGGGTTGGGCGGGCCGCTCTGCAGCGCCATCGCCTTGGTCATGTCGCCCTGGAGCTTGATCTTGCCGGCCATGAACGCCTGCATGGCGGCCTGCGGGTTGGCGTCCACCATCATCGCCTTGGCGGTGTCGTAGTCGAGCGTCGCGGTGACGTCGGGCCCGTCGACGTGGCCGAGGTCGAGCACGAGCTCGCCGCTGGTGGTGTCCATGTGGGCGTCGACCGAGCCCTCGCCGAACGGCACGTCGGTGATGACCAGGTTCATCTTGACGGCCTGCGGCGCCGCGGCCGGAGCGTCAAGCTCTTCCCGGAGCTTCTTGGCTTCGGTGACCCACTCATCGGACAGGAACTTGTAGGGCACGGGATTCTCCCCTCGTCGCCGGCGAAGAGCCGGATCGTAGCCCCATAGTTGCAGTGACGATGCAACTGTGGCGCGTCAGCCCCCGGCGGCCGTCGTGCTGGTGGCGTCGCCGGTGCCCGCCTCGGTCGTGCTGGTGCTGTCGCCCGTGCCGTCGGCGGGGCCGAGGCAGTCGTCGAGCACCTTCTGGATCTTCGTCTCGGTGCCGTCGGGCAGGTCCTTGATGTCCGTGGCGGCGGCCACCTTGTTGTACAGCTTCTGGTCGCTGCTGAAGGCGTCGTTGATGCCCTTGCCGATGCAGTCGGCCTGCTTGTCGGTCAGGTTGGCGTCGGTCATGGCGTTGACGACGTCGCTCTGCTTGGCGTCGTTGCGGCCGCACGCCCCCAGGGCGAGCGCCAAGACGGCGAGCAGCACGGCGAAGCGATGGCGACGGATCATGGACGGGACCTCGTGGAGTGGATGGCCGAGCAAGGCTAGCGGCGGCCGTGCGCCGCGATCACACCCGGACGGGCCGCGTCAGCCGGCGGCGACGGCCGCGCGGGCCCTGCTGCGCCGCAACTCGGCCAGGGCGGCGCGGGCGCCGGCCTCGTCCGCGGTGAGCATGCGGGCGACGAGCCGCGCGACGTAGCCGGACAGCTCGTCGAGCGACAGGTCGATCCGCCCGGTGCGATGGAAGTGGCTGAACTGGCCGACGGTGCCGACGGTCGCCATCGCCAGCAACTCGGCCGGGTCGTCGTCGGTGACCGTGCCGTCGCGCTGGCCCTCGACGATCAGCGCGGCGACGTCGTGGAGGTGCTGCTCGGTGCCCTGCCGCAGGACGTCGGACACATTGCGGCCCTCGACCTCGAGCAGCGAGAAGAAGGGAGCGTTCTCGGCCATGAACCGCACGCTGGCCACCGTGCCCTGGAGGATGCGCACGAGCGCGGGCGCGTCCTCGTCCATGGCGGCCGCCTGCTGGCGGCGCAGCCGGCGCCGGATCTCGGTGGCCAGCTCGCGGAACAGGGCTTCCTTGTTCTCGAAGTACCAGTAGAAGAGGCCCTTGGCGACGCCGGCGGCCTCGACGATGTCGACGACGCGGGTCGCGGCGTAGCCCTGCTCCGCGAACAGGCGGGCGGCGGCGTCGAGGAGCTGCTGCTTGCGCTCCGCGCCCTGGGAGGTGAGCTGGCGATCGTTCATGTGCGTGCGGTTCGATCGGGCCGGTGGCGGTTGCCGGTGCGGGCCCAGCGACAAGTGTCGCGATGCTTGACCCGGCGGTCAATTACCGGCCTACGCTCGGTTCCCGTCCGCGATCCCTAGCCAGGGAGAGGAGCATCCCCCGTGCAGACCCCCGACGGCAAGGAGATCATCGCCGGCTGTGAGCCATGGTCGTCCGACGGCGGCCCCGACGGCGTCCTCGTCCTCCACGGGTTCACCGGCAACCCGCAGGGCCTGCGCAGTCTGGCCGAGGCCCTCGCGGCCGCGGGCTTCGCAGTCGACCTCCCGCTGCTGCCGGGCCACGGGACCTCCGTCGACGACATGGTGGACACGAGCTGGGAGCACTGGGCGGAGGCGGCCGAGGGGGCGTACGAGGCGCTGGCCGCGCGCTGCCGGCGGGTGGTCGTCGCCGGGCTGTCGATGGGCGGGTCGCTGACCGTCTGGCTGGCCTCCCGCCACCCGGAGATCCCCGGGATCGTCTGCGTCAACCCGGCGCTCGACGTCCCGGCCGAGATGGTGACGGCGGTCGAGCAGATGCTCGAGACGGGCGTCGACCGCATCCCGGCCATCGGCAACGACGTCGCCGATCCGGGAGCCCGGGAGAAGGCGTACGACGCCACGCCGCTGCGACCGCTGCTCAGCCTGGCGACCGCCGCGGCCCAACTGCGCGACGAGCTGGGCAAGGTCGCCTGCCCGGTGCTGATCCTGACCAGCACCCAGGACCACGTCGTCAACCCGGCCGACAGCGACCTCCTGGCCGCGGCGGTGTCCGGCCCGGTCGAGCGGGTCACGCTGGAGCGCAGCTACCACGTCGCCACGCTCGACTACGACAAGGACGTGATCGCCGAGCGGGCCGTCGAGTTCGCCCGGCGGGTCACCCGGGCATAGCGGCGGGAGGCCGGCGGGCGCCGTCCGGCGCATCGTCGTCGGGCAGCCAGGCCCGGTAGAGGCGCAGGCCATTTTCCACGTACCAGAGCCGCGCCACGCCGGCCTCGTCGTAGGCGGCGCGCTCGACCGACCCGCCCCCGTCGAACACGACGGTCACGTTCAGCCCGCCGGCCACCCGGTCGACCGCGGTGATCCCCAGACCGTCGTCCTGCAGGCCGAGGAGGAACCAGGGGGCGTCAAGGGCAAGCCGGGCGAGGCGGAACGTGCCGGTGCCGCCGTCGGTGGTGGTGTAGCGGCCCGCCAGCTGCAATCGGTCCTCGCTCACGCCGGTCTGTGTGAGGACGGGCGGGCCGGTCCAGCGGGCCGGGTCGTAGCCGACCTTCAGCCAGGCCTCGACCGCGGCCCGCCAGTCGGTCCACACCGGGTCGCCCCGGTAGATCTCCGAGGTGTAGAGCACCGAGGCGGCGGTGATCGGGTCGACGCCGCGGGGCAGTGGCGTCCCATCCGCGGTCGAGACCGCGGCTCCCTCCGGCGACGCGGCCGCCGCGGCTGCGCCCGGCACGGGCGCCGACGCCACGGCCATCGGCAAGCCGGACCCGATCGTGCCGGGCTGGTCGGACGGCGGCCCGTAGGCCACGAGCTGGGCAGCGACCGGGGTGGCCCCGGCGGGGGCGCGCAGCACACAGGTGCAGGGCAGCGGGTAGGCGGATCCGGAGGGCGACGTGTCAGGCTTGTCGCCCGAAGTGATGTTCCGGTACAGGATCGTCGTGGCGACCGGGTCGCCGGTGGCGCCGATCAGGTAGAGCCGCCCGCCGACGATCGCTTCGGGGTCCCGCAGCGTCACCGTCACCTCGACGCCGTCCGGGCTGGGGGCGATCGCCGTGATGTCCACCGCTGCGTTGGCCGCCCCGGAAACCCGCCACTCGGACCCGAGCCGGTAGAGGCCAACGGTCGTGGTCAGGCCGTTGAGGTCGAACGACACGTCGGCTCGGTCGTCGCCGTCGAGGCTGACGGACCCCTCGGCGATCGGCGACCCGAGCGCGGCGCTCAGGTAGTCGCGGGCGACGCCGGCCGGGCCGGTGTCGGACATCGCGGCGAGCCGGCTCGCGCCGAGCGGCCAGATGATGGCGGGCGCGACGGCGACGTCACCCTGCTCCCGGCCGTCGCCAGGGAGCAGGGTGACCGCTCCGACGATCACGGCGACCGCGGCCGCGGCGGCGAGGGCGGCGAACAGGGCCCGGTGCTGCGGCCGGCGGCGCCGGGCCCGGTGCGCCACGGGCAGCACGGCGACCGGGGTCAGGGCCGTCGGCCCGCCGCGGCGCCGCGGCGTCACGTCGTCGGCCCGGCGGGCGAGCATGGCCCGCAGCGCGGCTTCGAGGTCGTCGTCGTCCCGGCGGGTCGTCGGCGGCACGTCGACGGTCATCGTGCGATCTCCTGGCGCAGCCGGGCCAGGGCCCGGTGGATCGTGGTGCGGACGGTCGCCGGCCGGCAGTCCAGGATCGCGGCGATGTCGGCGTCGGGCAGGTCGAGGTAGTAGCGGAGCACGACCGCGGTCCGCTGCCGCTCGGGCAGCGTCGCCAGCGCGTCCCACAGCTCGTCGGGCTGCTGGGTGGACGGGTCGGCCGGGCGGGGCAGGCGCGCCCGTTCGAGCTGCTGGCGCCGGCCGACCGACCGGCAGCCGTTGACCACCGCCTGGCGCAGGTACGGGAGCGGCTCGCGCACGTGCGTCCACGAGCGGTGGGTCTTGAGGAACGCCTCCTGGACCACCTCCTCGGCCCGGTCGCGCTCGCCGGACACGAGGTAGGCCAGGCGGACGAGCCCGTCGTAGCGCTCGCGGTAGACGCGCACGAGCGCCTCGTCCCAGGGCGCTGGGAGCGCGGGGCTGTCGATCGGAGCCGTGCTCATCGCCACGTTGGACGCACGAGCCCGCCGAGTTGTTCCGCGTGCCTGCCTACCATGGTCTCCCTATGGCCCAGATCACCCGCGAGGACGTCGCGCACGTGGCCCGGTTGGCACGGCTCCGGCTCACCGACGCCGAGCTCGACACGTTCACCGACCAGCTCGCCAAGGTGCTCGACCATGCCCGCGACGTCGAGGCGCTCGATGTCGCAGACGTGCCACCGACCTCCCATCCGTACCCGCTGCAGAACGTACTGCGGGCCGACGAGGTGCGGCCGTCGCTCGACCGCGACGCGGTGCTGCGGAGCGCGCCCGCCACCGAGGACGGCATGTTCCGGGTCCCGCCGGTTCTGGGGGAGGCGCCGTGAGCGAGCGCAGCGAGCGAACCATGGACACAGCGTGCTATTCGGCCCGCAGGGCCGAGCGGTGATTGCGCGCATCCCGAAGGGTGCGCCAATGAGTGGCGCCGTGCCGTCCGGCGACAGCGCGCTCGGCATCGCCGCCGCCGTCCGGTCGGGCGCCCGGTCCGCGGTCGACGTCGTCGAGGAGCACCTGACCGCGATCGCCGCCCGCGACGGCGAGATCCACGCGTTCAACCTGGTGACCGCCGACCAGGCCCGGCAGGCCGCGCTGGCGCTCGACCGCCGGGTGGCCTCCGGCGAGGACCCCGGCCCGCTGGCCGGCGTGCCGGTGGCGCTCAAGGACAACATGGCGACGGCCGGGGTGCCGACGACGTGCTCGTCGCGGCATCCTGGAGGGCTGGCGCCCGCCGTACGACGCCACGGTGGTGCGGCGGCTGGCCGACGCCGGGGCGGTGGTGGTCGGCAAGACCAACCTCGACGAGTTCGCCATGGGCAGCTCGACCGAGAACTCGGCGTTCGGCCCGACCCGCAACCCGCACGACACGTCCCGGGTGCCGGGCGGCTCGTCGGGCGGCTCGGCCGCGGCGGTGGCCGCGGGCTTCGCCCCGCTGGCGCTCGGCTCCGACACGGGCGGCTCGATCCGCCAGCCGGCGGCGCTGTGCGGCGTGGTGGGCATGAAGCCGACCTACGGGGCGGTGTCCCGCTACGGCCTGGTGGCGTTCGCCAGCTCGCTCGACCAGATCGGCCCGTTCGCCCGAACGGTGGCGGACGCGGCCGTGCTGTACGAGGTCATCGCCGGCCACGACCCGTGCGACGCCACGTCGATCCCCGAGCCGGTGCCGCCGGTCAGCCCGGGCCTGGACGAGGGCGTGGCGGGCCTCCGGGTCGGCCTGGTGACCGAGCTGTGCGAGGCCGAGGGCATCGAGCCCGAGGTGCTGGCCAGGGTCCGGGAGGCGGCCGACGCCCTGGAGCACGCAGGGGCCAAGGTCGACGACGTGTCGGTGCCCGCGGCGGTCTACGGCCTGTCGGCGTACTACCTGATCGCCCCGGCCGAGGCGTCGAGCAACCTGGCCCGCTACGACGGCGTGCGCTTCGGCCTCCGCATCGAGGCCCCGACCACCGGCGAGATGTACGACCGCACGCGGACCGAGGGCTTCGGCCCCGAGGTCAAGCGCCGGATCATGCTGGGCACCTACGCCCTGTCGGCCGGCTACTACGACGCCTTCTACGGCAAGGCCCAGCGGGTGCGCACGCTGATCCTGCGCGACCTCGAGTCGGCCTACCAGGGTTTCGACGTGCTGCTGAGCCCCACGTCGCCGTCGGAGGCGTTCCCGCTGGGCGCCAAGACGGCGGATCCGCTCACGATGTACCTCAACGACGTCTGCACGATCCCGTCCAACCTGGCTGGCCACCCGGCCATCTCGGTGCCGTACGGCACGGGCGCGGCCGGCCTCCCGGTCGGGGTGCAGGTCCTGGCCCCGGCCCTGGCCGAGGCGACGATGTTCCGGGTGGCGGCGGCGATCGAGGCCCTGGCGCCGGGCTGAGCGAGGATCTCCTCGTTCTGCCCGCGATTCTGATTGGTTTTCAATCAGAATCGCGGGCAGAACGCCCCGGTTGCTATCGCGACCGCGAGCGTGCCGACAGCGCCAATATCAGTCGGCCTTCAGGGCGTCTTCAGCGCGTCTTCAGGAACTGTCCCGAGAATTGTGCGTGCATGGGCGGCTAGGTCGCCCAGTACCAGGCCCCCGGTCAGGTCGCGTCCGGTGGCGCGGCTTGGCCGGGACAGAGAGCAGGGCGGACATCAGAATGGGCGGCAGGGAAGGCCATAGCGGCCAAGACGACGAGCGCGGGTTCGCGCCCTTCGGCGCGTTCCAGCGCCGCTCGTTCCTGAAGGGTGCCGCCGTCAGCGCGGGTGCGGTCGGACTCAACCTCGGGGCTCTCGCCCGCGAGGCCGGCGCGGCGACCCCCACGACGGTTGCCAACGAGAACGCGCTCCCGGGCAACCCCCCGAGCGAGTGGGACTCCTTCGAGGACGACAGCATCGAGGGGTTCGCCACCGACATCAGCGTCAACGCGGGGCAGACCATCAGCTTCAAGGTCAAGACGTCCTCGAACAACTGGCGCGTCCGCATCTACCGGATGGGGTGGTACGGGGGTCTCGGCGCCCGCAGGGTCGCGGACATCGCGCCCTCCGTCTCGCTGCCCCAGAGCCAGCCCAACCCCTTCGTCCAGACCTCCACCGGCCTCGTCGATTGCGGCAACTGGGCCGTGTCGGCCAGCTGGGCCGTGCCCGCCAACGCCGTGTCCGGCGTGTACGTCGCCAACTTCGACCGGCTCGACCAGCCGGGCGTCAGCAACCGCACCCTGTTCGTCGTGCGCAACGACGGGCGGGCGGCCGACATCATGCTGCAGACGTCCGACACCACCATGCACGCCTACAACCGGTGGGGCGGCGCCAGCCTGTACTGGTCCGAGCCGAACGTCGCCCCCGCCGGCCGGGCCTACAAGGTGTCGTACAACCGGCCGTTCCTGATCAACGGCAACGGCAACGCCTTCTGGGACGCCGAGTACTCGCTCGTCCGCTGGCTCGAGCGCAACGGCTACGACGTCACCTACACCACCGACGTCGACTCCGAGCGCCGCGGCAACGAGCTGCTCAACAAGAAGATCTTCATCTCGTCCGGCCACGACGAGTACTGGTCGGCCGGGCAGCGGGCCAACGTCGAGGCCGCGCGCGACGCCGGCGTCAACCTCGTCTTCATGGCCGGCAACGAGGTGTTCTGGAAGACCCGGTGGGAGAACAGCGCCGCCGGCACCAGCACGCCCTACCGCACCCTCGTCTGCTACAAGGAGACGCTCGAGGGCGCCAAGATCGACACCACCAGCCCGATCTGGACCGGCACCTGGCGGGACGCGCGCTTCAGCCCGCCCTCCGACGGCGGCCGGCCCGAGCTGTCGCTGATCGGCCAGATCTTCGGCGCCATCAACGACGAGTCGCAGCCCGACCTCACCATCAAGGTCCCGTCGACCTACGCCAACCTGCGGTTCTGGCGCAACACCGACGTCGCGACCATGACCCCGGGCCAGACCAAGGCGCTCACCCAGGGCACCCTCGGCTACGAGTGGGACGACGACCGCGTGCTCGGCCCCAAGCCCGGCGGCCTGCTCGAGCTGACCTCCACCACCGAGACCGTCCCCTCGGTCCTGGTGGACAACGGCGGCGGCTACAACGCGCAGGCCGCCACCCACCGCCTCACCCTCTACCGCGCCGCCTCCGGCGCGCTCGTCTGGGCGACCGGCACGTGCCAGTGGTCGTGGGGCCTCGACGAGACCCACCCCCGCACCGGCGGCACCGCGCAGATCCGCATGCAGCAGGCGACCGCCAACATGCTCGCCGACATGCGGGCGCTGCCGGTCACGCCCCAGTCCGGCCTCGTCCCCCCGACGACCTCCACCGACCACACGCCGCCGACCTCCCTCATCACGTCGCCGGCCAACGGCTCGACCGTGCCTGTCGGCTCGCCGGTCACGATCACCGGCACCGCCAGCGACGTCGGCGGCGTCGTCGCCGCGGTCGAGGTGTCGGTCGACGGCGGCACGACGTGGAAGCGGGCCGCGGGCACCACCTCGTGGAGCTTCGTGTTCCTGCCCAACACGCTGGGCCCGATCACGATCAAGACCCGCGCCATCGACGACAGCGTCAACGCCGAGACGCCCGGCCCGGGCATCACGCTGACGGGCGGCCCCCGGGGCTTCCCCGCGTCGATCTGGCACCCGTCGGTCACGCCGGCCAACCCGTCGATCAACGACAACGGGCCGATCGAGATCGGCGTGAAGTTCCGCAGCGTCGAGGAGGGCTTTGTCACCGGCGTGCGCTTCTACAAGGGCGCCGGCAACGGCGGCACCCACACCGGCTCGCTGTGGACGACGTCCGGGGTGCGCCTGGCCACGGTGACGTTCGCCGGTGAGACCGCCTCGGGCTGGCAGCAGATGCTGTTCTCGTCGCCCGTGGCGATCACCGCGAACACCACCTACATCGCCTCGGTGTACCTGCCCCAGGGCCACTACGCGGGCGACACCAACTACTTCGCGGCCGGCGGCTACGAGGTGTGGCCGCTCAAGGCGCTCGGCGACGGCGAGGACGGCCCCAACGGCCGGTTCCGCTACGGCTCCTCGGGCTTCCCCGACACCTCGTTCAACGCCTCGAACTACTGGGTCGACATCGTCTTCGACAACGACGATCACCGCGCCCCGTCGGTCGTCGACCGCAACCCGGTGCCCGGCCTCGACGCCGTGGCCCTCGACGCCGTGGTCTCCGCCCGCTTCAGCGAGGCGATGACCGCGTCGTCGATCGTGATGGAGCTGCGCGGCGTCGGCGGCGCCCTCGTGGCCGGCACGACGAGCTACGACAGCACGTCCCGGCGGGCGACGTTCGACCCCACCGCGCCGCTCGACCCGCAGACCACCTACACCGCGCGGGTGGCCCAGGCGAAGGACAAGTCGGGCCAGTCGATCGCCGCGCCGGTCGAGTGGCCGTTCACGACCACCGGCGACGCCGACAGCTACCCGCTGACGTTCCGGGACACCTCGTACACGCCGGCAACGCCGTCGGTCAACGACCCGCAGCCGGTCGAGGTGGGCCTCAAGTTCACCCCGGCGGCCAGCGGCCTGATCAAGGGCCTGCGGTTCTACAAGGGCCCGCTCAACACCGGCGGCCACGTCGGCCACCTGTGGGCGATGGACGCCAGCAACACCCTGCTCGGCACCGTCACCTTCAACGTCGAGAGCGACACCGGCTGGCAGCAGGCCAACTTCGCCACCCCGATCGCCGTCACCGGCGGCCAGACCTACATCGCCTCCTACTGGATGCCGGTCGGCGGCTACTCGGCCACGGCCAACACCTACTCCGCGGACGGCTTCACCCGGGGCGTGCTCACCGCGCCGCGGGGCTCGACGGTCGGCGGCAACGGCGTGTACCGCTACGGCGCCTCGGGTGTGCCCAACGGCAGCTACAACGACACCGACTACGGCGTCGACGTCGTGTTCACGATGCCGCCGGACACGACCGGCCCGGTCGTCACCGACCGCTCGCCGGCCATCGACGTGTCGAGCGTCGTCACCTCCAGCGTGGTCACCGCCACGTTCAACGAGGCGATCGCGCCGGCGTCGCTCAACTTCACGCTGACCGGCCCGGGCGGCCCGGTGGCCGCCACCGTCAGCTACAACGCCGCGAGCCGGACGGCGACGCTGACGCCCAACGCCGCGCTGGCGACCGGCACGCTCTTCACCGCCTCGGTGACCGCCTCGGACACCCACAACAACGCGATGGCGAGCCCGGTGACCTGGTCGTTCACCACGGTGACCCTGCCCGGGCAGACCCCGGCCAGCATCTGGGACAGCTCGGTCGTGCCCGCCACCCCGGCGGCCAACGACAACGGTCCCATCGAGGTCGGGGTGAAGTTCAGGCCGGCCACGTCCGGACACGTGACCGGCATCCGCTTCTACAAGGGCGCAGGCAACACGGGGACCCACACCGGGACCCTGTGGAAGGGCGACGGCACCCCGCTCGGGTCGGTGAACTTCACCAACGAGACGGCGTCGGGCTGGCAGCAGGCCAACTTCACGACGGCGATCCCGGTCACGGCCGGCCAGACCTACGTCGCCTCGTACTACGCCCCGGCCGGGCACTACGGGGTCACGGCCAGCATGTTCGCCTCGGCCGCGGTCGACCGGCCGCCGCTCCAGGCGCTCCGGTCGGGCACCGACGGCGGCAACGGCGTCTACAAGTACGGAGCCACGGGCTTCCCGTCGAGCGACTTCAACGCCTCGTGGTACGGCGTGGACCTCGTGTTCCTCGACCTGGTCGGCCCGTCGGTCGTGTCGACGACCCCTGCGTCCGGTGCCACCGGCGTGCCGCTGGACGCCCAGGTCATGGCGACCTTCGGCGAGCCGATCAACGCCTCGGGGCTGACGTTCACGCTGCGCGACGACACCGCCGGGCAGAACGTGGCCGGGTCGTTCTCCTACGACAGCGGAACGGCGACGGTCACGTTCAGCCCGACGGCGTCGCTCGCCCCGGGCCACGGCTTCACGGCCAAGGTCGGCGGGGCCACGGACGTCGCCGGCAACGCGATGTCCGGCCAGTACCAGTGGTCGTTCACCAGCGTGGCCGTCGGGCTGCTCAGCTTCTGGACGCCGTCGACGGTCCCGGCGGTGACGTCGGCCAACGACAGCGGCGCCATCGAGGTGGGCGTCAAGTTCCGGGTCGACGTGGCCGGCTCGGTCGTCGGGGTCCGGTTCTACAAGGGGTCCGGCAACTCCGGCACCCACGTGGGCCGGCTCTGGCGGGCCGACGGCGCCCTGCTCGGCCAGGTCAACTTCACCGGCGAGTCGGCCTCGGGCTGGCAGCAGATGAACTTCACGGCGCCCGTGGCCGTGGTGCCGGGCACCACCTACGTGGCGTCCTACTACGCCCCGAACGGCCATTACGCCGCCAACGGCGGCTACTTCTCGACGGCGGGCGTCGACAACGGCGTCATCCACGCCCTGGCCAACGGCGTCGACGGGGGGAACGGCGTCTATCTCTACGCCTCTGGCGGAGGCTTCCCGACCAACAGCTACAACGCTGGCAACTACTGGGTGGACATCGCCTTTGCGGAGGGCACATGACCGACCAGACCCAGACCCCCCTCGGCTTCGCCGTCGTCGGCGCCGGCTATTGGGGCCCCAACCTGATCCGCAACACCCTGCGGTGCGACGACGCCGACCTGCGCTGGGTGTGCGACCTCGACATCGACCGGGCGGCCCGCGCCGTCGGCCGGCAGAGCGCGGTGTCGGTCACCGACTCGCTCGACACGGTGCTCGACGACCCGGCCGTGCAGGTCGTGGCGGTCGCCACCCCGGCGCACACGCACGTGCCGGTGGCGCTGGCCTGCCTGGAGGCGGGCAAGCACGTCATCGTCGAGAAGCCGCTGGCCACCTCGGTCGACGACGGCCGCAAGCTGGTCGAGGTCGCCCGCGACGCCGGCCTGGTCCTCATGTGCGACCACACCTACTGCTACACGCCGACGGTGCGGCACATGCGCGACATGGTGGCGGCCGGCGAGCTGGGCGACATCCAGTACGTCGACTCGACCCGCATCAACCTCGGCCTCGTCCAGCAGGACGTCGACGTGTTCTGGGACCTGGCGCCGCACGACCTGTCGATCCTCGACTTCGTGCTGCCGGCCGGGGCCCGGCCGGTGGCGGTGGCCGCCCACGGCGCCGACCCCATCGGGGCCGGGCGCGTCGTGCGTCGGCTACCTCGACCATGCCGCTGGCCAACGGCGGCATGGCCCACGTCGACCGTCAACTGGCTGAGCCCGACCAAGGTGCGCACGATGCACGTGGGCGGCTCGCGCCGGATGCTCGTGTGGGACGACATGAACCCGGCCCAGCGCCTGACGGTGCACGACCGGGGCGTGGAGCTGTCCGGCCCGATGAACGTCGAGGCCCGGCGCGACACGCTGATCTCCTACCGCATCGGCGACATGGTCGCCCCTGCGCTACCGGAGTCGGAGGCGCTCGGCGGCGTGATCCGCGAGATGATCGCCGCCGTCCGCGAGGGCCGGCCCGCCGCCACGAGCGGCGAGTCGGGCCTGTGGGTCCTCCAGGTTCTCCATGCCGTGGGCCGCAGCCTCGACCAGGGTGGCGCCCTGGTCGACCTGCCGGCCTGACCGGTCACAACAGACACACCGCTCCCGGAATCCGACCCGCGACTCGGCCGAGGAGGCCTTGTGACAACCGATTCTCCCCAGACGTTTGCCTCCCGACTTGACGGAGCGCGCGTGCTGATCACCGGCGGTGCCGGAATGATCGGCTCGACGATCGCCGACCAGCTCGCCCGCCAGGCGGACGTCGACATCGTCGTGCTCGACAACTTCGTCCGTGGCCGCCGGGCCAACCTCGCCTCGGCGGAGGCGAGCGGGCGCGTCGAGCTCATCGAGGGCGACATCCGCGACCGCGAGACCGTCGCCAAGGCGGCCAGCGGGGTGGACGTCCTGTTCCACCAGGCCGCCATCCGCATCACCCAGTGCGCCGAGGAGCCGCGCCTCGCCCTGGAGGTGCTGGTCGACGGCACCTTCAACGTGATCGAGGCGGCGGTCGACGCCGGCGTCCGCAAGGTCGTGTCGGCGTCGTCGGCCTCGGTCTACGGCCTGGCCGACGAGTTCCCGACCACCGAGCGCCAGCACCCCTACGCCAACCGCACGCTCTACGGCGCGGCCAAGGTGTTCAACGAGGGCCTGCTGCGCAGCTTCAACGACATGGCCGGGCTCGACTACGTGGGCCTGCGCTACTTCAACGTGTACGGGCCCCGCATGGACATCTTCGGCGTCTACACCGAGGTGCTCGTGCGCTGGATGGAGCGCATCGACGCCGGCCAGCCGCCGCTCATCCTGGGCGACGGCACCCAGACCATGGACTTCGTCTACGTCGACGACGTCGCCCGGGCCAACATCGCCGCGGCCATGGCGCCGGTCGGCGACCGGGTGTTCAACGTCGCCTCGGGCACCGAGACCAGCCTGCGGGGCCTGGCCGACGCCCTGCTGCGGGTGATGGGCTCCGACCTGGAGCCCGAGTACGGCCCCGAGCGCAAGGTCAACCCGGTGTCCCGGCGCCTGGCCGACACCTCCGCCGCCCGCGAGGCGCTGGGGTTCGTCGCCGAGGTGGACCTGGACGAGGGCCTGCGCCGCCTGGTCGACTGGTGGCGCCGGGAACTTCGAGACGGGGGGCGGGGATGACCGAGCGAAGCGAGGTCCATCAGCACAGTGGCCCTGTCGCCACGAAGTGGCGATGCCGTCACTGGTGTGCCCGAAGGGTGCACCAGTGACGGCGATCGACGAGACCCCGACCGCAGCCGCGCCCGCCCCCGTCCCGTCATTCCCGCCCGCGCCCGAGCGGACGATCCCGGTCATGCGGCCGTGGCTCGACCAGGCCGAGGCCGACGCGGCCGCGGCCGCCGTGCTGTCGGGCTGGGTCGCCCAGGGCCCACGGGTGGCCGAGTTCGAGGCGGCCTTCGCCCGGCGGATCGAGGCGGCGCACGCCGTCGCCGTGTCGTCGTGCACGACCGGCCTCCACCTCGCGCTCGGTGCTGGCCGGCGTCGGCCCGGCGACGAGGTCGTGGTGCCGTCGCTGTCGTTCATCGCCACCGCCAACGCCGCCCGCTACGTCGGGGCGACGCCCGGTGTTCGCCGACGTCGACCCGATCACGTTCAACCTCTCGCCGGCCACGATCGCCCCGGCGCTCAGCCGCGCCACCAAGGCCGTCGTGCTGGTCGACCAGGCCGGCATCCCCGCCGACATCGACGCGGTGCGCGAGCTGTGCGACCCGCTCGGCGTGACGGTCGTGCAGGACGCGGCGTGCGCCATCGGCTCGACCTGGCGGGGCCAGCCCGTCGGGGCCCGGGCCCAGCTCGCCGCCTTCTCGTTCCACCCCCGCAAGCTGCTCACCACCGGCGAGGGCGGCATGCTGGTCACCGACGACGCCGAGCAGGCGGCCCGGGGCCGGCGGCTGCGCGAGCACGGCATGAGCGTCAGCGCCGCCGAGCGCCACCTGGCCAAGGGCCCGGTCCTCGAGCAGTACCTGGAGACCGGGTTCAACTTCCGCATGACCGACATCCAGGCTGCGGTCGGGCTGGTGCAGCTGGGCAAGCTCGACGCCATCATCGCCCGGCGCCGGGCGCTGGCGGAGCGCTACCAGCGCCTGCTGGCCGAGGTGCCGGGCCTGGCCGCCGCGGTCACCGCCGCCGACCCGGTCGGCGGGACCACCAACTTCCAGTCGTTCTGGCTGTGCCTGCCCGACGGCTTCCCGCTGTCGCGGGACGAGCTGCTCGCCATCCTGGCGGCCAACGGCGTCAGCGGCCGGCGGGGGATCATGGCCGCCCACACCGAGCCGGCCTACGCCGGCGCGGTGCACCCGGCCCTGCCCGTGACCGAGCGGGCCACCCGCGACTCGCTGATCCTGCCCTTGTTCCACGACCTGACCGAGGCCGAGCAGGACCACGTCGTCGCCGTCGTCGACGCCGCCGCCCGGGGCGCCCGCTGATGTCCCGAGTGCCCACGGTCGACCTGATCGTGCCCTGCTACAACTACGCGGAGTACCTGCCGCGGTGCGTTGGCAGCATCCTCGCCCAGGAGGGTGTCGCGCCCCGGGTGCTGGTCATCGACGACTGCTCGTCCGACGACACGCCCGCGGTCGCAGCCCGGCTGGCCGACGGCGACGACCGGGTCAGCGTGCGGCGCCACGAGGTCAACCGGGGGCACATCGCCACCTACAACGAGGGCCTGGAGTGGGCGAGCGCGGACTACGTCGTGCTGATCTCGGCCGACGACCTGCTCACCCCCGGCGCCCTCCAGCGGGCGACCCGGATCATGGACGGCAACCCCGGCGTCGGCATGGTGTACGGCCGGGCGTTGTTCGCCCCGTCCGACCTGCCGCTGCCGACCCCGACGGGCCGATGGAAGGGCACCACGGTGTGGCCCGGCCACCGCTGGATCGGCCAGCGGGCGAAGACCGGCCACAACGTGATCTCCTCGCCCGAGGTCGTGGTACGGGGCTCGGTGCACAAGGCGGTCGGCGGCTACAAGCCGTCGCTGCCGCACTCGGGCGACCTCGAGATGTGGTTGCGCATCGCGGCCGTGTCCGACATCGCGTATGTGCGGGGGGTCCCCCAGGCGATCTACCGCAAGCACCCGGCGAGCATGCTGCGCTCGACCTACGCCGACCCGCTGGTCGATCTGCGCCACCGCAAGGCCGCGTTCGACGCCTTCTTCGCCGAGTGCGGCGACGAGGTGCCGGGCATGGATCGCCACGAGGCCCGGGTGGGCCGCGCGCTCGCCGGCCAGGCGCTGTGGCAGGCCAGCCGGGCGCTCGACCGCGGCCGCACCGACGTCGACGTCGACGAGCTGGTGGCGTTCGCCCGCCGGGCCTGCCCCGACCTGCGGCGCCTGCCCCAGTGGCACGGCCTCGCGCTGCGGCGCCGCCTCGGCCGGCGCTCGGTGTGGTTCCCGCCGCTGCTCGTCTCGGGCGCCACCCACAAGGTGCGCTCCGGGCTGGGGGAGCTGCGCTGGAAGGCCACGGGCCAGTGAGGCGCGGCGTGAGGGCCACGCAGTGCGACCGAACCATGGGCGCAGTTGTCGCCGCGAAGCGGCGATCGGTCATCGGCGGGCCGGAGGTACGCCGATGACCGACGTCACCGACGCGCCACGACGCGACGCCGCCGCGCCCGTGCGCAGCCTCGGCTCCAAGGTCGGGAAGGGCCTGGCCTGGAGCAGCGTCAACACGGTCGTCTCCCGCGTCGGCCAGCTGTTCGTCGGGATCGTCCTCGCCCGGCTGATCGCGCCGTCCGAGTTCGGCGTGTTCGCGGCGGCGATGGTCGTGCTGACCGTCGTCATCAGCATCAGCGAGCTCGGCGTGAGCGTCGCCATCGTCCAGGCCAAGAACCGCGTGGAGGTCGACCGCATGGCGCCGGTCGTCACCACCCTGTCGGTCGCCTCGGGCGCCGGCCTGGCGGCCGGCATGGCTCTCCTCGCCCCGTGGCTGGCCGCGGCGCTCGGGGCCCCGGCGGCCACCGGGCCGATCCGCGTGCTGGCCCTGTCGCTGGTCATCGCCGGCCTCGCCGCCACGCCCTCGGCCTGCATCCAGCGCGAGTTCCAGCAGGATCGCAAGCTGATCGCCGACCTGGTGTCGTTCGCGGTCACGACCGCGGTGGCGATCGGGATGGCGCAGGCCGGGTTCGGCGCCTGGAGCCTGGCCTGGTCGCGGGTGATCGGCAGCATCGTGCTGTTCGCGTTCACGTTCGCGC
This sequence comes from uncultured Acidimicrobiales bacterium, assembly GCA_963739835.1. Lineage (GTDB taxonomy): Bacteria > Actinomycetota > Acidimicrobiia > Acidimicrobiales > VFJN01 > ZC4RG19. The sequence continues at coordinate 301,151 of CAVUBW010000019.1, forward strand.
TCGCCCCCCGCCGCTACCGCCCGGGGTGGGACGCCGCGATGGCCCGCCGGCTGCTGCGCTTCGGCGTGCCGCTCGCCGGGGCCAGCATCGTGGTGTTCGCCACGATGAACGTCGACTACGCGGTGATCGGCCACATCCTCGGCCCGACCCGGCTCGGCATCTACGTGCTGGCCTTCAACCTGTCCGGCTGGCCGGTGGGGGCCTTCTCCTCGACCGTGCGGGCGGTGAGCCTGCCGGCGTTCTCCGAGCTGCGCGCCGACGCGACGCGCTACAAGGCCAGCTTCGGCCGGGCGCTCGGCATGCTGTTCGTGCCGGTGGTGCCCGCCTGCGTGCTGCTCGGCGTCCTGGGCGCCCCGCTGGTGCGGTTCGTGTACGGCTCTCGGTGGTCGGACGCCGCCGGCCCGCTGGCCTTCCTGGCGGTCGTGGGGGCGTCCCGGGTGGCGCTTGGAGCTGGCCTACGACTTCCTCGTGTCGGCCGGCGAGTCCGACACCGCGCTGCGGCTCAACGTCCTGTGGTTCGTGTCGCTGGTGCCGACCCTGATCGTGGCGGCGCACATCGGCGACATCACGGCCGTCGGCGCCGGGCACGTCGTGGCGCTGACGTTGGTCGTGCTGCCGGCCTACCTGCGGGCGCTCAAACGCCTCGGGATCACCGTCGCCTCGATCGTCGGCCCGATCTCCCGGCCGCTCGTCGGGGGCGCGCTGATGGGCCTGACCGCGTTCGCCGCGCTGGTCGTGGTGCCCGGCGACTTCGCCAAGCTGGCGGTCGGCGGCACCGCGTCGACCCTGGTCTACGCGCTGGTGGTGGGCCTACCGTTGTGGCGCCAGCACCGGCGGGGTGAGCTGCTCAGCGTGGTGGCGCCGCCCCCGGTCGCAGAAGCGGCCGCGTGACCACCCGGACGACACGAGCATGGACGCAGTGAGCGGTGTGAGCCGCAGGATCGGCCGGGCGGGCCGGCTGCTGCGCGCCGAGGGCCCCTCCGGCGTCGCCGCCCGCGTGCTGAAGCGCATGTCGGAGCGGGTGGCGCCGCCCAGCCACATGCTCAACGTGTTCCGCGAGGACGTGCTCGCGGCGGCCGAGGCGCGCGACCGGCGGCCTGCGGCCCTGCCCGCCCTGCCCGACGAGCCGCTGACCGTGGCCTGGGTGATGACCCCGCCGTACGCGGGCTCGGGCGGCCACACGACGCTGCTGCGGATGGTCGGCGCCCTGGAGGCGGCCGGGCACCGCTGCGTGCTCTACCTCTACGACCGCTGGGGCGGCGCCCTCGACGAGCACGAGCGGGTGCTGCGCACCTGGTGGCCGTGGGTGCGGGGCGAGGTGCGCGACGCCGCGGCCGGCATCGACGACTCGCACGCGGTGATCGCCACCGCCTGGCCCACCGCCTACGCCGTGGCCGGCTCGCCGGCCAAGGGCACGCGGTTCTACCTGGTCCAGGACTTCGAGCCGTGGTTCTTCCCCGCCGGCGGCGAGGCGCTGCTGGCCGAGGACACCTACCGGTTCGGGTTCCACGGCATCACGGCCGGCCGCTGGCTCGCCGGCAAGCTGCGGGCCGACTACGGCATGCCCGCCGACCACTTCGACTTCGGCTGCGACCTCGACCACTACCGCCTGGAGGACCCCGACGGCGGGGCGGCCGCGCGCACCGGGGTCTGCTTCTTCACCCGCCGGATCACGCCCCGCCGGGCGTTCGACCTGGGGGCGCTGGCGCTCGAGCTGTTCGCGGCCCGGCACCCCGGCGTCGAGATCCACTTCTACGGCGATCCCGTCGGGCGCATGCCGTTCCCGGCCGTCGACCACGGCGTCATGACCCCCGCCGAGCTGGGCAAGCTCTACAACCGCTGCGCCGCCGGCCTGGTGCTGTCGGCGACCAACGTGTCGCTGGTGCCCCACGAGATGCTGGCGGCCGGCTGCATCCCGGTGGTCAACGACGCCGAGCACAACCGCATCGTGCTCGCCAACGACCATGTCGCCTACACCCCGGCCACCCCCCACGACCTGGCCGAGGCCCTCGGTCGCCTGGTGACCCGCCCGCCGGCCGAGATGGCGGCCGATGCCCGGGCGGCCGCGGCCAGCGTGCAGTCGTGCTCCTGGGACGAGGCCGGCCGCACGGTCGAGCGGATCGTCCGCCGGGTCACCGACGAGGCCGCCAAGGACCCCGGTGCCTGAGCCGCTGCTCGTCGTCGGCGCCGGCGGGTTCGGCCGCGAGACCGTCGAGGTCGTGCGGGCCGTCAACGCCGCCCACGAGGACCGGCACGGCCGGCCCCGGTGGGACCTCCTGGGCTTCCTCGACGACGACCCCGCCCGCTGGGGCACGCCGCTCGCCGGGACCACGATCGTCGGGCCCGTCGACTCGCTGGCCGACCGGCCGGCCGCCCGGGTCGGTCGTGTGCACCGGCAACCCCCGCAACTACACGTCCAAGCGGGCCATCGTGCGGCGGCTCGGGCTCGATCCCGAGCGCTACGCCACGCTGGTCCACCCGGCCGCGGTCCTGCGCTACCTCGTGCACGGTCGGCGAGGGCTCGGTCGTGCTCGCCGGCGTCGTCGCCACCACCGACGCCCGCCTCGGCGCCCACGTCGGGCTGATGCCCCAGGTCGTGCTGACCCACGACGACGTGCTCGGCGACTTCGCCACCGTCGGGTCGGGCGTGCGCCTGGCCGGCGGCGTGCGCGTCGGGACCGGCGCCTACCTCGGCGCCGGGTGCCTCGTCCGCGAGGGCTGCGCCGTCGGCGCCTGGGCGCTCGTCGGCATGGGCGCCGCCGTCACCCGCGACGTCCCGGCCGGCCAGGTGTGGGCCGGCGTCCCCGCCCGCTTCCTCCGGACCGTCGATCTCCCCCACGAGGTTCTCTCCCCATGACCGATCCCGATCCCCCTGGTCGATCTCCAGACCCAGCACGCCCAGATCGCCGACGAGGTGGCCGACGGCTGGGCCCGGGTGACCGGGTCCGGCGCCGTTCATCGTCGGCCCCGACGTGGCCGCGTTCGAGGCCGAGTTCGCCGCGTTCTCCGGCGCCGAGCACTGCGTCGGCGTGGCCAACGGCACCGACGCGCTCGAGCTCGCGCTGCGCGCCGCCGGCGTCGGCCCGGGCGACGAGGTGGTCGCTGCCGGCCAACACCTTCATCGCCACCGCCGAGGCGGTCGTGCGGGCCGGCGCCGCGTCCGGTGCTGGTCGACTGCGACCCGGTGCACCTGCTGATCGACCCGGCGGCGCGTGGCCGCGGTCGGTCACCGCGCACCCGGGCGGTCATGGCCGTCCACCTCTACGGCCAGATGGCCCCGTTCGAGCAGCTGGCCGACGTGCTGGCGCGCCCGGCGTCGCATCGTCGAGGACGCGGCGCAGTCCCAGGGCGCGACCCGCCACGGCCGGCGCAGCCGGCAGCTTCGGCGTGGCGGCCGGGACCAGCTTCTACCCGGGCAAGAACCTGGGCGCCTACGGCGACGCCGGCGCGGTGCTCACCGACGACGCGGACGCTCGCCGCGCACGTCCGGGCGCTCGCGCAACCACGGCGGCACCACGCAAGTACGACCACGACGTGGTGGGCATGAACTCCCGGCTCGACACGCTCCAGGCCGTGGTGCTGCGGGCCAAGCTCGCCCGCCTGGCCGGCTGGAACGAGGAGCGCCGTGCGGCCGCCGGCCGCTACGACGAGCTGCTCGGCGGGCGTCGCACGGTGTCGGCCTGCCCGGCCACGCTGCCGGGCAACGAGCACGTGTGGCACCTCTACGTCGTCCGGGTCGCCCGGCGGGACGAGGTGCTGGCCGCGCCTCCACGCCGCCGGGATCGGCGCCGGCATCCACTACCCGATCCCGATGCACCTGCCCGGCGCCTTCGCCGACCTGGGGCACCGGCCCGGGCGACTTCCCGGTGGCCGAGCGCGCGGCGGGCGAGATCCTGTCGCTGCCGATCTTCCCGGGGATCACCGAGGCCCAGCAGGAGCGGGTGGCCGCCGAGCTACTGGCCGGCCGCGGTGGCCCGGCATGACCCTCGACCCGGGGTGTTCGTGCACCCGCACGGGCTGTGCGAGAGCGACGACGTCGGGCCCGGGCACCCGGGTCTGGGCCTTCGCCCACGTGCTGCCGGGCGCCGTCGGTCGGCGCCGACTGCAACATCTGCGACCACGCCTTCGTCGAGGGCGGCGCCCGCATCGGCGACCGGGTCACGGTCAAGAACGCGGTGCTGGTCTGGGACGGCGTGACCGTCGGAGGACGACGTCTTCCTCGGCCCCAACGTGGTCTTCACCAACGACTACCTGCCCCGGGCCCACGTCAAGAAGGGCCACGACGAGTTCCTGGCCGACGACCGTCGTGCAGCCGGGCGCCTCGATCGGGGCCAACGCCACCATCGTCTGCGGCACCACGATCGGGGCCCACGCCTTCGTCGGCGCCGGCGCGGTGGTCATCCGGGACGTGCCGGCCCACGCCCTGGTCGTGGGCAACCCGGCCCGGCGCATCGGCTGGGTGTGCAGCTGCGGCACGCGGCTCGGCGAGGACCTCCGGTGCCCGGCCTGCGGGCGCCGCTTCTCCGCCGCCGACGACCCGGGCGAGGGGCTCGTCGATGCGCTGCGCCTGGCTTGACCGGCCGGCTTGCCCGAGCCGCCCGTCAGGGGCGGAACCAGGCCGTGCGGCGGACCCGGCCCGACGACACCAGGTCGCCGACCGTCGTCGCCCGCAGGCCCTCGGCCCGGAGGTTGGCCAGCGTGTGGGCGAAGACGTCGCCCCGCACGGCGGCCAGAGGATCGGGGGTCTCGGGCTCGCGGGGGTCGCCCGCCAGCCCGTCGTGGAGCAGGATGATGCCGCCCGGCCGGAGCCGCTCCATCACCCGGTCGGCCACGACGGCGGCGGGCTGGTCGACCCAGTCCTCGCCCTCGGCGTTCCACACCACCGGCATGAGCCCGGCCCGCCGGGCCGCCACGTAGGTGCCCACGCTCTGGGAGCCGAACGGCGGCCGGAACCAGCGGACCTCGACCCCGGCAACGGCCGCCAGGCGGGCCTTGGACACCGTCAGCGACCGACGCACGTCGGCCCGGTCGAGCGTCGTCAGCCGCCGGTGGTCGAGCCCGTGGAGCCCGACCTCGTGGCCCGCGTCGACGACCGCCCGCACGAGGTCGGGGTGGCGCTCGGCCCGGTCGACGAGCAGGAAGAACGTCGCGGTCGCGCCGCCGTCGGCCAGCGCGTCCAGCACCTGGGGCGTGGCGTCGGGGTCGGGACCGTCGTCGATCGTGAGGGCGACGGGGGCCGGGCGGGCGTCGGCCGGCCGGGTTCCGGCGACCGATCCCACCGGCGAGAGGACCCCGTCCGTCACGCGACGCAGTGTCTGGCGCTGCCTCCGGTGGTATGCGGTCGCGGACCTTCCAGAGGGTGGTCAATGCCCGGCTCATGCCCCGAGATCCCCTGTCGTCGCCTTGCTTGACCTCGCCACGGGGGTCGGGCAAGCTCTTAGTCCAGCGGACCGTATCGCTCCGCGGCAGGCCCGCCACCGGGTCGGCGCTGGGGGAGACATTCCTCGCCGGCTGGGCCTTCGACCTGCACGCGACCGGAGGGCACCTCCGCCATGAAAATCATTGCACCGCGCGGTCACTTGCGCATGGTAGCCGTGGCCGCCGCCGCGCTCGTCGTCCCGCTCGCGGTCGTCGGCGTCGTCGGCACCGGGGCCTCCGGCGAGCGGCGCGGGTCCGACGCGGTCGCCACCCAGTCCGAGGATGCGGCCGGCGCCCCCGCCCAGCCGGCCGGCGCGCCCGCGCAGGCGGCCGAGCCCGGTGCCCTCCACCGCGGCCCCCGGTGCTGGACGCGACCCGGGGCCCGCTGGTGCCACCCCTCGGCAGAGGCGCCCACGACCACCACCGCCGCCCCGGCGGCCGGGGCCCAGGGCGCGAACGGCCAGGCCGCTCCGGCGGCCCGGGCGCACGGCTACCGGCCGGGCGCCTACCCCAACCCGGCGACCACCGGCGTGCCCGACGGCTGGCAGCCGGCGTCCACCCACGACGGCGACCTGACCGTCACCACCCCCGGCACGGTGATCGAAAACATGCTGATCACCGGCGACCTCCAGGTCCGGGCCAACAACGTGACGGTCCGCCGCACCCGGGTGATGGGCATCATCTGGGACCAGTACGACGACAACGGAGCAGTTCAGCGGCCTCCTGATCGAGGACATCGAGGTCGGGCCCGACACCGGCGTGCTGGACTGGGGCAACGGGGCCGTCGGCACCGCCGGCTACACCGCCCGGCGCGTCGAGATCCACAACGTCACCGACGGCTTCCGCGTGTCCGGCGACAACATCGTCATCGAGGACTCGTTCGTGAAGCTCAGCGTCAGATCCCCGGCGAGTGCAACCACCTCGACGCCGTGCAGGGCTACGGCGGCGGCACGAACGTGGTCGTCACCCACAACACGTTCGACGCACGGGGCTCGTGCGGGAACTCGGCCGTGTTCTTCGCGGACAGCAGCCCCCACGCGGACGTCGAGGACAACATCCTGCTCGGCGGCGCCTACTCGCTGCGGCTCCAGCAGGCCGAGGTGCCGTCGACCTTCATCGCCATCGACAACCGCATCGTCCAGGGCTCCTACGACGACGGGCCGCTATACATCTTCGACAGCGGGGCGCTGAACCTGACCTGCTCGGGCAACCAGGTCGTGACGATCGACGACAACTACCAGATCTCCGGCGTCGTCGGCGACGCGCCCTGCAACCGCACGCCCGACTGACCCCCGACGCGTTTTGTCCCTGGAAGTGGTCGCCATAGCGACCACTTCCAGGGACAGAATGCTTTACAGCGAGAGTGCGTCGGCGACCCGGCGGCCCACGACCGGCCACGTGAAGTGCTGGGCCACGCCGGCCGCAGCCGCCCGGCCCATCGACGCGGCCCGGTCGGGGTCGGCCAGGAGCGCCACCAGCGCGTCGGCGACGAGCTTCGGGTCACGCCTTGCCGCCAGCAGCCCGGTCACGCCGTCGACGACGGCCTCCGACCGGCTGCCCTCGTCGGTGCTGACGACGGGCAGGCCGGCGACGCCGGCCTCCAGGATCACGTTGGGGAACGCGTCGAACCGGGACAGGATGGCGAAGCAGGTCGCCTCGGCGTAGAGCTCCCGGAGGCGCCGGTCCTGACCGGGGTCCTTGCGGTCGAGCACGCCGACGACGTCCACGCCCGGCTCGCTGCCGAGCGCCGGGTCGCAGCCGACCACGACCAGCCGGGCGGTCGGCACCCGTGACCGCGCCAGGCGGAAGGCGTCCAGCAGCAGCGGGCCGCCCTTCTGCTGCCAGTCGCGGCCCACGAACAGCACCGCCGGTCGGTCGGTGTCGGTGCGGCGGGGGAGCGGGTCGGCCAGGTTGGCGCCGGCGCCGACGACGACCACCCGAGACCCGTCGACGCCGTAGTCGTCCACGACGCTGCGCCGGGTCCACTCCGACAGCACGAGGATCCGCCGGCACGCGGCGAACACCTCCCGCTGGCAATCGATCGCCTCGGCCTGGACCCGGGCCGAGGCCCGGCTGACCGAGAACTCGTCGGCCCCGAGGGCCTGGACGACCGTGCAGTCGGTGATGCAGAACACCGGCCGGGCGGGGTCGCCCCGGCCCGGGTCGGTCTGCGTCCCGACCTGGAGGACCGGCACGCCGGGCAGGGCCGCCAGGCGGGCGGTGAGGCGGTCGCTCAGGATGTCGAAGCCCCGCCGCGACCAGATCCAGTCGGGGTCGATCAGCGGCGTGCGCCGGTCGGCCCGGCCGCGCCCGAGCACGGCCCGGGGCCGCACCGCGCCGCGCAGGGCGTCGTGCCAGCGCAGGTCGCGGGTGGCCAGGGCGGTGATCTCCATCCCCTGGGTGGCGAGCTGGGCGAACAGGCGCCGGCTGAGGCCGCTGAACGTGGCCGGGTCGAGCGGGTCGGTCGACGCCAGCGCCACGAGGGACGGGCGCTCGGCCGGCCCGGCGGGCACGGGGGCCGCGGGGCTGGCGGTCACGGTCACCTCAGCGGCTCCGCACGGCGGTGACGGCCCGCTCGGCGACGTCGCGCACCGGCTTGGCCACCCGGAAGGCGCCGTCGCGGGCGACCCGGGCGGGGTGGCCCACGACCCGGTCGAGCCAGTAGCCGGCGGCGCCCTCGTCCGCGGCCTCCGGGCCGAGGTCGAGGGCGAAGCTGGCGCGGACGCGGTCTGCCGGGTAGCGGCGGCCCCGCACCCGGTTGGACACGTTGTGCTCGTGGATCACCTGGAGCCACGCCGGCTCGCCGGGGAGCTGGCGCACCGGCGCCACGCGGGCGGCCTCCTCGTGGGGATCGGCCCAGGCGGACCGGAAGCCGGCGGCGGGCTCGGACAGGCTGAGGAAGGCGTTCGACGGGTGGCTGTGGGCGTAGAGGCGTCCCCGGTGCCAGACGTAGCCGTCGGGGAAGTTGAGGAACTCGCAGCGGCCCGGGCCGGATCGCGGCCTGGAGGCGCTCGACGGCGTCCCGCGCCAGCGCGTCGTCGTTGTCGAGCCGGGTGGTCAGCAGGCGCTCGGCGCCGTCGAGGTGGGCGGCGATGGCCGCGTCGTAGACCTCGGACGACGGCGGCCCGATGAAGCAGGGCGTGAACGCCGGCCAGTCGGTGTAGCGCTCGACGCGCGACCGGAACGGCTCGGGCGTCGACTCGTCGAAGAACACGAGCCAGCGGAAGCCCTGCTCGGTCTGGCCCCGCATCGACGGCAGGCAGTAGCGCTCGAACAGGTCGAAGCGGTGCGCCAGCCAGTCGGTGTCGTGGGGGCCGACGATCCAGCGCACGTTGAAGCGGGTGAGGACCAGGTGGGCGAGGCCCGTGTCCACCGTCACGCCGGGGTCACCTTCGCCACCCGGATCGACCCGTCGCCTCGTCCCGGGGCCGCCACGTCAGCCGGGTCGACTCGATGCGGGCGATGCGCCAGGCGGCGCCGATGATGCCGAGCAGCACGAACAGCATGCCGGCGACCATGCGGAACGCCAGGGCGTCGAAGGTGATGAAGCTGGTGATGACGACGAACATCGACGCGGCGAGCGCCCGGCCCAGCTCGCCCAGCTTGGTCAGGCCGGCCGCCTTGCACATGCGGTTGATGCTGCGGGCGGTGAACAGCCCGACGATGAACAGCAGCGACATCGCCACCAGGCCGACGAGGCCGGTCTCGATCAGCGTGCCCAGGTACTGGTTGTCCAGGTAGAAGTAGATCCGGGGGTCGAACGTGCCCAGGCCGATGCCGAACCACGGCTTCTCGCCGAACATCTGGCCGACCTTGGCGTAGTCCATCGTCCGGCCGGTGTAGCTCGGGTCGTTGAACATGTTGACGAACATGCCGCGGATCGTGCCGAGCAGGCCGTCCACGAGGACCTTGGTGAGGACCAGGTAGACGAGCACGACCTTGATGGCCGCCTTCTTGCGCTCCCACTCCCAGCCGCACCACATCATGAGCGTGGCGCACATCACGCCGAGGATCGCCGAGCGGGACAGCGACAGGGGCACCGCGAAGGCGATCAGGCCGAAGCAGAGCCAGCGGTTCCGCTTCTCGCCCTCGGCCGCCGTCAGGGCGAGGTGCAGCGCGATCGGCAGCACCATTGCCAGCACGACGCCGAACTCGATCGGGTGCGACGTGGTGGCGACGACCCGAGTGAGGTTGGCCCGCTGCTCGAGCGCGAACTGGGCGCTCGGGGCGATGGCCGGCGTCAGGCCGGGGATCGACACGTACTTGGCCACGTCGAGCGACGTGTAGAACTGGAGGATGCCGGCCCCGGCGAGCAGGGCGGACACGTTGACGAGCCGGCGGACCACCCGATTGAGCTGCTCGAGCGACGAGATGCCGTCGGCTGCCAGGAGCGCGATGCCGGCGAAGCCGAGCATCATCAGCAGGGTGCGGTCGGCGCCGGTGACCTGGATGCCCTGCATCGGGTGCACCGCCCCCGCGGCGAACCCGGCGAACATCGCCATCACGAAGCCGATGACCGCCCACCGGATCGGGTTGAAGCCCCAGGCCATGCCGCCGGGCATGAACCGGGCGGACCCCCACCAGGCGAGGCCGGCGAGCGCGAGCAGGACGGCCGGGGCGCCCGCCGCGCCGAGCGGCCCGACGACCAGCGGCGACGGGATGACGAGCAGCACCGTGATGTAGGCGCCCACCATCCAGCCCGGGTCGAACCGGGCCCGGACGGCGAAGCGCGTCGGCCTGATAGCAGTCCGGTAGAGGCCCGCCGGGAAGACCGCGGCGGTCATGGCCGGTTGGCGCTGGGCGCCTCGGCGGCCTTTCCGTCCTGGGGCTGCCGGCCCTCACTCGCCGGCGCCCCCACGGGAGGACGGGCGTCGCCGACCGGGGCCGGTCGCGAGGGCTGCGGCCCGGGCGGCGGTCCCGCCGGGCGGCGGGCCAGCGGCGGCCGTTCGGCCAGGCCGTCGCGGGCGGGGCGCCCGGCGGCGGACAGGTCGGTGGCGAGGCGGTCGGTCAGCGAGCGCTCGCCGGGACGCCGGGCGCCGGCCGGCGGCCCGGGCGGCGCGGTCGCGCCCTGCGGTGCGCCCGGTGTGGCCTTGGGCTGCGGGGCGCCGGGGGCGCCGACCGGTGCGGCCTGGGGCTGCGGCGGTCCGTCGGCCGGCACCTCACTGCGCGACCGGGACGGCTTCGGCCGGTAGACGCTGGAGCGCCCGTTGACCGGGCCGCCGTTGAGCACCGGCACCGTCGGCGCGCCGTTGTGCGCGCCGTTGGGCGCCGGAGCGCGTCGGGGCTCGTCCGCCACAGGCCGGGCGGCTTGGCCGCCGACGTGCGACGGCGGGTACCAGCCGTCCTCCCGCTCGGCCTCGGCCAGGGCCTGGCGGCGCAGCCTGCTCTCCTGGCGCTGGCGCATGAGGGCGTCGGCCGCCAGGCCGGCGGCGACGGTGGCCGCGAGGCCGATGGCGCCCACGGCGAACTGGGCCCGGATGCGGCTGCCGTACTTGGCCTGAGACGTGGGCTCGGTGATCGCGTCGACCGTGATCATCTGGTCCGCCGGCGCCGTGGCCTGGTAGTTCTTGAGCTCGTCCTTCAGGGCCTGGACGACGAGGTCCACCGTGCCGTCGGCGGAGTCGGACGTCGCACCGTCGGCGGTGATCTCGACGATCGGGCCGTTGGTCCGCTCCAGCGAGTAGTTGGCCGTGGCCCCGGCCGCCTCGAGCTGCTTGCCCCCCACGGGGCTCTGCAGCACGACGATGAGCGCGTCGGCGGTGACCTCGAGCCCCTGGGGGAACTCGAGGAACGGGTTGGCGGCGCCCGGGCTCTTGAAGAGCACGGTTGCCTTGGCCTCATACGTCGGCTTCACGATCTGGCCGACCTGGACCACGGCGAACACCGTGAGGACCAGCCCGGCCAGCACCACTGGCCATCGTCGTAGGAGGATCTTGAGCGCGGTCAGAAGATCCATGTGTTTCACACCCCTTGGAGATCGCGGCTCCGGGTAGAGGGAAGGGACCGCACGGTCACATCGACGTCCACGCTCGCCCGAGGGGTCCGCCCCACAAGGTGATCGTATGCGTTGATGTAGTTGGCCGCCTGTGTAGGCCAACCCATGCCATTCTCGATGCGGGCCCGGCCAAGGCGCCCCATGGCCGTGCTCCGATCGGGATCGTCGAGCAGGTCGACGATCGCGAGCCCGAACGCCTTGGCGTCGGCCTCGGTGTTGCCCAGCCACGTGACGGACTGGGCTGCCGGCCCTGCGGAGCGCAGGGACTCGGCCAGGTCGAACGAGACCACGGGCAGCTCGTGCGCCATGTACTCGAGGACCTTGTTCATGGTCGACCGGTCGTTGAACGGGGTCTTCGGGTCGGGGCAGACCCCGACGCTCGCGGTCGACAGATAGCGGGTGATGTCGGCGGGCCCGACGCGACCGGTGAAGGTCACGTAGTCGTCGAGCCCGAGCTCGCTGGACAGGGCCTTGAGGCTCTCCAGCGTGTCGCCGAAGCCGAGCAGGGCGAAGTGGACGTCGCGGCGGCCCAGGTCGTTGACGATGACGTCGGCGGCCCGCAGCACCATGTCGACACCGTCCTGGTGGCCCATGATGCCCAGGTAGACGCACAGGTGGCGGCGACCGTGACGCAGCTCGGGCACGTCCTCGCGCCGGGACATCAGCGCCGGGTCGGGCGAGCTGCGGACGACGGTGAAGTCGCCGAGCGGCTTGCCGGTGCGGACCCGGGCGGTGTCGCGGTAGGACTCGTTGGTCGTGATGACGTGGTCGGCCGTGGCGTAGGTGCCCCGCTCGAGCATCCGCAGCGCCGCCATCAGCGGCCGCGACGGCGGCTTTGACAGGTCGCGGGACTCGAACAGCTCGGGGCACAGGTCGTGGTGGTCGAACACGAACTTGACGCCGAGGGGCCGGTAGAGCCGGGCCAGGGCGAAGTACGTGTCCGGCGGGTTGCACGCTTGGATGACGTCGAACCGCCGGCGGGCGAAGATCCGGGCCGACAGGCCCGCGGTCCGCAGCCAGCAGTACGCGAACTCCCAGACGTAGGAGAGCGTGCCGGTCGCCGGGCGGGGCGGCGCGTAGCGGTGGATGCGCACGCCCTCCAGCTCCTCGAACCGGGTGTCGCGCACGCCGTCCTGCTCGCCCCGCGGGCAGATGACCGACACGTCGAAGCCGGCGCCCACCAGGGCCTTGGCCTCCATCCACACCCGCCGGTCGAGGGGGACCGGCAGGTTCTGGACGATCACCAGGACGTGGGGCTGGTGCGAGTGACGCCCCCGCCTGCGTCCCCCCGGGCCATCGGACCGGGCGGGCCGCACCGCGCTGCGGCGGCGCCCGGTTCCCGACGACACCGAACCGGTTGCGAGGCGGTCCGGGCCGGGGCGGGACGCGGGCGGGGGCGATGTGACCGGCGCCGGGGCGGACGGCGCCGATCTGCGCAGGGCCACGAGGGCCCTGCGCAAGAGGGTCGGGATGGTGTTGATGAGGATGGACAGGTCGAGTGCGACCGACCAGTTCTGGACGTAGAAGAGGTCGAGGCGCCGGTACTCCTCGAACTCGGCCTTGTGGTTGGCCTCCGTCTGCCACAGGCCGGTGAGTCCGGGGCGCACGACGTGGCGCCGCTGGAGCTCCACGTCGAAGTCCTCGGCCTCGGCCGGCAGGGCCGGCCGAGGCCCGACCACGCTCATGTCGCCGCGGAGGACGTTGATGAGCTGGGGAAGCTCGTCGATCCCGGTGGCGCGCAGGATGCCGCCGATCCGGGTGACGCGGGGATCGTCCTCGAGCTTGAACAGCGGGCCGTGGCGCTCGTTGCGCTCGCGCAGCTCGGCCAGGCGGGACTCGGCGTCGACCGCCATCGTCCGCAGCTTGAGGCAGGTGAACAGCGTGCCGTCGCGGCCGACGCGGGTCTGCCGGAACAGCACGGGACCGCCGTCGCCGAGCTTGATCAGCAGGGCGGCCACGGCCACGACCGGGGCGGTGAGGACGAGCGCGGCCGTCGCCACCGCCAGGTCGATGCTCCTCTTGGCCAGCCGCTGCGCAGCGGAGTGGACCAGCGGGGCCAGCACGAAGAAGGGCTCGTGCGCGACCGGCATCGTCGTCAGGCGGGAGTGGGCGTACCCGGTCAGCCCGCTGGAGAGATGGACCGGCAGGCCGATGCCCGACACGTCGTGCAGCAGCGCCTGGAGCGCCCCGCTCGGCATGTGGTTGACCGCCACCAGGACGCCCGAGGCGTCGGTGCGGCGCACGGCGGCGACGGTGGCGTCGTAGCCACCCAGCCAGGGCACGGTCGGCGCGGGGGCCTCGTCGTCGTCGCTCTCGCTGCCGTCGGTGACGTCGACGCTCGGGTGCTCGGCGTCGCGGCGGCCCCCGACCGCGGCGGCGGCACGGAAGCCACCCTCGGGGTTCAGCGCCAGGAACTCGACCAGCGCCGCGGTGTCGCGGGCGGTGCCGGCGACGACGACCGGCGTCAGGTGCTGGCCCTGGCGCCGCTTGCTGATCAGCCAGACGTCGTAGCAGTAGCGGACGGTGATGACGACCAGGAAGCCGCCGCCCGCGGCGCCGACTGCCAGGCCGGGGCGGGCGTCGCCGACGACCGCCTGCCAGCCGGTGACGGCGACGGCGGCGACGGCGAGGGCCTGGGCCGTGGTGCCCGCCGCGGCTGACCGGGTGCCATGGGAGGGGGCCCGGTACAGACCGAAGAACGCGAAGCACACGAGGCTGGCGACGACGCCGACGACGACGCAGTCGACCTCGAGCGCGGCGGGGGGCGTCGGCCCGCTGGTCGCGGCAGCGGCCACCACCCAGCCGAGCGACCAGCCCACTGTCAGGGCGAGTACGTCGAGGATCGCGAGCCGCGCCACCAACCCGACCCCCGCGCCCTGTCGTCGCCGGAAGAATGTCGCACCGTCTGAGCCGTGCGCGCCCGATGTCACAACGGACGCGCCCGCCAGACGGCGCCCGTTACGGTCCTGCAGGGAGAGCCCCACTTCGACCCCTTCAATTGTCCGCCCAACCCGCCTGTCCGCGGGATCAAGAACAGTGTCGGGGGCCTGCCTGAAGACGCGCTGAAGACCGACTGAGGCGCGACTGAAGTGTTCCTTCAAAGACGTCGAGTGTTCACGTCGTTCGCTGGCGCGCCGGTGCTATGCTCGCCACGTGGTCCGGACCCTGCTGGGGGCGGTCACGCTTCTCTAGTGGCGGATAGGGCACGGACCCGCTGTATGGGTGGGTCTCAACGACAGGGATGCCACCGGCGAGCCGGTGGTCATAGGGCGGAAGTGAGACTCCATGTGCGGCGCTATGAACTCGCGGGCAGATTGATGGACGGCGCGGGCGAACTCGTGCTCGTCGTCACGGAAGACGACTTTCTGGCCGACGCGGTCGGCCAGGTGCTTGACAGCGCCGGGTACGGCGTCGTGCGCCGGCGCAGGGGCCCGATCGAGGCCCACCTGGTCGACGAGCGACCGGCGCTCGTCGTCATGGACACCGGCGAGATCCGGCTGGCCGAGCGGCCGGTCGTGGTCAGCCGCCTGCGCCAGGCGAGCGACCTCCCCCTGGTCGTGCTCACACGGTCGGGGCGGCTGGAGGACCGGCTCGCGGGGCTCGAGCACGGCGCGGACGAGGTGCTGGCCATCCCGTTCGCCCTGGCCGAGCTGCGCTGGAAGGCCGCGGCCATCCTGCGCCGGGCCGGCCAGCAGGCCGGCACGATGACCATGGGCGACCTGGTGGTCGACGAGCCGGCCCACGTGGTCGAGCGCGGCGGCCAGCTGGTGGAGCTGACCGCGCTGGAGTTCTCGCTGCTGGTGGCGTTCTGCCGCAACCGGGGCCACGTGCTCTCCAAGTCGCAGCTGCTCAACATGGTGTGGGGCTTCGACCACCACGACGTGAACCTGGTCGAGGTCCACGTGTCGGCGCTCCGGCGCAAGTTGGAGGCGGCCGGCCCCCGGCTGGTCCACACGGTGCGCGGCGTTGGCTACGTGCTGCGGCCTGTGGCCGTGCCGCGCGAGGAGCAGCAGCCCAAGTACCCGCTGGCGCTCCAGAGCGCCTGACCGCCTCCCCGAGCCAGGCATCTAGCCTGGCGACATGTCCTCCGAGTGGGAGACCATCGTCGGTCTCGAAGTGCACACCGAGCTGGCGACCGTGACCAAGCTGTTCTGCGGCTGCCCGAACCGGTTCGGCGACGAGCCGAACACGAACGTGTGCCCGACCTGCCTGGGACTCCCCGGTTCGCTGCCCGTGCTGAACGAGCGGGTCGTCGAGCTGGCCATGCGGATCGGGCGCGCGCTGCACTGCTCGGTGCGCCGCTCGGTGTTCTCCCGGAAGAACTACTTCTATCCGGACATGCCGAAGGACTACCAGATCAGCCAGTACGACCTGCCGATCAACGTCGACGGGTACCTGCAGCTGGCCTCGGGGCAGCGGGTCGGCATCGAGCGGGCGCACCTGGAGGAGGACACCGGCAAGTCCACGCACGTCGGCGGGGGCGGCCGCATCACCGACGCCGCGTACAGCCTCGTTGACTACAACCGGTCCGGCGTGCCGCTGCTCGAGATCGTGTCCCGGCCCGACCTGCGGTCGGCCGACGACGCCCGTGCGTACGTGGCCGAGCTGCGGGCGATCCTGCTCGCGACCGGGGCGTCCGACGCCAAGATGGAGGAGGGGTCGCTGCGGGTCGACGCCAACGTGTCGGTCCACCGGCCGGGCGAGCCGTTGGGCACCCGGTGCGAGATCAAGAACCTCAACTCGCTGCGGTCGCTGGGGCGGGCCATCGACTACGAGGCCCGGCGCCAGGTCGAGATGCTGGAGGCCGGCGAGGCCGTCCGCCAGGAGACCCGGCACTGGGACGAGTCCGAGGGGCGCACCGGCACGCTGCGGTCCAAGGAGGAGGCGGAGGACTACCGCTACTTCCCCGAGCCCGACCTGGTCCCGCTCGACCCGGGCGAGGCCTGGGTCGCCCGCGTCGACGCCGCCATGCCGGCCCTGCCCGCCGACCGCCGCGAGCGGCTGGCCGAACTGGCCGGGGCGCCCGGCACCGGCGGGGCCGTCGCCATTGCCGTCGAGCGGGGGCTCGACGACCTCGCCGCGGGGGCCATCGCTGCGGGCGGCGAGCCGGCGCGGGTGCTGACCCACGTCGAGCACAACCTGGCCGTCGACGGGGCCGAGCGGCTCGACCCCGCCCGGCTGGCCGCCCTGGTCACGATGGAGACCGGGGGCCAGCTGACCGCCACCCAGGCCAAGGCGGTGCTGGCCGAGATGGTCGCCACCGGCGACGATCCCGCAGCGATCGCCACGGCCAAGGGATTCGAGGCGATGGACACCGATGCGGTGACCGCGGTGGTCGACGAGGTGATCGCCGCCCACCCCGAGGAGTGGTCGGACTTCGTGTCCGGCGACGACAAGGCCCGGGGCAAGATGACCCAGTTCTTCGTCGGCCGGGTCATGAAGGCGACGCGGGGTCAGGCCGACGGCAAGGCGGTCACCGCCCTGCTCCGCCAGCGCGCCGGGGTGTAAAGCCGGGCCGCTCGGCGGGGGCGCCGCGCGAGGCTGGTCCGCCGTGACCTGGACGCCGCGCCCCATCGACCCCGACGAGCTCGACGCCGTGATCGACGCCACGGCCGTCGGCTTCGGCGTCGGGCCGGTGGCACCGGCCGACTACCGGTCGTTCGTCCGGGCCACGGCCGAGCCGGGGCGGACCTTCGTCGTCACCGACGGCGGCCGCATCGTGGGCACGGCCGGCGCCTACACGTTCGACATCGCCCTGCCCGGCGGGACCGTCCCGCTCACCGCGGTCACCGAGGCGGCCGTGCTGCCCTCGCACCGGCGTCGGGGCGTGCTGTCCGCGCTGCTCGACGCGCTGCACGACGACGGCATCGCCCGGGGCGAGCCGCTCGCGGGGCTGACCGCGAGCGAGGGCGGGATCTACCGGCGCTTCGGCTACGGGGTGGCGGCCCGCTACCAGTCGCTGCGGCTGGACGCGCCGCGCGCCGGCGAGGTCGACGACGCCCGGCCGGGCGAGGTCCGGCTGGTCGGCGAGGCCGAGGCGGCGTCGGTCCTGCCGGCGGTGTGGGACCGCCACTGGCGCCGCACGCCCGGCGAGGTCGGCCGCTGGCCCGGTTGGTGGGCGGCGCACGCACTCGACGTCGAGCACGACCGCTACGGGGCCAGCGCGAGGTTCCTCGCGGTGCACGGCCCGGCGGGCGACGACGACGGCTTCCTCGTCTACCGCATCCGCCAGGAATGGACGCCCGGCGGCCCCCGCCACGAGCTGCGCATCGAGGACCTGGCGGCCGCCGACGACGCTGTGGAGGCGGCGCTGCTGCGCTACGCGGTGGCGGTCGACCTGGTCACGACCGTGACCTGGCACGCGGCCCCGGTCGACCTGCCGCTGCGCTGGCGCCTGGCCGACCCCCGCTGCCTGGAGGTCACGGCCGAGCGCGACCTGTTGTGGCTACGCCCCCTCGACGTCGCGGCGTGCCTGTCCGCCCGCGGCTACGCGACCGAGGGCAGCGTCGTGGTCGAGGTGGTCGACGACCGCCGGCCGGCGACGGGCGGCCGCTTCGTCCTCGACGCCGGCCCCGAGGGCGCCGAGTGCTCCCGCACCGACCGCCCGGCCGACCTGGCCCTGCGGGCGCCCGAGCTGGGCGCGCTCCTGGCCGGCGGCGTGACCTGGACGACGCTCGCCCGGGCGGGCCTGGTCACCGAGCGGGCGCCGGGCGCCCTGGCCCGGGCCGACCGCATGTTCCAGGCGGCGAGCGCAGCCCGCTGCGCGACGGCGTTCTAGGCGTTCTCTACGCGGAAGCGGTCGCCAGGGCGACCACTTCCGCGTACAAAACGATCGAGCGACACGCCTGTGGCGCTACCTCGCCCCGCCCCTGACGCCGGCGACGGGGTGCGACAGCGCCGGGAGTCCCATAGGCCCACCAGGTGGTCGCCCGGACGGTCAGCCCCGTCTCCTCGCGGGCTTCGCGCTCCACCGCGTCCGCCGGCGTCTCGCCGGGCTCGCAGGCGGCGATCATCCGCAGCTCGTCGCCCCAGTCCCGCAGGTCGGTCTCCAGTCCCATCATCCCTCCCGCGTCGCGCCCACCACGAGCCAGTGGTCGCCCGCGAAGCGGGCCAGCAGCGACGTCGCCCGCACAGCCATCAGCAGGCCGATCGCGGCCCACAGCCAGCCGATCCCGAGGCCGAGCACCGCCACCAGCACCGCGGCGGGGACGAACACCGTGGCGGCGCCCACCATCGCCCAGGCCAGGAACGCCATGTCGCCGGCGCCGATCAGCACGCCGTCGAGCACGAAGGCGACAGCGTTGACCGGCTGCAGCAGCGCCACCCACACGAGCAGGAAGGCGGCCAGGTCCACCACCTCCGGGTCGGCGGTGAACACATGCGGCACGACCGTCCGTGCCGCGAGCAGCACCGCGCCCACGACCACACCGACGGCCACGCCCCACTCGACCATCCGGCGGCCGGCACCCCGGGCCGCGGCCGGGTCGCCCGCGCCCAGCGCCCGGCCCACCATGGCCTGGCCGGCGATGGCGATGGCGTCGAGGCCGAACGCCAGGAAGCTCCACACCTCGAACGCGATCTGGTTCGCGGCCACGTCGACCGTGCCGATGCGGGTGGCGACCGCGGTCGCCACCACCAGCGCCGCCCGCAGCGCCATCGTCCGGATCAGCAGCAGGCGGCCGACCGCGATCAGGCTGCGCAGCCGGGCCGGGTGCGGGCCCAGCGTGACGCCGTGCCCGCGCGCCGCCCGGGCGACCAACGCCACGTAGACGATCCCGCCCGCCGTCTGGGCCACGGCCGTGGACAGCGCCGAGGCCCCGATGCCCTGGCCCAACCCGTAGATCAGGGCGACCTCCAGCGCCAGGTTGCCGGCCGCGGTGGCGGCAGCCACCAGGAGCGGCGTGCGGGTGTCCTGGAGGCCCCGGAGGTAGCCGGTGCCCGCCAGCACCACCAGCATGGCCGGCACGCCGAGCAGGCTGATCCTCAGGTAGACGGTCGCGTTGGCGGCGACCGCCCCCTCGGCGCCGAGCAGGGCGACGAGCGGCCCGGCCGCGGCCAGCCCGACGGCGAGCACCGCCACCCCGATCATCGCCGCGAGCCACAGCGACTGCACCGCCTGGTGTGCCGCCTCCCGCTCGTCGCCGGCGCCCAGCAGCCGGCTCACCGCCGCGGTCGTGCCGTAGGCCAGGAAGATGAAGCCGCTGTACAGCGTGAGCAGGATGCTCGACGCCACGCCCAACCCGGCGAGCTGCGGCGTGCCCAGGTGACCGACGACCGCGGTGTCCGAGAGGATGTAGATCGGCTCGACGATCAGCGCCCCGAACGCGGGGATCGCCAGCCGGGCGATCTCGCGGTCGTACGGGCTGCGCACCCGGGGGGCGGCCGGGCGGGCGGTCACGTGCGGCCCAGGACGACGAGAGTGACCCACGTCCCGGCGACGGCCAGCGCGGTCGTGTCCACGACGGGCGACACGCCGCGGCCCGCGGCCGCTGCGATCCCGTCGGCGTCGCCCGGGCCGACCAGCAACGCGGCCCGGCCGCCGGGCGCGAGCGTCGGGGCGAGGGTGGCGACGAACCCGGCCGGCCCGTCCCGGAGCGACCCGGCGGCCCGCACCGCCTTGCCCCACGGCAGGTTGGCGAGGACCCGGTCGACCGTGGCCGGCCGGACCGGCGGGCGGCCGGCGTCGGCCGCCACCACCGCCACGCGGGCGGCCACCCCCGCGGCGGCGGCGTTGGCCCGCGCCGCCGCGGCGGCCACCGGGTCGATGTCGCCGGCGACGGCCCGCGCCCCCGGCTCGACCAGCGCCGCCTCGACGGCCACGGTCCCCGCGCCGCAGCACGGGTCGAGGACCCGGTCGCCGGGACCGATGCCCGCGGCGAGCGCGAGCGCCGCGGCCACCGGGGGGTGGAGGCTGCCGGGGACGTCGCGGTGCCGCCACGCCCGGCGGTGCAGCGGCCGGTCGGCCAGCCGGACGCCCAGGCTGGCCTCGCCGTCCTCCAGGCTCACCCGGATCGTCACCGCGCTGGCGCCGGCGGCGACCGCGTGGTCGGCGTCCCGGCGGAGCCGGAGCCACCCGGTCTGTTGCCGGACCGCGTCGCCGACCGCGTCCTCGATGTCGAAGCGGGTGAAGTTGCGCCGGCCGAGCGCGCTGCCGACCACGTCGAACGGCCCGGACGGGCGCCCGGCCCGGCGGGAGAGGTCGACCCAGTCGACGCCCGCCGCCGCCCGGGCGAGGCGGGCGAGATCGGCCCTGGTGCGGCCGACGCCCGTGACCCGGCCGGCCCGCAGGAAGGCGTCGTCGGCGGTGCGCAGCGGCGGCTCGGCCCCGGCGCCCGCGGGCGGCCAGGCGGCTCGTAGCCACACCTCGCGGTGGCGGGCCCCGGTGACCGTGGCACCGAGCGCGCGGCGGGCCTCGGCGGCCACGAGGGGCTCGAGGCCGCGCACGCACCGCACGATCAGGTCGTCCTCCGGGCCTCGCTCGGCGTCCACGCCGGGCATCCTGCCCCGGCCGCCCGCGGCGCCGAAACCGATTGCCAGGGCCTCGTCACCGCGGGCCTACGCTGCGGGCATGTCCGAGCCCGCCGCCGAGACGACCCGCGAGACCGCCGTCGACATCAAGCCCCGCAGTTGGGAGGTCACCGACGGCTACGAGCGGGCGCCGGCCCGGGCCATGCTGCGCGCCGTCGGCATGACCGACGACGACTGGGACAAGCCCCAGGTCGGCGTGTGCTCGTCGTGGAACGAGGTCACGCCGTGCAACATGCCGCTCGACCGGCTGGCCAAGCGGTCCAAGGAGGGCGTGCGGGCGGCCGGCGGGTTCCCGATCGAGTTCAGCACGATCGCGGTCAGCGACGGCATCTCGATGGGCCACGAGGGCATGCGCGCCTCGCTCGTGTCGCGGGAGGTCATCGCCGACTCGGTCGAGACCGTGATGCACGCCGAGCGCTTCGACGGCTGGTCACGCTTCGCCGGCTGCGACAAGTCGCTGCCCGGCATGCTCATGGCCGCGGCCCGGCTCAACCTGCCCAGCGTGTTCGTCTACGGCGGCTCGATCCTGCCGGGCCACCACAACGGCATGGCGCTCGACATCATGAGCGTGTTCGAGGCCGTCGGCGCGCTGCGCCGCCGGCACGCATCGACGAGGACGAGCTCGACGAGATCGAGCGCAACGCCTGCCCGAGCGAGGGCTCGTGCGCCGGCATGTTCACGGCCAACACGATGGCGTCGATCGCCGAGGCGCTCGGCATGGCGCTGCCCGGCTCGGCGTCGGCCCCCGCGGTCGACCGCCGGCGCGACGACGACGCCTACGCGCGCCGGCCGGGCCGTGGTCGACCTGCTGCGGCTCGGCATCCGGCCCCGGCAGATCATGACGCAAGGAGGCGTTCGAGAACGCCATCGCCGTCGTCATGGCGCTCGGCGGCTCGACCAACGCCGTGCTCCACCTGCTGGCCATCGCGAACGAGGCCCGGGTCGACCTCGACGCTCGACGACTTCAACCGGGTGGCGTCGCGGGTCCCCCACATCGCCGACATGAAGCCGGGCGGCAAGTTCCACATGAGCGACCTCGACCGCGTCGGCGGCGTCCCGGTGGTCATGAAGCTACCTGCTCGAGGCCGGGCTGCTCCACGGCGACTGCCTGACCGTGACCGGCAGGACGATGGCCGAGAACCTGGCCGAGATCGACCCGCCCGCTCCCGACGGCGTCGTGGTCCACCCGCTGGACGACGCCGATCGCACGCGGAGGGCGGCATCGACGTGCTCACCGGGTCGCTCGCGCCGAAGGGCGCGGTGGTGAAGGTGGCCGGCCTCGACGTTCGACGCGCTTCGAGGGCACGGCCCGGGTGTTCGACGGCGAGGACGGGGCGATGGAGGCGATCCTCGCCGGCTCGATCGAGCCGGGCGACGGTCGTCGTCATCCGCTACGAGGGCCCGAAGGGCGGCCCCGGGCATGCGGGAGATGCTCGCCGTCACCGGGGCGATGAAGGGCGCGGGCCGGGGCGGCGACTGCGCGCTCATCACCGACGGCCGGTTCTCCGGCGGCACCTCGGGCTTCTGCATCGGCCACGTCGCCCCCGAGGCCGTCGACGGCGGCCCGATCGCCTTCGTCGCCGACGGCGACCGCATCGTCATCGACGTGGACACCAAGACGATCGACCTCGTCGTCGACGACGCCACCCTCGCCCGCCGCCGCAGACGAGTGGAAGCGGCCCGAGCCCCGCTACACGTCGGGCGTCCTGGCCAAGTACGCCAAGCTGGCGTCGGGCGCCGAGCGGGGGGCGATCACCGAGGCCTGACTCGCCGGTTTCCGGGCGAGTGTCACGAGCCATCCCACTAGCCTGCGGGCCGTGTCGGAAGGGCCTGTCAACGACGCGGACGTGCCGGCGCGTGACGTGATCGCCGGGTGGATCCGGGAGGTCGTCGCGCAGGGCATTCGTCGCCCGGGCTACCCGGCCGACGCCTGGGCGGAGCGCACGTGCCGCGACCGGTTCCGGGCGCTGGGGCTGGAGCGGGTGCGGCTGGAGCCGGTCCGGGTGCGCCGGTGGGAGCCCCGGTCGTGGTCGCTGGAGGTCACCGGGCCCGACGGGCGCGCCGCCACGGTCGACTGCTTCCCGCTGCCCTACGCCGCCCCGGTCGACGGGCTCGACGTCGAGCTGGCGGCCTACGACCCCGCCGCCCCCGAGGCGGTGGCCGGGCGGGCGGCCCTGTACGACGTGCGGCTGACCCGGGTGCCGGGGGACCTGTTCGCCCGGTTCGGCTCCGCTCCCGCCGACCCCGCCGCGCTGGCCGAGCGGATCGTCGACGCCGGCGGGACGCTGGGCGACGAGCACATCCTGCCGTTCGGGCCCGAGATCATGGAGGTCATGACCCCCGCCGCGGCGGCCGGCGCGGCCGCGTTCGTCGGCGTGCTGGAGGGCTACCCGGGCGACTCGCACGACTACTACGTGCCCTACGACGCGGTCGACCGACCGCTGCCGGGCGTGTGGGTCAGCGGGTCGGGGGGCCGGAGGCTGCGAGCGCTGCTGGCGGAGGGCCCGGTGCGCGTGCGGCTGCGGGTCGCCAGCGAGACCCGCACGGTCACGTCGCACAACGTGGTCGGCGAGCTGCCGGGCGCCGACGACGAGGCGGTCATGATCGGCTCGCACCACGACGGCCCATGGGCGTCGGCGGTCGAGGACGGGTCGGGCATCGCGCTCGTCCTCGCCCAGGCCGCGTACTGGGCCGCACGCCCGGCGGCCGAGCGGCCACACCGGCTGGTGTTCGTCCTCCACGGCGGCCACATGGCGGGCGGCGCCGGCCTCCACGCCTACATCGCGGCCCACAGGGCCGACCTCGCCCGGGTGGTGCTGGAGCTGCATCTGGAGCACGCGGCCCTGGAGGTGGCCGAGGACGCCACCGGCGCCGCGGTGGCGACCCGCCGGCCGGTGCCCCGCTGGTGGTTCACCAGCCGCAACCCCGACCTGGAGGACGCGGTCGCCTGCGCGCTGCGGGCCGAGGCGCTCGACCGCTCGCTGCTGCTGGCCCCGGACGCCCTGGGCCCCCAGCCCCCGACGGACGGCGGCCACTACCACGCCGCGGGCGTCCCGATCGTCAACTTCCTCGCGGCGCCCTTCTACCTGTTCGACGCCATGGACACCGTCGACAAGATCGACGAGGACAACCTGGTGCCGCTCACCCGCGCCGCCATCCGCATCGTGGCCTCGACCGCCGGGGTCTCGGCGGCGGCGATGCGCGCCGGGATTGCGTAACGACGTCCTCACGCTCCGCAGGAGCCGGGATCTGGTACGAGGCGGGTCTCCTGCCCAACGTGTCGTTCCCCCAGCCGCCGCCCGGGGCGCCGACCCCGTCTCAGCTCGCCCACCTGCTCGACCCGGGCTCTACAACCCGGAGAACTTCCCGCTGGTTCTCGACCCGGCCCTGACCCCCCGCACCAAGATCGACACGCAGATCGCGTCCGTGGTCGAGGTGCCGCCCCGCCTGCTGCAGCCGGCCCGGGTCGACATCGCGCTGCTGGACGGCCTGGGTGGGCCGGGCGTCGGCGGGCTCGACGCCGGCGTGAACCCGGTGGGCGGCTGGCTGCTGCCCAACCACCTCGACCACGGCCTGCTGCTGTACGCCGGAGACGGCCGGGCACTGGGCGAGTACCGCCTGGTCGTCCAGCCGGACGGCACCCGGGCGGGGACGTGGCAGGCCCCGCCGCACGACGACCTGACGCCCGCCGAGCGCGCCCGGCTGGCGGTCGCCCTCCAGGGCCCGCCGCTGCGCGACGTGGGGTGGGCGGCCACGCTGGCGCCGCCGGACCCGGAGTTCGTGGCCGACGCCTTCGCGGTCCGGCTCGGCGACCAGGCGGCCCGCGACGACGGGCTGATGGGCTACTTCGCCGGTCAGGACTACGACAGGTTCAACAGCGTGGCGGCCCCCGACCCGGGGGTGACCCAGTCGTACGTGTCCCAGATCGGGCCGCTCGGCACGACGCCGGGCAACTACGTCCGGCTCACCTGCGCCCCGGGCGCCTCGATCGACGTCACGCTGCTGCTGGACCCGAGGGCGGCGGTCCACGCGGTCACGGGCATCCTGCCGGTGACGGCGGTCCGCCTCCCCGACGAGGCCGTCGGCGCCGGCCTGGATGCCCTGGAGGTCACGTTCGGCGTGGGCCCGGTCCCCACCTTCGCCGGGCCGACCCCGACGCAGACGGGCCAGATCCCGCTGTTCCCCGAGGCGGTCACCGTCCCGACGCCGGCCGAGCAGCAGGGCGTGTGGTCGTGGTGGCAACCCCGCTGGGACCCCGCGGACCGGCGCATGGACTGGACCGGCTACGCCCTCGTCGCCGCCGTCGCCGACGCCCAGTTCCGGGCCGCACCGACGATCGCGACCGAGGGCGCGCTGCAGTTCGTGACCGACCTGTCCCACGTCACCCGCCGTGCGGCGCCCTGACGCGGCTGGCGCCCGCGGGCCCGCCTGTGCAAGCGTCCCCTGCTCATGGTGGGCACGGGCGCGCAGAACCTGCGGGTGATCCAGTGGGCGACCGGGGGTGTCGGGCGCGCCGCGATGGAGGCCGTGCTCGACCGTCCCGACCTCGACCTCGTCGGGTGCTGGGTGCACGCGGCCGGCAAGGACGGCGCCGACGTCGGGTCCCTGGTCGGGCGCGACCCCGTCGGCGTGGCCGCCACGACCGACGTCGACGCCCTGCTCGCGCTCGACGCCGACTGCGTCGTCTACAGCCCGCTGTTCGCCGACCCCGACGTCGTCGACCGCATCCTCGCCTCGGGCAAGAACGTGGTGACCCCGCTCGGCTGGTTCTACCCGCCCGCCGAGCAGCGGGCGAGGTTCGAGCCGGTCGTGCCGCGTCGGCGGGCGTGACGCTGCACGGCACCGGCATCCACCCCGGCGGCATCACCGAGCGCTTCCCGCTCGATGCTGTCGGCGCTGTCAGGGTCGATCACGCACGTCCGGGCCGAGGAGTTCTCCGACATCCGCACCTACGGGGCGGTCGACGTGATCCGGGACTGGATGCTGTTCGGGACGACGCCCGAGGTCGCGCGGACGAGCGTCATGGCCGACGCCCTCGGCGCCGGCTTCCGGCAGTCGGTGTGGATGGTGGCCGACGAGCTGGGCTTCGACCTCGACCCCGAGCTGCGGACGACGCACGAGATCGCCGTCGCCACCGCGGCGATCGACTCGCCGATCGGCCCGATCGCGCCCGGCCTCGTCGCCGCCCAGCGGTTCCGGTGGGAGGGGCTGGTCGACGGCGAGCCGGTGATCACCGCCGCGGTGAACTGGCTGATGGGGGAGGCCGACCTCGACCCGCCGTGGGCGTTCGGGCCGGGGGGCGAGCGCTTCGAGGTCGAGGTGACGGGCGACCCGGGCGTGCTGGTCACGTTCCGGGGGCTGCACCCGCACTCGATCGAGGCGGGCCTCGCCCGCAACCCGGGGATCGTGGCGACCGCCATGCACTGCGTCAACGCCGTCCCCTACGTGTGCGCGGCGCCCGCCGGGGTGCTCAGCTACCTCGACCTTCCGCTCGTCGCCGGGCGGGCCGCGGCGGGCCTGCGGCGGGGACGATGACGACGCCACCGCAGACCCTGCGCCCGGCCGACCGCGGGCTCCTCGGCCTGGAGCCGGACGGCGACGACCCCCGGGCGTTCACGTTCGAGGTGCTCCCGCACCTGTGCCGCACGGACGGCCAGTTCTACGGGGCGCGGCGCTGGCCGCGGCCCTCGCGGTCGGCGAGGCGGCCACGGGCCGGCCGGCCCTGTGGTCGTCCACCCAGCTCGTCGCCACCGCGGCCCTGGGCGACGTCATCCGGGTCGAGGCCGAGGTGGTGGCGTCGGGCCGCACGGTCGACCAGGTGCACGTACGCGGCACCGAGCGCGGGCGGCTGGTGTTCAACGCCGTCGGCTCGACGGCGACCGCGCGGGAGGGCGGGCTCCACGGTCTCGGGCAGGCGATGCCCCGGGTGCCACCGCCCGAGGATTGCCAGGGTTGGGGCGGTCCCCGCGCCGCCGGTGGGGCCACGCTGGAGTGGGACGAGGACGCTCTCCGGATCGGCCACCACCTGGTGAACGAGCGCCGCGAGGCCCCGATGCTCGACGCCTCGCCCGATCGACCCGGCCACATGGCGCTGTGGGCCCGGCTCCGCGGCGAGCTCGCGCCGTCCCCGCCGGCGCTGACGCCCGCGGGGCTCGGCTTCCTGGCCGACATGGTGCCGATCGCCTGCGCCCGGGCGTGCGGCGTGGCCGGGGCCGGCACCAGCCTCGACAACTCGCTGCGCGTCGGCGAGCCGGCCGACGGCGAGTGGGTGCTGATGGAGCTCGACGCCCACGTCGCGGTGGGCGGCTACGGCCACGGCCACGTGCACCTGTGGTCGCCGGACGGCCGCCTGCTCGCCACCGGGTCGCAGTCGGCCCGCCTGTTCAGCATCGACGACTTCGCCCGCCGGAGGGCCCGATGACCCAGCTCAACGAGCTCGGCTTCTACACGCTGGCGGGGGCCCCGCAGTCCCCGGCCGAGCTGCTCGACGAGGTGCGGCGGCCGAGGCGCTCGGCCTCGGGAGCGCCTTCATCTCCGAGCGCTTCAACATCAAGGAGGCCGTCACGCTGTCGGGCGCGGCCGGGGCGGCGTCGACGACGCTCGGGATCGCCACGGCGGCGACCAACCACAACACCCGCCACCCGATCGTCACGGCGTCGTACGCGACGACGATGCACCGGCTCACCGGCGGCCGGTTCACGCTCGGGCTCGGGCGGGGCATCGCCCCGCTGTTCGACGCCTACGGCATCCCCCGGATCACGACCGCCCAGATCGAGGACTTCGTCGGCCTGATGCGCCGGCTGTGGCGGGGCGAGGTCGTCGTCGGCCACGACGGGCCGGCCGGGCGCTATCCGGTCCTCCATCTCGACTCGTCGTTCGACGAGGACATCCCGCTCGGCTGCGACCGCCTTCGGGCCCAACTCGCTGGCGCTCGGCGGGCCGGGTCTTCGACATGGTGGTGCTGCACACGTTCTTCACCGACGAGACGGTCGAGCGCTGCGTGGCGACGGTGCGGGAGGCGGCCGAGCAGGCCGGCCGCGACCCGGCGTCGGTGCGGATCTGGTCGTGCTTCGCCACGGTCGGCGACCACCTGCCGGAGGCGCTGCGCCTGCAGGAAGACGGTCGGCCGGCTGGCGACCTACCTCCAGGGCTACGGCGACCTGATGGTCGCGCACCAACGGCTGGGACCCGGAGGTGCTGGCCCGGTTCCGGGCCGACCCGGTGGTGGCCTCGTTCCCCGGCGCGCTCGACGCCAAGGCGCGACGCCGACAGCTCGCGCACATCGCGACGCTGATCCCCGACGAGTGGCTGGCGCCGGCGGCCACCGGCACCCCCGAGCAGTGCGCCGAGCGGGTGCTGCGCCAGTTCGACCTCGGCGTCGACGGCGTGATCATGCACGGCGCCACGCCGGCCGAGCTGGCACCGGTCGTCGCCGCCTACGGCACGATCCGCCCCGCGGGCCGTTTCGACCATTTGGAGCCGAACCCCGGCCGCTGACGCGGATCAGGCCCGGTCGACCAGTGCCAGGACCCGGCACGGGCTGCCGGAGCCGCCCTCGATCGGCAGCGGCGCCGCCACCACGACCGCGCCCGTGGCCGGGAGCCGGGCGACGTTGGCCAACTGCGTCAGGCCGTACTTGCCGTGGCCCAGGAAGAACGAGTGGCACGGGAACGGCGGATCGAACGAGTGGGCGCGGCCGGCGTCGGTGCCGACGGTCTCGACGCCGATGCCCAGGATGGTCGTCTCCTCGGCCAGCCACCGGGCGCACTCGACCGACAGGCCCGGGGTGTGGGGCCCGGTGTCGTCGGCGTTGAGGAAGCGGGCCTGGTCGTCGGCCCGCTCGTCCCAGCCGGTGCGGTACAGCAGCCAGCCGCCCGCGGGGAGCGGACCGTGGTCGCCCTCCCACGCCCGCACGTCGTCGACGTCGAGCAGGTAGTCGGGGTCCGCGGCGCACTCGGCGGCCTTGTCGATCACCACCGCGGGCGCCACCAGCTGGGCCGGGGGCACCTGGGCGACGTCGAGGCCGTCGCGGCCGGTCACCCAGTGCACGGGCGCGTCGAAGTGGGTGCCGGTGTGCTCGCCGGACGTGAACGCGTTCCAGTACCAGGCGGGGCCCCGGTCGTCGTAGCGGCTCAGCTCGGTGAGCGAGAACCCGGGCGTGTTGGCGAACGGTTCGGGCAGCTGGATGATCGGCGTGGCCTCCGACAGCGGGGCGGTCAGGTCGATCACATCGACGCGGCCGGATCCGATGGCCGTCAGCAGGTCCTGCAGGACACTCATGCGTGGGTGCTCCTCGATGGATGGGCGGGATCGGTCAGTGGGCCCGGAACGCCTCGGCGAGCCAGTCGGCGACGACGGTCGGGTCGACCTTGGCGTCGACGACGAGAGGCCCCAGCGGGTCGGCGAGCCAGCGCTCGACGACGGCCAGGTCCTCGACCCGGCGGACGGTGATGCCCTCGGCGCCGACGGACCGCCCGAGCGCGGCGAAGTCCGTGTCGGGAAAGGTCACGGTGTCGAGCGGCTCGCCGTGCGGGCCGAAGTGGTGGACCTCGGCGCCGTAGGCCGCGTCGTTGTAGACGACGACCAGCATCGGCAGCCCGAGTCGCCCGACGGTCTCCAGCTCGCCGGCGGCCATGAGAGCGCCCCCGTCGCCGAGCGCGGCCACGGTCAGCCGGTCGCGGCGGGCGACGGCGGCGCCGATGGCGCTGGCCAACCCGAGGCCGATCGACTGGAAGGCCTGCGTGAACACGAACCCCTGCGGGTCGGGCACGTCGAGGTACATCGCCGGCCACCCCATGAAGTGCCCGGAGTCGATGGCCAGCACCCGCTCGGCGGGCAGCAGCCGGTCGAGGTGGATCGACAGCGTCCGGGGGTCGATGCGATCAGCGCCGGCCCGGGCCCCGGCGTCCTCGTAGGGCTGATCGCGCCACCGCCCGCGGGCGATGCGGTCGGCGACGTCGGCGGTGCGGAACCCGGTCGCGGTGTGCCCCTGCTCGCGCAGCGCGTCGGTCAGCGCCGCCGCGGTCTCGGCGACGTCGCCGACGACGCCCAGGTCGACGGCCCGATGGGCGCCGATGGCGTCGACGTCGCAGTCGATCTGCACGACGGCGGCGCCCGGACCGATCAGCGCCCCGTGCCGGGTGGTCCACATGTTGAGCGTGGCGCCGGCGGCCACGACGAGGTCGGCCGACCGCAGCAGCTCGGCGGCGACGGGGCTGGCGAACCCGCCGGAGATCCCCAGCGCGTAGGGCGAGCCGGCGAACAGCCCGTTGCCGAGCGCCGAGGTGGCGAGCACGGCTCCGATCCGGCCGGCCAGCTCCTCCAGCGCCGCCCGGGCGCCGGCGAGCACGGCCCCGCGCCCGGCGACGATGGCCGGCCGCCGGGCGCGCACGAGCAGGTCCGCCGCCGCGGCGACGGCGTCGGCGGCGGGCCGGGTGCGGGTGGCCAGGTCCGATGGCGCGGGCAGCGGCCCGTCGGCGGCCGGCGCCGCCTGCACGTCGAGCGGCAGCATGAGCGCCACCGTCCGCCGGTCGAGCGCAGCCCGCCGGAACGCCCGGGCGACGTCGTCGACGGCGCTGGCGGGCGAGTACACCCGCTCGGGCACCGCCCCGACGGCCGCGGCCATCGCCGCCTGGTCGACGCGGAAGTTCGACCGCACCGCCGCGGCGGAGGTGTCCGCGGCCAGGAGCACGAGCGGCGTCCGGCTCTTGGCCGCCTCGGCCAGCCCGGTGAGCGCGTTGGTGAACCCGGGCCCCTGGTGCACGCTGGCGACCCCGACCTCTCCGGTCACCCGAGCGAAGGCGTCGGCCATCGTCACGGCCGCGGTCTCGTGCCGGGCGGCCAGGAACCCGGCGCCGGACTCCACCAGCGACCGGGTCACGACGAAGTTCCCGCTCCCCACCACCCCGAACACCTGGCGGCACCCCAGCGCCGCGACGGCCCGGCCCACCGCCTCGGCGATCGTCACGGCGGCGATGCTAGGTCGAGCCGTGGCACCCCGACGTCGCTATCGCCTTGCCCGACGGGCCGGCGGCGCGCGATGCTTGCCGACCGATGCGACGCCTCCACACGCTCGTAGTTCTCGCCTAGCGCACGCCGGCCCTTCACCCGCGTGCGCACTCCGACCTCCCTCCCGGGAGGTCGTTGCAGTTTTCGGCCCTTCTTCGACCCGCGACCCCACCTATGTGCAAGGAGCAACCGCCATGACGATCGACGGCGGACGAGCCCTCATCCAAGTCCCTCGAGCTGGAGGGCGTCGAGGTGATGTTCGGCCTGCCCGGCGGCGCCATCCTGCCGGTGTACGACCCGATCATCGACAGCCCGATCCGCCACATCCTCGTGCGCCACGAGCAGGGCGCCGGGCACA
Organism: uncultured Acidimicrobiales bacterium; assembly: GCA_963739835.1. Lineage (GTDB taxonomy): Bacteria > Actinomycetota > Acidimicrobiia > Acidimicrobiales > VFJN01 > ZC4RG19. The sequence continues at coordinate 332,458 of CAVUBW010000019.1, forward strand.
TGGCCGAGGGGTTCGCCCACGTCACCGGCCGGCCCGGCGTGGCCATGGTGACCTCCGGCCCGGCCGCCACCAACATCGTCACGCCGCTGTGCGACGCCTACATGGACTCGATCCCGATGGTGTGCATCACCGGCCAGGTGCCGATCGCCGCCATCGGCACCGACGCCTTCCAGGAGTGCGACACCGTCGGCATCACCCGGTCGGTGACCAAGCACAACGAGCTGGTCACCGCCGCCGCAGGACATCCCGCTGGTCATCCGCCAGGCGTTCCACATCGCCACCACCGGCCGGCCCGGGCCCGGTGCTGGTCGACGTCCCCAAGGACATCGTCGACCCCAAGAACCCCCGCTCCGCCATGGAGTGGTACTGGCCGACCGACGACGAGGTCGCCGCCAGCCTGCCCGGCTACAGGCCCACCACCAAGGGCCACCCCACGATGATCCGCGAGGCGGCCGAGCTGATCCTCGCCGCCCGAGCGGCCGGTCATCTACGCCGGCGGCGGCATCCTCAAGGCCCGGGCCGCCGAGGCGCTGCGCGAGCTGGCCGAGCTGTACCGACATCCACGTCGTCACCACGCTCATGGCCCGCGGCGCCTTCCCCGACGACCACCCGCTGTGCCTCGGCATGCCGGGCATGCACGGCAACTACACCGCGGTCACGTCGATGCAGCAGAGCCGACCTGCTGATCGCCCTCGGCAGCCGGTTCGACGACCGGGTCACCGGCAAGGTCGACGGCTTCGCCCCGGACGCCAAGATCATCCACGTCGACATCGACCCGGCCGAGCTGGGCAAGGTCCGCCGGCCCGACGTGCCGATCGTCGGCGACTGCCGGCTCGTCATCGAGGAGCTGGTCGTGGCCGTGCGCGCAGCTGCTCGCCGGCGGCGCCGAGTTCCGCCGACCGCGGCGCGTGGAAGCAGACGATCTCGGGCTGGCAGGAGCAGCTACCCGCTGACCTACGAGCAGTCCGAGCCCGGCGAAGCGCTCAAGCCGCAGTTCGTGCCTCGAGCGAGCTGCGGGACAACACGCCCGACGACACGATCGTCGTGTCCGGCGTCGGCCAGCACCAGATGTGGACGTCGCAGTACTGGAAGTTCAACCACCCCTACACCTGGGTCAACTCCGGCGGCCTCGGCACGATGGGCTTCTCGGTGCCCGCCGCCATCGGCGCCAAGGTCGGCCGGCCCGACCGCATGGTGTGGGCGGTCGACGGCGACGGCTGCTTCCAGATGACGGCCCAGGAGCTGGTGACCGCCACCAGCCGAGCGCATCCCGATCAAGGTGGCGATCCTCAACAACGCCTACCTCGGCATGGTCCGCCAGTGGCAGGAGATGTTCTACGACGAGCGCTACTCCGAGGTGTACCTGTCGCCCGACCTGCCCGACTACATGATGTGGGCCGAGGCGATGGGCTGCGTCGGCATGCGGGTGCGAGTCGCCGGAGGAGGTCGACGCCGGCCATCGACAAGGCCAACGAGATCGACGACCGCCCCGTGGTCATCGACTTCCGGACCGACTCCCGGGAGAAGGTGTACCCGATGGTCCCCGTCGGGTCTGTCCAACGACCAGATCGTCACCGACCCGTCGCACGGAGAGGGAGGGCACTGATGACCAGGCTCCCGGGAACCGACGCCCGGCACCACACACTGTGGTGCTGGTGGAGAACAAGGCCGGCGTGCTGGCCCGGGTGTCGGGGCTGTTCGCCCGGCGGGGGTTCAACATCTTCTCCCTCGCCGTGGCACCGACCGAGGACGAGCGGTTCAGCCGCATCACGATCGTGGTCGACGTCGAGTCGGCCCCGCTGGAGCAGATCATCGAAGCAGCTGTACAAGCTGATCAACGTGGTGAAGATCTCCGAGCTCGACCCCCGTGACTCGGTCGAGCGCGAGCTGATGCTGGTCACCGTGCGGGCCGACATCACCGGCCCGCAGCCAGGTGATCGAGCTGGTGAACCTGTTCGAGGGCCGGGTGGTCGACGTCGGCCACGACGAGCTGACCGTGAGCCTCGACGGCGAGCCCGACCGGCTCGACGACATCGAGGGCCTGCTCCGCCCGTTCGGCATCGTCGAGCTGCAGCGGACCGGCCGGGTTGCGCTGCCCAAGCTCGAGCACACGGCCCCGTCGCTCCGGCCCGTCCGGCGCAGCGCGTAGGGGCCACATGGACCGCGCCGACTTCCTGCCGCCCCGCATCCGTGCCCTACCCGACTTCGCCGGGCCGTTCGACGCCTACCGGCTGGCCGCCGAGGGCGCGGACGTCCTGTTCGCCACCTACCCGGCGGGCACGGTCATCGACCCGCACCGCCACGACACCGACAACGTCGGCGTGATCATCCGGGGCGAGCTGCTGCTGTCGTTGGACGGCGCCGAGTCGCGCTACGGCCCCGGCGACTGGTATCACGTCCCCCCGGGCGTGCCCCACGCCGCCCACTTCGACCACGACACCGCCGAGATCGAGTTCTGGTTCGCGGCGACCCACCCCAGCACGGAAGAGAACATCTGATGGCCAACGTGTACTACGAGAAAGACGCCGACCGGTCGCTGATCGCCGACCGCAAGGTGGCGGTGATCGGCTACGGCTCGCAGGGCCACGCCCACGCGCTCAACCTCAAGGACTCGGGCATCGACGTGCGCGTCGGCCTGCGGGAAGGGTCGGGGTCGGTCGCCAAGGCCGAGGCCGCCGGGCTGCCCGTGCGGACGATCGCCGACGCGTCGGCCGAGGCCGACCTGATCATGGTCCTCGGCCCCGACACCGAGCACAAGGCGATGTTCACGGAGCACATCGCCCCGAACCTGACCGAGGGCGACGCGCTGTTCGTGGCCCACGGCTTCAGCGTGCGCTTCGAGCAGGTCGTGGCGCCCGCGGGCGTCGACGTGGCGCTGGTCGCCCCCAAGGGCCCCGGCCACCTGGTGCGGCGCACCTACACCGAGGGCGGCGGCGTGCCGTGCCTCATCGCGGTCTCCCAGGACGCCACCGGCGGCGCCCACGGTCTCGCGCTCGCCTATGCGGACGCCATCGGCGGCACGCGGGCGGGCGTCCTCGAGACGACCTTCGAGGAGGAGACCGAGACCGACCTGTTCGGCGAGCAGGTCGTGCTGTGCGGCGGCCTCACCGCGCTCGTCCAGGCCGGGTTCGAGACGCTGGTCGAGGCCGGCTACCAGCCCGAGTCGGCCTACTTCGAGTGCCTGCACGAGCTGAAGCTGATCGTCGACCTCATGTACGAGCAGGGCATCGCCGGCATGCGCTACTCGATCAGCGACACGGCCGAGTACGGCGACCTGACCCGCGGGCCGCGCATCGTGAACGACGCGGTGCGCACCGAGATGCGGGCGATCCTCGACGAGATCCGCACCGGCAAGTTCGCCGACGAGTGGATCGCCGAGTCCGAGTCGGGCCGGGCCCGGTTCCGCCAGCTCCGCGAGGAGGGCAAGGCGCACCCGATCGAGGTCGTCGGCGCCCAGCTGCGCGACATGATGCCGTGGATCTCGGCGGGCAAGCAGCGGGTGCAGGACATCTCGGGGGGCTGAGCGCCGCAAACCCCTTCCGCGCCTTGCCCGGCTGCGGGTATCGTCTGGGTCGCCGTCTGCGCCGCCGCCGGACGGTTCCGTGTAAACCAATCGGCAACCCGGAGCATCTGAACCGGCATGGCGGCAACGTTCGACACCTGCGTCGCATTCGAGGACTTCTACCGGGCGGAACGGGGTGCGATCGTGCGGGCGGTCACGTCCACGCTCAACGACCGCGACCTGGCGACCGAGTCGGCGGACGAGGCCCTGGCCCGGGCGTACGAGCGCTGGACCGAGGTGGCTCCGATGGACAACCCGTCGGGCTGGGTCTACCGGGTGGCGGTCAACCTCGGGCGCAACCGGCTCAAGCGGCTCGACCTCGAGCGGCGCAAGCCGCCGCTCCCGGGCCTGGACGTGCCGGACATCGACGCGCCCGCCGACCCCGCCATCGCTCGGGCGCTCGCCCGGCTGCCCCTGAGCCTGCAGCAGGTGGTGGTGCTGCGCGTGCTTCTCGACTGGCAGATCGACGAGATCGCGGCGGCGCTCGGCTGCCCCCGGGGCACGGTGAAGAGCCGCCTGCACCGCGCCTTCCGGCGGCTGCAGGCGTCGCTCGACCGGGCGAACTGAGCGGCGCCTCTAGTTGGCGAGGTCGGCGGCGGACACGACGCGCTCGGGCGTCACCCGGATGAGCAGCTCGCCGGGCACCCCGTTGCGGGCGCCGTACTCCTCGGCCCGGTCGGCTCCCATGTAGCGAGCGCCGAGCCGGGTCGCCCACGCCCGCACCTCGTCGAGGTCGTCGCTCCATGTCGCCGCGCCCTCGATCGTCACGAACGAGAACGGCGGCTGGTCGTCCTGCACGACCAGCGCGACCTGCCCGGTCCGGCGGATGGCGTGGCCCTTGGCGGTGGTGGCCCCGGTGGTGAACACGATCGTCCCGTCGTCGTCGACGTCGTACCAGACGGGCGCCACGTGCGGCCGCCCGTCCTTGCGGACGGTGGCGACGGACGCCGTGCGCACGGGGCTGCGGAGGAACGCCCGCACCTCGGCCTCGTCCATGGGGTGATAGGGCATGGCGGGCAGGCTAGGGGTGGCCGGCCGCGCCGTGAACCGTCGCCTTCGCGCTGGACGACGTCGACCTGGCCGCCGAGGCGGTCGACGAGGCGCTGGCCCGCGCCTACGAGCACTGGACCGAGGTCGCGACGATGGCCAACCGGGCGGGCTGGGTGTACCGGGTGGCACTCAACCACGGGCGCAACCGGCTCCGGCGCCGCCGCCTGGAACGGAGCAAGCCGCCGCCCGGCGCACGGGAGGCCGATTACTACGAGGGCCGCGGGACATCGGCCTACGAGTTGCGGGCCGACGCCCACCTGCACACGGTGATCGGCACGGGCTGCGGGGCCTGAGCGGTCACCCGCCCGGCGGGCGGAAGGCGTCGACCAGCGCCTTGCGCCACGCGGCCAGCGTGGCCGTGTGGTCCTCGCCCGTCGAGCGGCCGAGGCGAACGGCCAGCAGGTCGAGCGGGGGGCAGATCATGATCGACTGGCCCTCGAAGCCGCTCGCCCAGAACGTGCCGAGGTCGTCGCCGACGCTCCACCAGTGGGCGCCGTGCCAGCGGTCCTCGGGCGGGTCGTAGGAGCGGATGCGGCGGCCGTGGTCGACCCAGCCCTCCGGTAGCAGGCGGCGGCCCTCCCACACGCCGTCTCGCAGGTAGAGGAGGCCGAAGCGCAGGTAGTCCTCGGCCGTGGCGTAGACGGACGAGGAGCCGAGGAACGTGCCCGCTTGGTCGAACATCGGACGGGCCGAGCGCATGCCCAGCGGCCCGAACAGCCGCTCGTGCAGGAACCGCTTGTACGGCTCGCCCGGGCCGAGCAGGCGGGCGATCACCCCGGACACGATGTTGGACGAGCCCGACGAGTAGTTGAACACGGTGTCCGGCGGGTGCGCGAGCGGCCGGTCGGCGGCGAACGTCGCCACGTCCTCCTTGCCGGCGCCGAACATCATCTCGATCACGTCCGACGGGCGGGAGTCGTCGTAGACCTCGTGGTAGTCGAGCCCGTCCCGCATCGTCAGCAGGTGCTCCAGCGTGAGGGCGTGGCGGGGGTCGGCCGGGTCCGCCCACAGCGGCACGCCCGCGGGGCCGTCGAGGCGCAGGCGGCCCTCGCCGACCAGCATGCCCACGGCGGCGTGGAGCATCGACTTGGCCATCGACCACGACAGCAGCTTGGTGGTCGGCACGACCGGCTCGGCCGGGCGGTCCCAGTGCTCCAGGGCGCCGCCGTAGCGCTCGGCCACCAGCCGGCCCCGGTGCGCCACCAGCACGGCCCAGGTGGCGCCGTAGCGATCCGTGTCGCCGGCCAGGTCGTCGAGCAGCCGGGCGAGCGGGGCGGCGACCGCGGGGTCGGGCTCGGCGCGGGGCCAGGCGTCGGTGGGCCAGGCCACACCGGCGGGCTGCGGCGGCAGGGGGACGAGCGTCCGGGCCCGCATCCGTGTCTCGTCGATCATCGAAGGCAACCTCCTCGGGCCGCCACCGTAGGCCGGGCGGCTCAGGCCGGGAGGGGCGCGCAGTTCCCGCTGCGGGTCTCGGGGTGGAACACGCCGTGGTCGACGGTGGCCACCGGCGCACATCTGCGTCGCCGTGCCCCGGTCGGCGGGCCGGTAACGCCCGCCGTCGAGCGCGACGTCGCTACCACGCGTTCTGCCCGCGAAAGTGGCTGGTTTTCAATCACGTTCGCGGGCGGAATGGCCCGGGCGCCGCGGTTGGCGCGACCGGCACAGACGGCGCCGGCGCCGGGGCCGTCGCCGCCAGGATCGACGCGCCCAGCGCCACCCGTGCCTCGTCCGCTCCGTGTCCGCCCCGCTCCGCCGGAGTGGCGGCAGCCTAGACGTCACATGGTCTCGGCGAAGCTCACCTCGCCCTCGCCCCGCAGGACGTTCTTCAGCAGCTTGCCGGAGGCGTTGCGGGGCAGCTTGGCTCGGTCCGCAGCTCGACGTAGGCCGGCACCTTGAAGTCGGCCAGGTCGTCCGCGCACCCAGGCCCGCACCTCGTCGTCGGTCAGGCTCTCGCCCGCGCTCGAGCTGCACGACCGCCTTGACCTCCTCGCCGAGGCTCGGGGTGCGGGACGCCGATCACCGCGGCGTCGGCGATCGTCGGGTGCTCGACCAGCCGGTTCTCGATCTCGACGCAGTAGACGTTCTCGCCGCCGCGGATGATCATGTCCTTCGCCCGGTCGGTGATGTAGAGGTAGCCGTCGTCGTCGAGGTGGCCGATGTCGCCGGTGTGCAGCCAGCCGTCGGTGTCGATGGCCTCGGCGGTCGCCTCGGGCTTGTTCCAGTAGCCCTTCATGAGGATCGGGCCCCGGATGCAGCACCTCGCCGGTCTCGCCCTCGGGTACCGCGTCGGCCGAGCCCGTCGACGATCTGCGACCTCGACCGTGGGCACCGGCGGCCCGACCGACCTCGGCTTGCGCTTGGCGTCCTCGCCGCTGATGACCGTGGCCACCGACGACGACTCGGTGAGCCCGTAGGCGTTCGAGGTCGGCGGCACGTTGGGGAACGTGTCGCGCGATCTTGCGCTGGAGCTCGTCGGCGGACGGCGAGCCGCCGAAGCGCGACCGTGGTGACGCGTGCGACGTGTCGTAGTCGTGGCGGTCCCGGGTGCTCGCACACCCGCCACACCATCGTCGGCACCGTCGCCCAGATGGTGACCCCGCTCGTCCTCGATGAGCCGCAGCGCGTGCGTCCGGCTCGAAGCGCCCGTCGGGGATGACCAGCTTGATGCCGGCCAGCATCCCGACGACCAGCGCTCGAGTGGCAGCCCGACACGTGGAACAGGGGCGAGGTGAGCAGCGACACGGTCTGGCCCGCCGCCCAGCGCCGCCGCCGTCGGGGTCGGCCATCGCCGCCGCCACGCGCGCCGAACACCGTGTTCTGGAGGTTGGCGATCATGTGCGGTGGGTCGAGATGGCGCCCTTCGGGCTGCCCGGTCGTGCCGCGACGTGTAGAAGATGACGGCGTCGTCGTCCTCGTCGATCGTCGACGTCGGGGAACTCGTCCGTCGGCGTCGCCGGTCAGCTCGTCGAAGCGATGGCAGCTTCGCGCCACGGCCGCCTCGGCGGCGAACTCGGCCGGGTCGGCGTCGACGAGGAACACGTGCTCGCAGCCCGGCGAGCCTCGTCGAGCCGGTCGGCGATGCGCTCGAACCGCTTGCGGTCGGCGACCAGGACCGTCGGGCCCGAGTCCTCCAGGCCGTAGAGGATCTCGTCGGCCTTCCACCAGCCGTTGAGGCCCACGAGGATGGCGCCCAGGTCGACGGTCGCCCAGAAGGCCAGGCACCACTCCGGGTTGTTCTGGCTGAGCACGGCCACCCGGTCGCCGGGGCCGATGCCGAACCGGTCGTGCAGCGCCCGGGCGACGCCGTTGGCGGTCTCGACGAACGTGCGGAACCCGTAGGTCCGGTCGCCGTAGACGATGAACTCGGCCTCGTCGCCCCGGCCGGCGGCGGCCTGGACGATCTCGCGCAGCGACTGCATCCGCTGGCGGTAGACCTGCAGGGGTCGTCCGAGCACGTCCTCGGACACGACCTCGAACGCGCCGCCGGGCCCCGTGAGCAGGGCCCGGACCTCCGCCTGGCTGGGCATCGCTTCCCCCTCTGCCGCTGACATGGTGGTCAGTGGAGACTAGGCGGTCACCGGAACGCCGGCGCCACCTCGGAGATGAACCGGTCGAGCGCGTCGAGCTTGGCGGCCCCCCGGCCGAGGTTGCCGTCGGGCACGATGAACTCGTCGAGGCCGACCTCGGCGTAGGCGGCCATCACGTCGCGCAGCCGGTTCGGCGTGCCCGCCATGAGCGGACGGGCGGAGGTGGCGGACAGCCGCTCGGCCTCGGTGTCGTCGTCGGTGAAGACGACGAGGACCTGGGCCGAGCGTGCGACGGCGTCCGGATCGCGACCCGCCTCCTCGCACCGCCGCGTCAGCGCCGCGGAGCGCTCGCCGACCCGGTCGGGCAGGCCCCAGCAGTTCCACATGTCGGCGTGGCGGGCCACGATGCCGAGCATCCGGTCGCCGGTCGCCCCGACGAGGATCGGCAGCTCGGGCTGCACCGGCTTGGGCTCGCACAGTGCGTCGGTCAGCCGGTAGTGGCGGCCCGCGAAGGTGGTCGTGGGCTGCTGGAGCAGGCTGCGCACGACCTGGATCGCCTCCCCGAACCGCTCGACCAGCTCGCCCGCGGGCGGCAGCCCGATGCCGTAGTGCTCGTGCTCGTTGACCTGCCACCCGGCGCCGAGGCCGAGGGTGAACCGGCCGCCGCTGATGTGGTCGACGGTGGCGGCCATGTTCGCCACGACGGCGGGGTGCCGGTAGGTGTTGCCGAGCACGAGCGTGCCGATGCGCACCCGGTCGACGGTGGCGGCGAGGGCGGCGACCAGCGACCCGGCCTCGAGCGTGGGGATCTCGGCCGGCATGCCGGGCGGGTCGCCCATGAAGTGGTCGGCGATCCACAACCCGTCCCATCCGCTCGGCCTCGGCGTGCCGGGCGGTGGCGAGCAGGTCGTCCCAGGGCTGGAAGGCGGTCGGCCAGACGGAGAAGCGCATCCGCGTTTCTACGCGGAAACGGTCGCCATCGCGACCGTTTCCGCGTAGAAAACGCGGGACTTGTCACACCCGCCCGGTACGACACCGCATGCGGTCTGCCGTGAGCCTCCCTCCGTTCACCGACCCCGCCACGCTCGTGGCGCTCGGGGTCGAGGCCGAGGCGGCGGGGTGGGACGGGGTGTTCCTGTGGGACCACATGGTGTTGTTCCCCGAGATGCGCCTCGACGTGCAGGATCCCTGGGTCGTGCTCGGGGCGCTGGCCCAGGCCACCGAGCGGGTGCTGCTCGGGGCGCTCGTCACGCCGCTCGCCCGGCGGCGGCCGTGGGTCGTGGCCCGGCACGTCATCACGCTCGACCACCTCAGCGGGGGGCGGGCCGTGTTCGGCGTCGGGCTCGGCGATCCCGCCGCGTCCGACTTCGCCGCGTTCGGCGACCCGGCCGACGACCGCATCCGGGCCGCGATCCTCGACGAGAGCCTCGACCTCATCGACGGGCTGTTCCGGGGACCCGTCAGCCACCGGGGCGAGCACTTCACCGTCGACGCCGAGCTGCTGCCCCGGCCCGTCGCAGCGGCCCCGGCCGCCCGTGTGGGTCGCCGCGGTCGCTCCCCACCGGCGGCCGATGGCGCGGGCGCTGCGGTGGGACGGCGTCGTGCCGATCGCGCTCGACCACCTGCTCATGCCCGACGAGATCGCCGCCTACCTCCCGCCCGACGGACGGCCTGCCGGGTGGGAGGTGGTGGTGAATGCCGCGCCCGGCGTGCCCTGGGACGACTATGCCGCCGTCGGGGCGACCTGGGTCGTCGAGGGGAACTGGCCCGAGGGCGACTGGGTCGCCGACCTGCGCAAGCTGATCGCCGCCGGTCCCCGGAGCTAGCCCAGTCGCTCGACCACGAAGTCGATGCAGCGGGTGAGCGCCTCGACGTCGTCGGGGTCGATCGCCGGGAACATGCGCGATGCGCAGCTGGTTGCGGCCGAGCTTGCGGTAGCGGCTCGGTGTCGACGATGCCGTTGGCGCCGCAGCACCGCGCTGACCGGTCGTGGCGTCGACCGTGTCGTCGAGGTCGATCGTGCCGACCACGTGGCTGCGCTGCGCCGGGTCGGCGACGAACGGCGTGGCGTAGTCGCTGGCCTCGGCCCAGCCGTAGAGGATCGTCGGCCGACCGGTCGCAGCGCGCCGGCCGCGAACTCGCAGGCCGCCGTTGTCGAGCATCCACTCGACCTGTGCGTCGGCCAGGAAGAGCGTGGCCAGCGCCGGCGTGTTGTAGGTCTGGTCCTTGCGGCTGTTGTCGAGCGCGATGCCGAGGTCGAGCGAACGCCGGCACCCAGCGGTCGCTCGCGGCGATGCGCTCGATGCGCTCGACGGCGGCGGGCGAGCAGCGCCGCGAGCCACAGGCCGCCGTCGGACGGCGAGGCACTTCTGCGGCGCGAAGTAGTAGACGTCGACCTCGGCCGGGTCGAAGCGCAGGCCGCCGGCGGCCGAGGTGGCGTCGACCAGCACGAGCGCGTCGTCGGCGCCCGTCGGGCCGGCGCGAGCGGCATCGCCACGCCGGTCGAGGTCTCGTTGTGGGTGAGGCAGTAGGCGTCGACGCCGGGCATCGCCGTCGGCCTCGGGATGCGTGCCGGGCGTCGGACTCGATCACCGTCGGGCTCGTCGAGGTGGGGCGCGGCCGCGGCCGCCGCGGCGAACTTCGACGAGAACTCGCCGAAGCACGAGGTGCTGGCTGCGCTGCGTCGATCAGGCCGAACGTGGCGACGTCCCAGAACGCGGTCGTGCCGCCGTTGCCGAGCAGGACCTCGTAGCCGTCGGGCAGCGACGAACAGCTCGGCGAGCCCGTTGCGCAGCGCCGCCGACCACGAACCGGCACCGGGCCTGGCGGTGGCTGAGTGCCGAGGTAGCTGCGGCCGGCGTCGGCCAGCGCCGTCGACGGCCTCGGGGCGGACCTTCGACGGGCCCGCAGCCGAAGCGCCCGTCGTCGGGCAGCAGGTCGGCGGGGATGCGATGATCGCTGGGGTCGACGTCACGCTGCATGCGCGTGCCACTGATCGCGGGCGATCGCGACCGATGGAGCCAGCCCGTTGGCACGCCGACCGCCGTCGCATCTCCGCCCGCGTCGCCGCCATCACCGAGTCGGCCACCCTGGCCGTCGACGCCAAGGCCAAGGCGCTGCAAGGCCGCCGGCGAGAACGTCATCGGCTTCGGCGCCGGCGAGCCCGACTTCCCGACGCCCGCCCACATCGTCGAGGCCGCCGTCGCGGCCTGCCGCGACCCGCGCAACCACCGCTACACGCCGGCCGGCCGGCCTGCCCGAGCTGCGCGAGGCGATCGCGGCCAAGACCAAGCGCGACTCCGGCTTCGACGTGCGCGCCGCCGCAGGTGCTCGTCACCAACGGCGGCAAGCACGCCGTCTACAACACGTTCGCCGACGCTGCTGCGACCCGGGCGACGAGGTGCTGCTGCCCGCGCCCTACTGGACCACGTACCCCGAGGCGATCACGCCTCGCCGGCGGCGTGCCGGTCGTGCTGCCGACCGACGAGGCGACCGGCTTCCGGGTCACCGTCGAGCAGCTCGAGGCCGCCCGCACCGACCGCACCAAGGCGCTGCTGTTCGTGTCGCCGTCGCAACCCGACCGGCGCGGTGTACCCGCCCGACGAGGTCGAGGCGATCGGCCGCTGGGCCGTCGAGCACGGCATCTGGGTGATCACCGACGAGATCTACGAGCACCTCACCTACGGCGACCACGAGTTCACGCTCGATGCCGACGCTCGTGCCCGAGCTCGCCGACCAGTGCGTCGTCCTCAACGGCGTGGCCAAGACCTACGCCATGACCGGCTGGCGGGTCGGCTGGATGATCGGCCCGCGCGACGTCATCAAGGCGGCGACCAACCTCCAGTCGCACGCCGACGTCGAACGTCGCCAACGTGTCGCAGCGCGCCGCGCTCGCCGCGGTGTCGCGGCGACCTCGACGGCGGTCGCCGAGATGCGCGACGGCGTTCGACCGCCGCGGCCAGACGATGCACCGAGCTGCTGACGGGCATCCCGGGCGTCACCTGCCTCGAGCCGCAGGGCGCGTTCTACTGCTTCCCCGACCTTCGAGGGCGTGCTCGGCCGCGACGATCGGCGGCGGCACGGCCGCACGACACGCTCGAGCTGTGCCGAGGTGCTGCTCGACGAGGCCAAGGTCGCGATCGTGCCCGGCGAGGCGTTCGGCGCGCCCGGCTACGCCCGGCTCTCGTTCGCGCTCGGCGACGACGACCTCGGCGAGGGCGTCGGCCGCATCGCCGACCTGCTGGCCGAGGCCCGCTGAGTGGACCGGGGCCCGGGGGCCGCCGCACGAGGCGACGACCCCCGGGAGCCCCGGATCACGGGACGCTGAAGTCGAACGGGACGTCTTCGTCCTGGCCGACCGTGCCGGTCTCGGTGCGGGTATCGCCCGCGACCTTGATCGTCAGCGTGAAGTCGCCGCCGCCGCAGTCGGACCCGTCCTCGTGGGTGAGCTGATAGCCGTTGACGTTGATGTGGTAGTCGCCCGACGGGGCGTGGCCCACCGGCCAGAAGATGTTCTCGACGCCGCCGTCGTTCTCGCACTCGATGTTCGAGTCGACGTCGAGCTGGCCGCCGGTCGAGGTCGGCCCCGGGCTCGTGTAGTCGATCTCGGTGCCGTCCGGTTCGATGACGTGTAGGTCGAGGTCGGAGTCCGAGGCCCATTCGAGCGTGAGCTGCACGTCGCCGGTGCCGACGTCGGTCGCGCTGGCCCCGTCGGAGCCGACCGGGCGCTCCAGCAGGCCGCCGTTGTCCAGGTCGACCAGGGTGACCGACTCGACCGCTTGCTCCCCGGGCTGGACGGTGACCGCCTGGGCCGGGTCGAGGCCGTCCCACGCCGTGTCGGGGTTCTCGGCGATGTCCTCGACGGTGCCGACGCCGCTGCCCTCGCTGAGCACGGTGGGCTCGCCGAGCGGGTTGCCGCAGTTGCACTTGACCCGCGGGACACCCATGTTGTCGACCAGCACCGCGGTGCCCGCCTGGAGCAGCGATTGGAAGCCGTTGGCCTCGCCGTCGCGGTACCCGTGGTTGGTGACCCGGGTGTCGTACCGGAGCCGCACGGCGGTCAGGCTCCCGATGTAGGTCGGGATCTCGGACACGTCGATGCCGAGCACGCCGGCCCAGGCCTCGGCCTTGCCTGCGTTGGCCTCGTCGGTCAGGAACGTCACCAGCTTGCCCACGTCGCACACCTGGGTGTCACGGCTGCCGCCGTAGACAGCCTGCTCGGTGCCGACCACCACGTGGCTGGCCAGCGAGGCGCCGGCCTCCTCGGTGCGGGGGTCGGGGACGTCCGCGTTGGTGAGCGTGGCCGCGGCCGCCGTGGCCGCGGCGGTGGCGTCACCGACGTCGAGGTTGCCGGCGAAGTCGTCCTCCTGGACGAGGTCGATCGGCTCGAGGACGACCTTCTCGGTGTCGTCGCCGCCGCTGAGCACCACGAACGCCGCCACGCCGAGCGCCACGACCACGATCAATGCGAGCAGGATGAACAGCAGCGCACCCCGCCGCTTCTTCTTGGGGGGCTGGCCGGGAGGGGGGCCGCCGGGGGCGTACGGCGGGTAGCCGCCGGGGCCCGACGGCGGGCCGCCGTAGCCGCCCGGGCCAGGGGGGTAGCCGCCGGGCCCGGGCGGGGGCCCGGGGGGCGGGTAGCCGCCGCTGTCCGGGGGCCCGCCCGGGGGGCCGTAGCCGCCGCCGGGCGGCCCGGGGGGCGGGTAGCCACCGCTGTCCGGGGGTCCGGGGGGATAGCCGCCGGGCCCGGGGGGTGGGCCATAGGCACCGGCCGGGGACGCCGGCGGGGGATAGCCCGGGGCCTCGGTTCCGCCGGCGGTCGCCGCACCGAGCGCGGCGCCGCATCCGACGCAGCGTTCGACGCCCGCCGGATTGATCGTTCTGCAACGTGTGCACTCCACCGGGTGATCCTTGTTCACCGTCAACAGTCGCGCCCCGGGGAAATCCCCTTTTTCGCCGTCGGTGATCACCCGGGTACCGGGAAACTACCCTCGGCGGCCATGTCGCCCTACGGTTCGTGGCCCACCCCGTTCACATCGGAGGTGGTCGTGCGAGCGGCCGCCGGCCTGTCGACGGTGCTGGTCGACGACTCGGGGGACGTCCTCACCTGGTCGGAGGGCCGCCCCGAGGAGGGCGGCCGCATCCAGCTCGTGCGCCGGACCGGCGACGGGCCCCCGGTCGACCTGCTCCCGGCCGGCTTCAACGCCCGCACCGCGGTCCACGAGTACGGCGGCGGGGCGTGGTGGACCCGGGGCGAGGACCTGTGGTTCGCCCACTGGGACGACCAGCGCCTCTACCGGCTGGGCGCCGGCGGCGAGCCCGAGGCCGTGACCACGGCGCCCGCTGCGGCCCGGGGCGACCGCTGGGCCGACGGCGACTTCGACCCCGACGGGCGCTGGCTGGTCGTGGTGCGCGAGCACCATCCGCCGGGCACCGGCCCGGCCGAGGTGGTCAACGAGCTGGTCGTCCTCGACACCCGGGGCGGCCTCGCGCCGCGGGTGCTGGTGACCGGGCCCGACTTCGTGTCGGATCCTCGGTTCTCACCGGACGGCCGCCGACTGTGCTGGCTCCAGTGGTCGCACCCCGACATGCCGTGGGACGGCACCGAGCTGTGCGTAGCCGACGTGCACCCGAGCGACACCGGCCCGGCCATCGCCCACCCGCAGGTGGTCGCCGGGCGTCCCGACCACGCCCCGGGCGGGACGGGGCAGGGCGAGTCGGTCAGCCAGCCGCGCTGGGCGCCCGACGGGACGCTGTGGTTCATCTCCGACCGGACCGGCTGGTGGAACCTCTACCGCTGGGCCGGCGGGCAGGTCGAGCCCCGGGTCGTGACCGATGCGGACATCGGCGTGCCCCAGTGGGTGTTCGGGCAGTCGCGCTACGTGTTCACCGGCGACGGCCGGGTCGTGTACGCCGTCACCCGGGACGGCCTCGACCACCTGGCGGTGCTCGGCCCGGCCGGGTCGGCCGACATCGACGTCCCCTACACCGCGATCTCGTCCCTGCGGGCCGCGGGCGACCGGGTCGTGTTCGTCGGCGCGTCGGCGGTCGCCGAGCCGGCGGTCGTGAGCGTCCGCCTCGCCCCGGGTCGGACGGGGCGCTGGCCGGCGACCCCGAGGTCGTCCGCCCGCCCCGCGACCTGGGCATCGACGCGTCCTGGATCTCGGCGCCCGAGCCGATCGACTTCCCGACCTCCGGCGGCCGGACGGCCCACGCGCTCTACTACCCGCCGACCAACCCGGAGGCGGCGGTGCCGCCCGGCGAGGCGCCGCCGCTGCTGGTGATGATCCACGGCGGGCCGACGGCCGCGGCCCGGCCGATGCTCCAGGTCGAGACCCAGTACTGGACCAGCCGGGGCTTCGCCGTGGTCGACGTCAACTACGGCGGGTCGACCGGGTACGGCCGCGCCGTACCGGGAGCAGCTCGACGGCGCCTGGGGCGTCGTCGACCTCGACGACTGCGAGGCCGCCGCCCGGGCGCTGGCCGACGCCGGGCGGGTCGACCCGGCGCGGCTGTGCATCCGGGGTGGGTCGGCCGGCGGCTACACGACGCTGGCCGCGCTGGCCTTCCGCGACACGTTCGCCGCCGGGGCCAGCCACTACGGCGTCGCCGACCTGGAGGCGCTGGCGGTCGAGACGCACAAGTTCGAGAGCCGCTACCTGGACGGGCTCATCGGGCCCTACCCGGCGCGGCGGGACCTGTACATCGAGCGCTCGCCGATCCACCACCTCGACGCCTTCGACAGGCCGCTCATCGTGCTCCAGGGCCTGGAGGACGAGGTCGTGCCCCCCGACCAGGCCGAGATCGATCGTCGCCGCACTGCGGACCAAGGGCGTTCCGGTGGCCTACGTGCCCTTCGCGGGCGAGCAGCACGGCTTCCGCCAGGCCCCCAACATCCGCCGGGCGCTCGACGCCGAGCTGTCGTTCTACGCCCAGGTGTTCGGGTTCGCGACCCCCGACGCGGAGCAGATCGACCCGGTCGCGGTCGAGAACCTGTGACCTGACAATGGGGTTGGCGGCCGTTCGCCGGCCCCGGCCACACTTGGCGCCGATGGCTCGCATCCTCGTGACCGAGAAGATCGCCGACGGTGGCCTGCAACGGCTGCGCGACGCCGGACACGTCGTCGACGTCCGGCTCGACCTGACCCCCGACGAGCTGGTGAGCGTGGTGCCCGGCGCCGCCGCCCTGATCATCCGGTCCGCCACCACGGTGACCCGCGAGGTCCTCGTGGCCGGCACCGACCTGGTCGTGGTGGGCCGGGCCGGCATCGGGCTCGACAACGTCGACGTGCCGGCCGCCACCGAGCGGGGCGTGATGGTGGTGAACGCCCCGCAGTCGAACATCCTGACCACGGCCGAGCACACGATGGCGCTGCTGCTGGCCCAGGCCCGCAACATCCCGCAGGCCCACGCCGCGCTGGTCGCCGGCCGCTGGGAGCGCTCGCAGTGGGAGGGCGTCGAGCTGTCCGACAAGACGCTCGGCGTCGTCGGCCTGGGGCGCATCGGCAAGCTCGTCGCCCAGCGGGCGCACGCCTTCGGCATGCGGCTCGTCGCCCACGACCCGTTCGTCGACGTCGACCGGGCCCGCCAGCTCGGGGTCGAGATGATGACGCTCGACCGGCTGGTCGAGGTCAGCGACTTCCTCACCCTGCATGTGACCAAGACGCCCGAAACCGTCGGGATGATCGGCAAGGACCTGCTGGCCCGGGCCAAGCGGGGCATCCGCATCATCAACGTGTCTCGCGGCGGCGTCGTCGACGAGGCGGCGCTGGCCGAGGCCATCCGGGTCGGCCACGTGGCCGGGGCGGCGCTCGACGTGTTCACCACCGAGCCGACCACCGACTCGCCGCTGTTCGGGCTGCCCCAGGTGGTGGTCACGCCGCATCTCGGGGCGAGCACCCGGGAGGCCCAGGACAAGGCCGGCGACACGATCGCCGAGCAGGTCGGGCTGGCGCTGGCGGGAGAGTTCGTCCCCTTCGCGGTCAACGTGAGCGCGGCCGAGGCGTCCGAGACGGTCCGCCACTTCCTGCCGCTGGCCGAGCGTCTGGGCGAGATCTACACCGCGCTGGCCGAGAGCCTGCCTCGGTCGCTGGAGATCGAGTACGCGGGCCAGATCGCCGACTCGGACACCCGCATCCTCACGCTGTCGGTGCTCAAGGGCCTGTTCGCGGGGGTGACGGACGAGCCGGTGTCGTACGTCAACGCCCCGCGCATCGCCGCCGAGCGGGGCGTCGAGATCCGGGACACGTCCACGGCCACGGCCCACGACTACGTCAACCTGATCTCGATCCGGGGCGGCGACCACGGCATCGGCGGCACGCTGGTCGGGCTACGGGGCGAGCCGAGGATCGTGATGGTCGACGGCCACACGGTCGACGTCCCGCCGGCCAACCACATGCTCGTCGTGCGCAATGACGACCGCCCGGGGATGATCGCCTACGTGGCCGGCGTCCTGGCCGACGGCGGGATCAACATCGACGACATGCACCTCGGCCGGTCCGACAGGGGCGAGGCCGCCCTCCAGGTCATCGCCACCGACCGCTCAGTGCCCGGGGACGTGCAGGACGCGATCCGCAAGGGCGAGGGGATCGTCTCGGTCCACACCGTGGGCTGACCGGCGGAAAACGACCAAACGATCAAACGACAACGAGGCCGGTTAGGAGGCCGGCGGAGCCGGCCTCTTTGGGGATGGTGGGGGCGGTCGGGCGGGCGTCAAGGACAAGCCGTGCTGCGCACGGGCCCCTGCGGGGCTCCTTGACCCCCGCCCGACCGCCCGTTTGACACTCACGGTGACCCTTACACCGTTGTCGAACCGGGAGAAAGTCCTTGCGCGGGAAACTGGCCGCGAAAGTGGTTGCTAATCAACCACTTTCGCGACCCAGAACGAAAAACCCCAGAACAGGGACGACCCACGGCCACCGTGCGTGGAACAAGGCGGTCGGGTGGGGGTCAAGGAGCCGCCGCTGGCGGCCGAGCGCAGCGAGCTTGTCCTTGACGCCCACCCGACCGCCCCCACCATCACATTGGAGGCCGCCCCCGGCGGCCTCCTTACCAGCCCCAGGGCCAACCCGGCACGCAACGCAAGTGCCCACGCCCGACGAAGCCGGGACGGCGGCGCAAAAGCCGGGTCAGGCGTCCTCAGGAGGCGGGGCCGGCGCCTTCTTGGCCGGCGCCTTCTTCGCAGGGGCCTTCTTCGCCGGCGCAGCCTTGGCGGCCGGCGCTTTGGCGGCCGGAGCCTTCTTGGCCGGCGCTTTCTTCGAGGCCGGCGCCTTCTTGGCGGCCGGCGCCGCCTTCGTCGCGGCCGGCGCCGCGACGCCCGCCGCCGCGGTCGGCGGTTCGGCTGGCGGGGCGGGGCGCTCCACCAGGTCGGGCGCGTCTCGCCGCGCCATCCGTCGGCTCGGTCGAGCCGCCGTCGGGCAGCGAGCGCGGTGCGCTCGCCGGGTACGGCGGCGGCGGGGCCGGGGGCTGGGGTCGCAGGAGGCGCATCACGGCCTGGGCGACGCCCGCTAGCAGGACCAGCAGTCCGATCCGTCGGATCCATCGGCGACCTCTCACGCCCCCGAGGCTAACCCTCGCCGTCACGCCGCGATGCGCGGACTGGTGGAACCGTCTTGACGGCGGCCGACGGGGTTCGGCACAGTGGTCTTCGTGCGCCTGCAGACCAGCGGCCTCCTTCTTATGTAAGGCGAGCACCCACATAGGTGCTCGCCACAGCCTCCTGCGCCGTTCCGGCCAGGAGGCTTTTGAGTTTTCGACCGCAGTACACCACCCATCAGAGAGCGAGCGAGCCATGCCTCCCGAACCCGTGACCCCGAAGAAGATGCCCTTCGACAAGTACCGGCCGTTCCTTCCGCTCCCGCTCGCCCTCGACGACCGCACGTGGCCCAACCGGCGCATCGAGAAGGCGCCGCTGTGGTGCTCGGTCGACCTGCGCGACGGCAACCAGGCGCTCATCGACCCGATGGACCCCGCGCGCAAGCGGCGGATGTTCGACGACGCTCGTCGCGATGGGGTTCAAGGAGATCGAGGTCGGGTTCCCGTCGGCCAGCCAGCCCGACTTCGACTTCGTCCGCCAGCTGATCGAGGAGGACCTGATCCCCGACGACGTCACCATCCAGGTGCTGACGCAGTGCCGGCCCGAGCTGATCGAGCGCACCTACGAGTGCCTCCAGGGCGCCCGCCAGGCGATCGTCCACTTCTACAACTCGACCTCGATCCTGCAGCGGCGGGTCGTGTTCGGGCTCGACACGACGGGCATCACCGAGATCGCCGTCAACGCCGCCAAGCTGTGCCGCAAGCTCGAGGACGACGCTGCCCGAGCACCGACGGTCCGCTACGAGTACTCGCCCGAGAGCTTCACCGGCACCGAGCCCGAGTACGCGGTCGAGATCTGCGACGCGGTGATGGACGTCATCGAGCCCGACCGACCCGAGCGCAGCTCATCCTGAACCTGCCGGCGACCGTCGAGATGCTACACGCCCAACATCTACGGCGACGTCATCGAGTGGTTCCACCGCAACGTCCGCCACCGCGACCGCGTCGTCCTGTCGCTGCACCCCCACAACGACCGCGGCACGCGCCGTGGCCGCCGCCGAGTTCGGCGTGATGGCCGGCGCCGACCGGGTCGAGGGCACGCTGTTCGGCAACGGCGAGCGCACCGGCAACGTCGACGTCGTCACCCTGGCGATGAACCTGTTCGGCCAGGGCGTCGACCCCGAGCTCGACATCACCGACATCGACGCCCTGCGCCGCGTGGCCGAGTACTGCAACCGCCTGCCGGTCCACCCGCGCCATCCCTACGTCGGCGACCTCGTCTACACCGCGTTCTCCGGCTCGCCACCAGGACGCCATCAAGAAGGGCTTCGCCGCGCTCGGCCCGAGCGACTACGAGCGTGTGGGGCGTGCCCTACCTGCCGATCGACCCGAAGCACGTCGGCCGCACCTACGAGGCCGTGATCCGGGTCAACAGCCAGTCGGGCAAGGGCGGCGTCGCCTACATCATGAAGACCGAGCACGGCTTCGACCTGCCCCGCCGCCTGCAGATCGAGTTCTCCAAGACGATCCAGGCACATCACCGAGGACACCGGCACCGAGATCACGCCGGCGCGAGATGTGGGACGCGTTCCAGCCGAGTACCTCCCCGAGCGACGCCGCGGTGCAGCTCCTCACCCACGAGCTGCGACCGACGGGCGACGAGGGCTCGCGGGTCACCGCCCAGCTGCTCGTCGACGGCGAGCACCGCACGGTGACCGGCGAGGGCAACGGGCCGATCGCGGCCTTCGTCGCCGGCGCTCCAGGCCGACCTCGGCGTCGACGATCGACGTGGTCGACTACGCCGAGCACGCGGTCGGCGCCGGGTCCGACGCCACCGCGGTCGCCTACGTCGAGACGCAGCGGCCCGACGGCAGCGGTCCGCTGGGGCGTGGGCACGGCACGAGAGCATCGTGACGGCCTCGCTCCGGGCGGTCGTGTCGGCGGTGAACCGCCAGCGGGCCGACGCCCACCTGGTAGAACGCCACGAACCGTAGTTGCACGCCCGCTGTAAGAAACTTTTTCCCGCATTGGGGCTGTAACGCATGTCACACGTGCGCTACGATCACCACTCCCAACGGCCGAACGAACGCCGAGCGGGTGCCCCGGGCCTGGGCCGGGCGTCCGTGACGGGTTCCTCCCGTCGGGACCGGCACGACCGGCCCCGGCGGGAGGGCGGTCGCTCCTCCGGCCGGGGATGTGCCATCCTCCGGCCCGCATGGTGCCCCGCCCACGACTGATCCGCCTGGCCGGGGCGGCCGCCTCGGCCGTCCTTGCCGTCACCGCCGGCGCCTCCGCGTCCCACGGCGACGGCGGCACCGCGCTCGACCGGGACCGGTCCGGCGAGACGGCCTCGACCGAGCCGACGACCGAGGCCCCGGTGGCCGGGGCGACGGGCATCGGCGACCCCTACTTCCCCGACGCCGGCGGGGGCGGCTACGACGTCGAGCACTACGACATCGACCTGACCTGGCACCCGGAGACCGGCCGGGTCGACGCCGAGACCACCATCACCGCAACGGCGACCGAGACGCTCTCTAGCCTGTCGCTCGACCTCGTGGGCATGGACGTCAGCGCGGCGACCGTCGAGGGCGAGCCCGCCACCGTGGCCCGCACCGGCGAGCGCGACCTCACGCTCACCCCGGCCGAGCCGCTGCCGGCGGGCGAGGAGTTCACCGTCGCCGTCACCTACGGCGGGCCCCCGGGCAGCCTGCCCGAGGTCGACCCGATCGCGCCCGGGTGGTTCGCCGACGCCCAGGGCGAGGTCTACACGGCCTTCGAGCCGACGGGGGCGGCCACGCTGTTCCCGTCCAACGACCACCCGAGCGACAAGGCCACCTACACGTTCCGGGTGACCGTCCCCGACGGGACCGAGGTCGTCGCCAACGGGCTGCACCGCGACACCGAGCCCGGTGACGGTGTGGCGACCTGGGTCTACGAGATGACCGACCCGATGGCCTCGTACCTCGTCCAGGTGGCGATCGGCGACTTCGACATCGTCGAGAGCACCGGCCGCGACGGCCTGCCGATCCGCCACGCCATCGACACCGACGTCCGCCGGGAGGATGTGGCGGCGCTCGACCGCACGGGCGAGATGATCGACGCGCTCGACGACATGTTCGGGCCGTTCCCGTTCGCCACGTACGGCGGCCTCGTCGTCGACCAGCAGATCGGCTACGCGCTGGAGACCCAGACGCTCACCCTGTTCGGCCCGTTCGCCGCCGGTGACGAGACGACGGTGGTCCACGAGCTGGCGCACCAGTGGTTCGGCGACGACGTCAGCCCGGCGCTGTGGAAGGACGTGTGGCTCAACGAGGGGTTCGCCACCTACGCCGAATGGCTGTGGTCCGAGCGCAGCGGCGGCGAGGACGCCGACACGATCGCCCACCGCGTCGACGAGTTCGGCGGCTCCAACCTCGACCTCCCGCCCGCCGACCCCGGCCCCGGCGACCTGTTCGCCGGGTCGGTGTACGAGCGCGGCGCGCTCGACGCTGCACGTCCTGCGGCGCACGATCGGCGACGACGCGTTCTTCGAGGTGCTGCACGCCTGGGTCGAGCGCTTCGGCGGGAAATCGGCGTCGACCGCCGACTTCGAGGCGCTGGCCGAGGAGGTCTCGGGCCAGGAGCTGACCCCGATGTTCGACGCATGGCTGCGGGCGCCGACCGCCCCGAAGCTCGCCGACTGGGTGGGCTGAGCAGCTCGACCGCGCTCAGCGCCGGATCGGGGGCCAGAGGCCGATGCGGGTCCGCAGGACCATCGCCAGCATCTCGAGGCCGAGCGCGAGCGCCTTGGTGAACTCGCCCGTCACCGACGAGACGCCGACGCGTGCCCGGTAGTTGACCGGCACCTGGACGATGCGTGCGCGCTGTCGCACGGCGGCCATCAGCATCTCCAGGCCGAAGGCCGACCCGTCGAGGCTGAGGTCGGGCAGGAGCTTGTCGACGCGGGCCCGGGACAGGACCCGGAACGTGCAACCGACGTCGCTGAGGTAGGCCGTGTTGAACAGCATCTCGATGACCTTGGCGACCGCCCAGTTCCCCCAGCGGAGGAACCTGCCCATGTTCGCCCCGCTCCAGATGAAGTTGGACACCGTGCGCGACCCCAGCACGACGTCGCACTCCGCGGAGAACGGCAGCAGCTTCAGCAGGTCGGCGGGGTCGAACGTGCCGTCGGGCTCGCAGATGCAGATGAGGTCGGCATTCGCGTCCCGCAGACCCCGCTTGATCGCCGCGCCGTAGCCCTGCGTGGACTCGAACACCTCGCGGGCCGACGTACGGGCGACCTCGTCGGACGTCCCCGGGGCCGCGTTGTTGTTGACGACCAGGATCTCGTCGACGATGCCGAGCCCTTCGAAGCCCCGGATCGTCTCGCCGATGCTGTCCCGCTCGTTGTAGGTCGGCAGCACGACGCACAACGACTGGTCCCTCCACACGTCAGCTCTCCTCCCACTCGGCGGGCACGGGTGGTGACGGGTCGAGCGGTCCGGCGACCGCAGCCCCCACGAGGAGCGCCACGGCCGCGCTCCCGAGCACGAGCCAGACCGGCCAGCCCAGGGGCGGTGTCCACTCGGCCACGTCGCCGAGGAAGATGCGCGGACCGCCGACCCCTACCGCGTAGCGCCGGCCGTTGGTGTAGAGACCGAGCAGCTGGAGGGCGCCCGCCGCGGCCGCCACCCCGACGAGCAGCGGGCGGACCATCCGGGCGTGGCCCGCGGCGCGCAGGCGGTCGACCACGACCACGCCCGCGTAGAGCGGGCAGAAGGCGAGCAGCGGGAGCAGGTGGCGGCCCTGGGAGCTTGCGCCGACGGGGAAGAACACCACGGCGTAGGACGCGAAGGTCACGGCACCGGCGGCGAGGAGGGCGCCGCCGAGCACCGCCCGATCCCGCCCCGTGCCGACCACGAGGGCCGCGAGCACGAGGACGGCGCCGAGGACGAGCCAGAAGCGCAGAGCGGCCAGCGGCAGCGGCGTGTCCAGCCAGCCGAACACGCCGACGGTGGAGTTGAGCAGCCCCTCGCCCTGGTCGACGAACGGCCGGACCGCGTGGGCGTTCCAGGGCGTGCCGGTGTCGGTCGGGTGGTCGAACGCGCGCTCCCACCAGGCGACCGCCGCCACCGACGCGCCCAGGAGGGCCGCGCCCCCGACGAACGGCGGCCGGTGCTCGCGGACGATCCGGCGCACCTGCCGCCACGCGACGCACGCCAACACGACCAGCAGGACGCCGAGCGTCACGACGCCCATCTGGCGGCTGAGCACCAGCAGCGAGCCGACACCGGCCAGCGCCAGTTGCGTGCTGGGCGCCAGGAGGGCGTCGGGCCGGCGGGCGCACGCCACGACGATCGCGCCGGCCGTGAAGCCACCGGCGATCTCCAGGCCGCTCGTCGTGACGCTCGCTGCCGCGAAGACGGCCATCGGTGTCAGGGCGACCAGCGCGCCGAGGAACGCGGCCTGACCGAGCTCCGTGACGAGGATCCACACGCCGACGTACAGCACGGCGCCGGCGGTCAGGAGGGCCACGAGCCGCGCCGCCCGGAAGGCGTCGTCGGGCGAGCCCGTCGCGCGGGCGGCGAGCCCCATCGGGACGTACGCGAAGGGCGGGTAGGCGCCGATGGGCGTGATCCGCGCCACGGTGCCCGAGGGTGCCGGCCGCGCGTGCGGCAGGCACCCGGCGGTCGTCGCGGGGTCGAACGCGAAGCACGTGTAGCCGTCGGGGGCCAACCGGGCGGGCACGTCCACCTCACGGCTGATCGAGAGGTTGCGCCGGACGAGGAGGGGGCCGGCGGGCAGGGGGGCGTCGAGGTCGCGGCCGATGTCGAGGCGCGCCATGCCGAGCGCCTTGACCAGGTGATCGGGCTCGTCGGGTGCGGCGCCGGGTGGGTTCGAGAAGGCCCAGGCGATGCCGAACAGCAGGTAGGGCAGCACGAGGAGCGCCGCCCACAGCCCGGGCCGGAACCGACGTTCGGCGTGCCCGCCCCCGCGCGCCGGTGCGGGGGCGGGCGAGCCGGTGCGGAGGTCGGTGGTGGAGCTCACCGGTGGCTCGCCGGCAACGGCGAGGCGACGACCAGCATCTGACCGGCCAGCGGGCGGACCGGCGACCGCAGGTACAGCGGCACGAGGAAGGTGAGCGCCGAGGCCCGGGACTTCATCGTCAGCGGCAGGAACCGGGCCTCCGCGTGCTCGATGCGCCAGCCCTCGGAGGTCAGGTAGTCCCGGAGCGACCGGTCGGTGTAGATGGCCACGTGGGTGAAGTCGTCGAAGTAGCCGCCGGGGTCGAGGCGGAAGTTGGGCTGGACGAGGATGAGCCGGCCCGCGGGCCGGAGGACCCGGTGCGCCTCGGCGAGCATCTCGGTCGCCGCGGGGCGATCGAGATGCTCCAGCAGGTTCGAGGCGAAGACGACGTCGAAGCTGCCGTCGTCGAACCGGGAAAGGTCGGTGCAGTCGCCGACGGCTGCCTCGACGCGGGGCCCGGCGGCGGACTCGACCGTCTTGTCGATGTCCATGGCCACGACCCGGGCGGCCCGCACGTTGTTGGCGAAGTCGCACCAGCCCGCGCCGAGCTCGAGCACCTCGGCGGCCGGGTCGATCCAGCGCGCCAGGTAGGCGCAGACATGGCGCCACACGGCGTCGCGGTGCGGGTTCTCCGCCATCCGTGTCTCGAAGTAGCCCCGGGCGTACTCGCCGGGCTCGGGCGAAGCGTCCCCGGCGTCCCGGCCTGGCGTACCGGTCATCTGCGCCACCGTACCGGCCGCGAGGGGCCGGATCGGGCGGTCGAGGCCGCTGGCTAGGATCGTTCGATGCTTACTGCGGAGGCGAAGTGGGTCGCGCGGGTCGTCACTGCGCTGCCCGCGGACGCATTCCCCCTTCTCAACGTCGGGAGCCAGACCCGCGAATTCCGTGAGCGTGACCAGCCGGCTATCGAGTCACAGGTGTTCGCCCCGCTCCGCGCCAGCGGTCGGGCCGTCGTCCACACGGACCTGAGGGAGGGCGACGGCATCGACGTCTCGGGTGACCTCACCGACGGAGCGTTCCGCGTGGACCTCATGTCGTCGTACGGGATCCGGTCGATCCTGTGCTGCAATGTGCTGGAGCACGTGCCCGATCCGTCGCTCCTGGCGTCCTCGCTCGCCGGGCTGGTCGACGCCACCGGCGGCCACATGATCGTGACCGTGCCCCGATCGTTCCCGTACCATCCCGACCCCATCGACACGATGTTCCGACCGTCTCCCGCCGACCTGGCCCGTATGGTGGCGCCGCTGGTGGAGGTGTCGAGCGCCGAGGTGCGGGCGGGCCGGCTGCCGGGCTACGTGGTCTCCCGTGCCCTGCGCAGCTCCCGTTCCGCGGTCGAAAACTACCGGGCGGCGGCGACGACCAACGGCGTGGAACGGCCGGCCCGCACGATCGGCGACCTGGCGTCCTACATCGTGCGACCGTTCGTGGTCACGTGCGGGTGGTACCGGTCCGACCCCGCCAAGGCCGTCCGATGAGGGTCGTTCTCGTCAGCCATCACGGGCTCCCGCACGTCGGCGGGGTCGAGGTCATCGTCGAGCAGGAGATCAACGCGCTCGTCGGGGCCGGTCACACGGTCGTCCATGTGACGAGCGACGGCAAGGGCGCCGCGGACCCGCCCGGCGCGCTTCCCGGCGCCGACCGGATGCGGGTCCCCGCGTGGCACGTGATCGAGCGCCGGGCGCACCTCGCATACCCCCTGTTCGGGCCCAAGCTGGCCACGGTCCTGCGGCGCGAGATCGCCACGGCCGACGTCGTGCACGCCCACGGGTTCATCTTCGAGACCACCGCCGTCGCCCTGGGACTGGCCCGCGCCGCCGGCGTGCCCCGGATCCTGAGCGACCACGGCGCCATCCAGCGCTACCACAGCTCCGCGGCGACCATCGCCGCCCAGACGGCAGCGCAGACGATCGGCCGGGCCTCGTGCTTCCTCGCCGACCGCGTCATCGCATACAACGACCGCATCCTCGACGCCCTGGTGCGCCTCGCCCGTCCGCACCGTCCCGACGCACGGTTCGTCCCGTACCCCGTGCGACCGCTGTTCCAGCCGGCGACCGACGAGGAGCGCGCGAAGGCCCGTGTCCAGCTCGGTGTCGAGGACGCGACGCCGGTCGTCGTCTACGCCGGCCGGCTCAACCCCGACAAGGGCGCCGACCTCGTTGCTGCTCTCGGCGACGACCCGGCGCTGAAGGTGGTCATCTGCGGTCCGGGTGACCGCAAGGTGCTGGGCGACGTCCCGGCGGGCGTGGACGTGCTCCCGCCCACCGATGCCGAGGGCGTCCTCGCCCTCTACCACGCCGCCGACGTCGTGGTCGCGCCGACGGTCCCGGGCCGGGAGGGCTTCCCACTCGTCGTACGGGAGGCTCTCGCCACCGGCACGCCCGTGGTCTCCAGCTACGAGGACGGATACCGGCGCTACCGGTCGGTTCCCGGGCTGCACTTCGTCGACCGGAACCTCGACAGCATCCGGTCGGGGGTCGCCAGCGCGCTCGACGGCGGCACCTTCTCCGCGGACCGGGATCCGGTCTTCAATCCGACGCCCGACGAGTGGATCGCCTCGGTCTATTCCGATCTCTCGATGGAGCGATCATGACGATGCTCAGACGACAGACACAGAAGGCTCGCGCTCGCTTCTCGCGCTATGTCGGCTTCATCCACGAGGCTCGCACCGACGACATCCGGGCGGATGCCGAGTTCCGGCAGATCTACGACGCGTGCCGGCCGTACACGATGACCTCGATGAGCCGGATGTACGCGCTCCACCAGGCCGTCCGCCATGTGCTCGCCCACGACGTGCCGGGCGACCTCGTGGAGTGCGGCGTGTGGCGGGGCGGCAGCGCGATGGTCATGGCGAGGGCGCTCGAAGACGGCGGCCACCGCGACCGCCGGCTGTACCTGTACGACACCTACGAGGGCATGAGCGAGCCGACCGACCGCGACGTGGATGCCCGCGGCAAGTCCGCCCAGAGCCTCCTGCATACGCACGACAAGGACGACCCGATCTGGGCGGAGGCGTCGCTGGAGGAGGTGCGGCACAACCTCGCCACGACCGGGCTGTCCCTTGAGCAGGTCGATTTCGTCAAGGGGGAGGTCGAGAAGACGATCCCCGACGTCATGCCGTCGCAGATCGCGCTGCTCCGGCTGGACACCGACTGGTATGCATCCACGCGCCACGAGCTGGAGCACATGTTCCCGCTGCTGGCTCCAGGCGGCGTTCTCATCCTCGATGACTACGGCCACTGGCAGGGCGCCCGGGCCGCGGTGGACGAGTACTTCGCGGAGACGCGTCCGCAGATGCTCTTGAACCGGATCGACTTCACCGGCCGCATCGGCGTCAAGATCGCGCCCGGCTGATGCCCGGGGCCACGCCGCGGGGCGCGCTATGCACATCCTGATCGTCAACGAGTACCTGCCGTCGAGCGACGACGTTGAGATCACCGGCGGGGTCGAGGCCTACTGCCACTACGTGGGACGCCGCCTGGCTCGCGACCACGACGTGCGCATGCTGTCCCGGGCGACGTCGGGCGGCGTGTGGGACGCGGCCACGCTTGCCAGCTTGCCGGGACGCATCTGGTTCCTGGTCAGGGCGTTCGCCTCCGGGATGCGGGGCCCCGTCGACGTCGTCATGGGGACGACCTACGTCGTCCATCCGCTGGCGTGGCTGATCGGCTCCCTGCGGCGCAAGCCGGTGGTGTTCTGGTACGCGGACGTGCTGATCGGCGAGTGGCGCAATGGCCAGTTCGGCCGGGTCGAGGGCTGGATCGGCGAGCTCGCCGAGCGATTGATCCTGCGGCTGCCGGTGGCGCGCTACATCGCCATCTCCGAGTCGACGGCGGCCAAGCTCGTCGCGCAGGGCGTCCCGGCCGCGCGGATCACGGTCGTGCCGTGCGGGTTCGACCCCGACACCGTGGCCGCGGTCGTGCGCGAGCAGACCGAACGCCGGCGGATCACGACCGTCAGCCGCCTCGTCCCGTACAAGCGGGTCGACGTCGTGCTCCGCGCGGTCGCCCGGCTCGGCGCGACGCGCAACGACGTCGAGCTGGTGGTGATCGGGCAGGGCCCCGAGAGCGATGCGCTGCGCAAGCTGGCGGCCGACCTCGGCATCGCGCACCTGGTCGACTTCCGCGGCTTCGTGGCGCGCCACCGCGACGTGCTCGCCGCCGTGGCCGGATCGCACGCGTGCACGTCGGCCAGCGAGATCGAGGGCTTCGGCATCGTCGTCGTCGAGGCGATGGCGCTCGGGGTGCCCTACGCCGTGACCGACATCCCCGCGTTCGCGGAGGTCACGGGCGGCGGCGTGGGCGGCTCGCTGTTCCCGACGGGCGACGACGAGGCGCTGGCCGCGGCCCTGGCGGCGTGTCTCGAACCGGGCGCGGCGCGAGACCAGCTGATCGACGCCGGGCGCCGCCGGGCCGCCCGCTACACCTGGGACGCGGTGGCCGCCGAGACGGCCGAGGTGCTCACGGCCGAGGTGTCGCGTCGGTCGGGCGGGCGAGCACGGCGCCGACGGCGCCGCTGACCACCGGCAGGTGCTCGTACCGGTCCTCCAGCGTCTCCAGCACCGCGGGGGGCGAGGCGAGCGCGTGGGGGATGAGGAACATGCGGAACCGGTCGGCCACCTGCCAGCCGGCGCTGGTCGCCTCGGCGAGGAAGGCGCGCTGGTTGAACAGTCGCTCGCCCGGGGCGGCGATGTGGTAGGCCGCCACCCACGGGTTGGCGCGGTTGGGTTCGACGGCCAGCCAGCGGGCTCCCGGCTCGGTCACGGCCGTGACCGCCCGGATCGTCGCCGGGATGTCGTCCACATGGTGGAGGACGTCATGGGACATCACGCGTGCGGCGCCGTCCGTGTGGTCACCGAGGCGCTCGGCCGTGCCGACCGCGATGCGCAGCCGCTCCGGGTCGCGGTGCGCCCACCGGGTCTGGGCGAACTCGACGTAGTTGTCGAGGGGCTCGACGCCGAGGAATCGCAGGTCGGGACGGGCGTCCGCCAGTGCCTCGAGCATCCCGCCGGTGCCCGCCCCGATCTCGACGACGAGACCGTCGGCCGGGGCGTCGGCCAGGAAGTCGAGTGTGCGGGCGAGGCGCCGCTGGAACTGCCGGCCGGCTCGCAGGCGCTGGTAGGCGCCGGCGTCGGCGTCGAAGTGGCCGTTCACCCGTGTCTTCATACGTCGGCACCCTCGTCGTCGAGGCTGGGCTCGTCGCGCCGCCGGTCGGTCAGCTCGCGCACCTTCTCCCGCAGCAGGGCCAGCTCCTCGGCGAGCGTTCGCGTCCGCTCCTCCAGCCGGGACAGCTCCCACGAGAAGTGGACCGTGAGCACGAACAGGAAGGCGACGGCTGCCGTGAGGAAGGCGGCGGGTGGGTAGTAGATCCCGACGGCGGACGACGCCCAGTCGAGGAGCCCCGGGAAGGCGGCCAGGATGACGAGCCCAGTGCCGACGGTGCTCCACAGCAGCGCGTACTTGGCCCGGAGCCGGCCCGATCGGACGAGGTGGAGGACGAACCCGAGCATGCCCATCGTCAGGAGGACGAGGACGATGTGGGCGCGGCCGGTCATGCCGAGTACCTCGGGGTGCGGCGCCGGCGGCTCGCACCCGCGCCCATCACGAGCAGGAGCCGCATGTAGTGGTAGACGAGCTTCAGGCTGCGTGAGCTCGCCACGCCCGCCGACCGCTGGCGCATGTCGACGGGGACCTCGATGACGTTGAAACCCTCGAACGTGGCAAGGACCAGCGACTCGACCGACTCCATGTACTCACTGGGGTAGTTCCGGGAGAAGAACGTGAGCGCGTTGCGGTTGAAGGCCCGGAACCCGGAGCTCGTGTCGGAGTAGCGGTGGCCGGCGAGCAGGCGGACGGCCACCTGCAGGATCCGCATGGCGCTGCGGCGGGTGCCCCCCACCTCGTAGGCCGCGGACGTCTCCGCGAACCGGCTGCCGATCACCATGTCGGCCCCGTCGTCGAGTCCCCCCAGCAGGCTGTCGATGTGGTGCGGATCGTGCTGGCCGTCGGCGTCGAACTGGACGGCCCGGTCGTAGCCCTCGCGGACCGCGTACAGGAACCCCGTGCGTAGCGCACCGCCGATCCCCAGGTTGTAGGGAAGCTCGAGGACCGTGACCCCGGCCTCCCGGGCGACCGCGGCGGTGGCGTCGCGCGAGCCGTCGGAGACGACCAGCACGTCGAGCTCGGGGTGCACCGCCCGCAGCTCCTTGAGAACGCCCGGAAGTGCGTCCTCCTCGTTGTACGCGGGGATGATCACAAGTGTCCGCATGTCAGCCCGCGAGCTTACGTTCCGCACAGATGTCGTCGAGCCATCCGGCGCCGACGTCACAGCAGGGCCGTCACCGTCGCCAGGAAGGACAAGGTGCCGACGCCCCACAGGAGGCCGCGGCCGGCCCGATTGCGATCGCACGCGACGGCGACCGCCCCGACGGCGAAGGGGACCAGGGGAAGGCCGTACCGGGCGGGGATGGGGAAGTATCCCTGCGTCGCGTAGTAGTCGAACAGCACGAAGAACGGCCCGAGCGCCACGAAGCTCACGAGGGTCACCCCGGCCAGAGCCCGCAGGCGCGATCCGGCGACGGAGATGATCAGCGCCGCGACGAGGCCGGCCAGCAGGAACCGGTCGGCGAAGGTCACCGCGAGCCGGACCGGGCGGGAATCTTCCACCGCAGGAAGGTACGGATCGTGGAGCGGCGACACGCCGGACGTGACGTTGTCGATCACCTCGTCGATCGTGATGCCGTCGACCTCGAACCGCTGCGCCATCGGGATCTCGGAGTGGTCGACACGCGCGATCGCCTCGGTGACGCCCGACCACGCCATCGCGACCACGAGCACCGAGCCCGCCAGCATGGCGAGGGCCACGACGACGGATCGTATGTCCGTGCGAGCGCCGTCGCCGCCGTGGACGGCTTCCTCCGCGGCGCCGTCCGCGGCCGCGCCCTCCTCGGCCGGGGGACCGGATGGCGCGGCGCGGCGGGACTGCAGCCACCGGACCACGATATACAGCGCGCCGGCACCGACGGCGACGATGCTGGTGGCCTTGGTCAGCACGGCCGCCGTGCCGACCACCGCCAACAGCCAGGGGGAGGCCCGCCCCGCCTCCCAGCGCAGGACGACCAGCAGCGCCACCGCACCGATCGCGACCGCCGTGCTGTCCGGCGTCACGGTCGCCGCCGACAGCAGGACCGTGGGGGCGCTCGCCATCAGGACCAGGGCGGGCACGCGGGTGCGTGGCCGGACGCCGAGGTCGCCGAGGGCGTACCACAGCGCGATGAGCGCGCCCCCCAGCCAGACCGCGCCCATGAGCCGCGTGCCGGTGACGGGGCTGCCGACCCCGGGCAGCGCGGCGAGGATCCGGCCACCGACGCCCGAGACGGCGTAGTAGCCCGGCGGGTGCGCGTACGCGGTGTTGTACCCCTGCTCCTGGAACTGCACCGGCTCGTACGATCGGGCCCGGCACGACGGCAGACGGCAAGGGGTAGTCGAGGCCACGGCAGGCCTCCTCGCGCATCGCCTCCTCGCCGATCCGATCGCCCCGGCGCACGAGCTCGCCGTCACTCACCTTCAGGGCGTAGTCGATGTGCTGGAGCTCGTCGATGGGCGAGACGAGTCGATAGGCCCGGACGTGCAATCCGACGAGCAGGACCGCGAGACCGAGCAACGCCAGCGGTGCGATCGCCCCCCGGAGCCGGCCCCGTCGAGGAGGCGAGGAGGTCGCGCCGCCCGCGGGTGATGCCGTCGGGCCGCCGTCGTCGCCCGGCGCCGGAGCGCGGACAGGTTCGGTCTTGGTCGGCTGGGTCATGCTCATGTGAGGCCTGGTGCGTCCGCGCCCGCTTGCTGTGTCCCCGCTCCGGCCGCGCCGGCGTTGGACTGTACTACCCGGCGACGAAACCTCGGTGCCAAGCCCGCGCGGCCGCGGGGGCGGCCCGTGGCCGTCGCTGCGTTAGGTTGGCCCGCGTGCCGAGCGAGCCGCTGCAACTCGAGATCGTCGACCGGTCCGACGGCGAGGTGACCGCGCGGCTGTCCGGTGACCTCGACATCGTCACGTCCGAGGGGATCAAGCGCGAGCTGGCCCAGTTCCTCGACGACGGCTGCACCCGGCTCCGGCTCGATCTCACCGACGTGGGCTTCGTCGACTCCAGCGGCCTGGGCGTGCTCGTGGCGATCCACCGCCACGCCGAGGCCCGGGGCGGACAGTTCGTCGTGCTGTCGGTGCCGCCGCCGGTGCAGCGCCTGTTCGAGATCACGCGCCTGGGGGACCTCCTCCAGGTCGACGGCTGACCCTGCGGGTCAGCTCTCGACGATCGCCCGCAGGTCGACCAGGCAGCGGCGCATCAGCCGCGAGACGTGCATCTGGCTGATGCCGAGGCGGTCCGCGATCTCGCTCTGGGTGAGCTCGTCGTAGAACCGGAGGCGGAGGATCTCCGCCTCGCGTTCGGGCAGCGTGTGGAGCAGCTGGTCGACGAGCACCCGGAGCTCGACCCGGCCGCTGGCCGGCTCGCCGCCGCCCTCCAGCCGGTCGGCCAGCGACCCCGACTCGTCGTCGCCGGCGCGCCGGGCGTCGAGACTGGTCGCCCGGTAGGCGGCGCCGGCCTCGATGGCGTCGAGCACGTCGTCGGTCGGGATGTCGAGCTCGGTCGCCAGCTCCGCCACCGTCGGCGGCCGGCCCAGCCGGGTCGACAGCGACGTGCGGGCGCGGCGCAGGTCGAGGTGGCGTTCCTGGGCGCTCCGGGGCGGGCGGACCGCCCAGGTGCGGTCGCGGAAGTAGCGCTTGATCTCGCCGTTCACCGTGCGGCTGGCGAACGACGAGAACGGGATGCCCCGGGCCGGGTCGTAGCGCTCGACCGCCTTCAGCATCCCGAGCATCGCGATCTGCACCAGGTCGTCGAGCTCGACGCCCCGGCCCCGGTAGTCGTTGGCGATCGACGCCGCCAGGCCCCGGTGGGCCTCGACCAGCTGGTTGCGGAGCGCCCGCTCCTCGGAGGCGTGGTAGGCCGCGAACAGCCTCTCCAGCTCCGCGGGGGCGCGGCCGCGGCTGACGCTCATGCCCTCACTCGGGAGCGCTTGACGAGGTGGAACCGCCGCCCGCTCTCGCCCGCGTCGAAGCTGTGGTCGTCGACCACGACGCGCAGGATCTCCAGCGCTAGGTCGTCGACCGCGATCGTGTCCGGCCGGCCCGCCACCGCCGGCCGCTCACCGTCGACGGTGACCTGGCCGGGGCCGCGGTGGAACCGCACGACGATCGACTCGCCCGTGTCGTCCACCCCCTCGACCAGCAGCGCGACCAGCTCGCTGACCGCGATGCGCAGGTCCTCCGTGTCGTCGATGCTGAGCCCGGCGTCGGCGGCGACGCCGGCCGCGAGGATGCGGGCGAGCCGGACCGAGGCCCGCTCGGCCGGTGCGGTCAGCTGCACGGATGGTCGGGTCTCCATGGACATCAACCCTCGACACTACGGGGCGGGCGTGCCGTCGCCGTCGCTCGCCGTCACCTGGGAGTTTGTGGCGTGCCCCGGGAGGGTAGGGCGAGCGTCGATGGATGTGCGAACGAGCACGCGGCTCCGGCGCGAGCGCGCGGCCGTACCCTCGGCGCGGGCGTTCGTCCGCCAGGCCCTGCGCGCGTTCCACGCCACGCCCGAGACGCTCGACCCGCTGGTGCTGGCCGTCGCCGAGGCGTGCAACAACGCCATCCTCCACGCCACCGGCGACGTCTTCGGCGTGGCGCTGGTCGTCGAGGGCTTGCGCTGCACGGTCACAGTGTCCGACACGGGGACGGGGTTCGTCCCGCCCCGCCGGCCGCGCATGCCGGCACCCGAGGCGATCGGCCACCGGGGCCTGGCGCTGATGCAGGCGCTCGTCGAGCGGGTCGAGGTGTCGAGCAACGCCACCGGCACGACCGTCGTGCTCCAGCAGACGCTTGCGAGCGGTCAGCCGGGCACGGGCGCGGTGGCCGCCGGCAGCCAGGCGGGGCGGGTCGCCTCGTAGGCGGCGATGTCGTCGGCGTGGCGCAGCGTGATGCCGATGTCGTCGAGGCCGTCGAGGAAGCGGTGCTGGGTGGCGTCGTCGAGCGGGAACGGCTCGTCGATGCCGACCGCCGGCACCGCGACGCGTGCGTCGCTCGACGTCGACGATGATCTCGAGCGTCGGGTCGTCCTCGATCGCGCCCGGAGCAGCGCCTCGACCGACCTCGGCGATACCACGCACCGGCACGAGGCCGTTCTTGGTGGCAGTTGTTGCGGAAGATGTCGGCGAAGCGGGGCGAGATCGACGGCGTCGAAGCCGTAGTCCTGGATCGCCCACACCGCGTGCTCGCGGGACGAGCCGGTGCCGAAGTTCGGGCCCGGCCACGAGGATGTTGGCGCCCGGCGTAGCGCTCGTCGTTGAGCACGAAGTCGCGGTCGTCGCGCCACTCGGAGAACAGGCCCTCGCTCGAAGCCGGTGCGCTCGACGCGCTTGAGCCAGTCGCTCGGGATGATCTGGTCGGTGTCGACGTCGGAGCGGTCGAGCGGGACGGCGGTGCCCGGACGATGCGGACTGCGTTCATCGTGGGCTCCGTCAGTCGAGGTCGAGGTCGGCCGGCGTGGCGAAGTGCCGGCGACGGCGGTGGCGGCGGCGACGGCCGGGGACACGAGGTGGGTGCGCCCGCCCCGGCCCTGGCGGCCCTCGAAGTTGCGGTTGCTCGTGCGACGCGCAGCGCTCGCCGGGGGCGAGCTTGTCGGGGTTCATGGCCAGGCACATCGAGCAGCCCGGCTCGCGCCAGTCGAAGCCGGCGGCGGGGAAGACCCGGTCGAGCCCCTCGGCCTCGGCCTGCGCCTTCACCGCGTGGCTGCCCGGCACGACCAGGGTGCGCACGCCCGCCGCGACCGTGCGGCCCGTCGGCGACGGCGGCGGCGGCCCGGAGGTCCTCGATGCGGCTGTTGGTGCACGAGCCGATGAACACGGTGTCGACGGCGATGTCGCGCATCGGCGTGCCGGCGGTCGAGGCCCATGTACTCGAGCGCCCGGCGCCGCGGCCTCGCGCTGGCCGGGGTCGGCGAAGCTCGTCGGGGTCGGGCACGACGTCGTCGATCGGGACGACCTGGCCCGGGTTCGTGCCCCAGCTGACACGTGCGGGCGCGAGCGCGGCGGCGTCGAGGACGACCTCCTTGTCGAAGGCGGCGCCGTCGTCGGTGACGAGCGTCGCGCCAGTCGTCGAGCGCCCGCTCCCACGCCGTCGCCCGTCGGCGCGTGGCGGCGGCCCTCGAGGTACGCGAACGTGGTGTCGTCGGGGGCGATCAGCCCGGCCCTGGCGCCGGCCTCGATCGACATGTTGCAGACGGTCATGCGGCCCTCCATCGAGAGGGCTCGGATGGCCGAGCCGCGGTACTCGATGATCGAGCCGATGCCGCCGCCGGTGCCGATGCGGCCGATGATCGCGAGGATCGACGTCCTTGGCGGTGACGCCCGGCGCGGCAGCTCGCCGTCGACGGTGACCGCCATCGTGCCCGGGCCGGCTGCTGGGGCAGCGTCTGGGTGGCGAGCACGTGCTCGACCTCGCTGGTGCCGATGCCGAAGGCGAGCGCGCCGAACGCGCCGTGGGTGGAGGTGTGGCTGTCGCCGCACACGATCGGTCATGCCCGGCAGCGTGAGGCCCTGCTCGGGGCCGATCACGTGGACGATGCCCTGGCCCGGGTCGCCCATCGGGTAGAGGCGGATGCCGAACTCGGCGCAGTTGCGCGCGCAGCACCTCGATCTGCTTGCGCCGAGATCGGGTCGGCGATCGGCTGGTCGATGTCGCGGTCGGGACGTTGTGGTCCATCGTGGCGACGGTGAGGTCGGGCCGGCGGACGGTGCGGCCGGTCGAGGCGCAGGCCGTCGAACGCCTGGGGCGAGGTGACCTCGTGGACGAGGTGGAGGTCGATGTAGAGCAGGTCGGGCTCGCCGTCGGCGCGGCGCGGACGACGTGGCGGTCCCAGACCTTCTGGCTGAGCGTGCGGGGCGTGGGCATGGCGTTCTCCTGCGAGGTGGTCGGCTGTCTCACTCTGTGGGATAGGCTTCCCAGCTTGATGGACAGAGCGTAAGCGGTGTGGGCGTGCTCGACAAGGCGATGGCCGTGCTGGCCGTCGCTGGAGGCCGGGCCCACGCTCGCTGGCCGACCTGGTGGCGGACACCGGGCTCAGCCGGGCGACGGCCCACCGGCTGGCGGTCGCGCTGGAGGCACACGGCCTGGTGCGGCGCGACGCCGACGGCCGGTTCTGCCTGGGGCTGCGGCTGATCGGCCTCGGCCGCGCCGCCGCGGAGGCTCTGCCGGGATGGCTCGACGCCCGCCCGGCGCTGGAGCGGCTCCGGGACGAGACGGGCGAGACGGTCCAGCTGTTCGTCCGCGACGGCGACGACCGGGTCTGCGTCGGTCCGCTCGAGTCCCCCCACGGGCTGCGCACGATCGTCCCCGTCGGCGCCGCGTCTGCCCCTCGACCGCGGCTCGGCCGGCCGGGTGCTGCGCGGCCCGGCGGCGGGAGCCGGACGGGTGGGTCGAGAGCGTGGACGAGCGCGAGCCGGGCGTGGCGTCGGTCAGCGCCCCGGTGCTCGGACGCCGACGGCCGCGTCGTGGCCGCGGTCAGCGTCAGCGGCCCGATCGACCGCCTGACCCGGTCGCCCGGTCAGCGCCACGGCGCGGCGGTGGTCGAAGCGGCGAAGCGGATCTCGCCCTAGGCCGGTCCGTGGTCGCCCCTTGGCGACACGCTCGTGGCGCTTCATCGCCGAGAACGCGTTTTCTACGCGGAAGTGGTCGCTATAGCGACCACTTCCAGGGACAAAAGCGCTCGCCGGGACGATGTACCCGCCCCAACCATCCCGAAAGAGGCCGGCCCCGCTGGCCTCCTAACCGGCCTTGTTTGTCGTTTGGTCGTTTCGTTCGGTCAGTTGACCTGGCGGTCGCGGCCCTCCCAGTACGGGGCCCGCAGCTTGAACTTCTGCAGCTTGCCGGTGGCGGTGCGGGCCAGCTCGTCGCGGAACTCGACGCTGGTCGGGCACTTGTAGTGGGCGAGCCGCTCCCGGCAGTGGTCGATGAGCTCGCCGCTCGCTGGCGCTGGCGCCCGGGCGCGAGCACGACCAGCGCCTTCACCGTCTCGCCCCACTTCTCGTCGGGCACGCCGATCACCGCCACCTCGGCGACCGCCGGGTGCGAGAACAGCGCGTCCTCGACCTCGATCGACGACACGTTCTCGCCGCCGGAGATGATCACGTCCTTCTTGCGGTCGGAGATCGTGAGGTAGCCGTCGTCGTCGATCGTGCCGCCGTCGCCGGTGTGGAACCAGCCGTCGTCGATCGCCTCGGCCGTCGCCTCGGGCTGCTCCCAGTAGCCCTCGATCACGACGTTGGAGCGGGCCAGCACCTCGCCGCCGTCGTCGATCCGCGATGGTCGACGCCGAGCGCCGGCGCGCCGGCCCGGCCCAGCCGCGCCGCCCGCTCGGCCGGGGTGAGGTCGTCGTACTCGGCCCGGCCGCGGTTCATCGTGAGCAGCGGCGACGTCTCGGTGAGGCCGTAGATCTGGATGAACTCCCAGCCGAGCTCGGTCTCGACCCGCTCGATCGTGCGGGTCGGCGGCGGCGCGCCGGCGACGACGATCCGCACCCGGTCGCGGCCCGGGATCGGGCCGTCCCAGCCGCTCGGCCGCGTCGAGGACCGCCGCCACGACCGCCGGCGCGCCGCACAGCAGCGTGACGCCGTGCTCCTCGACCCGGCGCAGGATCTCGGCGCCGTCGACCTTGCGCAGGACGACGTGGCGGCGCGCCCATGCCGGTGACCGCGTACGGCATGCCCCAGCCGTTGCAGTGGAACATCGGCAGCGTGTGCAGGTACACGTCGCGGTCGCTGACGCCGGTCTGCCAGCCGAAGTCGCCGGCGTTGAGCCACAGGTTGCGGTGCGTGAGCTGCACGCCCTTGGGGCGGGCCGTGGTGCCGCTCGTGTAGTTGATCGTGGCGGTGGCGTCCTCGTCGGGCTCGGCCCACGGCTCGGGCTCGACGCCGCTCGCGGCCAGAGCGCCTCGTCGGTCTCGGCGCCGATCACGAAGCGGTGCTTGGCCGTCGACGCCCGCCAGCGCCTCGTCGAGCTCGGGGTCGACCAGCAGCACCGACGCGCCCGAGTGCTCGACGATGTAGCGGACCTCGTCGGCGCTGACAGCCGGAAGTTGATCGGCACGAGGACCCGGCCCGACGCCGCTCACGCCGAAGAACGACATCAGCAGCCGGGCCGAGTTGTGGCGACACGATCGCCACCCGCTCGCCCCGGCCGATGCCGAGCTCGTCGAGCGCCGCCGCCTGGGCCCGGGCCAGCTCGGCCATCCGCCCGTAGGTCAGCTCGCCCCAGGGCGCGGCCGGCTGGTCCGGCTCGTCGACCACGCCGACGCGGTCGGGGTAGACGAGCTCGGCCCGCTCGATGTGATCGGCGATCGTCAAGGGAACCCGCATGCGGTTCAGGTTCCCACAATCGCGGCGGCTCAGCTCCAGAGCGTGACGTAGACCGGCGGCCGGAACCGGGCCACCGGGACGCTGGCGTCGGCGCGGTGCATGGCCTGCATGGCGTCGGGCGTGTCGATGAACCGCCGCAGCCGGGTGGCGGCCGGCGAGCGGCGGTCGATCGGCAGCGTGTTGGCGTACCACAGCAGGTCGAGCGGCGTGCCCTCGACCGGCAGTACCACCAGGTGGCCCCGGTCGAGGTCGTCGGCCACCAGGTGGGCGATCGCCGGGGCGACGCCCTCGCCGGCGGCGGCCGCCGCCCAGGCCGCGTCCAGGCTGGGGAACACCCGGATGCGCCCGTCCGGCACCCGCAGCCGGTGCAGCAGCAGGCCGACCTCGCTCGCCGGATCGGCCCCGCTGGCGTCGACCAGCCAGTCGTGGTGGGCGAGGGAGGACGACCCGACCCGGGGCGACCCGGCCAGCGGATGCCCGGCGCCGGCGACCACTACCAGGCGGTAGCGCAGCATCGGCTGGGCCTCGACGTCGGGCAGCTTGGGGCCGAGGCCGACGTCCGCCAGCCGCTCCAGCAGCAGGGCCGGCATCTCGGTGGCGGTCGTGACACCGAGCGTCGCCTCCACGGGCCCGTGGTGGGTGGTGAACGAGGTGAGCAGCGGCCGCGCCACGTGCTCGGCCACCGTCGACGTGGCCACGACCCGGAGCAGCTCGGGGGCGCCCTGGGCCCGGCGGATCGCGTCGGTCGGCCTCCGCCGCCAGGTTGACCATCTGCGATGCGATCGGCATCAACCGCTGGCCGCCGGCCGTCAGCTCCATCCCCGCGACCGTGCGGGCCACCAGCGGGTCGCCGAGGTGCTGGCGCAGCGCGGCCAGCGCCCCCGACACCGCCGGCTCGCTCACGCCGAGGACCTTCGCGGCCGCCTTGACCGAGCCCAGCCGGGCCACGAGCACGAACGCCTCGAGCTGGGTCAGGGTCACCGGGCAGCCCGGTGGGTGCGGTTCACACACCGACCGTACCGTCCGATAACCAAACGCTTAGGGCGGGCTGGACGCCGAGGGTCCCCGGGCGCACACTCCCCGAGCAGACCACGTGGGAGGGGGTACGCGACCGTGCAGACACCCGCGCCGTTCGAGTACGAGCGGGCGACCAGCGTCGACGACGCGCTCGCCCTGCTCGAGCGCCACGGACCGGAGGCCCGGCTCGTCGCCGGCGGGCACAGCCTGCTGCCGATGATGAAGCTGCGGCTCGCCCGGCCCGAGGTGCTGATCGACATCAACGACCTGGCCGACCTCGTCGTACATCCGGGTCGACGGCAACGAGATCGCCATCGGGGCCATGACCCGCCACGCGGAGCTGCTCGACTCGCCGCTGCTCGCCGAGCACTACCCGATCTTCCGCGACGCCGAGCGGGTGATCGCCGACCCGATCGTGCGCAACCGCGGCACGATCGGCGGCTCGCTCTGCCAGGCCGACCCGTCCGAGGACCTGTCCGCGGTCGGCTCGGCGCTGAGGGCCACGCTGGTCATCCGGTCCGCCGACGGGACGCGCACGGTCCCGGCCCGCGAGTTCCACGCCGGCCCGTACGAGACGGTCGTCGGCCCGGCCGAGATCCTCACCGAGATCCGGGTCCCGATCCGCCCCGGCGTCGGGCAGCGCCTACGAGAAGGTCGAGCGCCGGGCCGGCGACTGGGCGGTCGCCGCGGCCGGCGCGTTCGTGACCCTCGACGGCGACACGGTCACCGACGTGCGGCATCGGGCTGACCGCCGTGGGCGCCGAGCACTTCTGCTCGCCGGGCGCCGAGGCGGCGCTGCGCGGGCAAGCCCGCCACCGAGGAGAACCTCGCCGCGGCCGGCGCGCGCGGCGGCGCAGGCACGCGCAACCCGACCACCGACCAGCGCGGACCCGAGCGACTACAAGCGCCACCTGGCCGGCGAGCTGACGCAGCGGGCGCTGCGCCGCGCGGTCGCCCGGGCCCGAGGGGAAGGAGCCTGACATGCAGGTGACCATCACCGTCAACGGCGAGGAGGTCACCCGGCGACGTCGAGCCCCGGCTGCTGCTCGTCCACTTCGTGCGCGACCACCTGGGCCTCACCGGCACCCACTGGGGCTGCGACACCTCCAACTGCGGCGCCTGCGTGCTGTGGATGGACGGCGAGCCGGTCAAGAGCTGCACGGTGCTGGCGGCCATGGCCGACGGCCGCGCGGTCCGCACCGTCGAGGATCTCGACCGCAGCGGCGAGCTCGACCCGGTCCAGCAGGGCTTCATGCAGTGCCACGGCCTGCAGTGCGGGTTCTGCACGCCCGGGATGATGATGACGGCCCGGTGGCTGCTCGACCGCAACCCGGACCCGTCCGAGGCGGAGATCCGCGAGGCGATCTCCGGCCAGATCTGCCGGTGCACCGGCTACGAGAACATCGTGCGCTCGGTCCGCTGGGCCGCCGAGCACGAAGCCGCCGCCGGTGACGACGCCGGCGCGAGCGAGGAGGTCTCCGCATGACGGCCACCGACACGCCCCCGGAGGTGCCGCTCAGCGCGGCCGGCAACCCCATCGGCTTCGGCCGCATGCTGCGCAAGGAGGACGCCCGGTTCCTGCGGGGCCAGGGCAACTACGTCGACGACGTCCAGCTGCCCGGGATGCTGCACGGCGCCATCCTGCGCAGCCCGTACGCGCACGCCCGCATCGTCTCGATCGACACGTCCGCGGCCGAGGCGCACCCGAAGGTCAAGGCGGTCATCACCGGCGCCATGCTGGAGACCCTGGGCCTGGCCTGGATGCCGACGCTGTCGGCCGACGTCGCAGGCCGTGCTGGCCACCGACAAGGTGCGGTTCCAGGGCCAGGAGGTGGCGTTCGTCGTCGCCGAGGACCGCTACTCGGCCCGCGACGCGCTCGAGCTGATCGAGGTCGAGTACGAGCCGCTCGACCCGGTCATGGACGCCCGCAAGGCGCTCGACCCGGACGCCCCGGTCATCCGGGACGACCTGGAGGGCCGGACCGACAACCACATCTTCGACTGGGAGGCCGGCGACAAGGCCCGCTGCGACGAGGTCTTCGCCAACGCCGACGTCGTCGTCGCCCAGGACATCCTCTACCCGCGCTCGCACCCCGCCCCGCTGGAGACGTGCGGCTCGATCGCCTCGCATGGACAAGGTGACCGGCAAGCTGACCTGCTGGATCACCAGCCAGGCGCCGCACGCCCACCGCACGGTCTACGCGCTGGTGGCCGGCCTGCCCGAGCACAAGATCCAGGTGATCTCGCCGGACATCGGCGGCGGGTTCGGCAACAAGGTGCCGGTCTACCCCGGCTACGTGCTGGCGGTCGTCGGCTCGATCGTCACCGGCAAGCCGGTGAAGTGGATGGAGGACCGGTCCGAGAACCTGATGTCGACCGGCTTCGCCCGCGACTACCACATGCACGGCGAGATCGCCGCGACCCGCGACGGCAAGATCCTCGGCCTGCGGGTCGACGTGCTCGCCGACCACGGGGCGTTCAACGCCACCGCCCAGCCGACCAAGTACCCGGCCGGGTTCTTCCACATCTTCACCGGCAGCTACGACATCGAGGCCGCGCACTGCAAGGTGACCGGCGTCTACACGAACAAGGCGCCGGGCGGCGTCGCCTACGCCTGCTCGTTCCGCATCACCGAGGCCGTCTACCTGGTCGAGCGGATGGTCGATGTGCTGGCCGACGAGCTGGGTGTGGACCCGGCCGAGCTGCGGATGAAGAACCTGCTGCGGCCCGAGCAGTTCCCGTACACGTCGCAAGACCGGGTGGGAGTACGACTCGGGCGACTATCCCCGGGCG
Source organism: uncultured Acidimicrobiales bacterium (assembly GCA_963739835.1). Classification (GTDB taxonomy): domain Bacteria; phylum Actinomycetota; class Acidimicrobiia; order Acidimicrobiales; family VFJN01; genus ZC4RG19. Next base: position 375,390 of record CAVUBW010000019.1, read on the forward strand.
CTGCAGCTGGCCATGGACATGGCCGGCTACGACGACCTGCTTGCCGAGCAGGCCGCCGAAGCGCGAGCGGGGCGAGCTGATGGGGATCGGGCTCAGCTTCTTCACCGAGGGCGTGGGCGCCGGCCCGCGCAAGCACATGGACATCCTCGGCCTGGGCATGGCCGACGGCTGCGAGCTGCGGGTCCACCCGACCGGCAAGGCGGTGGTGCGCCTGTCGGTCCAGACCCAGGGCCAGGGGCACGAGACGACGTTCGCCCAGATCGTGTCCAGCGAGCTCGGCATCCCGCCCGAGGACGTCGAGGTCGTCCACGGCGACACCGACCAGACGCCGTTCGGACTGGGCACCTACGGGTCGCGCTCGACGCCGGTGTCGGGCGCGGCGGCCGCGGTGGTGTCTCGGCGGGTGCGGGACAAGGCCCGGATCGTCGCCGCGGCCGCCCTGGAGTGCGCGCCCGACGACCTGGAGTGGGAGCACGGCCGCTGGTTCGTGAAGGGCGACCCGTCGCAGGGCAAGACGATCCAGGAGATCGCCCTGCTGGCCCACGGCAGCCTGGAGCTGCCCGAGGGCGTCGAGGGCCACCTCGACGCCAGCGCGGTCTACAACCCGCCGAACCTCACCTACCCGTTCGGCGCGTACATCGCGTGGTCGACGTGGACGCGGGCACCGGCGCAGGTGTCGGTCCGCCGGTTCGTCGCCGTCGACGACTGCGGCCCCCGGATCAACCCGATGATCGTGGAGGGCCAGATCCACGGCGGCCTGGCCGACGGCGTCGGCATGGCGCTCATGCAGGTCATCGCCTTCGACGAGGACGGCAACTGCCTCGGCGGGTCGTTCATGGACTACCTGCTGCCCACCTCGCTGGAGTGCCCGTCGTGGGAGATCGGCGAGACGGTCACGCCGTCGCCCCATCACCCGCTCGGGTGCAAGGGCGTCGGCGAGTCGGCGACGGTGGGCTCGCCCGCCGCGGTGGTCAACGCGGTGATCGACGCGCTGGAGCCGTTCGGCGTGCGCCACGCCGACATGCCGCTGACGCCGGCCCAGGTGTGGCGGGCGATGCAGGGCAACCCGTTCCGGACGGACCTGGCCATCCGATGACCCGGACGCGGGCCGCCGCGTGAACCCGGAGGTCGCGGCCCGGGCGGCGGAGCTGCGGCGCGGCCGCGTCCCGTTCGTCCGGGCCCGGGTCGTCCGGGCCGAGCGGCCCACGTCGGCCAAGCCCGGCGACGAGGCGGTCGTGCTGCCCGACGGCACGATCGAGGGGTTCGTCGGCGGCGTGTGCGCCGAGGCGACCGTCCGGGCCCAGAGCCTGTCGCTGCTCGACTCGGGCGAGACCCTGCTGCTGCGCATCGCGCCCGAGGGCGGGGAGGGGGCGGACCCGACCGCCGAGCCCGGGTCGCTGACCGTCGTCAACCCGTGCCTGTCGGGCGGGACGCTCGAGATCTTCCTGGAGCCGGTCGTCCCCGCCCCGGCTCTGGCCGTGGTGGGGCGGTCGCCGATCGCCCGCGCCCTGGCCGACCTCGCGCCCCGGGTCGGCATGACCGTGGTCGACGCGGACGACGACCCGACCGCCATGGTCGTCGCCTCGCACGGCCGGGACGAGGAGGCGGTGCTGGAGGCCGCGGTGCGGGCGGGCGTGCCCTACATCGGCCTGGTGGCCAGCCGCAAGCGGGGGAGCGCGGTGGTCGCCGGGCTCGACCTCGACGACTCGCAGCGCGCCGCGATCCACACCCCGGCCGGGCTCGACATCGGCGCCCGGACACCCGCCGAGGTGGCGCTGTCGATCCTGGCCGAGATCGTGGCGCTGCGGCCCCGGCCGACCGCCCGGCCGGTGGGCACGGCGGCCGCGTCGCCGCCGGCCGTGGCGACCGACCCGGTGTGCGGGATGGAGGTGGTGGTCGACGCCGCCGCCCTCCACCTCGACCACGAGGGCGTCCGCCACTGGTTCTGCGGCTCCGGCTGCCTGCGGGCGTTCGCCGCCGACCCGGGCGCGTACACGCGGGCATGAGCGACGAGCCCACCGACGAGATCACCGACGTCGACGACCTGATCCGCCGCCTCGACGAGGTCGACTACCTCGCCGACCTCGGCCTCGCCACCGCGCTGTTCTGCGCGGTCCGGCTGCCGCAGCCGCTGCTGCTCGAGGGCGAGGCCGGGGTCGGCAAGACCGAGGCGGCCAAGGCGCTGGCCCGGGTGCTCGACACGCCGCTCGTGCGGCTCCAGTGCTACGAGGGCATCGACGCGGCCGAGGCGCTCTACGAGTGGAACTATCCCCGCCAGCTGCTCGGCATCCGCCTGGCCGAGGCGGCGGGCCGGGAGCTGGCCGAGGACGACCTGTTCGGCCCCGAGTATCTCGTCGAGCGGCCGCTGCTCGCCGCCGTCCGCCACCCCGGGCCGCGGCCGGTGGTGCTGCTGGTCGACGAGGTCGACCGGGCCGACGACGAGTTCGAGGCGTTCCTCTTCGAGCTGCTGGCCGAGTCCTCGGTCACGATCCCCGAGCTCGGCACGCTGCGGGCCACGGTTCCGCCGGTGGTGGTGCTCACGTCGAACCGCACGCGCGACCTGCACGACGCGCTGAAGCGCCGGTTCCTCTACCACTGGATCGACTATCCGGACCTCGACCGGACGGTGGCGATCATCCGGCGGCGGGTGCCGGCGGCCTCGGTCACGGTGGCCCAGCAGGTGGCGGCGGCGGTCCAGCGGCTGCGGTCGCTCGACGTCCAGAAGCCCCCGGGCCTGGCCGAGGCGATCAACTGGGTGGCCACGCTCGACCTGCTCGGCCTCGATCGCCTGGACGCCACGGCGGTCGAGCGGACGCTGGGGAGCGTGCTCAAGTACCGCGAGGACCTCGACCTCGCCCGCACGCGGGGCGCCGCCTGGGTGGCCGGCGGCCCGTGAGCGGGGGGGCCGGGCCGGCCGGGGTGCTCGACCTGGTCGACCTGGCGGCGGTGGCGGGGGCATTCGGGGCGCTGCTGCACGCCGCGGGTGTGCCGGTGACGCCCGAGCGCAGCGGGCGGTTCGCGGCGGCGGTCACGCTGGTCCGGCCGGTGACGCTCGACGAGCTGTACTGGACGGGCCGGGTGACCCTCGTGGGCGGGAGCGCCGACCTCGACGCCTACGACCGGGTCTTCGGCCACGTGTTCGGCGGCCGGGCCGACGTGGCCGACTGGCGTGGCCAAGCGCCGCCGCCGCTCGCCCCGCACCCGACCGCGGCGACGCGCACGACCGCGGAGCCCGGCCAACCGCCCGGCGAGGCGGACCCCACGGCCTCCAGCGATCCGACGCCGGCCCTGGCCGAGTCCTCGCAGGACGAGGGCGACCTCGACCGGCCGCCGCCGGACGGGTCGGCGACCGACCTGCTGGCCGCCGCCAGCGCGGACGAGCGCCTGGGCACGACGGAGTTCGCCGCGCTCAGCGAGGACGAGCTGGCCGCGCTGCGCGACCTGATGGCCGCGCTGCCGCTGGCGACCCCGCCGCGGCCGAGCCGGCGGCAGGTGCGCCACCCGAGGGGCCGCCGGCTCGACCTGCGGGCGACCCTGCGGCGGGCGCGGGCGACCGGCGGCGACCCGGTGGCCCGGGTGTTCCGCCGGACGACGGAGCGCCCCCGCCACCTCGTGCTGATCGCGGACGTGTCGGGCTCGATGGCGCCGTACGCCGCGGGCGTACCTGCACCTGCTGCACGGCGCGGTCCGGGCGAGCCGGGCGGACGCGTTCGTGTTCGCCACCCGCCTCACCCGCCTGACCCGCTACCTGGCGACGTCGGACCCGGACCTGGCGGTACATCGTGCTCTGGCCGCGGCCCCGGACTGGTCGGGCGGCACGAGGATCGGCGACGCGCTGGCGACATTCCTTGCCGAGCACGGCCGCCGGGGGATGGCGCGGGGAGCCGTGGTCGTGATCGTGTCGGACGGCTGGGAGACCGGCGAGCCCGAGGTCCTCGGCGAGCAGATGGCCCGCCTGTCCCGCCTCGCCCACCGGGTCGTCTGGGTCAACCCCCGCAAGGCCGCGCCGGGGTACCGGCCGCTGGTCGGCGGCATGGCCGCAGCCCTCCCGCACGTCGACGTGTTCCTGTCCGGCCACACGGCCGCGGCGCTCGGCGAGGTCCTGGCGGCGATCTCGGGGGCGCGGTCCGCCGCCTACAGCCGCAGAAACCAGGGCCACACCCGGACATGAGACGGATGGCACGCGGCGCGCGTCTACCGCCGCTCCCCGACGTCGCCTAACGTGCGGGAATGGAGCTTCTCGGCACCGTGAAGCCCCGGCTGCGCGGGCGGCTGCACCAGTTGGCGTTCATCGTGTCGATACCGGCCGGCATCGCCCTGGTGGCGCTCGCACGGGGGGTCGAGGCCCGGGTCGGCGCGGCCATCTTCGCGGTCAGCCTGAGCGGCCTCTACGGCGTGAGCGCGGCCTATCACCGGGGCCGGTGGTCCGACCGGGTGCGCATGACGATGCGCCGGCTCGACCACTCCATGATCTTCGTGCTGATCGCCGGGTCGTACACGCCGATCACGCTCGTCGCCATGCGCCCAGCGTGGGGGGTGACGCTGCTGGCGCTGGCGTGGACGGGGGCGGCGATGGGCGTGGTGATCACGGTCCTGCGGCTGGAGCGCTGGCCCAAGGTCGGCTTCACGATGTACCTCGTGCTCGGCTGGCTGGCGGTCATCGCCGCGCCGCAGCTCGTGCACGCCCTGACGGGCGTCGAGCTGGCCCTGCTCGTGGCCGGCGGCGTGCTGTACACCGTCGGCGCCATCATCCTGGCGAGCAAGCGGCCCGACCCCCACCCCGCGGTGTTCGGCTACCACGAGGTGTGGCACACCCTCGTCGTCAGCGCCGGGGCGTCGCACTTCGCCCTGATCCTGCTGCTGGTGCGCTGACGGAAGCGTTTTGTCCACTGCAGCGGTCGCCATAGCGACCACTGCAGTGGACGAAAGCAAGAGCGGGCTAGCCGTCGACCCCGTTGGTGCCGGCCGGCATGCTGCCCAGCACGCCCCGGAGGGCCTGGGCGGCGCCCAGCAGGCCGGCGCTCTCGAACGGCACGACGATCTTGGCGTTGTCGCTCTCGGCGAACTTGGCGAGCGTGTCGAGCTGGAGGATCGCGACCAGCGTCGGGTCGGGCTCGCCCTTCTTGATGGCGCCGTAGACGGTCGTGATCGCCTGTGACCGGCCCTCGGCCTCGAGGATGGCGGCCTGGCGGGCGCCCTCGGCCCGCAGGATGGCCGCCTGCGCGCTCGCCCTGGGCCCGGCGGACCGCCGCCTGGGCGTCGCCCTCGGCGACGTTGATCGCCGAGCTGCTGCTGGCCCTCGGACTGGAGGATCTTGGCCCGCTTCTCCTGGTCGGCCTGCTTCTGCAGCGCCAGCGCCTCGAGGATCTTCGGCGGCGGCTGCGATCTCGACGATCTCGATGCGGTTGATGCGGATGCCCCACTTGTCGGTGACGGCCTCCATCTGCTGCTGCACGTCGGTGTTGATCCGCTCGCGCTCGGACAGCGCCTGGTCGAGCGTCATGGTGCCGATCACCGACCGCAGCGCGGTGCGGGCGAGGGCGTCGATGGCGATGTCGAAGTTGGCGATCGCTGAACAGCGCCTGCTTGGCGTCGACGACCTGGGTGAAGATGGTGGCGTTGACGTGACCACCACGTTGTCCTTGGTGATCACGTCCTGGCGGTCACCCGGCCGGGGGATCTCGCGCATGTCGACCCGCTGCAGCGAGTCGATGAACGGGGCGATGATGACGAGCCCGGGCTCGTGCGTGCGGCGGTACTCGCCGAGCCGCTTGACGACGCCGACCTCGCCCTGCTGGACGATGTTGACCATCTTGCGCAGGGCGAGCAGGGCCACGAAGACGACCAGGCCGGCGACGACCAGGCCCACGATTGAGAATTGGCTCATGGGTGCTCCGGTTCCGTTTCTCCGTTGTTGCCCGAGGGCAACGGTGGTGGCAGGTGGCCGTCGACCGGCCACACGATCAAGGTGGTGCCCTGCACGGCGGTGACCAGCACCGCCGTCCCGGCCGCGATCGGGTGGTCGCCGCCGCTCACCGCCAGCCAGTTCTCGCCGGCGAGGCGCACATGGCCGGGCCGGTCGGCGTCGCCGACCTCGTCGAGCGTGAGCACCTCCTGGCCGACGAGGCCGCCGTGGACCCCGGGCAGCCGTTGGGCTCCGCCCTCGCGGCGGAGGACGAACGCGCTGACCTTGCCCCGCAGGCCGACGATCCCGGCCCCGGCGACCACCACGGCCGCGCCGGTCTGCAGCGCGATCGCCTCCGGCGCGACCACGGCGACGGCGGCGGCGGCGAACGCGCCCACTGCGACGAACAGCGCATAGAACGCCATGTGGTGGAGCTCCAGGGCGATCAATGCAACGCCTAGGGCGATCCATGCAATTACCAACCCAACCCCGCTTTCCGGGATCGAGTGTACGACCGCGTCACTCGGATGTGCCGCGCGCCGACATGCCTATTTCGTGTCAGTCGACGGCGACGACCTCGACCCGCAGCTCGGCCCCCGTCGGGGCGATGAAGGTCACGGCGTCGCCGGGGCCCGACCCGAGCAGCGCCACACCGAGCGGGGACGACGGGCTGATGACCTCGAGGTCGTCGTGGCGCTCCTCGATCGAGCCGATCAGGTAGCGCTCGACGTCGTCGTCGCCCTCGTAGCGGATGGAGACGACCGACCCGTGCGACACGTGCTCGCTGCCCTCGGACTCGACGATCTCGGCGTTCTCCAGCATGTAGGCGAGCTGGCGGATCCGGCCCTCCATCTTGCCCTGCTCTTCCTTGGCCGCGTGGTAGTCGCCGTTCTCGGACAGGTCGCCCAGCTCACGGGCGGTCTCGATCTTCCGGGCGATCTCGACCCGGCCGCGCGTCGTCAGGTCGTCGTGCTCGGCCTGGAGCCGGTCGAACGCGGCCTGCGATAGGTGGTGGGTCTGGGGTGCCATAGGGTCAGTAATGATAACGGGAGCGCTCATCCGGCCCGCCTGACGATCGCAGTTGACGGCGCGCCGGGCGAGGGTGGACACTGGCCTGCGATGATCCGCCCTTCCACCTCGGTAATCATCATCACCTAGCGCACGTCGGCACCCGACGTGCGCTGTCCGACCGTCCGCCTCCAGGTGGGCGGTTTCTTGTTTGTAGGGCGAGGAGCGGCAGTGAGCCACAAGATCGGAATCATCGGCGGCGACGGCATCGGCCCCGAGGTCGATCGCCGAGGCGCTCAAGGTCGTGCGCGCCGCCGGCGTCGAGCTCGACACCGTCGACTTCGACCTCGGCGGCGCCCGCTACCTGCGCGACGGCGAGTCCTGCCCGACGAGCGAGCTCGACGAGCTGCGGGGCCTCGACGCCATGCTGCTCGGCGCGGTCGGCACCCCCGAGGTGCCGCCGGGCGTCATCGAGCGCGGCCTGCTGCTCAAGATGCGCTTCGAGCTCGACCTCTACGTCAACCAGCGCCCGTTCGTCGGCACCGCCGGCCAACGACGGCATCGACTTCGTCGTCATCCGCGAGAACACCGAGGGCCCCTACGTCGGCGAGGGCGGCTTCCTGCGCAAGGGCACCCCGCACGAGGTCGCGACCCAGGGCTCGGTCAACACCCGGCATGGGCGTCGAGCGCTGCGTCCGCTACGCGTTCGAGCTCGCCGAGTCCCGCGAGCCGCAAGCACCTCACGCTCGTGCACAAGACCAACGTGCTCACGTTCGCCGGCGACCTCTGGCAGCGCACGTTCGACGAGGTCGCCGCCGAGTACGCCGACGTCGACACCGCGTACAACCACGTCGACGCCGCGTGCATCTACTTCGTGCAGGACCCGCGGCCGCTACGACGTCGATCGTCACCGACAACCTGTTCGGCGACATCCTCACCGACCTCGGCGGCGCCGTGTCCGGGCGGGATCGGCCTCGCCGCCGTCGGCCAACCTCAACCCGGCCCGCACCGGCCCGTCGATGTTCGAGCCGGTGCACGGCTCGGCGCCCGACATCGCCGGGCACGGGCAAGGCCAACCCGACCGCCGCCGATCCTGTCGGCGGCGATGATGCTCGACTTCCTCGGCGAGGCCGACGCCGCCGCCCGCATCCGCAAGGCCGTGCGCCGACCCGTCGGCCCAGGCCGGCATCGACCACCGAGATCGGCGACGCCCTCGCCGCCCGGGTCTGATCCACGAGGGGACCTGACCGCCATGCCCATCACGCCGACCGAGAAGATCTGGATGAACGGCGAGCTCGTCGACTGGGACGAGGCGCAGGTCCACGTCCTCACCCACACGCTGCACTACGGCATCGGGCGTGTTCGAGGGCATCCGCGCCTACGCGACCGCCGACGGGCCCGGCCGTGTTCCGCCTCACCGACCACATGCGGCGGCTGCACGACTCCGCGCAGATCCTGATGATGGAGCTGCCCGTACTCGGTCGACGAGCTGGTCGAGGCGACGAAGGAGACGGTGCGCGTCGACCGGGCTCGACGTCGCTGCTACATCCGGCCGATCGCGTACTCGGCTACGGCGAGATGGGGCTCAACACCGCTGCCGTGCCGGTCAACGTGTCGATCGCCGTGCTGGCCGTGGGGCACCTACCTCGGCGACGACGCGCGTGACGCAAGGGCGTGCGCATGAAGATCTCGTCGTGGACGCCGGCACGACCACAACATCATGCCGCCGGCCGCCAAGACCACCGGCATCTACGTGAACTCAGCTCGCTGGCCAAGGTCGAGGCGCTCAAGGCCGGCTACGACGAGGCGATCCTGCTCAACCGGGCCGGCATCGGTGGCCGAGTGCACGGGCGAGAACATCTTCGTCGTCCGCCACGGCACGCTGATCACGCCGCCGCTGTCGGCCGGGGCGCTCGAGGGCATCACCCAGAGACTCGGTCATGACGATCGCCCGCGACCTCGGCTTCGAGGTCGCAGCTGGGCGAGCTGTCCCGCACCGACCTCTACCTCGCCGACGAGATGTTCCTCTGCGGCACCGCGGCCGAGGTGTCGGCCGGTCCGTCGGTCGACGACCGGCGATCCGCGCCCCCGGGCCGATGACGCGGCGATCGGCGAGGAGTACGCACCGCGCCGTCCACGGCGAGGTCGACCGCTACAAGGACTGGGTGGAACATGTCGGATGAGCGACGCCCCCGTACCGTCGCGCGGTCGAGATCTACGACACGACGCTGCGCGACGGCGCCCAGCTCGAGGGCATCTCGCTCACCGTCGACGACAAGCTGCGGATCGCCGAGCAGCTCGACTGGCTCGGCGTCGACTACATCGAGGCGGGCTGGCCGCGGCGCCAACCCGAAGGACGACGAGTTCTTCCGGCGGGCCGCGGCCGGCGAGCTCCGGCTCGAGACCGCCACGCTCGTGGCCTTCGGCTCGACCCGCAAGCCGCAAGGGCAAGGTCGACACCGACGACGACGCTGCGCCACCTCGTCGAGGCCGGGGTCACGACCGTCGTGCATCGTCGGCAAGAGCTGGGACTACCACGTGATCGAGGCGCTCGGCACCACGCTCGACGAGGGCGTGGCGATGGTCGGCGACTCGGTCGCGTTCCTGCGCGGCGAGGGCCAGCGTGTGTTCTTCGACGCCGAGCACTTCTTCGACGGCTACAAGGCGCAACCCCGAGTTCGCCCTGCGCGTGCTCGAGGCGGCCGCCGACCGAGGGTGCCGAGCGTCCTCGTGCTGTGCGACACCAACGGCGGCACGCTGCCGCACGAGGTCGAGCGGATCGTCGGCGAGGTCGTCGCCTACTTCGGCGCCCGACGCAGCGATCGGCATCCACACTCCACGACGACACCGGCTGCGCGGTCGCCAACTCGCTGGCCGCGGTGCGTGGCCGGGCGCGACCCAGGTGCAGGGCACGATCAACGGCTACGGCGAGCGCACCGGCAACTGCAACCTCACGACGATCATCCCCGAACCTCGACGCTGAAGATGGGCATCGACGCTGCCTGCCCGAGGGCCGGCTCGAGCGGCTCACCGCGGTGAGCCACCACGTCGCCGAGCTCGTGAACCTGCCGCCGCACGCCGCCGACCCCTACGTGGGGTCGTCCGCGTTCGCCCACAAGGGCGGGCTGCACACCTCGGCGCTCGGCCGGGTGGGCGGCGCCAGCTACGAGCACGTCGACCCCGACGGTCGTCGGCAACGGCACCCGCGTTCGTGGTGTCCGAGCTCGGCGGCCGGGCGACGATGTCGCTCAAGGCCAAGGAGCTCGGCGTCGACCTCGACGACCGGGCCGCGTCCGACGCTGTCCGAGCGGCTCAAGCAGCTGGAGCACGAGGGCTACCACTTCGAGGTGGCCGACGCCTCGCTCGAGCTGCTGATGCGGCGGGCGACCGGCTGGAGCCAGCCGTACTTCCGGGTCGAGTGCTTCCGGGTCGACCACCTACCACCGCAACGCCACGCGGGGCGGGGCGCCGATCGCCGACGGCGAGGCGATCATCGACACGGAGGCGACGGTCAAGGTGTGGGCCGGCGACGAGCGCTTCGTCGCCACCGGCGAGGGCAACGGCCCGGTCAACGCGCTCGACACCGCGCTGCGGTCGGTGCTGACCCAGCGCTACCCCGCCCTCGGCCGCATCCACCTCACCGACTACAAGGTGCGGGTGCTCGACGGCGCAGGCGGCGACCGGGGCGGTCGCGCGGGTGCTGATCGACTCGACCGACGGCGAGCGCACCTGGTCGACCATCGGCGTGAGCGAGAACATCATCGAGGCGTCGTGGCAGGCGCTCGTCGACTCGCTCGTCTACGGGCTGCTCCACGGCGGGGAGTAGCCCGGCCACTGCTCGGGTACATCTCAGCCGGCGGGCGGCGTGAACGACAGTGGGGTCGCGACGGCGCTCCCGGCGACGTCGCCGACGTCTGCCGCTCCCATCACGCAGGCCTCGACCGGGTCGGCGCAGTCGACCGTGCGGCCGAGCGAGGGCACGTCGATGAACCGGGCGACCGGGTAGGCCGGGTCGGTCAGACCGCCGCTGGCGTCGGCCTGACCGGTCCGGATGGGGCCGCCACAGTTGCCGGCGCTCGCGGGGCCCGCCGCGACCACGCCCTGACACCAGCCGACGGTCCCGAGCGCCGGGAACCCCGATCAGCGCGACGGTGACGCTCTGCCCGTCCACCAGTCCGGTGCTCGGAGTCACGATGACCGACCCGGTTCCCGCCGCGGTCGGCACCGGCCCGCTCCATGAGCGGTCGGCCCGGCACCGCAACGACGGGGACCCGACCAGGGCGTAGCCGCTGTCGGCCGTGAAGGTGGCCATCGAGCCGACGGCATACCCCTGCGAGAGGGCGAAGCCGGTGTGGCGGGCGGCGACGAGCGTGGGGCACTCCGGGCGGTAGAACGACCCGGACACGTCGACCGGCGTCAGCCGGCCGGTCGTCGTGCCGTCGCCGAGCTGTCCACCGCCGTTGCCGCCCCAGCACTTGACGGCGCCGCGACGGGTCAGGACGCAGGCGTGGAACCCGCCGGTGGCGAGCTGACCGACCCCCGACCGCAGCCCGACGACGTCGACCGGAGTGGACCGGTTGGTGGTCGTCCCGTCGCCCAGCTGCCCGGTGAAGTTGTAGCCCCAGCACCGCACGCCCCCGGCCCTCGTCAGCGCGCACGAGTACCCCGACCCGGTGGCGACGGCCCGTGCCCCGCGCTCCAGCCCGGAGACGGTGACCGGCGTCGAGCTGTCCGTCGTCGTCCCGTCGCCGAGCTGGCCCAGGTTGTTGAGCCCCCAACACAGGACGCCACCCCGGGTCGTGACCGCACACGTGTGCGAACCGTCGATCCCGCCGTCACTGCCGGTCCCGGTGTCGATCGCCGAGACGCGGGAGGGCAACCCGACGACGTCGACCGGCGTGGAGCTGTCGGTCGTCGTCCCGTCACCGAGCTGCCCCACGTTGTTCTGGCCCCAGCACTTGACGCCCCCGTCCGCGAGGAGCGCGCACGTGTGCCAGATGCCGGCGCTGATGGCTTTGACGCCGGAGCCGAGCCCGACGACGTCCACGGGCGTCGAGCTGTCCGTCGTCGTCCCGTCACCGAGCTGGCCCCGGTGGTTGAGCCCCCAGCACTTGACCGCACCCCGGTCGGTCAGGGCACAGGCGTGGAAGACCCCGGCGCTGATGGCCGTGACGCCGGAGCCGAGCCCGACGACTCCGACCGGCGTCGAGCTGTTGGTCGTCGTCCCGTCACCGAGCTGGCCGCGCAGGTTGTAGCCCCAGCAGGTGGCTGCGCCCGCCGTCGCCACCGCGCAGGTGAAGTTCCAGCCGGCGTCGACGGTTCTGACCGGCGACGTCTGCCCGACGACGTCGACCGGCGTCGGCCTGTCGACGGTGGTGCCGTCGCCGAGGCCGCCCCATGTGTTGCCGCCCCAGCATTTCACCTGCCCGGCCGCCGTCGGGGCGCACGTGTGCACGTCGCCGGCGGTGATCCTGATGTCGTCCGCGGCGTGTGGGCTCGTGGCGGCCGCGTTCGACGCGCCCGCCGCGGCGGCAGGCCCGACGCCGGCGAGCGCGCCCCACGCGCACACGAGGACGGCGAGGAGCCCGGCGGGCATCGCATGAGCACGTTCGTTCATCGGCCTACCCCCAGCCTGCGAAGGTCCTGCCACTCTCCCGTATCGTGGGCCGCCCGTCCACGCCGACCCGCCGCGACAGGGAGCGCGGCGAGAGGGGCGTGCCTGCCACCCGGCTCGCTAGCCTCGCCCCGTGGCCGCCCCCGAGTACGTCCCGCAGCCGGCGATCAAGCACGTCCGCAGCTACGAGTCGCCGCCCCGGCGCTCGCAGTCGTGGCGGCCCACGAGGCCGGGCGACTCCGAGGTCGGCTTCGAGGTGGGGGAGCGCTTCGGCTCCCAGGGGCCCGACCAGGGCTACGTGTACGTGCTGGCCCGGCGGTTCGCGGGCCAGCTGCTGCTGGCCGCAGACGAGCACGAGGCCGACGCGCTGGCCGGCTGCGGCGGCGTGGCCCTCAAGCGGGCGTCGCTGTTCGGGCGGGCGCCGGTGCTGCCCGACATGACCGTGGCGCTCACCGTGTGGGGCTTCCTCGGCGACGCCGCGCCCGACCTCATCGCCTTCCGCCAGCCGCTGTTCGCCGAGATCGGGAACCCCCACCACTACGCCGAGCAGCGCCGGGTGGTCGACCTCGCGCCCGACTACGTGCTGCGCCGCAGCCCCGAGCAGGTGGCCGAGCTCCAGCGGGCGGACTGGCGCAGCGTCCTCGCCGTCTGATCGCGTCGGGGGATGCGATCGATCGACATCGAGGTCGGCCGCCTCACGTTCGCCGGCCGCATCGCCGGTCCCGACGACGGCGAGCCGGTGCTGCTGCTGCACGGCTTCCCCCAGACGTCGCTGGCGTGGGCCGCCCAGGTCGAGGCGCTGGGCGCCGCCGGCTACCGGGCCTGCGCCTTCGACCAGCGGGGCTACTCGCCGGGCGCCCGCCCGGCCGAGGTCGAGGCCTACCGCTCCTCCGAGCTGACCGGCGACGTCCTCGGCGTGGCCGACGCGCTCGACATGGGCCGCTTCCACCTGGTCGGCCACGACTGGGGCGGGGCGGTCGCCTGGCAGGTCGGCGGCCGCCACCAGGGCCGGCTGCGGACGCTCACCGTCGTGTCGACCCCCCACCCGGCGGCGATGGGCCTGGCGCTCGGCGGGGCCTTGGGCGGCGACCAGCAGCAGCGCTCGGGTTACATCGAGCTGTTCCGGGCGCCCGGCAGCGAGAACTCGTTCCTGGCCGACGACGCCCAGTTCTTCAAGCTGCTGTTCATCGGCAGCGGGATGCCCGAGGGCCGGGGCGATCCGTACATCGAGGCCCTGGGGACGCCGGAGGCGCTGGGCGCCGCGCTCAACTGGTACCGGGCGGCCGACCTGTCGCTGATCGAGGGCCTGGGGCCGGTCACGATGCCGACCATGTACGTGTGGTCGACCGCGGACCCGGCGCTGGGCCGGGAGGCGGCCGAGGCGACCGGCGACTTCGTCGAGGGCCCGTACCGGTTCGAGGTGCTTGATGGCGTGAGCCACTGGGTATCCGAACAGGTGCCCGACCGGCTCAACGACCTCCTCCTCGACCACCTGGGCGCGGGCCACTGACGGCTGTTCTGGCCCGAGCGGCCGCCAACCGTAAACTCGCGACCACCCGCTGTCACCTCCGTCCGCCTCCGCCCCCCAGAAGGGTCACCGATGCCGCCATCGACCTGGAACGATCCCGGCCAACCCGTGCGGCCGGCCGACGCCCGGAACGCGATCGAGGAGGCGCTCGTCGCCGCCCGGACGAGGGACCGCCAGCTGCGCGACGAGATCGTCCGCGCCGTGGCCCAGCGGGTCGAGGCGGCCCGCGACCTGGAGGCCGCGTGCGCCGAGTCGAGCGACGCCCGCAAGCTGGCCGGACGGGCGCTGGCCCGCGCCGACGAGGAGGCCAAGGCCGGCCAGCGGGCCGATGCCGGCCGGTGGACCGACGCGGCGCGTGTGTTCGCCATGCGCTGGCGGGACGCCGACGCCCGGGCCGAGTCGCGGCGCGCCGAGCTGGTGGCCCTCGACGAGCAGCGCCAGCGGGCCGAGGCCGGCATCGCCGCCAACGCGGGCGCGCTCCGCCAGGCGGCGGACGCCCGCCTGGCGGGGCTGGCCGGGCGGCGCGTCGGCAAGCTGGCGGCCACGGTGGACGAGGCGGTCGCGGCCATCGGTGCGCCGGCGACAGACCTGGTCGCCCGCGCCGAGCAGGCCGCACGGGTGGCCCGGGACGCGCCCGTCGCTCCCGACGGCAGCCCCGGGACGGTCGCCACCCCCGGCCTCGGGGCGCTGGAGGACGAGGTCGACATGGAGTCGGTCGACCCGCTCCTCGACGAGCTGCGGGCCGAGCTGGGCCTGGGCGACCGGCGGTCGGGCGCGGCCGGGCCCCGGCCGGCGCCGTCCCGGGGCCGGGGCCGGGGCCGCGGACGGACCGGGCCAAGCGCGCCGCCCGGGCGTCGCGCCGCTAGCCGCGCGGCCCGGAGCGGCGAGATCTCGTAGGTAATCCCGTCACACCCTCCGGGTACCCTGACTGGTGATGGCTGCCGCACCACCGCGCCTGCGCTTCGCGCCCTCGCCGACGGGCTACCTCCACGTCGGCAATGCGCGCGCCGTGCTGTTCAACTGGCTCATCGCCCGCCAGCAGGGCGGCGAGATGCTGCTGCGCATCGAGGACACCGACACCGAGCGCAACCGACCCGAGCTGACGCTCGACATCCTCGACCAGATCCGGTGGCTCGGCCTCGATTGGGACGGCGAGCCCGTCTACCAGACCGAGCGCATGCACCTCTACGCCAAGGCCGCCGACGAGCTGCTGGCCGCCGGGCAGGCCTACTGGTGCGACTGCACGCCCGAGCAGGTCCAGGACCGCGCCCGCCAGCGGGGCGGGCCGCCGGGCTACGACGGCTTCTGCCGCGACCGGGGCCTGGCCCAGGGCCCGGGCACGGCGCTGCGCTTCCGCACGCCCGACGAGGGCGCGACCTCGTTCGACGACCTCATCCGGGGCACGGTCAGGTTCGAGAACGCCAAGCTCGAGGACTTCGTGCTGCTGCGGTCGAGCGGCGTGCCGACGTTCCTGCTCGCCAACGTCACCGACGACGCCGACATGGGCATCACCCACGTCGTGCGGGGTGAGGAGCACCTCAACGGCACGCCCAAGTACCTGCTCATCGGCGAGGCGCTGGGGCTCGGCTACCGGCCCGCGTTCGCCCACCTGCCGATCCTGGTCAACGAGGCCCGCAAGAAGCTGTCCAAGCGGCGCGACGCGGTGGGCATCGACCTGTTCCGGGCCAGCGGGCACCTGCCCGAGGCCATGGTCAACTACCTGGCTCTGCTCGGCTGGGGACCGCCCGACGGCGTCGAGATCCGGCCGCTGGGCGAGATCGTCGAGCTGTTCCGCCTCGAGGACGTGACGCCGTCGCCCGCGTTCTTCGACGTGCGCAAGCTGTCCCACGTCAACGCCGAGTACATCCGGGCGCTCGATGCCGACGAGTTCGTGGCCCGATCCCGCCCGTTCCTCGCCCACGGCGAGGCCAGCGAGGCGGTGCTGCGGCCGATCGCCGAGCTGGTGCGCGACCGGGTGCGGCTGCTCAGCGAGGTCGAGCCGATGATCGACTTCCTGCGCGACGACGAGCTGGTGGTCGACGACGAGTCGTGGCAGAAGGGGGTCGTCAAGCCGGGCGACCGGGCCGCGACCATGCTCGACGCGGCGACGGCCGCGCTGGAGGCCTGCGCCTGGGACGCGGGCGCGATCGAGGCGGCGCTGCTCGGCGCGGCGGCCGAGGCGGGCTTCGTGAACGCGGAGGGGAACCCGCAGATGTCCAAGGCCCAGGCGTCGGTGCGCGTGGCGGTCACCGGCCGCAGCGTGGGGCCGCCGCTGTACGAGTCGCTGGTGGTGCTGGGACGCGAGCGCACGCTCGCGCGTCTGCGGGCCGCCCGGGCGCGGCTGTGACCACCGTCCTCCGGCGCCCACCCCGGCCGGCGACCCGCCGCGGGCGCAGCGGCGGCGACGGCGCGTGGCCGCGGTTCCGGGTGGGCCGGTGGATCTGGCGGGCCTGCCTGCTCGCCGGGCTCGCGGTGGTGGTCTACGTCGCGGTCACGTTCGTCCAGGTGTGGCTGGCCAGCCGGCGCGACGAGGCGGCGCCGGCCGACGCGATCGTGGTGCTCGGCGCCGCCCAGTACGACTGCATTCCGTCGCCGGTGCTGGCTCAGCGCCTCAACCACGCCCTCGAGCTGTACCGCGACGGCGTCGCCGGCCAGATCGTCGTGACCGGGGGCAAGCGCGAGGGCGACCGCTGCACCGAGGCCGAGACCAGCAAGGGCTACCTCATGGCCGCGGGTGTGCCGTCGGACGACATCACCCGCGAGGATGGGGGCTCCAACACCTGGGAGTCGCTGGCGGCCGCCGCCCGCACGCTGCGCCGCGAGGGCACGACCCGGGCCGTGCTCGTCACCAGCGGCTACCACGCGCTGCGCGCCGACGCCATCGCCGACGAGCTGGGCCTCGACACGACGGTGTCGCCCAGCCACAAGGGCGGCAGCCTCCACGACCTGCTGGAGGAGACCGCCGCGGTGTCGCTGGGCCGCATCATCGGGTTCGGCCGCCTGGTCGACCTCGACGACCAGGTCGAGCAGCAGATCGGCCCGACCATCTCGACCAACGACCCGACAACGGCGCCCCCGGATCGCTGAAATCCCGACGTGCGACCCGGCTGGGACGCCGGGTAGGGTGTCGGCTCCGCCTTTCGGGGGTGGTGTAATCGGTAACACTGCTGGTTCTGGTCCAGTCATTGGGGGTTCGAGTCCTCCCCCCCGAGCCACCACCAGGCTTTTGTCCCCGGAAGTGGTCGCCATGGCGACCACTTCCAGGGACAAAACCGGTGGGGCGGGCAGCCACGCCGGTGGAAGCATGGATCCTCCATGCATGGCTCCATCTCCGTGACCCCGGCGCAGCTTCCCGACGTGCTCCTGCACGTCGCCGTGACGCGCCCGGTGTTCGTGTGGGGCCAGCCGGGCATCGGCAAGAGCTCGCTCGTCGCCGAGTTCGCCGCCTCGCTCGGCATGGACTGCGTGAGCCTGCTGGGGACGCAACTGGCGCCCGAGGACCTCGTCGGCGTGCCCCAGATCGTCGAGTTGCCCACCGGCCCCCGCAGCCGGTTCTGCCCGCCGGCGATGATCGCCCGCGACGACGCCTACTGCTTGTTCCTCGACGAGCTGAACGGCGCCACGCACGAGGTCCAGAAGGCGTTCTACAGCCTGATCCTCGAACGCCGCATCGGCGAGTTCCGCCTGCATCCCAGCTCGGTCGTGATCGGGGCCGGCAACCGCAGCGAGGACTCGGCGATCGTGCGGCCGATGAGTTCGGCGCTGGTCAACCGCATGGTGCACGTCCACCTGTCGTCCAGCCCCCGCGACTGGCTGGCGTGGGCGCGCTCCCACCGCATCCACCCCTGGGTCGTCGAATACATCGCCACGCGCCCCGACCACCTGACGGCCGCCCCGCCCAAGCACGAGGAGCCGTTCTCGACGCCGCGGGCGTGGCACATGGTGTCCGACGTGCTCGACTCCTACGGCGAGACCATCGGCGACGACGAGCTGTTCGTCCCGGTGGCGGGCTGCGTGAGCCCGGCCCACGCCGGCCAGTTCCGGGCGTTCGTCAAGCAGATGCGCCACGCCTGGGACCTCGACGCGGTGCTGAAGGGCACGTTGCGTTGGCCGTCGGCGCCGGACGACCGGGACGTGCTGTTCTTCCTGGCCCAGAGCCTGCGCGCCCGCCTCGCCAAGCAGCTGCCGGCCGACCGGCGGGGCGCCTCGCCGGCCGCGGTGCAGCTCGCCCACCGGGCCAAGGCCCTCCTGGTCGATCTGGCCGACATCAGCCTGGAGATCGCCCAGGTCGTGGTGGCGCCGGACGGCGCCGACGCCGACGGGTCGGACGGTGCCGGCCCGCCCACGTGGTTCCTGACCGAGGTCGTGCGCGACCTGCCGCGGCTCGTCGCCGCCCGAGCGAGTGCGTGAGCCATGGCCCGCCACCGCCGTCGCCTGCCCGCGCCGCCGGACAAGGCGGCCGCCGCGCGCCGGGCAGGCGCCGAGGCGATCGCAAGCCACCCGCTGTTCGCGCCGCTCGTGCACCGGCTGTGGACGTGCGACGAGGAGGACGGCGAGGACGAGTCCCGCTGCCCGCCCGACGGCTGGGCGGTCGTCCACCCCCGAGGGCGGCTGCACCTTCACCCGTCCCGGTCGGCGACGCCGGCGGAGTGGCGGTGGG
The DNA here is from genome assembly GCA_963739835.1 of uncultured Acidimicrobiales bacterium. Taxonomy (GTDB): domain Bacteria; phylum Actinomycetota; class Acidimicrobiia; order Acidimicrobiales; family VFJN01; genus ZC4RG19. The sequence continues at coordinate 394,105 of CAVUBW010000019.1, forward strand.
CGGTGGCCCACGCGGTCCTGCACCTCGCGTTCGGCCACGTCGAGCCCGGGCCGCCGGTCGGGCGGATCGACCGGGCGACAGGCGTGGCGTACTGCCTGGTGGTCAACCGGTTCCTGGCCGACCTGCGGGTGGGGGACGTCCCGCGGGGCATCGACGCCATGCCGGCGCTGCCGGCGTGGGTGTCGCCCACCCTGCTCGCCGTCGGTCACGAGCACCGCCTGGCGGCCGAGTTTCGGCGCCGGGGGATCCCGGACGGGCTGACTTCCGTGGGGACCGCGCCCGACGGCGACGTCGTCCCGGGCGGGCCCAACCCGCACGGTCCGGATTGGGATCGGCTGTTCGGCGAGGGCCTGGCGGCCGCCGTGGCCGCCGCCGTCGCGGTGGCGGGCGGCGAGCAGGACAGCCTGACGGCCGATCGCGCCCGCCACACGGCATGGACATCGGCGCTGCGGTGGTTCGTGTCCGGCTTCCCGTTGCTCGGCGCACTCGCCGCCGGCCTCCGGCTGGTGGAGGACGCAGACGTCTGCGCCCGGCTCGACATCGCGGTGGCGGCGGTGTCGCCCGGGTGCGGCGAGCTGTACGTGAATCCGGCCGTGCACCTGACCCCCGAGGAGCGGCGCTTCGTCATCGGCCACGAGCTGCTGCACGCCGGGCTGCGCCACGACACCCGCAGCGGCGGGCGCGACGACTACCTGTGGAACATCGCGTGCGACTACGTCATCAACGGCTGGCTGGTCGAGATGGAGGTGGGGGAACTGCCCGACGGGTGCCTCTACGACCCGGTCCTCAAGGGGTGGTCCGCCGAGGAGGCGTACGACCGGATCGCGAACGACCTGCGCCGGTACCGCAAGCTGCGGACGCTGCGGGGCGTCGGTGCGCCCGACGTCCTCTCCGGGCGCGTCCCCCGAGCCGGCGAGCAGGTGGGCGGCGTCGACGTGGACGAGTTCTGCCGTCGGGCGCTGGCCACCGGGCTCGACCTGCACCGGTGTTCGGGCCGTGGCCTGGTGCCCGCCGGCCTGGTCGAGGCGATCGAGGCGCTGGCGCACCCGCCGATCCCGTGGGACGTCGACCTGGCCCGCTGGTTCGACGACCACTTCCCGCCGCTCGACCGGCGCCGGACCTACGCCCGGCTGAGCCGGCGCCAGTCGGCGACGCCCGACATCCCGCGGCCGGCGCTCCGGCTACCCGACGAGCTGGTCGCCCTGCGCACGTTCGGCGTCGTCCTGGACACGTCCGGATCGATGGACCGGGCGCTCCTCGGCAAGGCGCTCGGGGCGATCGCCAGCTACGCGACGACCCGGGACGTCCCCGCCGCGCGGGTGGTGTTCTGCGACGCCGCGGCCTACGACGCCGGCTTTCTGGCGCCGGACGAGATCGCCGGCCGGGTCCGGGTCCGGGGACGCGGCGGGACCGTGCTCCAGCCGGGCGTCGACCTGCTGGAGCGGGCCGAGGACTTCCCCCACGAGGGCCCGATCCTGATGATCACCGACGGCTGGTGCGACCGGGTCCGGGTCCGCCGCGACCACGCCTGGCTCGTCCCCGCGGGCGCGCGGCTGCCGTTCGCACCCCGCGGCCCGGTCTTCCGGGCGCGGTGACCCTCAGCCGCCGTCGCCCCAGTGGATCGCGGCGAAGGCGCGGGTGAGCTTGTCGGCCCGGGCGGGGTTGCCGTGCCCGGCCCAGCCGATGCGGCCGAGCAGGTGGGCGCGGAAGTCGGGGTGGCCGTCCCGGTTGGCGTGGGCAGGCCCGGCCGTGGCGGCGTCGTGGAGGACGGCCCGCAGGCGGTCGTAGTCCGGCCGGGGGACGTTGGCCCGGCGGTTCACGACGAGCCCGGTGACCGACTGGCGGCCGGCGGCCGTGACCACCCGGGTCTTCCCGTCGTGGAGCGCGAAGCCCTCGTCCCGGACGATGGCCTCGGCCAGCGTGAGTATCGGGCCCGCCGACCGCACGAGGTGGCGCCCGCCGGAGATCACGAGGTCGTCGGCGTAACGCGTGTAGCGGGCGTCCAGCCGGCGGGCCAGCCCCGCCAGGCGCCGGTCGAGGGCGAAGGCGCCGAGGTTGGCGAGCGCCGGCGCCACCGGGGCGCCCTGGGCGAGGTGGGGGTCGCGCAGGCGCTGCAGCAGGCGGCGCCGGCGGTCGACGAGCCCGGCGGGCACCTCGGGCGCGTCCCGCAGCACGGCCAGCGGCGTGACGGTCGTGCACAGCCCGGCGAGGGCGTGGGCGACCGGCTCCGGGTAGCCGGCGAGCCGGAAGATCCCGTAGACGCGGCCAACGGTGATGCTGGCGAAGAACGCTTCCAGGTCGAGCCGGATCACGACGTCCCGGGCGTGGTGGGGCGCGACCGCGGTGTGGACCGAGCGTCCGGACCGGAACCCGTGGGCGGCCTCGTGCGGCGGGATGCGATCGAGGATCAGGTGCAGGACCTGGCGCTGGAGATCCTTCAGCTCGCGCTTGGGCGCCTCCAGCAGGCGGAACGAGCCGTCGGCCTTGCGGACCCAGCGACGGTGGTGGTGGCGCAGCGCCTCGGCCTCGGCGGTCCGCTCGTAGGACCGGCGGTCGGCGAACCAATCGAGGTGCCCGGGCGTCACGCCGAGCCAGGCGGCGAGCGCGGCCAAGTCCGGGATGGCCGGCACGGGCCAGCGCCGGGTGCCCATGGTGGTGGGCGCGGCCATCCAGGTCCGAACGGCGACCGGCCGGGCCGGGTCGGCGAGTGCTGCGGCGAACGGCTCGCAGGCGGCGATGAGCTCGGCCAGCTCGCGGGGCCGGTCGCCGGGCCGCTCGGGGCAGGCGAGGACGACGACGTGGGCGAGCTGGGTGAGCCAGCCCCGGCGGTCGCCGAGCGCCCGCTTGCCCCGCCGGCCCATCGCCGCCGGCTCCCACTCGCCGGCCAGGAACGCCCCGGCAAGGGTCGGCCGAGACGGTGGCGGCGTGGTCGCGCCGCCGCCTTACCGGCGGCACGGCGGGGGAGCGGGAGTGGGGTGCGGCAGCGGCGGCCGACCGTGCCTGTCGCGCGTGCGCTGTGGTGCAGAGTGGTGCACTCGGGCGCATGCGATGCGTTGGTGGACCACAAGGTCGTCCTCGGGGTTGCCCCGGAGAGGTCGACGGGCGCCGGAGCGCCTCCCGACCGACTCGGTCGCTCGCTGCCGCATCGGGCGGGAGCTTAGGGCGGCGCCTGGGCCGCGGGTCAGGCGGGCTCGCCGGCGCCGCCGGCGTCGAGCAGGGCGGCGAGCCGCTTGGGCGCCACCTTGCGGTAGGCGTCCTCGAGGATGCCGGTGATCTCGTCCCAGTCGGGGTCGCGGTCGAGCCGTACGCCGAGCCACCCGCTCGGCCCGACGTAGGGCGGGCGGAAGAACCGCTCGGGCTCCTCGGTCACCATCGCCTCCTGCACGCCGGGCGGCGCGGGGCACCAGATGGCGAGCCGCCCGTCGCCGTGGTGGTCGTCGTGGTACATGGCCACGGTCTTGCGGCCCCGGATGAACCACGCCGGTGAGCCGTGGCTCAGCCGTTCCTCGATCTCCGGAAGCGCCATGCAGATCTCGCGCAGCCGCACCAGCTCGGGTCGCTCGCTCACGCCCCGATTGTGCCCCGCGCACCTGGCACGATGGGGAGCGATGAAGACGGATTGGAATCCGGTGCTGCGGGCCGAGTTCGCCAAGCCGTACTGGGCCGAGCTGCAGCAGTTCGTGGCCGCCGAGCGGGGGAGGGCGACGGTCTACCCGCCGCACGACGAGGTGTTCGCCGCCCTGCACCTGACCCCGTACGCCGAGGTCAAGGCCGTGATCCTCGGCCAGGACCCGTACCACGGCCCCAGCCAGGCCCACGGCCTGTGCTTCTCGGTCCGGCCGGAGGTCCCGCCGCCGCCGTCGCTCCAGAACATCTTCAAGGAGCTGGAGTCGGACATCGGGGTGCCGCCCCCCGCCCACGGCTGCCTCGACAGCTGGGCCCGCCAGGGGGTCCTGTTGCTGAACGCGTCGCTGACGGTCCGCCAGGGCAGGGCGGCGTCGCACCAGAACAAGGGGTGGGAGACCTTCACCGACGAGGTGCTGCGGGCGGTGAACGCCAAGCCGGAGCGGGTGGTCTTCATCCTGTGGGGCGCGTCGGCGAGGAAGAAGAAGGCGCTGATCGACACGAACCGCCACACGGTGATCGAAAGCCCGCACCCGTCGCCGCTGTCGGCATCGAGCGGCTTCTTCGGCAGCCGCCCGTTCTCGAGGGCCAACAAAGCCCTGGTAGAGGCAGGCAGGGACCCGATCGACTGGCGGATCCCCGACCTAGACGTCCAGTAGAGGTCGAGGGTCAGCCCAGCGGCGAGGCGCCCTCGAAGGCCCCCCGCATGTGCTCGGTCCAGGTGCTCATGACCGCGGGCGCGGGCAACCCGAGCGAGGCGAGCGTGGCGGCGAGGGGATGCGACCCCAGCTCCAGCTCGACCCCGTCGGGCCCAGCAACCACCTGCGCCCCGGAGCCTCCTTGCGTGAAGGGGGTGGCGTGCGCCACCCCGTCGATCACGCTGTAGGTGGTCATGGCCATCGGCTCCATCACGTCGTCGCCGCCCCGGGGCAACCGCAACCGGAACACGAGCTCCCCGTCCATCCGCAAGGTGGCCAGCACGGAGGAGGGGGAGTACTCGAACCCGATGTCCTCGACCGACTTGGGAAACCCCCAGATGCGGCGCCCGGCCTCGCACGTGAAGGCCTGGTCGACGGGCAGGTGGGTGATGAAGGTCCCGGCGGCATCGGGATCGGAGCGGGGAGCGACGAAGAAGGTCACCCCGACCTCGTGGTAGTCCCCGAGATCGTTGTCCCGGTAGTCGATGACGGCCACCACGAGCTGACACCGCCCCGGCCCCGACTCGACGACGAGAAAATCGTCGCCGGGGATCAACCGCTGGGCGGCGGCGGCATCGACGTCGAACATGGCGGTCCCGGCGGAAGCGTCCCGCACGAGACAGGGCATGCTCACGGTTCGCCCGGCGATCTGGAAGGTCGCGGCAGCATCGGGCGTTGCAGACATAGACCCTCCCCGGTCGCAACGTCGGAGCCGGCAGTCTCGCGTGCCACGCAAGCCAAAGCCCACCGAACCGGCTGGTCCGGCCCCCGCTACCCCGGGCTATGCTGTCTCGTCCACCTCGCAAGCCCCCATCGTCTAGAGGCCTAGGACACCACCCTCTCAAGGTGGCGACACGGGTTCGAATCCCGTTGGGGGTGCCACAAGAATACCCAGGTCAGAGGCCCCGGGAACACCCCGGGGCCTTCGTGGTTTTGGATCTGTCCCATCCCGCACCCCATCCATTCCTGTCCAGACATACCGTCCGGCCATGGCAGGAAGCGTGCGACGAGGTGCGTCCTGGCGTGTGGGAGATGCGCCTCTACACCGGCAAGGACCCGCTGACTGGAAAGAAGACGCAGGCGTCCCGACACGTCCGTGCGTCGGGCAAGCGCGAGGCCCAGGCGCAATGCGACCGGTGGGCGCTCGAGCTCGCCGACGGCGAGGCCGTGGTGGCGGCGGGGACGTTCGGCGACCTGGCTGCCCAATGGATCGCCGTGAAACAGCGGCGCTGGCCACCAAACACGCTGCAGGAGCACCGGCGGATCGTCGCCCGCAACCTGCGTCCGCTACACGACATCGACGTAGCAAAGATCACCACCCACACCCTCGACGTCCTCTATGCGGAGCTCGGCGCCCGCGGGGGCCCGTGCACCCACCGTCCGTGCCCGGTGGCGCCATGCATCGAACACGGGCCGCGGTGCCGGAAACAGAAGTGCGCGCGCCCGGCCTGTCCGCACAGCGGCGCCTGCCGGGACTGGACACCAGTGCGAGGACCAACCGTGCCGGCACAGCGGGCCGCTGTCGGCCGCCCGCGTCAACCGGATCCACACCGTCGTACGCTCAGCACTCGGCCAGGCCGTGAAATGGGGCTGGATCCGGCGCAACCCCGCCGACCACGCCGAGCCCGGCGAGATCCTCGAACAAGAAGTCGAGCCCCCCACCAACGTCGACGTCATCCAGCTCCTCGCCGAGGCCGAGGAGATCGACCACCGTCTCGCGCTGTTCCTGCAACTGGCCATCGTGACCGGAGCCCGTCGGGGCGCGCTCTGCGCACTGCGCTGGGACCACCTCGATCTCGCACCGGCCACCGCATCGGCTCGCTTCACCCGCGTCATCGTGATCGGCCCCGACGGCACCCATCACCCCGACGGCCGCCCCCGCACGTCCGTACCGATCGACCGACCCGCATCTCGCACCAAGCGCTCAGGCCGCAACGTCGCGCTCGATCCCTACGTCGTCGCCGCACTGCTGGCCCACCACGGCCACCAGGTCGAGCGAGCTACCGCGGCCGGCGCCACCTTCCCGCCCGATGCCTACGTGTTCTCTGACGACATCCTCGGCCAGCACCCGTGGCGCCCCGACTCGACATCCAGGAAGTACAGGCACCTGCGCTGGTGGGTGACCGGCCTCTCCGAGAGCCGGCTGCACGACCTCCGCCACTTCATGGCCACCCAGCTCCTCGGTGCAGGAATCGACCCCAAAGTCGTCGCACAGCGCGGCGGCTGGTCCAAGGTCGCCACCATGCTCGACCGCTACGCCCACGCCATCCCCGCCAACGACCGCGCCGCCGCCGACGTACTCGGAGGGATGATCGCCGGCAAGCGGTAGAAGCGTCGCGGTCGGGTGAGGCGGTCGGCCGTCAACGTGAGCTAGGTGTGGAGCGCTGAAGGACTCCCCGACCTTCGCGGTGCGCCACGAGGCGCCATACAACCGGGTGGGGTGGAAGGACCCACCTGTGGCCTGTCGCAGCAGGCCGCTGAAGCTGGAGGCAGCCTGACCCTGGAGGCGCTGGGTTGGGTGGGAGCAGCCTCGACAACGACGGGACGGGTCGGTACTGCCAGACGGCCCGGGTCCGGCAAGCAAGACGGAGAGGTGTACGAGTGCAGAAACCAGTGGTGGAACCCCCTCAAGTCGGGAACCGGCTCGAACCTGGTGGATCTGGGCCGGTAGTGCAGTGCGTCGGTCGCCTCCAAGTGGAGGGGACCGACCCCGTTGTCGACATCGCGAAGGTCGGTGCGGGGGTCACGGTGAAGGACTGCGGCGTAGCCGTGGCGAGGGCTGCAGGGGAAGAGCTGGGCACCGATCCCGTCTACCGGTTGATGGTGAACGTGGGAACCGTCGTGGGGTCGCCTTCCTGCCGGCCGACCGGGTCGGCAGCGGCGAGGCACGCCGTCTGCTGATGGCTCGACGACGGGGCGGAGTCCTCGTAGTAGTCCGAGCGTGGGAAAGCCACGTACATGGCGAAGGGGGACAGCGAGTTCGCAGTTGCGGGACCGGAATGCCAGGAGGTCGCCGGTGAACACCGACGCGCCGTGGCCCGACCTCGACGAGGCCGAGCGGCGGGTACTGGGGATCCAGACCAAGCTGCATCAATGGGCTACCGACGACCCTCATCGTCGGTTCGATGACCTGTTCAACCTCGTCGCTGATCCCGCCTTCCTCACGGTGGCGTGGGATCGGGTGCGGGGCAATCGAGGGGCACGGTCCGCAGGCGTCGATGGAGTGGCACCCCGCTCCATCGTGTTCGGTGTGGAGGGGTTCCTCGCCGGGTTGCGAGATGATCTCAAGGCTCGGCGGTTCGAACCTCTGCCCGTGCGGGAGCGGATGATTCCCAAGCCCGGAAGCGCGAAGCGCAGAAGGCTTGGCATCCCGACCGCCCGGGACCGCACCGTGCAGGCCGCCCTCAAGTTGGTGCTCGAGCCGATCTTCGAGGCGGACTTCAAGCCGGCAAGTTACGGCTTCCGCCCGAAGCGACGGGCCCATGACGCCATCGCCGAGATCCACCAGTTCACCTCTCGTGGTTATGAGTGGGTGCTCGAAGGTGACATCACGGCGTGCTTCGACGAGATCGACCACACGGCCCTCCTGGACCGGGTGCGACATCGGATCGGAGACAAGCGCATCCTGAGCCTGGTGAAGGCGTTCCTCAAGGCAGGCATCCTCCCTGAGGATGGCGTCGAGCGGGACACGACCACCGGCACCCCGCAAGGGGGGATCCTGTCGCCGCTGCTGGCCAACATCGCTCTCTCGATCCTCGACGAGCATTTCGCCGAGGCGTGGGAGTCCTGGGGCGACTTCAACGCTCGCAGCCGACGGCGCCGCAAGGGAATGGCCACGTACCGCCTCGTGCGATACGCAGACGATTTCGTCGTCTTGGTGGCCGGCACCCGAGCACACGCCGAGACGCTGCGAGACGAAGTGGCAGCGGTACTTCGCCCGATGGGTCTGCGCCTGTCGGAGCAGAAGACGACGATCGCCCACATCGACGAGGGTTTGGACTTCTTGGGCTTCCGCATCCAGCGGCGACGCCAGAGAGGATCGAACAAGCGGTTCGTCTACACCTGGCCGTCGAAGAAGGCGCTCGCCTCCATCAAGGCCAAGGTGCGGGCGATCACCCGAGGAGGCACGAACCAACCGCTCGCAGTCGCGCTGCGCCGGCTGAACCCGGTGTTGCGCGGCTGGGCCAACTACTTCCGGCACAGCGTGTCCAAAGCGACCTTCGACTACCTGAGCGCCTTCAGCTGGCGTCGGGTGATCTGCTGGCTTCGCCACAAGCATCGCCGTGCCAACTGGAAGTGGCTCCGGCGCCGCTACCTCCCGGGGTGGCGGCCAACCGACGGCGAGGTCACCCTGTTCAACCCCACGGCGATCGCGGTCACCCGCTACCGCTATCGGGGCGGACAGATCCCCACGCCGTGGACCCGAGCGGAGGCAACCGTCGCATAGCCCAGCGACACGAACTCGCAGAGAGCCGGATGCGTGGGAACGCGGACGTCCGGTTCGGGAGTGCGGGCCGGGGAAACGGATGCTTCGAAAGAACCACACCGCGCCCCGGCCCGATCCTCACCCCACATTGCCACCTCGTCTGACCTGGTCTGACGCGGGTGGTGGGGGGTGTCCACGACCGGCACATTGAGGGCATGGGTGCTCGGCGATCTGTGCGTTCGTTCTGGCGCAGTCCGAGCGCCGGCCGGGGAGCGACGAACGATCGGGCAGACATGTACGCAGGTCGCGGCTTTGGAGGAAGAGCCGTTCGCAGGGCCGCGAGCGTCGTTGACCGGCACATGCACGCCCGGCGCACCTCACGCCTTTAGGTGGGCGTCAAAGAACGCGATGATTCGGCGCCGGGCATCCTGCGCAGATCCCTCGTGGTAGCCAGACCCCGGCGACAACCTTCCCATGACCCTGAACAGCAGAGGCGTCTGATCTCCGGCTCGTTCATGGTCGTTGAGGAACGCGTGCCCAGCGTCGGGATACTCCTTCACGTCGTGCTCGACTCCGACGGCGGTCAGCGCCTTGTCGAGGCGATCCGCTGCTCCCCGCAGGGTACGATCTTTGGCGCCATAGCTTCCGACGATGGGGCAAGCTCCGTTGAGGTAGCTGGCCGTGTAGGCGTCCTTGGGTGCCGTGCCGTAGTTGACACTCGACACCATGAATCCGCGATCAGGCGTGAGCAGCAAGGCCAATCCGCCACCCATGCAGAAGCCGATCACACCGATTGCACCCGTACAGTCTTCCCGCGCTGCAATCCAGGCGCGTGCGGCTTCGATGTCGTCAAACGCCCTTCCCCGCCGCGCACGCACGTCGCGGATGATCGAGATCATGCAGGCCAGCGTGCCGCGCCCGGCGAAGAGGTCCGGCGCCACCGCCAGGTACCCCTCGCCCGCGAGCCAGTCGGCCTGGTTCCGCAAGTCCTGGCTCATCCCCAATGCATCGTGAATGACCACGACGCCCGGCCACGGACCTGACCCGCGCTGGCAGCGCAACATACGCAGGAAGCTCACCCTGCGGCGTCGCGATCATCACTGGTCGCCGTTCGATGTCGTGGCTTCGAGCATCGTCTTGAGTCCCGTCCAGATCGCGCGCTCCGGTGGCGGCCCATCCAGGAGACGACGGGCGCCGCGAGCTTCGCGACGCCGCGGAGTTCGACGTTCCAAGACCAGCTCATCAGCGTTCCGGACGCTCGAGGCTCGAACGTGAGCGCGCCCACAGTGCTCAGTGCGCCAACCGTGGACACCGAGCCAAGTCTGGTCGGCCGCTCGAAGTCCGTGAACTCGATCACCATCGTGAACGTCCGTGCCCGGGACTTCATCGTCGCGGCGAAGCGGCTTCCATGGCCGATCGGCGGATCGGAGAGCAGCGAGACGGCGGTCATCCTTGGGTTGTAGCGGGGCTCGTTGCGTTCATCCGCGACGACGTCGAACACAACCCCGGGCGGACAATCGATGTAGATCTCCCCCTCGATGGTTGCCATCTCGCTTCCGATGCCAGCGAAGCCGTCCCTCGGTCAGTGAAGCACGGCGTGACGCACGACGCCCGCTCGGCGCTGGTTCCGCACGCCGTCGGTCCCGTACAGATCGTGCATGTGGACGCGTCCCTGAACATTCAATGTGTGAGGACCTCCTCGGCTCGTGCGCGGACAACCATGTGGTTCGTCAAGCGTCCGGGCACGAGCGAGGAGGTCCTTGATGGCGATGGTAGGAGGGTTGGATCTGCATCGACGGCAGATCACGTTCGATGTTGCTCGAGGTCGAGTCGGGCGAGGAGTGGCGGGGCCGGATCTGGCAGCCGGACCGCGATCGGTTCCGTCGTTGGCTGTCGTCGACGACGTGACAGTCGCCGCGCGAAGGGCGGGCCGGTGGCGTTGGCGGTGGAGGGCTGCACCGGGTGGCGTTACGTCGTCGAGGAGATCGACGGCGGCGGGGTTCGAAGCGCATCTGGCCGAGCCGGCCGACACGCAGGCGGCGCGGGGTCGCAAGCGTCGCGCCAAGACCGATCGCACCGACGCCCGGTTGTTGCGCGATCTGCTAGCTGGCCGGCGACGTTGCCCGAGAGCTGGATCCCGCCCGACCGACGGTGTTGGAGTGGCGAGAACGGGTACGGCTGTACGTGTCGTTGGTCAACCAGCGCACGGTGTGGTGTCAACGCATCCACGCCGAGCTCTACCAACATGGTGTCGCGGTGCCGGAGGGCGCGATCCGCACGGCCAAGACTCGGGCCATGCTGGCCGACGATCGGCTGCGGCTGTCGCCGGCGGCCCGTCAACGCATCACGGTCGGCTATCGGATGATCGACGCGACCGACACCGAGGCCCAGCCACTCAAGCGGGACCTGACACCGCTTCGGTGCACGCCAACCGGCGTGTCGGGCGTTGGTCGACGCGCAGTACGGGATCGGCGGGCTGATCGCGGTCGCGGTGTGGACCGAGCTCGGCGACTGCCGTCGCTTCTCCCGCTCCGAGCAGGTCGTGCGCCACACCGGCCTGGACGTCACCGTCGATGCCTCGGACCGGCGCCGCGCCGGCGGATACCTGTCACGCCAAGGTCCCGAGACATTGCGCTGGGCGCTGTACGAAGCAGCCAAGAACTCCTCGCATCACCGCAGTCCCGACCACGACTACTACGTCCGAAGGTCAAGGACCGTCACGACGGCAAGATCGCGGCGATCTCGGTGGCCCGCAAGCTCGCCCGGCGCAGCTATCACGTGCTGCGCAACGTCGACCCCGATCTCGTGTACGCGATGCCCAACTGATCACTGCCCGAACCGGCAGCGACGGACGGCACCGCCCATCACAACATCAGGGTCACCCGCGGTCAGCTCCTGCCACCGGCGTGCCCGCCAGCATCCGTGCTGGACGGCCTCGAACACTGACGCGACCGCGCTCCCACCCAACGGGGGACACCCGATCACGATTGTTGTCGCCGACGAGGGGACTGTCCGATCTTGTGTGTAAGCGGGCGTGACGGTCTGGTTAGTTGGCGGCCTGGATGCGGTCGCCGTAGTGGATGGTCAGGGCGTTCAGGATGTGCTTCCAGGCGTTGATCCTCCCGGTCGGGTTGGCTCGGTTCGGCCTCCTTTCGGTGGCGACGAGGTAGAGCACCTTGAGCGCGGCTTGCTCGTTGGGGAAGTGACCGCGGTGTCGGACGGCTTTGCGGAACCGGGCGTTGAGGCTCTCGATGGCGTTGGTCGTGTAGACGATCGTGCGCAGCTCGACCGGGAACTCGAGGAACGGGACGAACTCGCCCCAGGCCGTTCCCAGGTGTCGATCATCGCCGGATACCTCTCGCGCCACGCGTCGGCGAACTCGTCGAAGCGGGCCTCGGCGGCGTCGACGGTCGGGGCGGTGTAGATCTCGCGCAGCTCCCGGCAGACCTGCCCCCAGTGCTTCTTGGACGTGTAACGCAGCGACGAGCGCACCAGGTGCACGACACACAGCTGCACGTCGGCCAGCGGCCAGGTGGCCCGGATCGAGTCCGGCAGGCCCTTCGAGCCCGTCGCAGCAGACGATGAAGGTGTCGGCGATGCCACGGTTGCGGAGCTCGGTGAGCACGGTCATCCAGAACTTGGCGCCCTCGCCGCCGGTCGGGCCGACCCACAGCCCAGCACGTCGCGTTCGCCGTCCAGGTTGACGCCCATGGCCACATAGATCGGCCGGTTGGCGACCTGGCCGTCGCGGATCTTGACCACGATCGCGTCGATCAAGATCACCGGGTAGACCCGGTCCAGCGGCCGGTTCTGCCAGGCCACCATGTCCTCGACGACGGCGTCGGTGATCGCGAGATCGTGTCCCGGGAGATGTCGGTGCCGTAGATCTCCGCCAGGTGCGCTTGGATGTCGCCGGTGGTCATGCCCTTCGCGTAGAGCGAGATCACGTTGCCGGTCAAGCCGTCGAGGCGGCGCTCGCCCTTGGGGACCGTGACCGGGTCGAAGGTGCCGTTGCGATCCCGGGGAACCCGCAGGTCGACCTTGCCGATCTCGGTCGTCACCGTCTTGGGGTAGGTGCCGTTGCGGCTGTTGCCCGACCCCCGGCCCTCGACGGCGTGGGGCTCGTAGCCGAGATGCTCGGTCATCTCGACCTCGAGCCCGGTCTGCAGCACCTGGCGGACCAACGCCGTCAACAGCCCGTTGTCGCCGGTCAGCTCGACACCCTCGGTCCGGGCCCGGTCGACCAGCTCGTCGGCCCAGTCCCGCATCGCCGGCTCGTCACCCACCAGCGGAACGCTACGCCGACCCACAGGGGCCGCCCCGCTCGCCGTCGACGTCGGCGACACCGGAGCACTCGAACAAGAAGCAGAAGCTGAAGTCATCAGTCGTGATCCTCTCCAGCCCGCGACGCTCGATCGTGGACCCTCAGATCACGGCCGGTTACACACTCCCTCGG